>NZ_BAAHYT010000012.1:0-42801 GCF_054657415.1 Paradesulfitobacterium aromaticivorans | reverse complement strand
GGTCGTGAACCCTTGGCCCGGCAGACGTATGCGGAATGTCTGCCATAAGCAGATAATCTCGAAAACGACGGTAAACGGCACTTTTATCTGTTCTGTTTCCAGTCATACTAGGAAACAAGAAGGAGTCGTCCTTATTGAACCTGTGGTATGTATCCAGCAGAAGCTGTATCCGTTTGGTCAGACTCTGTGCAATAGGGACAAGCCGATCTTTGTTATTCTTGGCATGACGTATGACGAGAACATTTTTCTCAATGTCGATGTCCTTAAGCTGCAGGTTTAGTGTTTCTGAGACTCGCAAACCACTTCCATACAGAAGACGGAACAGTATCGGATCAAGCACGTTGCGGTTGTTGGTTCCTTCCAAGGGGTAGGAATCGACTGCCATAAAGAACTTATGCAATTGCTTTTTTGTAAATATATAAGGAATATGAGAACTCCTCTTCTGGGAGGCGGATTTAATTATGGGTATATGAACTAAATGTCCGTGCCTGCTTAGGAATTCAGCAAAATTCCTCATAAGGATTTCCTTTTTGTAATGAGTACACGGCTTTTCAAATTCACCATAGATGTAGCGGTCTAGCATCGGCTTTGTCAGATTAATTCCGCTGTAGCCGTTGTAATAGTAATAAGCATCGAATCGTTCCAATTCTCTAGTCTGTTTCTTGTATATGAAGTTAGTCATCTTTTTCTCTTGGATGAATGTACAGAGAAGGCCCTTCATGTCACTTTTCCACTCATAGATTTTTTTCATAGGTCCACCTCATCAGGATCAAGGGCACATCGGCGAAGGCCTACAAGATCAATCTTTAAATAGATGCTCGTTGTATTTATGTTCTGGTGCCCAAGAGTCTCGGAAATAACAGGAAGCGTTGCATTGCTTTCCAGCATCTTCTTGGCCAGCGTGCTTCGTAACGAATGTAGTCCGCAGTGGACATCAAGAGGTATATCCAGCCCAGCCTTGACCATGTAGCGATGCAATTCTCTATGAAAACTTTCGTTCTCACCAAATGCGTCGAATGGCGCCCTATGGCGAACAAATACCCTATCACTTGGTGTCTGAGGACGTCCGTTCTTTAGGTAATCAATGATCGCCCAGCCAATATCCTCAAGAAGAGGAAGCTCAATCGGCCGCTTCGTTTTTTGCATACTGATGCTTATGGTCTTCCGGTTCCAGTTGAGGCTAGAAAGCCTCAATCCACGAAGGTCGCTGACACGCAATCCGAGCCGGACAACAATCAGCAGAATGGCATAATCCCGTTTCCCTTTTGGGTCTGCCCGATCAACTGCCCCTAGCAGTTTCTTAACATCTTCGGTGTTCCATGAATAAGGAATAAAAGCGTTGCGCATCGTCCGAACTCTAGGAAGAGATTTGGAGAGGTCTTCCTTTGTAAATCGCTGCTGATACAGGAAGAAGAGGTAATTACGCATAACATACAGGATAGTGCTTACATATTTAGGTTTTGCAGTGCTGTAATTTCCCAGAAATTTTGTGACTACAGAAGGAGTAATATCTAAGGAGCTCTTAATATTTTCGTCATTAAGGAAATAAAGAAACTTATGTAAGATATTATTATTGCTCACGATGGTTGAGCTGGCGTAATAACGTTCTTCATAGGAGTCCTGGAAAAGAAGATATTCTTCGTTAAAACATTCTGGACACTGAAAGTCGGAAATCTTTGACCGCATGTAGAAGGATATGTTCCCGGTCTTTATGAATACGAGAAGGTTCTGGACCGGCTTCATAAATATATTGGTCTTCCTGTCACCTCGTCCATAAAAACCGTCCATAGATGTTCCGGTACGGTTATGCACATACTCAAGGCCGACTTCTTCATTCAAGGTTGCGTAATTATTGGATTGCATGAACCTGAGAAGGCCATTGTATACACCCCGATGAACCTTGAGAGTGGTTAACGCATACCCCTGCTTTTCCTGAAGTAAAAGCACTTGATCCATAATTTGTTTCAAATCGAGTAGTTCATCCAAAATAATCATCCTTTCTTTTTCTAGTTAGGATGATTATGAAGTATTATGGTGAGTGATCCAATAAAAAAAGACCTACAATTGGTCAAATCATAGCAACACTCCCCATAATCTGAGGCTCTACATAATGCCGGTTATGGAGAGCTCCCCATAATCGGCACTCCTTTGCAACACACCTACTTGAAGACGGTGCTACGCTGTTACAGATTAAGGAATTGCTTGGGCATGCCAGTATTCAGTCCACGACAATCTATTTGCACCTTGCGAATGTCACATCAGGCATAAAAAGTCCTTTGGACAACTTGCCCGCGTATGGTCATTCAGTGGTTTCTTCACATGGTTGAATTACAAGATATTTTTGCTCAACATGGAGGAACCTATCAGCTCAATCATCGCCTATTGCCAGATCAACTGAAGGTCATGCGAGCGATTCAAAACTGCAGAACCTCTGCTTTAGGCGGACATGTGGATGAGTGTGAGGAATGCGGTTTTATGCGCATTTCTTACAACTCCTGCAGGAATCGCCATTGTCCTAAGTGCCAAACGTTAAATAAAGAACGTTGGATTGACGCAAGGAAAGACGACTTACTGAATGTCGGGTATTTTCATGTTGTTTTTACCATTCCAGATACATTAAACGCGGTTGCTTATCAAAATCAAAAAGCTGTCTATGATATTTTGTTTAAAGCCGCCACTGAAACCTTGTCCGAGCTTGCCGCTGACAAAAATATTTGGGAGCGCAAATCGGTTTACCGCGGTCCTCCATACCTGGGGGCAAAACCTGATGCACCACCCTCATATTCACTGTATTGTGCCGGGTGGAGGTCTTAACTCTTGCGGCAAGTGGGTGAACTCAAGAAAAAAGTTCTTCATCCCGGTTAAGGTTTTATCAAGGAAATTTAGAGGTAAGTTTTTATATTATCTTAAACAAGCTAAGCTTGAGTTTCATGGCTCTATTTCTGATTTGCAAGATCCTTGCAGGTTTCGTGATTGGATGTCATCGTTCTATCAAAAAGAATGGGTGGTCTACTGTAAGCCACCATTTAAAAACACTGGCTGTGTTGTTGAATATCTCGGAAGGTATACGCATCGTGTTGCGATTTCTAATAACCGTATCGTAAAGCTTGAAGACGGTGTGGTTACATTCAAATGGCGTGACTACAAGGACAGCAATAAACAAAAAGAGATGAATGTAACAGCCAATGAATTTATTCGCCGTTTTCTTTATTCATGTGCTGCCTATTGGATTTACGAGAATACGACATTATGGTTTGTTAAGTCCGAGAAATAAAGCGACAAAACTTAAACTGTGTAAAAAGCTTACGCATACTCAGATAAATGATTTACCAAAACCAAAGTTGACCACCCTCGAATTCTTGAAAAAGCTGACGGGTAAAGACTTTACCATCTGTACTTGCTGCGGTGTTGGTCATCTCAACAAAGCTTCGCCAAAACACGTAATTGCATAATGTTTTTCAAATGCCTCTTCATTGGTGAGGGGGGAGCTGTGTCTAATTGAGCATGTTTTGATTTATTTGGGCACTTATTTTTGCACTCTAACATCCTCGTTTTGAATAAATTGCTTTCCAAGAGCAGAATGAAAATCTTAATTTCCCCATAGTGCTAACCCACCGCGGTTTCGTCCAATAAAATTATCCAAAGTCAGCTCCCGTTCTCGGAGAGCTTTTTTTGCGTGATTGACTTCGGATAATTTTCTATTCATTATGGAGAGTGTTTTCATAAAAAAAGTCTTAAAAATATATTTTCGGGTAACACTCCCCATAACCTGGGACTCTACATAATGTCGCAACTGGTGGGGGCGAAGGGGCTTTGACCATAATTTAGAGTAAGTCCTAAAGGTTTGGCCGACTAAATTATTATCCATTTCTTTCTTTCGCCATGTCAGGAACAAGGGAGCATCCAGATGTAGATTTTTCCGTGTAGCTAAGTACGTTTGTAGTAATTCCAATACCTCTCCAACGATTGGGACACGTCGATCCTTCCGACCCTTTCCAGCACGAATGCAGAGGACTTGCTCTTCCCATAAAACATCACGAAGCAAAAGATTAGCAACTTCTCCGGCCCTGATACCGGTAGCATACATCAGAGCAAATATGGCTAAATTCCGCTTCCAGATAGGGTCAAACTGTCTACGCCGCAAAATAGAATTGAGTTGTCTTCTTAATTCTTTAAGACAATCTTGAATTTCCTCTAGCGAAGCGACTTCTGGAAGGGCTTGATGAGCATCTAAATTGGCGTAGGTTAAATTAACGCTGGGCGACCTGTATTCCTGCTGCTGAAGATAGGTAAAAAAGGAACGAATTTGACTGACAATGAGATTGCGGTATCCCAGGGATTTGCTCTTAGTCCGGTCTATGCAGTAATTTTCGAGGTGAACGAGGGTGACTGTTTCAAAAGTGAGGGAAAGGTTCCTAAGATAGTCAGCCAGCTTAACTAATTCCCGCCAAGTACCAAGGATAACTTTCTGAGTATAGCCCCGGATGATGGTCTGGTATTCGCGATATTCTTTAATGATAGATTCCATAAGACTTACTCCTTTCTAAGCTAGTTTACATGACCACACGATCTTGTCCAAGCCAAATCTTATGCTTCTATCTTACATCGCTAAACAACATTATTTTGATAAACCGACTCCGACAAAAAAATACCCTGGTAAATTACCAGTGTATTCCAGCGGAAGCAAAGGGACGTTCGTGTATAGCATATGGCTGGGCAGACTCCAGGGAATTCTTGACGCAAGGCCGTTACAATTTGCACCGCCTTTGCCTGTGCCTTAGTCCTCTATTCCAATAATTTCCTCAAGCTAAGGCATCGGTTTCCTGCTTTTCGTATTCTGTGAAATAATGTTGCGCTAAGAAACACGTTGAAGTGTATCGATAAAATCCTGTATGGCTCTGTTTACCGCTTCCGACTGTTCTATCATTGCTGAATGACCTGCATCCGGAATCAGCACAAGGTTTGACTGAGCTAGTTGTTTGGCAAGATATTCCGAATATTTTACCGGAGTCATTTGATCATCTTGCCCGCAGAGGACTAATGTGGGCAGATTAATATTCTGAACCCTATCCATTAGGTTAAAGTTATCACAGGATCGAAAATCCGCCAGGAGAACCTCGGTTGGAACAGTCTTCATCTCTTCGGCAGCCCGTTCCAAGACTATGGGAGAAACCTTAGGAGAATAGATGTATTTTACATTCCCCAGAGGGTGTTCGCCCCGGGATAACACTTCTAATGTCTCCGGGTTTACCCTCAGTCTTGCCCCGCTGCCGACAATGATCAGCCCTTCCAATAAATGAGGATAAGCCAAAGCAAACTCCATGGCAATCGCCCCACCCATAGAATGTCCAGCGATGACAAACGGACCTAAACTCAGAGCCTGGACAAATTGCCAAACAAAATCCCTGTAAATAATTACAGAATCAGCCGCTTCCCCTTCCGAACGACCATGCCCAGGGAGGTCGAGGGCAATGAGGTTATAGCCCTTGATTCCAGATAATTGGTGAACCCACTTATTTCCCATTCCACCGGCGCCATGCACAAACAATAAAGTCGACTTGTCAGTTCGGAATTCACCGTTTTGCTGGTAATGCGCGTTTTTCCCTTGGATGTCTATAAACGGCACTTTTCCTACCTCCTCGTATAATCGAATTAGTTCCTGCCCCACGAGTCCAATAAATCGAGGGAACGTGGGGCATTTATTTTGGTCTCGGTAACTGGAAATCGCAGCATGGAAATGGTCAATATCAACAAGGTGCGCGCAGGATAACGCATACCCCATGCAGCCGTCGAAGGTGTGCGGGGCGTGCCGTTGTGGGAAAGCTCTTTTAGGACTACCCCAAATGGCTTTTCCACATAAGGCACACACGCATGCCTTCTCCAAAGGCTACCTAGACTAAAACTTTCTTCTTTGAAAACAGAAATATAGTAATGAATTTTGTTGGGATTTAGGCAAAATGGAATCGTAAGGTTCGTTCTGGCAAGGCCTTCCCTCCTTGGGTTTGACCTCTTAATTAGTCTGACTGCCAGCCCACAACTTGAGCTTTTAACTCGAAGGTTGCACAGCTTAAAGGGAGCCCCTCCGCTGGTAGCAGGTCGGGTGGATTTATGATTCCTTTAAGACGAGTGCTGATTCGGCGAGGTTGTTGACCGGTTGTGGTGCCTGGTCCCAACGTTAATCTTACAAATATCGGCTCAGAAAGCGAGGTGATTCTAATTGAGCTTATTTGTCGGTATTGATGTGGGTTCCAAGGATTTCAAAGTGCGTATTGTCAATGATCGTGGTGATGAACCGGTTAAACGCCTGAAGGCTTTGAATGATCGCCCCGGGTGTGAACAGGTTGCCAAGTATCTCGCCGAAGCCTGCACGAAAGTAAATGATGAAAGGCTTGTGATCGGCCTGGAAGCCACTTCTGTGTACAGTTGGTCTTTACAGATGTTCTTAGCTGAAGACCCTGGTCTAGCCCCAATGCAGCCTCAGATCTATTCTTTCAACCCCAAGGTAGTGGCTAATTTCAAAAAGGCTTATGTTGATCTTCCCAAAGAAAAACTGGGTTGATGCCTGGGTGATTGCCGAACGTTTACGTTTTTGGACACCTCCCGGAGGGCTCTCAGGTAGATTTCCGCTACCTGCCTTTGTAGTGCCTCACTCGCTTTCGCTGTCACTTAATCAATATGATCTCACGGGAAAAGAATTATTTCCTCACCAACTTGTTTTTGAAGTTCAGTACTCTTGCCCAGGGTGCAGTATTTAGCGACACTTTCGGCGCTACATCTGAATTCTTGACACTTGAGTTTTTTTCTCCAGAAGAGGTTGCGGCCCGACCGCTTGATGAACTGATTGATTTCCTCATGGAGAAAGGTAAAAGTCATTTCGAAGATCCAGAAGCCACAGCCAATAAGCTAAAGGATGCCGCCCGCAAGGCCCACCGCCTGCGCGGAGGTCTTCTTCAACCGGTTAATCTCATCCTAGCCACGAGCATCGAAACCATCCACGCCTTGGAGAAGCAAGTAAAGAAAATGGATAAAGCAATCGTAGCAGAAGTAAAACATTTCCCAAATACTCTTGTTATTTAAACAACCTTTAAGATTTTTATACCCAAGGACACTTTGGCTTGATTATGGGTTTTTAAAATCGGTACATTGATAATTTTGTCCGCTGCCAGAGCCTCCTCCGCAATTGAAAGCTTAAAATCGCCAAAATCCACTTCCCGAAACGTGCTTTTATTAAAATCAACCAGCTTTACACCATATTCTTGTTCCAGCTTATCATAGCCTAAAGTTGCATAGATTGACCTGTCTTTGACATTTACATCAGGCGGCGCGCCCTCACCAATAGTCAGGTTATGGAAGCCTTTTTCCTTTAAAATCCTTATCAGGTTGCTAATCACTGTACTTGTCGTGACAACACCGAAAGGTGGAAAGGGCAGTTCAAAGTCCCAACTGACAATATTAGGTTTGATTAAAATCTTGTCGCTTCTGTTTAACCCCTGCAGTCCTTCACTCAGTTCCAAAACTGCTTTCAAAGAGTCATAAGGATCCACGTACTTTACCAGGGCAACTACTGGTTTCGCCATGATGTCTACCCTCTCGTTCATTAGATGCTGGAACATTATTAGGCCCCAATGTAAGCTTTTCTAACTTCTTCATTTCCGGCAAGCGCCTCGCTGTGATCGTGCATCACAATTCGCCCGTTTTCCAAAACGTAACCCCTGCGCGAGATCTTTAACGCCATATTAGCGTTTTGCTCAGCCAGAAGTATCATTGTCCCTTTTTCATTCACTTTTTTAATAATTTCAAACATTTGATTTACGACTAAAGGAGCTAATCCAATTGACGGTTCATCCAACATTAAAAGTTGAGGTGAGGACATCAGTGCTCTCCCGATGGCCAACATTTGCTGTTGTCCTCCACTTAAAGAACCAGCCGGGGCATTTCTTTTATCTTTCAAGGCAGGAAACAATTCGTAAACCGTGCTGAGAGATTCTTGAACTCCGTTTTTATCCCGCCGGCGGGAAAAAGAACCTAATAAAAGATTTTTTTGCACCGATAATTGAGCAAAGAGCTGGCGTCCTTCTGGACACTGGGAAATGCCCAGCCTTACTACTTTGTGTGAAGGGATTCCATCAATTCTTTGATTATTAAACTCGATGGTACCACTGGCAGGTCTGAGCAACCCACTAATAGTCCTAAACAGGGTCGATTTGCCTGAACCATTCGCCCCGAGCAAAACGACCAATTCTCCTGGTCGGATTTCCATATCGATATTCTGTAATGCCTGATAACTGCCAAACTGAATGCTAATACCTTTAAGCTTAAGCATGCTCAGCCCTCCCCAGGTATGCCTCAATAACCTTATGGTTACTGCTAATTTCTTTGGGTGTTCCCTCAGCAATCTTGCTGCCGTAATTGAGAACCATAATCTTGTCAGCCAACCCCATGACCATTTGAACTTTATGTTCAATTAGGCATACGGTAATTCCATCCGAGCGAATTTTTTTGATCAGTTCTACCAAACCATTAGTTTCGTTATGATTGATACCGGCAGCGGGCTCATCCAGGAGCAGCAGGCGGGGCTCACCCATCAATGCCAACCCAATAGCTAACCGCTTGCCTTCCTCCTGGGAAATACTTGTCACGGGCTCATCAGCAATTCCAGCCAGACCGACAAACTCGAGGGTTCTTTCTGCCCTTTTCCTGGCCTCCCCTTCCTCACGGCGGGCCCTTGGCGTTCGTATTATGGCATCCCAGAAGCCCATTTTAGTTTTATGACGGTAACCGATGATCAAGTTATCCAGCACTTTGCCATTAGTAAACAAGTGAGTCGATTGAAAGGTTCTTGCAATACCCCACCGGGCAAAGATATGGGTCGGCGTCCCAGTCATCTCACGGCCTTGAAACTTGACACTGCCCCGGGATGGCGGGTAAAATCCGGAAATGACATTAAAAAAAGTAGATTTTCCGGCACCGTTGGGTCCTATGATGGAGACAATTTCCCCTTCGTTGATTTGGAAGTCAACATCGTTTAGAGCGGTCAACCCTCCGAAATCCTTTCCCAAGGCTTTGGTTTCCAAAATCATAACCCTTCTCCTTTCGCCGGCAAACCTTGCTTTATTCCTTTATCGCTATCTTGCTGAGGACTATTTTGGAAAATTCTACTAATTGAGACCTTGACAAAGCCAACAAGACCCAAGGGAAAAAACTTAACAATCAAAATCAAAAGCGGCCCGTAGAGCAATAAACGGTATTCTTTTAAAAACTGAAGACTTTCTGTAAGTCCAGACATAAGTAAAGTACCGACAATCGGTCCGGCTATGGTCCCTTGCCCTCCGGCCAATAGATATAGGAGAAATTCGAAAGTGAGCGTAGGGCTGCTTATATCCGGACCAATAAATCGAATGAACGAAGCGTATAGCGACCCGGCCATACCGGTAAAAAAAGCGGCAATACAAAAGGCTAAAAGTTTATTTTTCATGACATTGATTCCAATAGTAGCCGCGAGTTCTTCGCTGTTGCGGATAGATATAAAAGTTTGCCCTACCAGGGAATGAATCAACCGGTACATGACAAAAACAGTGAACAGCAAAAAGCTCAAAATAAGATAATACTGTGCTTTTATAGTATTAAATTCAATGGATCCTAATGGGCTGGGTTTGGGAATACCAATTAAACCACCCATTCCTCCGGTTACACTGTCCCATTTTTGAATGATCAAATTGATGATAACCCCAATGCACAGGGTTAAAACGACGAAGTAATGCCCCCTGGTGCGAAAGGAAATTAACCCAACCACAAAAGCAAATGCTGCTGTAAGTAATGAGGCCAATGGTACCGCTATCCAGAATGACATATTCCCCTTCATAGTCAGGAGGGCCGCTGCGTAGGCCCCGACACCAAATAGCCCGGACTGCGCCAATGACAGTTGGCCCATGTAGCCCTCGATGAGATTAAGTCCGTAAACAGCGATAGCAAAAATAAAACCCATCGAGACAACTTGGATGTAGTAGCTGTTCGGACTAAGGAAGGGAAATATCAGGGCCAAGAACAACATAGCCAGATAAAAAAACCAAGACCATTTAAAATTCTGCTTTATTGCTGCCATTACCGTACCCCCTTCGCAAACAGGCCCGTAGGTTTAACAGTCAAAATTAGGACAAGTACAAGAAAAGCCAACACATCTTTGTAATCTACGGAAACATAGGTTGCTCCCAAGCTCTCCGCCAGACCGAGAATATACCCCCCCACTATGGACCCTGGAATACTGCCCATGCCACCAATAACAATAATGACAAATGCTTTCATGATAATCAGCTCACCCATGGTTGGAAAGACAAGAAAAATGGGGCCGGCCAAAGTAGCAGCAATCGCTGCCAGGAATGAGGCGATAGCAAATGTAAGCATGGCCACCGCTTTGCTATTGATTCCGACCAGCTTAGCCCCTTCGGCGTTTTGGGCAACAGCTTCAATTGATGCACCTAAAATTGTTCGTTTCAAGAACAGATTAAGGGCTGAGATTAAAATTATGGCTGCGATAATCACGATTATCCTTTGCTCCGTAATCCGGATCCCACCTATGCTAACAACTTTGTCATAGATAGCCGGTATACTGCGAAAATCAGCCCCCCACAGCAGCCTGGCTCCAGCTTCCAGAAACATCATAGCCCCAATGGCGGCGATAAATTTATTGCTGCTGGGAGCATGGCGCAGTGGGTTAAAAACGACTCTCTCCAACACTACCCCCAAGATGGCAATCAATATCCCAGCCAACAGAGCAGACATCCAGTAGTTTAGACCATAAACCGTAATACTGAAAAATGTAACGTAAGCACCAATCATATATAAATGACCGTGGGCAAAATTAGGCACTTCCATAATGCCATAGATTAGTGTTAACCCCAGAGCAACGAGGCAATAAATACTTCCCAGCGTCAGCCCATTTAATAATTGCTGGATAAACAGGTCCATAATAAACCCCCATTTCCTCGGTAAACCGATTTATTATTAATTAAGGAAGTATGCCCCTGACCGGGGGGCCGGAAAGTCGCTGCAGTCATTTACTTCGGCAGCGTTTCCGGCCTGGAAGAAGCTTACTTCGCAATGATCGGGAAAGGTTGCCCGTACTTTCCGTCAGTAATTATGACTCCCTGGTCCGGTTGAACCAGCTGACCATTATCCGTAATATTATCCAGTTCATACGGCATTGAATCACCTTTAATCGGCAGCACCTGTTTCATGCCTGCATAAAACTTCGATGGGTCATTAACACTTCCTGATTTCTCCATGCCCATGGCAATAAGTTTCATTGCCATATACATCCCTGCATTGTGGAATGTAGGAACCTTACCGTTATATTTTGTTTTAAAAGCTTCCACGAATTTTTTCACACCAGGAGTATTCCACTGGTATAGCGGCATTAAGGCAATGGTTCCGTTCAATTCACTCAGGGCAACGACTTTTTCCATATCCTCCAGCCGGGGTTGATCGCTAATAATAAAGCCCCCTTTAAAACCTTGCTGTTTGGCCTGCTTAATCAGAAGCGCAGAAGGCTGGGACGGGCCGCCTACGTAGATTACATCTGGATTGCTCGCTAAAGCTTTACTGATGTACGGGAAGAAATCTGTCTGGGTGTTGAAGTCCAGAGGAAACGATCCAGTAACAGTACCCCCATTATTTTTCCAGGCAGTTTCCATAGCGGCTGCCCAATCTTTACCGTATTGAGTTACTGCGGGAATAAGGGCAACCTTTTTACCGAACTTTTGCATGGCAATCTTGGAATAAGTCACTGGCTGCCCACTGTAAGCGGGAGCTCCAATGTATGTTAATTTATTGTTACGAGGTGCAACGGTGGGGTCGGAGGAATGGGCTTCGATTAAGAATTTATCATCAATGTTAAATTCCTGTAAGGCAAAAATACCTCCGGTATGGGGAACAAAAATCACCGGCGCTTTGTATTCTGAAACAAGTCGCCTCCCGTTCGTGGCTGTCATATCGGGTTTATACTGATCATCAAGGGAAATAACTTTAAAGGTATATTTCTGTCCATTGACGGTGATCCCACCGCCGCCGTTGATTTCATCAACTGCCATCTGAAGCCCGTCAAGCGTATCCTTGCCGTATTGAGCAGCCCCACCGCTCAGGGGTCCCGACCAGCCAATATTAATAACTTTTGCCGTTGTTGAAGGTGAAGTAGAAGCAGATTCAGTTTTAACAGAACCGCACCCGCTTAGGAGTACGGAAACGGACAATAATGCAATAAGTAGCAAACTTAATATGTTCTTTCTTTTTTTTAACATAAAATTTCCCTCCTGTTTTATAATTTGTTTGAATATTCTCAAAGTATTTGCCCCTTTAATCCCCCCTCAATAAATTAAGATTTGCTCGCTAATACTCGCCTTTTCATAGATTTTGCTTAGTCTCTTTTAACTCCTACAAGGCAAAAGTTCTCACAATTTGTGGTTACCATGGTAAAAGAGGGTCTCCTCGTTTTTCCACATCATGGTAGCACAATTGGTTCTATACAATGTCCCTAATGGTTCACCCCATGTCTCACGAGGTTCACAGGTGTGCCCTTAACATTCCTCCGTTCAACCTGTCAAGGGGTAGAGGTTAGGAAAACTCCTTTGCAGTGTCTAATGCCCGTATGGAATATAATTCTCCCTAGTATTTATAACCTCTGCTAGTTCTAATGTACAAGTGGAAAGCGGTGGCCTGAACACCCCCGCCCCCATACCCGCCAGCCTAGGGATAGCATCAGCCCCGAAAGCTTCTCTGGTGTCTTTACGTACCTTGGACAAACGCCTAGCATAGTTCTCCGGGTTAAGATACTATTTGTAGCCATCACCATATTTCTCGCATAACCAACACACCCGGATTCCTCCTTATCTTGGTTAATTTTCACTCAGGCCAAATACTAGACAGTTGTCGTTATCCCGGCCAAATATTTGGCTAGTTCTTTTTTCGATTGGACATCATACTGCCCGGTAATGGCCAGTCGTTCCATGATGGGTGAACCTCCGCCATGTACGCCGCCAACCATGCTAACTCCGACAAAGGCCGAGGCTAGAAAATCACTTAACATCCGAAAACAGCGTTCTTGATCCTCTGCCGAAATCCCTTCTTTGCGTATAATGTACTTGTTCAAATACCCAGCCGTTTCAGGATTGACGAAATCTTTTTCCGACGGTAGAGTTGCAGGCAATCCTCCTGCAATTCCGGCTAGGATTTCATACTCCCGGTAAATATTGACTCCGGCATGATAGCGGGCTACGTTTGTAAAAATGGTATCCGGAACAGTGGTACCTGATGCGGCGACTGTTCCTTTTACCGCAGCTGCAATCCCTGCCCCGTAGACCAATTCCGACATGGTGATTAATTCCGCCAAATCGTCACGGACATGGGGAGCTTTCTCAATCCCGTTATATTCCGCCACTAAAGCAGTAGCCCCCAATATGATGTCGGTTCTCCCTGGTTTACAACCGGTATAGCTATGACGATGGAAAGTAGCGAAAAGAGAAGCGTATTGACCGGCAAATTCATACTCACCGCATAAAAATACTCGCTCCCATGGCACAAACACATCATCAAAAACCGTTAAAGAACTGACATCACCGTATTCGACAATAGGAGCTTTCATTTTCTCCCGCTGGCGGTAAGCAGCCGGGCGTACAATCAGCGACACTCCCGGAGAATCAGCCGGAATAGCAAACGCTACAGCCCAATCAGCATCTTTTTCCGTCATTGCCCGGGTGGGAAACACAATTAATTCGTCGGCATAGGACGCCGTAGAATTATGAGCTTTGGCCCCACGCACAATGATCCCCTCATCGGTTTTTCGGGTTACCCTAAGATACATATCCGGATCCTTTTGTTGATGAGGACGTAATGTGCGGTCTCCTTTGACATCGGTTTGGGCGCAGTTGGCCACAAGGTCCTCCGCTTGATAGTAACGGAGATAATCCAAAAAGCGCTGGTGGTAATCGCTGCCAGTAGCTATATCAACCTCCTTGGTAACAACAGAGAGAGCATTGAGCGCATCTGTTCCCATACACCGCTGGATACAGCCACCTACCCGCCTGGAGTATTCGCGGGTTATTTCTTGCTTTTTCAGCAAATCCTCTGGGTTCTGATGAATATGACAAAAGCGGTTGATCTTTTCTCCGGTCAGATGGGAGCGAGTGGTAAACACTTCACCCTCTTCCTCGGCAGCCGCCCAGTTAAAAGTCTCGGCGATTACATTTATACCGGGCTTCAGGCGCTGGTCATCCCTCTCCACCAACTCTCCTTCTAAAAAGACATTTTTCCGCATGCTTTTTAATTTCTCAAGATATTGCCGCGCAGTTCTCATAACTTCTTTCTCCTTCCTGTTACCATAACTTACTTTGTCAGGTTAGCTTTTTTAGCCGTATTCAAACTTAGTGCTTCACCCCATCTACCGGAACCAACTACGATTAGTTAGCCTTGGCCTCCGCTTTCTGACGTTCTTCGTCCGCCAGCATTCGACGCAGCAACTTTCCGGAAGCGGTTTTCGGCAAGCTATCCCGGAATTCTACTTGCCGTGGATATTTGTATACGGCCATGTTGTCCCTGGCCCAGGCCACCATGTCTTCCTCCGTAATCTGGCCTTTGTACTCAGGTTTTAAGGTTATAAAAGCTTTTACATCTTCCTGCCTATACGGGTGAGGAATTCCCACCACGGCCACTTCAGCGATAGCAGGGTGGCGGTAAAGCAAGGCTTCGACCTCAGCCGGAAATACGCTATATCCGGAAGCTTTAATTAATTCCTTTTTGCGGCCCCGAATGTAGAGATAACCTTCTTCATCCATTTTCATGATATCCCCCGTGGCCAACCAACCATCACGCAGAAATGCCGCAGTTTCTTCCGGCTTGTTCCAATATCCAACCATTACCTGGGGCCCTTTGACCCACAATTCCCCTTCCTCGCCTAAGGCTACTTCACGTTCGCCGTCCACCAGATCCACAATCTTGACATCTACGTCAATCAACGGGGGCCCGACCGAATCATCCTTGGGCCTTAACCGGTTATTTTGCGTAACCGGCGCTGTGGTTTCACTCATGCCATATCCCTGAAGCAAATCCGTCCCAATTAGTTCCCTATATTTGCGGAGGACTTCCAATGGTACAGGGGCCCCTCCAGAAATGCTCAACTTCAATGTACTTGTATCATATTTTTTTAAATGTGGATAATTAATTAATGCTAAAAAAACTGTAGTTACCGCTGTCAACGCCGAGACACGGTACAGTTCGATCGCCTTTAAAGCTACCTCAACGTCGAACCGGGTAAACAGGACAATCGTGCCGCCGCTGAATAAAGGGGTACTCATGCATAAAATCATGCCGGTTATGTGAAACAAGGGCGCCACAGTTAGATGGATATCGTCTTGAGTATAATTATGCCATACTGAAGCGCCGTAAGAGTTCGCGATGATATTACCATGTGTGATCATGGCGCCTTTGGGAATCCCCGTGGTGCCTGATGTGTACTGGAGAAGTGCCAGATCGGAGAGTTCAATTTGTTCCAACTGGATTTGCTCCAATTCCGGATCCCGTAGCAACTCCGCAAAGTCATAGGTATTTACCCAAACTTGCTTTTCAGCATGCATGTCAGGATGCAATGGCAAGGACGGTTGGTTAGGCAGATAGTCACTCAAGCTTGTTACTATCACCCGTTTCACAGGACTAGGCCCGACCGAGTCAAACACCGGATACAACAAGTCTTGGACCAGTAATGTTTCCGCCCCGGTATCCTCTAATTCGTAGGCTAGTTCCTGCCTTTTAAACATTGGATTAAGCGCGACCAATACCGCACCACAGCGCAGGACGCCTAAATAAGCAATAATAAACTGGGGACAATTTTCCAGGAAAAATGCAACTCTGTCCCCTTTGTTCACCCCTAATTTCCGTAGGGCCGCAGCAAATTGGGAAGCCTCCTCACTTAATTCGCGGTAGGTGAGCACCCGGCCATAAAAAATAATTGCAGCCTTGTCAGGCTGAGCATTGGCCTGTTCTTCTAGGCGCGCGGGTAATGATGTTGTGCCATAATCCAAAGTATGTGGAATCCCTTCCGGGTACGTTTTAAGCCAAATTTTCCCCATACTAACCCTTCTTTCTATCAAATCGTCCAATGGCTTAAGTCAAACTCGCTTTTCCCACTATAACGGTCGAAAAGAGTATGACGATATTTGACATAATCATCGTAATGACATAAAATACCTTCCTTAGCCAGAGTTGATGCAAACTTTTTTATGTCAGGGGGACAACCTGGCACCGGTACCGCATGGCTGATATCGGGATTATTCTTGTTCATGTCATAGGCGCACTTGCCAAATAGGATCGTTTTCTTAAATCCAGGCTGGGCCAACTGACTTTTACCGCTTACAACTTCCACCTCATCAAAAGGCTCCCCGCCGTAAGCAGACATCAGAAGAATCAGCATGGGATTAAACTCTGCCGAGCAACCGGTACACAAGGAATTATCATATTTCCGGACGGCGAGGCCGGAAATGCCGCGCTTCTGAAACCCGGATGGTCCCGTATTGTCCTCAGTCCATTCCCAGTCGTATTCGATAAAGGACCGTTGTTCCGCCACATTTTCCCCTTTCACCTCTACATCGGCCAAGTCGAGGCTACGGCCTGCCCGCTCCGAAAAATGGCGCAAAAACTCTACTTCTTCCCCCCTGTAGCCTAGTAATTCCGCTCCCACTAAGTCACAGGCAAAAGGATCACGTGAGGCAATTAGCTGATTGCGCCGTAACGCCTTGCCCGTAGGGCCCGGCCCCTTAGCCAAAGTGTAAATCCCGTCGATAATAGTGAGCGCAACAGGCAGTTTCTCGATAATGCGGGGAAAAGTGAACATGAGATCCATTTCACCCAACCCATGGCAAATCATTTTTGATTTCCGGTTTAAACAACCTTTGAGATTTTTAAGTCCTAAGGACACCTTGGCTTGGTTATGAGTTTTCAAGACCGGAACATTAATGATCTTGTCTGCCGCGAGGGCCTCTCTGGCAATGGATAACTTAAAATCACCGTAATCTACAGGAATAAAACTATCCCGATGAAAATTAACCAGCTTAACGCCATATTGCTGAACCAACTTGTCGTAGCCCAAAGCAGTAAAAATAGAGTTGTCTTTTAATTTCAGGTCAGCAGGACCTTCGCCAATGGTCAAATTGTCAAAACCGTGTTCTTTGAGCAGACGTACCAAATTGCCTATCAGCGTACTAGTCGTGACCACTCCAAAGGGTGGAAACGGCAATTCAAAATCCCAAGAAACTAGATTGGGCTTAATCAAAATATTATCGCTGGTTTGCAGACCCTCCAGTCCGCCGCACAAATCCAAGGCATTTTTTAGGGACTGGTATGGCTCAGTGAAATTTACCAATGACACAACCGGTTTTGTCATGTGTTGATCCCCGTCTTCCTGATAGTTTTCAGATTTTCTAACTCCCGAATAACTTTTTTAAGCCTATATTTCCGGATAACGCACTACTTGATCATGCAAAACTATCCTGCCCATTTTACAAAACATACCGCGGTGCGCAGAGCATGTTGGTGTTTTGTTCGGCAAACAGCACATTTTTCCACTTTCATTTATTTTTTTGATCGTAGCAAACAAATTAGCCACGACGGGAGCTAAACCAATCTATGGCTTATCAAAAGCCTTGCTGTTTTAGCCCCAATGTCTTCCCATATAATTTAGATAGTTCTGAAAACTTTTCACCCCTTTCACGGTAGGCAATGAGGTTTCCGACGTTTGACCATTACCCTGATATGAACATTACTCATAAGAATAGAAACCTTTGCCTATTTTCTTTCCCCATTCCCCCCTTGCATATTTTTCCACCAACAAGGGCGAAGGCTTATCTTTAGGATCAAGACTATCCTGATACTTTTCCGCTGCAGCATAATACAAGACGTCCAGACCGATCAAATCCATTAACCGAAACGGTCCCATCGGATGTCCCAGGGCATTGACGACCGCTATGTCAATATCCGCGGGAGAAGCGATCCCTACTTCAGCTAAAAAAAGAGCTTCCTGCTGTAAAGCATTCAGCAGCCGGTTGACCAGGAGACCGTAAATCTCTTTTCTCAGCAGAATAGCCTTCTTGCCCAATTTCGTGCATACCTCTTCGGCCACCCGGACAGTATTTTCCGAGGTATGCGGACCTTGAACAACCTCCACCAGGTTCATTACTAAGGCTGGATTGAAAAAGTGCATATTACAGATCTTCGCCGGTCGCCCTGTAGCATCTGCTAATTTAGAACTTACAAAGGTAGAGCTATTGGTTGCCAGAATGGTATGGGACGGACAAATTCGGTCTAACTCGGCAAACAGCTGGCGTTTAACATCTAATTTCTCCAAAACAGCCTCAATCACAAAATCAGCATTGACCGCGGCATCACTAAGGTACGGGGTAAAACTAAGGTTGATCTGCGCCAGGCTCGCTTCCTGTTCACTTAACTTACCTTTGGCCACCCGCTCGGTCAAGTAGGCCTGGACAAACTCGTTGGCTTTATCCAGCATCTCCTGGCTAACATCTATACACGTTACAATGTAACCGGCTAAGGCCGCGCAGAGGGCAATTTGACGACCCATATTCCCTGCCCCAACCACGCAAATATTTTTTATATTTTCAATCTCCATAATCCTACCCCTCCACATGTCATGATTTTCAATACCGACCGTTAGCGATCAAATTGCGAGCTATTACGATCTTCTGAATTTCACTAGTTCCTTCATATATAGGATTAATACGCGCATCCCGATAAAACCTCTCCACAGGAAATTCAGTTGTAAACCCAACCCCACCGTGAATCTGCATTGCCATGTCCGCAATCTTATTGATGGCTTCTGAACTAAATAACTTGCACACCGGAGCTTCCCGTTCAACACTCATCCCTTGATCCATGATCCAAGCCGTACGGTATACCATAGATTCCATCGCATAGGTAAGGGACGTCATTTCCGATAGCATAAACTGAATTCCCTGAAACCGATTGATTTTTTGACCAAATTGTACCCGTTCCCCGGCATATTTGACGCTCATATCCACCAGTTCTTTGGCAGCACCCAGACACATAGCGGCTAAACTAACCCGGCCACCAGTTTCTAGAACCTGCATCGCCAATTTGAACCCTTCGCCTTTCCTCCCCAACATATTTTCCTTAGGTACCCGTACATCTTCAAAGACCAATTCAGCAGTTTCCGAGGCTCTGATCCCCATTTTATCCTCGATTTTAGCAACTTGAAAACCAGGCATACCTTTCTCCACTACAAAAGCAGTAATTCCATTTCTGGCATCGACCGTCGGATCAGTAACAGCAAATACAGTAATGAAATCTGCAAAACTTCCATTGGTAATAAAACGTTTGGTTCCGTTAAGTACATAATAATCACCATCTTGGACTGCCCTGGTTTTCATGACTGATAAGTCAGAACCGGCATCGGGTTCTGTTAAGGCACAAGCGGAAATCTTTTCACCCAAAACGCAAGGACGATAATATTTCTCTTTCTGCTCCGGAGTGCCAGCCATCTGAAGTCCGAACACCCCGATTCCCATGTGAACAGCCATTGTCACCGCGAAAGAGGCGCAGCCTCTGGCCAATTCCTCAAGAACGGTAATAAAACCGAGTTGTCCCAGGCCTGATCCGCCCCACTCTTCAGAGTGTAAGGTTCCCGGCAGCCCAAGCTCTGCTGCCATCTGGAATAAGGAGGGATCTAATTTGTGGCTGCGGTCAGCTTCAGCCGCCCGTGGCTTCACTTCTTTTTCCGTGAACTTTTTTACCATGGCTCTTAGAGCTAGGTGCTCTTTAGTGAAATAAAGATTTTTCATGATGTAAAGATCTCCCTCTATTGATAATTTGCCTTTCTCTTCTCAAAAAAAGCATTTAACCCTTCATGCATATCCGGGTTATGCCATAACCCAGTCACTTGTTCGACTTCCAACTGTAAGCCTTGTTCAAGATCGAGTTTAAGCCCTTCGTAAATTGTCTTAAGTCCCGCTTTCAACGCAAACCGGCTTTTTCCCGCTAGGTTTTGTGCTAAATTCATGGTTTCCGCCATTAACTTTTCACTCGGCACCGTTTGATTGACCAAACCAATCCGTAAAGCTTCTTCTCCTCCCACACTGGCTCCGGTCAAAATCATTTCCGAAGCTTTACCCAAATTAATCAGCCTCGGCAAACGTTGAGTACCACCGAATCCGGGCAAAATGCCTACTTTGATCTCTGGCAAGGCGATGCTTGCTTCTTGACTGGCAATACGCAAATGACAGGCAAGGATCATCTCGGTTCCTCCACCAAGACATAAACCATTTACCGCAGCGATAACCGGTTTTGTAAAAGTTTCAATCCGGTTAAAAACATGGTGACCTAAACTGCTTAGACTAACTAACCGATCATAGCTATTTGCACCTCGAATTTCATTGAGATTCATCCCGGGCGAAAATACGGTACCTTGGCCAGTAATCACTAAAACTTTACATTCCGGGTCAGTCTCCAATTGGTCCAAGGCAGCCTCCAGTTCCCGTAATAAGCTACCGTTCAAAAAATTGGACGGCGGATTGTTCAATTCAATTACTGCAACAAAATCTGCAATCCTAATATTAAGCTGGCTCTTGTTCATTAAAACCACTTCCTTTTATATCACTACAACTCGTCTCGCATTTCTCTATTTTCTCACAATAGCGGCAGCAAATATCGCCTTCGTAAATACAGCTTGATTCTTGACATAACTGATTCTCGCCTAGATAGAGTTCACCGTCACACGGTATACGCTCAGACACACTAATTCCCCTTTCAGTAAAACCGGTCAATCTACCCGAAGCTTTTATTCGTTGTTCTAAGCAAATCGTTCGAGCACCACTGCTCCACCTTGGCCACCACCCACACACATGCTGGCAGCACCCGATTTAAAATTGTTTTGTTCAAGAATATTCATGAGTGTAATAATTAGCCTGGTCCCTGTGCTTCCTACAGCATGACCCAGAGGTATGGCTCCCCCGTTCAAATTGAGCTTATTTCTGTCGACGGGTAGAACCCTTAAACAACTGAGAACCTGGGCGGCAAATGCTTCATTGATCTCAATTGCATCAAGCTCCTCCAGATTTAACCCGGCGTATTTAAGTGCCTTTGGCAGTGCCAGAGCCGGTCCCAGTCCCATTCTTTGCGGTTCCAATCCTACCCAGGCTATGGAACGAATAACTGCCTTTGGTTTTAAGCCAAGCTCTTTGGCTTTTCCAGCGCTCATAACTAAAACAGCCGATGCCCCGTCATTGATACCACAGGAATTACCTGCTGTCACGCTCCCCCCTTCTTTGAAGGCCGCCCGGAGTCCTGATAACTGCTCCCGGGTTAAATCCGGGCGCGGTCCCTCATCCTCAGCCAGAGCAACAATTTCGACAGAGCCCGCTTTGCTCTTTTTCACTGTTTTCACGGGCACAATCTCGGCATTAAATTTTCCCGTCCGGGCAGCTGCCACAGCCTTGTGATGGCTTTCCAATGCAAAGTCATCCTGTTCTTCACGGGTTATGCCGAATTCCTCCACAAGATTTTCTGCAGTACGTCCCATCAACTGGCCGCAAACAGGATCAGTCAGACTCTCCCATAGCATATCGACAAGCTCCCCGTTACCAAACCGGTATCCGCCAAATCTGGCCTTATGCAAAATGTACGGAATATTACTCATGCTCTCCGTACCCCCAACCACAAAGACATCTCCTTCACCCGCTTTAACTGCCTGATAGGCAAAGGTTAAAGCTTTCATAGCCGAACCACAGTTGACATTAATAGTCGCACCAGGCACCGTTTTTGGCACACCCGCCAGTAAAGCAGCAACTCTCGCCACATTCGGTGCATTGCTGGGATTAAAACCACATCCGGCAATCACTTCATCGATTTGAGCAGGATCAATGGCAGTTCGCCGCAGCAATTCTGCAAAAACCTGTCTCAGTAATTCCTCGGCCGGTATATCCTTTAAGGCACCCCCCAACACTCCTACAGGGGTCCTTAGTCCGTCGATAATTACTACTTGATCCATTTTCAATTTCCTCCTGTTCCGGCGGCTGCCTTGCGAAGTTCAGTTTTAAGAATCTTCCCGGATACCGTCTTAGGCAGAGAATCCAGAACTTCATAGAACTTTGGTACTTTATACTGCGCAATATATTTCAGGCAGAACTTCTTGATCTCAGCAAAGTCAACCTGCTGCCCGCCCTTGACAGTCATAAAGGCCTTAAGCTCTTCCCCCATTACCTGATCAGGGACGCCGATGACGGCAACCTCTAAAACAGCTGGATGAGTGTACAAGATTTCCTCAACTTCACGAGGATAAATATTTAGACCACCACGGATAACCACATCCTTTTTCCGATCAACAATGAAGATATAGCCATCATCATCCTTATAGGCCAAGTCACCAGTATGAAACCACCCATTGCGCAAGGCCTCCTTGCTTTCCTCCGGTTTATTCCAGTATCCTTTGAAAACATTAGGTCCCTTAACAACAATCTCCCCAACTTGACCAGGCGGGAGCTCCACGTCATTGTTATCGAAGATTTTTACCTCTATACCCTTAATCGGCAACCCGATGGAGCCTGGTTTTTTCAAGCCATCGATTGGATTAAATGTTACCACTGGTGAAGTCTCCGACAAACCATAGCCCTCCATAGGCTCGAAGCCGAATAAATCCGTATACTTTTTGAAAATCTCTGACGGCAATGCCGCCGCCCCAACGATAATTACGCGAATAGCGCTCAAGTCGTAACTTTTGAAATCAGGGTCATTAAGCATTAAGGTAATCATAGTTGGAGGACCGAAGAAATATGTTATGTGATAATCCTGAAGGGCCTGTAGTGTTTGCTTAGTGGATTCCCAGCGAGGTTCGAGATATACTGTTCCACCTGCATTCAACGTTGTAGCCATACAGTTGGTTTGTGCCGCAATATGGAACAAAGGAGCTACAATCAACGTCCTTTCCTGGGAAGTGAGCTTCAATGAATCTTCAACAAGGGTTTTGATATTACTGGTTAAGTTATTGTGTGTCAGCATTGCTCCTTTAGGAATCCCGGTTGTTCCCGAGGTGTAAATAATTTCCGCCAGTTCATCATGATCAATATCATAATCCCTTTGCCAGGAATCGGACGCTCCATCAAGCAAGTCGGTAAATCCGGTTACACCTTTCAGATCCACTCCATCCGTTACAATTACTTTTTGCAAACTGCTTATCTGTTCCCGTATATTGAGAATATTGCTGACAAACTTGCTCGATGTGATGACGGCAACTGGCTGGGCATCACTCAGAATAATTTGAATTTCACGCTCGGTATATAAGGGATTCATAGGGACCAGAATGGCGCCAATTCGAAATAAAGCCAGATAACTGACTACAAATTCCGGATCATTCATCAGCTGCACAGCTACCCTGTCACCTTTTTTTACTCCTATGTTTACCAATCCTCCGGCTAAACGATTAACACTCCGGTTGAGTTCCCCATAAGTAAAACTGCCGGTCCTCCACATAAGCGCCTGCTTCATAGGCTCTTTTTCTGCCCATAATCCTAATTTCTCTTCAATATTCATAAATTCCCCTCCTCGTATAATCGAATTAGTTCCTGCCCCACGAGTCCAATAAATCGAGGGAACGTGGGGCATTTATTTTGGTCTCGGTAACTGGAAATCGCAGCATGGAAATGGTCAATATCAACAAGGTGCGCGCAGGATAACGCATACCCCATGCAGCCGTCGAAGGTGTGCGGGGCGTGCCGTTGTGGGAAAGCTCTTTTAGGACTACCCCAAATGGCTTTTCCACATAAGGCACACACGCATGCCTTCTCCAAAGGCTACCTAGACTAAAACTTTCTTCTTTGAAAACAGAAATATAGTAATGAATTTTGTTGGGATTTAGGCAAAATGGAATCGTAAGGTTCGTTCTGGCAAGGCCTTCCCTCCTTGGGTTTGACCTCTTAATTAGTCTGACTGCCAGCCCACAACTTGAGCTTTTAACTCGAAGGTTGCACAGCTTAAAGGGAGCCCCTCCGCTGGTAGCAGGTCGGGTGGATTTATGATTCCTTTAAGACGAGTGCTGATTCGGCGAGGTTGTTGACCGGTTGTGGTGCCTGGTCCCAACGTTAATCTTACAAATATCGGCTCAGAAAGCGAGGTGATTCTAATTGAGCTTATTTGTCGGTATTGATGTGGGTTCCAAGGATTTCAAAGTGCGTATTGTCAATGATCGTGGTGATGAACCGGTTAAACGCCTGAAGGCTTTGAATGATCGCCCCGGGTGTGAACAGGTTGCCAAGTATCTCGCCGAAGCCTGCACGAAAGTAAATGATGAAAGGCTTGTGATCGGCCTGGAAGCCACTTCTGTGTACAGTTGGTCTTTACAGATGTTCTTAGCTGAAGACCCTGGTCTAGCCCCAATGCAGCCTCAGATCTATTCTTTCAACCCCAAGGTAGTGGCTAATTTCAAAAAGGCTTATGTTGATCTTCCCAAAGAAAAACTGGGTTGATGCCTGGGTGATTGCCGAACGTTTACGTTTTTGGACACCTCCCGGAGGGCTCTCAGGTAGATTTCCGCTACCTGCCTTTGTAGTGCCTCACTCGCTTTCGCTGTCACTTAATCAATATGATCTCACGGGAAAAGAATTATTTCCTCACCAACTTGTTTTTGAAGTTCAGTACTCTTGCCCAGGGTGCAGTATTTAGCGACACTTTCGGCGCTACATCTGAATTCTTGACACTTGAGTTTTTTTCTCCAGAAGAGGTTGCGGCCCGACCGCTTGATGAACTGATTGATTTCCTCATGGAGAAAGGTAAAAGTCATTTCGAGGATCCAGAAGCCACAGCCAATAAGCTAAAGGATGCCGCCCGCAAGGCCCACCGCCTGCGCGGAGGTCTTCTTCAACCGGTTAACCTCATCCTGGCCACGAGCATTGAAACCATCCACGCTTTGGAGAAGCAAGTAAAGAAAATCGATAAAGCAATTGAAGCAGAAGTAAAACATTTCCCAAATACTCTTGTTACCATCCCCGGCATAGGGCCTGTGCTCTCTGCAGGTATTATTGCCGAGATCGGGGATATCCGTCGCTTTCCGAATGAAGGAGCCTTGGCTAAGTTTACAGGGTTAACTTGGCGTACTCACCAGTCAGGTGACTTCACAGCGGACGACACACCCTTAACCCGAACCGGCAACACTTATTTGCGTAGTTATTTCACTCAGGCCGCCAACTGCGTTCGCCGGAACGAACCGGAGTACAAAGCCTTCTACGAACGTAAATTTTCAGAAAGCAAGACTCACCATCATCGCCGTGCTCTCGTGCTCACTGCACGTAAACTAGTTCGTATGGTTGATGCTCTGCTACGCAGCAACCAAATCTATGTGCCACATGGCAACAGGGGGTGACGCCGTAATAAGTTGAACATTGGAATCTGTGCTTCCATTTTTGTAACTTGTTCCCACCACCTTTTGGGAATAGGATGGTTTTTTGTTGCCTTTTTAGGCTTTTCCATAATAACTCACAGAAATTTTAACTCACTTAGGGTCTTGACATATTACCGAAGGACTAATAAAAATATAGGTTAAACGAGTATTAAATCCTTACCTCCTAAGGATAGACACCTCGCTCCTTCACTGCCCTCAACAACAAACACATCCTCGATACCAACAGCTCCTAATTCCGGAAAAATGAACTTTGGCTCTATGGCCAATACCATACCTGGAACTAATACCAACTTGGAACCATAACTGACCGTAGGCAACTCATCCAGTTCCAATCCAACGCCATGGCCGACAAAACCAACCCGGTTAGGACCATACCCCATAAAATTCTCCTCATATGCTGTATTTTCCCGAACCCAAGCAATAACCTCGTCGTAAATCTCACCCGCTACCCTTCCAGGTAGCAAGGCTTGGCGTATTTTCTCTTCAAGTTCAACAGACTTCTGGTATGCCTCCCTAAGTTCAAGCGGAAGATAATCTATGGCAAACAGCCGGGTCTGGTCCATTTGATAACCATTCACAACAAAAACTAAATCCACCAGAACAGGCTCGCCCGCTTGAATCTTCGTCCTCGTTGCTCCCTGGGGATAGCTGACGGAAACACCTTGGCCGACCACAGGCCCATCAAAGCGCCCTGGGACGGCCCCGCGGGTACCGGCAAAAACCCCGCCGGCATGAAACTCTGTACCAAATCCACGTACCCGCACATATCCCTCATGGCCGGCAACTAGCGCAATCCGTTCTAATTCGGCCTCAAATTCTATCTCTGTGATACCCGGGCGGAGAATTTCTGCACCCCACTTGAATACTTCAGCGGCCACCCGCGCACTTTCATCCAAACGTTCCAGTTCCCAAGACGACTTAACCGCCCTTTGAATACGGACAAAAGAAGAGACATCAACAATGGTCGCATTCGAGAATATATTCCGATATCGTTCATATTGACTGACAGGAAGCACATCAAATTCCATTCCTAATACACTGGGTATGGACAATCCTGCCTCGTTAATATACTGGGGGAGTTTAGAAAGACTAGCGAGCTGGACGACCACCCAGGGACTTTCTTTTTTAGCCCTGAAATAATCCCGATAGGCCATTACAAGGGGATTACCTTCCTGAGGAATAAAAACATGAACATTTTGGGCTGTACCGCTGTAATATAAGACATCGGCTTTTTGGACTAATAACGCTCCTTCTACCCCTTGTTGCTTGAGATATTTTTGCAAGCTTTCAACCCGCTGTTTTAATTCATCCTGTAGAATCTTCATAAATAAATCTCCTTTCCCTACTTATACTCTTAAACTTGATAGATAAGGAGGAAAATGTCATTAATGATAAATCTGATTATTCATTATTTACTGATTATTTTTGTCAAAAAAATTTTATTTTTTCTGATTGTTTTTACTAAAAACCCATTATTTTATTTAATTTCAGTAGCGTTGCAGAGAGGTATCGACCTAAAAGTCAAATCGTAAACAAGCAAGAAAGATAGAGAAAATCAGCCTAAAGTAGCCTAAAATCCGGATTATTCCTGTAAAATTCAATAAAAAAGCCTTATAATTAGAGTTAGGGTAGTCCTTGCCCAAATCTCTAATCATAAGGAGATCAAAAATGCAGGACAAGGATACTACACAATCCACATTTATGCAACTGTTTCAACCGATTTTTTCTAAAGACACTTGGACTAAAATCAATGAGGAAGTCTCGAATCTTGATAAAAGAGTCCAAAAACTCAAAACGAGCCAACTAGTTCTACTCATCAGTAATGCTCAGAATTTAGAGCTTTAAGAAAGATCAGTGCGAGTGTTAACGGTGATGAACTAGGTCGTACCATTGGGCTAAAAAGTATCAGCCATAGTCAAATTTCCCGAAGGCTTAAAGTCCTTCCTACCAAGGTTTCGGAAATGCTTTTCAAGAACCTTTTACACAAAATCGCTCAGAAAAAGAGTTATGGATTTATCCAGCAGAGACTTGGGAAATTGTACATGATTGATGCATCCGTCATTAGCCTATGCCTCTCCCGATATCCTTGGGCTGTATTTAGGAAAAGCAAAGCCGGGATTAAAATGCACTTACGGCTAAGTTTTGATGGAACGGCTGTCCCCGACGAAGTGATTGTTACTCCAGCGAAGACCGCAGACAAAAACAAATTGGATGAATTGATTGTTGAAGATGATGACGCTCTTAATATTTTTGACCGGGGCTATGTTGATTACAAGAAATTCGATGAATACTGCCAAAATGGTATTCGATTCGTTACTCGTCTTAAAGACAATGCTGCGATTGAATTTATTGGAGAAAGACCTGTTAAAGAGGACGGCCTAATCGAAGACGATGTAGATGTAATTCTCGGTACGAATACCAAAAAAATGGAGCATAAACTCCGTGTCATTACGATTGATGACGGTGTTAACGAACCCTTTTCCATCGTAACTAACGACTTTAAGAGGAGTGCCGAGGAATTTGGGGAGATTTACAGGTATCGTTGGCAAATCGAATTATTCTTTAAATGGTTAAAGCAACACGCCCAGATCAAACATTTTTATGGTACAAGTGAAACAGCAGTCACCAACCAATTACTGATCGCACTTATGACCTACTGCGCTCTAATTCTTTTGAAACTCGAAACCGGGTACGAAAGAGATTTACTGAACTTGCAAAGAATCGCAATCTCCTGTCTCTTCGAAAACTATGATTCTTTTTTAACCAAGCTTCGACGACGAATGAGAAAAGTATCCCGGCGAATTAATTATGATCAAATCTACAAAGTAGCGGAACAACAGATCTTGAATGAAAAAGAAGATACGAGTTGGCTTGATGAACTGACCTACGATCCCGTAATTCTCTAATAGCAATATTGTGGGAAAATGTGGAAAATGACTACCGCTTGGTTGATATTCCTTTGGACTCAACCAGGAGAAACCTCATGGATGTATACACCAATAAAGTAATTTTAAGTAACTATGGATGGGCGATCACTCCAGCTTAATGCAACTCTACTGATTTAATTTCACTTTTTATAAGGTAATAATGGGGTATGTGTTCGACCGCAAATACAGCTTTCTCGAATAACAAACCAACGTCTTTAATGATCTTTTCAATTTCTTGTTCGATCAAATTGTTTTGAATTATATGATTACCGACTGCATGAACCATTCCGTAAACAGATACTATAGCAATATTAAGATCTACATCCCGACAAAGCCCCCTTTTCATGCTCCAGGTTAAATCCTTTTTTAGGCGGGTATATGGTTCCTCCATAAGCTGGGTCCAAACACGATGAAGCTCCTCGTCCATAGTGTGGCAGTCCATCAGAATCCGGATGACATCCCGGTGCTTTGAGTAAGTACGAAAAACAAGTTCCAACCTGGAGACTGTTCTTTTATAAAGACTTGTCTCCGTAACAGGTGGAATGACATAATCATTTTTGATCATTTCCCATGCTTCAGTGGCTAATTCCACTATGACATCTTGTTTGCTCCGATAATATTGATAAAAAGTCCCATAGCCCATATCCGCACGTCTCATAATATCCTGAACATTTGAGTTTAAATATCCCAGTTCCAAAAAAGATTCAATAGCCGCCTTACGGATGTTTTCTTTGGTTTTCAGCTTTCTACGCTCGTTCCTATTAACTAAATTTGAATCCGTAGTTTTCATTAGAGATCCTTCCTATCAGCAATTATTCCTTCGACATTAGCGTCAATACTGACATGAGTGTCAGTTAAGTTTTCTTAAGTTTAACCTCGGTTGATTTTTAAGTCAACATCCTTTTCCTGAACAGTTATTATTTGGGGCTCAACGGTTGAAATAGATAAATTTTTGGTATACGGCCGTAGCAAAAAGACTTCCGCCTGTTTTAGGCGCTTTAATAATTGGTTTCGTTGTTGCTTTAACAGCAGGGAGTGTTAACTTGCATGCCATATCCTTTAACATATCCAACCTGGTATTGATAACTCCCGCATTTAACATCAAAGCGATTCTAGAATTAACTTTACCTTTAACCCTCCTTTCTATCGGCTTCGGTAATGTCCATGCTCTTGGAATACTTTCTTCACAGGGCTACGTTCCCCCAACCAATGCTTTTGTGGCTGTAAGTAGTCTATGGACCATAATTAACGCTTTTTTTGGTGGACATAACGCTGTAATCGCGGGTCCCAGCATCGCTATGTGTGCGGGATCAGAAGTGGGTCCTCAAGAAGGTCTGTACGCAGCTACGTTTATCGCCGGCATCTTTAAAGCTCAAAATTGCCCCCGGATCGCTAAGATGCTCCGGGGGCTTATAATTATAAATATATAGTATAGCCAATCTGCTTCGCCCTTTTTTGGCTAACCGGTTTGTTTCAGAGTAAAGACCATCTTTTGGTCGATGAGATCCTTACGTATTTTCCCCTTTCCTTCAAGATAGAGCAAGTGGGCTAATGCCTCACCATAGGTAAATAACTTTTGCGCTACAGGAAACAAATCCCAAGATTTATAACTCATCTCCCAGGTCATCTGTGCCGCTACCTCAAAAACGTTTTTACTGCCTTTTTCCAAGATAGATACAGTTTCTGCCAACCTTGTCTGATGGTGAAGTCTCAGCTGCTGAATTCTTTTTTTACAATCGGTAATTACTGCCCTATGTCCAGGCAAGACAAGCTTAATCTCTAGTCCATAAACCTTATCCAAACTATTGAAGTATTCTGCCAAGGGATCTTCCTCATAGGACCAGGCTGAAATATTGGGTGTTATCTCACCTAAAATATGGTCTCCTGAGACCAATATATTTTTCTCGGCCTCATAAAGGCACATATGACCTTTTGTATGACCAGGAGTTTCGACACAACGGAATAGGTAGTCACCATAGTTTAAGGTATCTCCTTCTTTCAGAAACCTAAAGTCCAGATGACTCTTGGCGATCGGAAACAACTCCACGGCCTTCCGGATGTCGTTTTCGGGAATTCCACTGCCCCGAGTAAAGTCCCGCATTTGTTTCCATGGGTCTCGTGTATTGAAAATTTCTCCATCCACCTTGGTACAGTATATTACTGACGTATTGGTGGCGAGAGTTGCAACCAGACCCGAGTGATCAGCATGTAAATGGGTAAGAAGAAAGTCGGTTTCCCTTAAGTCTACTCCAATTTCTTTTAAACCAGAATGCATCGCACTCATACATTCTTCACGATTAAATCCCGTGTCCACGATTAAGTTGCGTTTTCCCGCTTTGACCACATATGAATTAAGAGACTTCAATGGATTTTCGGGCAAGGGAATTTCAATCCGGTACAGATTGGGTAAAACTTCGTCAATAATTTTTTACATCCCCTTACAATGATTTTATCCGATGGCAGTCAGCCATCGGATAAATTCAACTAAACTTCAGATTAAGTTAAAAACTCCACCTGAAGTAAGTTTCCTTTATTCGGACAATTTTCATGATTTCTTCCGTGCCTAAGTTTCTCTCTGCTCTTAACCAAAGCTTAAACGTCTTTAACTCGAATGAGCTGTTTAAGCGGTAAACTTTCGAGTACGGATAGAAGCATCAGGTTCTTTTCGCAAAAACCAACATGAACCTTTCCCGATAGTTCCATACCAAACCCAGGTGAATCAGAAGCATTATTAAACCTAAAAATATTAGCGATGGATTTAAGATCAAATTAAAAAGGAAAATGTTTAACGTGATTGGGGCTAGTACGGCCAGAGCCAAAGGTCCTGAAAGATTGAACAATAACAATATACCGCCGACCAACTCAGTAAGTTTAACAAAGATCATCAGGTATCCGGAACTAACCATGGCGTCCATTAGTTGTTGTGCCATTCCATCCATCTTAGGCAAAGGCATAAAACCGAAGAAATACCCTAATGCGGAAAAAACGTAGAAAATAGCGAATACATAACGAAAAACCGCAGCAACTTTTTTCAATGTGGCCCCTCCTCTTTTTATCTCTTTTGCCGTGCGCTCTGGTGTTGATAAAATTATAAAATGCAAGAACCATTTTGACTAGTAGGCACCTTTATGTGCCATAGTACCTGAAATGATACCTTTCCGGCAATAACCTGGTATTGTTTTAGGTACTATGTTACTATAATGTGCGTACTACTCAAATCAGTTTCCATATTGTATTCTTTTATTAATCGTCAATTTAATTATTTAGGAAGAAAAGGGGTGCGAAAATGGCTGTTCTTAGCCAGGAAATGAAGGAAATGGTGAATAATTTTCAATGTTTCATCGGTACAGTAAGTAAAGATGGTATTCAAAACATTGGCCCAAAACGTTCAACGCGGGTTCTAAATGATGATACCTTGATTTTTACTGAAGGTACCGGGGGTACTACTTACAGAAACATCTTAGACGGTTCCAGAGTTGTCATAGCAGTAGTAAATAGGGAAATTCCTGACGGTTATCGTTTTTGGGGCCGAGCTGAGATTCAAAGCAGCGGGGAATTTTATGAGCAAGCAGCGACTTTATCTGAACAAAATGGTTTACCCAGGCCAAAGGCAGTAGTGTTGGTGCATATTGAAGAAATTCATAGCCTTAAACCAGGGCCAATGGCGGGTAAGAAAATCGGTTAAGTTTAGTTGCGCATTGAGAATTCGTAAGGACCAAACTAAATATTTTGCTATGAGCAACACAAAGGAGCCTAATCCCTTCCGCGGAGATATCAGACTCCTTTCTCTTTTCTTTGATAATTGGTAAACATTGACTCGGCATTATATTCCCTTCTTATCCAGAACTCCCCTTAAATATTCGGTTCCAAACCCATGCATCATTTCTAGGATTGGAATAATCCTTTTGCCGATATCCGTTAAACCATATTCCACCTTGGGTGGTACAACTGGATAAACTTTCCTGTAAATGAGTTTGTCTTCTTCTAATCTTCTTAATTGTTGTGTAAGCATTTTTTGAGTAACATCGGGCAAATGTTTTTTTATATCACGAAATCTTAACGTATTATAACTCAAATACCATAGAATCAGTATTTTCCACTTACCGGAAACTATATTTTGTACTAACACCATAGGACATATCTCATACCTTAGGCATTGTTCTTTCATGTGGCATTCCTCATGCCGTTGGCTTATGTCTAACATTTTGTTCGTCTCCTCAGTATCCTGTAAGCTTTATGGAATAAAAAAGTATTTACATAAAAAAATATACCTAAGCAATGATATCACATTCATAATATTGGGGCAACGAGTTATCGCAAACCTAAACTCCAGGCAGACATTTTGTGGCCATTTTCCCCGTTATTTGTGGCTTAAGACCCCATCCGTATTTGGTATGGAGAAACAGTTTCTTCGATTCGTCCCGAATCATCAGGCTTAATCTTAGACTCGCTCATAAGTCGGAATCGTTTCCTTTTTAGGTTTTGTGCCCAATCTTACTTTGCAACTTCATCGGAGCCAACACGACCATGGTGCATCTTCTTCTTGGCCTTGACCCCACGTCCCTCAGCCGTTCCCCGTATATCCCGGTCGTCAACAACGGGGCCCGCTCTGGAAGGTGGCGTCACGACCCACGGCATGCGGGCAGAACCGGGAACTGTGGATCGGGTGAGCCTGGACCCCGTCACCGGAGTGCGCTATTCGACGATTGGGAATGCCCCGGCCCGTGGACGGTTCAGGCCTGGTGGATGTCTTGGCCGAACTCTTTCTCAACGGGCTCATTGACAGGGCAGCGCGGTTTAGCGCCGGGCAAAGGTATTTTGTGGTCGTGCCTGCCGCCGAATCTGCCTCAGGGCAGGATATCGTTGTCACACAAGCGGATATCGATAACCTGATGGCTACGAAAGGCGCGGTCAATGCGGCCCTCGAGGTTCTCCTGGAGAGCGTCGGCTACAACTGGCAGGATATCCGCCGCTTTTACGCCGCGGGAGCCTTCGGACAATACCTCTCCCTGGAATCCGCCATCACGATCGGCCTCTACCCCGATCTGCCGCGCTCGGCGATGGTCCGTCTGGGCAACAGTTCCGGCGAAGGAGCCCGGCAGGTGCTTTTGTCCCAGTCCAAGCGCAGGGAAGCGGAAGCACTTGCCGTCAGGATCACTTATTTCGAGCTTAACACCAACCCGACCTTTATGGACAAATTCAAAAGCAGCAAATTTCTACCCCACACAGACATCGACCGTTACCCAAGCGTCAAAGCTCGGCTGCATGCCCGCCGCCCGACGCTCTAGCATCTGGTACAACTCCATATTTGGCCCCTCTCTCAGAAAAATGACCACTTTCGTGGTCTCAATTTAGGCGAGCAACGGGTACATTTTGGTACCCACTGGCTTGAGCGAATCCACCCGCACGGGGTGCGACCAACCCATGACCGTCGGCATTAAATCGGCCGCTGGTTTCAATCCACGCACCCGCAAGGGGTGCGACCTTTCTTAACCCCTTTAATTTTAACGTGGTGATTGTTTCAATCCACGCACCCGCACGGGGTGCGACTTTGGAACGGTGCGAATGATCAATTTTGCCCTTTTTATCTTTTACATCGATACAATTGTCTTCATCCGGGTCAATTAAGCCAGTCGCTGATCTAATATATTGGTCAAATTCGAAGCTTGCCTTTCCCAAATCGTGCAATAAGCCTATCAATTCGCCATGCTTTCCCAAACCAATTTTCGAAGCAAATTTACCCGCCAAAGCAGAAGTTTCTTCCGCATGTTCCCATAAATCTTGAATTCCGCCGTCTTTTTCGCGGCGATGTGCTATGAATTTTCTTTTAGTATTCGGGCCTTCATGGGTATCTCCTTGGGACATTGCACTTATCCTCCTTGGAAAATGCTTTCGGTACGTTCATATTTAACAAGCATTAAATCAACACTAGCGTCCATTAATTGGTTGAAGAAAACCCTTGGTGGCCTATCTTCGCAGCCTTGAACTTTTCTGCGAAATGTGCAGCTAGTACTGCGGTATCTTCTAAATGTCGTTTTAATAGGTGCCACTGGCTTTTGTCTTTTTGACTGTCTGAATGAGCGTAATATTCCAAATTATTCATCACCGCTTACTACAAACATTTCTCCCTTTACCATTTTCTCCATTTATCGCCTTTTTCCTTCGTGCCTAGAAAAAAAATTAGGAGCATTGTACGCCCCTGTATAAAAATCTATATCAAAAATGTTAGTTTAATATATTAGTTATACCGACCTCAAACGACAGAGGAAGTGACGAAGTACTTTAGGTTCATAGGTAAATTCTAAGCCTTTAACTCGATCACGGCGCTCCCAAATCTTGACGAGAGCGTCTACCCCGACATCCATGTGACGGTCAGTATAGACGCGGCAGGGATGTGCGGGAGGACTTTCCAGCGTCTACAAAAACGGCATGGCCGCCGACAGGCCATTGAATCGGAATCCCGTGTTTGCGCAGTGCTTCTCCCAGGTATGCAACTTGCCCAATCCGGCTTTCCAGATAATCAAAATCCAGCCCTTCATGAAGACCGACAGCGTGATTGTGACGATAATGAAGGCGATGTTCTGTCCATTGAGTGAATTGCTTCGGTGTGATTTTGTGGGTATCCACAATATTGATGATGCGTTCGAGCGCATTTTCCAACTGCCTGACATTGCCCGGAGGCTCCCCTGCATTTTAATCCTAAAGCTAGGCTTAGCTGTTACTCAAATCTTCCCAAGGGAATTTTTTCTAATCCGATCCCCCTGATTTGGGTCTCTACCTCCGAGTAGCGGCTCCTGCCCCTTTTGGCATCTCTAGCGTACAAATGCCAAGGGTTCCGCAGAGATTACTCCTCCGGAACCCTTTCGATAGTATGCTTCAATTGAATTATCAGAAGCTTTTCCTATTTAGGCTTTTTGCCTGATCTCGCTTTGCAACTTTAGAATCTCTTCCAAGGGAAGTCCGGTAATTTCTGCGATGAGTTCTACCGCTAATCCTTTCTCCAAAGCCGCCTTGGCTGTCTGCAATTTCCCTTCTTCCCGACCTTCTTCCCGACCTTTCAGCATCCCCCGAAATTCCGCTTTTTGCTCCATTTCATCCAGCGTTCGCTCCAAATTGTAGATCATCATCTCCACCTCCTTCGGATTGGCTCCGTCTAAAATCTCGTCGACTTCCTGAGTCAAAGGCTCTGCTAGCCGACCTTTCAGAACATGTTTAATCCAAATGACGAGTTGCCTGAACTCTTCGTTCTTTAAGTTTCTGAGGTTGTCTACCATTTTCCGCAGTCGCTTGACTAAAGCTTCGCTACTCATCTTTTGATCTAAGGCAAAAATACTGGCGATAAGGTTAGACGCCCTAATCAGCATGTCTTCAGGATATCGATTAACATCAAATAAGATATATTTAAAGTTTACTACATGCTCGGCATAGGTAGTAACATTGTTGAGCATCGCTCGAAATTCCTGAGCTGCGGTCCAATTCCCTTCTCCATTATAGAGCACCGCTGGGATGATCACGGGTAGACGAAAGCCTTGGCGTTCCCTTTCTTCCACTGCAGTGTTATTATAGATGTCTCGCCAGATCTCAACCATGTACAATAAGAGTCGAAAAGGCATCCCATAATCCACGGTGGATTGGAGTTCCAATAAGACATAAAAGACCATGTCTTCTTCTTTACCGTGCAATTGATAAACGATATCGGACTCTTTTTCATTAAAATCCTGTAGGATATAGCTTTTTTCCACCCGCGTTAGGTCGTCTTCCCGTATATCCTCTGTCCATGTTTCCTCGACAAAGGTTTTTAAGAGTTCAAGAAACGTTGCTTTATTGGCTAACAGCTCTTTATACCCTTTATCGTGCGGATGATGGGTTGAGTTCTCTTGCAAACGGGGCATCTTATCAACTCCTAGCTATTCCCATTTACATTATAACATATCCCGTCTTTCGCAGCCATAAATTGTAATATTGCAAATAGAGGTGATTTTATTCGCTGGACAATGAAGCTCCCTGGATTGCCCTTTGTCCAGGTAACAACATTAGCGCCAGTAGCGGCTATTCAGGGTGTTGTGGCGCTACCTTTCCTATCTTTATTTATGGGAGTTGGTTTCTTTGATTCCTGCTTCTTATCCCCTTATCTGTGGACTTGACGTCCATCGGGGCGCGATTTCTGCCGCCTTGTTGGATGCCCGTGGTCAGACGGAACCGGTATTGTACACCCGGGAATTTTCTGCTTTTACTTCCGGTCTCCATGATCTTCGTCAGTGGCTATTGGATCACGATTGCCCCTTGGTCGCGATGGAGAGCTGTGGCATCTACTGGAAGCCCCCTTTTAATGTGTTGGCCGAGGCCAATAGTGCCGGTAAGGCGAAGTCAGCGGCTATCCGCAGAGCGAACCGCTATCTGCGCTCCGCTTTGGTTCAGGTAGCCTGGGCAGCCGCTCGCCAGAAAGATTCTCCCCTGGCAAATTATTTCTATGCCATAAAGCGGCGTCGCGGTACGAATAAGGCCCTCATTGCCCTCGCTCATAAGCTGGTGCGCATTATCTACGCCCTCTTTACACGCCAGGAAACGTTTGATTTTGCCAAGCTCGTCTCTTCCTCTGTTTCTTCACTGCCAGCTCCGGCTACCGAAGTCAAAGAAGAATTCCCCGACGTGAGTGAATTATCCGAGGGACTAGCCCGTATCGTCGATATGGCCGAGGAAGACGATCTACCGGAACTCCCAACCTCAGAGAATCACTCCACCTCTCCCAGCCCGAAGGCTGTTCTCCATCCTAAAGAAGAATCCCCCACGCCCATTGAACCACTTGTTCGCCGCCGGGGACGTCCTCGCAAAAAGCAAACCGAAGGATAAGGCTGCAAGCAAGCATAACGAGTTCTAAGACTCAAAGGGATCCGAAGCCAATCAGGATCCTAGCTTTGCTAAGCCTATTTTCGGTTTGCTGACTATTTTATTCGCCTCCGCTCTTGTTTTTCCTCCTAGTTTAACTCAGTCCTTAGGAATTTTTCTCTCGTATTCCAACTACTTTTTCTCCCTAAGTCTATTTTATTTTCAAGCCAATCCACGCACCCGCACGGGGTGCGACTGGTCCGTGTCCTGGAGCCCACTTCATTTTATGCCGTTTCAATCCACGCACCCGCACGGGGTGCGACGTAGAGGAAAACGCAGAACTGCGCCAGATAGCGGTTTCAAACGCCTATGAACGCCCTACACCTCCCCGAATGAAAATGGGTACTCAGAACTCATCCCCCACTGCGATCAAAGCAGTATTTTTTTATTTTCTGTCGAACTTCTTAGTCGGAACGGTAGTGTCGTAGGGCCAAGGGATTGTGCGGCTTAGACCGCGTGTTTCAAACTGTACCGCAACCCCTCTTTGGACCTCCAATTGTTACCCCATCCTTTTTTGGGTGGTGAGTACGTAAGCCAATTTATTCCGCTTGAAGCGGCTATTCAGGGTGTTGTGGCGCTACCTTTCCTATCTTAATCGAGGAGTTGGTTTCTTTGATTCCTGCTACTTATCCCATTATCTGTGGACTGGATGTTCATCGGGGCGCGATTTCTGCCGCCTTGTTGGATGCCCGTGGTCAGACGGAACCGGTATTGTACACCCGGGAATTTTCTGCTTTTACTTCCGGTCTCCATGATCTTCGTCAGTGGCTATTGGAGCACGATTGCCCCTTGGTCGCGATGGAGAGCAGTGGCATCTACTGGAAGCCCCCTTTTAATGTGTTGGCCGAGGCCAATATTTCGTCTCACATCTTAAACCCCTTGCACGTGAAAGCGATCCCCGGTAAGAAAACCGATCAGACCGATGCTCAGCGGATTGCTTATTTGTCCATGCATAACTTAGTCCGCCCCAGTTATATTCCTGGACCAGTCATTATGAATCTGCGTTTACTGACTCGTCAACGCTGGGCGGTCGTGAGTTCTCTGCGTCGCACCAAGAACACGATTACCCGCACCTTAGATGAGTGCAACATTAAATTCAGTCTGGTTGCCACGGATTTATTCGGGGTGTCTGGCCGTCTCGTGCTTGCTGCTTTACTAGAAGAGGAACAACCGGATCCCTTCCTCTTAGCCAATTTTGCGAAAGGTAAACTCCGCAAGAAGATCCCGCTTCTTTGTGAGGCTCTGACAGGACATCTCTCGGATGAGCACCGCTTTATTTTGGGCTTTCTTTTAAACGATTTAGCCCACATTGAACAGGAGCTTGTCTTGCTTGATGCCAGGATTAACGCGTATGTCTTAGCTCATAAGCTGCAGTCTTGGCTGGATATCCTGCTCTCTATGCCTGGAGTGAAACGGCTTTCGGCCATTAATATTCTTGCGGTGATTGGCACGGATCTCTCCTCGTTCCCCGATTCGGCTCATTTTGCTTCCTGGATTGCCCTTTGTCCAGGTAACAACATTAGCGCCGGTAAGCCGAAGTCAGCGGCTATCCGCAGAGCGAACCGCTATCTGCGCTCCGCTTTGGTTCAGGTGGCCTGGGCAGCAGCCCGCCAGAAAAACTCCCCACTGGCAAATTACTTCCAGACCGTAAAGCGCCGTCGTGGTACGAATAAGGCCCTCATTGCCCTGGCTCATAAGCTGGTGCGCATTATCTATACGCTCTTTACACGCCAGGAAACGTTCGATTTTGCCAAGCTCGTCTCTTCCTCTGTTTCTTCACTGCCAGCTCCGGCTACCGAAGTCAAAGAAGAATTCCCCGACGTGAGTGAATTATCCGAGGGACTAGCCCGTATCGTCGATATGGCCGAGGAAGACGATCTACCGGAACTCCCAACCTCAGAGAATCACTCCATCTCTCCCAGCCCGAAGGCTGTTCTCCATCCTAAAGAAGAATCCCCCACGCCCATTGAACCACTTGTTCGCCGCCGGGGACGTCCTCGCAAAAAGCAAACCGAAGGATAAGGCTGCAAGCAAGCATAACGAGTTCTAAGACTCAAAGGGATCCGAAGCCAATCAGGATCCTAGCTTTGCTAAGCCTATTTTCGGTTTGCTGACTATTTTATTCGCCTCCGCTTTTGTTTTTCCTCCTGGTTTAACTCAGTCCTTAGGAATTTTTCTCTCGTATCCCAACTACTTTTTCTCCCTAAGTCTATTTTATTTTCAAGCCAATCCACGCACCCGCACGGGGTGCGACGATAACGAGAAAATAAAGTTCGGGGAAATCACAGTTTCAATCCACGCACCCGCACGGGGTGCGACGAAGCTTTATACGATACAGCGCGACGGACTATACGTTTCAATCCACGCACCCGCACGGGGTGCGACGGGGTTCGGAAAGGCTATACGACCTTTCGGGGGTGTTTCAATCCACGCACCCGCACGGGGTGCGACGGGGTTCGGAAAGGCTATACGACCTTTCGGGGGTGTTTCAATCCACGCACCCGCACGGGGTGCGACCAGATTGTCACTGGCTTGATTGGCTTTGCGTCTGGTGTTTCAATCCACGCACCCGCACGGGGTGCGACTAGAGAACTATGGTAAGTATGGATGGACGTTTGACGTTTCAATCCACGCACCCGCACGGGGTGCGACAGTACAAAGCACTTGTCGAACCCCCTCAACCCAAAGTTTCAATCCACGCACCCGCACGGGGTGCGACCGGGAGCAAGTCAACTACGATGTGATCTTACTCTCCGTTTCAATCCACGCACCCGCACGGGGTGCGACAATAACAATGTTTATGTCTGGGACTATAAAACAGGTTTCAATCCACGCACCCGCACGGGGTGCGACCCAACGGGTTCACCCAACGCAGGAACGGCGAACGAGTTTCAATCCACGCACCCGCACGGGGTGCGACCACGATTGTACATGTTGTTTCTAATCTTAAATTGGTTTCAATCCACGCACCCGCACGGGGTGCGACAGTCATCCTAAAACTGCTTGAATTCGGCTCAATCGTTTCAATCCACGCACCCGCACGGGGTGCGACTAGGCCGCTGGACGCAAGGTTACTCACTCACATGAGTTTCAATCCACGCACCCGCACGGGGTGCGACGCGAAGCAACCAAAACCGACTACACCAACCAAATGTTTCAATCCACGCACCCGCACGGGGTGCGACTAAAATCGAATATACGCCTACCGATGGATATTACGTTTCAATCCACGCACCCGCACGGGGTGCGACTGCCCCCTTCCCTGCTTCCCACTCTCTATACAATGTTTCAATCCACGCACCCGCACGGGGTGCGACCTGACTGCGGGTCTTGTTGTACTCTCGATTAAGGGGTTTCAATCCACGCACCCGCACGGGGTGCGACATCCATGCTTCCGGCCGCATCCATTTGACGGTAGATGTTTCAATCCACGCACCCGCACGGGGTGCGACGCCGACACCTATAACACAAACCAAACTAATGCTCTGTTTCAATCCACGCACCCGCACGGGGTGCGACGATAAGACCAGCGTGACAAATGCAGTTAATGAACTGTTTCAATCCACGCACCCGCACGGGGTGCGACTTGGTCTGTTGGCGCTTCTGTTTATATGGGTGATGTTTCAATCCACGCACCCGCACGGGGTGCGACTTTCCAGTGTTGCGGTCAACGTGACACCCATTGTTGTTTCAATCCACGCACCCGCACGGGGTGCGACCAGCATATAAGGGATTCTTAAACCGGCTGGCCTTGTTTCAATCCACGCACCCGCACGGGGTGCGACTTTGGTTCAGGTGAACCATTGTGTTAGAGCTATTGAGTTTCAATCCACGCACCCGCACGGGGTGCGACTTACTCTTACTAACAGTATATCATACTCAATCGAGTTTCAATCCACGCACCCGCACGGGGTGCGACTTGACCCAACTGTGCGCCAAACTTATATTAAAGGGTTTCAATCCACGCACCCGCACGGGGTGCGACTTTGAGCTTTCCCGCCTTGTCGCACTTCAAAATGTTTCAATCCACGCACCCGCACGGGGTGCGACTACAACCAGGTCGCGTAGTAGTGACGATTATGGAGAGCTCCCCATAATCGGCATTATGTAGAGCCTCAGATTATGGGGAGTATAACACAATAATCTTCTAAATCAGCTTAATTTATGTGAAAACACTCCCCATAATCTTTTACTCACAAAGTGAATTTAACCATCTCATTAAGTTACCGTCTTCTTCCCAGTTTGGCAGTCCGTCAGGCACTAAATCCGGATATGCATTTTTAATAGCTTTGCGTTTCATCTCGCTGTCTGCCCGGGCATATATTTCTGTTGTTGAACAATCACTATGACCAAGGAAATCCCGGATATATATTAAGTTAACTCCTGATTGAAGCAAATGCATGCTTTTGCTATGCCGAAATATATGGGGTGTGACTGGGAATCGAATAATAAAGTCACTACTTTTTTTTGCTTCTTTTACGTATTTATTGATGATATAAGATATTCCCCAACGAGATAATTTCTGGCGCTTCTGGTTAACAAATAAGAAATTTTCAACATCTGCCATACCTGAGCAGCTTTTTCGAGTATCCAGATAGGAACTAAGCAGTGTTTTGGTGTTACTCATAATTGGAACCTGACGAGTCTTGCTTCCCTTTCCATGCAGAGTGATGACTGCAGGGTCCATAAGGCGGACATCTTTAACTTTTAGATTGATGAGTTCGTCAACTCGTGCCGCTGTATCATAGAGCACAGACAAAAGAACCAAATCGCGGAATCCATCCTTTGTGGAACTATCCGGCTGGGATAGGACAATCCGCATCTCATCGCCAGTTAGATAGGATACCAAGGGCTTTGGGCTTTTCTTGTTTGGAATCACTAGTATCTTTTGGGTTTCATGGAGGTTTTCCGGAAATTCTTTCTGGGTATATCGGCAGAAGGAATGAATAACGGCCAATCGATGATTTCTGGTAGGGATAGAACAGCCTCGCTCTGTCTCAATCCATTCTAAGAAGCCCAGTACAAGTTCCTTAGTAAGCTGGGCCATCGTAATTCTCTCAGGAGCTAGTCCTTTGCAGGTTTCACAGTAGGTGAGGAACAGCTTGAATGTATCTCTGTAGGCAGCAATCGTATGGGGGCTCACATTTTTCTGACCGGGAAGGTACTGAGAGAGGAAACCGGTAAGGTATCTCGGGAAGTCTCTTTCCCTCATAATAGCCGTCCCCCGTTCGGAATAACATATCCAAATTCCGCTTCCGTTCGGCTGATCAGATCGGGATACAAGTCTGCTGTAAGCCTCAGATAATATTGGGTTCCCCGAAAATCGGTATGTCCCATATAGGCTGCTAGATAGGGAAGGACCGTCATAAGTTCCGCACCGGAAAGCACCCATTTTTTCAGACAACAGACAGCGAAGGTATGGCGAAGGAAATCCAAACGTTTTGATTTCCTTCGTTATCCAAACTTAAATAAAATCCAAACCTTTTTCAAATATGCCTGATATTTAAGGATTTTGATGAAAAAAGGTTT
>NZ_BAAHYT010000011.1:0-1255000 GCF_054657415.1 Paradesulfitobacterium aromaticivorans | reverse complement strand
GGAATCGCTAGTAATCGCAGGTCAGCACACTGCGGTGAATACGTTCCCGGGCCTTGTACACACCGCCCGTCACACCACGAAAGTTTGCAACACCCGAAGCCGGTGGGCTAACTCGCAAGAGAGGCAGCCGTCGAAGGTGGGGTAGATGATTGGGGTGAAGTCGTAACAAGGTAGCCGTATCGGAAGGTGCGGCTGGATCACCTCCTTTCTAAGGAGACATGTTTAGCAAGCTATTGCTAAACTAATCCTAAGGTCGAGACTCAAATCGAAGTTCTGCTCCTTAGTTTTCGGACGAAGGAAAGAAAACTGGATGAGAGTTTAATGAAGTTATAACAGACTTCAAGCCGGAAACGGCAAAACCATTGGCGGCGTGATTGCTTTGGCAATCTGCTTAAGTCTTGTTGTTTAGTTTTGAGGGACCAGATTATCCAAGTGCGAGGCACGAAGCCGGAGGCCCGTAAGGGAACGCCGAAGTCGTGCATCGTGCATCTGACCTCGATCCTGTTCTTTGAAAACTGCACAGAGAGATCTTTTTGTCAAAGGATTCATAAAGAACGAACCTTAAAGTGTTGGCGAAAATAGGTCAAGCTAATAAGGGCGTACGGTGGATGCCTAGGCGCTAAGAGTCGAAGAAGGGCGCGGTCAACGGCGAAACGCCACGGGGAGTCGCAAGCAGGCTTTGATCCGTGGATACCCGAATGGGGCAACCCAGTTGGAGTCATATCCAGCTATCTCTAACTGAATACATAGGTTAGAGAGGACAACCCGGGGAACTGAAACATCTAAGTACCCGGAGGAAGAGAAAGAATAATCGATTCCCGTAGTAGCGGCGAGCGAAGAGGGAAGAGCCCAAACCGGATTCTTCGGAAGCCGGGGTTGTAGGACTTTCTATTAAGCAAGGAAATCTAATCGAAGCGGTCTGGAAAGGCCCAGCAGAGAAGGTAACACTCCTGTAGGTGAAAGATAGACTTGCTGTGAAAGTATCCTGAGTACCGCGGGACACGAGAAACCCCGTGGGAAGCAGGGAGGACCACCTCCCAAGGCTAAATACTCCTTAGCGACCGATAGTGAACCAGTACCGTGAGGGAAAGGTGAAAAGCACCCCGGGAGGGGAGTGAAAAAGAACCTGAAACCGTACGCTTACAAGCAGTCAGAGCTCTTTGGAGTGATGGCGTGCCTTTTGTAGAATGAACCGGCGAGTTACGGTATGTAGCGAGGTTAAGGCGAGAAGCCGGAGCCGAAGCGAAAGCGAGTCTGAATAGGGCGACGAGTTACATGCTGTAGACCCGAAACCGTGTGATCTACCCATGGCCAGGGTGAAGTCCGGGTAAAACCGGATGGAGGCCCGAACTCACTGTCGTTGAAAAGGCAGGGGATGAGCTGTGGGTAGGGGTGAAATGCCAATCGAACACGGAGATAGCTGGTTCTCCCCGAAATAGCTTTAGGGCTAGCCTCAATTGATGATTATTGGCGGTAGAGCACTGAATAGGCTAGGGGCCTTACCAGGTTACCGAACCTTATCAAACTCCGAATGCCAAATAATTTAGATTGGGAGTCAGACTGTGGGGGATAAGCTTCATAGTCGAGAGGGAAACAGCCCAGACCATCAGCTAAGGTCCCAAAGTATACGCTAAGTGGAAAAGGATGTGGAATTGCCCAGACAACCAGGATGTTGGCTTAGAAGCAGCCACCATTCAAAGAGTGCGTAATAGCTCACTGGTCGAGTGGTTCTGCGCCGAAAATGTAACGGGGCTCAAGCGTATCACCGAAGCTATGGCTTGCCACTTATAGTGGCAGGGGTAGGGGAGCATTCCAAGTGCAGCGAAGTTATTCTGTAAAGAATGGTGGAGCGCTTGGAAGAGAGAATGCCGGTATGAGTATGCGAAAAGGAGGGTGAGAATCCCTCCCGCCGAAAACCTAAGGATTCCTGGGGAAGGCTCGTCCGCCCAGGGTAAGTCGGGACCTAAGCCGAGGCGAAAAGCGTAGGTGATGGACAACTGGTTGAAATTCCAGTACCACTCTTAAGCGTTTGAGTGAAGGGGTGACACAGAAGGATAAGTTAAGCGTGCCGTTGGTTGAGCACGTCCAAGCCAGTAGGGAGTGAGGTAGGCAAATCCGCCTCGCTAAGTCCTGAGAGGTTAAGGGGAGCGAAATTAAGTAGCGAAGTAACTGACTCCAAGCTGTCAAGAAAAGCCTCTAGCGAGCGAGAGAGTGCCCGTACCGTAAACCGACACAGGTAGGTAAGGAGAGAATCCTAAGGCGCGCGAGAAAACCCTCGTTAAGGAACTCGGCAAAATGACCCCGTAACTTCGGGAGAAGGGGTGCTCCTAGGAATAGGAGTCGCAGAGAAGAGGTCCAGGCGACTGTTTAACAAAAACACAGGTCCCTGCAAATTCGAAAGAAGAAGTATAGGGGCTGACGCCTGCCCGGTGCTGGAAGGTTAAGAGGAGAGGTTAGCGCAAGCGAAGCTTTGAATTGAAGCCCCAGTAAACGGCGGCCGTAACTATAACGGTCCTAAGGTAGCGAAATTCCTTGTCAGGTAAGTTCTGACCCGCACGAAAGGCGTAACGATCTGGACACTGTCTCAACGAGGGACTCGGCGAAATTGTAATACCCGTGAAGATGCGGGTTACCTGCGACAGGACAGAAAGACCCCATGGAGCTTTACTGTAGCTTGACATTGGATTTTGGTAAGGAATGTACAGGATAGGTGGGAGACTAAGAAGCTAGGGCGCCAGCCTTGGTGGAGTCGCCGGTGGGATACCACTCTTTTCGTACTGAAGTTCTAACTTAGGCCCCTGAATCGGGGTTGAGGACAGTGTCAGGTGGGCAGTTTGACTGGGGCGGTCGCCTCCTAAAGAGTAACGGAGGCGCCCAAAGGTTCCCTCAGAATGGTTGGAAATCATTCGCAGAGTGTAAAGGCAGAAGGGAGCTTGACTGCGAGACTTACAAGTCGAGCAGGGACGAAAGTCGGGCTTAGTGATCCGGTGGTACCGAGTGGAAGGGCCATCGCTCAACGGATAAAAGCTACCCTGGGGATAACAGGCTTATCTCCCCCAAGAGTCCATATCGACGGGGAGGTTTGGCACCTCGATGTCGGCTCATCGCATCCTGGGGCTGTAGTAGGTCCCAAGGGTTGGGCTGTTCGCCCATTAAAGCGGTACGTGAGCTGGGTTCAGAACGTCGTGAGACAGTTCGGTCCCTATCCGTCGCAGGCGCAGGAAATTTGAGAGGATCTGTCCCTAGTACGAGAGGACCGGGATGGACGGATCACTGGTGTACCAGTTGTCTCGCCAGAGGCACCGCTGGGTAGCTATATCCGGATCGGATAAGCGCTGAAAGCATCTAAGCGCGAAACCGGCCTCAAGATGAGATTTCCCACAGCATAAGCTGGTAAGACCCCTGAATGATGATCAGGTTGATAGGCCAGATGTGGAAGCACGGTGACGTGTGGAGCTGACTGGTACTAATCGGTCGAGGGCTTGACCTAAAATTAAGCCACACAAGAGGTTAGGCTCACTTGGGCTCAAACTAAAGTGAGTAAATGATCCTAAGACAAAAAGATCTGTGCAGTTTTGAGAGAACAGAGTTCGCAAGGAACAACGTTCTAACTCAAACTTAATCTGGTGACAATGCCGGAGGGGTTCCACCCGATCTCATCCCGAACTCGGAAGTTAAGACCTCCAGGGCCGATGATACTTGGATTGCAGAATCCTGGGAAAGTAGGTCGTTGCCAGGTGACATGTGAAGAGACTATCTTTTGGTAGTCTCTTTGCTTTTCACTGCGTGAAAACTTAATCTGTGAAAGATTCTATGGGGTCTGTTCCACCCGATCGATCCTCGGGCGGTAAGTTAAATATGGAGAAGCGCCCTCGGCGATAATGTCCACCGGACACTATCATCACACGGCGAAAGTATTCGTCACTAGTTTGCCGTGTGGCGTTAGTCTCCACCGTGTCTCGCCGCCAATCTTGTCATCCCCACGAATCAGAACCATGGCAATATCCAGAAAGATTTTGAAGCTCTGGTGCCGCAAATTTTAGACCGCAGTGAGGAGGAGATCAGGCTGCTGTTGGAGATGCTGGTGCGCGCTTATGACCCGTGTGTTTCCTGCTCAACGCACTAGGTTGCTCTTGCTGGGGGGGTCAGCAGATCCTGGGGAGCGGGGCTCCGGCCAGCATTTCAAGCAGGCGGGTCCCGCCCAGGGGAGTTTCTAAGAGGACCCGGCCCTGGCCGGAGCGGATTTCCCCGATAATAGCCGGATTTAGGCCGCTGACTAAGCCATTCACTTCATAATAGTCCCTGATAAAGCTGAGGATTTCCTCAGCTTTATGCGCTTCCACAACAAGCATCACTTTGCCCTCGTTAGCCAGGTAGAGGGGATCAAGCCCCAGCAATTCGCAGGCTCCCCGCACTTCGTTTTTCACGGGAATTTGTTCATCTTTAAGCCAAATGTCTAGTTTGGCCGAGAGGGCGATTTCTTTGGCCGTTGTCGCTAACCCTCCTCTGGTGGGATCACGCATGAACTTAATAGACGATCCAAAGCGGGCAAGCAAGGCTTGGATCAGCCCGTTTAAGGCGGCACAATCGCTTAAGAGCGGAGTAGAGAATGAGAGCCCGGACCGCTCAGCGAGCACAGCTACCCCGTGTTCGCCCACCCCGCCGTTAATAATCAGCTGATCGCCGGGCTGGATTTTATCATAGCCAAGATGAATCCCCGGCTGCATCATTCCGATGCCGGTCGTGTTGATGTACATTCCGTCACAGCGTCCGCGCTCTACCACCTTCGTGTCTCCGGTGATGATTTTGACGTGAGCAGCACGGGCGGCTGCAGCCATGGAAGCTACGATTCTCTCAAGCAGACTCAGGTCCAAACCCTCTTCCAGGATAAAAGCGGCGCTTAAATACAACGGCTTGGCACCGCTGACGGCTAGGTCGTTCACGGTGCCGGCAATTGCCAGTTTGCCAATGTCCCCGCCGGGGAAAATAAGAGGGTTGACTACGAAAGAATCAGTGGTCATCGCAAGCAAGTTAGTTGGCGCAATATATGAATTTTCGTTCGGAAATACTTCGGCATCTGGAGCAGGGAAGGGCAGAATAGCAGCATCGCTCAAAGCCGCAAGCTCCGCAGAGGTAAAATATTTATGAAACAGTTCCTGTATCAGGGTATGGGTCAAAATCCCTCCGTCCCCGTGGGCGAGCAAGATGCGTTCAGCCATAGAGGGCACCGTCCCTTCGTTCGTACTTATAGTAAGCGGCACAAGTCCCTTCAGCCGAGACCATGCACGGCCCCACCGGGTTAAGGGGATTGCAGGCAGTGGCAAAATGCCTGCAGTTAAAGGGCAGGGCTTTGCCCTTAAGAATTTCCCCGCACAGGCAGCCTTTAGGCAGACGGGCCGTCGGCACGGACACTGAGTAACGGTCTTTGGCATCAAAGTGTGCATACTCCGGGTGCAAGACCAGGCCGCTTCCCGCAAGTTCCCCGAGCCCGCGCCATTTGGCTGGCCCTGGTTCAAAGAAACGCTCCACTAAGCTCCAGGCTTTAGTGTTTCCTCCTTCGCGCACAACCCGGGGATAAGCGTTGAAGGTATACGATTTGCCGTTAAGCAGCTGCTTCACGATTTCCTCCACCCCTGCGAGCAGGTCTAATTCAGCAAAACCGGTAATGGCAGCGGGCACTCCGAACCTTTGCCCGACAAAGTCAAAATGACGCCGCCCTGTGATCGCGGCCACATGCCCGGGCAAGATCAGACCGTCCAGCTTAAGGCCTTCGTCTTCGAGAAGGTTCGCGATAACCGGAGCGGCCAGCTTATGCACGCTGTAAAGGCTAAAGTTGTCCAATCCCAGAGTCTCTGCCTGGGCCAAAGCGGCGGCCACAGTCGGCACGGTGGTTTCAAAGCCGATGCCGAGAAAGACTGTCTGGCGTTTAGGGTTGGCTTCGGCTAAAGTTACGGCTGCCAACGGAGAGTAAACAACCTGGACATTCGCCCCCTCGGCTCTGGCTTGGGCCAGGTTGCCGCTGCTTCCGGGTACGCGCATCATGTCGCCGAAGGTTGCAACCGTGATCTGAGGCAGAGCAGCCAAAGCCAGCATGTTGTCGATATCCTGCTGATCTGTAACACAGACCGGGCAGCCGGGCCCGCTTTTGAGTTCAAGGAAAGGCTTGAGCAGTTCACGGATACCGCTTCGGGAAAAGGCAACGGTATGAGTTCCGCACACTTCCATTAAAACCAGGCGGCGGCCGGATTTGTCAGTCCATTGGTGCAGGAGTTCTTGTACGTTCGTAAGCATTTTGCGGCCCAGTGCCGGATCGCTAAAGTCCGATAGCATAGATTTCCCTCCACAAGACCAGGCTCTCCAGGGCGGATTGTTCATCAATCACTTGGATTGCGAACCCGGCATGAACCAGAACATAGTCTGCAAGCGCGGGCGGGTCGATGAGCATGGTATTCACGGTGGTGCGGCTGCCGAAGGTTTCCACTTCGACAGACTGCTCGCCTAAGAGCGAGACGACTTTAGCGGGTATTGCCAGACACATGCATTTTCCACCTCCAGTAAGCTGCAACGGCTTGGCCCAAAGCCAGGCCGCCGTCATTGGCCGGAACTTGCCGGTGAGTATAAACATCAAAACCATGGGCAGTTAAGAGTTGTTTCGTTAAGGAAAGCAGATAGGGGTTTTGCCATACTCCGCCGCTAAAGACCACGCGCTTAAGTCCGGTCTGCGCCCGAACGTCGGTCACGGCTTTGAACACCATGGCAGCGACAGTGTGATGAAAACGGCGGGCTATCTCCTGCCTTTCCTTGCCCTGTTGTAGGTCGGCCAGTATTTCGGCGAATAGTCCTTTAACTTTGAGAGTCCCAGCCTCAAGCGTAAAAGGATAGGGATTTAAAGCCGATCTTGTGCTAGCTTCGGGTTCATGAAGCTCTTTGATCAATCCCTGATTCGGCATCATGGCAGTGAGCGCCAGCTCTCCCAGTTCGATCGCGGCCTGGCCGTCATAGGTATTTTCCCGGCAGAGCCCCAGGATCGCTGCAACGGCGTCAAAAAGTCTGCCGGCACTGGATGAGTAAGGAGCGTTAATTCCCTTTTCAATCATTTGGAGGGCAATAGCCAGTTCTTGTTCTCGCTCTGGAAACAGGCTTAAGGCTTTGTCCCAACCGGCCTGGCCGAAGCGGGTCCAAAGATAGGCAGCGGCCGTGAGCCACGGGTTGGCCACCGCCCGCTCCCCGCCGGGCAAAGGGATTTCTTCTAAGTGAAGGTGGCGGGTAAAGTCGTTGTAATCCCCGGAAAGGATTTCGAAGCCCCAGAGGCGGCTGTCCGGGCCGTACCCGGTACCGTCCAAAATAGCCCCGATGACTTCCCCGCGGAGGCCGTTGTCAGCCATGGCAGAAACCAGGTGGGCATGGTGATGCTGAATCGGAAGCTGGGTCTGGGGCAGCTCAGGGTGTTTTAACACGGAGTTAAGGCTGTAACTGGGATGAGGATCGTACCCAAGCACCAGCGGGCGGATTGACAGGAGGCTCTCCAGTTGGGATAAGGAATAAGTATAGTTTTCCAAACCCTCGAGGGAGCGCATGTCTCCCAGGTGTTGGCTGAGAAACGCCTTGTTCCCTTTGATCAGGCAAAACGTGTTCTTCATTTCCCCGCCTAAACCGAGAACCTGGGCTTCCGCTTCAAAGGGCAAGGTCAGAGGGGCTGGGACATAGCCGCGGGAGCGGCGGTAGAAGTGGATGTCCTGGCCGATCACGCGTACCACGGAATCATCGCAGCGGTTAATGACCGTTCGGTCATGAACTAAGAAATAATCAACGTAGGGAGCCAATTCTTTGAGGGCTTCTTCATTATCCTTGACAATCGGCAGCCCCTTGGCATTGCCGCTGGTCATGACCAAGAGATCAATTTCCGGCGGAAAAAGCAGAAGATGGAGAGGGGCGTAGGGAAGCATAACCCCGAGGGTGGGGTTGTGCGGTGCCAGCCCCTGAAGAGCATCCAGCCCCTGAGGAGGAGCCTCTCTAGCCCTGAGAATGACGATCGGGGCAGCCGGGTCTGAGAGGGCTTGGATTTCTCTAGGATTAAGATGGCAATATTTCTTTACTGCTTGAAGATCACGGGCCATTACGGCCAGTGGCCTAAACGGCCTTTTCTTGGCTGAGCGCAGTCTTTGTACGGCGGCATCATCCAAGGCGGAACAAACCAGGTGAAAGCCGCCGATTCCCTTGACCGCGATGATTTTCCCGCGCCGTATCAGGTCATGGAAGTTTGCGAGCCAAGAGCCGGACAAGGCTTGGCCGTCCTTCGCAAGTAACTGAACTTGAGGCCCGCACTCACGGCAGGCTGTGGGCTGGGCATGGAAACGGCGGTGAGCGGGATTATGGTAATCGTGTTCGCAATCTGCGCACATGCTGAACTCGGACATCGAAGTCCGCACCCGGTCATAGGGAAGAGCCTTAATCAGGGTAAAGCGGGGTCCGCAATTCGTGCAGTTGGTAAACGGGTATTGGTAGTAACGGCTTGCGGGCGTGAAAACCTCATCCCGGCAGTCCGGACACATAGCCAGGTCCGGGGGAACTAAAACATGGGCCTGCGGGGACACTTCGCTCTCTAAAATACGGAAATCACGGTAATTTTGCGGCTGGACTTCCCGTTGGCTGAGGTGTGTGATCTGGGCCAGGGCAGGTTTTTCCTGCGGCAGCGCCTGCAAAAATCCGGCCAGATTTTCCGGGCGGCCCTGTACTTCCAGAATGACTCCGCGACCGGTGTTTTCCACCCAGCCGGCAAGCTCCCACTCTTTCGCCAGACGGTAGATAAATGGGCGAAATCCGAGCCCTTGCACCATGCCGGAAATTTCGAGATGCCAGCATTTAAGTAAGGTATCTTTTTGAGCTTGGTGAAGGGGTTGGTGCGAGTTTATGGACATACCGGCGTTATCCTCTCTGGGCTTTCTTAAGGGCGAAGCCCGCCAGCTGTTCTGCGAAGGAGTCTATTCCTGTGTCTTGGCGCGCGGACACATAATGAATCTGCAAATCAGGATTAATTGCCAGGACATCATGCTCCAATTCCTTGATGTTAAAATCCGTATAAGGGAGAAGGTCTGTCTTATTAATTACGAGGATTTGGGCCTCGCGGAACATGAGCGGATATTTAACGATTTTGTCATTCCCTTCGGTCGTGCTTAAAAGCGCGATGCGCAGGTCTTCCCCCAGGCTGAATTCAGCCGGACACACCAGATTGCCGATGTTTTCAATGATAATCAGATCCAGTTGAGCCAGATTTAGCTGTTGCAGCGCCTGGTAAATCATGCGGGCGTCTAGGTGGCAGCCTCCGTCCGTGTTGAGCTGCACGGCGGTTACCCCCTGGGCTGAAATGCGGTCCGCATCGCGGGTGGTGGCAATATCTCCTTCAATGATGGCCACACGCACTTTGTTTTTGAGCTTGGGCAGGGTTTTTTCCAAAAGGGTGGTTTTCCCGGCTCCGGGGGAGCTCATAATATTTACGAGGAAGATTCCGTTGTCTGCACATACATACCGGATCTCGGCCGCCAACTCGTCATTGCGGGCTAACAGGGTTGTTCCCAGTTCAACTTTAATAGTCACGAAGCAGGTTCCTCCTCCCCTTCAAAATGATCAATGTACAACTCGCGCCCGGAGAGGATGTCAATGCGGACGCTCTCACACGCAGGGCAGACAAAGAGGTAGTTGTCGACTAAAGAAAATGAATGGCCGCACGCTTGACATTTCCCCAGAGTTTCCCGCTCCTCAATCTCCAACAAAGCTTGTGGGCTTAAAGGAGGCTCTCCCTTGAATACTTCGAAGGCCAACCGGAGAGCATCAGGCAGGGCCATAGTCATTTTTCCCACGACCAATTTGACCCGGGTAATCTCACGGATGTTGTTTTCCTGGGCACTTGCGGCCAGGAGGGTGACCATTTCCGACATTAAGCTTATTTCATGCATGCAGACACCCACTTTATGTTTACATTAACACGTACGCATTATACAAATCAAATCTTGGGTTCGCATTTTTTCCGGGGAATTCCAATGTTCCAGGAGCTAACAGCCGGATTACGCTTTTCTTTTCATTCGTAAATTCCTTGTCCAGGATATAACTCAAATTCCCCGTGGTAGCGTTTCACTCGCTGCCGTAGACGGCTTCTAAGAGGGCCAGTGTTTCCCAAGCCTCTGCTTCGTCGATAACCTGAATGGCATAGCCGGCATGAACCAGCAAGAAATTATCCGGTTTCACTTCAGAAACCAGTTGGGTATTCACTTGAAGCAGGGTGCCGTTCAGGTTAACCGTAGCCCAGGAATCATGCACTTCTTCCACCCGGGCGGGAACGGCCAGGCACATAAACATCACCTCCTACCCCGTGTATTTTTCCCAGATGTCGGCGGCGATTCTGGCGGCTAAATCCGGAATGGCAGCGGTCAATTCCGGAGTGCAGCTTTCCTGGAAAGTAAAAAGGTCTTGGGCCTCGACAGCATAGATGTCTACCTGGGCCGGTATGGCCATGCCCAGTTGCCGCCCCAATTGTAGAGCCGTTGTCAGGTTGATGTCGTGGACGGAGGTTAAGCGCACTGTGCTGGCCAGGGACTTTTCGGTCAAGGAGTACAATTGCCCCGCCACCCCGTCCGCCGTCTGCACAGCATCGATGATAACCAAGTGTTCATAGCCGTCGATGTAATCCAGCAGTTGGAGCCCACCCAAAGAGGCTTCGACAAAATCCGGGCCAAGACCATCCATGCCGCCCAAGCCGTCCGCTCCCGAGAGAAGTGTACTCACCTGACGCCCTAAATAGATCCCGATCCCGTCATCACTGAGCAGAGTATTGCCCAGCCCCAGAATAAGCAGCTTACGCTTTTTTAGCCCTGCTTCATTCCCTGGCTCCCCTATTAGCCCTGGACCATTTCCTGCCAATTCTCCTTTTAACCCTGAGTCCTTTAGCCTTGCGTCATTTCCTGCCATAAGTTCCCCTCGTGATCATAGATTTTGGCCAGCAGCGGCATGGAGCCAGGCAGATTATGGGTAGCGCAGGCCAGGCAGGGATCATAAGCCCGGAAAGCCATTTCCACCATGTTGAGCAGGCCTTCACTCACCTGGCCTTTTTTGATCAAGCCTTTGGCTGCCCTTTGCACGGAAATGTTGATGGCGGCATTATTGTTGCCGGTGGCGACAATCAGGTTGACTTTGGTCAGCAATCCTTTTTCATTGGTCTGATAGTGGTGGATCAAAGTGCCCCGGGGAGCTTCAATAATTCCGACTCCCTCTTTGGGCGTGCCCTGAGGCAGATTACGCATCTGGGGGCTGGTGATTTCCGGATCGCGGGCCAGTTCCAACACTCTTTCCGAGGCATAGAGCAGTTCAATCAGACGGGCCCAGTGATTAGCCAGGGTATGATGGGCCGGTTTGCCGCCCAAAGTTGCATACATCTTTTCATACGCTTCCTGGGCCAAGGGAGTGGCCATACCGTCGGCCACATTGAGACGGGCCAGAGGGGCTACCCGGAAGACCCCGCTCTCCGGTCCGTCCTTGAAACCTTTCCAGCCTAACTTTTTCAGGAAGGGAAATTTCAGATAGGACCATGATTCTACATGCTCGCCGATGTGTTCCAGATAATCCAAGCCGGAGAACCGGGCAAATTCGCGTCCCTCAGGATCGACCACCCTGACTTGACCGTCATAAAAATTGACCCGGTTTTTCTCATCGACCAAGCCCATATAGTAGGATTTCATGTAGTAGACATCACCGAGGATCAGGTCCACATACTGTTTATTCTTGAGAACCACATCCTCAAATATTTTGAGTGAAAACTGGGCGAAGCGGACGAAGGATTCGGCTTTTGCTTCAATATCCTTGCGCTCTTCCTCTGTGATACTCTTGCTCATACCGCCCGGCAGACCGCAGACAGCGTGAGTAGCTTTCCCCCCGATCATGGTCTGGATGTCCTGAGCCCAAGCCCGGTGCTTGATCACCTCTCCGCCTACTTCCAGCCCAACTTTGCTGATGACCCCCAAGATGTTGCGTTCCGCCGGATCGGCGTCAGGACCGACCACAAAATCGGGAGCGGCCAGTGCGTAAAAATGGGCAATGTGGGAGTGGATCATGTGGGCGTTATAAAACAACTCGCGCAGTTTTTTGGCCGCCGTCGGCGGTTCCACATTGAAGACTCCGTCCAAAGCTTTGGTCGAAGCGATATGGTGGGCTGAAGGACAGACACCGCAGATCCGCGGGGTAATCCGGGGCATTTCTTCGGCCGGACGGCCTTCACAGAACTTTTCAAAACCGCGCAATTCCGGGACCTGGAAATAAGCGTTGGCTACATCTCCTTGGTCATTGAGGAAAATTTCAATCTTGCCATGCCCTTCCAACCGGGTTATGGGGTTGATCGTAACTTGTTTCAGGCTCATAAGGCTGCCCTCCCTTCGGCGCTGTCGGATGGTGAACGGCTCTCTTTCTCGTCCCGGATGACTTTGTGCTTTAATAAGGAACTGGCCATGCCAAAGCGGTAGAAATAGCCGGCAGGGTCGACCACTTGATCGATCAGGTGCTGAATCTCGGTCAGGTCTTTGCTGTCAACCAGGGTAGCCAGAGCGGAAAGGAGACGCGCCCCCTGATCGGCCACTCCGTCCGGAGGCCCAAAACAGCCCCGGCACGGCATGTTGGCATTGAGACAAAGGGTGCCGCAGCCATCCCTGGTGGCTGGACCGGCACAGATAATTCCCTGCTCCAAAAAACAGCGTTCCGGGTCGGCCTCTACTTCGTGGATGCGCCGGAAAGCCTTGACTTTCTTTTCCTCCTTCGTCCGCCGGCAGGAATCACAAACCGTCGTCGGGCTGCCAAAGACCGTACCCACAGGCGGTAGGTTTCCTTCCGCGATGGCTGTCACTGCTTCCAGGATCATTTTGGGTGTAGGGGGGCAGCCGGGCACATAGTATTCCACCGGGATGATTTCATCCAGGCGGTAGACATGGTTAAAGAAGACAGGGAGTTCCAATTCGCCCTCCGGAACAGTGGTCCGCGTCTGCGGCCGGATATTTTCCGGATTGACCGTGCTGGGTGTTTCCCGGTAAGCCCGCTCAAAAATTTCCTCCCGGCTGCGCAAATCAGCCAGGGCCGGGATCCCACCCAAATGGGCGCAGGAACCGAAAGCCACCACAGCCTTGCTCTTCTGCCTGAGCAACTCCACAATCTCTTTTTGTTCCGAGTTGCGGATTGAACCGTTGATAAAACTGACATCAATAGCCCCGTCGGGGAGGGCCCGAATATGGTGGTATTTAAAATCAAGGGCGACCGGCCAGAGAACGATGTCGGCCAGAGCGGCAACGTCGAGGATCTTTTCGTTAATATCCAGGACAGCGATCTCGCAGCCGCCGCAGCTGGCGTTCCAGTAGAAAGCAAATTTCAACTTATCAGCCATTGTTTGTCCCTCCTTCCGCCAGATCTTCCTGAGCGAACAAGCCGTCCAGAGCGGCGATCCGGGCTCTTGCTCCGGACAGGGGGCCTAACTCTTTGATTTTCGCCACCATTTCTCCCACCACGCGGGCGAATTTCTCTCCTTCGCTGCTGGCGATAAACTCCAGCCGGAAGCGTTCACTTTCAATCCCGAATTGGGGGAGCATTTTCTGCAGTAAGAGTGTGCGTTTATAGGCTTTGTAATTGCCTTCCTGGTAATGGCAGCCACCCGGATGGCAACCTGCCAACAGTACGGCATCTGCTCCGGAGGACAGGGCTTTGAGGACAAAGGTCGGTTCTACCCTGCCGGTGCACATAACCCGGATGATCCGGATATTGTCCGGGTATTTGATCCGGGCGATCCCGGCCAGGTCGGCGGCCGTATAAGCACACCAGTTGCACAAAAACCCGGCGATTGTAGGTTCAAATTCACTCATAAAGCACACACCCCCTCGATAATCTCCAGCATTTGCTCCTCTTCAAAATTACGCATGTGAGCCGCCCCGGAGGGACAGGAAGCCACACAGGTACCACAGCCTTTGCAGAGCGCTTCATTGTAGAGGGCTACTTTTTTCTCTTCCGAGAAGGTAATGGCGTTATAGGGACAGAGGGGAAGGCAGGTTTTACAGCCGGAACAAAGCTCCTCCAGGCAGTAAGCGGTGATCGGGGAGACACGCACCCGGCCGGCGGCTATTTTTTCCAAAGCCTCTGCTGCCGCTCCAGCCGCCTGAGCCACGGTGTCGGGGATATCTTTCGGTCCCTGGCACGTACCGGCCAGGTAGATGCCGTCTGTCGCTGTTTTGACCGGTTCCAGCTTAGTATGGGATTCCAGGAAGAAGCCGTCGGCACTGCGCTGGATCGTAAAGAGGCGGGCCACTGCGTCGGCGTCGCAGCGGGGAGTGAGCGCGGTGTTGAGAATAACCATATCGACAGGGATCTCGCGGAAGGCACCCAGCAGGGTATCCTCGGCCCGGACGAGTAAGTGACCGTCTTTTTCCAGGACTTCGGCCCCTTTGCCCCGGATGAAATTCACACCCTCGTCCTGGACCCGGTTGTAAAATTCTTCATACTGTTTACCATAGGCTCGCATGTCGATATAGAATTCATAAACTTTGGCTTTGGTCTTGTCCTTGACCAAATGGGCAAATTTTAAGCTGGCCATGCAGCAGACGCGGGAACAGTATTCTTTGTAATTCTTGTCCCGGCTGCCAATACAGTGCAAAATGGCTACGGCTTGCGGTTCCCGGCCATCCTCCGTGACAATCCGGCCCGAGGTGGGCCCGGAAGCGTTGGTGAGACGTTCAAACTGCAGACCGGTCAGGACGTTGGGAAAGCGTCCATAGCCCCATTGCACCCCGGCACTGGGATCAAGGGTTTCGAAACCGGTAGCCAGGATGATGGAGCCCACTTCCAGATCGACATATTCATCCTGCATTTGGTGATCAATAGCCTGCGCCTGGCACACTTTGACACACTCCAGGCACTCGGAACAGACTCCGCAGTCCAGACAGCGCTTGGCTTCGTCCACGACATCCACTTCACTCAAGGTTGCCGAAACCTCAGCACTCAGACTTCGCCGCTTTTCCGGGGCCAGGTGGGCAGGTTCGTGGCGGGAAGCCTTATAAAACTCTTTCCCGCTTAACGATTCTTTGACAGGCCGGGGTCTGTTTTCCCGGGCCTGTAAAGTTTGGCCGTGCACATAGGCATCGATCATCCGGGCCGCTTCCTTGCCGGTCGCGATCGCTTCCACCATGCTGGAAGGACCGCTCACCAGGTCGCCGCCGGCAAAAACTCCCTCGATGTTCGTGAGAAAATGTTCATTGACCTCAACTGTACCCCGGTCGGCAACAGCGATACTTCCCACCAGGGAGGCGGGAAGTTCTACCTTCTGGCCGGCCGCGACAATGATCAAATCCGCTGCCAGCAGGAAATTAGAACCGGCAATCGGCAGACTTTGCCGGCGCCCGCCGGCATCGACTTCTCCCAACTGCCTGGCCTGGCATTCCAAAGCCTTGGCCCGTCCTTTTTGGTCCACTATCCGGACGGGAGCGGTCAAGAAACGAAATTTCACGCCTTCCCGTTCCGCCTCCAGGACTTCTTCGGCAAAAGCCGGCATCTCTGTGCGTGTTCGCCTATAGACAATTTCCACGTTTTCGGCCCCTAGACGCAGGGCTGTGCGGGCAGCGTCCACGGCGGCGTTGCCGCCTCCAATCACCAATACCCTACCTTGCAGTTTCAGATCCGGCTGAGTATTGGCCGCTTCCAAAAACTCCAGGCCGCCCTGTACTCCGGGCAGGTTCTCGCCTGCGATCTCCAGGGTTTGTTCCCGGGCGGTTCCTAAAGCCAAAAAGACGGCGTCATATTCTGCCTGCAAATTGGTCAGCGTAAAATCCCGGCCGAGTCGTTCGTTGGTACGGATGGTCACGCCGCTCTGGACGATATGCTCTATTTCCTGACGCAGGACACTCTTGGGCAGACGGTATTCCGGGATACCGTAACGCAGCAGTCCGCCTGGTTCCGCTTTCCCTTCCAGGATGACCACTTCGTGCCCCGCTTTGGTCAAATAATAGGCAGCGCCCAAACCGGCCGGACCCGAACCGACAACCGCCACTTTCCAGCCGCTTTTTGCAACCCCAGCGGCAGGAGGTGCAGTTTTTCCCTTATTCGCTTCCTGATCGGCCAAAAAGCGCTTGATAGCACTGATGGCGACAGGCTGATCGATTTCGCCGCGCCGGCATTCCCCTTCACAGGGGTGGAAACAAACCCGACCACAGACAGCCGGGATGGGCATAGCCTCCCGCACCAAAGCCAGAGCTTCGCCAAATTTGCCTTGGCTGGTTAAGGCCAGATACCCCTGGACGTTGACGCCGGCCGGACAGGTTACCCGGCAGGGGGCTATCCCAGTTTTCGTGATCTGGTAGACATTGGGGACCGCCTGGGGGAATTCTTTATAAACTGCTTTGCGTTCAGCCAGTCCTTCATTAAAGCTGTCCACGGTATTCACGGGACAGACCTGCTCGCAATCACCACATCCGGTACATTTGTTAATATCGATATAACGGGCTTTTTTCCGGACCTTGACCTGGAAGTTGCCAATGAAGCCGTCCACTTGAACCACTTCACTGTAAGTCAGGAGCTTGACATTTTCATGCTGGCCGGCTTCGACCATTTTCGGGGTCAGAATACAGGCGGCACAATCTAGGGTGGGGAAAGTCTTGTCAAATTTGGCCATATTGCCGCCCAGGGAGGCCTCCCGTTCCACCAGGAAGACTTGGTTCCCCGATCCGGCGATTTTCAGGGCGGCTTCCAAGCCGGCCACACCGCCTCCCACGACCAGCACGTTAGGATTGACCGGGACATACCTTTCTTCCAGAGGCTGGTTGTACCGGACTTTGCGCACAGCCCCGGAGATGAGGGATTTAGCCTTGAGCGTGGCCTGGAGAGGATTTCTGGTCACCCAGGAAACCTGTTCCCGGATATTGGCCATCTCAAAGAGATAACCATTAAGCCCTGCCGAAGTGAGCGCGCGGCGAAAGGTCGGTTCGTGCATCCGGGGAGAACAGGAAGCGACAACCACCCTGTTGACCTCCAGTTCTTTAATATCTTTTTTGATCAGTTCCTGACCTGGTTCAGAGCACATGTATTTGTAATCACGGCTGACGGTTACGCTCGGCAGAGTTTCGGCAAATTTGCTCACAGCCTCAACATCAACCTTATCGGCAATATTTGTGCCACAATGGCAGACATAGACTCCGGTCCTGACCTCCGCTGCCATCAAATCACCTCCCCGACATACTTTTGCATCAAGCCTTTAATCGGAACCAGATTCCGTTTCAGACCCAGCTTCTTGGGTGATATTCCCTGCGCGACGCCCAGAAGTTGGGTGAAATAGATAACGGGAATGTTGTAATTCGTTTGGAACCGTTTATTCACTTTATCCTGGTAAGCATCCAGGTTGAACTGACAGAGCGGGCAACTGACCGCTATGGCCTCCGCGCCCCGCTCTGCGGCTTCGCCGAGAAGATCCCTTTCCAATTCCAGAGCAGCTTCAGGCTTGGTTGTCATCAAAGCACCACCACAACATTTTGTCTTATGGTCATAGCGCAAAACTTCCGCTCCCAGCACATCTAATAAGCGATCCATCTCGGTGGGCAGTTCCGGATGGGCAAATTCGTTTTTCGGCCGGGCAATCTGGCAGCCATAATAAGGGACTACCTTTAATCCGTGCAAAGGATTGCGAACCGTAGCCGCAATGGTTTCCAGACCGACGTCATTGACGACAATATCCAGGATATGTTTAATCTGGATACGGGCCTCAAAATCCTTGCCGATAACGCCCATGGCTTCTTTAATTTTGGCTCTCCAGACGGGATTGTCTTCATAAACAGATTTGGCCCGGCGCAAAGTGACAAAACAGGAATTACAGGCCACAGCCACATCCTGTCCCTGTTCTTCGGCCAAGGCGAGGTTACGGGTAGGGACCACGAGAGAGAAAAGGTAACTTGTCGAAGGCAGCGCTGTGGCCCCGCAGCAGTTCCAATCCTCGATTTCCCGCAGACCTATCCCCAGATTTTCAAATACCGCCCTGGTCGACTCATCATATTCGCGGGCCGTGGCATGGAGAGAGCAGCCCGGATAGTAGGCATAAGTCATATCTTTTCCTCCATTTCCCCAACCTTATCGTAGAGTTGCCTGATGTCGGAGAGGGCCCGTACCCGGCTGGGCAAAATATTCAGTTTGCCCTTGAGGAACATTTTCACCCCTAGAGGACCGTAAGCAACCAGCATCAGGGGATCCGTCTTCAGAGCCAGCTTTAAAAGCAACCCGTTTTCATAGAGTCTACCGTAACTTTGCAGAACAGAATTGAAACAGTCATAAAAGACGGCGTTTTTGTCCTTGTTCACGGCTATGGCCACATGTTTGAGGGCGTACATGACTTCGGTCAGGTTAATGCCCCGGGGGCAACGTACAGTACAGTAGTAACAGGAAGTGCAGTACCAGTAAGTGTCACTGTTCAGCACTTCTTCCCGCATGCCTGCCCGCACCATCTCCAGGAGCCGGCGCGGGGTATGCTTCATCCTCTCACTGAAAGAGCAAGAACCGGAGCAGGTACCACACTGAATGCAGGCATTAATATTTTGGGCACCGGAAAACGATTCAACCAACCTTTTAAAATCCGGATCCAAGCTTGCCTCTTGAATTACCGGCATTTCTCCTGTCATTGGCATCCCTCCTTTCTTAATTCGCTCTTATGCAAAATCCATGCCATGGACAATTTTGCGAAAATTCCCTCCGTTTACTCTGCGTACCTTTCGCTGCTTCAGTTCGCTGCCCAGGCTATGATCAGCGCAAAAATGCTTTCTGGCGGGATAAAAAAGTCTTCCCTTTTGGAGAAGACTAAGGTGTCCGATTTTCCGGATAGTGTGCTAATATTCATACTATTCTGAACTCATAAAATGTAAGGGGATGTATCCCAAACCTGGGAAGATGTCCTATTCTTTAAAGGCAAAATCAATAGCTCTGCTTCATGAGGGCTAGTCCTCCGTCAGAACAATGTTATGCTGCTTCAACTTAAGATGAAAAGTGGAACGAGACAGACCTAAAATTCTGGCAGCTTTACTCCGGTTGCCTGCTGCGGTTTCAATAGCTTCTAAGATGAGTTCCCGCTCAATCTCGGCCAAGCTGGTTTTGAGGGAGCCGGTACTGCGCCCGTTCGGCGGAGATAAATTAGAAGGCATGAAAGCAAGCAGATCATTTAAGTCAATAATCCCGGAATCAAGCAGAGAGAAAAGGCTCTTTCCATAATGTTTTCCAGTTCCCGCACATTACCGGGCCAAACATATTTTTGCAGGCGTTCAATCGCGGTGGAGGTGATTTCCTTACTGCATTCCGGATACTTCCGGTTTAGCTTGGACAGAATGTGCTGAACGAGAACCGGAATATCCTCCGGGCGCTCGCGCAGAGGCGGAACTTCCAAGCGAATGACATTCAAGCGATAGTAAAGATCTTCCCGGAACCCTCCCTCCTCCACCAGCCTGGTTAAATTCCTATTGGAAGCGGCGATCAAACGCACATCCACTTCCAGCCGGCTGGTGCAGCCCAGTTTCTGCACTTCGCCATATTGCAAGACCCGTAGTAACTTGGCCTGCATGGCCAAGGGCATGTCACCTATTTCATCTAAAAAAAGGGTACCTTGATGGGCAAGTTCAATTTTACCGGGATTTCCGCCCTTTTTCGCCCCCGTGAAAGAACCTTCTTCATACCCGAAAAACTCTGCTTCCCAAAGATTGTCCGGGACAGCGGCACAGTTTAAACTGATCAACGGGTTTTCCGCCCGCCGGCTCATATGATGGATGGCATGAGCTAACAACTCTTTACCTGTGCCGGACTCGCCTTGAACAAGTACGGTAAAATCCGAACGGGCGGCTCTGGCAGCTATTTTCTTCAAATAACTGATACTTTCGGATATTCCTTTCAGGTCGTCAAGCGTAAATACCGGAGCGGGCAGAGTTCTTTCGGTTTTTTTCGGTAAATTGTCGCCGCTTTCACGTAAAGAGCCCCGGGGCTGCAGCCATTGTCTTTGTAAGTCTAAAAATGAATTGATCAATAATTTGTTTATCTCTTCGGCATTGGGCTGATCCACTGGTGCGGACGCGTAGGGTTGCCGGTGGGAAAAAGGCAAAACCGTAAATTCACAACAGGTATCACCAAGGCTCAGGCATTTAGTTTCCCGAACATTGATCTTTTTCTGCCAAAGATTCTGCAAGCATCCGGCCAAAAAACCGGCCTGAAAAAAACATGAGGCCATCCCGGCAGAAAGTCTTGGCCAACTGTGATCAGAAATGCGGAATACAGGCCATTCATTTTTCCAGTCGATGCGGACATTGCCAAATCCTAAGGAAGAAAGAGTTTTTACCAACTCAGGGAAGTCAGCGCATTGTAGGGTGAGACCCACAGTTTCACCCAACTGATAGAGGACAAGACGTAGACTATCCATTATGATCGCCCCCTAAATTCAAACGCGCAGGATGTTCACATAATACCTGTATTTAGGTTTCGTCATAGCCATAGCAATTCCTGCTGTAAGGGAAATATTTCATCAAAAAGAAGCACAGGAAAGAAGCACAGGGCCGATAATACTATACAATTTTAGTGGTCCACTGTTCGAGATTCCACACATCGGTAACCCAATCCTCATAGAACTCGGGCTCGTGCGAAACGAGGAGTACTGTACCTTTGAACTCTTTGATCGCCCTTTTTAGTTCTTCTTTGGCGTCAACATCAAGATGGTTTGTCGGCTCATCGAGTACGAGCCAATTGATTTCTTTGAGCATGAGCTTACAAAGTCGGACTTTAGCGCCTTCCCCACCACTTAAGACCATCATTTTATTGGAGATGTGCTCATTGGTTAGTCCGCATTTCGCTAGAGCCTGTCTTACTTCGTAATTAGTAAGTCCGGGGTACTCGCTCCAGATTTCTTCCAAAGGAGTGTTGGTATTATTTCGGCTAGATTCTTGCTCGAAATAACCGGGATAGAGATAATCGCCAAGTATGACGTCTCCTTGGATGGGTGATATGCTTCCCAATAAAGTTTTAAGCAGAGTGGTTTTCCCGACACCGTTCACACCCCGTAGGGCCACTTTTTGTCCGCGTTCCAGCTTTAAGTTGATCGGACGGGTTAAGGGTTCATTATAGCCTAAAACGAGATTTACTGCTTCGAAGATTATTCGGCCGGGACTGCGTGCCTCTTTAAACTTAAATTGCGGTCTAATTTTCTCTTTGGGTTTTTCCATGATATCCATCTTGTCAAGCTGCTTTTGACGGCTCTTTGCTCGGCCTGTTGTAGATATTCTCGCTTTATTGCGGGCAATGAAATCTTCCAAGCGGTCAACTTCTTTTTGTTGCTTTTCGTAGGCCTTTAGTTCTTGCTCTTTTCTAACGGAATGAAGCTGCATAAACTGCTCATAGTTTCCCGTGTACCGGGTTAAAATGGTATTCTCAACATGATAAATGACGTTGACGACGTCATTTAGAAAGGGGATATCGTGCGAAACAAGGATAAAAGCATTCTCATAGTTCTTGAGGTAACTACTAAGCCATGTGATGTGCTCTACATCCAAATAGTTGGTTGGCTCGTCAAGAATTAAAATCGTAGGTTTTTGTAGCAAAAGTTTAGTAAGAAGTACTTTGGTTCGTTGACCACCACTTAAATCTGTGACATCTTTGTCTAAGCCAATTGCACCTAAGCCCAAGCCGTTGGCAACTTCTTCGATTTTCGCATCAATTGTATAAAAGCCATTATGCTCAAGAATGGTTTGGATTTCTCCTACATCTTCCATCATCTTGTTCATCTGCTCTTCTGAGGCCTCGGCCATAAGGTTATAAAGTTCAAGCATTTCAGCCTCAAGTTTGAACATTCCTTGGAAAGCTTCTCTTAAAACATCACGAATGGTTTTTCCTTTAGTTAAGACGCTATGCTGATCCAGGTACCCGACACTGACGCGGTTGGACCATTCTACCTTACCCCGGTCAGGACTAAGCTTACCCGTGATAATATCTAAAAAAGTAGACTTTCCTTCCCCATTGGCACCGATTAAGCCAACGTGTTCACCTTTGAGTAAGCGGAAGGAAGTATCTTCAAGGATTTGCCGGCCACCAAAGCCGTGAGTAACATTTTCAACATTTAAGATGCTCATATCTAACTCCTTCATTATTTTTCGTTCACCATATACCACCGTACCATGCTCGCGCTAGTATGTTATAATATTAAGAATGAAGTTTCAAATAACAAAATTTGTAATAGAGAAGGTGTAAAATGGAGGACAAAACACGGGAAGCTATGCTTAAAATTATTGAAGAGAAAAAGCAAAAAAGTGCTAGTCAAAAGGGATGGCAGCGCGGTCAGAACAGTTTGGGCAGTCGCCAACAGGAAAAGAAGAAGCATAAAAAGGGTGGCTTATTCGATAAGTAGAAGCGGAGAGAAAGGTCGTTGGTCATGAAATCACTGGTATTGGCGGAAAAGCCAAGTGTAGCCCGGGAAATTGCCCGGGTTCTTAACTGTAACGTGAAGAACAAAGGATACATGGAAGGGTCAAAGTATGTTGTGACCTGGGCCCTAGGACATTTGGTGACGTTGGCCGAACCGGAGGATTATGATCAGAAATATAAACAGTGGCGGTTGGAAGATTTGCCAATGTTGCCTGAAAATATGAAGCTGAAGACGATTCGCCAGACATCCCAGCAGTATAAAGTCGTTTCTCAGTTGATGAAACGGCAGGATATTGGGGAATTAGTAATTGCTACTGATGCCGGACGGGAAGGCGAGTTGGTTGCTCGCTGGATCATGAAGCTCGCTAACTGGAAGAAACCATTTAAGCGTCTCTGGATTTCTTCGCAAACTGATACTGCAATTAAGGCGGGTTTTGCAAACTTAAAACCGGGGACAGAGTATAACAATCTCTATGAGGCGGCGTCATGCAGGGCAGAGGCTGATTGGCTAATCGGGCTCAACGTGACCCGAGCTTTAACCTGTAAATTTAATGCTCAACTTACCGCCGGCCGGGTTCAAACTCCAACCTTAGCTATGATTGTGCGGCGAGAAGAAGAAATCAAAAACTTTGCACCTGTGGACTACTGGACTGTTCGGGCCGATTTTGGAGACTTTTTCGGGGATTGGCGTAGCAAAGATGGCAGTCGTATTTTCGATTATCCCAGGGTTGAAGCACTACTAACGAAGTTAAATGGGCATACCGGTAAAATCTCTGACATGCGTCGGGAAGGGAAAAGCGAACCGGCTCCTCTGGCGTATGACTTGACAGAATTACAGCGGGATGCTAACCGCCGGTTAAGCTTTTCTGCCCAGAAAACGTTAAGTGTCCTGCAAAATTTATATGAAAGACATAAGCTTGTCACCTATCCCCGTACGGATTCGCGTTATATTTCAGCTGATATTGTGCCTACGCTTGCGGCCAGACTAAATAGTATGGCCGTGGGGCCTTACGCGCAGGCAGCCAAGACACTTTTGCAGAAATCGTTAACTCCGTCCAAGCGTTTTGTTGACGATAGCAAGGTTTCCGATCACCATGCTATTATTCCTACGGAACAACCCCTCAAACTTGAAACGCTTACAGGGGATGAAAAGATCCTCTACGATCTGATTGCCCGCCGTTTTCTGGCTGTGCTGTATCCTCCTTATCGCTATGACCAGCTTACGTTGGTTACCCATGTTAATGGAGAGAGTTTCTATGCCAGAGGAAAAGTAGTGATAGACCAAGGTTGGCGGGCGGTGGCTTTTCACCTAAGCGAACGGGAAGAGGGGAAAGAAGAGAATCTGCCCGAGCAAACGCTTACGAATCTGAGCAAAGGGGAAGAGAGGCCGCTTAAAACGCTCAAAGCGAATAAGGGCAAGACGAAGCCCCCGGCGCGCTATACCGAAGCGACGTTGCTCTCAGCTATGGAAGGTGCGGGTAAATTTATTGAAGATGAGGAATTACGGGAGAGCATTAAGGGCGGCGGGTTGGGAACTCCTGCGACGCGGGCGGAGATTATTGAAAAAATCATTTCTGCTTTCTATGTTGAACGCTCTGGCAAGGAGTTAGTTCCGACCTCTAAAGGAATCCAGCTCATTAGCTTGGTGGCACCCGAGCTTAGGAGCCCGGAACTCACGGCCCAATGGGAACAGAGTTTGACTGATATTGCGCGGGGTAAAGGCAGCCGAAATAAGTTCATAAGCGGCATCCGGGAGAATACCCAGGCCCTGGTACGTAATGTTGTTGTGGATGATACGGTCTATAAAGCAGATAATGTTTCCAAGACGAAGTGTCCGGTCTGCGGCAAGTATATGCTGCTGGTTAAAGGCAAACGGGGCAAAATGTTTGTGTGTCAGGATCGAAATTGCGGACACCGCCAGCCGGAAAAAGAAAGCGTAGGGTTTACCAGTTCGAAGCGGGCCAGCCAAACGAACCAGAGATTAATTGATCAGTACAGTGACCAAGGGTCCATTGGCAACAGTTTGGCAGAACTGTTTAAGGAAGCGATGGCTAAACAGGAGAAGGATAAGAAGTGATACTTTGGGTGCATCAGAAAGTTCACATTTTAGGCGATATGGAAATAAGGATAGGCTAGAGATGGAGAATTGGTTTATTATCACGAAGTTGGCGGTTTTAGTGTATTGCGTCTTGAGGCCTTTTCCAGTTAAAATAAAGACCCTCTCTTTTCGGTTAGAACCGCATAGAAAGGGTCTTTTTAAGTAATAGGCTAATGAATTGAAGGAGGCTGTCTCAACCGGTTGGTAGCATAGTCAACTATGCTGTTATTAAGGTTTGCAAACCTCTTGCTGATTTCCGGAGATTCGACCCATTGACTTAACGCAGATTGCCGGTCAAAGCGTTCCGCAAATTCCCTAAAGCCGTCTTCCCCGGTAAAAGCATCACGAAACCCATCCAAGCCAAAATAAGAAGAAAAGTTGCAGTTTAAGTTAAGATGGTTATAAAGGTCGTCTGCGATTAAGGAAGTATCCTGGCTATCAATGACTTCTTTGAAATTGGCTAAGATAAACTCTTCCTGATCGCCGGTTAAGTCATACATATAATCGCTCCTTTAATTTCTCCTTTGTTTGGCGTACAGCCCTAGTTGTCAGGCCCTTTTCGAGAATATTATAACCTTTACTCTTCGAATTTCTGCATATGAGCGAAACGATTTGTTTGAGCACAGCTTGGTGTCGGATTGTGTTTCGTCTAATTGTGTAGGGGTACGACTTCAGTATGTGACCCAGCAGGAGTTTTAGCTGTCCGGCTAGAATTAGATATATTATAGAAAACGCGAGACGCAGGCAGCTAGCGTTTACAGGACAAGGGATGGTCTAATTGGATTCTGTGAGCGAAATGAAAATGAATAGTCTGAAGGACTTGGAACATAGGGCCAAAGAGTGTGCAAACTGTGGCTTACGCTCAGGATGCCGCGGGGTAGTCTTTGGCGAGGGGAACATTGATTCTCCGGTGATGTTTGTCGGGGAAGGGCCAGGACAGACAGAGGATGAACTAGGTAGGCCGTTTGTGGGCAAAGCTGGACAGCTTCTTGACAAGATTTTACTGGCGGCGGAACTGCCGCGCGAAACGGTGTATATAACGAACATTGTCAAATGCAGGCCACCCGGAAACAGAACTCCCAACACGCAAGAAATGCAGGCTTGTTTGCCGTGGCTCAGGCAGCAGTTTGCCGTGATGCGTCCCCGGTTTATGGTTCTTCTTGGGTTAGCTGCTTCTCATGGAATTCTTGAGCCGAATCTCAAGATGGGGCAAAGCCATGGACAATGGTTTGAAAGAGGTAATGTCTTAATTATGCCGACTTACCATCCGGCGGCAATCTTGCGCAATCCCGCGCTACGCAAACCGGCCTGGGAGGATTTTAGGAAGATTAGCCAAACTGTTCATAATGAGCGTCTGCATTGAATCCCTGCCAACTCTCCATACTAAAGATGATTTGTTAATAAAATATGGAGGGGTCTTAAAAAATGAAGGGAATTTCAGCGTTGACGAAGAATGAAGAAACTCCGGATGAAGGACATAGAGAAAGTGCTGTCGAAAACCTCAAACAAGTGGGGGAACTCCGCCTGCCGGAACCGCCAGGTAATATTTTTACCTTAACAATTATAGGACAGATTGAAGGGCATCAAATCCTGCCGCCGCAGTCCAAGACAACTAAATACGAGCATGTGATCCCGCAGTTAGTCGCAGTAGAACAAAACCAGAAGATTGAGGGTTTGCTGGTTATGCTGAATACCGCAGGAGGAGATGTGGAAGCGGGGTTGGCGATTTCTGAGCTTATTAGCAGCCTCAGCAAACCGAGTGTATCCTTGGTGTTGGGTGGAGGACACAGTATCGGAATTCCCATTGCCGTAAGTTGTACTCGGAGTTTTATCGCACCTACAGGAACTATGACTGTGCATCCCATACGGTACACAGGTTTGGTTATTAATGGGCACCAGCAATTCGAGTATTTGCAAAAAATGCAAGAGCGGGTAAATAACTTTATTATTCAGCATTCAACAATGTCTGAAGCTGGATTGAAGGACTTGATGTTTACGACAGGGGAACTGGCTCAGGATATTGGCACTATTTTAGTTGGGCAAAAAGCTGTTGATGTGGGCCTGATTGGTTCAGTCGGTGGGCTTAAAGAGGCATATGCGGAGCTAAACCGGTTAATTGGGGAGAACGCGGGTAAACAGTAAGAAGTTAGCAAGTGCAGCAAGGATGATTTACAGACAAGCCTTTGCTCATAAAAGAAATTCGCGGAGTATTCTTTAGGCAATTTTATCGGGGATCAACACGGCATCGAGCGCAACAGCGGTGTAATCCTGATAGATTAGGCTTAGTTAATGTTTTGGAGGAAGCTTTGTGGCTAATAAAAAAGTTCGGCGCAAGTATGAACGAAAAAATCCGAGCTTAAAAGAGAATATCCAGAGCGAAGTCATTGGCATTTTTATTGTGGGCATGGCTTGCTTAGGTTTTGTCGCCCTCTATTCAGACCGCAGCGGAGTAGTTGGTGCAGATATAAGATTTGCTTTGACTGCTTTAGCGGGCGGAGGCAGGGCCTGGCTTTTAGTGTTAATCGGACTTTGGGGGCTAACCTTTATGAGTAAGCACACCCGTCGCCCAGGCTGGCGGGCGGTCGGGGTGATGCTTCTGTGGCTCGTGATGTTAGGGCTGATGCATTTTCAGCTGCCAGGTATTCAGGCGTTCTCCCAGCAAGACATGTTTAGGGAAGGAAAGCTTGGGCATGGAGGCGGCTTGATAGGGGCAGTGATTGCCCTCGCTTTGAGGACGGCAGTTGGAGTTCAGGGAGGGTATGTACTATTGGGAATGGGTGCGCTCATCGGAGCACTCCTGGTAGTGAACCGCTCTTTGGTAGGTGGTCTTAGGGAAGCCTGGAGGCTAGGGAAAGAAGCAGGGCATTGGCTTAAAAATCAGGTCGGGGATTTCATTTACGTCGTGCAAAATCCGGAGGAAGATGATGTGCCTTATGAATCGGCTGAAGTGAAAATAAATACGGGATCTAAGGTGTTAAGTAAAGTCTTTAATAAGAAAAAAGGGATCGGGGCCGAGAAATCAGTGGTGCTTGATCCGGATATCGTGGAAAGGCCGCTGATTATTCGTACTTTTGCTGACAATGTCTCTGAACCGGAATTTAATCGGGAGCAAAATGTGGGGTATGACCGACAAGTGGGCCGTCACGCGGAACCTGAACGCTATGCAGATACCAGTGGGTACTCTGCTGATGATAGTTATGTTAAGGGTAAACTAGCGGGTACGCAGCAAACCCCTCAGGTCGGCATATTGCCGCCGGGCAGGCTCACTGGCACCCCAGTGTCGCGCCAGGTGTACCCCGACAGTAATTATGAGCTTCCTCCGCTGACACTGTTGCACAAATCTCTGCGCGTTAAAAACTCACGCTTAAACAAAGATCTGGCGGACAATGTGCGGATCTTGGAAGAAACGCTCGACAGCTTTGGCGTTAAAGTCAAAGTTACTCATGTGACGCAGGGACCAGCTATTACCCGCTATGAGGCCCAACCCGCTCCGGGGATCAAGGTCAGCAAGATTACAAACTTGGCCGACGACATTGCCCTAAGCTTGGCTGCTCAGGATGTGCGCATTGAGGCTCCTATTCCCGGTAAATCTGTGGTAGGGATTGAGGTGCCGAACAGAGAGATTGCAACCGTCCACTTCAGGGAAGTGATGGATGCTCCTGAATTTCAAAGCGCTTCTAGTAAATTAAGCCTGTGTTTAGGGAAAGATATTACCGGAACCCCGGTTGTGGCCGATTTGACAAAAATGCCACACCTATTGATTGCCGGAGCCACAGGGTCAGGGAAATCAGTGTGTGTTAATACTCTAATTCATAGCATTCTGTTTAAAGCCCGCCCGGATGAGGTGAAGTTTTTGCTGGTCGACCCGAAGATGGTGGAACTTACTACTTACAACGGAATTCCGCATCTGATTGCACCGGTGGTGACTGATCCGAAAAAAGCGGCCGGAGCCCTGAAATGGATAGTCACGGAGATGGAAACCCGTTATGAACTGTTTGCGGCTGCAGGGGTAAGGGATGTTGTCCGTTATAACTTTTTAAGAAGCCAAGAAAAACAAAGTGAGCACCCGCCCCTCCCTTATGTTGTGGTAATCATCGATGAATTAGCAGACCTGATGATGGTTGCCCCGGGGGATGTGGAAGATGCAATCTGCCGCCTGGCCCAAATGGCGCGGGCAGCAGGTATCCACCTGATTGTGGCGACCCAGAGGCCGTCGGTGGATGTTATTACCGGACTGATCAAAGCCAATATTCCCTCGCGCATTGCGTTTGCAGTTTCGTCTCAGATCGATTCACGCACTATTCTCGATATGAATGGGGCCGAGAGACTCCTCGGTCGAGGTGATATGCTTTTTTATCCAATGGGTGCGAGCAAGCCTGTGCGGGTCCAGGGCTGTTTCTTAGCTGATAAAGAGGTTGAGAATGTCGTCAAATTTCTGCAGGAGCAGGCAAAACCAGAGTACCAGGATATTCCTAACATTGAAGTAGGGTCGAATAAAGTGGAAGAAGCTGAAGACGAACTCTTCTATCAGGCAGCCCAGCTTTTTATCGAATCAGGAAACGCCTCGGTTTCCCTGTTGCAGCGGCGCTTGCGCATAGGGTATACCCGGGCGGCTCGGCTCATGGATATGCTCGAAGACAAGGGCGTGGTCGGAGGGTATGAAGGCTCGAAACCGCGGGAAGTATTACTTACGCGGGGGCAGTTTGAGCAGAAATTTGGACCTTGGCCAGATGCTAACGCGAATTAACCGCGTGATTGGGCGCTAAGAATTGGTTTAATACGGGAATTTGCCAAGATCTGTGGCAGGATTTATGATATATAATGTAGAATATATTCAAGTTGAGAGGAAAAATAGGGAATGATTAAGGAGATAACGGTCGAAGAACTTGAGGATTTGGCAAATCCTGTTCTGCTGGATGTCCGGTCTGAAGGGGAATTTGCTGAGGCCACAATTCCCGGAGCACTAAATCTTCCTTTATTTAATAATGAAGAAAGAGCTGAAGTCGGAACAACTTACACGCAAGTTTCTCCGGCTCAGGCGCGTGAACTTGGACTTAAATTTGTAAGCCCTAAATTGCCTGCTTTGGTCAAGAAGGCTGAAGAGGCAAGTGCGGCAGGCTCGCTGGTGGTATTCTGCTGGCGTGGGGGAATGCGCAGCAAGTCTATGACATCTGTGCTCGATCTGATGGGAATGACAGTTTATCGCCTGCAGGGAGGGTATAAAGCTTACCGTCGTAAAATAGTTGAGTATTTTGAGCATGATTTTAACAAGCATGTCATTGTTTTGCGTGGCAACACCGGAGTCGGGAAGACTGAGATTCTTAACAAATTGCGTCAGGACGGATACCCTGCTATTGATCTGGAAAAGCTGGCAAACAACAGAGGTTCGGTTTTTGGTGCGATCGGGCTCGGCGGAGCTCCCAGCCAAAAGGCGTTTGATTCCATGTTATACGAAGAAATAAAGAAATTCCCGCATCATGATTATATGATTGTAGAATGTGAAAGTAGGCGTATTGGTCGGGTTACAGTTCCTGAAAGGTTTTTTGCGGGGATGCAAAGCGGTACCCAGATACTTATATATGACAGCCTGGATCACAGAGTTGCCCGCCTAGTGGAGGAGTATACCAAGTTTCCCGATTCTATGCCCCAGATCAGGCAAGCTTTGGACAGGCTGGTTAAGCTCCTAGGGCATGAGCGTATTCATCAGTATCATGAATTACTGGATGGGGGTGAGCTTGCACAGTTTACCAAACGCTTGCTCGTGGAATATTATGACACTCTTTATGGTTATCCCAACGAACCGGGTTTAGGCTATGAGTTTTGTCTTAATTATCAAGAGCCTAAGTCGGCTTTAAGGGAGTTGGAACGCTATTTTGAGCACAGGGTGGCCCAATAAAGAAAAGCTTCTGTATCTTGAATATGAGATTCAGCAGGACAAACCGGGGCTGCTCGGTGCAGTCACGACCTTGATGGGGATGTTGGAATTCAACATTCTGACAGTGTCGGCCACTGGATCCCGGAGGCGCGGTTTTTTGCTGAGGGTGCTGTCCGACGCTAAAATGAATGCGCTTAAGGCGGCTTTGGATCAGGTTGAAGCGATTAAAGTGATAGCCTTGCGTTCTCCGACCCCTCTGGACCGAATTGCGCTGAGGCATGGCAAGAGGCTTGATGTTGCTTCGGAAAATCCTCCTACTTACCGCTTTGTACGCGAAGAATTAGGAGTTTTAGTTGACTTTTTAGGAGATACTTTAGTTGAAGGGGAAAACTTGATTATTGGGGTGCGCGGGATGCCGAGAGTGGGGAAAACAGAAGCTGCTATTGCGGCCTGCGTATATGCCAATAAAAAGTGGATCTTGCTTTCTTCAACGATTATCCGCCAGACTGTACGGACAACCTTAATGTTGGATGAATCAGAAAACAGTATTTTTCTGATTGACGGGATCACCAGCACCTCACGCGGCAATCCTGAACACTGGAACCTGCTGGCACGGGTAATGGAAATCAACACGCCGAAGATTATTGAACACCCGGATGTTTTTAGGCGTGACGGAAAGTTGAAGGTGAATTTTGACTTATTGGTTGAGATAAGGCACAGTGAAGAAGATGTTATCCGTACTGAGGAAGTAGCTTCCAGCTTTTCAGCATTTGATCTTAGTTAGCGCATGCATAAGGCGAACAATGAGGTGTAAAGGAGGGTGTCGCTATGGCCGGAGAAGGGCAAATACTGTGCAAGGCTCGTGAGGCTAGAGGCTGGAGTTTGGCCGAGGCCGAAGAAGCAAGTAAAATTCGTGTGCGTTATTTGCAGGCACTGGAAGAAGAGAACTACTCCGTGCTTCCGGGGAATGCCTATATCAAAGGGTTCCTGAGAACTTATGCCAAAAACCTTGGCCTAAACCCGGAAGAGGTTCTGAGCCTTTACAAGTCTTCCGCAACTGCCGAGGCCGCGCCGGTGCTGGAGGCACCGCTTACTCCTATACGCGCTAAGCCCCTGTGGCTGAGGCCACTAGTAGCTGTGGTCATGGCTTTATTTGCTATTGGGTTGGTTATTGGAATCTCGACTTGGACTCGGCGGCCTCAGGTTACGCCGCAAAATTCTGCTTATATCCCATCGGCCCTGCCAACAGCCCCATCTGAACCGAGCAACCCGCAGAATAATGAAAATACCGCTGCGCCACCAAGTACTCAACCTGCTGCAACAACTGAAGCTCCCAGCACCAATGGATTGTCAGCCAAGCTGGTGTTTATCGAAGATGTCTGGCTTGTGGTCAAGGTAGACGGTCAGCCTGCCTTGCAAGGGACATTCCCTGCAGGGACAACTAAGGAATTACAGGCTAAAGATAAAATTGAGCTGGTAAACGTGGGCAATGCCGGAGGGCTGGCGATCACATTGAATGATAAGCCGCTGCCGAAATTAGGTAAGTCTGGACAGGTCGTTCGCAATATTGCCTTATCTAAAGACAATGTAATTAAAGCCCAGTAAGGATTTTAAGTATAAGGGTTTAAGTAAAGGAGAGAATGGTTTGGCCAAGGAGTCTTCATTCGATATCGTGTCCAAAGTTGAGATGCCGGAAGTGGTAAACTCTGTGCATCAGGCGCAAAAAGAAATGGAACAGAGGTTTGATTTTAAAAACAGTAAGTCATCGATTACCTTGGAAGGGGAAAAAATCGTCCTCGTTTCGGATGATGAATTTAAGCTGCGCAATGTCACTGATATTTTAGAGAGTAAACTCGTGAAGCGTGATATATCATTAAGAGCCCTTGAATATGGAAAGATTCAACCCGCAGCAGGGGATACTGTGCGCCAAGAAGTTAAGCTTGTGCAGGGGATATCCCAGGATAAAGCGAAGCTAGTCAATAAAGTAATTAAAGACAGCAAGATCAAAGTAACGAGTTCAATTCAAGGGGATCAAATTAGAGTTGTAGGGAAGAACAAAGATGACCTGCAGGCTGTTATAAACGTACTTCGCAAAGAAGATTTCGGGATTGAGCTTCAATTTATCAATTACCGCTAACTTTTTGCAAGGATTGAGTTTAAGTTTAAGGATTAAGTTGCGTGTGTTCCTCAAGGCTTTTGGCCGTATTGGGAGTACACGCAATTTTACTAAAGGTATGAGTTTGCACTAATTTAACGGCGCTTTAGGGGTTGAAAGTATGTCTAAGCAGAATTTCCTGCCCATTAGCAGGTCAGAGATGGTTGAGCGCGGCTGGGATGAGTTGGATTTTATCATGATTACGGGGGATGCGTATATTGACCACCCTAGTTTTGGCGCAGCCATTATTGCCCGTCTGCTGGAACGGGAAGGATATAAAGTCGGGATTATTGCCCAGCCGGACTGGAAAAACATTGATGCGTTTCGCATCTTGGGACGGCCGCGCTTGGCCTGCCTCATCACTGGCGGGAACCTGGACTCGATGGTAAATCACTATACTGCAGCGAAAAAAAGGCGTTCTCAAGATGTGTATGCGCCCGGGGGTAAAAGCGGTCTCAGACCTGATCGGGCCACAATTGTTTATTCCAACCGGGTACGGGAGGCTCTGACGGGAGTACCGGTCATTATCGGAGGCATAGAAGCCTCCCTCCGACGGTTTGCGCATTATGACTATTGGAGTGATCGGGTTCGGCGCTCAATTCTGCTTGACAGCCAGGCCGACCTCTTAGTTTTCGGGATGGGCGAGCATGCGATTTTGGAAGTAGCACGTCGTTTGCATGAGGGGGAAAGTATCGGTGCAGTTACGGAGGTGAGGGGGACTATGATTCCCTGGCGGGGAAAGCCACCTGAGGCTGCGCAGGTAATTCCGTCTTATTCTGAAGTAGCGGAGAGTAAGAGAAGCTATGCTGAGGGGTTCTGGCAGCAATACCAGGAACAGGATCCCTACCGGGGGGGCGCACTTTATCAAGAACATGGACGGGAAGGAGTCGTGCAAAACCCTCCTTCTTTCCCATTGACTGAGAAGGATATGGATGAGGTCTATGAACTTCCGTATGCACGTACTTATCATTCCGTGTATGAGCAGGAAGGCGGGGTGCCTGCGATTAAAGAAGTAGAGTTTAGCCTTACCAGTTCACGCGGCTGTCATGGGTCTTGCTCTTTCTGTGCGCTCACTTTTCATCAGGGCCGGATTGTCCAGGGACGGAGCGCTGATTCGATCGTGCGGGAAGCGGAGGCAGTGGCCACAAGCCCTCATTTTAAGGGATATATTCATGATGTAGGCGGACCTACAGCCAATTTCCGCCGACCGGCCTGTAAAGGACAAACGAAAAGAGGGGCCTGCGCGCACCGACAGTGTCTTTTTCCTGAGCCTTGTCCTGAGCTTGATGCAGACCACAGCGAATATATCCAACTTTTACGGCGCTTGCGCCGGGTGCCTAAGGTGAAGAAGGTCTTCGTGCGCTCGGGAATCCGTTTTGATGCGGTTTTAGCTGACAGGAATAGTGTTTTTTTGCGGGAACTGTGCGCGCATCATATTAGTGGGCAGTTGAAAGTGGCACCTGAGCATGTCAGCCCGGCCGTCTTAAAACGCATGGGTAAGCCCGGTCGCAAAGTGTATGACCGTTTTGTGGAGGAATACGGACGGATCAACAAGGAACTGGGGAAAAAGCAGTACCTCGTGCCCTATCTAATCTCGTCCCACCCCGGAAGCACGCTCAAAGAAGCGGTGGAATTGGCTGAATATGTGCGTGATATGGGGGTGAATCCGGAACAGGTACAGGATTTTATTCCTACGCCGGGAACTTTGTCTACTTGTATGTACTATACGGGGCTTGATCCCAGATCTCTGGAAAAAGTTTATGTTCCGCGCACCGCTAAGGAAAAGGCCATGCAGCGGGCCCTGATTCAGTATCGTGATCCCAAAAACTATGACTTGGTGGCCGAGGCGTTGCGTCTTGCTCATCGGGAAGACCTGATCGGGTACGGCCAGAAGTGCCTGATTCGGCCACGGAAAGGGAAGGAAGGGGGAGAAAGGCAGGCGGGAAAGGCGCGGGGCGGAGAGAATAGAAACATGAGGCACGAAGCAAAAATGTAAATATCTCAAGACTTGACCGAGTAAGAATATAAAGGATGTCGTCTTCTTGAAGGAATAATGTCTGAAAAGATAGGTAGTGGTTAAATGAAAAACTTAACAAAGTCCCTGTATGTGATATCCTTTGACGGACTTTCAACATTGGACTTTGATTACATCCAGAAGCTGCCTAATTTTCGGGAGTTCATCCAAAGATCTTCCTATGCGCGAAAAGTATATAGTGTCTATCCCACTCTTACATATCCGGCTCATGCTACCATAGTTACCGGGAAATACCCGAAAAATCACGGTATTATCAATAATACTCTTTTGCAACCGAATCGGAAATCCCCGGATTGGTATTGGCAGCGTCACTATATCAAGGGGCAAACTCTATTTGATTTAGCTGTTGCCCAGGGAATGAAAGTGGCCGCTTTATTATGGCCTGTGACAGGGAAAGCGCGCATTCAGTACAATATGCCGGAAATAATTGCCAACAGGCCTTGGCACAACCAGATCATGGTCTCTCTGCTCAATGGCAGTCCCCTCTATCAATTCATCCTGAACAAAAAGTTTGGACATCTCAGACAAGAGTTTAAGCAGCCTTATCTTGATAACTTTACACATCAGTCTCTGCTGTATACGATCAGAGAAAAACAGCCGAACCTGACGTTTGTACATTATACCGACTTAGACACCATGCGCCATTATCATGGATTTAATTCCGCTGAAGCCCGTGGTGCCCTACAGAGGCTCGATCAAAGACTGGGTGAGATTATCCGAACCTTGATAGAAATGAATATCTATCAAGACAGTACCCTTATAGTTCTCGGAGATCACAGCAGTCTGGATGAGGACAAAATTATTAAATTCAATGTATTGCTCAGACAAAAAGGGTATATTCAGGTCGATGCCAGGGGCCGGATCGTAAACTTCGAAGCCATTGTTAAAAGCTGTGACGGTTCAGCATATGTCTATGTCAAGCCTGGTACAGACGCAAGCGTAGTGCGCGAAATCCGGGCTTTATTGGAAAAGTTCAATCAAGAACATCCCTGTTTAGAATCAATTTATTCCTATGCGGAGGTTCTCAAGTTGGGCGCTGACCCGGAATCCGCCTTAATGCTTGAGGCCAAGCGCGGGTATTATTTCTTGGATAATATTGAAGGGAAGATTCTTACCACGGTCAGACCTGAGCAAGTAGGGGTTGTGCCGCATTACACGAAGGCAGCCCATGGCTATTCTCCGTTTAAGAAGGATTACACCACCGTTTTCATGGCTGCAGGCAATGGGATTAAAAAAAGGGTTGTGTTGGATGAAATGCGTTTGATTGATGAAGGGCCGACCATAGCGAAATTACTAGGTGTTAGTCTTCAAGATGTGGATGGCAGGGTTATCGAGGAGATTTTAGAGTAGACACGACAACCTCTCCCCCTGTGAAATATTGCGAAGGGACGTGGGTTATGTTCAAACTCAGTAAGACGGAAACCAGCTGGGCTTTATATGATTGGGGGAACTCGGCGTATACAATTACTGTTACATCCACCATTCTCCCGCTCTACTTTAAATCTGTGTTTGCCAACGCGGGCGGAGAGGCAGCTCTGTCTACAGCTTATTGGGGATATGCCAACTCGCTTGCTACCCTTGTGTTGGCGGTGCTTGCGCCCATCCTGGGGACGCTGGCAGATTACAAAGGATATAAGAAGAAGTTCTTCAGTTTGTTTTTCGCGCTCGGAGTGATGTTTACAGCCTTGCTGGCTACAGTGCCTAATACATACTGGCCGCTGCTTTTGATCTTCTACATTCTCACGGCCATAGGCTTTTCCGGAAGTAATGTTTTTTATGACGCTTTTCTGGTGGATGTGACGACCGAAAAGCGAATGGACCGGGTTTCAAGCTTGGGCTATGCCTTAGGATATATCGGGAGTACGATACCTTTTATCTTTTCCATGGCTATCGTGATTTTGTCTCAGTTTAATAAAATACCACTTTCCGTGGCCGACGCCAGCAAACTATCCTTTGTCATCACAGCCATCTGGTGGGGGGTCTTTAGTATTCCTATGCTTAAGCAGGTAAACCAGGAATATGGAATTGAAGTAGAGCCAAACCCGGTGCGAAACAGCTTCAAACGGTTGGGTAAAACGTTAAAAAATATCCGCAGTCATAAAACGGTGTTCTTATTCTTACTGGCCTATTTCTTTTATATCGATGGGGTAGACACTATTATTAAGATGGCTACTTCTTACGGGGCTGATCTGGGTATCAGCACCACAAATTTACTAATTATCCTCCTGGCAACCCAGTTTGTGGCTTTTCCGTTCGCGATTCTCTACGGCTGGCTGGCGGGGAAATTCCGGGGAAAAACGATGCTCTATGTCGGAATATTCGTTTATACTTTAATCTGTATTTATGCTTACTTCTTAGACAGCACCCTCGATTTCTGGATCCTGGCCATGCTGGTGGGAACTTCCCAGGGGGGATTACAGGCGTTAAGCAGGTCATATTTCGGAAAACTTGTGCCCAAGGAGAATGCCAACGAGTTCTTTGGTTTTTACAACATTTTCGGTAAGTTTGCTGCGATCATGGGCCCGTTCCTCGTGGGTATCGTGACCCAGCTTACCGGCAGGACCAACAACGGAGTTTTTAGTATTATCTTGCTGTTTATCATTGGCGGAATCATCCTGATGAAGGTTCCGCAGCAAGCACAGTGACAACGAATTTAACACAAACACCCAAATTCATCTTCGATTAACTCTGCTATCTCATCTTTCGTGATGCGCCCTAGCTCTTTCACAAAACCGTCTTCCGACCAAGCGAGAAAAGCTTCATACTCTAAAAGTGGTTCCTCCCAATAGAACTTAGAGAAAGAAAACCAGATTTCTTTCGTTTTTTCTTCTGGCTCATAGCGCAGAAGATAGTGTTCAGTCGGGTCGATGTTGCTTTGGAAAAAGACACATTCTCCGGGCACAACCAGGACGACCCGCGCATCTTCATATTCCTGGCTTACGAACTGAAGGGTAAACGCTTGCAAGAGGGCCTTTTGGTCGGCAGGAGTTTGCTCGCTTGGGGAGCTCCCTTTCTTCCAGGTAAACTCGAGTTCGTGCACTCCGGATGATTCCATGTCTTCGGCCAGTTCGTCCAAACGTCTTGCGACTGCAGAGGGGATCGTGTATTCCCGGCAAGACTCGTCTTTGCAGTGATATACGGGAACCCGGTGGATCTTGCCGACTCCCTGAGCAAGATCGATCGGAAGGGAACGTATGGTGAGGTAGCCCACGTCACCACAGCCACAAGTATCTACAGGTTCAAAAACTTCCATTGGGAACAATTCAAGCACACCCCTTCTAACTTTATCATGCAGCGTTTGATTTCCAAGTGAATCCCTTCGTCAAGAATTATAATCCAGTTATTACATTAAATCTTGCCATTTAACACAAACTTTACACAACGATAATATGGCCTTAACTTAAGTGTGTTAAATTTGTTTCAGGACAAAGCGATATTACAAACAAGGAGGAAAAACGTAAGTGTTTGGAAAGAAAGGCAAGATTTTTACAGTAATATTAGCCGGTGTGCTGGCCATCTCTCTAGCCGGTTGCGGCGGGCAAGCCCCTAGCGGTCAAGGCGGCTCCGCAGTAGGTGGGCAGGCAGTGACACTCTTAGGTGCCGGAGCAACTTTCCCTTATCCTCTCTATTCTGCTATGTTTGACAAGTATAAGCAAGATACCCAAGTTACGGTTAACTATCAGGCCGTGGGCAGTGGGGCTGGGATTAAACAAATATCGGAACAAACGGTGGATTTTGGCGGCAGTGACGGCCCCATGACCGATGACCAGTTGCAGAAGGCCAAAGGTGGTAAGCTCTTGCACATTCCTGCTACCTTAGGCGCAACAGCGGTCGCTTACAGCTTGCCCGGCAATCCCAAAGACCTGAAAATTGCGCCGGATGTGCTGGCTGATATCTTCCTCGGCAAAATTAAGAAATGGAATGATCCGCGCCTTGTCGCTGACAACGCGGGAGTTAGCCTTCCTGACCTCGATATCAATGTCGCCCATCGTTCGGACGGAAGCGGAACCACCTATAACTTCGTGGACTATTTAAGTGAAGTCAGCCCTGAATGGAAAACCAATGTTGGCAAAGGTACATCTGTGAGCTGGCCTGCGGGTATTGGCGGCAAAGGAAATGCCGGGGTTGCCGGAGTGATCCAACAGACTCAAGGTTCTATCGGCTATGTCGAGCTGGCTTACGCCAAGCAAAACAATATTCCGGTTGCGCTCTTGAAGAACAAGGCTGGGAAATGGGTTGGCCCTTCTTTAAAAGGCGCTTCTGCTGCCGCGGCTGAAGCCAAGATTCCGGATGATTACCGTGTCTCTATTGTAAACGCTCCGGGAGATGAAAGCTATTCTATATCAACCTTTACCTGGCTTTTGGTCTATCAAAACCAAACAGATAAAGTTAAAGGGGAAGCTGTAGTTCGCTTAATCAACTGGATGATTCACGACGGGCAAAACCTGTCTGAAGGGCTTGACTATGCGAAACTTCCTGCGAACCTTGTCACCCGGATTGAGGGTACACTCAAAACAATCACCTATCAGGGTGAAGCATTACTGAAATAAGTTATACAAGGATAAAATTGCTTGCCAAAGGGTTGCCGCCATGACACGATTCAAGTATTATGGAAACGAAGCTCGGCAAGAAGCCCAGCCAATGCTGGGCTCTTTGCCGTGTTTTGGTGATATAGAAGCTAAAGGATACTCAGAGAAAGGATACCACCGGGTGTGAAGGGGAAGGGTGAAAAACGCTTACATGAGAAAAAACACTCGTAAAAGCGCACTTACTGCGCGAAGTACCGTAAATATCATTTTCGGAGACCGGGTCTTTAGAGTTTTAACTTTGGTGATGGCTATAAGTGTTGTGGTCTTAATGGTCTTGATCGGGTGGCAAATGTTTCAGTCAGCGCGGCCGAGTATCGAAAAATTCGGATTCAACTTTGTCACCAGCCAGGTGTGGGACCCAGTGAAGGAAGAGTTCGGAGCCTTGCCGTTTATCTACGGTACAATGGTTACTTCTGTACTGGCTTTGCTCATTGCCGGACCAATCGGGTTGGGTGTAGCGATCTTTCTTAATGAAGTTGCTCCCTCACGGGTCAGGGTCGTGGTATCGTTTCTGGTCGAACTCTTAGCGGCAATTCCGAGTGTCATTTATGGTTTTTGGGGAATTTTTGTCCTCGCACCCATACTTAGAGATCATGTTGAACCATGGTTAGGGAAATGGTTCGGCTTTCTACCGCTTTTTCAGGGTCCTCCGCTAGGACTTGGGATGTTAGCCGGAGGACTTATTCTGGCGATTATGATCTTGCCGACGATTGCGGCGATTTCGAGGGAGGTAATGGCTGCCGTACCGGATACTCAGCGCGAGGCGGCTTTGGCCTTAGGGGCCACGAAATGGGAAATGATCAAGGTTTCTGTACTTGGTTACGCTAAATCTGGTATCTTAGGCGGAGTGATGCTTGGATTAGGACGGGCTTTAGGAGAAACGATGGCTGTGACCATGGTGATCGGGAACCGTCCGGATGTGAGTGCATCTTTGTTTGCACCTGCCTATTCTATGGCCAGTGTTATCGCAAACGAGTTTACGGAAGCGACTTATGATTTATATTTGAGTGCGTTAGTGGAGATAGGCCTTATTCTTTTTGTTATAACCTTAATCCTTAATGCCTTGGCCCGGCTTTTGGTGTGGTCGGTGGCTCGCGGGCCGAAGGGGGGTCACTTGGTATGAGTTATCGTATGCGCAAGTACCGCAATTACTGGATGATCGGACTTTTTACCTTAGCAACTCTCTTGGCGCTTATTCCTCTCTTTGGCGTACTTGGTTATGTAATTAAGAATGGTATTACTGCTGTGAATCTGGACTTTTTCCTGAACATGCCGAAACCGTTGGGAGCTTCTGGCGGAGGAATGGCCAACGCGATTGTGGGCACCCTTTTAATGGTTGGAATTGGTAGTCTAATCGGGATTCCGGTTGGGATTTTGAGTGCGATCTATCTAACAGAGTATGACCGCACGAGCTGGTTAAGCACAGCAGTGCGCTTTACGACCGATGTCCTCACTGGAATACCTTCGATCATTATTGGGATCGTGGTCTATACTACGCTTGTGCTCAGAATGAAGCATTTTTCTGCGCTTGCTGGTGGGATTTCCCTGGCAATTATCATGATTCCACTTGTTATTCGGTCCACGGAAGAGATGCTTAAGCTTGTTCCCCATACGATCCGGGAAGCGGCTTTTGCTCTAGGCATCCCGAAATGGCGCACAATTCTAAGCGTAGTCTTGCCTACTGCTGCCAAAGGAATTGTCACAGGAGCCATGCTGGGGGTTGCCCGGGTCTCAGGGGAGACGGCGCCTTTGTTATTTACAGCCCTAGGAAACAATTATTGGGCCAGCTCTCTTAACGAGCCGATGGCTGCTTTGCCTTTGCAAATCTATCATTATGCGATTTCGCCCTATAAAGATTGGCATCGCCAAGCCTGGGCCGGGTCTTTGGTATTAATATTCCTAGTATTTATGCTAAACATCATCGCACGTCTGGCATTCCGCTCGCGCCCGCAACGCTAGAAGAGGAGGTAGGACAATGGGGCAAAGCTTAAGTGTTCGTAATTTAGACGCATGGTATGGCTCTAATAAAACCTTAAAAGGGATTAATATGGAGATTCCGCCGAATCAGGTCACTGCGATTATTGGTCCGTCAGGCTGTGGTAAATCCACTTTTGTACGGTGTATTAATCGTATGCATGAGACCTTGCCAGGTTCAAAAGTAAGTGGAGAGATTCTCTTAGATGGGGAGAATATTTATGAAGAAGATCCCGTGGAATTAAGAAAAACGGTAGGGATGGTCTTCCAAAAGCCTAATCCCTTTCCTTCCATGAGCATTTATGAAAACGTGGTTGCCGGGTTACGGCTAAATGGAGTACACTCCAGGGAAAAGCTGCGCTCGATCGCGGAGAAGAGCTTGCGCATGGCAGCGCTATGGGATGAAGTGTATGATCGCCTTAATTATTCCGGCATGAGTTTATCCGGAGGGCAGCAGCAACGATTGTGCATTGCCCGGGCCTTGGCAGTAGAGCCTTCTGTTCTGCTGATGGACGAGCCTGCTTCGGCCCTGGACCCGATCGCTACTTTACGGATTGAAGAACTTATATTAGAATTGAAAAATCAATACACTATTGTTATAGTCACACACAATATGCAACAAGCTGCCCGTATTGCTGATTCAACAGCCTTTTTCCTGAGCGGGGAACTGGTGGAACACGGGCCGACTTCGGAAATCTTCACCAATCCCAAGGATAAACGGACTGAGGATTACATTACGGGACGTTTCGGATAAGTTAAGGAGGGTCTGGCAGATGGTAAGGCATTCATTAGATGAAGGCTTACAGGAATTGATGGAAATACTTAAGAACATGGGGCAAGAAGTTGAGAATATTTTACTGGGAGCGATGGAGTGCCTTAAAACGCTCGACCGTACCCAAGCAGAGAATTGGATCGCATATGACAAAAAAGTTAATGATTACGAACGCCAGGTTGACGATGTATGCGTACGTTTAATTGCCACCCAGCAGCCGGTGGCCAAGGATTTGCGTAAAGTTATCTCTGCGATGAAGATTTCGACAGATCTTGAACGTATGGCGGATTTGTCGGTCGATATTGCCAAAGTGGTACGGAGAATAGACGGTCCTCTGATGAAGCCTTTGATCGACATTCCCCGCATGGTCGATTTAACAGTGCTGATGATTAGACAGGGTCTGGAATCTTATGTTAACGGTGACCTGGAGCTGGCTCATGGGCTTGCTGCTGAAGATGACCAAGTCGATCATTTGTATAAAAGGGTAGTGCGAGATTTGTTTGAAATAATGACAGCAAGACCGGAAACCCTTAATCAAGGGATGTACTTGTCATTTGTGGGCAGGTATATTGAACGGATCGCCGATCACGCCACCAACATCGGGGAGAATGTTCTCTACATTGCAACGGCTGACAGGCAGGATTTGAATAAGTAGAGTTAACGGATAAGAAAAGAATTTCCTCCGATTTGCTTTACCTCATGTTTAACTTGGGCTGCTTTTTCGGCCAGGGTTATGGGTGTAAAGGATTCTTCCTCTATGAGTAGGCCTGCTAGGGCTACAGTAAGGTTTCCCACTCCCAGGAGGTTTTGTCTTTCCTGGCGGAAGCTGTCCAGAATCTCAATACAGCAGTTTTCTACGTGCTCTTTGCCTAAAATAATAATAAAGTCATCTCCGCCGATGTGACCAACAAATGAATCTTCGTCTTGCTTCAGCGCTTCCTGACGTAAAATCTCGGCGAGCATTTTGATTGCACTGTCCCCTTGTTCAAAGCCGTAGAGGTCATTATAGTGCTTAAAGTTATTGAGGTCTGCATAAATAATGCCAAATGCCGGTTTCTCATCTAAACGGCGTTTGATTTCGAGGCCAATTTGGATATTGCCCGGGAGTCCGGTTAACGGATTAGCTCCTCGGGCTATTTGTATTTGGCGCTCAGCAATAGCCTTCATCATTGAGGCCACGGACACCATCCCCACCGGTTTTTGCTAGTTGACTACCACAATTCCTTCGTAGAGCTGAGCATCCGGTCGTTCCATAGCCAAGGTAGAGACAACCTCAATGGGGGTGCTGTCTTCAACGATGAGAGGGTTTTTATCCATAATAAGGGAAATTGTACGATTGGAATAGAGCGGTACCCCGTAGCGCGTGCCGAGGGCGGCATAAAGTCGGGCGCGCTGTACGACTCCAACCAGTCTGTCATTGTCGACTACCCCAATCAGCCATTGACTGAGCTGATTCTCAAAATAAGTCTGCACGGTTGATACAAGAGTGTTAGGGTTGAACAGGGGCAGGGGCTCTACGATCGACAGAATCGCATTTTCTTCATTGCTTTTGATCCGGCGTTGGAATTTCAAAAGCTCTAAGGCAGCGGGATTGATTTGATCCCTGTCAAAATCCGGTCTGGCGATATAATAACCCTGAATATAATCAACCCCTAACTGTACCACGGTACGCATCTCTTCTTCTGTTTCCACGCCTTCGGCAATGACCTGGCAGCCGATACGCTTGGAGAAAGTTACAAAAGTCTCGAGCAAGGCCCATTTAGTTGGGTCTTGATTTACGTTTGTGATCAATGAGCGATCCACTTTGAGAAAGTCCGGATGAAGTTCGGCAATGGATTGTAAGGATGAATACCCCGCACCAACATCATCCAGGGCGATCAAATACCCTTGATTGCGATAGTGTGCCAACGCTTCGCGGAAAACATTAAAGTCCTCGATCGCACTGCGTTCTGTAATTTCTAAAACAACATCTGAAGGATTTAACTTTTGTTCTTCCAGAAGCATGCGGGTTTGCCCGGAGGCAAAGTCCGGATCCGTTAAGACTTGGGGATTAATATTAAGAAAAAGTAATTCTTGAGGATGTAGGATATGAGAAGAAGATGAGATGGCCTTGCGTCGGCACAGAGTTTCGATTGGGTAGAGCTGTCCAATCTTTTCCGCGAACGGAAACAGTTCCGCGATGTTGCTAAAGGAAGTTGTGCCGCTGATTCTGGACAAAGCCTCAAAGCCAAGAACTTCCCCGGTGCGCACTCTGAGAATGGGTTGAAAGGCTGCCATCAGGCAGCCGTCCGGTTCCTTAAGCAAACGGGCTATTTCTTGGCGGCGGGCGAAATAGTTTGGATCCGGATCAGATTTATTTAAGAGAAAAGCTTCCTTAACAGCCGCATAGACCAAATAATCGGCGCTGCCGCCGTTTTCTTTGATACACTCTGTTACCCCTGCGCGCATGGATATTTTCTCTTTTACCAAACTTCGTATTTTGCTGTTAAGACGGAGCTCGAGCGGTTGAACCCATCTTTCCGTAAGTTCGGTTATGTGCCAGGGGGTTTTGGCATACGGGACTAAGTATACGACAAAGTCATCCCCGCCCCTGCTCTCAAGCATGGTAAACAGAAAATAATTGCGGTGTTCTTTAAGCGTAACTTCGAGTTCTTGTTCTAATGTGTCCAGGATGCGGCGACAAGTTTCATTGCCATAGCGAAACTCTACTTCATGAAACTGGACTAAGTCTAAGTATAACACCCAGACAGGATGTCTCTCGCTTATGTAGTTATGAAGTTTTTTTTGATTACTGCTTGATCTTGAAAACATCTCAAGGACCTCTTTTTATCAGATTCCTCAATAAAAGAAGTAGAAAGTTTAGAAGCTCATAAGTTATAAATTTATAAGTTCAGAAGTCTAGAAGTTTAGATATCCAAAATTATCCGATTCTAAAATTTGTTTGAAGAAAACCAAAAAACCCGCACTGGTTTGTATCGTGAGAGGGAGCAGGTCGCGGGCAGCTTGTTCATACGAACTCTCACTGCATTTGTGGAAAAGGGAGACCTGTGAATAATATGACGCGGAGGTGTTGGCGTTATAATCTATCCATTGGCTCGGATGAGTAAAGGGCAAATACTTTCCGCTGGGAGTACAGGAAAATTGATGCCAATTGTTCTCTACCCACTTCTCAAATTCCTGATGGCCGTCAAAGACAGAACCCACAGCATGATGGGGCACGCACATGTCCTGCACTAAGTGCAATGCTGCTCCAAAATAAAACATGCCCTTGGTTACGTCTTTCTCCAGGGCGTGCAAGGCTTTATTAAAATAATACTGGCATTCGGCAGCAGCTCCGGGCCAGCGTAAAACGCCGGGTTTGTCCGGATTTTGATAGTAATGACAAACATTCTTCCACCCCCGGTCAGCCCAAAAAAGTCCTTTACTTATCCAGGGACGGTAAGCGAAAAACAAGTCGGCAATGTTCTCTTTTCCATCAGCCCGTAGAACCTTTAAGGACTGTTCTAAACACCGGACATGGGTTACACCGGGAGAGTTCAACAAGTACTGTAATGGCCCGATGGGGGTAAGAATAATCTTTGTCACTTTTCCAAGTGTCTGTTCCAGCACCTCGTGGTTCATAGAGCACCTCCAACCCTTTTTTAGTTCCTATTTTAAGGGATAAATATTAAATTACTGTTGTTTTTGTGTAAAGAAACTGTTAAAAACAAGAAATACTAAGGAAAAATTTAAGTAATCGTAAATAAAGGGAATGCTTTGGTAAAATTAACATAAACATAAACCTTACTTAACCTTTACTTAACAAAAGACACAGGGAAGTTTGAACTAAATGTTGAAATATATCCGCATTGTTAAGAAAGGTGAAGGAGATGAATGGATTGAGGTTCCCAGCATCCATACGTTTACCCCGTTTAGGGCAGAAGCTTAGCCAAAAACAGAAGTATGGTTTTTTGACACTAACCCTGTCCATAACTAATATTTTGGTGTTCGTGCTTAACTTTTACTGGCTTTATCAAGCTCAAAAAAACTGGTTGAGTACCCTTTTCCGGGAAAAACTTCGTTATTTGCAGTATTCCATGGTATTTTCAAGCTTGCTAACGATTCTTTTTTCAGGGTTATTTTTCTATCTGGTCTTGCGCTATAACTTACGCCCTCTTAGACTCTTAAAAAGCAAGGTTGAAATCGTAGCTACGGGGGACTTGTCTGTAGACATCCCGGCTCTGGGGACAGATGAGATCGGGCAACTGGCAAAGTCAGTTCACGAAATGGAAGAGAGTTTACGCGCCATTGTGTATCAGATCTGGCTTGAAATTAGAGCGATCAAGGAAACGCTGGTCGAGTTTAATGATTCTTTTACTGCTTTGCACCAAGCAAACGAGGGGATTACAGACTTTTCGAGACAAGTTGTCGTTGCAACAGAACAAGGGCTTACTTCCCTGCAGGCTGCTGACGACGTCTTGCAAGAAATGGAGCAGTTGGTGCAACACGTGGCTGACAAAACAACCGGAGTTGCCGAGTTTTCCACGTCCATGCTTGATCAAGCCCGGGCAGGGGAATGTTCAGTTGTAGTCGCTAAGAATCAAATGGAGCGAATTTCGCAAAGAGTGCATGAAACAGCACTGTCATTATCTGAACTGGAGTTAAAATCCGCAAGCATTAGCACAATCGTGCAAACAATTCAGGGAATTTCCTCTCAGACTAATCTCCTTGCCCTCAATGCAGCTATTGAAGCAGCCAGGGCCGGAGAACAAGGGAAGGGGTTTGCCGTGGTGGCTCAGGAAGTAAAAAGCTTGGCACTTCAAACTACTCAGGCTACGCACGAAATTAGCAAATTAATTGAGGAAATTACCGCGGTTATCCAAGCCAGTGTCAATATGATGAAGAACGGCCTCAAGGAAGTGGACCAGGGGACAGCAATTGTCGGCCAAGCAGGGCAATCCTTTGCCAGTATCCTAAAGACATTAAGTCAGTTGTCAGACGAACTACAGTCCGTGTCTGCCGCCAGTCAAGAAATGGCTGCCGGTGGGGAAGAAGCTGTGGCCGATGCTCATCAGGCTTTGCAGTTTGCCCGTTCCAGTACTGAGCAGCTTGGACAAATACTTAAGCTTAACGAGACTCAGGCTGATAAGATTATGTTCTTGGAAGATAATCTTAAGCGCCTTCAGGATTCGATGGAAATGCTAAGAGCGGTCGGAACTCGCTTTAAGTTAACGGATTTTGAGCCTGACGATGTAGTTATAGGGCAAAAGGCCGATTTTGTGCAGTTAGATTAGAATCAGTTATTGAACCTGTGGTTCAGTGAGAGGGGCGAGAAATGGTACCTACGTTATGTTGAATGTATGAAAAATTCAATTGATTGGTTGGTTGAATACTCGCCACCAGGTGCCAAACGTGGAAAAATGTCATTGAAATGGTATACGGTATACCAATAGCATGGGGAAATGTGCTCTTAGATCTGGATTTCGGGTAATTCAAGGTAGAATTCTTGTCTTCAAGTGAGCAAGCGGCTACAATTATTTATAATTTGAAAATCCAATGGATTAAGAAGGAGGGGTCTCCAGTGGTGGTTGCCTTATTCCAAGAACAAATTGATTTTCACTTATTTATTAGGAGAAGTTTAGAGGCTCTTACCGAGGATTTGGAGTTTTTGTTCGGGTGCCTCCGAGCTCAGGTTTCCTTAGCCGCTGTCTACGTAGAAGGTTACAGTTCCGGTTTTCCCAGGACTCTTCTGCGCCAAACCTGTGAATCTCTGCCTGTTCGATTTGCGGAGTATCTGCTGCCGGACAACGCCGGTCCGGATGAGGCCGTAGCCTTAATTAACTCCCTTAATAAGGCGGAAGATATACATGGTCTAATCGCTGATTTACCGCCCTTTTCAGGCTTTACCTCAGAGCAGCTTTCCGCCCTCATAGATCCGCGCAAAAGTGTACAGCTAAATAACTCGGATTACCTTCCGCCCTGGGAATACGACCTTACTCCGCATGAACAGGAGGTTTTAAGGGTTTTGATCATTCTTGAGAAGACCTTTAGCGCGGCAGCTGAGCAAATTGCAAGAGCTAGGGGGCATGCCAGATGACCTGGCCGGTGCGCCTTGCTTGTCTGCAGTGTGAGGATTGTATGCTTGCGCAAACGGGCGGAATATGCCCGATCCGGCTGTGTGCGAAGAGTCTGGTATGTGGTCCGTGCGGGGGTGCCAGTAATGGCGCGTGCGAAGTTAACATTCTGGCCTCATGTGTATGGAGCGTTATTTATAGCCTAGGAAGCAAGCATGAAGGTCCAAAGCCTTGGCCTCAGTTCTTTAAGGATTATGCCCGTGCAGTTGAGTTAAGTTAAGTTAAGAAGGGTTGTACCATGTCTTTTGCGGAAGACTTAGTTCAGAAAAAATTTCTGATTACGGCAGAGCTAATTCCACCCCGCGGTACGGATTTCAAACATCTGTTACTGCAGGCGGATGAGCTCCAGCCTTTTGTTAATGCGTTTAATCTTCCCGACAATCCAGGTGCCCGTCTGCATGCTGCGCCCCTGGGATTGGCACACATATTGCAAGCGCGTGGCTTTGAGACCATCTATCAGGTTACATGCCGGGATCGCAACAGGCTTGCTCTGCAAGCAGACCTCCTTGCAGCCGGCATTCTTGGCATCCGCAATGTTCTGGTGGTTACAGGAGATCACACTATGCTTGGCGATCATCCTGCCAGCAAACCGGTTTACGATTTGGATTCAGTGCAGCTCCTAGCCTTATTGCACAAACTTAATCAGGGGTTCGATGCCAACGATCGGCCGTTGACAGATATGACAGAGTTCTGCTATGGGGCGGTGGTGAACTCTGCGCTTGACGGGCTCGAAGCTCAGATTTGGAAGTTGCAAAGCAAAGTGGAATTCGGGATTTCCTTTGTTCAAACTCAGGCAGTCTTTGAGCCTGAAGCATTTCGACTTTTAATGGAGACTGTAAAAGGTATTCCGGTTAAAGTTCTGGCAGGCATAATGCCGCTCCGTTCTGCCCGGATGGCTCGTTGGGTAAATCGCAGTGTCCCTGGAGTTTCTATTCCTCCCATCCTTATTAACCGGCTGGAGACAGCAAAAGATCCTGTTTTGGAAGGCTGGCGCATTACCCAGGAAATTGTCGATGCCATCAAAGAAACCAGTAACGGATTGCATTTTATGCCTTTAGGGGACAGTCACGGTCTGGCACAATTTCTTGAATCTCTAACCTAAGTTCTTGGTGTCAGCCTCTGGTATACACAAAAAAACCAACATTTTTCATTAAAAAAATGTTGGTTTTTTTAATGATGTATCAACGAGAACCGTCCCCCTGACACTTCAGAGGGCTTATTTTTAGTTTATATCTAGTTAATATCTTTGACACTTGCCAAAAACTTGGTTTATACTAGGCGTTAGAGTTAGGATAAAATTGAGGTGGCACGTTGAGCAAAAAGTTTGCTGTAATTACGCTAGGCTGTCCGAAAAACCAGGTTGACAGTGAAGTAATGACCGGTCTCTTGGAGCAAGAATATGATTTAGTCCTTGCTCCTGAAGAAGCGGATGTTATTATTGTTAATACGTGCACTTTTATTGATCAGGCCAAGGAAGAATCTGTTAATACTATCTTAGAACTTGCTCATCTCAAAGAAAGCGGCAAAATTCTTGTGGCTACTGGCTGCCTGGCCCAACGTTATGGGGAGCAGCTGCTGCAGGAAATCCCCGAACTTGACGGGGCTGTGGGTACCGGAAAGATTGAGGAAATCGTGGAGGTTGTGGCTAAAGCGGGTAAAGACCGTGCGTATTTCTTGGGAGCGGAGGCTCCTGACTATCTCTATACTGAAAAAACCCCGCGTCGGAGGTCAACACCTGAGTATTATGCCTATGTTAAGATTGCAGAAGGGTGTGACAATTTCTGCACGTATTGTGTCATTCCGCACGTACGCGGGCGTTTTCGCAGCCGCCGCGAAGAATCCATTATCTCTGAAGTTAAAGCTTTATCTGCCGAGGGGGTTAAAGAGATTCTCCTGATTGCTCAGGACACGACCCGCTACGGCTTGGATTTATATGGGGAAGTACGCCTTCCTCAGCTCCTGCGTCGCTTGGCACAGATCGAGGGAATTGAGTGGATTCGCTTAATGTATTGCTATCCGGAAATGTTCACAGATGAACTGATTGAGACAATGAAAAGTGAGCCTAAGGTTTGCCGTTATGTGGATTTGCCTTTGCAGCATGGGGATGATAAGGTCTTGCGCGAAATGAACAGGCGTGGAACTGCCGCAGAGGCTGAAGAATTAATACATAAACTACGGCAGGCACTGCCTGAGATCGTGATACGGACGACGATGATTACCGGCTTTCCGGGAGAGAGCGAGCAGGAATTTCAAAGTTTACTTTCCTATGTGAAAAGAGTACAATTTGATAGATTGGGTGTTTTCGCGTATTCTCAGGAAGAAGGGACCACAGCCGGTCGCAGGGAAGACCAAATCCCGTCTAAGATTCGGGAAAACCGACGCGAACAGGTGATGGCTCTCCAGTATGAGATAGCTTTGGAGAGACAACGACGTTGGGTCGGGCAGACTCTTAAGGTGCTGGTGGAAGAGGAACTCCCGGATGGACGCTTCAGTGGCCGCACGCAAGGGGATGCCCCGGAGATTGATGGCCAGGTATATATCGAAGGCTTTGCTCGTAAGTTAGAAACGGGAGAATTTGTTCAGGTCAGGATTACCCAAGCTGATAGTTATGATTTAATAGGAGAGGTTGTTTCGTGAATCTGCCGAATCGATTAACACTGGTAAGAATAATTTTAGTCCCGGTGTTTATGGTTTTCCTACTGCTACAAGTTCCCAAAGGACATACGATTTTTCCGCATCAGGACATCGTAGCTGCCTTTATTTTCATCCTGGCTTCTACTACGGACGGTCTTGACGGATATATCGCCCGTAAGCGTGGACAAGTGACGGTATTGGGAAAATTCATGGACCCTTTGGCAGATAAACTGCTGGTCTCGGCTGCCTTAATTTCCCTGGTGGAGCTGGGGGATGTGCATGCATGGATAGCATGGGTAATCATTGGTCGGGAGTTTGCCGTAACCGGACTGAGGGCCATTGCAGCTGCCGACGGCCAAGTGATCGCAGCCAGTAAGCTCGGTAAAATTAAGACGGTTACACAAGTTGTGGCGATCTCAGCGATTTTACTTAGGGATTGGCCGTTTTCTCTGATCGGGATCCCGATTGGACAGCCTATACTCTATTTGGCGTTATTTTTTACGATCCTGTCGGGGATCGATTATGTGGCCAAGTCATGGAAACTCTTGCGTAAGTAGCGCTGGCGCATGAATTGACATTCCCTCTGCCGCTGGCGATAGACTAAACATGTTAGTATATGTGAAAGAGTTAGCATCAAGTTTGCAAACTCTTTTTCTTTATTACAACTTCTTAACATTTTCCTTAAACTGGTTTTATTAGATAAAATTATATGTAAGTAATTGATATATGATTTGCTATAATGTCAGTATGGACAAGTTGGAGTAATAGGAGGGGAGAGACGATGACCAAACAGCGGCTGACGCTGATTAGTGTCGTTGGGCTCCTTGTTTTCTCGTTATTGTTTGGCGGGCAATTCTTCTATAAGAAAAACTGGGTTGACAAGTCGATTCAGGAGCAGAGCCGGCAAATTCCCGGCGTGGTTTCGGCTGATGTAGTTCAAGACAACGGGCAGCAAGTGTTGAATGTGGTGACTGATCAAATCACGGATTTGCGCCAGGTAGGCACAGACTTAGTAAATCTTGCTGCAGGGCGCCCCATTCGTTTATTGGATAAGCGCACCCCGAAGCTCGAACAACTCTTGAACCAGATGCAGTTTGCCTTGCAGGAGGGAATTGTGCGCGGGAATTTCACGGAAATGGCACAGTCTGTGAAAGACCAGGCGGAGAAAGCTGGAGTTAAGCTTGATGTTACAATGGACAGTGACAATGTTTATTTGGTGTTGAACGATCAGGATGGGCAGTTGGTAACAGTACTCGAGCGTCGTGGGCAAGGCAATTTTCTGCCCAGCGCTAAAAACTGATCGGAGAGGAGGGGAGAGAAGTGATCAAAGACTTGGCTCTGGGAACGGTCGCGGGATTTTTCGTTTACCTTTTTGTTATGGGTTATAATGTGGTGCCTCTTCTTTTTATTGCAGGCGGGTTATATTTCATCTGGATAGTGGTGATTGAGCGGGGAATCGTCCGTCCTGCGGGGAAAGGAGTTGTCATTTCCTCGACTCCTATCACCTTTGACGACATCGGAGGTCAGGGGACAGCCAAGAAAGAACTGCAGGAAGGCCTGGATTTCTTGCGCCACAGTGAGCGCATGAAAGAGCTGGGCATCAGGCCGTTGAAAGGGATTTTGCTCTTAGGCCCTCCAGGGACCGGGAAGACTCTGCTGGCCAAAGCAGCAGCCCGTTATACGAACTCTACCTTTATGGCAGTATCTGGCAGTGAGTTTGTGCAAATGTACGCAGGTGTCGGGGCAGAGAGGGTGCGCAGTTTGTTTAAGCGCGCCCGTGAAGTGGCCCGCAAAGAGAAAAAACACAGTGCGATTATCTTCATCGATGAAATGGACATTCTGGGAGGGAAAAGAGGCAGTAACATTTCTCATCATGAATATGACCAGACTTTGAACCAACTCCTGGTAGAGATGGACGGCCTCGGAACGGATCAAACTCCGCAGATTCTAGTAGTGGGTGCCACCAACCGGGCCGAAGCTCTCGATGCTGCCTTGCTGCGGCCTGGGCGCTTTGACCGTCAGGTGAAAGTGGATCTCCCTGATAAGGAAGGACGCCTGGCTATCCTTAAAATCCATACTAAAAACAAACCCTTGGCTGAAGATGTGGACTTGGACCAGATCGCGCACGAAACTTTCGGCTTTACCGGTGCACATTTGGAGAGCCTAACGAATGAGGCCGCTATTTTTGCCCTGCGGGAAGAGTCTAAGGTTATTTTTCAAAAACACTTACGTGAGGCAGTAGAAAAGGTGATGCTCGGGGAAAAGCTGGACCGGAGGCCGATGGCGGAAGAACTCTGGCGGGTGGCTGTGCATGAAGGAGGGCATGCCCTTCTGGCTGAAACGGTTAAGCCGAATTCCGTGGCTCAAATCTCGATTCGCTCCCGTGGCAATGCCTTAGGGTATGTGCGTCATTATCCGGAGGATGACCTCTACCTTTACACCCAGGAAATGCTCGAACAGCAAATCATGGTGGCACTCGCAGGCGCGGTGGCTGAGAATATGATTCTCGGCACGCGCAGCACGGGAAATGCAGGGGATTATGAGCATGCCTTAAATATGGTTGAGCGCATGTTGGCATCGGGCATGTCCACCCTCGGAATTCTCGATCTCTCCCGTTTAAGCGATGAGCAAAGGCAAAAAATCACAAGGGAGATTTTAGCTGAGCTTGAAAGGAAAACCCAGGCTGTGCTTGACGAGAAAAAAGAGATTCTGCTCGCTGTTGCTAAGATTCTGCAAGAAGAAGAGACGGTAAATGGGGAAACTTTAAGAGAGTATTTGCAGAAGGTGGCTTAGGGGTTGCAGGCTGCACAGCCTGCCAACGAAGTAGTTGGATAATTGTTGGATTGCTTTAGTTTTAAGAAACTGAAGCAATCCTTTTTTATTTTAGCGGAAGAGCAGGATAAGTGAGGAACAGATGAGAAATAATTAAGTTAGCCCGGTCTGAGTATAGAAGTTAATTTGCATTGAGGATGGGAGAGTGATACAATCTTATGAAGGCTGAAATTATAGCTACTGGTACAGAGCTTTTGTTAGGGCAGACGTTAAACACCAGCGCGCATTATTTGACTGGCAAACTGTCCAGTTTGGGCATTGAAGTCGATTACCATATAACAGTCGGGGATAACGCTGAACGTATCGAGGTTTCCTTGCGCCAGGCCTTGGGACGTTCCGAGCTGGTGGTCACCACTGGGGGACTGGGGCCTACGGTTGATGACATCACCAAAGAACTGGTAGCCAAGGTTCTGGGGCTGGAGATGGAATTGGATCAAGCTAGCCTTAAACACGTTGAAGATTTCTTTGCCCTGCGTAAGGCTGCCATGCCTGAGAGCAATCGCAAACAAGCCTATTTTCCCAAAGGGGCCAAGATTTTGCCTAATCCAGTCGGAACTGCGCCGGGAGCCATTATTACTAAGGATGGCAAGACTGTCGTAATTCTGCCGGGACCGCCTTTTGAAATGCAACCGATGTTTGAGAATCATGTACAGCGGGAACTGGAGAGAATAGTTGGGCCCGATGCTGAGCGCATGAATGTGCGCGTGCTCAAAATATTCGGCATGGGAGAGTCCGCAATCGAGGAAGTTATTGCCGACCTTATGAATAAGCCCAACCCCACTATGGCCTTGTTGGCTAAAAGGGCGGAGATGCACGTCCGGCTGGTTGCGCGCAGTGGGGATGCGAAGGAAGCCCGGCAAATCCTTGACCGGGCTGAAGTAGAGATACGCTCCCGGCTTGGGGATAAGGTTTTTGGCCGTGATGAGGAAAGTATGATCGGGCTTGTGGGCAAAACACTGCGTGAGCGCGGCCTTACTGTGGCAACTGCGGAATCCTGCACCGGTGGGCTTGTGGGCGCGGCCCTGACCCAGGAACCCGGGAGTTCTGACTTTTATCTAGGCGGAGTTGTAAGCTATGACAATGCTGTCAAAGAGCAAATGCTTGGGGTGGGACAGCAAAGTTTAGAGGAAAAAGGAGCCGTGAGCCCGGAGGTTGCCAAGGAAATGGCTGCCGGTGCCCGCGCGCGCTTAGGAACGGATTTAGCCTTAGCCACAACAGGGATTGCCGGCCCGGACGGCGGCAGTGATGCCAAACCTGTGGGTCTTGTTTATATTGGGTTAGCAACACCGCAGGGAATAGAAGCTAAAAAATTTCAGTTTTACGGAGGGCGGGACTCTGTGCGCGCTCTCACTGTTCAGGCAGCTCTTAATTGGCTGCGCTTATATTTGCTAAATTTGAAAGGAGATTTCACTGATTGATGGTAGAACGTTTACACGCGTTTGGGGACTTGCAGTTAGGGAAGCAAGTTATCCAAGCAATTGCAGAAATGGGTTTTGAGGAACCCTCACCGATTCAGAAAGAGGCTATTCCTGTAGCTTTAGCGGGAATTGATTTAATTGGGCAAGCCCAGACCGGAACCGGGAAGACTGCGGCTTTTGGAATTCCGATTGTCGAGAGAGTTAATCCCCGTTTTCAGGCTGTGCAAGCTATTATCGTTACCCCGACCCGCGAATTGGCGGTTCAAGTATCTGAAGAAATTGGTCGTATTGGAAAATATCGGCATGTGAAGGCTTTGGCTATTTACGGGGGCCAGTCCATTGACCGCCAAATCCGCGCACTCCGCTATGGTTGCCAAGTGGTTGTAGGAACCCCTGGGCGCTTGATTGATCACCTTAATCGCGGTACCTTGAGTTTGGGGTATGTCAAGATAGCCGTGCTGGACGAAGCGGATGAAATGCTGGATATGGGTTTTATTGAGGATATAGAAAACATCCTCAAACGTGTCCCGGCTGAAGAGCGGCAAGTCATGCTTTTTTCCGCTACTATGCCCCCGGAAATCAGGCGACTCGCCAAAAATTATATGAAAGACCCGAAGTCAGTGGCGGTGAGCCGGGATGAATTAACAGTACCTCTGATTGAACAGGTTTTCTTCGAAACACGAGATAAAGTCAAAGTTGATGCTTTAGCCAGAATTATCGATATGGAAGAGATTGGGCAGGGAATTATCTTTTGCCGCACAAAACGGGGGGTAGATGAGCTGGTGGCTGCGCTCGAAGCCCGCGGATATTTGGCTGACGCCTTGCACGGGGATTTAAGCCAGCAGCAGCGCGACCGGGTTATGAAGCGCTTCCGGGACGGTAAAACCGAGCTCCTGGTAGCCACGGATGTGGCGGCGCGCGGACTTGACATTGACAATGTTACACATGTTATTAACTTTGACATTCCTCAGGATCCGGAAAGCTATGTGCATCGCATCGGGCGGACTGGGCGTGCCGGCCGCAAAGGAATAGCAATCACTCTCATTACTCCGCGAGAGTATCGGCAGTTAAGGCTGATCGAACAGCTAATTAAGGCCAGAATTCGCCGCCAGGAACTGCCGTCCCTTGAGGACATCAGTGAGCGCCAAGCGGAAAACCTAAAAAACCAGCTGATAAAACTAATTCAAAGCAATCGCCTGGCAACTTACCGCTCGATTGTTGCCAGCCTGCTTGAAGATTATGATTCTACTGATGTGGCTGCGGCCGCTCTCAAATACGCGGTCGAAGGAATAGAGAACGTAGAGCAGAGTGACGGGGATGATATCTCATTTGGGAATACCGGCGCTTCCCCAGGGATGGTACGCTTGTTTATGAATATCGGTAGGCTGCAGCAGATTAGGCCCCAGGACATTGTGCGCTGGATTGCGGACGAAAGTGGAATCCCTGGCAATATTATCGGCATGATTAACATTTATGACAAGTTTACTTTTGTTGAAGTGCCTGAAGAGCATGCGGGCCGCGTTTTAAGCTGCATGCACCAAAATATGATTAAAGGGCGCAAGGTGAATGTCGAGCCGGCCAAAGCCCGCTAATGTCTGAGCATTGACAAGCTTCCCGTCATGAGTCTATAATGGAATCGAACAAATGTTTCCCTTAGGGGAAGAATCCTTTGATTTAAGGGAGGAAGGCTCATGCCCGGAGGAGATAAGTTAAAGGCACTTGATCAGGCTTTAGGCCAAATAGAGAAACAGTTTGGCAAGGGTTCCATTATGAGGCTGGGAGAAGCTTCCGCTAGAATGGCGGTTGATGTGATTTCCACAGGTGCCTTGGCTTTGGACATAGCTCTGGGGGTTGGGGGAGTGCCGCGCGGTCGGGTTATAGAAATTTATGGTCCGGAATCCTCGGGCAAGACTACTGTAGCGCTCCATATTGTCGCCGAGGCCCAAAAAACGGGAGGAGTCGCTGCATTTATTGATGCCGAACATGCCTTAGATCCTGTGTACGCGCGGGCTCTGGGCGTTAATATTGATGATTTGCTCGTTGCCCAGCCTGATACTGGGGAGCAAGCTCTGGAAATCTGCGAGGCTTTGGTGCGCAGCGGTGCTGTCGATGTAGTGGTGGTGGATTCTGTGGCAGCCCTTGTTCCCCGTGCTGAAATTGAAGGGGAAATGGGGGATTCCCATGTTGGGCTGCATGCTCGGCTTATGTCCCAAGCTTTGCGTAAACTAACCGGGGCTATCAGCAAAAGCCATACTTGTGTAGTTTTTATTAATCAAATTCGGGAAAAAGTCGGTGTAATGTTTGGCAGCCCGGAAACAACGACCGGGGGCCGGGCTTTGAAGTTCTATGCCACGATCAGACTGGACGTGCGCCGCATCGACAGCCTTAAGCAAGGGCAGGAGGTAGTCGGTAATAAGACTAGGGTTAAAGTGGTGAAGAACAAAGTAGCCCCTCCATTTAAACAAGCGGAATTTGATATTATGTACGGGGAAGGGATTTCCCGAGAAGGAAGCATCGTTGATATTGGTACACAAACTAATATTATAAATAAATCCGGTGCCTGGTACTCTTACAATGGAGAGCGCCTGGGGCAGGGACGGGAAAATGTTAAAGATTTTTTACGTCAGCACCCTGAAATTGCGACTGAGATTGAGGGAAAAATCCGCGGCAATATAGATTCCGCTCAAGTTGCTGCTACGGAGGAATCAAGCCAGGACTACCTTGATGAGGAGTAAGGCCTAACGCTCAGAGGATGGGTGTTTCTGAAAACGATAAAAGGATTATAGGACCATGAAAAGTAAGAAAAATGCTTTAAGCCTTGCCTTATCTTTATTAAGTCGCAAGGCTCTTACTGTTTATGAAATTGAAAAGCGCCTTTTGGCGAAGGAATGCGCTAAGGAAGAAATCACCGAGGCTGTGGCGCGCCTTCAGGAATGGGGCTACCTTAATGATCGCGAATATGCGCTAGGCTTTTGTCGCTCCTACAGCCATAGAAAGTCGCGCCGTAAGATCCGCGAAGACCTGCGCTTGCGGGGGGTAAACCCGGAATTAATAGCTAAAGTGCTATCTGAGTGTTACTCTGAGGAAGAGGAATTTGAGTTTTGCCTGCTGCTTGCGGGCAAGATCAAAGAAGAATTGCTGAAACAGAACCGGCGTACGGGGATCTTTGAGCATGAGGCACAAACCCCGAATTGGGAAGTTAAGCACCTGATGTACGCTAAAATCGGGCGCAGGCTTGAGGGCAAGGGATATCCTCCAGTTATGATACATAAGGCTTTGCAGCACTTAAGAGCAGAAAATGAGGAAGAAAATACTTAAATTTTTTATTTTTGAGTTGACTAAAGATGACAAAAGTTGATTGTAGTTGAATTAAGTTTGAGCCCGCTGAGCATACTAACTTGACTTTGTTTGTGAATAATATTAAAATGTTGGCAGAGACCTGTCTCTGTTAATGTTAACCTTTAAGGTTTTCTTATAGATTTCGTCGTAGTTAGGTTAAATGGGGGTTTTGACTAGCGAGCGGGAGTTTGTAGGAAACAAAGGGAAGGGTATTCCCTGCTGCTTAAGGGGTGTACTTTAATAGAAGACTGGTCAAGGCCAGTTTTTTTTATGCCAAAAAATAATGGTTCGAAATTCAAAAAGCTTTTCAGAAATTAATTAAAATTTAAAGGCATAGGAGGTGATTTTTGAGTGGGAACTACAATGACTATCATCGTTTCGGTTATTCTCTCCGTTTTGGGGTTAGCCATAGGTGGTTTTGTTGGCTGGATTATCCGCAAAAATATTGCTGAAAAAAGCATAGGTTCTGCTGAAATAGAAGGAAAACGCATTGTAGAAAGTGCGCTGGCTGCCGGTGAGGCCAAAAAACGGGAAGCTGTGGTGGCTGCAAAAGAAGAAGTTATGCAGCTTCGCAACGAGTTAGAGAAGGAAACCAGGGAGCGGCGCAATGAACTGCAGCGCCTTGAACGAAGGCTCATGCAAAAAGAGGAAACCTTAGATAGAAAGATGGAATCCCTTGAACGAAAAGAAGAGGTTATGCATCAGAAAGAAAGTGAAGTTGAACAGCAGAAAGAGAACTTGGCTAAAGTTTTAGCCAAGGAGCATGCTGAACTGGAGCGCCTTTCCGGTTTAACCTCTGAAGAAGCTAAACAATTGCTCTTGAGCAGTGTCGAAGAAGAAGTCCGCTACGAGTCTGCGATCATGATTAAAGACATAGAGAATAAAGCTAAAGAAGAAGCGGAAAAACGGGCTAAGAATATCATTTCTTTAGCAATCCAACGTTGTGCTGCCGACCATGTTGCGGAAACAACAGTGTCAGTTGTTGCTTTGCCAAGCGATGAGATGAAAGGTCGGATTATCGGGCGTGAAGGGCGAAATATCCGCACTTTGGAAACCCTGACTGGAATTGACCTTATTATTGATGATACGCCTGAGGCTGTAATTCTCTCCGGGTTTGATCCGATTCGCCGGGAAGTGGCTCGGATTGCTTTGGAAAAGCTGATAGTTGACGGACGTATTCACCCGGCTAGAATTGAAGAAATGGTCGAGAAGGCACAAAAAGAAGTAGAGCAGAAATTACGGGAAGAAGGGGAACAGGCTACTTTTGAAACCGGAGTTCATGGCTTGCATCCTGAATTGGTGCGGCTGCTCGGCCGCCTTAAGTATCGTACCAGCTATGGGCAAAATGTGCTCAAACATTCGATCGAAGTGTCATTCCTGGCTGGCCTGATGGCTGCCGAGTTAGGAGTTGATGTACAGCTTGCCAAACGGGCAGGGCTTTTGCATGATTTAGGAAAAGCGGTTGATCACGATACTGAGGGTACTCACGTGCAGATTGGCGTAGATGTAGCCAAGAAGCATAAGGAATCTTGGGATGTGATTCATGCAATCGAGGCCCATCATGGCGACACCGAGCCCAAAACGATTGTAGCTGTGCTCGTCGCCGCTGCGGACGCGGTATCTGCGGCCCGACCTGGAGCAAGGCGCGAAACCCTTGAGTCCTATATTAAACGGCTGCAGAAGTTGGAAGAGATTGCTGAAACTTTCGATGGGGTAGAAAAATGTTTCGCTATTCAAGCGGGCCGGGAGATTAGGATCATGGTTAAACCGGAAAAGGTTGATGATGTTCTGGCACCGCGCCTGGCGCGTGAAATTAGTAAGCGCATTGAAGAGGAGCTTGAGTATCCGGGGCAAATCAAGGTAGTGGTAATCCGTGAAACCAGGGCGGTAGATTACGCCAAATAGTTATTCCCTGAGCCGGTTTATATTTGCTTTAAGCAAATCTAATTAGGTATGAAAAAGAAACAGGCGATCTTGTGAGCGCCTGTTTTTAGTTAATTAAGGCTATGTACCTAGACGGTTTACGAGAGCGTTTGTGTCCTTTTATTGTCAACAGATAGAGAGAAGGAGTTTGTCACTCTGTGCCGAATAATTATAGATGATCATCGAGGCAAAAGGGGAGACAGAATGTGGGGAACTTAAATTTACAGTATAAAGACGGCGGCTATGTCCCGGAAGGAGCCGGTTTACTTATCTCGATTTTGTTAAGATATCCTGAGGTCGGTTCAATATATTATTGGCAGGAAAAGCACGCCCTCCAATTTACATTTCTAATTAAAGATGAAGCTGACAATAGCATGGAGCAAAGTTTACGGCCAGCACTGGAAGTGTTTCATGATTTGGAAGGAATGGAAATGGAAGTGTGCGCGATTGAGATGCGCCAGGAAGAGCAGGTTGCTATTTTAACCATTACCCGGGATGTTAACAGTATGACCCGCAGCGAAGTGGGCCTGATCGTGGAATTGGTTAAACGTAAGTTTTCTAACCGCCTGGTGTATGATGAAAGCAATCTGCCGGAAGATGAGCTGATGTTTCAGGAAGAACTGATTGGACACATGTTGGCAACGATTAGCACGGATGCTATTGACAAAAATGTAGTGGCTGTAAGAGAAGAAGGCCGCGTTATCGTATTCAAGAATTAGGGAAGTTTTTGCGTGTAAGTGTACGCGCGGAAAATGGAGTTGCGCATTCATGGTTGGCATGGTCACGATCTGGGTATATATTAAGTAGGCAATATTAGCCTAATGTTTGTGCGAAAGGAGTAATAGTTTGAAAATCCTTTTTGTCGGAGATATTGTAGGAAGTCCTGGCAGGCAGGCTGTTAAAGCGTTTGTGCAAGATGTGCAAAAGGAACACGAAATCGAAGTCACGATCGCTAATGCTGAGAACGCTGCCGGTGGCAACGGGTTAACCCCTCAAGTGGCTCAGGAGTTGTTTGATTCAGGGATTCAGTTTTTGACAATGGGGAACCATGTGTGGGATCAACGTACGATTATGGATTTTATCGGGAACGAGCAGCGCTTGATCAGGCCGGCTAACTATCCGTTGGGTGCTCCTGGGAAAGGGTATGGCTTTATCCGTTCCGGCGGCAATAAGGTTGCGGTCTTAAATTTGTCCGGGCGCGTGTTTATGGCTGCACTTGAAGATCCGTTTGCCGGAGCGATCCGCTTAATAAATCAAATTCAACAGGAAACTCCCATAATCATTGTTGATTTTCACGCGGAAGCCACTTCTGAAAAAATGGCTTTAGGCTGGTTCCTCGATGGGAAAGTGAGTGCTGTGTTAGGTACGCATACTCATATTCAGACCGCGGATGCGCGTTTGCTGGCTGAAGGTACCGCTTATATTACAGATGTGGGGATGACGGGGCCGCGCGATTCTGTCCTGGGAGTTAAGAAAGAAATTATTATTAAGAGATTTTTAACGCAAATGCCTGTTAAGTTTGAATTGGCTGCAGGACCGCTGCAGTTAAATGCAGTCGTTCTGGATATCGATGAAGGCACTGGAAAAGCGAGAGGAATCCAGGCAGTTCAAAAATCAGAATCGTAAATAAAAGCCTCTGCTGCACTTTGTAAACAAACAGCGAGGCTTTGAAAAGTTACTCGGTAAAAATCTGAAAAATCTGGCATTAAAAAGAGGATTTTTTTTATCTTTCACGAATACATCTAACATAGAGTTGTGGAAATACATGTCAGCAAAACAGGAGGTAGTAATTTATGGATGTATTAAAAGTTTCAGCTAAATCAAGCCCAAATTCTGTGGCAGGGGCGCTGGCGGGCGTACTTAGAGAAAAGGGAGGCGCTGAATTACAGGCAATTGGGGCCGGGGCTCTGAACCAAGCTGTTAAGGCGGTAGCCATCGCCAGAGGATTTGTCGCGCCCAGCGGTTTAGACCTAGTCTGTATTCCTGCTTTTACGGATATCCAAATTGACGGGGAAGAGAGAACAGCAATTAAGTTGATAGTCGGACCCCGCTAACCCGAATAATTGCAACATTCATAATATCCAAAAAGATATATGCTGATTTGCGAACCATCAAGCTGCATAAAAACAGGCGTCTGTTTGCTCTGACAACAGGCGTCTTTTAATTTGACAATGCGTAAAAATATTTTTAGAGTTGGTTTTGTGCGGATAAGGTTTTGGTATATATTCTTGTAAGAAGCATGAAGACTTTTTCTGCGAGTAAGGAAGGGGAAGGATAGAATTGACGGAATTATGGGTGGTTGATGGTCACTGTGACAGCCTTGGCGATTTTTTAGCACAAAAGAGGTCACTTAGAGATGTTGACGAAGGCGGGCATTGGGACTTGGAGAGGGCTAAGCAAGGGGGAGTAGCTCTTCAATTCCTGGCGGCTTTTATTGAGAGCTCGTATAAGCCTAACTTGGCCATGAAGAGAGGGCTGGAACTGATTGACGCAGCCCACCGCTTCCTGGCTGAGAATCGGGATCGTGTTTTTCTCATCAGGGAGAACAAAGACCTTGACCGGATTCCACATCCTGATAAAACGGCAGTGCTCCTCGCGGTTGAAGGGGGAGAAGTTGTGGGCGAAAGCCTGTTTATGTTAAATATTATTTATGCCTTGGGTGTACGCTCTTTAACTTTAACCTGGAACCAGCGCAACGCTATCGGAGATGGAGCGGGTGAACACAGGACCGGCAGCAGGCTGACCCGCTTTGGGCAAGAGGTTATAAAAAAGATGAATACACTCGGTATGCTTATTGATGTTTCCCATCTTAATGAAGCAGGGTTTTGGCATGTGTTGGAGCAATCCGGACAGCCGGTAGTGGCCTCTCATTCCTGTGCCCAAGCCCTCTGTCCGCATGTACGGAACTTAGACGATGAGCAGTTGCGGGCTCTGGCACGTGCAGGCGGGGTTGTGGGGGTAAATTTTTACCCCTCTTTTTTGGTGGAAAAGGGTACAGCCAGCCGCCAGGACATAGTCAGGCATATCTCTCATATCGCTGAGGTAGCCGGGATTGAGGCAGTGGGGCTGGGTTCGGATTTTGACGGAATTGAAGATACTCCGACCGGACTTGAAGATTGTACGCGCTATCCTGCATTGGCTGAGGATTTAAGGAGCGCCGGTTTTACGGAAGCGGAGATAGGTAAGATTTTCGGGAAGAATTTTATGAGGGTCTTACGGGCAATTTTAAAGTAATATTTCTTAACGTAATTTCGACGCAGTCTCTGCACTGTATATTTAGGGCAATCATTTGTGCTGAAGAAATGGGGTTTAAGAGTGACTACATTAAAGTTTAGGGTTGAAGCAGACCTTCACTGTCATACAACTGCTTCTGATGGTTTGTTGACGCCGCAGGAATTGGTTAGGCAAGCTGCCTTAGCAGAACTTAAGGGAGTAGGAATTACGGATCATGATACGCTCTCAGGCTGGGAGGAAGCTGAGGCGACCGGACGTGAGTGCGGTTTGGAAATACTTAAAGGAATCGAACTTAACACAGAGGTCAATGGGATAGAAATTCATATCTTAGGGTATGAGCCTGAGTTTGAAGCAAAGGTACTGCAAGAGAAACTAAGCTTTTTAAGGGGGGCGCGCTACAAGCGGATGCTAGATATGATAGGGCGCTTAAATTCCCTGGATGTCCGGGTGAGAGCAGAAGATGTGGAAAAGTTTGCCCACGGGGAATCAATCGGACGCCCGCATGTAGCTCAGGCTCTCATTGAATCCGGGTATGCCCACAGTCTTAAAGACGCTTTTACCCGCTATATCGGGTACGGCGCTCCTGCTTATGTGCCGCGTTACAAGCTAACTCCGGCAGAAGCGATTAAGGTAGTCAGACAGGCGGGAGGGGTTGCGGTTTTAGCGCATCCGGGCATTCAGCGTCTCGAAGGCTCACTTAAAGAGTGGGTCGATCAAGGGTTGCAGGGTTTGGAGGTAAGCCATTCCGATCATAGTGGGGAGGATGAAGCCAGGTACCGTAAGCTCGCACTTGAGTATGGTCTTGTACCTACGGGGGGGTCGGATTTCCACGGGGAGAAGCGCAAGCCGGGAGTTAAGCTGGGGGGATGGGGCACTTCTCTCGATACGGTTTTCGTTATTAGGGATTTAGCCAGGCGCAATAGGATTAAAACAACGTCCTAAGGCATAGAATACAGGTAAAAACAATACTATGCCGGGGGGGCTCGGGCTTGGATCCCAACGAAGAAGTGAGAGAATTAAGGGCGAGAGTGGGGGAACTGGAGCAACGCGTTGAACATTTGCGCGTAAGCCGCCGCGTACTAATGAACTTGCTCGAGAAAGTAGAAAGAGAAAAAGTGGCTTTGGTACGGAGACTGGAAAAAGAGAATATTCGCCTGCACCGGGACAACACCAAATTTGCCAAATGGCTTCTACTCAAAAACCGCCAGATAATCGAGCTCCAGGAAAGAGTGGAAGACACAGAGAAAAAAGCATGAGCAGCTATATTTAATGCTTATGCTTTTCATTTTTTTAAGCAAAAAATTTACTATTTTGATTCTAACAAAATAAGTTCGAAAACGTTCAGCTTAAATCATCTGCTTGCTTAAGCATAAGCCCAAGCTTAGTTGTTGGCTGATGATGCTCGGCAATTAAACGGCAGACGTTAGAGTTTAGGCCTGCCTGACGGGCCAGAAGTTCCCCCCAGCGTGCATGGCGGGAGGAGATGCGCAAGGGCAGAGTGAGCAGGCTCCGGCTGTGTTTAAGCCGGTATTGCCAAGGGGAAGGCAGGTTCTGCACGAAGACGATAACAACCCGATGCCAGATTTTTACCTGCACGAGGGATTTACCGCAATCATGGAGGAGAGCGGCAGTGAGGAGATCCACAGCTTCCGCAGGGGACAACAGCGCGCGAGCGTGATTTTTAGCTGAAGCAAGGGCGTAAGTTTCTTGAGTCTGCCCCGGATGCAGGGAGTTAAGATCCTGAAAGAGGAGTTTTGCTACATCCAGGGCATGGCGCTGCTCTCCGCGGTCCTGTTTGAAAAAAAGCCGCTGGGCAGGGGGCGATAATTTTTGTTTCACCCAGCTGATTTCCTCTGCGTTCACTTTAGGAATAAGTGCTTTCGCAAACTGGCGCACCCGGTATAACATTTTGCTAACCACTCCCATTTAATCATACCTGTACTATATTCTATTTTTCAAGCTAGACCTCCTTCCTGGGGATGTTTTAAGGCTAAATGGGGAAATCTAAGCGCAAAAGCATTGAAGGAGGCAGAAAAATATGATTCGTGACAAGGATGGGGATAACCAAGCCTATTTTGATTTTGCACCCTGGAGCACGGATTCAAGCCTGAAAGAAAAGGCATCTGAGGTCGGAGTGGATTATGACAGCCTGATCGAAGGGTTGCGCCTTAATGAATCAGATATGGAAATAGCACGTGAATTTAATGTTCCTGAAGGAACGATTCGGCATCTACGCGACCATTTTGAATCGGAAATTGGGCTTAATTGCATAATGGGACATTAATCGGCAGCAACATTCTTTTCAATATGGGGCTGCTCTTTAGGTGAGTGCTTGTGCGGAATGCGGTTTTTAGACATCCTGATCAATCTCCACATTATAAATTATCATTATTTACTAGGCGAGTCCAGTCCTCGATTTTTTAGTATGGGTAAAAAACAGCTAGATTTATCTTGGATCTGGTTGTTCGCGTTAATTCTCTAAAAATCTTACCCAAAGACCTCTACTATCTGATAGGATAATCTGTTATACTAATTAGAAAACCATTGGGAAAGGGGTTTGTCATGAGTTCCGCACGCATAGTGAAGCAAGGATTGACCTTTGATGATGTTCTCTTGATTCCGGCAAAGTCAGAATTGTTGCCCCGGGATGTGGATGTGAGTACATATCTGACTCAAAAGATAAAGCTAAACATTCCACTGATGAGCGCCGGCATGGATACTGTTACAGATTCCCGAATGGCTATTGCCATTGCCCGCGAAGGCGGGATCGGGGTTATTCATAAGAATATGACCATTGAGCAGCAGGCCTTGGAAGTGGACAAAGTCAAGCGCTCTGAGCACGGAGTAATTACTGACCCGATCTTTCTTCACCCCGCAGATAAAGTTCAGGATGCTCTTAACTTAATGGCACGCTACCGAATTTCCGGTGTACCTATTATTGTTGAGGGCAAGCTGGTCGGAATTCTTACCAACAGGGATTTGCGTTTTGAAAAAGACTATTCCCGCCAGATTGGGGAAGTGATGACCAAGGATAACCTTGTAACTGCTCCGGTGGGAACGACTCTAGAGCATGCCAAGGAGATTCTGGCGCATCACCGGATTGAGAAACTGCCGATCGTTGATGCCCAAGGATACTTAAAAGGATTAATCACGATTAAGGATATCGAAAAAGCGCGTCAGTATCCGAATTCAGCCAAAGATGAACGCGGTCGTTTACGGGTTGCAGCGGCTGTGGGAGTAACCGCTGACACTATGGCGCGTACGGAGGCTCTGGTTAAAGCCGGAGTGGACGTGATCGTGGTCGATACAGCACATGGGCACTCTTTTGGCGTAATTAAGGCCGTGGAGGAGCTGCGTTGGCGCTTCCAGGATATCGCTTTGATTGCGGGCAACGTGGCGACAGCGCATGCTACCAGAGACTTGATTGAGGCCGGTGCGGATGCGGTTAAAGTAGGAATCGGGCCGGGATCAATTTGTACGACCAGGGTTGTAGCTGGTATCGGTGTGCCTCAAATAACCGCTATTCTGGATTGTGCCGAGGAAGCAGAGAAGCATGGCATTCCAATTATCGCGGACGGCGGGATCAAGTTTTCCGGTGATATTGTTAAAGCATTGGCTGCCGGAGCGAGGGTGGTCATGATTGGAAGCCTCTTTGCCGGTACGGAAGAAAGCCCAGGAGATATTGAGATCTACCAGGGGCGGAGTTTCAAAGTTTATCGCGGCATGGGCTCGATCGCGGCCATGAAGGAAGGAAGCAAAGACCGTTACTTCCAGGAAAATGAGCAAAAACTGGTGCCTGAGGGAATTGAAGGAAGAGTTCCGTACAAGGGTCCGCTGTCCGAGACTGTTTATCAGATGATGGGCGGGCTGCGGGCCGGAATGGGCTACTGCGGCACCCACAATATTGAGGGTCTGCGCACGGAGACTCAGTTTTTACAAATGACGGCTGCCGGACTTCGGGAAAGCCATCCTCACGATGTCACGATCACGAAAGAGTCGCCAAACTACAGTTTGTAAATTGCTTGACTACTAATTAAGAGAGCATACCCTATGTTGGGTTATGCTCTCTTTTAATTCTCTGCTAAGCAATTGCAATTGGCAGTTTTATTTCTCTGAGGGTATTGCAACGCACGCGTGTGGAGATATGGAGAGATATGGAATAGTAATATATATGAAAATATTGTAAGTTAAACCTATGACTGGAAGGAAATTACGTAAATCCGGAGAATAATACTATCTAAAGATGAGACAGAGTGAAGGGGGTTTGTGCTTTGCAGGAGTTGTCACGGCGCGAGCGTAAAAAGAAGGATACTTATGAAAAGTTGTTTGTCACTGCGATGCAACTGTTTCGGACACGTGGGTTTGACGCAACTTCAATTGAGCAGATTACACAGAAGGCAGATGTGGGCAAAGGGACCTTTTACAACTATTTCCCGTCTAAAGAAGCTGTCGTTCTGGAGTTTAGCAGACAAGCGCACCGGGAATTAATTGACAGGAGGCGTACTCACCAAGCTTACTCTACCAGGGAACGTTTGGAAGTACTTCTTAAAGACTGGGCTGACTTCATGGTAGCAGACCGGGAACTGGCCTGGGTTGCTGTGCGTAACCGGGAAATGTCTGCCCAGGATTTGAACCTTCATTACGGGCTGCAGGCGATTATCACCTTAGGGCAGAGGGAAGGGGAGATCAGTGGGGAGTATGATTCGGCTTTTTTGGCGGAAACTCTTGAAGGTATGATGCTGCAGCATTTTATCAGTTGGTATGTCTCCCACCAGGGGGATTTGCACCAAGAGATGAGGCACGTGCTTGCTGTGTTCATGGATGGACTTGGGCGCAGGCAGCGGCAAGCGTGAATCGATATTCGATATTCGTGGTTCGTGGTTCGAATGGAGTTTCCTTTCCTACGCCCATGTGATATAGTTGAGTTTGTGATACTTTGAGATTACGATACACGGAGGTGGGAGTAGTGACTGTTTTTCAAGCATTGATTTTGGGAATTGTTCAGGGACTGGGCGAGTTTTTGCCTATTTCCAGTTCCGCCCATTTAGTATTGATTCCGTGGCTGTTTGGCTGGGATGACCATGGCTTGACTTTTGATGTCGCTCTTCATATTGGAACTTTGCTGGCAGTGGTATTTTACTTCTGGCATGACTGGCTGAGATTATTTAAGGGTGCTTTATCCCCTAAACCTTCTCAAGAAAAACGCCTTTTTTGGTATTTGCTAGCGGCAACAATACCGGGAGCGTTAATTGGGCTTATGCTCGAAAACTATGCAGAAACTGTATTTCGGGCTCCTTTGCTTATAGGGACTATGCTCATTGTGATGGGCATTATTCTTTACTGGGCTGATCGCAGGCCTCAGGTGCGTGAGCTAGGGACCATGAAGCTTAGTGATGCTCTTTGGATCGGACTGTCTCAGGCTTTTGCTATTATTCCGGGGGTGTCCCGCTCTGGTAGCACGATGACTGCCGCCCGTATCCTGTCCTTAAACAGGGAAGATGCGGCCAAATTCTCTTTCCTAATGTCTACCCCGATTGTGTTTGGCGCAGGCATTCTTAAACTGAGGCACTTGACTGCGGAAGCTATCAACTTGCCGTTCATGGTGGGGGTTATTTCATCGTTTGTGGTTGGGATCCTGAGTATTTCCTTTTTACTACAGTATTTAAGACGCAGTAATTTTAAGGTTTTTGTAGGGTACCGGTTCTTGCTGGGTTTAGTGGTGATCATATTGGCTCTCGCTAGAGCATAGTAAAGTATGTGAAGAATTTTATGCTATAAAGAAGGATAAAAAGAGTGTGAGGGCGAAATCTACAATAGGAGGGCTTTTGGTTTAAGGGGGAGAAGAGAAAAAACATGGACTTTTTTTTCAATCAGACTGTGGAAAAGGTCTACCAATGGGTAGGGCAGATGCTCAGTAGTTGTCCAGTGCGGGATGGGGTTGTATTTTACCACGGTTCAGACAAAATCTTCAAGTTAGTCGAGCGCAAATCCGGGTGGCACCTACAGTTTTGTGTGCCTGTGCCTGAGAGTCCAGGCTTAACAATCTTAAGTCCGGAGGAAGCAAAGGTTAAGAAACTAGGCAAAAGCCGCTGGATTTACCGGGGAGATTCGGATCAGGACGCCGAGATTTTAGTAAGGGCTGCTCTCGATTCTTTGCCGTCGCGCCGCGTGATTGAGCCGGCTTTAGGCAGGGACTTGCCGACACTGTGCGAGGCGACTTGCCCCTGTTTTAAGAAGATGGAGAGAATCGTCAACAGCAAATCAGTACCCTCCGAGCTGGGTGAATCTGTGCAGGAAGCCTATGAACTTCTGCAGCAAGGGAAGTACGCGGAATTTGTGACTGTGCTGGAAAAAGTTATTGAGGGGGTAACTGATTACCTGCTCGGCCAGCAAGGAATTACGGCAGCAAACTGTGACCTTAAAGAAAAGATTCAAATTTTGGCCGATTTGAAAGTAGTCTCCAATAACTTAAAGGAAGAAGTAGATGTAGTCTTTTTCCGGCGCAATTACAAAGATAATTATACGGTCGAAGAGCGGGCTTACCCTATGGCTCTGATGCTTGTATCGTTGATGAGCCGTTTGATTAAAGTGTGCGCCTAAAACTAGTGAACTCATTTGTGGCAGATTTGTAAGCCATCGGATAAACATAGTTTCCTCCTGTGCTTAATAAAATGGCAACAGGGGGTTTTTTATATGCTGCGAGTGACTGGAAGGGAGCTGGGAATCTGGCTGGGGCAACTCCCGCCTGGCCCTCATAATGATCTCACTGATGTCCCTGGGGTAGCTGTGGGACATGTCTCACTTGTGCGCGGGCACGGCAGGCTCATTCCCGGCAAGGGACCGGTGCGCACAGGTGTTACAGCCATCCTGCCGCATGGAAGAAGTCTTTACCGTGAGCCCTGCCGGGCCGGAATTGAGATTTTTAACGGATACGGAAAGTCGCTAGGGTTGCAGTTCATCCAGGAAACAGGGGTTCTTAATTCTCCGGTGCTCCTGACAAACACTTTAAGCGTATATGACGTGGCTAACGGTGCGGTTACTTATTTGTTGGGGAATATCCCGGAGATTGGAAATGATGCGCGCACCCCCAATATTGTGGTTTTTGAGTGTGATGATTCATATTTGAACGATATCCGCGGCCGTCATGTGCGGTCGTCAGATGCAATCCTGGCACTGCAAAGGGCTAACACAAATCCCGTAGAGCAGGGAAATGTAGGTGCTGGGGTTGGGATGTCTTGTTTCCAGCTTAAAGGCGGAATAGGAAGCGCCTCGCGGGTGATACCCGGGAACCAGGGGTTTGTCCTGGGAGTCTTGGCCTTGGCTAATTTTGGCCTGTTGCAGGATTTGCTGATCTCAGGTGTTCCGGTGGGCAAGGAGCTTAAGCTCCTTGCCCAGGGAATTGTTCAGGGATCTTTAATCTTAGTCGGGATTACTAATGCACCTTTGTCAAGCAAACAATTGGATAAAATCGCGAAACGTACCTTTTTGGGCATGGCGAGAACTGGGAGTGTTTCCAGGACCGGGAGCGGGGACTTTTGCTTAATGGTGAGCAATAGTGATGCTGGCAAGGGGGATAATTTGTCAGACTGGGAGTTGGACGGATTTTTTCAAGCTTCAGTCGAAGCCGGGGCGGAGAGCATCTGGAACAGCCTTTTTCTGGCGCAAACTCTGGACGGTCGTGACGGACATATCCGGCATGCCCTGCCCATCCAGGAAACCCTTAAGATAATGCGCAAGCGATGTAACAGACTAGATACCTATGTCTAAAAAACCTTATTGACAGTGGCTTAAAAACTAGCTATGCTAAGTATGTGAAAATTATTATTTATAAAGGGGGACGTCGAATGCCATCGCAGCGCAGGCTTAATATTGGGTTCACCCTCTTTATGATTTTATTATTTTTATTAATAGTTCAGATAAACTTAAAATTAGCAATAGTTTTAGCTCTGGGAACAGCTTTAGGATTTACCTTGCAAAAGTCTAGGTTTTGCTTCACATCAGCTTTGCGTGATCCGCTGCTGGTAGGGATGACTCAGCTCACCCAGGCTTTGATTCTTCTGATTGCCCTCAGTCTTGCAGGCTTTGCCTTAGTCGCGTGGGTAGGGCAAGCCAGAGAAATTCCTTTAACTTTTAATGTTTTCCCGCTGGGAGTTCACACTTTGGTCGGAGGAGTTTTGTTCGGCATTGGGATGGTCTTGGCCGGGGGCTGCGCCTCAGGGATTTTGATGCGCATCGGGGAAGGCTTTGGCATGCAGATGCTGGCCTTGGGCGGTTTCTTTGTCGGCGCTCTGCTGGGAAAGCAGACTGTGAACAAGTGGCGTTCTGTGTTCGGGGAGTGGCAGGGAGTTTTTCTTCCTGATAAACTTGGATGGTTAGTGACGTTAGGACTTGAGTTCGGAGCTTTGTTTGGCTTGTGGATCTTGACCCGCTGGTGGCAAAGGAAACAGGTTGGAGGGTAGGGGAGTTGTTAGCATGGCTCGTCATCAATTGGACATTTGGGGGGAAATGTGCCCTATTCCCTTGCTTAAAGCGCAGAAAAAACTTAAAGGTATGAATATCGGGGACATCTTAGTTTTGGAGACAGAGCACAGTTGTACTTCACGGGCCATAGTAGTATGGGCAGAGGAGCATGCTTATGCTATCAGGGAGCAGGAAGTGGCAAACGGAATCTGGCACCTGGAACTAACTAAAACGCATGATTAGCGAAGGTGGGGAAAATGCCTAAAATGTTGAAGGTTTTTTGGCACGGGCCTTGGCCTTACTGGACAGGGGCAATTATGCTCGCCCTTCTTAATATCTTGGTCCTGATTGTCAGACAGCAACCCTGGGGTGTTAGCTCGAATCTCGAAGCCTGGGCTGAATGGGCTGGAGGGAAAATAGGGTTAATTAATAACCGGAGCATTAGTGCATCCCAACTTTTTCTTTCCAGTGGAACTTATCTTAATTTAGGCGTGATCCTGGGAGCTTTCTGGGCTACCTTAGCTGCTTCCCAGGCCCGGTTTCGCCCGGTCAGGCATAAGAAGTTTGTCTTCTCCGCCCTCATTGGTGGGGTGCTCATGGGCTATGGCGCGCGCATCGCTTATGGCTGCAACATCGGAGGACTTCTGAACGGAATCGCTTCAAGCTCACTGACGGGCTGGATTTTCGCGGTCGCAGTCTTTGTGGGAGCCTGGCTTGGCTCGAAGTTGTTAGTTAAGTTTTTACTTTGATGAGACTTTAATGCCACCGACACAGCAAAAGATAACGAGGCTCTTCACGTAAGAGCCTCGTTGTATACTCAAAAGGTTTTAATGCTATTTGAAACAATAATAAACAAAAGCTTGCCCAAGTGAGGATTTTTATTCTGACAGAGCTATAATGTTTAACAAAGGAAGCGTTCATCAGGGTCGGTGAGAAATTTGATAAATCGTTTGGTAGCAGTGGAGAGGGGTTTGTTGACAGGGTAGATAATATTGAAAGTGAGGGGCATTTGCAGGTCGTTAATGGTTAAGACTTTAAGAGTGCCCAGGTAAGCTTCCTTGCGTACGGCCAGACGGGGAACGACAGCCCCCCCTAAGCCTGCCTCCACCGCTGACTTAATAGCATCGATCGTAGTCATTTCTGTGATCACGTGGAGGTCGTTAACTGAGCAGCCATGGCGTTCCAAAGCGACGGATAGGATTTTGCGCGTGCCTGAACCGTCTTCGCGCAAAATTAGCGGGTGCTTAATAAATTCTTCGATGGACATCTTATCTCCGACGTGAGGGTGATTGGGTGGTAGAATTAAGACCAGTTCATCCGTAGTTACTGGAATGGCGTTGATATCTTTCGGTTCGATGTCACTCTCGATTACACCAATGTCAACTTCACCAGCCATCAGGCGCCGTAAGACTTCTTCTGAATTGGCGATATCAAGACGGATATTGACCTCTGGGTATTCTTCTTTAAATAAATAAATCGAGCATGGCAGAGAGACATTGCCGATCGTGGTACTGGCACCCACGATGATTTGATTGCTTTCCCGCAGGAGAACCTTCTCTAGTTCTTGCTCCATCTTGTCCTGAAGTTCCAAAAACTTTTGTGCATAGTTGTAGAAAACCTCGCCGGCACCGGTCAAAGTTACGCCGTGGGGAGTGCGTTCGAATAGCTGCCCCTGATAATATTCTTCGAGATTCTTAATATGTGTGCTGACCGCAGGTTGGCTCATATGAAGCATTTTAGCGGCTTTGGAAAAACTCTGTAGTTGAGTTACCATGCAAAAAATCTTAAGTTGGTAGCTATCCATCCCGGTTCACCTGCTTTACGCTCTTATTACAGAATATGCTCCTTTTTATTGTAAGGCCCGGACACCCAAAATTCAAACTTTATTGGAGGATTATAAGTACTTATTTTCACTGCATCACCTAACTTATCTCTTGTGAAAATAGATTTCATAATTTGTGCTTATGATCACATAAACATATACAATATAGTTTCAGCAGGGAAATAAGCCAGATTGTCGAATTAAGTGAATGAGATAATATTCTCAATGATTTTATTCCTATATCTTTTAGTTAAGTACTCCATGTGAAATAGGAGGGATATGAAATGAAACGAAGACAATTTTTAAAAGGAGTGCTTTATGGGACCGGGGGAACGATGGTTGCTCTAGGGGGGTTTGGCACATTCACTAAGCTTACTCCGCAGGCAATTGCTGCGGCTAAGGATGAAGCCAAAACGGTGTTTTCCACATGTGAAATGTGTACCAGTCGTTGTACGGTCGCCGTAAAGGTGAAAAATGACAAAGTAGTAAAAGTAGAAGGTAACCCTAACGATGGCGCGACAGCCGGCACGATTTGCGCCCGTGGCAATGCTGGTCCTTCCCTGCTTTACGATCCTCAGCGTATTAAAAAACCGATGATTCGCACGGGGGACAAGGGGAGCGGCAAGTTCAAAGAAGTAAGCTGGGATGAAGCTTACCAGTATATCGCGGACAAAGCGAAAACCATTCAAAAAGACTTTGGGGCAGAGTCGTTCGCTTTTGCCAGCCGGGTTAATCCCCAGGACCAGTTCTTCCGTCTGATCGCCAGAGCCATAGGGAGTCCAAACACGTTCTCGCATGAGGCAACCTGTCCCATGAGCAGGACTACCGCTCTGGAGGGCACCTTCGGCAATCCTTATATCGGTGCGGATTATGGCAATGCCAAGTATATCATTACCATGGGCCGTAATTTCTTCGAAGGAATTCATGTCCCTATGGTTAAAGGGGTAATGAAGGCTGTTGGCAACGGAGCTAAATTAGTGGTCCTGGATCCGCGTTTTAGCGTTACCGCTGCCAAAGGGGAATGGATTCCGATCAAAGGTGCTACTGATCTGGCTTTTGTGATGGCCATGGCCAATGTAATTATTAGTGAAAATCTATATGACAAAGAGTTTATAGACCAATATACTGAAGGGTTTGACAAGTGGGTTGAAGCCGTCAAAGACAAGACCCCGGAATGGGCCGAAAAGGAAACCGGCATCCCGAAGGATAAGATTGTCGAGATTGCCCGCGGGTTTGCCGCTGCCAAGCCAAATGCTTTGATTGAATACGGCTGGCGCACACCATGGACGCCAAACGATTATCAACTGCGCCGCGCCATTATGATTGTTAATATGATGATTGGGAACTGGGAGGTTCCGGGCGGGTATTATCAGAAGAAAGGCGCGGGCGTACTGGCGCGGTTCCCGGATCAGGCCGGATATGCCAAAGCGACAGGCGGGGGTTTTGGGCCTCAGCCAGTGGCTCCCAAGCCTGCTAAAGGACGGATTGACGGTGCAGGTGTGAAAGGTACTCCCGGACAGCTTGTACCCGTGGTGGACGGGGCAATCGGGCAAATCACGGAAAGCATCCTGACCGGCAAGCCATACCCGATTAAAGGATGGTTTGTGCACCGCTTTAATCCGGTTATCAGCATGCCTGAAAGCGACCGGGTAATTGAAGCGCTGAAAAAGCTTGACCTCTTGGTAGTATGTGATGTCTATATGACAGATACCGCCTATTTCGCGGATGTGGTGCTGCCTGAGTGCACCTATCTCGAACGCTACGAACCGATTATTGACCAGTCTGGACTCGTGCCGAAGCTGCAATTGCGTCAGCCTGCGGTTCCCCTAGTCTATGCCGACACTAAGCCCGGATGGCAGATTTACAAAGAATTGGGTGCCAAAATGGGTATCGGAGATTTCTTCAGTTTCAAAGACATGGAAGAATTCCTATCAAGGTCGCTTAAGCCGGCAGGGCTTACCCTCGATCAACTGAAGGAAAAAGGATTCTGGAGTCCAGCCGGTATGAAACCGTTCTATATGCGTGGTAAAGATCCCAAAGCACCGGCACCCCCGACCAACAGTCCCAACGGCAAGATTGCGATCTTTTCCCACGAGATTGATGAAGCTGTCAAGGGTCAGGGACTTCCCGTTTATACTCAGTATCCGCAGCCGGAAGAAGGGAAATTCCGCTTTGTGCAGGGAAAAGTCGCTGTCCACACGAATGCGGGCACCCACAATGTACCGGTCCTTAATGAGCTGATGCCGCAGAACTCCTTGTGGATTAATGCCCAGAGCGCTGCAAAGCTCGGGATTAAGGACGGGGATGACATTGTTATCTCCTCCGGTCAGTACGAGCACAAGGGCAAAGCCAAAGTAACAGAGGGGATTCGTCCGGACACAGTCTTTGTCTATCATGGCTTTGGCCGGATTTCACCTGAATTAAAACGCGCTTATAACAAAGGAATCAACGACAATAAGCTTATCAAAAATGAGATCGGGGAATCTGGCAATGTCGTGACTTCAACCACATTTGTAAGCGTGCGCAAAGCTTAACTTGTTAAGCATAGTGCCTGACAGTATCTAAGACAGAGGAAGGAGGCAGCAAGATGGAGGAAAGTACGAAAGCAGAACTTTACTTGGCGTTTGCAGCAGTCTTTCAGCGACCGCGCCCAGAAGTTTCTGATCACTTAGAAGAGTTACTGGAACTGTGGGCCGAGGAACTCCCTGCCTCTTTTGCACAGCTGCAAGAACTAAAGAATTTTTGCCAGAACTATGCGGCAGGTGAAGAACGGATCAATGCTTTATGGGAGCATTATATCCCCCTATTTGAGACCGGTAAGGTTGAAGCTTCACCTTATGCCTCAGTCTACCTTAACCGCGAAAAGCAGGTGCTGGGGGAAGAAAGCTTGGCCGTTAAGTCATTTTATGAAGCATGTGGCTATGTCATTGAAAGTACTGGAGAACTGCCAGACCACCTGGCTGTGGAATTGGAGTTTGCGGCTTTGTTAGCACGTGATGCTGCAGAAGAACGACTGACCGAGTTCAGGAAACATCATCTCCTTCCATTTCTGCGCGCGATTCTGCCTTTGATCCAAAAATCCGGCCGCCCTGTTTATGCTGCTGCCGCGGCAATTCTCCAAGACTGGCAAATTCATTCTGAAGAAAGAGGGTGACTTCCTTGGCTAAACAATATGTCATGGTGATACAAGCAAGCAAATGTATTGGCTGCCAAGCCTGTACAGTTGCCTGCAAGTTCCAAAACGAGGTACCGGAGGGGCAGTATCGGACGAAATCTCCAGCGATCGGCCCAACTGGGACTTACCCTAATGTTAAACTGTATTTTGAAAAAGAAGCCTGTCAAATGTGTAAAAATGCCCCTTGTGTAGGAGTGTGTCCCACAAAGGCTTCTTATTACAATGAGGATGGCGTGGTCTTGGTTGATGCTAATAAATGTATTGGCTGCAAATACTGCATGACCGCCTGCCCTTATGATGCGCGTTTTCTCAATGAAGAAACAGGAGCTGCTGATAAATGCAGTTTCTGCTATGAGCATAGAGTCTCCCAAGGGGAGAAGCCTGCCTGTGTCTCTACCTGTCTGGGCGGTGCGCTCGTATTTGGAGATTTGAACGATCCGAACAGCGAGGTCAAAAAGCTCTTGGACAAACACAAATCAGAGGTGCGGAAGCCTGAATTCGGCACTCACCCGAATGTCTATTACATTTATGAAGGGGTGAAATAAAGATGGATATTACATGGGGTGCATCTGCCTCGCATGAGTTAGCGTGGGGAGGAATTATTGCCATCTATCTGTTCCTGGCCGGAGTGGCCGGGGGTGCTTTTCTTACTTCCGCTTTAACCGATCTTTTTAGCAAGAACCGTCAGTTCAAAGTTATCCGGGCCGGAGCCTATATTGCCCCGGTAGCGATAATCATCGGCCTGGCGATGTTAGTTGTGGACTTGGGTAAGCCTCTTAGTTTCTGGAAGCTTATCCTTTATGTCAACTTCCATTCAGTCATGTCGATCGGTACGTTCATCATCTCAATCTTTACTGCTTTTACCGTGGTGTACGCTTATCTGGTATGGATGGCGGCAGCCGCGGAGAAGAGGATCAAAATCACCCTGGCTGGACAGGAAATGGCCGCGGCCAAGGCCACAGGGATTCAATCTTTGCGCAAACCGGTAGCCGTGATCGGCAGCCTGTTCGCTCTTGGGACAGCCACTTATACAGGATTTTTACTATCCGCAGTTACAACCAACGGGCTCTGGCATGTGAGTTTCCTAGGCATTCAAGGGATACCGTTCTTGCCCATTCTGTTCCTGGTCTCGGCTATCTCAGCAGGATTAGCTGCTACTCTGATCGGGGCGGTAGACTGCAGTGATTTAACTGCGTATAAGAAAGCCGATATCATCCTCTTGGCTATTGAAATTATCCTTTTAGCGATTCTCTATACTTCCGTTAAGGCAGCCTTCTTCAGTGGTGGCATGGCTACCCTGTTCTGGCTCGGAGTCGTGGTCGTAGGCCTCCTGCTCCCGCTTGTATTGGCAATATACGGGGTTTCCAGCCATAAAAACCTTGTCTTGCCTGTCTGTGGGATGGTCGTAGTTGGTGGCTTGTGCCTGAGGTATTTCGTGGTGTATTCGGGACAGCTATTCAGATAGACTAAAAATCAGAAAAGCTGCCTCTTTATGGGGCAGCTTTTTGCGTGGTGCTTAAAGTCAAGTTTGTCTGCGAAGAAAGGCATTTTATCTGACCTTGGCGCGTAAACATGTTATGTAGAAATGCTAAGGGAGGATGGCTGTGGGTACCGACTGGAACGAGATTTGGGACAATCATCCTGATGTCTTTGTGGCACGCACCTGGCAGGAGTGTCCGGAAGATAAGAGAAAAGCCTGGCGTTTACCCCACCAATTTACATATTATATGGGCGGGGAAACAGCATTACGGGTTGGTATTATTGCCAGCAACTCATTTCCTCGGGAAGAGGATTTTTTGCTCTCGGGAATTTGTTATGGGCAGCGCCTTAGCAATGGGGCCAAGACCCTTGTTTATTTCGTGGCCCCGGACTTCTCCCCTCCTTTTTTGCACGTCCTCTCAAAAATCTCTGGGATCATTGCTGTACGTGCAGTATACTGGCGCGAACGCCTTAACCCAAGCCTTTATCTGATCCCGGAAAGTAATACCCTTATGGCGACCATTCGTCAACCTGTGGGGGAAGGACGACCAGACTGGGATAAATGGGCCAGACCGCTTAATCCGGTGGCGCGCCAGCAACTCGGAGTAGTCAAAGAGTATTTTGCAAGCCTAAGCGGCAGGCGTACCCATGTTGACATCCGCTCCCAGCAAATATCTTTGGTGTGGGGAAATGTTGAAATCGCCGAAGTGCGCCGCAAAGGGAAGAAGTTTGAACTTAATACTAAGGCCCGCTGGGAACGCAGTCCGGAATTAGCTAAGAACTGGCAGAAAGCGGGCTGGGTTGATGCGGATGGAAGTCTTAACCCTGAGTTCTGTAATACGGTAGCGGGGGTGCTCGACCGCCTGGAAGAGCTGGAAAGCCAGGGAAGCTTGCGTCAGCGCGATCTGCTTGCTCTCTCTTTTTATGCCGGAGCGGGAGTGGTTAATTCTCTCTGGGGCAGCATCTGGACCTGGCCTTGGTTGGCCCGGGACCGGGGAGAGACCTGGGTCAATGAACTTGGGCAGTGGTACTATTTTGAAGGGAACGGTCAGCTCAGTGTGATTTGCCCGATATTGGAACGTCCGCTCGCAGAAGCGTGTAAAAGTGTAATACTCACGAGCGTTTTGGAAAGGAGCCGCCTTTTGCGCGATGCCAAAGGGATAAGAGGGGAAAAACTCTTGTGGGACGGAAGAGTGCATTGGGTTACTCTGCCCTCTCTGGAAGAGGAATTACGGCGCTGGCACTGTTGGCTGAAACAGCCCGAACAGTTTCCGGTTTGGAGTTTGCCGGCAAATTGGGAGATTGAAGGACTGAAAGAGCTTTCCAGCCGCGGTGGCCAGACGGGGATTATGCCGTCTGTTTTTCTCTGAGCTTCTTAATTACCGGCAAAGTAAGGGTTACGAGTGTACCTTGGCCGTCCGGCGGCTGGCTGAGAGTAAGCTCGCCGTGATGAGCTAAGACGATTTGCTGGGCGATGGTGAGGCCCAGACCGGTCTTTCCTTTGCGGGTAGTAAAGAAAGGGTCGAAAACCTTTTTCATTACTGCTTCAGAGATGCCATTGCCGGAGTCTTCCACACTGAGTTTGATTTTGTCCATGTCAGCAGCAAGTTTTAGGATAATGCTTTGCCCAGGTTGCGAGGATTCGATGGCATTCTGAATGATGGACAGTATGGTCTGAGTCAACTGCTTTTCATCCCCCATAACGGCAGGAGACTCGGGTGGCAGGTTAAGAATTAGTGAAACTTCCTGCATTAAGCAAGTTGGCTGCAGGATCTGAGCAGCTGAGTAGACAAGTTGGTCTACGTTAAGAGGGTTTAGCTGGGGTGCGGAGGGATTGGTTAAAAGCACAAATTGCGTAAGCAACCGGTCGGTTGTATCGATCTCATCCAGTACTAATTGGTGATAGGGACGCAGAGGTTCCGGCCACTGGTCAGGCCCGGCCAGTTGGATGAATCCTTTAATTGTGGTGAGGGGATTGCGCAGTTCATGGGCCAGCCCGCCAGCCACCTGGGCGATCACCGAGAACTTGGCCGCTTGTAAATAGGATTCGAACTGTTTTTTCTCCTCAGTCACATCGCACAGTACCAGTAAAGTTCCTGACGGAACATCACGATCAAGGAGAGGGTGCTTAACGTATTGGATAAAGCGCTCCTCTCCTTTGTTAAGTTTTAGTACAAATTCTCCGTTGGCAGATTCTTTGTCAGCGGGATAATCTTCAATAATGTTATAAATGGGCATACCACTGAGTGAAAACTCGCTAAAGGGCAAAAGATCAATGGCCTTGGGGCTGGCTTCAACAATGTTCCCTATGCGGTTGATCATAAGAATAGCTTCTTTGGAGTAATCCACTGTTTGATGTGAGTCTTGCTGGAGCAGGATGCGTAAGGTTCGAATGTGCTTTTGGTGAAGAAGACGTTCATCTGAAACCAGGCGGAAAATTATCCCCAGCCAGGCAATGGCAAGTACAATGTCGAGGCTGAGCAGAATCCTTAGCAGGAGCAGGGAAGGGCACATAAAACTGCAAACGAAGGTAAGAACCAGGGTAAAGAAAAATAGAAAAGCCAACAGTTTTTGCGTGCGCGATTGTTGAAGCCAAAAGGAAAACACAGAAAATCCAATCCTTTCTCATGTAACAACTCTAATTAATAATAATCAGGACGTCCTAGTGCAAATCCATTGTTTAGTGTAACATAAAGAACAGGTAGAAAAATGTAAAAAAACCGTGTATGCTTTGTTGAATTTTTTTAGGTTGGAATAGACAAATGTCTTATGAAGACTAGGGTTTCAAGTTTATACGATATAGTGTATAATTATGCAAAACGGTGGAGAAGGGGAAAGAGATGAAAGTACGCAAGGCTAAACTGACTGATGCTGAACCAATGCTAGCTCTTATTAACGGATATGCGGAACAGGGATTGATGCTGCCCCGGTCGCGCAACATGCTGTATGAGAGCATCCGCGAATTTTTGCTCGCCGAAGAAAAAGGAGAAATTATTGGTGTTGCCTCTCTGCATATTCTCTGGAGCGATTTGGCAGAAATTCGGGCTTTGGCTGTTGCTTCCGCTGCCCAGGGGCAAGGACTGGGCCAGCTCTTGGTGCAAACCTTGATTGAGGAAGCATTGGACCTGGGATGCGAGCGGGTGTTTGCGCTCACTTATCAGCCTGGTTTTTTTGAGCGCTGCGGCTTTCAGCTTGCAGAGAAAGAGGAAATGCCGCACAAAGTATGGAAAGAGTGTATTAATTGCGTCAAGTTTCCGAACTGTGACGAGATTGCAGTGATAAAAAATATTAAATAGCGCCATAGGTGTACTTTCAATATGCAATATAATGTCAGGTATACCTTCGCTAAGGAGAATCAGTGATGCTGAAAGAAGTCAAAATCTATACGGATGGCGCATGTTCCGGTAATCCGGGACCGGGTGGCTGGGGCGCTCTCCTTATATATGGGGATGTAGAAAAAGAACTCTCCGGTTTTGTGGCCCATACTACGAATCAGAGAATGGAGCTTATGGCCGCGATCGAGGGGCTCAAAGCACTTAAAGCCAGCTGCCGGGTAAGCCTTTTTAGTGACAGTGCTTATCTGATCAACGCTTTTTGTCAGGGCTGGCTGGAGCGCTGGCAGAAAAACGGCTGGATAAACTCCCAGAAAAAACCTGTGGAGAACCAAGACTTGTGGCGGGAATTACTTAACACGGCTGGGAAACACAGGATCGAGTGGATTAAAGTTAAAGGCCATGCAGACAACCCTTACAACAACCGATGCGATGCGCTGGCCCGACAGGCTATAGCTGTACAGAACGGGAGTAAACTTAACTTATAACCAAATAATGGAACCATGGCACCGTCTTTTACATACACAGTTAGTAACTATCTTTTGCATGGGAGACGGTGCCATGAACTTGCAAACTGAGGCTAGAGAAAGCTTGCTCAAGGCAAAACATTTTGTTTTGGACGGCGGAGAGCAAATCCTGGCCGGGCGCGTGGATGAAGAGCATGGGGTATCAGCCAGCCCGGGAGCAACTGCTTTAGCTTCTCTTTCTCTGCTAGCTCTCGGACGGAGTTATGAATCAGCATACAGGCGTGGGGCACACTGGCTGTGGCAGCACCGTCAGCCTGACGGCTGGGGTAAGTATGAAGGAGATAAGCCTGACGAGGAGATTACCAAACTCGCGCGCACAGTTCTTCAGGGGAGCCTAGGAGGACTCTTGGCAAAACTGGTTCTGCTGGCGCAAGCACGGCAGTTTTCTGGAATGATACTTTCTTTGGGGCAAAGGGTAGTGCCTGGCCTGAAGGGGCCAACTCCAGAGGAAATAGTTCTTCCGCGGATATTAGAGGAACGGGTGCTGGCAAAGCTTCCCGTATATGGCAGGCCGGTAGTAGTGGCTGCATCATTGTTGGCTGCCCAGGATAACCAAAAGGGGATCACAGAGGGGCTTAATTACTTGAGTCTGCAGCAGATGGCTGACGGTTCTTGGGCCGAGGATATAGTCGCAACCGGTATGGGTATTCTAGCTTTACTGCGCTTTCAGACGCACCGAGAGAAAGCGGACCAGGCTGGGCGCTGGCTGGTGCAGAAACAATATTCTAACGGCAGTTGGCCCGCTTTCGACCAGCTTTATACTTGGGCCGTGGGCTGGGCTGTAAACATTTTTGCCGAAACTACGCTCTTAGCAGATGAGGAAGCATGGTTAAAGAGAGGCTTGACCTGGCTTAAGCAAGGACAAAACCTGGACGGGAGTTATGGTACTAATCCCCCTTTTACCCATCCAGATATTGATGACACAGCCGTAGCTTTGAGCCAGGTACAGGAAAACCAACTTACCGTTCAATTGCTGCGCTCACTGCAAAATGAGGATGGGAGTTGGGGAACATTTCCCAGTTTTAAGGGTGTGCCCCCTAATATTCAATGTGAATTTCCTGTTTATATTCCCAGCGCAGATGTGACTGTGCACGTTTTGGAAGCGCTCTGGCACCAGGATTCGCGTGCGCAGGAACAGGCTATTTGGCGCGGACTGAATTGGCTTTTAGTACAACAGGGGGAGCAGGGGGATTTTCCCGCAGCCTGGTTCGAAGGGCAGGTTTATTCTACTGCTCAGGTGCTTGAGCTCTTGAGCAAATGGAAGTTCAGCTGGGAACAGTGGAGATCAGCACGTCAAATCTATCTCGCCCGTAGGAAAAGCCTTGATTTTTTACTCGCTGCTCAAAGGGAGGACGGAGGGTGGGGCTGCCCTGTCGAGAGTGCTCTCACTTTAGCGGCTCTTTGGCGTTACCAGAAACGGGTGCAGCCTGAGGTTTTTGAGCGGGGAATTAAGTACTTGCTGGAACAGCAGTGGGAAAACGGTTCGTTTAAGCCTGCTTATCGCGGTGTTTACGCCAAAGGGTGGAATTATGAAGAACCCATAAGCACCGCTCTCACTGCGATCAGGGCACTAGATCGGTATCTGAGGTTAAACTCTTCTTCGTGATAGATAACTAATCAAGAGAAAGGCGCAATCATGCCTTAGGATTTCATTCTCAAGGTGAACTATCTTTAGGATCCTTTAGATTAATGCCAAAAAACAGAAAGCCAGGAGCTTTACTCCCGGCTGATATTGCACCAAATCACTATAAACAGTGGGAAGCTCCAAATGTGGATTCCCACTGTCATTTATTTTTATTTATTCTTCTACGAGTGGGCGTTTCATTTAACTTCAAGTCGAGTAGAGTCTCAACCTGAAGCCCCGATGCTTTGCTTAGTTAAACGAGTTCACTTGATGAGCTTGAGCACTGTTATATGATTTATTAAGAATAATGTGGAGGAATTGCCATTGTAATTCGAGATAGGCATTTGCTATTTCATGTTGGCTTATACCCTTTTCTAACAGGTAATTGCGCGAGAAACTTTCAAAATCGCGAATAAACCCCAACACTTCTTCTTCCCGAGTTGACAGCATTTTACGACCCCTCCATTCTTAATTTCTCTTTTAGCCAGGTATCTTGGCACATGGACTAGCTTTATCTTAATTATATGTAACTTAGTATGTGAAAACTGTTGGAATTAGTAAGTCAAACAGGGCAAAGAAGGGAAAAGATTGAAGAACTACCGGGATTTCGTGTAGGTTTTTGCCGTATGGCCGTGACTTTGGCTAGGAAAACGCCAAAAAGTCAGATCGAGAAAACGTATATTTCCGGCACGGTAATGTTGTTTGGCTGCTTCTGAATCTTTAAGTGAGAGGTAACAATCTGCTAAAGCATGGTGAATACTCCCTGTATAAGCTAAACTAAGCAAACGCTGGGTGAACCAATGTGCTCCGTTATGCGGAAATCCCGCTTCTTTCGCAAGGCGCAGGCTGCGTTCGTACATGCGCACAGCATCGGGAATCTTGCCGAGTTGTCTCAGAATATGCCCTTGGGTTGCGAGCAGCAGAGGATCAATCAGTGCATAGGGGTTGTCCCTTACAATAGAGAGCGCTTGTTTGGAACGGCCCTCTTTAAACAGTATGTCCGCAAAGGTGGCACAGAGCAGGGGGTCGTGGCTGGACAGGAATTTCTCCAGTAAAGAAATGGCTTGACTCGGTTCATGTAAATAGTAATAGAGCTGACTGGCAAAACGGGCGATGGCAAGCGGACTTGAGTCCTGAGAAATCTCGCGCGCCATTCTTTGAACTGTAATTTTCTTTTGGGGTGCATTAAAAGTTTTCTTTTTTAGCATAACGACATAGGAAAGTATTAACCCGATGCCAAAAGCAAAGAAACCTCCTTGTACCCCAAAGCGCCAGCTAATGAGTATTGCAGTCAGCAAGGAAAAGGTGGCCAAAAATAGGAAGAAATAGAGTTTTTGTACGTAAAGGATTTCTGGATCATACTTTACTTGCTGCATTTCTATCCCCTCCCTCAAATATTTACGAGTCTTAGAAGAGAATTAGAACCGCTTCTTGGATGATTATGGGAAAATTACGATTAAACCATTGGGTTTAGGTAAGGGTAGTGGTATACTTAACTTAATCACTTTGAGTAAGAGAGGTGCTGGGATGGAAAATGAGAAATTTCAAAACTTAATGCTTGAGCATTTTGGGAAAGTTCTTACTAAGTTAGACGGTATGGAGTCTCGTTTGACGGGCGTTGAATCTGAACTCTCAGGAGTAAAATCCGAGGTAACAACGATTAAATCTGAACTCTCAGGAGTAAAATCCGAGGTAACAACGATTAAATCTGAACTCTCAGAAGTAAAATCTGAACTGATCGGGGTAAAAGAATCGCAAATACGTATGGAAACGGATTTCGGCAAGAAGCTAGATGTTCTTTATTATGATTGGCGTGGGACTCAACAGCAATTTAACGAGGAAATTAAAACTCGGATTAAAAGTTTAGAAACAAAGGTTGAAGCTTTGCAAATGGAAAACATGATCAAGAGATAAAGGATATTTATCTGGTGAAAGCACCTAACGAATAGGCGAAAGAAAAAAGAAAAAAGAAAAAAAACCCTTGATTTTCAAGGGTTTTAGGAATTATATTTTTGGTGGAGGTAAGCGGGATCGAACCGCTGGCCTCTAGAGTGCGATTCTAGCGCTCTCCCAGCTGAGCTATACCCCCATACAAGTAAATTATAAACGATGTTAGAGAATTTTCAAGCCTGTACGAGTATTTGTGCGAGATAATTTATTTAATACCTAAATATTGAGGAATAACAATGTCTGAGTCTGGGAATTGTTTCAGTACTGCAGGAATCTTATAGTAAATGCCGAATGTTATCGTAAAGAATCTGGTAGGAGGTGTTACTATGGATTTAGATGAACAATTAGCTCAAAGATTCGTCTGTGTAAAGTGTGGGAATCACGGGGCGTTGGCGAAGAGATTTGCCGCTACGGGAACAGGCCTTTCCAAAATGTTTGACATCCAGCACAATGAGTTTATCGCCGTATCTTGCCAGTCTTGCGGGTTCACCGAAATTTACAATCCGGAAATTCTTGAGGGTAAAGATAACTTGGGTAGTATCCTTGACGTATTCTTCGGTGGTTAATGTAACTACCGATTCTTCTGAGTTCTTGGTAGTTTTACACAAAACACACTGCCTACGTCCGGTGTGCTGGAGGCTTCGACTGAGCCTTGGTGCAGGCGGGCAATTTGACTGACCAGAGCTAGTCCGATGCCACTGCCTCCGCTGGCGCGTGAACGGGATTTATCTGCACGGTAAAAACGTTCGAAGATAAATGGCAAATCCTCGGGGGCTATTCCTGGTCCATTGTCTTTAATACGCACTTCTATGCTATCAGGTGCTTGATCGAGTATTATCGTAATTCTCCCATGCTCAGAGTTATACTTATAAGCATTGTGAATGATATTATAAAACAGCCTGGTAAGAAGGCGTTCGTCTCCTTCTAATTCAACAGGAGCGGGCGGTAGGTTCCATACGACATCTAAATCCTTTTCTTTGATCAAAGGGCTAAGGTTATAGGCCACTTTTTTTAGGAGATCTTTGAGGTTGATTAGACTAAGGTGCAGTTGAAGAGCGCCCATCTCCGAGATGTTCAGATCTTTAAGGTCGGTGGCTAAACCTACTAATCTATCGATCTCTTCATTTAAGACAGAGAGGTTTTGCTCGTTAGGAGGGAGAACTCCGTCCTGAAATGCTTCAATATAGCTCCGGATGGACGTTAGGGGTGTACGCAGTTCATGAGCAATATCCGCTGTGAATTGTTGGCGCAGTTTTTCCTGATGTGTCAGACGGTCAGCCATAGAATTAAATGCCTGTGCCAGCGTGCCGACTTCGTCTTTAGCAGAGATAACAACCCGCTCATCAAAACGTCCCTGACCAATGCGATGGGCGGCTTCGGTTAAGCGTTTGAGTGGTCGCACCAGGTGCCTGGTAATCAGAAAGTTCAGCAAAATCCCCAAGATGAGTGCAAGAACTCCTGCCAGGACAAGAGAGCGCAGGACTGCGGACTGAAATGAAAGATCCTGGGGATTGAGCACCCTGGGGGCGGCAGGATACACGATGCGCGCTGTTCCAACAATTCCCTGAGGAGTAACAATTTCGATCGTCTTACTCTTCCATTCTGCAAAAGAATGTCCCATTCCCATCATGGTACTATGTTGAGACATCATGTCGGTGTCAGGGTTGCTCAAAACAGCGACAGTGCTTTCCTGAGAGTCCAGGAGCGTTACTTCCGTACCCAGCGGCAAGGACTTGCTCAGTTCATTCAAGGCGGAGCGATCCCAGCCTCCTTTGTTTTGATAGAGGGTGCTGAGCCTAGCGGGCAAATCAGTTAAAACTGACTCAACAGTCTGAGACAAGTACTTACTGAATTCTTGATTAAATACCAGGTTTACAGATAGAACGCTTAACAGCAAGGCAAGCAGAACAACTGCCGTAGTGGCGAGGAAAAGCTTTTTAAGCATTATCTTCCCCCGCGTCCTCCACGTTGGGATTAAATTTATATCCGATGCCGAAAACGGTCAGAATGATCTGTGGTTTTCCCGGTACTTTCTCAATCTTTTGCCGCAATTTTTTAACATGAGCGTCAATAACCCGTTCATCCCCCCCGTAATCATAACCTTGTACTATTTCCAAAAGCTGACTGCGGGAATATACTCGACCGGGGAATTTGGACAGAGCCCCAAGAAGCTTGAATTCAGTAGGAGTAAGGGCTATGTCCTTCTCAGCTATTTTGACCTCATGGCGGATATTGTCAATGGTTACACCGTTGTCAAAGGTGACAACATCAGCCAGAGGGGCTGAAGTACCAGTGCTTCTTCTTAGAACAGCTCTCACCCTGGCAACAACCTCCCTGGGGCTAAAAGGCTTGGAAATATAGTCATCCGCGCCCAGACCTAGCCCTCTGATCCGGTCTTCTTCCTCCACTTTGGCTGTAAGCATGATTACCGGGGTAGCGGACGTTCTTCTGATCTCACGGCAAAGTTCTTCTCCGGAAAGGCCGGGAAGCATGAGATCGAGAACAACTAGGTTGTAGTCGTTTTCTTTTAAGAGCGCCTGGGCGATGAGGCCATTGCCGGCGGTAGTTACCTGAAAGCCTTCCTGTTGCAGGTAGGCTTTGAGAACATTGGCAATATTTTTTTCATCCTCCACCACTAAAATTTTCATAGAAATCCCTTCCTAAAAGTTAATACTCAACGATTACTAATTCTCACTGATGAGTGGCTTACTATATAGTATCTATTGTGAAATAAAATAGCAAGTCAATGTGAAATGGATAGCAAGCATTCCTATTCGTGAAAGTCTATTATAAAAAACCACCCCGGCCCTGACTTGGACCGGGGAAGAGTTAGTTTATGCGCGGGGTATCCTCTGTAGACTCTCCGTATTTTTCGCGCAAGAAAATATCACAGTAACCGTTGTCCCATCTTTGGCACATATCACAGCTAATAGTGGGTGAGCCCATTAAGTCATGCACCCGTTCCTCTGGATAAGCTGATGTAAAATAACTGCACTCCCCGCCAATGGCTCTTAATTCTTTAGGTGCATCCCTGTCAGGCATGTAATCAGGCATAAAAATTCCCCCTCAATGGAAAATTCTAAATGGTGCTCTTAACATAAATTACCCGATTATAGGTCAAAGCATGCAAATGAGGTGTTAAAAGCATTGAGAGGGTAAAAACGACAAAACTTGTGCCAATTAGTCATTATATACTCAAGGAGTTTTGATCTCAGCGGAGAAATAAATGATAGTAAAGCGGACAACCTTTTATCCAGATTAATAATAAGGCAATGAGTTGCCACGAAAGCGAGCGCAATCGCAGGAGGAGGAAGGGGTTCGCGCCAGAGTTTGCCAGGAGGGAGGGATGTTGGCTTCCCGGATGAAGACCGCTTGTTTGGATAAGCCGATAGGGGAGCGAGGATACTCGTACCAATTTTTAGGCGATTGGCCGCAAGAATGATTCGTTGTTCAGATCTTTGTCTCTGCTTAGAATTATCCATTACCTACGGTTAACTTTGGGAAGGACTCTGTCCTAGGCAAAAAAAAGAGCACGTTTCAACCCCTGTGACTGCAGCCCAGGGGGGAGACGCCCCGGCGGTCGCCACTCTGTTATTGGAGCGGTCGTAGGCAGACTGCGGGAGATTATTAAGCCCAGGGAAGGGCTTTTTTTTTGTTTGTTGCCAACCACGTGCTAAAAAATTGAGGAAGGAGGAGGAAACAAGCGGCTAATAGAGAATAATATATTAGGTATGCATATAAATTGTAAGTCTTACCTCTGATGAAGGGGGAACATGTCATGATTCGAGCGATTCTTTTTGATTTGGACGGAACTTTGTCCCTGATGGACCAAGATGAGTTTATGCGCAATTATGTGGGACTTCTGGTACCCCGTTTTGCCCACCTGCTTTCGCCTGACCGTTTTGGAAAACAGCTGCTGCGTTCCACGGAAGTAATGGTTAGGGAACCAAAGCCTGGACGCACCAACCTACAGACGTTTTTTGACGATTTTGGCAAGGCAACGGGGCAGCCCTTTAATGCTCTATGGCCCATATTCGAAAAGTTTTATGAAACAGACTTTCCCGCTTTACGTTGTTTGGCCAAAACTAATCCTGAAGGGAAAAAAGCGGTTTTAAGTGCGGTTAAGCAAGGCTTTGTGACGGCAGTGGCTTCAAACCCGGTTATGCCCTTAAGTGCTATCAAAGAACGTATCCGTTGGGCAGAGCTAACTCCTGAAGATTTTTCTCTGATTCCGTCAATTGAGGATTTCCACTCGTGTAAGCCTCACCCCAGCTTTTTCGAAGAATTGGCGGAGAGACTTGGAATGGTGCCCGAGGAGTGCCTTATGGTCGGGAACCACCCTGTGGAAGATTTAGCCGCCCGCCAGACCGGGATGAAGACATTCTTGGTCGGAATCCCTGCAACTGGGATCGAGACTGACTATTACGGGGAATTAGCCGACTTAGTAAAATTAATCTTACAGGGAAATTTCGCATAGAGATGCAGGCGGTCTTTGCACCAAACATAGAGCTTTTATTTCAGGAATTCATGCGTCGATATCGGGAATTACAGGCGGCAAAGAGGCTGGAAACTATATGGTTTGTGAGCGCAGTTCTGCTGGGCGTTGCGGTAGTTTGCCTACCGTGGGTTTTCCCTGACAAGGGACTGATTTCAGCCGGAGCAATCCTCATTTTTCTTTATATAACTGTACGTAAATACATGCGCCAGACTGAACTTGTTAACCACTTGAGTGTCAATGTCCATATTCTGCATCATCATCTCTTAGGTAAGCTTGAGGTGGGTTTCTGCACTCACACTTCAACCTGCAATTGTGCTGAGGAATTTCGCCTATATGTATGGCATAATTATCGGATTTCATTGTATGGCGGAAGTCTTGAGGAGAGATACTAAGACTGGATTTACAAAGGAGTGTTAGTTAATGCAAGCAAAAACAATCTCTACAACCGCAGCGCCTGCTGCTATCGGACCGTATGCCCAGGCTATTGTGCTAGACAAGCTCGTATTCACGTCCGGGCAGATACCCCTTACTCCGGAAGGACAGCTTATCGGGGACAGTATAGTTGAGCAGGCTGAACAGGCCTTGAGGAATTTAGAAGCGGTACTTAAAGCAGCTGGTTCATCCTTGACGCAAGTGGTTAAAACCACGGTTTTCCTTCAGGATATGAATGATTTTGCCACGGTCAATGAAATATACGGTCGTTTCTTCACTGAGCACAAACCGGCTCGTTCAGCAGTACAGGTAGCCCGTCTACCGAAAGATGTGAAGATTGAGATTGAAGCTATCGCATACTTACAGTGAGGATGAGTATGCATTAAAAGACTGCTCTCTATGAAAGGGCAGTCTTTTCAAGTTATGCGGTAACTGGAGCCATAATCTAAACTTTAAGTAGGGTTGACAGTCATAGGCTGACGTGGAGTATGCTCTTCACCGTAATTTGGGTATAGGGGATTAACTGTTCCGATGTCGACATTAACCTGCACCTGAACCGGTGCTGCCATCACGATGTCATCTTCATGATAGCCCATCGTTAGCAATTCCAGATACCTGCGTTCGGCTTGTTCTTGGCTGAGCAGCTCTATGTCGTTTTTCAGGCCGACGATGTAGTCCATTTAAATCACCTCAGTAGGGATTATGAGACAATCGGAAGAAAAATATACAGAGATATTATAGTTCGAGCACGGCAGCTTCATCCCGGTCGAGCTTGTCCATGCACGTTTTCAAGCGGGTGCGCAAAACGGGGTCACTTACGGCGTCCCGCATCTGCCGCAGAAGGTCAATCGTGCGCCGAAACACGCTAATGATATCTCCTTCATCGAGATTGCAGAATTTCTGCACTTCGGTCAAGGACAGCCCACGGCTCCATTGATAAGTAATTATTGCCACCCTTGGGTCATAGCGCACAGCATCCTGTCCGCACACACTTTGAAGGTAACGGCCAAGATTTTTGACATCAGTCCAATCAAGGATTTCAACTTTGTGAAAGAAGTCATTCTTGCGGGATTCGAAGTCTACCGCGGAGAGTAAGGCATTTAATTGGTCATCATCAAGATCTGCGAAAATTCCGGAGAAGATGAGTTCCGTTACTAAAAGCTCCTGCACGTAAATCCGGCCCGCGCATTCCCCGCGGGGAAGCACTTCATTCTCTCGTAGGTAACCAAGTTGACGTAAATGACCTTTTTTAATCTCAAATTCATCCAGGAAGGAGTTCTCTCCGGGAAGGACTGCCAGCGTCTGCTCCAACTCCTGATATTCTTGCTTCAGGGCTTGATAGGAGTGGGTTTCATCCCGGCAGACGGTTTGGCGGGAGGCAGGACATTGTTGGGGAGGGTTGGCCAGAAGCTTTTCCCAGGACTGGATTTTACGGGCCATCGCCTTACCGTAAGCGCGATGTTGTTTGCGTGGGCCTAAGGAACGGTAGACGCGCTGTAAGCGCTCAAACTCTTTGAGCTTTGGATAGTGTTTAAGGGGGCAGTGCCAGGTGCTTACATGCTCGCAGCCGTTTACGCTCGTATTACTCAGTTTCTCAGACAGGAGGGCTAATTGCTCATTGATGTGAGCAATTGCCAGCACAGAACTGTAAGCCGCAAAGCTTTTCTGAAAAAAGATCCGGATTTGCTCATAGTTAAGGGTAGAGGTTAAGTTTAAGACCGTGTTGTATGTGAGCTTAAATTGGCTTGCAAGCGGTTCGAGACGGTCGATTTGAAAACGTGGAGGAGGATTTTTCTCAAACCAAGTAAAATCAATGAGGGCGAAAGAATATCCTTTTTCATCAATCCCGCGCCTTCCTGCACGCCCGGACATTTGAAAAAATTCATGGTTGGCCAGGGGCCGGAAATTGCGACCGTCAAATTTGTTAAGCGATTCAAAACATACGGCTTTCACCGGGTAGTTTATCCCTACGCTAAACGTCTCGGTACAGTAGAGGACTTGAATCAGCCGCTCTTGGAACAGTTCTTCCACGATTGCTTTTTGCACAGGGAGGAGCCCGGCATGATGGAAGGCTATCCCTTTAGCACACAGGCGCTTGAGCTGGCTTGTTGACAGGGACCAATTTTCCTCAGGCCCGAAATGGTTAAGAAAAGCTTCTTCCACCTGGCGGCGCTGGTGCGGCCTCAAATAGTTGGCGGTGCGCGCAAGTTCTTTGGCATTCCCGGCGCACTGCTTGCGGCTGAACACGAAGAAAAGAAGGGGGAGATATTTCCCTTCGATGGTCTTAATTAAATCCAAGTGCGTCGTCTTGGCAAAAGGGTTCTCTGTGAGCGCATGCTTGCGCTGCTGGCGGTAAAACTTCCAGAGCTTATCATAGGTAACGATGCCGGTATCTTTGCTGTAATAGAAATATTCCAGAGGAACAGCGCGCTCTTTTTCCTCGATTAAGGCTACTTCTTCCTTCCTGATCGAAGATATCCATTCCACCAATTGACGGGCATTGGCGATGGTGGCGCTTAAGCCTAAGACTTTCATATGGGGTGGGGCCAGAATAATTGACTCTTCCCAGACTGTGCCCCGTTCTTCATCATTAAGCCAATGGATTTCATCAAAGATGATATGTGAGACGACAGCAAGGTTAGGATCTTCCGTTATCACCTGATTGCGGAAGATTTCCGTAGTCATAATCAAAAGGGGAGCCGCTGGATTGAGTACAACGTCTCCCGTCATTATACCTACGGCCTCAGGCCCAAATTCATTTTTAAAATCTTTGAATTTCTGGTTGCTCAGAGCCTTAATCGGAGCAGTATAAATAACCCGCTGCTTGTTTTGCATGGCTTGTTCTACTAAATAATCAGCCACCAAAGTTTTGCCGGTTCCGGTAGGTGCTGCCACAATCACAGATTTCCCAGCATCGATTGCGGCTAAGGCTTCAGTCTGGAAAGGATCTAAAACCAGACCGTGGTAGGTGCGTCCTAACATTTGCTTCAACCCGTTTCTCCAAGAGTCCCCCTTATTTTAGCAAACCTTGGTAATATGGTCAAATTTACGTATATTCGAGGATGATAGATGGTCTGAACTAAAAATATCTCCCATATGATGAAAACAAGAGGCAGGGCCTAAAGGGAGGAATGAGGGGTGTCGCTGCGGACGGAGATCGAACAAGCTATGGGGCTAAAATTCCCGGAGCAGGGCGGAGAGCCGGTTATTCGCTTTGAAGAGTCAATGGAGGTTCCGCGCTCTGCCGAAAACTTAATGCGTGGCTTCTACCGCGACCCGGAAAAGGTCCAAAGTGCTTTTAACCGTTTACTGGCCGAGACGGGTTCGCTCCTCGATGTGCTGCTGCCACGGCGGTCACGGCTGCGCGAATGGACGGAAGAACTGCCGGAACGTCCGCATGACGCCGAGTCTTTCCTGCGCACCAGCTCTGAGCAATTGGTCACAAAAGAACAGCGCATGCTGCAAGCGGAAAAAGACTTGCTCCAAAATTTAAAAGAGAATGCCATTGAGGATCTCTTTCCAGTCCAACTTAATGCGTTTGGGGTGTGTTCGGTACGGGAAAGTTCTGTTAAAATATTTCTCAAGTCTCTCAGTCAACTGGCAGAAATTCTAGAGTTAAATCCGGAAAAGTTAAGGTTTACGGTGCGGATTCATTTTCTATTTCTGCTGCTCTTGGTTTCCGGTTTAGACCTGGACGGAAAGAGTTTCGCCCGCAGCGGGGATGAACCCATGCTGCACGCGCTGGCCGGTGCTTATGCCTATAAATATTTAGGCACTCAAGCACCTGAATACGTGCACTGCTATAAGCAGTGGTTTCAGGCGTGGGGCGGAAGCAATCCGTCCGCTTTGCTGCTAGCTGAAGAAAGCGCAGAAAAACTGCGCGCCGCCATGATTTTCTGGCGGCGGCAGGATCTTAGCTGGGAAGCGTGTTGGCGCATCGTGGGAGAGTTTGAGAGTTTAAGACCGGGCGCAGAGAGCCAGAGCTTAAGGCCAGTCAGCAAGTTCATACGGCCTGAGGATTTCTAAACGATCCTGGCGCAGAGAAATGATTCCTGCTTTTTTCCAACTGCTGAGCGTACGATTCACAACTTCCCGTGAAGTTCCAATCATACTGGCCAAGTCGCGGTGGGTAAGTGTGGCATCAACATATATTGGCTGGCCGGGTTGGCTTCCCGGACGGGCCAGGCGCAAGAGCAATGCTGCCAGGATCCCTGCAGTGGAGCGGCTGGTTAAAATCCTGATGAATTCTTGGGCAAGGCGCAGCCTTTTGCTTAAGGTGCGGATTAAAGCAAGGGCGATGGCGGGGTGGCTCCTGACTATTTCCGGCATGGCTTTGTTGTTCAGAACTAAGAGCGTGCTTTCTGCTACAGCTTCGGCAGAGGCGGGATATGACCCGCCTTCTAGCAGCAATTCTTCCGCAATACTGGTGTTCGGTCCATACCAGTCGAGTATTTGTTCATCTCCGTCAACCAGGGTTTTACTGAGTTTTATTTGACCGGACAGCACAAAATAGACGTTAGAGCCCATTTCTCCTTCCGTAAAGAGGATTTGCCCTTTGCGGACATGGCGCTGCTTGAGGTGCGGAAGCAGTGGAATTAAATCCTCCGGCTGCAAAGAAGATAAGAGGGGGAACCGCAAAAGTTCGTCAACTGGAATCACGACTTGACCTCATTTCATTAAACATAGGAGGGTTCATATGGGAGAGAGTTTTTTGGCGGGAACGGAATACAAAGATTATAACCTGAAAGAGAAGAACCTAGAGGACATTTTACAGGAATTAATAAATTCTAAGTGGCAGGTTTCTCTGAAAAACGATGAGATAACTGTTTTAGTGGAAGCAGAAATTACGGTAACTGCAGTTATCAGACGGGAAAACAGAATTGAAGCAGGGCATCTGACTCTTGATGATATCTATTTTGAGCTCGCTAATGACGGAGGGTTCAAAATCTTTTTTTCCTTAGTTCAGTATCGGAAGATAGAAAAGTATAGCGGGAGCTTTAATTTCCGCTTTGACAGTTATTGGTGGAGCTTCCGCCGGGTTTAAGATTAGCAGTGTAGCGTGAGGGGCTTGCACTCGCATAAACTGAATTGAGTTTCCTGAAAAAGTCTCTCATACGCATTAAAATATCGAACGCAGGGGCAATCTAAGCAGGGGGGGAATGGAGTGGAACTGGAACTCGTCCCTATACGCTTGCAGTGGGTGATTAAGACCCCGTTTCAGGTCTTATTCCTGTTGGTTGTAGCCGTTTTCACTGTTATTATTCTCATTAATGCTGACTGATTCATTCGATTTCTTGATCGTGTGAAGGAGTAGCATCGACCTGCTGACAGGCCCGCACTACTTCGGCCATGACGCGGGCTTGATCAGGCAAGGCCTGGGATTCCCACTGTGTCAGAATTTCCCCGCGCAGAGAGACATAATAGCGGGCAGGCAAGCGGTTAAGGGCCATAGCCATGATGTCGGACTGGCAGCGCTCACAGCCGCAACGAAGCTTGCTCCGCTTTAAATAATCCTGGAGTGCCTGCCGGACAACTGCTTCGGTATGGTTTTTTAACTCGTACATGGTAATGCCTCCTTTGTTTTTATTCCTTAATGTTATCTTAATGGTTTGTTAACGCCAGAACAAGCAAAATTTTCCCGTAATATACCCATAAGGGGTATACAAATGTTTGTTAGTCCGTTATAATAAAGGACATAAAATTCCCACGTTCGGCTAAGGCTAAGACAGAGTAAAAGAACGTGGTTTTTTATCAATTCAACTTAAGGAGGGGTAAGGTTGGCTAAGTTGTTGTCCGAGAAGGATGCTACCGCAATCAAGGACTATTTTTCCCAGCAACTGGTTAATCCGGTAACTCTCCGTCTCTTCTTGCAAGATCCCAGTGAGCCGGGAGAGTGCATGTATTGTTCAGAGACGGAGCAGATTGCTCAGGAAGTCGTGGGTCTAAGCGATAAGTTGAACTTAGTTGTCCACAAGGCTACTACTGAAGACAAGGCTAAGGAATATAATGTTCAGTATTTTCCTGCTCTGGTACTGGAGAAGGAAGAAGGAACTGATACCGGGGTAAGGTTTTATGGTATTCCTTCCGGGTATGAGTTCGGGGTACTTATTGAAGACTTAGCGGATCTTTCCAGCGGTAAGATTAAGCTTACTGCAGATGTAATCCAACAGGTTGAATCTGTCCAGAAAGATGTGACAATTAAAGTCTTTGTCACACCTACCTGACCGCATTGTCCCCGTGCCGTGCGCACGGCTCACCAGTTTGCCATGCTTAATTCACATATTAAGGCTGAATCGATTGAAGCAACTGAGTATCCGGATCTGTCCCAAAAATATAATGTATATGGCGTTCCCAAGTCAGTTATTAATGAAGATGTTCAGTTTGAGGGAGCAGTTCCGGAAGCTGTGTTTGTCAAGAATTTGATGAAAGCTGTACAGTAAGTAAGATAAGTAATTTGCCGATAAGAAAAACCTCCCGCGGGAGGTTTTTCTTATTACGCTAGCGTTTAAGTTTGTTGGCTAGTCCCTGCCAGAAACGGTTGTTTTCATACCCGAGCCGCCAAATGGCGATGCCGCGCAGGCGGTAGGATTTGACAAATCCGAAACGCACTTTAGCGGAAATTTCATTTTCGAACCAGACTGTATGCTTCTGACGCTCCTGCCAATAATAGAAATACGGCTCGACCGCTGGGTCAGACCAGAGGACGCGTGCTTGAGTCTTAGCAACCACCTCCGGAATATCTCGCATTGGGATCATGCGCGTAGACTCATTAGACCAATCATAACCATAAACAGGGATGCCGACAAGGATTTTCGTGCGCGGAATGTGTTTAATGGCATAATCGAGTGCCTGGGTCATCCAGGGCAGGCTGGCAACCGGTCCGGCATCTCCGCCACTATAGTGCTCGTCATAGGTCATGATCGTGATTGCATCACAAATGCGGCCAATGGCGGCAAAATCATACCCCGGGCCTTCCCATTCCGAGCGTTTGGCAGGAACGGCAAGAGTTAGAAGAAGCCCACGCTTGTGTAGAGCAGCTGCCATAGATTCGAGAAATGAGACATATAAAACTCTGTGCTCCTTTAAGATAGCCTCAAAATCTAAATGTACGCCGGCTGCTGACAGGGGAGTTAGTTCCAAAATGTTGTTAATCATGGAGCGCTGAAGAGTAGGCGAGGACAGAACACCCCCAATTAACTGGGAGTCAAAACGGGAGCCGCTAAAGTTATGGAAGAGAATCAGAGGCGCGATGCCTCGTGCTCTAGCTTCAGACCACAAACTAGTGCTCAGGTTGCCCCTAAAACTGGCATCAGGCTGGACTAAATAAGCGAAATCTGCATAAACATCGATACTGCTGCCTAACTGTCTTAGAGTTTGTAATGAGCGTGTATCTCCCGGAAAATCCTCGGCAGCATACCCGAGAACCCATAACCGTTTTTCGGTCAGGTTTTTAGCTTGTTCGCTCCAGTTAGCCAAGTTTGTATTCCCCCTTAGATATTTATTAAAAAAAATTATAAAAAATGGGTTTTTGAGCCTCCTTTTAAGATAAGAATATGTAGGACGTAGGTAGAAATTTTCTTGTACAACGAGAAAATTAATTCAGTTAGTGCATGCCCTTAGAATCGAACTACGAACATCGAATATCGAACCGCGAATTTCGGGGAGGTGAATAAATCATGGGAAAGGTTCTGCTTATTGCTACCGGCGGCACCATTGCCATGCGCAAAGATCAGTTCGGCAAGGCGGTCCCGGCGGTGAGCGGTCGAGATTTGCTTACGAGCTTGCCAACTCTGGCTACAGAAGCAGAATGGGAAGTTTTTGATTTTAGCAATTTGGCCAGCTGCAACATGTCGCCGACACGCATGCTTGATTTGGCAGGGGAAGTAGAGCGGAGGCTTAGCGCAGACGCAAACCTCCAGGGAGTAATTATTACGCATGGAACTGACACTTTGGAGGAGACAGCCTACTTTTTGGATGTAACGATTAGAGATCCCCGACCGATCATTCTAACCGCTTCGCAACGCGATGCATCTGAACGGGATTCTGACGGGCCGCGTAACCTGCGGGGAGCAATGTTGATTGCTCTTGACAGACACGCCCGGGGGCGGGGAGTAGTGATTGAGCTTAATGAGGAGATTCACGCCGCCCGCGATGTGCGCAAGCTGCACACCAGCAGCGTAGACGCCTTCAGTTCCGGAGAAATAGGATCCTTGGGGAATATTGATAACGGGGAAGTGATCTGGCACCGGCGGCCGGAACCAACGGTCAAGCTGGGACTGCCTCTGCACTTGGCTGAGGTCGGGATCATCAAGGCCTATACTGGCATGCCGCCTGAGCTGATAAGGCTAGCGGTTAAACACGAACTTTCCGGGCTTGTGATCGAAGCGTTTGGCAGGGGCAACCTCCCCCCTCAACTAGTGCCGGAGATTAAAAATACCGTAAGTTTAGGTGTGCCGGTAGTCATAAGCTCACGCTGCTTATTTGGCCGCACTGCTCCAGTTTACGGCTATCCCGGCGGGGGCGCGGATTTGGAACAAGCCGGTGCTTGGTTTGCGTCTGATCTTTCAACGGAGAAAGTAAGGCTTTTAATGGGGATTGCCTTAGCTTGGGGAACTACACCTGAACGGCTGAAATCTATCCTGATCAGTGGGGGAGTCGCGGAAGGGCATATTAAGGGAAAATAACTAAATAAAGGTTTACACCTTAAGCAATGTGTACTATACTAAATTCAAGGGTCTCACTGAGATCTTAACAACTAAATTTCTGCTAGGGGTGCCCCGTTCGGGGCTGAGAAAGAGGGAACTCTTAACCCTTTGAACCTGATCTGGTTAGAACCAGCGTAGGAAAGCCTGAAGTCCGATTTTTTTGTGATATCGGAATTCCAAGAACAGCTTGCCCACGGGCAGCTGTTCTTTTTTTGCGATAGCAAGATCAGGCCAGCGGACTTGGCGCTAAGGATTTATGTTATCCGGGGCTACTAGCAGAGATAAGTACGAGGGGGGGAAATATGAACATTACCGTGAACGGCAAGGAAGTCGAGATTCAGGATGGCCTCGCTTTGCGCGCGTGGCTGGAGGGCCAGAAAAACTTCAAAGCATGGACAGTCGTGGAGTATAACGGGGAAATTCTCGAACGCGAGTTGTGGCCCAGCACTCTCTTGCATGAAGGGGATAAGCTGGAAGTTCTTGTATTATTGGGAGGTGGGTAAAAAGTGACACAGGTAAACATGCCGATTGTGTCGGTTGAAGATTGGTTGGAAATAGGCGGGGTTAAGCTCACCAGCCGTTTATTCGTCGGTACCGGGAAATTTCCGGCGCACGCGGTAGTTCCCTCGGTTATAGAGGCTGCCGCTTCCCAAGTGGTCACGATGGCCTTGAGACGGGTGGATTGGCAGAATCCGCAAGAAAATATTCTCAATTATCTAACGGACGGTCTGGTACTCTTGCCCAACACTTCGGGTGCCCGCACGGCCGAAGAAGCGGTGCGTATTGCCCGTCTGGCGCGGGCGGCAGGCTGCGGGGACTGGGTCAAGATTGAAGTGATCCGTGACCAGCACTACTTACTGCCGGATAATTTTGAAACGGTTATAGCTACAGAAATCCTGGTGAAGGAGGGTTTTACTGTTCTGCCCTATGTTAGCCCTGACTTAAGCACGGCCCGGAGGCTGCTTGAAGCTGGGGCGGCAGCAGTGATGCCCTTGGGAGCGCCGATAGGGAGCAACCGTGGGCTTAAGACGCGGGAGTTAATTAAAATTTTAATTGAGGAAATACCGTTACCCGTGATCATAGACGCTGGAATTGGTCGTCCGTCTGAGGCGGCGGAGGCAATGGAGATGGGGGCTGCGGCTGTACTCGTTAATACGGCTATCGCCACTGCTGAAAACCCCGTGGCAATGGCCAGGGCTTTCCGGCTGGCGGTGGAGGCGGGGCGTCTGGCACATCTTTCCGGCCCGGGAGCGCGCACAGAGCAAGCCCAGGCTTCGTCCCCCCTAACGGGCTTTTTGCATGAAGCATTAACGGTTGACTGAGGATGGTGCAGTGATGTTTTACGACTATCTTAAAGCGCAGCGTCAGAAACTGGCTTTTCTCGAAGATCATATTTTCCAGGAGAGTGATGTCAAGCGGGCTCTGGCTTGTGAACGGTTAGATCCTCATGATTTAATGGCCTTGTTGTCCCCGTCAGCTCTTCCCTTGCTGGAAGAGATGGCGCACAAGGCCCGTCAGTTAACCGTCCGGAATTTCGGCAGGACAATATCCCTGTTTGCGCCTTTGTATCTAGCTAACTACTGTGCTAACAGCTGTCTCTATTGTAGCTTCAATTGCAGGAATTCAATCGAAAGGCGTAAGCTTACCCTCGGGGAAGTAGAGTTAGAAGGGCAGGCCTTGGCGGCTACTGGGATCGAGCACCTTCTGCTCTTAACCGGGGAGTCGCGTCAGCATAGCGGCCCCGCGTACATTCAGGCTTGTGTAAAACGCCTTCGTCCTTACTTTGCATCTCTGGGAATTGAGGTTTATCCCTTGGCAGAAGAGGAATATAGAGATCTCTATGAAGGTGGAGTGGATTCCTTGACTTTATTTCAGGAGACTTATGATGAAGAGGTCTATGCTTCAGTTCACCCTGCCGGGCCCAAACGCGACTACCGCTGGCGTTTGGATGCACCTGAAAGAGCCTGCCGGGCCGGAATTCCCGGTGTTAATATCGGTGCCTTGCTCGGGTTGGGAGAGTGGCGGGAAGATGCCTGGGCAACCGCACTGCATGCGGAATATTTGTACAAGGCCTACCCGGATGTAGAAATCGCTCTCTCTGTGCCCAGGCTCAGGCCGCATGTGGGTGGTTTTCAGCCCCAGTCAAGCCCGGTAACGGACGTTGCCCTGGTGCAGATCATACTGGCGTACCGGCTTTATCTGCCGCGCGCCGGTATCACAGTATCTACCCGCGAAAGCCCCCGTTTGCGGGAATCCTTGCTTCCTCTGGGGGTAACCAGAATGTCCGCAGGTTCTTTAACATCTGTCGGCGGGTATGCATCCACGGCCGGGAGCACACAGTTTGAAATAGCGGATGAGCGCTCTGTACCAGAGATCGCTTCTATGCTTAGTCGGAGCGGTTACCAGCCGGTATATCGCGACTGGATCAACTTGAAGGGCATCGAGGGGAGTGCAGGCAGGTGAATACAGTTCAAGGAGCTTCACCCGTTCAAAACGCTTCTGAGACTGCGAGAAGTTCAAGAGTTCAAAAACCTTCCGTGCTCGTACTGCGTCTGATGGATGCGAATCTGAACCGGGTGGCTGAGGGGCTTAGGGTTGTAGAAGATGTTTTGCGCTTCGGCCTGGAAGACGGGGAACAGTGCCTTAAGGTAAGAGGAATGCGCCACGCAGTGCGCGAGGCTTTCCGAGACTTACAGCACAGGCTTCTGAGTGAACGAGATGTTGCGCGTGATCCGGGGCTGTTCATTAGCCAGCAACAGGGTTTAGACTGCAAGGTAGGTTTCGAGGGTCTGTTGCTTGCTAACCTCAAACGGGTTCAGGAAGGACTACGCGTGCTGGAAGAATCAGCCCATCTGTTGGGGGAACGGCCCCTGGCTAAAGAAACGGAAAAGCTGCGCTTTGCCTCATATAATTTAGAGCTTGAGCTCGCTCCTTATCTCTACCCGCTAAGTCCCAGAGAAGACAAGGCCGCAAGGAAAAGCCTCCCGTCAGGTTTGTACGCTCTAACCGCGGAGAGGCATTCCCTGGGCCGGAGCAACCTAGAGGTTGCCAAAGAAATCCTGGAGGCAGGGGTAAAAATTCTGCAGTACCGGGAAAAAGAGAAAACACAGCACCAAATGTATCGGGAATGCCTGGAACTTCGCCGTCTGACGGACGCAGCTGGGGCAGTGTTCATTGTTAACGATCATGTCGAGTTAGCTCTGGCAGTAGCTGCCGATGGGGTTCATATCGGGCAGGACGACCTGCCGCTGTCAGTGGTAAGGGAACTGGTCGGACCTGAGTTAATGATCGGGATTTCTACGCATTCCCCGGAGCAGGCCCAGGCTGCTGTGGCAGAGGGAGCGGATTATATCGGTGTCGGGCCTCTCTATCAGACGCATACGAAAACAGATGTCTGTGCTCCGGTTGGCCTTGATTATTTGCGCTATGTGGCTGCGCATATAGAAATTCCGTTCGTAGCTATCGGGGGCATCAAAGAACACAATCTGGCTGAGGTGGTGCGGACAGGCGCCAGGACAGTGGCCTTGGTGACAGAGATAGTGGGCAGTCCCGACATCACAGGGAAAATAAGATCCCTGCAGGAAATGATGCTAAGCCCTGAGTCAAGGGTGTAGCAGAGAGAGGGTGAAAGGATGGCAACACAAATGACTGCTGCCAGGCGCGGGGAGATCACCCCGGAAATGCGGATTGTGGCAGCAAAAGAGAATATGGAAGCGGAAGAACTGCGGCGCAAAGTAGCGCAGGGCAGAGTGGTAATTCCGGCAAATCATTATCACCACAGTCTTGAGGCTGAAGGTATCGGAGAAGGACTGAGGACGAAAATAAATGTCAATTTGGGAATTTCCAAAGACTGTGCCAACATCGAAAATGAGCTGGCAAAAGTGGAAAAAGCCCTGGCTCTGAAAGCGGAAGGGATTATGGACTTAAGTAATTACGGGCAAACGGAAGAATTCCGCCGACGATTGATTTCCGAATCTACTGCTATGATCGGAACTGTGCCTGTATATGATGCGGTGGGGTATTTGCAGAAAAAACTTGAGGATATCACACCGGCAGAGTTTTTGGCTGTGATCGAGAAGCACGCTCAAGAGGGAGTAGATTTTGTCACTGTTCATGCCGGGCTTAACAGGCAAACCGTGGAGCACTTCAAGCGTACGCAGCGCCTTACTAACATTGTATCCCGCGGCGGCTCCCTGCTCTACGCCTGGATGGAACTTAACCACGCGGAAAACCCCTTCTATGAGTATTTCGATGAAGTGCTTAAGATCTGCGCCGAGTATGATGTCACTCTTAGTCTGGGAGATGCCTGTAGGCCTGGAAGCTTAGCTGATGCCACGGATGCGGCCCAGATCGAGGAATTGATCGTTTTGGGGGAACTTACTCTGAGAGCGTGGGCTAAAGATGTGCAAGTTATGATTGAAGGGCCGGGGCATGTCCCTCTCCATGAAGTGGAGGCTAACGTCCAACTGGCTAAGAAGTTGTGCCATGGCGCGCCTTTTTACGTCTTAGGGCCATTAGTTACGGATATCGCACCAGGATATGACCACATTACGAGTGCCATCGGGGGAGCACTGGCCGGGAAGGCCGGGGCAGATTTCCTCTGCTATGTGACCCCAGCTGAACATTTAAGATTACCGACCCTTGAAGACATGCATGAAGGGATTATCGCCTCGAAAATCGCCGCTCATGCAGCCGATATTGCCAAAGGGATTCCGGGAGCGGCAGAGTGGGATCGGGAGATGAGTACAGCGCGCCAGGCGTTGGATTGGGATAAGATGTTTACGCTGGCGCTCGACCCGGAAAAGGCTCAGCGCTACCGGAAGGAATCAGCACCTGAGCATGAAGACAGTTGTACCATGTGCGGGGAGATGTGCTCGATGAGGCTGATGAACAGATTAGCAACTCTTTAGCTTAATCAACGAAAAGTGCTGCAGACGTTACTGATCTTTAGAGTAAGCACACCACGGACCGCACCTTTGCTCGCATGTCCAGGCTATTTCTGAGAAGGAGGATTTACACCCCTGTCGTCCGGGGTGCGGGGCTTCTCCCCACGCTGTGACATGGTAAGATAACAGAGAGCATAGCCTAAAAACGAGAAAGAAACTGCTGTTGCGAAAAAGTCTAAGCTATTCATTAACCCACTCCCCTTATAATACTTCTTCTATTTTATAGACGTATTAAACCCTCTATTTGGTTACACAAAAATTGCGTAGATGGCAAAAAAAATTCAGGAGCGGTCTAACCGCTCCTGAATTTTGCTAAAGAATATCTTTTTATTAGGGGACTATTACGGTGCAATCCAGGTAGACGTTTAAGCTATAGTACTTGTTTCTTTAGTAAAGATAACTCGCGTATATCCTCTGTCTGTTCGGCAGAGAGGACGTCAAGCAGCTCTTTTTTTAGTTTAATGGCTTCTTTACGCAATAGCATGTCAGGGTGGCGTGGACGGGGAAAAGGCACGGGTAGGTCTATAACTATTGCAGCAGGCCTCTGGCTTAAGACAATGACCCGGTCCGACAGGAGAATCGCTTCTTCGATATCATGCGTGATAAAAAGAACGGTATGCCGAGTTTCATGCCAGAGAGAGAGCAGCCATTCCTGCATGTGGCGGCGGGTGAGAGCGTCAAGTGCTCCGAATGGTTCATCAAGCAGCAGGGTGTCCTGCCCGAAAAGTATGGTTCGGACTAAAGCCGCGCGCTGGCGCATCCCTCCGGAAAGTTGGTGCGGGTAATTATGGGCAAATCCCTCGAGACCAAGGCGTTTGAGCCAGATAAGAGCCTCCTCACGGGCTTTCCCTTTATCCTGACGCCGGACTTCACTGCCTAAAATCAAATTATCTAAGAGGTTGCGCCAAGGAAAGAGTAAGTCTTTTTGTGGCATGTAGCCGACATTCCCAGCGCTGCCTTGGATCGGACGCCCATTCAGCATGATTCTGCCCCCGTCCGGCAGTTCCAGCCCGGATATGAGGTTACAGAGTGTGCTCTTGCCGCAGCCGGAGGGGCCGATCAGGGAAACAAACTGGCTCGATTCAATTTCAAGGTTAAGCGAGTCAAGCACTGTCAGGCGACCGCCTGCGTAAGATTTGGACACATTTTCAAGAGCAAGCATCGATACTTCACCTCGGCTTCGTTCATGCAATCCGACACCATAAAGCTATTTAGACCAGATATTATTTCGCTGGCAGATACTCATTGCTGAAGGCTTTGGCCGGGTCGATCATTTTCTGCAGGAGGTTGCGCTCGACCAGCCATTTGGCGTAGTTTTCCCAGACAGCGGCTTTTTGTTCTCCCCAGCGGGGTGCATCTCCTTGGTATTTGGGGCTGAGCCAAGCCTGGCTCTTTCTGATGAGATCCGGATTAGCTTCGGGAGCGTTCTTGATCAGGATCTCCGCTGCGTCAGCCGGATTCGCGATGGCATACTTATAGCCATCGCTGGTAGCCTTCATAAAGCGGCGCACGAGGTCAGGATTAGTTTTGATGTTGTTGGCACCGGTGGTTATGACCGGCGTGTAATAGTCCAAGGACGGGTCGACATCTTTAAGCCAGATCATGTTTAGGGGCTGGTTGCGCAACTCTGCTTCAATTCCGGTCCAGCCGTAGAAAATCCAGGTGGTGTCAATATCTTTGGACAGGAGCGTGAGCTGATCTGCCTCTCCGATATTAACTATCTTAATTTTTTTGAAGTCCGCGTTTTCCTTTTGCATCAGTGCCTTAAGTACAGCTTCCTCTGAGGGGAGCCCCCAGCCGCCGTAGGTTTTTCCTTCGAAATCCTTGGCTGTTTTGATATTGCGCTCCGGGACGGAAGCAAATCCGGAAGTGTTGTGCTGAATAATTGCAGCCAGGGATACAAGCGGCAGGTCGCTCGCCTGGGCGGTAGTGACCTGTTCTTGCTGACTGACCCCAAAGGCAACTTTACCGGTAGCTACCAGCTGTTCGACAGTGCCTTGGCTGGAGGGCGGCACAATCTGGACATCGAGCCCTTGGTCTTTAAAGAATCCTTTATCCTTCGCAACATAAAGCCCGGTGTGGTTGGTATTGGGTGACCAGTCAAGCATGATGGTGACCGGGGTCAGGCTTTGGTTTGAGGGGGCAGGGCCGGTGCTCCCGCACCCTGTCAGCAACAGGACGAACACCACTAAGGCAGTTAATAGCTTTTTCATATTAATTTTACTCCTTTTACTTAAGTAGTTTTTTGTTTAAGTAATTTTTTGTTTATTTTTAACTAAGTAGTCTCAGTTCACTGTGCTGGGTGGTTTTGTTCACTTCTTATCTGAGGTCAGCCAGGGGAGAGCTAACCATGAAAGGGCTGAAATCAAGAGGAAATAAACAAAACTTAACACGGTAATTGTTAAGATGGCGGCAAATACTCTGTCCGTGAGAAAAGAATGGGATGAGTTAGTAAGGTACACTCCGAGGCCGGAACTGGCTCCAAGCCATTCCCCGATTACTGCTCCCATGACGCTGTAAGTTGCGGCTATTTTCAGCCCGGCAAAGAGGGAAGGCAGGGCGTGAGGCCAACGCACCAAGCGCAGTATTTGCCAGCGGCTGGCACCCATTGAGCGGAGGAGTCTTGTGAAGTCCGGGTCACTCGTTTCCAGCCCTTCAAGGAGGCTGATGGTAACGGGAAAATAGCACACGAGAATTACGGTAATTATTTTAGGCAGGAGGCCATAGCCAAGCCAGAGAATCAAGAGGGGGGCGACCGCAATCAGCGGGATGGTCTGGGAAATAATCAGAAAAGGATAAAAGAGACGTTTAACCAGCGGGAAAATCCCCATGATTAAGCCGGTGGCTATTCCGGCCAACACCGCTAGGGCAAAACCGGCGGTGGTTTCCATCACCGTAGTTAAGGCATGCTGCCAGAGCAGTTCTCTTGTTTGCCACAGAGCTTGGCCCACCTGGCTGGGGGCAGGTAACAGCCATAAGGGAACTTTGAGGCCTTTTACGGCCATTTCCCAGACTACGAGGACAATAATGAGCAGAATTAAGGCGGGAATGCTTTGGCGGAGCTTGGGCACAGAAAGTCCTTGGTCACGGTATTTGTCCACCTGTTTACTGCCCCCGGTATTTGTCGATTTTTTCCGCGATGGTGGAGCCGGAAGGAACGTAATCCATCTTAATATTGGTAAGGACGCGGGAAGCCCCGGCTTTTATGCATGCTTCCTGAGCCTGGCGGATTATCTGCCACAGGGTCTCCGGTTCTCCTTCCATGGCGGTTTCCAGGGGGCCTACTTCGTAGTTGACACCGCTCCTTGCTACAACGTCAATGGCAGCATCCACCACCTCATAAATACGGGCTTCTTCAACAAAGGGAATAACTTGAAACGACATTGTGATTCTTGGCATATTTTAGTCTCCTTAATTTCAATTTCTTGAGCCTGAATTCATTAAGAAGAAATTTTAACGGTTCAGCATTTAAAAACTAAAAACCGCACTGTAATGCGGCGCGTTACACCTCCCTACGCTGGCATTACCCAGATCAGGTTTAAGGTCGGACGAATAGGTCGTCCCTCTCAGCCGGCTGTTCCAGCTCCCTTGAGTCTCACTCTTTAATTCTAGCCCTATCCTAGCATACCAAAGAGCTAAATGCAACAGCAATATCCCAGAAGATTCGGACAGCTGGCGGAGTTTTTCGACATCGACTGCTTTGGATAATGTCCAGTACTTGGGTTATACTTCTGGACAAAGGGCTTTAGATTGCTTACTATTAAGCAGAAGGGTAATCACCGGAAAAGAGTTTCGAGGAGAATCAAAATGGATTTTGCAGGAAAAGACAAAGCTACATATGTCCGGGATATGTTTAATACGATTGCCGGACGCTACGATTTAATGAACACTCTGATGAGTTTGGGTATGGACAGGCGCTGGCGTCAGGTTGCCGTGCGTTTTTCCGGAGCCAAGCCGGGGGATAAAATGCTTGATGTGTGCTGTGGCACCGGCCAACTTTCTTATGAATTAGCGAAGACTGTAGGCCCGAAGGGGCAGGTTACAGGCGTTGATTTCTCGGAAAAGATGCTGGCTGAGGCCAGGGTGCTTGTCAAAGATAAACCCTTGGCTCAAAACATAAAATTGCTCCAGGGGGATGCTATGGATTTGCCGTTTGCGGACAACAGCTTCGATGGAGCTACTGTCGGCTGGGGGCTAAGAAATTTGCCTGACTTAAAGAAAGGAATTCAGGAAATGACCAGAGTCGTGAAGCCTAGCTCATGGGTAGTTTCCCTAGATATGGCGAAACCATCCACACCGGTTTTCAAAGAGATGTATTGGCTTTACTTTGAAAAACTTGTGCCTGCGATGGGCAAACTTTGGGCAGGCAAGAGAAGCGCCTACAGCTATCTCCACGATTCAGCCCGCACCTTTCCTGCCCAGGAGAGACTGGCGCGTATATTTAAAGAGTGCGGCCTGACTGAGACGGGCTACCGTAATCTGGCCGGAGGAGTAGTGGCTGTGGTTTACGGGAGAAAACCGGCGGCCAAGCAGGGCAACTAACGGGAGTGCCGGGCGAAGCCGGGGTAAAAAGTTGAGGGACAAATTGCGACATAAGTTCAGCAATAAGTTTAGTATAAGTTCAGGTAAAAGTTCCGGTTAAGGGCTGTGAGTGTGAAGGGGAAAGACATGGGAAAGTAGGTGCGAGATTGCTACAAGCTGAAGCAGCTTTTGTGGCCCTGAGAGAAGATGAACATTTAGGACCGGTGGTGCGTAAGTGGGGAATCTGCCCGCTTATGCCTCATCCAGAGTATTTTCGGGAGCTATGCGAAAGCGTCCTGGCTCAGCAGATTTCCGGCAAAGTAGCCCGCGCTCTGGCTGAACGCCTGCTTGCCCAACTAAACGGGAGGCTTACGCCTGAGGCCTTGGCGAGTTTGAGTACGGAAGAGTTGCGTGCGCTTGGCATCTCGGGACGCAAAGGAGAAACCTTGCTGGAACTTGCGCGCAGTTCCTTAACAGGGGACATTCCCCTTGCTGAACTTGGCGGGCTCGATGATGAGGAGATCAGGGGCATTCTAACTAAAGTCAAAGGAATAGGGGATTGGACAGTTATGATGTTTCTTATTTTTTCCCTTAACCGCCCACGGGTGATTCCGGCCTCGGACTTTGGCATCCGCAAAGCTGTTCAGCGAGTGTACGATTTGTCAGAAATGCCAACGGTGGAGGCGGTTAAAGAGTATTTTGAGGGTTGGGCACCACACGAGACGGTAGCAGCCTGGTACCTATGGCGGAGTCTGGAAAATGACGGGAGGGCGTAAAGAACTATCACCCTGTTAGATGCTTTGTGAAGAATTTTATCAGCTTGATAAAGAGTAAATCGAAGTTATAGGGGCTGTCCCGAAACGTGTTGGGGGACAGCCTTGCTTTATGGGCTAAATATTAGATTGACAAGGAGCGAAGAACTAAAGCAATACCCTACGAACCGCCATTGATTAAATCCATGTTAAATAAGCTTATTCGGTAATTGAGTATTTACTTTTATAAGACTATACTTTGTTCGTTATTGCGCGAGTGCTGTTGAGGTTTGTATATCTTACTTAGATTAAGGCACAAACTAATAAGAAAAACTTCTTACAGATAGGTCATTGATTAGGAGGATAAGGCAAGATGGCTACGTCGAACACGATTTTCTGGCTCAAACTTCGCACCTGGATCTTTGGACACCCCCTTTCGACTCAGAATGCCGAGCACGCTAAGGTGGGAGTTATGGGTGGAGTGCCAATTTTCGGGTCCGATATTATTTCTTCCGAGGGGTATGCTCCAGATGCGATGCTTTATGTGTTGCTAGCTGCCGGGGCGCTTGGCTACAGTTATATCATGAAAGCCTCTTCGTTAATAGTGGTGCTTTTAGTGAGCATCCTACTTGTCTACCGCAAGGCGATCCAGAAATACCCGCAAGGCGGAGGCTCCTATACTATTGCTAAAGCCTATTTGGGAGAAACCTTTGGCTTAATCGCGGGAGCCAGTTTAACTCTCGATTATGTTCTGACTGTATCAGTGAGTGTGAGTTCGGCGATTGAAAACCTAACAGGGGTATTTCCCTGGTTGGTACCCACCGGACATAAGGTACTGGCGGATTGCCTGGTGATACTTTTTGTGGCCTGGATAAATTTGCGCGGGCTCAGAGAATCAGCCCGCTTGTTTGCTTTGCCTGTTTACCTTTACATCTTCACTTTAGGTTTGCTCGTGGTCACAGGGGTGACTGAGATAGTTCTTCACGGTGTAACACCGGTCGGAACGGCTCAACTGACAGCAGGTACTACCGGTGGAATGACATGGTTTTTGTTTGCCCGGGCTGTGGCAGGTGGAACGACCGCCCTCACTGGCTTTGAGGCGGTAAGCAATGGTGTGTCAGCTTTTAAGGCTCCGGCGCAGACAAGAGCCATCCGTACTCTGATTGTGTTAGCGGTAGTAGTCGGTGTAGGTTTAGTGGGACTTACTTATTTAGCCGGGTCCTATCATTTGGTGCCCTCAGAAGACAACACAATTTTGAATCAACTGGGTTTGATTGTGTTTGGTCGGACGATTCCTTATTATTTACTGATGGGAACAGTGGCAGCAATCTTAGTCATCGCTGCCAATACTCCTTTTGCCGGTTTACCGATATTGCTCAGTTTGATGGCCCGCGATGGCTATGTGCCACGTTATTTCAAAAACATGGGAGACCGCTTGGTGTATAATACTGGAATCTGGTTCCTGTTAACAGTTTCTGTGGTACTTATCCTAGTATTTCATGGGGATACTCATACGATGCTTCCTTTATACGCGATCGGAGTATTGCTGTCGTTCGCGTTGACCGGGATCGGGCTGGCCCTTCATACTTGGAAGGAGAAAGAAAAAAGGTGGGTATCCGATTTTAGTATCTTTAGCTTTGGCGGAGCCGTATCGTTTTTGGTCTTCCTCGTCTTTATTATGACGAAGTTCAGGGAAGGGGCCTGGATTGTTCTGGTTGCCCTGCCCTTGCTGGTCCTGGTTTTTCGCACGATTGGCTCGGTTTACCGCAGCGAACTTCAGGACTTAGCGGTTACGCCTGAGGCTTTGGCAGATTACCGCCTGAACCAGGCTAAACTTAAACGGCGGCGGGCTCATATTGATCTGGCGGAATATAAAAACAAAATTGTTGTGCCGGTCTATGACCTTAATCTGATCGTGCTCAAAACGCTTAAATACGCTCATTCGTTAACTCCTCAGGTTACAGCCGTCCATATCGCTTCAGATCCGGAACGTACAAAAAAGCTACTCAGGCACTGGTCGGAACACCAAATTGAAATTCCCCTGGAAATCGTAGATTCCCCTTATCGCGCCACGGTTCACGACTTTTTTAGTTACCTTGACAAGCTTGAAAAGCAAGGACAACACTTTGACACGATTACGGTTGCCATTCCGGAATATGTTCCGTCAAAGATGTGGCACAATATCTTGCACAACCAAACAGGGCAGTTAATCAAGTTAATGCTGTTATTCCGCAAAAATATTCTTGTTACGAGCGTTCCTTATCACCACCCGCCTGAACGGGAGGCTTATCGCACGGCTCCCCATTCGGCTTAGGATATTGGGGGAGCCAACTCGAAAGCGCGACAATTTTTCAAGCTTTTGGGTTCGGTCCCTCTTAATATCGCCCTGTGAAAGGATCCAGCATTGGGTCTGAAGTTTGTTGGTTTGCCTAGCGGGCCGCGTGGTCAGGATAGTGAGGAGGCGGGGTTTCAGCGCGTTCGAAAGTTGAATGCATAGCTTTGAGGGCTTTGTCAACCGTTTCATCCGGGTAGGTGACACAAAAGCGCACATAATTCTTGCCTTCTTCTCCGAAGCCGCTGCCGGGAGCTACCACCACATTTGCTTCTTCCAATAAGAAGTGGGTAAACTCATCTCCATCCATATTCCCAGGTGCCGGAACCCAGAGATAGACTGTGGCTTTTGGCGCTCTAAGCCTCCAACCCCAAGAATTAAAGAAATCCACCAAGCGTTTAAGGCGTTCTGCATAAGCTTTATTGTCCATAACAAAGAAATTGGGCTTTAAGCTTAGACGCATAGCCTCAGCGCCTGCATACTGGATCGGATTAAAAATTCCGGCGTTGACATGGGTTTCAATAATTTTCAGTCCCTGGAGAATCTCCGCATTACCTACTGCCAGTCCCAGCCGCCAGCCCGCCATATGATACGCTTTGGAGAAGGTGAAGAATTCTAGGGAGCGTTCTTTGCTCCCAGGGACCGACAATAAGCTGGGAGCGACATCATGCTCGAACTTAGTCATGGCATATGCATGGTCATTGACCAGGATTAAATCAAACGAGCGTGCAAAGTCCAAGGTTTCTTCCCAAAATTCAGTTGAGACAGTGACAGCTGTCGGGTTATTCGGATAGTTAAGAAACATTAATTTAGCTTTGCGCGCAATGTCCGTGGGTACTTCTCGGAAATCAGGCAAAAAATCCGGGGCCTTAAGCGGCATGGAATATGGCTTGCCGCCCGCTAGTATTACCCCAGTGCGGTAGCTGGGAAAGGCGGGATCAGGAACTAAAGCTAGGTCGCCGGGATCAAGCCAGGCTTGGCAGAAATGCACAATTCCCTCTTTTGAGCCTTGGAGAGGAAGAATTTCATGGTCCGGGTCGAGTTTGACCCCGTATTGGGTCTCATACCAAGCGGCGGTTTGCTCACGCAGGAGTTTAAGCCCGTCAAAATCAGGGTAGTGATGGTTTAAGGGTTCAACGGCCTGCTCACGCAGTATTTCTACGACGTTAGGGTGGGTCGGCCTGTCCGGGTCTGACTTAGAGAGCACGATCAGATCCTGCCCTTGCGCGCTTTTCTCATGAATGAGCTGATCGAGCTGGGCAAATAGATAGGGGGGAAGATGTTTTAATTTTTCTGAGTGTTTCACGTTGCATCCCTCCGATTTGTTGTTAGTTTGTGCATAGGCAGGGATGCTATAAGTGGGATATTTTGGGCGCATTATTTTTGCTTATTAGATCAAACTATGCATGACGATATGTCGTTAAGGAGGAATTCAGATGAAGGTACGGGATATCATGACTTCCCAAGTTAAGTGCGCTAGTCCCAACTCATCCTTGTTGGAGTTGGCTAAAATGATGAAAGAGGAGGATGTTGGTTCTGTGCCCGTATGTGAGCAGCAGCACTTGATGGGAATAGTAACAGACCGGGATATTGTGATACGGGCAGTGGCCTTAGGGCAAGATGTTAATTCGATGAAAGCTTCAGAAGCGATGAGTACGAATGTTACAACGATCGGCCCGGATGCCGATATTCACGAAGCAGCTGATCTGATGTCAAATAAGCAGATTCGCCGCCTCCCGGTCGTAGAGCAGGGGAAAATTATCGGGATCTTAGCTTTGGGAGATTTGGCGGTTGAGCAGATCCATATTGACGAGGCAGGAGAAGCTTTAAGCGACATTTCCCAGGGAGTGCAGCACTAACAGAAAAGCGATGTTGGCAAAGCGGGAAATTAATCTGACCAACGACATTGGCAGCAGCTATTAATACGGAAAGAGCGTTTAGCGTAAATAACGTTGGACGCTTTTTCTTTTTTAGATTATTTTATGCATTCGCGATAAGAATAGATCATGAGATACATCATGAGATACACGTGAGATACGCGATTATTATGTGGTATAATTGATTGTGAGAGGTTCAAGATGAGGAGTGATTATATGGCTGTTCAAATAGGGCAAAAAGGCCGTGCCGAGACAGTGGTCGCGGAACATAATACGGCTAAGGCATTGGGGAGCGGTTTGGTTGAAGTCTTTGCCACCCCGGCCATGGTTGCGCTGATGGAAGAGGCTGCTGTGCAGGCACTTGATCTAGTGCCTGGGGAGTCTAGCGTGGGAACCGCACTTGAGATTAAGCATTTGGCAGCTACTCCCCTTGGCTTAAAGGTCTGGGCTACGGCTGAGTTAATAGAAATCGACCGCCGCCGCCTTGTCTTTAGCGTGGAGGCTTTCGATGAACAGGAAAAGATCGGAGAAGGAAGGCATGAACGCTTTATTATTGATAGCTCCAAGTTCCTGGATAAAGTGAATGCTAAAGGAAAGGAACAAGGGATCTGATGCAGCCGGAGAGCTTTTTCGTAGTCGCGGGGAAAGAAACCTGGGAACAGGTGATCGACAAATCACGCTTTATCGGGATCATAACTCCGGTCACCAATTCCGCAGAAATTGAAGATGCTTTTCAAGCTATTCGTGAGCACTATCCTAATGCCCGCCACTATGTCTATGCTTATCGCCTGAAAGAAGGACAGACAGAGAGAGCTTCAGATGACGGGGAACCCCAAGGAACAGGAGGGAGACCCATCCTCGATGTGCTCCAGCATAAGCACGTCTGGAATGTGTTAGTGGTCGTGGTACGGTATTTTGGCGGAATCCTGCTGGGCACGGGCGGGTTAACCAGAGCGTACAGTTCGACTGCGCGCGAGGTTCTGGAACAGGCGTCACTTAAACTGCTGCAGCCGCACGTTGTTTTTATCCTTCATATTCCCTATTCCTGGTACGATCAGGTCAAATATCATTTTAGTCAGCGCGGGTGGGAGGCAGGCAAGGAAAACTTTACAGAATTCGTTGAAGTTGAGACCTATATTCCGCTGGCCGAAGCTGAAACCTTCGGGAGTTGGCTTACTGAGTATACAGCTGGACAAGCTGCCTGTGAGAAAGGCGCGACAATCTGGCGTCCCGGGAATTAGCAAACACCGCCGAAGCAAGCGGTGTTTTACACATATAAAGAAGGGGATGAGGCCACACTATTAGGGCTTAAGGTGGTGGTCGTCCTGTTCACACTGGCCCATTGGGTGTTTCTGGGATTTATTCTGGTGATAATTGCGACGTTGATCGCACGCAAACAGCCTATATTACCCGGGGCTTTAGGGATTTTGGCTGTCGGTTTGGCGGAACGGTTCAGCTTTCCCGGGGCTCTCGAGATCATGTTCCGGGCGCTCATGCTTTCAATGCAGAATCTCTTAACCATAATTCTCTTAATCGGAATGGTTGTAGCACTCACAAAACTGTTACAGGATACCGGAGCTGATGTTATTATTACCCAGCCTCTGCAAACTCTGCGCAACCCGGTGCTGACTTACTGGGTTTTAGGGGTTGTGATGTGGGGTATGACTTTGTTCTTATGGCCTACTCCCGCCGTAACCCTTCTGGGAGCGGTGCTCGTTCCGACTTTGAGTCGGTCTGGCCTTAATCCGATGGCCATTGCGATGAGCCTGGCTATTTTCGGAGAGGGGCTTGGCCTTTCGGGAGACTTCGTGATTCAAGGAGCTCCTTCTTTATTAAGCAAGGCCACCGGTTTACCGTTAGCAAGTGTGTTAGATGCTCTCTGGCCCGTGGTTTTGGCAAGCGGTTTAGCAGCGGCAGCGGTTGGAGACTGGCAGCAACGCCGTTTAAGCAAACACACGGGCGCAATGACAGCAATTCTGCCACATACTCAGGCAGGCAACCAAGGTAAGAGCAAATTAGCTAGTAAGACAAAAATTGAGAACACAGGGGCTCATCCAAAAAATACGAACCCTGCGGCCCGTATGATCGGATTTCTTGTTCTGTGCGGCTATGCGGTGGCGATTGCAATTTTAATCTTAGGGAAGATAAAAGGGGATGGAGCAAGCGCCATAATCGGGGGAGTTACGCTTATTATCTTAATAACCGGAACCTTGTTAAAAGACAGGGGAAACGCCTTTTCCACTTTTGTAGAGTATGTGCGCCACGGTCTGCGCTTTTCCATCAGTACTTTTACCCCAATAATTATTATGGCGGGATTTTTCTTTATGGGAACGGCGACAGGTACGTTAGCTGTATTCGACCGCCATGAGCCGGGCTTTTTCAGTGATTTCGCCACTTCCCTGGCGCACGTTTTTCCTTTGAACAAATGGATAGCCGGATTGTTTGTGATGTTAACCGCAATGCTAGGTTCTATGGATGGTTCAGGGTTTTCCGGTTTGCCTCTTACCGGAGGCATAGCAGTTGCCCTTAGTGAAGCTGCCGGTTTGCCCCTCGCTCCCTTGGCTGTCTTAGGACAGATCGCTTCAATATGGACCGGCGCAGTGCTCATTCCTTGGGGTTTTGCGGCTGTGACTGCGGCCGTGGCCGGGGTCGAAGCCCAGACTCTGGTTAAGTATAATTTGCCTTCATATCTTACCGCTTTGGCGGTGGCTTACCTCTGGACTATGATGCGGCTATAAGTCACTCAAGTACACTTTGATTGCGACCGGTGTTTTTGGCGCGGTAGAGGGCATTGTCTGCACGGGCGATTAGGGAAGTAACAGTGTCTTCGAGACGCCATAAGGTTGCTCCGATGCTTACGGTAATTGAAACTTCTTCTTCCGTGTCAGGGTTTACTATTCTGGTAAATTGAATGAGATTACGTACTTTTTCACTCACCGTTGTAATCGTTTCATCCGTAGCCTCCGGGACCAGGAGCACAAATTCTTCTCCGCCGTAACGGGCCAGGATATCTTCTTCACGTAAATGAGTTGCCAACACTTTCACTACCGTTTTAAGGACGATATCCCCAAACTGGTGTCCATAGCGGTCATTGAAACTCTTAAAATTATCTACATCAAGGATGAGCAAGCCAAGAGAAGAATGGGGCTGACGCCGTTGGCACAGAGAAATATGCTCGCGCAGCCTTCTCTGGAAATATCTATAATTGTATACTTCCGTCAGACCATCGGTAATAGAATCTCTTTGCACGAGTGCGTAGAGGAGGGCATTGTGCAACGCGGAAGCCGCATAACCTGCAAGTGTTTCTAAAAACTCCATTTGGGACTGGGTAATTTCAGGCTGCCTGATGGAATGGATGTTGATACAGCCGATTTTACGCTGGGCGCTTAGCAAAGGAAGGCAGCAAACTAAACCCCACGGGCCTTCGTCATGCTGTGGGTAATAAACAGTTTTCTCCTCACCCATGATTTTCCGTATAGATGAAAAATCGTAGTTAGGGGGAAATTTGGGATAAGGGGTGGAAGAATCGAATAAGCCAATAACTTCAATGGATTTGCCCAGATCTACGCATAGACATACCGAGGCCTTCTCAACCGCAACTAGGGCTGAGATGGCGCTAATAATGTTGCTTGCGATTACCCGTGTATCAAGAGACGCATTTAAGGCTCTCGCTATTTCAAGAAGGACATGCGTATAAAGATGAACTTCTTCCAAACGGGTTTCAAGAGAACGGATTTCTTCTTGCAATTGCTCGACAATCCTGTCGGATGGCGAATTTCTGTCCGGCATACCAGGCCTCCTTACAAGAAATCCCACTACTGCCTGATGCTATTTATTATTCTCTGTTAAATTTGATATTCCTCTACCTAATTATATTTTTCATTTTTTTGTCTGATAAATATTTCTTCAAATTATACGGCTTTTCTTGTCGCAGGGAGGATATTTACGCAAATAGAAGGAGAAAGCTTGAGATCTGTCGAATAAATCGCATAGAGAGAAAGTAAGGGGGGAGACCTCATTTTAGCCTATGAAGTTGCTGCGGCTGCAGGCAGCCTCCCATTTATAGTGCTCTTGAGCAGGATAGCCCATTGGTTCGGACTTAGGAAAAAGGACGGTCTGTTCATTGGCCTTGTCTTAACTGCAGAGGTTTTGCTTCTCCCTTTTGCACTTCGCTATAACCAGGTATTCTGGTGGGTTGGATTTACAGCCTTAACGGTAATTTTGCCTCCGCTCTGGCTTACTAAGAAGATAGGGACGTCAGAGTCACCAGAGAAAACAGAGTCACCAGAGAAAACAGAGTCACCGGAGAAGACGGGGATGACAGACAGTAATAATAAGGAAGTTTCAGGGATAGCGTCCCAAGAGCTTACGGAAACTGTAGAGGAACAGGAACTTACAAGAGCTTCGGAAACACCAGAGACTCAGGTGTCTATAGAGATCTGGGAAACTACGGAGACCTCGGAAACTGCGGATCTATCGGATGTCCCGCCGCTACAAACGGAGCTTTCACAAGTCGTAGCGCATTTGGATAAAGCTGAGCCGGAGGCTTCGCAAATTGCAGTACAAATGGTGTCCGAAAATCTTCCAGGTGATGGACAGGAGAAAATCCTGAGACAAGAGGTTGTCGAGCCTGAAATAACCTTGGAAGACCTCATTAATTGGGGGTTTGCGGCTAAGAATGCTGGACGCTATCAGTCTGCAGCCGAATGGTTCTCACGTGCTCTGAGCCTGCGCCCAGCTCCGGATTTGGCCTTTTACTTAATCATGGACGCTTGCACTCTGTGGCTGGCGGTTAACAAAAGAGCTTATGCCCAAGAGTTGCTTACGTATTATTGGCAGGAGTATGCCCATCGTTTTGCGCCTGAGCAAAGAACCCAAATGACAGCGTGGCTGAGCAAGGAGAACCTTCTCAGCTAATGAGTATGGATCAACCTTAAACCTAAAATTTTTTAATTAGAGGAGGAAATTCACAGATGAAACCGACCCGGGAGATTATTGGCTTGAGGATTATTAGTGTAGCCGAGGGCACACAAGTAGGGCAGATTAAGGATTATGTTCTAAATCCGCAAGCTGGAACTGTCGACTTTTTTGTTACGGATCAAACTTCAGATTATTTCGGGGCTAAAGTAATTGCTTTTAGCGATGTCGTCGGTCTGGGGGAATTTGCCTTAACCATTCCTGATCCGAAAGTGATCCAAGATGTTGCTCACAATCAGAATGTCCAAGAACTACTGCGCCAGGATGTACGAGTAATTGCGACTAAAGTTCTGACCAAGAAAGGGCAGCTTATTGGGGAAGTGGAAGAGTTCCTGGTTAATGAAGAAACCGCCAAGATTGAGGAATGTATCTTTGTTGACACCGAGGGTAACCGCCATCAGGTTGACTCCGACCAAATCGTAACCTTCGGCAAGGAACTTTTAATTGTGGAAGGAGAACCTGCTTCTGCAAGCGTGTTACCAACTGAAGCAGCCCAAGTGCCTGCGCCAGCCCAGGAAGACAACTACTCCTCTGACGGGGATGACAGTGGTTTTAACTTGTTCGAACAGCGCCAACTTCAGTATTTCATCGGTAAGAGCGTAGATAAAGATATTACTCTGGATAATGGAGAGGTATTGCCTGCAGGCCAGCCTATGACCGAAGATACTATCCGTAAAATCACCGCGCGTACGACTTTGATGGAAATCACCTCCCACTTAAGTAAGAACTAATAATCTGTTGTGAGTTATGAAAAAAGGACATCTGTTAATAGGCCTGCTGGTGCTGCAAGTTCTGGTCACCGTTCTGGTTGGAAGTTCAATTGCTTACGGATTGGAACATGATAAGGCACCCACTGGTTTCCGTGTGTGGGGAAAGGATTTGTCTGGAGCAACTGAAAGCCAGGCTTGGGCTGAGATTGAGGCAGTGATTCCGACCGAAGTCTTATATGATGGCAGTAAGTTTCCCCTTGAGACCACCCGCTCGCGCCAATCTCTAACGAACTGGCTGCATGAACAGTATGTGCCAGCATCAGGACTGGCGGCTCCTTTCCGTTTTCTGGCCGGAAGGCTGAGCTTAGAGCCGCCGGAGATTTTGCTCAAGGACGAAATCATGCCACAACTGGAAAGCCTAAAGACCAAGATAAACCGAGAGCCCCGTGCGGCTTCGATCGTTTACCAGGGGAGCAAGCTGGTAATAAAAGAAGGGCAAACAGGCCTTGAGCTGAACCTTAAGGAATCCTGGAGCCGCTTACTGGATAGTAATAGCGGGTCAGTTACTTTGGCAGTAACAGAAATCCCAGTACATCCTGATAACGCTGAAGTAGATAAGATCCAAAATATCCTCGGAGATTATACGACTTACTTTAATATGAATGACAAAGGACGCACCAACAATGTGCGTTTAGCTGCGGCAGCCTTGGACGGGCGGCTGATTGCACCGGGCGAAGTGTTTTCCTTCAACGGGACTGTGGGGGAGAGGACAGTAGCCTCCGGGTACCTGCCTGCCTATATATTTTCCGCTAATGAAGTTATCAGAGCAGACGGCGGTGGGGTATGCCAGGATTCCACCACACTTTACCAAGCTGCCAGACAAGCTAACCTGGCTATTGAAGAAAGGCACTCACATAGTTTGCCGGTATATTATGTCCCGAAGGGAAATGACGCTACGGTTGCGTATGGGACATTAGATTTTCGTTTTCGCAATGATACATCAGGTTATTTGCTTCTAAGCTCCCGTACTGGTGCCGACTGGCTGAGAATTAGAATTTTTGGTGCCGCAGACGCAAAGCATTTGGCACTCGAGCGTCCGGATGGATACCCAATCCAGCCTAAGGATTGGGTGAATGATCCGAAGTGACAAGAAATACTTCTTGCGGTTCAAAACGAACTTTAGATTATTTATACGGCTCTCTGCCACTCAATAAGGCAGAGAGCTTTTCCATCAGGAACGAGACAAATTGTTAATGCCATATTATGGTGTATAAACTATAACTCCTTGAACAGCAACTTGTTTCTGAAAATTAAATGAAGCGAACTTTAACGAACTTGTGAAGGAGTGATAATAATGGATGGACGCCCTCGTCGTCATCGAAGACATTATTGGCATCATTATCCATGGTGGGCTTTCCCTCCGTATCCGTGGCGCAGGCGCCGCTGGTGGTAAGCTCAAAGCATAAGCTGCAATCGGCAACCAAGATGATCCTATTCCGCGCTAACTAGCGCGGTTTTTTATTGCCTCATGGCCGCTAATTGATTTCCGTGCCGCCTCACTCGATTACACTTATGGAGAATCCTATGTCTAGGAGTAATATCCTGTTAATAAGAATGAAGTAAAACTTGCTGGAGGGGTTAGGTGAAAAAGTGTCTATCTTGACCCTGATTCTTAGCCTTTACATCCTTGTCTTTATGCCAATGACTTTAATACTAACTCCCTAAAACCGATTACGGAGGCTAACCTTAACGGCTATGTCAACGAATGAACGGCATCTTATGGCGACACATATACAGCATTTCGGGAAAAGAATACTGGTTGAAAAAAGCGGATAACCCCCAGGTAGTCAGGATGTCCTTTTTCACAGACGCAACATCCTTTGCGGAAGAACAGTTGCAAGAGATGCATAAAATCCTCGGGTCTATACGTTGGAACTAGACGATGAATAACCTCGTGGTTTTTCAATGTTGGATCCGGAAATAGAGTGCCATCTACTGACGTGTCCATTTAAAGTTCCTCAATTTTTGCTTCATATTGTGCCTTGATGGCATCTTGGACTTTTCGTTCATCTGAGAAAGCTCCGTTAAGGCCCCGAATAGCCTGATCTCTCCAACGAATCAGTTGGGTCGAGGATACCCCATTCTCTGAGGAAAGCTGAGCAAGTGTTTTTTCTTCTTTGAGAATTTCCAGTACAACCTGGGTCTTAAACTCGTCTGTAAACTTTCTTCGAACACCCAATTTGTTGTTTAATCCTCCTCATTTTTTTGTCTAAATTCTTGGGTCCATTATATTTTATGTGTCTAGGAACATCATAAATCTCTAATAAGTTATGTGACGTTGCTCTTTTTAGGTAATTAGTTATTTGAAATATTTGACTTATACCTGCGTTACAGTTATACTTAACAAGCTCGTTAGTATTTGTGGATTTACGAAAACCTTCTCTATTGCCTAAAGCTCTAGGAAGCTATGAATACTTCCCATGTAGCGGGTAATATATTTTGGAGGTTTTTTTATGTTTGAAGACAAAGTTTTATCCTGTAAGGACTGCGGTCGCGAGTTTACCTTCTCCGCTTCCGAACAAGAATTCTACGAGGAAAAGGGATTCACCAATGAACCTGGTCGGTGCCCGGAATGCCGTTCTGCCAGAAAGGCCCAAGTTAGATCCAACAGTGGATACTCTCGTCCACAACGGGAAATGTTTCCTGCAATCTGTGCTACTTGTGGGAAAGAAACCACAGTACCTTTCCAACCCAGCGGTGACAAGCCAGTATATTGCCGTGACTGTTACCAACCACGTACACGAAGCAATTGGTAAACATTTAAAAGAGGCCTTTCTAGGATTTAACACCTGGGAAGGCTTTTTTTTGCCCAAATTTAATTTGAGACATGATATCATCTTTTTGCTGCATTTAAGGCTCCTGGAGAAATATTTCAACAAACCAGCCCCCCAAGTATACCCTTTATCGCTGTTAGGTCGTTATTTAGATCAACGTTGTTGGTATCAACCCAAACACTAAAAGCCAAGTTCTGATCCTTAATAGGAATAAGAGAGTAGATTTCAATCCAAGTCTTTTGGTCTGGAGACGCTGCCGGCATAGACCGTTCCAATAAAGAAAGATTTCCCTTTCCAAGCCCCGAGACAATGTCCTCTGATCTAACAATTGAACTATGGTTTGGAATACCAGATGGCTCGCCATAGTAGCCAACGATTTCAATTAGCCCTACTGATTTTCCTCTTTTTAAGATATGCCCCTTGTTTTCTCCTGAAAGAGGTATTTCCCAGCCGTCTGGCAATTCGCCAGTCAATTTATAATCGCCTACTTTGATGGCTGTTCCAGATGGCACAACGGTAACGCTGGGTTTGTCAACCGCAGAAATGGAAGTGATGGGGGTACCGCAACCCCATAACATCTCTAACACCAGGAGACTACCCACTGCTGCCAAGATCCTTCTCATACCCCCTCGTCCTCTCCATTACCATTAATAACTTAGATGCCGCATAACGTCTTTTTCCCGAAAATGTGTCGTAAAAGTCCCTGTTTACGGGGGGGGATTTACGACACTCTGTCGCTAATCCTTTCCTTTACCTGCCAAGTTAAAATGCTTGATATATCAGTTTAGCCGCCACCAAAAATGACATTGTCACAAAAATGGGCCTTACTAGGGTGGCACCTCGTTTGATCGCCAGCTTTGAGCCAAAATAGGAACCGAGTATCATGAATAGTCCCATGGGGATTCCATAGAGGTAGAGGATCTTCCCATTCCAGGCAAAGAGGAGCAAGGAAGCAAAATTGCTCATGAAGTTTAAGACTTTGGCATTGGCCGAGGCGGTTAAAAAATCAAAGCCTAAGAAAGTGGCAAAGGCGAAGATGAGAAACGAACCTGTGCCAGGGCCGAAGAAACCGTCGTAAAACCCAATCGCGAATGCGAACGAACAGGCCATTACTAGATTGAGGGGGTTTAACCCCTGAAAGCGGTTTTCTATCCCAAATTCCTTATGAATGACGGTATAAATTCCTACGAGTAAAATTAACACCGGCACGGCCATGGACAAGAAAGAGGAGCTTATACGCAGAACTGCGAGCACGCCTAGACTTGCTCCAGCCAGTGTAAAAGGTATCTGCCATTTGAGAATAGGCCAGGATGTTTTGCCAGAGCGGGCAAAAGTAATGGCGCTGCTCATCGAGGCTGCGGTCGCGGCAAATTTGTTCGTGCCTAATGCGAGGTGAGGAGGGATTCCTACCACTAAAAGGGCTGGCAGGCTGATAAGCCCGCCTCCGCCCGCGATAGCATCGACTGCTGCTGCGATAAATCCAAGAATACAGATCGTAATTAATGTAAATAGCATCTATTTTCTTCCTCTGTTACTAGTTTATTAGATATTATCCGCGTAGTGTGCAGGGAGGGGAGTATGTCGGAATTTTGGAGGATGGAGGACAGTATATTCTGACTCCTTTTCAGTATACCTCCTAATCAATAATCTGTCATTATCACGTATCACGCATATCACGCATCAGACCGGCATCGTTCTCCGACAGGCACTTGCGCGTTATTCCTGAAAAGAGAACAACAACAATTACTGAAAACAGGACTGTGAAAGATGGCGAAAATAGTGTAGGATAATCTTAGACGGTTTATTAATGACAAAAGGCTTACTATTAGAATGGAAGCCTAACCGCAGGGATTTCCGTTAAGCCCGTACCAGGCATGCAGAAAATCTGATTTCGGAAATAGTTGGCAGAACGAGGAAGGAGCAAAGCCTAAGTGCGGCAGGTAGGAGTAAATTCACTTAAGATTGGGGACGTCTTGGGCAAGACGATTTACTCCAGCAAAGGCCGGGTGCTGCTCGGCAAAGGAGTAAAGTTAACCCCGCTCTTTATCAGTAAGCTCAAAGATATGGGCATTTCGATCGTCTATATTGAAGATGACAGCTATGATGATGTAGTTATTGAAGATGTTATTGGGGAAGAAGAACGGCGCGAGGCGATGGATGTCATTGAAAAGAGCACCCAAGCGATCCGCCTAGGCAAAGATCCTAATGGTTTCGAACTTAAACGAGTGGTTAATAAAATTGTGGAAAAGATATTGTTTCAGCATGATATCCTCGTGAGCATGATGGATATGCGTAGCCGAGATAACGCTGGTTTTGCGCATTCTGTTAATGTCTGCGTTTTGGCCACCGTTCTGGGCAAGGCCATGCTCTTCGACTACGAAAAGCTAGAGACTCTGGCCATCGGGGGTTTGATGCACGATACAGGGATGGTGCATTTTGACCAACACTTGCTAAAGAACCCTGAAAACTGGAGCGCAGATGATATTGAACGGTTCAAAACCCATACCACTTTAGGTTTTGAGGATTTGCGCAAGAAAAAAGAATTCAGCCTAATTGTGGCCCATATAGCGTTTCAGCATCACGAGGCCATGAACGGAACCGGCTATCCCCGGGGGCTTAAAGAAGGGGAGATACATCCCATGGCCCAAATAGTGGGTTTAGTGGACCTCTATGACCGTTTGACCGCTGACAATTCCGGCTTAAAGCGGGTGATGCCGCACGAAGCCTGTGAGATACTGATGGGTGCAGCAGAGAAAATATTTCCACTTGAATTTGTGCGGGTCTTTCTCAAGAACGTGGCTGCATATCCTACCGGCATAACTGTCAGACTAAATACAGGAGAAATCGGCGTGGTTGTAGACCAGAACTTGAGCATGCCCGCCCGGCCTGTGGTCAGGGTGTTTGGGGATGAAGAACTCGGCACTAGCAAAGGTAAAGAGTATGACATGATAAAAGAGCGAACAATATTTATCACGGAGGTTCTAAGTTAGTGGTATTAACAGAAGGAACTACGCAAAACCATGGATGAGATAGATAAGCAGCGTCTCGGTGCTCATGTTTATGAGATACTGCAAGCGCGTTTTCCCGAGGCTCAGTGCGAGCTTCTGTACGAAAATCCCTTTGAGTTATTGATAGCAACAATCCTTTCAGCCCAGTGTACGGACGACCGGGTAAACATGGTTACCCGGTCGCTCTTTGCAGAGCTTAAAACTCCGGAAGATTATCTTTCATTGGGTCAAGTGGGTTTGGAAGAGAGGATCAAATCGCTGGGGCTTTTCCACAATAAAGCGAAAAATATTTTAGCCATGTGCCGGGTGTTGCTTGACGAATACGAAGGAGAGATCCCGGCAGATCTGGAGGAACTGCAAAAGCTCCCTGGGGTTGGGCGCAAAACGGCGAATGTAGTGGGGAGCAATGCCTTCGGGATACCCGCTTTGGCAGTAGACACCCATGTTTTTAGAGTTGCCAGGAGGCTGGGGCTGGCTCAAGGAAGCACACCGGAAAAGGTTGAAGAAGAATTGAAGCAAGTGTTTGCGCGCGCGCACTGGAGCAAAGCTCACCACCTGCTGATTTTTCACGGGCGAAGGATTTGCGCTGCGCGCAAGCCCCAATGCCGTTTGTGCCCGCTCGCTAGTGAATGCCATGAACACAAGGAGTCGCACTCGAGACTGGAACAAAACACTAAAACCTAGCTCTTATTCCCGGATAAGTGGTAAAATGGCGGAGGGTGAATCAAATGCTGCGCATAGGACATAATCCGAATACCAATATGCTCCCGATGTTCCATTTACTTGATTGGGACAATCCTTTGCTGGAAAGGGTCACGGACGAACCATCTGGGCACAATCGCTTATTGGAGTTAGGTGAAATTGACTTGGCTCCTATCAGCAGTTTCTCCTATGGTGAGCACTGGCAGGAATATGCAGTTTTGCCGAATCTGTCAGTTTCGAACAAGGGGAGAGTGGGGTCAATCTTGCTTTTTGCCAAGGCTCCGCTCGAGGATTTAGCTGGCAGAACGGTTGCCCTCACCGATCTCTCGGCCACTTCAGTCCATCTTGCCAAAATCCTGCTGCACCACTTCTATGAAGTTTTTCCCACCTACCTAACTTTGCCTTCTAATCTGGAGGAAATGTTTAAGCAGGCTGATGCCGCCCTTTTGATCGGTGACCCGGCGATTAAAGCCGAGCGTTCTCGGCCTGGTTGTTACATTTATGATTTGGGTGAGGAATGGCTGCGTTTTACCGGGCATGCGATGACCTTTGCTGTCTGGGCTTTTCCGCAAACATTAATCCGGGAAAAGGCTGGAGAAGTGAGGGCTGTGCACGAACTGCTTTTGACTGCGAAAACGCAAGCGCAGGGCAACTGGGAAGAGATATATGAGGCCTGTGTGGACATGCTGGGTGCTGAGAAGTCATTTTGGCAGGACTATTTTTCCCGCTTTTCTTATGATCTGGGCCCGGATTCAGTCACAGGACTGGAGCAATATTTCGACTTTTGCTATGAGCTTGGTTTTTTGCCAACTCGTCCCAGACTCAATTTCTGGAGCTGACGAGTATGAGGTATTGGGTCTATTTAGCGCGCTGCGGTGATTGCTCTCTCTATGCGGGAGCGACTACAGATCTTGAGCGCCGCCTGCACCAGCATAATAGTTCCCAGGGTGCGAAATACACGGCCAGTCGTTTGCCGGTCAGATTGGCCCAGGCTTGGGAAATCCAGACGTGGAGTGACGCTTTACGCCTTGAAATAGTCCTTAAAAAATGCAGCAAGAAAATGAAAGAAGAACTTCTGCTTGAACCGCAGCGAATCCGTGCGCTAGCTCATAAACATAATCTGGATTTTGGCATAAGTATTTATGTCCGCGAGGAAAGGAGGGAACACGATGCCGATAGTGCAAATTGAGCTATTTGAGGGACGTACTCTTGACCAGAAAAGAGCCTTGGTCGAAAAGGTGACACAAGCTATAGTAGAAACGATTAATACTCCAGCTGAGAATGTGACAATCATTCTGCGCGACATGTCACGCGATAACTTGGCTAAAGCCGGAAAATTAGCCTGTGATAGGTAGAGGCACCAAGCAAAGAGCCCTCCCGTGGTAGAAGAAATTATCTACTAGGGAGGGCTTTCTTTTGGGAAAAAGAAGTAACTAAGACAGTTGATCTTCAAGCTAAGAATTATAGATTCCGCCGCCTAAGAACTCACGCAAAATCGAATTAAACGGGACTTTGGCGGTATCCAGAGGATTAAAGAACGAGAGTAGGCGCAAGAGGTAGGAAGCGGCCTCATAATTAGGGCTTTCCTTGGGAACTGACTGTAACAGCGGTTCGGTATATGGGCGCAGAGCGTTTAATTCATAGAGAAGACTGGAATTAAACATGACATCTGCTTCTTCCTGGTAAGGAAAGATATTGGTATTTTCCCCGCGTCTAACGCTCCACCACTGGCCTAGGGTCTTGTCCGGGCTGATCCCGCGGTATTTTACATCTCTGGTCATTCGGCGAATCAGGCGCACTTCTGTGGTGGGGATCCGGTTATACGAGTCAATGTTAAGCTGAAAGAGAGCGCTGATATAGACCTTGAACAGCTGATCACGCTCAAGCGAAGGAAGCAAACGCGGATTTAGTCCATGGATTCCTTCTATAACCAGAATCTCGTTGGCATCGAGGTGCATGATCTTGCCCTGCGGGCGGCGACGGCCGCTGACAAAGTCATAAATCGGGGTTTCAACCACACCTCCTTTAATCAGGGTCTGGATATGAGAGTCGAGCAAAGGGAGATCTAAGGCTTCGAGTGCTTCAAAGTCATATTGGCCGGAGGAATCGCGCGGAGTTTCCTCGCGCGCGATGAAATAATCATCGAGGGAGAGCGCCACCGGGCGGAGACCGTTTACCCTGAGCTGAGTCGAGAGGCGCTGGGCAAAGGTTGTTTTGCCCGAAGATGAGGGGCCGGATATCAGAATAACCCGCACATGGCGGCGTTGTTCCAGGATTCTATCAGCGATCAAGGAGATTTTCTTTTCGTGCAAGGCTTCGGCCAAACTGATAAGTTCCTCAGAACGGTTGGCAGAGATACTAGCGTTAATATCCCGTACTTGGGAAAGGCGCAAGTTCTCTACCCAGCGCTGAGACTGGGAGAAAGTTGCGGACAGTTTTGCGGGCGGCACATAAATCGGGCAAGAATCAGGCCTGTCATAGTCCGCGTAGAGGAGGATAAATCCGGGTGGGTAGTGGATCAACCGGCAATGCTCAAGCAATCCTGAACGTTCCAGCGCTGGAAAGAGGGATTTGATTTCGAAACCGTCCATGTCACAGGAGAAGTACCCGTCTGAGCCGGGTTTGCAGAGGATCGGGCGGTCTGCCTTAATCCACTCCCCCAGTTTTTGTTCAATCATTCTTACTTCGCGCACAGACAGCAGGGATCCTTGCAGTTCGCAGTAAACCCCATCTAAAATGGAATGCGCAACTTTAAGGCGTTCGTCCGGGAATAAGTCCCGCACAGCAAGGACTAAGCCAAGTATCAGGCTTTGCCGATATTGGCGCAGGGTGTTGTCAATCAAGGGTATCACCTTCCAACTATTTTGTATTTTAGCTTCTGTTAAGTTGCGATTTAGAGGAATTGTCTCTTTAGGCATTTTCAAGAATATTCAACAAGGAAGGAAAGTTTTCCTGCAAACCCCAAGTTGTTAAATGTTGATCGAACCAGAGATACCTGCTGCGGGGGCAGGAATTTGTCAAAGGTTGACGAATACAATAAATCTGTTTATGTTTAAGAAGAGGATTATACGATCAAAACCATTTGCATTTTGGGAGGGAACAATTTGTACGAAAGCACACGGGGAAACCTTTATCAGCAAACAGCGTCCCAGGCTATTGCCTGGGGGATGGTCCCAGGAGGAGGGCTGTTCGTTCCCGAGGTTCTGCCCAAGCTGGATTGGACAGAATTGCGCGGACTTAGTTATCGGCAACTGGCCGAGAGGATAATGTCAATTTTTCTACCGGAGATGCCGCCTGAGGTAATCTCTAACGCTACCCAAGTTTATAGCGGTGACGTTTTTGAGGGAGAAAACCCGGCCCCACTGGTAAATGTCGGGGACTTCGGGGTCTTGGAGCTTTGGCACGGTCCCACGGCGGCTTTCAAAGACATGGCCTTGCAGGTTCTTCCGTATTTATTAGGGGCGAGCGTACAGTCTGTTAAAAAAGGTGCGGAGGTATTGATTTTAACTGCCACTTCCGGAGATACAGGCAAAGCTGCTCTCGAAGGGTTTAAGAATGTAGACCGGACCAGCATCATGGTGTTTTATCCAGATGGGGGAGTCAGCGCGGTTCAGGAAAGGCAAATGACTACCACTGATGGAACGAACACTTATGTGGTTGCGGTAGATGGGAATTTTGACCAATGTCAGAGCGCGGTTAAGGAAATCTTTGCTTCTGAGAAGCTCCGGACTAAGCTTGCCCACAAAAATATGATTTTTTCTTCAGCTAACTCGATTAATTGGGGGCGGCTCTTACCGCAGATTGTTTATTATGTATGGGCATATTTGCAGGCGGTTGAACAGGGAAAGATCGCGCCCGCAGCCCTGCTTAATGTCGTAGTACCCACCGGGAATTTCGGGAATATCCTGGCAGGGTATTACGCCAAAAAGATGGGAATCCCTTTGGGGCAGCTTATTTGCGCCTCCAACAAAAACAAAGTCTTGACCGATTTTTTTAAGAATGGAGTTTACGACAGCAAGAGGGATTTCCATCTTACAATATCCCCATCCATGGACATTCTCATTTCCAGCAACTTTGAACGTTTTCTGTATGAAATGAGCGCGAGGAATCCGGAGAAGATAACGGAATGGTACCGCAGTCTTACTGAAAAAGGGTCGTTCAGCGTAGACCCGGATACCTTGAACAAGAGCCGTCAAGAAATATGGGCAGGCTGGGCTGATGAAAAAGACGTTTTGGCTGCTATAGCCCGCGCATACAGGGAGCACGCTTACGTTTTTGATCCCCATACTGCGGTCGCGGTTAAAGTTTACGAAGATTACGTGCAGGCCAGCGGAGATGAGACTTACACAGTGATTGTCTCCACCGCCAGCCCGTTCAAATTCGCATCTAGTGTCCTTAACGGGATTGTGGGAGAGAAAGGCTCGTACGATGAATGGGAAGCGCTCGAAAGGCTGCAGCAAGAAACAGGCTGGACAATTCCACGTGGTCTGCAAGGCTTAAATGAAAAGCCCGAGCAACCCGTACAGAAATGCCAGCCTCAAGGGATAGAAGATATCCTTCTAAAAACTTTCAATTTATCCGATGGCTAAAATGAGGTTAACTAAGAGGTGTTTTAGCCATGGGGTAAGAACCTAAGACTTTAAGCAACAGTTTTTTATCTTTGAGGATTTGGAGAACTTCCTGCAAGGGTGGGAAGGAAACATGTCCTTCGACATCGATGAAGAAAATGTATTCTCCGAGTTTTTGCTTGGAGGGGCGGGACTCAATTCGGGTCAAATTGAGGCCGTGCTCAGCAAACTCCTGCAGCACCCGAAAAAGTGCGCCAGGAGAGTTTTCCGTTGTTATAATTAAAGATGTTTTATCATTGCCTGAGCGGGGAGGGAGATCTTGGCCTACTAAGACAAAACGGGTAGCATTGGCTGAAACGTCCTGAATTCCTCTGGCCTGGCAGTGAAGGTTATAAAGGTCTGCGGCTCGTCGCGGGCCGATAGCAGCCCAGTTTTTTTGCGCTTGCGCAACTTCACGCGCGGCTTCAGCCGTGCTGGCACGGGGTATCTGTTCGGCATGGGGCAGGTGAGAGGTAAGAAATTCCCGGCATTGCCCGAGAGCCTGCTCATGTGAATAGACGCGGCTTATTTCATCCCAGGGCAAGGGCTGGGAAGTCAGCAGGCATTGCGAGACAGGATGGACAAATTCTCCTACGATTAATAAGTTATCTGCCTGTTTGAGAGTGTCCATGGTCGCTCCTACTTGTCCTTCCAAGGAATTCTCCAGCGGGGCAAACGAGAAAGTTGTTTCCACGCGGGCACAGGCCAGCAAAACCTCTCTGATCGAATTATAGGGGCGAAGTTCCCAAGTCGTGGGATGTGCCTGATCCCTGATTTCGAGAAAATCGAGTAATGCTTCTTCGGAAAAACTTCCTTGAGGCCCGAGATAACCGATGCTTGGCATGGACGTAATACTCCTTTCGGGCAAATGTTATTCGTATGAACATGAAGTTGTACGAGCTTAGCGCGTGTTTGACTTAACGCCCGTAGGCCATGGAGTCCAGCCTGCGGGCTTTGTCCTGCAGCTGGGTTTTGATGGCGTGGTCAAAGATCAGAGCATAGATCTCGCGCACCAGGTCTGCAGGGCATTGCAGTTCGGCTGCTATCCGGCCTAAGCGCTGAATTATTTCCTGTTCACGGTTGTGGTCACGAATGCGGTCAGGGCTTTTTTCACGGGCAACCAGTTTTACCACGTGCATCCGCTCTGCCAGGAGTTCAATAATCCCGCTGTCGATCGAGTCTATCTTCGAGCGCAAGGAATCTAAGCCGGAGCCGGAGCCGGTGCCGGTGCCGGTGCCTACCATGGTTCTGCCAACAGAAGCTGCGACTGTGACTAAATCGGCAGCCAATTGTTGCAGCTCTGTTGGTGTCAAGGACTGGGCACCATCGCTTTTAGCTTCTTCCGGATGGGGATGCATCTCGATCAGGAGGCCATCCGCCCCGACCGCGACTGCAGCTTTAGACAAGGCAGAAACGTAGTCCCTGTGCCCGGCCGCGTGGCTGGGGTCAACTATTACCGGGAGATGGGACATCTTCCTTATCACGGCAATGGCACTAAGATCAAGGGTGTTGCGGGTACTGGTTTCGAAAGTGCGAATCCCACGTTCGCACAAAATTACGTTGGGGTTTTTCTCGGCCAGGATATATTCTGCGGCTGAGAGCCACTCTTCAATCGTAGCCGACAGCCCTCTTTTTAAGATAACCGGTTTTCCTGATTGTCCGGCGAGTTTAAGGAGCTGAAAGTTCTGCATATTGCGGGCACCGATCTGTATGATATCGACATGGTCCAGCACTTCCTCCAGGCTAGCGGGATCTATTACTTCAGTAACTGTCAACAAGTCATGTTCTTTAGCGGCAGCGGTTAAATGGATGAGGCCTTCTCGGCCCAGACCCTGGAAGGCATAGGGGGAAGTACGGGGTTTATAAACTCCACCTCGGAGGACAGTGCCCCCGGCCTGTTTCACGGCTGCGGCGGCTTGGTGCATCTGAGGTTCGGACTCAACGGCGCACGGGCCGGCCATCAGGATAATATCCCGTCCCCCAATATTTGTGTCACTAACGGCAATCTCAGTTCTTTCAGGTTTGTACCCGGCTAATGGTAGATTTTGCATGTGAAGTAACCTCCTTTTATTTTAGCTCAATTAAAAAAGTCCACGGCATTAACATCCCTTTAATGGGACGAAAGCCGTGGACTTCCGCGGTACCACCCAACTTGGCCTCAAATGAGGCCCGCTCGTAAAAAGGTGCGGGAATCTCAGGTCCTGGTAAGCTTGGCGGCGTCGTTCGGCGCTATCTGCTGCGACTTGCCGAACTAGGCTTGGCACTAAGATTAGGCTGAGCGCAAATAAAAAACTTCTCATCCCTGCAGGGACGAGAAGTTACTCGCGTTACCACCCAACTTGGCATAAATGCCCCTTAACCAGGTACGGGACCGAAATCCGATACCCTCTTCCTTCTAACGGGGAAGGGCCGTCCTAGCCTACTTTTGTGTTCAGCCGGAAGCTCCGGAGGGAACTTCAGCGGTTACATCCATAGAAGAGCTTTCAGTCGATGACTCTTCCTCCCTGAAAAGCTGCAAGCCACTTACTTTTCTCCATCATAGCTTTTGAAGATTTAATTATAATGTATTATATTGTATGCAAGACGAAGTGTCAATGTTTTGACAGCCAATCCGAAATATTTTTTGGAAAATATTTTCTGATAGAGTGAATTAAGATTTGAGCAAACTCAATTAGAACTAAACGATAACCACAACTAAACGATAGAACTGCTTGCAAAGGGAAAAAAAATCTAGTAAAATATTTATCGGAAGGTAGGGGAACCTTCCTGGGAGATAGGTGGACGAGGTGGCTGAAACAGGCAGTGGAACGTACGCTGCCTGTTTCACTTTCTTGGCTGTTCAGAAACGGTTGGAGCAATCCAGCCGCCGTTTTTGCTTAATCACCACTCAGGTTCAGTTTCCGACAGCTTAATAAGACATAATGTCTATTCGACTGAAATTTCTTAACAGTCTGATTTCCCTTTTGTACAATATACATAAGATCTCGAATTTATATCAGGCAGAGAAAGTGGAGGGGTTAAGATATGGGGGAAGAAAGATTAGAAGGTTTGTTGGAAGAAAACAGGGTCTTTAAGCCGGGCGCGGAGTTTAAGGCTCAAGCCGTAGTGCGGGAGGAGAAAGTGTATGAGGAAGCGGAAGGTGACCGGCTCGGGTTCTGGGCCCAAGCAGCTGAGCGTTTAAGTTGGTTTCAGCCTTGGGAGCAAGTCCTGGAGTGGGAGCCGCCGTTTGCCCAGTGGTATGTCGGCGGGAAGCTCAATGCCTCTTACAACTGTATCGACCGCCATCTGGCAGGCTGGCGCCGCAACAAAGCAGCCATCATTTTCGAAGGAGAACGCGGAGATAGCAGGGTTCTAACTTACCAGGACCTCTACCGGGAAGTAAATAAATTCTCCAATGTCCTTAAATCTTTGGGAGTGCACAAAGGGGACAGGGTCACCATTTACCTGCCCATGATCCCGGAAGCAGCAATTGCCATGCTGGCCTGTGCCCGCATCGGGGCACCCCACAGCGTAGTCTTCGGCGGCTTTAGTGCGGAAGCTTTAAGAGACCGTATTAACGATGCCAAAGCCAAAGTGCTCATCACCTCAGACGGAAGTTTCCGGCGCGGGAGTGTTGTCCCACTGAAAGAGAATGCCGACACTGCTCTGACAGAAGCAGATTCAATTGAACATGTGGTAGTGGTACAGAGGACCGGAAGTGAAGTGCACATGCAAGAGGGACGTGACCTCTGGTATCATGAGGAAATGCACAAGGCTGCAGTTGAATGTCCGCCGGAAGAGATGGATGCGGAAGACATGCTATTTATCCTCTATACCAGCGGGACAACCGGGAAGCCGAAAGGGGTAGTGCACACTACCGGGGGTTACATGGTAGGAGTTAGCACAACCCATGAGTGGATTTTTGACTTAAAAGAAGAGGATGTGTACTGGTGTACGGCAGACGTCGGCTGGATTACCGGGCACAGCTATATCGTATACGGCCCACTGGCAAATGGGGCCACAGTGGTAATGTATGAAGGGACTCCGGATTATCCGGCCAAAGACCGCTTCTGGGAGATCGTCGAGAAATACCGGGTAACTATCCTTTACACTGCACCCACTGCTATCCGCACCTTCATGAAATGGGGCCCGTCCTATCCTGAGAGCCGGGATCTTTCCAGCTTAAGAGTCTTGGGGTCGGTAGGGGAACCGATCAACCCGGAAGCCTGGATGTGGTATTATAAATACATCGGACAGGAGCGCTGCCCGATCGTGGACACTTGGTGGCAGACAGAAACAGGGATGATTATGATGACTCCCCTGCCCGGGCTTACGGATCTTAAACCGGGCTCGTGCACGGTTCCGTTCCCGGGTGTCAAAGTAGAAGTGGTTGATCATGACGGACGTCCCGTGCCGAAAGGAAGCGGTGGCTATTTGGTAGTGCGCGAGCCGTGGCCGGCGATGCTGAGAACGGTTTACGGGGATAACGACCGCTATGTTAAGACGTATTGGAGCAACTGGCCGGGTATCTACTTTACCGGGGACGGGGCCAAATGGGATCAAGACGGGTATTTCTGGGTGCTGGGTCGGGTAGATGATGTAATCAATGTCTCCGGGCACCGCATCGGAACGGCTGAAGTAGAGAGCGCTCTGGTTGACCACCCGGCAGTAGCGGAAGCAGCCTGTATCGGCAAGAATCATGAAGTTAAGGGCCAGGCTGTGGCAGCCTTTGTCACGCTCAAGGAAGGAGTGGAGGTGAGAGACGGCTTAGTGGATGAACTGAAAGCCCATGTAGCGAAGAAGATCGGCGCGCTGGCACGGCCTGATGACATTTTCTTTACGGCCGAGCTGCCTAAGACGAGAAGCGGCAAGATCATGCGCAGGCTATTGCGGGATATCGCCGAAGGCAGGGCGTTGGGAGATACCACGACTTTGGCTGATGTTTCTGTAGTTCAGACTTTAAGAGATAAATAGTGGGATCAACCACATAATGTTAAAGAGTGACACTGGAAGCAAGCGGTTGCGGAAATTCCCGATAAGACTTGATTTTCAGCTGATAGCCGTCAGCTTAAGTTAATTCACCTGCTTATGCTTGAGGGTTTCTTGGTTCCATTATAAAATAAAAATGTTACGATCATCCAATCATTTCCTCGTGAAGAATCATGGCCTAAGGGGGTCTAGGCGGTGGCTCCTTCTGACCAAGCCGTGCAGTCCATTGAGCGCGCGTTGTTAATACTTGAAACACTGGGCCACTACCCCCGGGGTATCGGAGTGACGGAACTAGGGCACAGCGTGGGTTTACACAAAAGCACTGTGCACCGGCTCCTCAATAGCCTGGGGGTATATGGATATGTTGAACAGGACAAAGATACAGAACGTTACCGTTTGGGAATGAAAATATTATCCCTGGGATTAGAAATGCTTACTAATCTCGATTTTCGGACGGAAGCGCTCCCTTACATGAAGGAGTTAGTAGAAATATCGAGGGAAACTGTGCAGCTGGCAGTTCTCGACTATGGCCAGGTGGTTGTGGTAGAGAGAGACCATTCTCCTGAGACTATAACAGTTAACCTCGGTTTAAGAGCAGACGCCCACTGTACGGCTGAAGGCAAGGTGATCCTGGCCTATTTGCCACAGCAGGAAAGCATGGGCATCCTGAGTAAGCGCCCGATGCGCCGCTATACCCAGCATACCTTTACTGAAGTCAGTGAATTGCTGGCACATTTGGATAAAGTGCGAACTCAAGGATACGCAGTTAATGCGGAAGAATCAGCAGAGGGTTTAAGAGCGGTGGCTGCTCCAGTCTTTGATCATACTGGAAAGGTGATCGCGGCCATAAGTATCACAGGGCCTACTTCCCGCCTAAGCCTTGAACGGATTGCTCGGTTGGTGACTGTGCTTCAGGAAGCCTGTCGTTCCGTCTCAGCCCGTTTAGGTTACAGAACGAATAAAAGCACAGGCTATCGTTGAGTCTGGCAATGATTTTACATCGGGGAGGAGGATTAGGGTGAAGGGGTCTGACGATTGCGGGCAAAAGGATTATCTCGCTGAGTACGAGCAAATCTGCCGTGATTTCCGCTGGTCAGAGGTTGCAGAAGAATTGCATCTGGGTCAGAAGTATAACATCGCTGTCGAAGCGGTGGATCATAGGGCGATAGGCCGCCGTAAGCAAAAAGCGGCATTCAGATTTTACAATGGGAAAACTGAAATAACGGTTTCTTATGAGGAATTAAAAAATTTAACCAATAAATTTGCTAATTTACTGCAAGGACTAAAAGTTCGGACTGGGGAACGGGTGGCTGTTTTTCTGCCCCCGGTACCGGAGTTTTACGTTGCTTTTTTGGGAGCGGTTAAAGCCGGAGCAGTCGCAGTTCCATTGTCAACAGCTCTCATGTCCGATGCCTTGACAGAAGTCCTGGAAGACAGTGAGACATCAGTCGTGATCACTTCCGGAATCCTTAATCACCGCATCAAGAGAGATAAGCTACCTTCCTTGCGCCATGTGATCCTAGTGGACCGAGGATCTCAGGCTGACGCTGGTTCGCAAGCAGAGATTTCCTTCACAGAAACTATAGATTATGACGAAGGTATGGCGGCGGCATCTTCAGCTTATGCAGCCCAGGAGTATGACCCGGAAGACCCGATGATGCTTCTTTATACCTCAGGCTCAACCGGTAAACCAAAAGGTGTAATCCATGTTCACAGTGGAATTTTACATTTCTATCAGACTGGGAAATTAGTGCTGGACCTACAGCCTCAGGATATTTACTGGTGTACTTCTGATCCGGGGTGGGTGCCTGGGATTTCCTACGGGATTTGGGCACCTCTCTTGAATGGGATAACAAGTGTCATTTATGCAGGGGAATTTAATGCGGATAAATGGTATGAGGTTTTAGCCAAGCTGCGGGTTAATATCTGGTATACAACCCCTACCGCCCTCAGGCATCTGATGAACTTTGGCCCGGACAATCCGGCCAAGCGTTATTCCCTAAAATCTTTACGCCACATTCTGACGGTAGGAGAGCCGTTGAATCCCATGGTAATTCGCTGGAGTGCTCAGGCTTTTGGGCTTACAGTACATGATACGTGGTGGATGACGGAGACGGGGGGGCAGATTATCTGTAATTTTCGCTGTCTTCCGCTTAAACCAGGCTCCATGGGGCGAACAATTCCGGGGATCGAAGCAACAGTGATTGATGAGCAAGGGCGGGAGCTCCAGCCTTTGGAAGTGGGGCAGTTGGCGCTGAAAGCCGGGTGGCCGGGCATGATGCGCGGGATCTGGAAAGATGAAGAAAAATACCGGGAGTACTTTCGCTGGGGGACATGGTATGTAACCGGAGATTTAGCCTATCGCGATGCTGAAGGGTATTTCTGGTTCCAAGGGAGAGTTGACGATGTCATTAAGAAAGGGAGTGAACGAATTGGTCCCTTCGAGGTGGAGAACAAGCTTGCCGAACATCCGGCGGTAATGGAGGCCGGAGTGATTGGCAAGCCTGATCCGCTGTGGGGTGAGATAATTAAGGCCTTTGTTGTCTTGCACCCTGGTTTCGCCTGGTCAAAAAACCTGGAAGCAGAACTGCAAGAATTCATTCAAGAACGGCTGGGACCGCACTTGGTTCCGTGGGAGATAGAAGCGCGGGGTGGTTTGCCACGAACCCGCAGTGGCAAGATTATGCGGCGGGCGCTGAAAGCGTTGGAATTAGGCTTGCCATCGGCTAATCTCGGCGAGGAGGAATAGAATATTGTGCTTAAGGTTTAAGCCCGCATCTTTCCGTCAACGGACAGATACGGGCTTTTTATACTTCAGGAAACATATATCCGTGCCAATTTTGGCACGGGCAGCGGAATGAAGTAGTGAAAGGCGCGACGCAGAGGGAACCGATCGCGCCTTTCTTTTGTCCTATCCACAGGCTTGTGAAAAAATGCTGTTCAACCTAAAAATTATGCAATTCGTCTGATAAGTCTTAACATTCAGGCAGATGTCTTATAATATAAAAACAGGGTTTCATAATATGAAACTACGAGGGGGGTTAGATATGGGGGAAGAAAGATTAGAAGGTTTGTTGAAAGAAAACAGGGTCTTTAAGCCGGGCGCGGAGTTTAAGGCTCAAGCCGTAGTGCGGGAGGAGAAAGTGTATGAGGAAGCGGAAGGTGACCGGCTCGGGTTCTGGGCCCAAGCAGCTGAGCGTTTAAGTTGGTTTCAGCCTTGGGAGCAAGTCCTGGAGTGGGAGCCGCCGTTTGCCCAGTGGTATGTCGGCGGGAAGCTCAATGCCTCTTACAACTGTATCGACCGCCATCTGGCAGGCTGGCGCCGCAACAAAGCAGCCATCATTTTCGAAGGAGAACGCGGAGATAGCAGGGTTCTAACTTACCAGGACCTCTACCGGGAAGTAAATAAATTCTCCAATGTCCTTAAATCTTTGGGAGTGCACAAAGGGGACAGGGTCACCATTTACCTGCCCATGATCCCGGAAGCAGCAATTGCCATGCTGGCCTGTGCCCGCATCGGGGCACCCCACAGCGTAGTCTTCGGCGGCTTTAGTGCGGAAGCTTTAAGAGACCGTATTAACGATGCCAAAGCCAAAGTGCTCATCACCTCAGACGGAAGTTTCCGGCGCGGGAGTGTTGTCCCACTGAAAGAGAATGCCGACACTGCTCTGACAGAAGCAGATTCAATTGAACATGTGGTAGTGGTACAGAGGACCGGAAGTGAAGTGCACATGCAAGAGGGACGTGACCTCTGGTATCATGAGGAAATGCACAAGGCTGCAGTTGAATGTCCGCCGGAAGAGATGGATGCGGAAGACATGCTATTTATCCTCTATACCAGCGGGACAACCGGGAAGCCGAAAGGGGTAGTGCACACTACCGGGGGTTACATGGTAGGAGTTAGCACAACCCATGAGTGGATTTTTGACTTAAAAGAAGAGGATGTGTACTGGTGTACGGCAGACGTCGGCTGGATTACCGGGCACAGCTATATCGTATACGGCCCACTGGCAAATGGGGCCACAGTGGTAATGTATGAAGGGACTCCGGATTATCCGGCCAAAGACCGCTTCTGGGAGATCGTCGAGAAATACCGGGTAACTATCCTTTACACTGCACCCACTGCTATCCGCACCTTCATGAAATGGGGCCCGTCCTATCCTGAGAGCCGGGATCTTTCCAGCTTAAGAGTCTTGGGGTCGGTAGGGGAACCGATCAACCCGGAAGCCTGGATGTGGTATTATAAATACATCGGACAGGAGCGCTGCCCGATCGTGGACACTTGGTGGCAGACAGAAACAGGGATGATTATGATGACTCCCCTGCCCGGGCTTACGGATCTTAAACCGGGCTCGTGCACGGTTCCGTTCCCGGGTGTCAAAGTAGAAGTGGTTGATCATGACGGACGTCCCGTGCCGAAAGGAAGCGGTGGCTATTTGGTAGTGCGCGAGCCGTGGCCGGCGATGCTGAGAACGGTTTACGGGGATAACGACCGCTATGTTAAGACGTATTGGAGCAACTGGCCGGGTATCTACTTTACCGGGGACGGGGCCAAATGGGATCAAGACGGGTATTTCTGGGTGCTGGGTCGGGTAGATGATGTAATCAATGTCTCCGGGCACCGCATCGGAACGGCTGAAGTAGAGAGCGCTCTGGTTGACCACCCGGCAGTAGCGGAAGCAGCCTGTATCGGCAAGAATCATGAAGTTAAGGGCCAGGCTGTGGCAGCCTTTGTCACGCTCAAGGAAGGAGTGGAGGTGAGAGACGGCTTAGTGGATGAACTGAAAGCCCATGTAGCGAAGAAGATCGGCGCGCTGGCACGGCCTGATGACATTTTCTTTACGGCCGAGCTGCCTAAGACGAGAAGCGGCAAGATCATGCGCAGGCTATTGCGGGATATCGCCGAAGGCAGGGCTTTGGGGGACACTACGACTTTGGCTGATGCCTCTGTAGTAAATGCCTTGAAGGCGCAGTATCAGGATTAGCAATTAAAGAGTAGAGATTTAACGCCGGTTGAGGCGAAAGCTTGTGGCGTGAACAGGTAACCGAGGAGGTAGGATTATGAAGTGGGAACATATTGCGGAAAGTCAGGAGTTTAAGCATCTAATCTCAATTAAGGGCAAATTTACGATCATTGCTCTGGTATTTTCCTTCGTTTATTATTTCGCTTTGCCATTAAGTGTAGGTTATCTGCCCGGAATCATGAATAAGAAAGTCGCAGGTGCGATAAACATTGCTTACTGGTTCGCGCTCTCTCAATTTTTTGTGGCCTGGATAATTGCAGGGATATACGCGCGGGTGGCTAATCGTCATTTTGACCCCATAGCAGACAAGATCCGCAAAGAGAATGTAGAGGGGGTTGAGGTATGAACTGGCTGGCAATCGGGATGTTTGTGGTATTTGTCGGAATCACTCTGGTAATTACCTACTGGGCGTCTCATCACACCAAAACTACAACGGATTTTTATGCCGCAGGGCGCAGTATTAGCGGAGTACAAAACGGTTTTGCCATCGCCGGGGATTATATGAGCGCCGCTTCTTTTTTGGGAATCGCCGGTTTAATCGCCCTTAACGGCTATGACGGATTTATGTACTCTGTTGGCTGGCTGGTGGCCTATATCGTAGTTTTGATCCTGGTGGCCGAGCCCATGCGCAACAGCGGCAAATTCACGATGGCGGACGTCCTGGCCTACCGCCTGCGGCCGAAGCCGGTGCGCAGCGCCGCTGCTCTCAGTACTTTGGTCATCAGTACGTTCTATATGCTGGCCCAAATGGTGGGTGCCGGCACTTTGATCAAGATGCTCCTGGGAATTCCGTATGAAGCCTCAGTAATTTTTATCGGGATTATGATGATCCTTTATGTCACCTTCGGCGGGATGCTGGGCACAACCTGGGTCCAAATCATCAAAGCCGGGCTGTTGATGTTCGCGGCCACGATGATGAGTCTCTGGGTTCTCTCAAAATTTAATTTTAATTTGGTAACCTTCTTCAACGGGCTGTCGGGTAAATATGGGCAAAAGTTTCTCGAACCCGGGCTTTTATACAAAAACCCGATCGAGTTGGTCTCGTTAGGTATGGCTCTGGTGCTCGGTACGGCAGGGATGCCGCACATTCTGATGCGCTTTTTCACAGTCCCGACGGCGAAAGCGGCCCGTACCTCTGTGCTGTGGGCCATGGGTTTAATCGGAACCTTTTATATCATGACAACGTTTTTGGGTTTTGGGGCAGCGTATTTTGTCGGCAGTGACGCCATCAAGGCTATTGACAAAGGCGGCAATATGGCGGCACCGCTCTTGGCCCAGATGCTCGGAGGAGGCCCGAATACTTTCGGTGGAGAGTTTTTGTTGGCATTTGTAAGCGCGGCAGCCTTTGCCACGATTCTGGCAGTGGTGGCAGGCTTGACCCTGGCTGCTTCCAGCGCTTTTGCCCATGACTTCTACGTCAATGTGTTGCGGGGCGGGAAAGCGGATGAGATGACCCAGGTGAAAGTGGCGAAGCGAACAGGTGTGGTAGTGGGGATCATTGCAATCGTGCTCGGCATCTTGGCCAAGGGGCAAAATGTTGCGTATCTGGTGGCTTTGGCTTTTGCAGTCGCATCCAGCGCCAATATTCCGGTCATTGTTATGGCAATCTTTTGGAAGAGGTTTAATACAACCGGGGCCGTGGCGGGAATCTTGACCGGGTTAGTCGCTTCTGTCGGCTTAATGATGATTGGTCCGAGCGTCATGGGCAAAGCGGCTATCTTTCCCTTGTCTAACCCCGGGATTGTAAGCATTCCAATCGGATTTATCGCTGCGTTCTTAGGTACTGTGCTCGCGCCGCAAAGGATCGAAAGCAACATCAAATATGAAGAACTTTATGTCAGGGCTAATACCGGACTGGGCGCAGAATAAATTATATTAATTGTGCACTAACTTGCATCATGCCCCACTGGCCTTTCAGTGGGGCTATTTTATTTGCTTGCTTGTCACAGAGAAAGGAATGCTGCATAATAGTTCTAACCTATTAGCAGCGGGGGGATAGGAGTGTGTTTGATTATCGCCGGATTCAAGCTATTGCCAATAGCGCTAACTGCGATTCCCAAGAGTCATACGCCGGGCATCGCGCCCAAACTATGAAAAGCATCAAACAAGGAATAAAGGCGTTGGGGCGACAACCTCAAAAGTTGATTGTTTTTGGTGTGGGCAATGCCAATGATCTGGAAATGGAAGAACTGTCTACGCTTGCTCCTGAAGTTTGGTTCGCTGACATAGACGGGGAAACTCTGAATAACACCGTTGAGCGCTATAGGCTTGCGGATAAGGTGCGTATCTGGGTGGGGGATGCCGGGGGAGGAGTAGAGGAGATAAACCGCTTGCGCACGGCTGCCCACGCCTCTCCTCAATCTCTGGAGGGTCTGCTTACAGAATTAGAATTAAATTTACAATTTAATTCTAAGAATAACCTTTTCCCTGAGAAGTTTGACCTTGTGGTCAGCCAATGCCTGCTTTCTCAGATTCAGTGGGCGGTATCCCAAACAGTCTGGGATTGGGCTCAAATTACTTTTGCAGCAGGGCAACGGCTGCTTAAGGATGGTGTACAATCTCCGCCTTTCCTGCAACTGGCTAGGGTTCTTGAGCTGATTACTTTCAATCACGTCAAGTGGCTGGCAGGGATTCTCCGGCGTGGGGGCATGTTAATACTCAATACTGACATAACCTGGCAAGGAATACCGCTCTACGGCACTGATGCATCGAGGATCTGGCAGTATCTCGCAGAAAGACACAATCTTAAAGGGCTGTTGCTAACAATGCATGAGGAAAAGCTCTGGCAATGGGAGTTGGACGAGCGGACCGCAGCTACTGTGAGTTCTACATTGTTTATGAAATCCTTACACTCTCCCTAGATCTCTATGCCGTTTATCTGGACTATCAGAGGATGATAAACGGATGACAAGGAGTTGGATAGCGTGGCAATAGAAATCGAACGTAAATTTCTGGTTAGGGAGAAATTACTCCCTCCCCTTGAGCATGGACAAAGGATTGTCCAGGGATATCTATGCAAACAGCCTCAAATCCGTTTTCGCTTACTGGAAAATAAAATCGTGCTTACACTCAAAAAAGTGCAGCCGGACGGAAGCCGTTTCGAGCTTGAAACGGAGACGGAGACGGCCTCGCCCGAAGAAAGCTCAGCCTTGCTGGACTTGGCTATTTACCCGGTAGTGGAAAAGGTACGATATCGGGTTCTTTCTCAGGATTTAGTTTGGGAATTGGACATTTATGCCCGAGATAACGCAGGTTTAATTACCGTGGATGTAGAACTTCCAGCCTTGGATTATCCGTTGGTCTTTCCGGAATGGGTGGCAAAAGACTTGGAGATTACACATGACCCGCGTTATTTTAACACTAACTTGGGCAAACACCCATACTCTAAGTGGGGAACTGCATCTAAAAGCTAAGATAGCTGCTAACTGAGGAATGACTACTGCTAGACTGGTTGGTCTAGAATACTTGCAAGGGTAAAATTGGTAAAATACCTTGTGCCCGTGTATAATAATTAAGCGAAGAAGCTAGGAGGGATGCGCGTGGAGCAGCATAAGTTAAAAGCAAGGACGGACATATCTGACCAATACAAGTGGAATCTTGAAGACATATTACCCAATGATCAGGCTTGGGACCAAGAGTTTGCCCGAGCGGAAAAGATGATGGAGGAAGCTGAGAATTTTCAAGGGCGCTTAGGGGAATCTCCTGCTTCTTTGGTTGCCTGTTTTGTCTGGATGGATAAGCTCGGCCTCAGTATCGAAGAAATTTATACCTATGCGCGCATGCGCAGAGATGAAGACAATCGGCAGGCCCGTTATCAGGAAATGACGGACAAGGCAGGCGCTTTGTCAGTACGTGCCGGAAGCGCGACCTCATTTGTGGTGCCGGAGCTTTTGGCTTTGCCGGAAGAGCGCTGGCATGAGCTGACCGGTGCCCCGGAACTAAAGCTTTATGCCCATGTCCTCGACAATATCTGGCGTAAGCGCCAGCATGTATTAAGTCAGGCAGAGGAGAAACTGCTAGCAGAAGCCGGGCAGATTGCAGAGGCTCCGGGTACGATTTTTGGCATGGCCAATAATGCTGACTTGAAATTCCCGACGATTCGCGCTGAACAGGGGCAGGAAGTGGAACTTACCAAGGGCAATTTTATCCAGTTTATGGAGAGCCAAGAACGGCGCGTGCGCCAGGATGCTTTTCAGACGTTATATCATACTTATGACAAGCAGAGAAACACCTGGGCAGCTACACTCAATGCCAACGTCAAGGCAGATGTTTTCTATGCCAAGGCCCGCCGCTATCATTCTGCTTTGGAATCTTCTTTGGATGATGACCGGGTGCCGGTTAGGGTATATGATTCTTTGATCGAAACCGTGCATGAATTCCTACCGGTGATGTACCGTTATGTTGACTTGCGCAAGAAAGCCTTAGCCCTTGATGAACTACATATGTACGATGTCTATGTGCCGATAGTGCCTGAAGTAAATATGGTCATTCCGTATGCTAAAGCGAAAGAGATGGTGTTAGCAGGGCTTAAACCTCTCGGAGCTGAATATCTGGAAGTGCTGGAAAAAGGGATGGAGTCAAGCTGGATTGATGTTTATGAGAATGAAGGGAAAACGAGCGGGGCTTATTCCTGGGGCACTTACCGTTCCCACCCGTATGTTCTGCTTAATCATCAGGACACCCTGGATTCAATGTTCACCCTCGCCCATGAGATGGGACACTCATTGCACACATATTTTTCAAATAAAAACCAGACTCACCTTTATGCCGGATATAAGATTTTTGTGGCTGAAGTAGCTTCCACCCTCAATGAAGCTTTGGTGATGGAGCATTTGCTTAAGACCAGTGAGGATAAGAAGCTTACAGCTTACTTGGTCAATCATTATCTGGAGCAGTTCAGGGGTACAGTCTTCCGTCAGACGATGTTTGCCGAATTTGAGAGAAAGATTCACGCTGTCGTTGAAGAAGGCGGGGCCTTGACTGCAGACTCTCTGTCTGAGATCTATCGTGAGTTGAACAGCAAATATTACGGGCCTGAAATGGCAAGTGATCCGGAAATTGCCCTCGAATGGGCGCGGATTCCGCATTTTTACAATGCCTTTTATGTCTATAAGTACGCTACCGGCTTTGCGGCAGCTACAGCCTTGGCGCGCGCCATCTTGGATGATGGGGAATCTGCGGCCACGAGGTATATTGAATTTCTCTCAGCCGGAGGGTCTGATTACCCGATCGAGCTTCTGCGCAAGGCCGGAGTGGACATGGAGACGCCAAAACCTGTGCGGGAAGCTCTCGAGGTATTTGCCGGACTGGTGGAACGGCTAGAGATACTCTTGAATTAATGTTTAACGAGTTCCTGAAAACGGGGGTCACTTTTTACGGGTGCAAAGTCATGTTCCTCGCGGGCAACCTCTTTGACGCCCGGGTTTAGAGTAATGGCCGGTTTAAGGTATTCTATCACTTTTTCGACAGTGCCCTGGCGACCGTAAATGCTGGCAATGCCGTAATAACTCCAGGTATCTTTCTCATCAAGTTCGAGCGCGTGAGTGTATGCTGAGATAGAATCCTGCCAACGCCCGGCAAGCTCGTTCGCCAAGCCAAGGTTAAAATACCCATACACAAAGGAAGGATTTATTTCCAGGGCTTGCTTAATTAAGGCAAGCCCTTTGTCATAATTCCCTTGAAAAGCGAAGCTTGCACCTTTTAATGTCATGGCCGGGTAGCAAGCGGGATCGAGTTCCAAGGCCTGATCGAACTTGGAGATAGCTTTGGCATATTGACGCTGGTCATAAAGATTATGCCCTTCTTCATAAATAGCCAGTGCTTCAGGCTTGAGCTCAGGTGCTTGTTTGTAGTCGCTCTTTGGCAAGTTTTTTGGGGGATTTGGATCTTGTGTGTCAGGACTGGATATTTCTATGGCTGTGCTTTCAGATTTGTTTTCCGGAAGCGCAGGATTCTCCACTGACTTAGAAGTCTGAAAGATCGTTTGCCAGATCATCTGGTCTGTGAGAAACTCGACCGGAGCTTTGTCATCCGTAAAGATGATACCGGCAGCCGGTTGAACCGCTGTAAGTTCCTGAGTGTAATGAAGAGCAAAGGGCTGAAGAGCCAGAGGAAGGTTGGCCGGGATTTCAGCGGCAGAGAGCGGGCGTTCAGTGGCAAGGAGCACGTAGTTGTAGGAATTGGGAACAGGCAGGATATAAGTATAAGCAAAGACTGAGCTCAAGGTCTGTTCAAAGGACTGGAGCAAGGGTGAGGATGGGGAAACCGCATTGACATTCAAAGCGAGAATTCCCCCTGGTTCTAAATGAGTGCGGGCTTGCTGATAAAACTCCTGGGTAGCGAGGTGAAAAGGAATATAAATTTGCTGGGAGTAAGCATCCACGATGATTAGATCTGCCTTGTCTTTGTTGGAAGTGAGGAAAGTGCGGGCATCTGAGTTCACGATTACTCCTTCGTTTCCTATAAGTCCGAAATACTTTGTTCCGAGCGGAATAATTTCCGGATCTATTTCCACCCCGGTAAGGGTAAGCTCAGCAAAAGACGGTCGCACCCAGCGGTCAAAAAGGCCGAGCATGGTACCTCCGGCCGAGCCGAGAATCCAGACATCAGGTTTGGCGGCGGGGCGCAAATAGGGCAGCATGAGATAGTAATTATAGTAATCCTGGGGTGGGAGCGCGTGATTGGGCCGGTAGACAGACTGATAGCCCCCACCCTCGTTATAGACCAGGGCAATACTTCCGTCTTTCTGCTCAACGACCTGAGCGTATTGATAGGGAGTTTCTTTTTCCCACAGTACTTTGCCATTGGCCTTGACAGTATGGGGTGAGAACACAAGTAATAGCAGTGGGATCAAGGCTAACACTGCCGCCCACCAGCGCCGAAGCCCGACAGCGGAAATCGCAAGCAGCACAAAGGCTGACCATAGAATCGTAGCTCTGGTGCCGATATTTGGGATGAGAATCAGGGACGGAATAAAAGTGCCGAGAAGGCTGCCCAGGGTAGAGAAAGCGTACAAGCGCCCGGTTGTTTCCCCGGTTTGTCCGGTGGATCGAACGGAGAGACACAGGACAAAGGGGCTTACCATTGCCAACAGGAAAACCGGAGGGGCAAAAACGAATAAGGTTCCTACGAAAACCAAGAGGGAAATCCGCACCGGAGTGCCTAGGATACCGGCAGTTAAGAACTGAAATACCCATTGGGCAGCGAGTGGAATGATGCTCAGAATTAAGCCTGCTCCTAAAGAGATGCCGAAAAGAACGTTCGGACGGGGAAAACGGTCGGCAATACGACCGCCCGCAACATATCCGGCAGACATGGCTAGCAAGATAATCCCGATAATATTGGCCCAGACGATGAGAGAGGTGCCGAAGTAAGGGGCGATTAGGCGGGAAGCGGACATTTCGACGCTCATCACGGTTGCTCCGGTCAGGAATACGTATAGGTACATGAATTTTGATACCAAAAATAGTCCTCCTTTAGAGATATCTCTAAAAAATTTTAGAATAATTTGCTAGATAATTGGTTCAGCTATATTTATTTGCTATTGGATAACAAAGTTCCTGCCAATGGGAACGAACACTTTTTAGACAACCCGTGTGTAATAATATTCGGGCAAAGCGTAAATACCATGTAAAAGGAAGCTCAAATTATTCTTGTCAGTAACTTACGGATCAGGATATAGACCATAAAAGGATCTAAATAAAATTGAATTTATTAAGGTTAAGAGGTTAACCTTGACAAAAACGAAAGTACGGGCGTAAGATGGTTTTGGTAACCCCTGGGGGGTAAAGATAAAGTAGATTTGGTTAAGGCAATTTACGGAGAAAGAAGGGAGGCACCTCAATGAGTGACTCATGTAGCACTTGTTCGGCGTCAGGAACTTGTACTTCGGAGAGCTGTTCCACTGAGCCCCAGCTTACAGAAGCTCAGAAAGCCAGTGATGTCAAGAAATTAATTGCCGTTATGAGCGGGAAAGGAGGAGTGGGAAAATCCTCTGTAACCGGCATGCTGGCTGCCAGCCTCAAGAAGCAGGGTTATAAAGTTGGGATTCTTGATGCGGACATTACAGGCCCCAGCGTTCCAAAAATTTTTGGGATTACAGAAAAGGCAATGGTAAACCAAGTCGGGGTGACTCCGCCTCAAAGCAAGGGCGGAATTAAAGTCATGTCTTTGAACTTGATGCTGGAAAACGAAGATGATCCCGTGATTTGGCGCGGCTCGATCATCACTCAGCTTGTTCAACAGTTTTGGACTGATGTTGTCTGGGGGGAACTAGATTATTTGCTGGTCGACATGCCGCCGGGAACCGGAGACGTACCTATTACTGTTTTTCAATCATTGCCCGTAAGCGGAATAGTCGTAGTCAGCAGTCCCCAGCAGCTTGCAGGCATGATCGTGCGCAAGGCGATTAATATGGCCAAAAAATATGATGCCCGCATCTATGGTTTAATCGAAAATATGGCTTATGTGGACTGTCCGGACTGTCATACACGCCTGGAGATTTTCGGCAAGCCTCAGGGAGAAGAACAAGCGCAAAAGAGTGAGATTCCATTCTTAGGGCAGCTGCCGCTCGACCCGACCCTCGCTTCACTATCAGATGCCGGACGGATAGAAGAATATCATTCTGAAGGATTTACCAAGATAGCTGCGCGGCTGGCGGATGAAATATCCAAGTAAAATTCTCTCACACTTAGAGACCCTGCATAGGGTCTTTTTTTTGGTTAATCAGTAAGTATAACTTTCCGGGCGCATAAGTGCAACTAAGGTTTCCGCCTGCGCCTTAAGGCTTGGCGCAAGCCAAGTTTTCTTTATATATCAAAAAGATAAGTTAGTGGTGCGATTGACCATTGACTTAAACAAATAGATTTATTATAATGTCATAAAAACAGATGGGAATAGTATGAATTAAAAAGTGGGGGTTCAACCCCTTATATTTTGACACTTATATCATACTAATCACATCGGAATAATGTATTATAAAACATAGAGTGAGTGCCAGCATACGAGGAGTTGGGATACTGTGAGTTTAAGTATTGTGTTCATGGGACTTTTAGTCGGCTTTTTAGTCGGACTGACGGGTGTTGGGGGAGCTGCGCTGTTGACTCCTGTGTTGCTGCTTATTGGTATTCCCCCCACTATCGCCGTAGGAAGCGACCTCGTCTATAACTCCGTTACTAAAATGTTCGGTGTAATTCAGCACTGGCGCCAAAAAACAATCAACTTTGAATTAGTCAAGTATTTTTCGTATGGAAGTCTTCCCAGTGGCATACTCGCCTTTACCATTATCCATAATTTTGATTCCCTTAAACGCGAGGATTTTATCAGACATGCCCTTGGAATTGTTTTAATTCTAGTATCCATAAGCATTATTATCCGGATATTTCTTGATAAAAAACTAAGACCTAATTCCTTGCAATTAAAAACGATTAAAGAAAAACGGGTGCTTACCATCTGCCTTGGCTCATTATTCGGATTTATCGTTGGATTAACCTCAATAGGCTCTGGTTCTTTGTTTGCTCTGGCTATGCTTTATTTTTACCAAGTCTCCGCTGCCGAAATCGTTGGAACAGATATAGCTCACGCCTTTTTATTAGTTACTGTACTTGGATTGCTTAATATAAATTCTGGAAGCGTTAATTATCCGTTAGTAATTAATCTTTTAATTGGTTCAATTCCAGGAGTATTGCTAGGAAGTAATCTCTCGGCCAGAGTACCGGCCAAACCTTTAAAGGCTGTTATGGCACTTGTTATTTTTGTAAGCGGACTTAAACTTCTATAGCTTGAATATGCGTTATCTTTGGAGAATGGACTAGGATAAGTCTAATGGCTCCTAATAATAAAAAAACAAGTTAGAAATTAAGAGAGGCTGGTAGATCAAACGTGAAAATCAGAATCAATGGGAATGAGGTTGTATTGGAAAAGGCTGTTTCGTTAAAAGAATTGTTAGTAATGCAAAATGTACGGATGCCGGAATATGTGACGGTTCAACTCAATGACGAGTTTGTTTCCACGAGCAGCTTTGAAAATACACTCATTAATGACGGTGATGAAATTGAGTTTTTATATTTCATGGGAGGGGGGCAAGCAAATAAATGAAATTCAGTAACGAACAAATGGAAAGATATTCGAGACATATTATCTTAAAAGAGGTTGGAGTCAAAGGGCAAATTAAACTTCTGGAATCAAAGGTTTTAATCATTGGTACAGGCGGGCTTGGGGCACCGGCAGCCATGTATCTGGCAGCGGCGGGTATCGGCACACTCGGGCTTGTTGATGCGGATGTCGTAGACTTGTCTAATTTGCAACGCCAAATTATCCACTCGACCAAAAAAGTGGGAAAACCGAAAGTCATTTCAGGCAAAGAAACGATCAACGACATGAACCCTGATGTCAATGTGGTGACTTATCAGGAATGGGTGAGTTCAGCCAATATAACCGATATCATTAAGGATCAGGACTATGATTTTATTATTGACGGCACAGATAATTTTCCGGCCAAATTTCTAATTAACGATGCCTGTGTGCTTTTGCACAAGCCCTTTTCCCATGCCGGAATCATTAAATTTTCCGGACAAACAATGACCTATGTTCCCGGTCAAGGTCCCTGTTACCGGTGCGTATTCTTAAATCCCCCGCCGCCCAACGCTGTTCCCACCTGTAAAGAGGCCGGTGTTTTAGGGGTTATGGGGGGCATCATTGGGACGATTCAAGCGACAGAGGCCATTAAATACCTGCTCGGAATCGGAGATCTTTTAATCGGAAGGCTTTTGGTCTTTGACGCTTTGGATATGGAATTTAGGACTGTTACACTTGCATCCCGGACGAATTGTGTGGTATGTGGTGAAAATCCTACGCTCAAGGATTTAATAGACTATGAACAACGTGCGTGTGAATTATAAGGACAGAAACAGGTGTGAAGATGATCATTCTTAGTGATGAACATTACCAGGAGATTTTAACTCATTCTTTCAATGCCCTGCCGCTGGAAGCCTGCGGTTTACTGGGTGGGTTTATCGAAGCGGACGTTAAAATTGTGAAAAAGGTATATGGATTGACCAATGTTGATCAGAGCCCGGAACACTTCACGATGGATCCCCGCGAGCAGTTTAACGTGGTAAAGGATGCACGAAAAAACGGGTTGGTCGTGTTAGGCAACTTTCACAGCCACCCGGCTACTCCGGCACGGCCTTCTGCAGAAGATGTACGTTTAGCCTTTGATCCAGAAGCGAGTTATCTTATTTTATCGTTGCTTAATCAAGATACTCCAGTTTTAAAAAGTTATAGAATCAGAGAGGCAGAAGTGGTTGAAGAGGTAATGACAATTCACTCGCAAACTGAAAGTTCTTTGGAGAGAGGTATTACAGAATAATATATTGGACGAAAAGTAGGTGTTAGTGATGGCGAAGGTCGATTATAAAGCATTAAAAGCCGGTGGCTTCATGAGGCAGGTACAGAAGGACTGCTTTTCCATGCGGCTAAGGTCTGTTGGGGGTCAAATCGGGGCGGAACAGTTAAAAAAGATCTATGAGATTGCCCAAGTCTATGGTCAGGGATACGTCCATCTTACTTCAAGGCAAGGAGTAGAGATCCCATTTATCAAACTTAAGGATGTGGAAACCGTTAAAGATGAACTGGCCAAGGCTGGATTAGAGCCAGGGGCTTGCGGACCACGGGTAAGAACGGTGACGGCCTGCCAGGGCAGTGCAATCTGCCCAAGCGGCTTGATTGATACGACAGCATTAGCTCAGGAACTTGACGCCAGATATTTTGCCAAGGAACTGCCGCATAAATTTAAACTCGCCGTAACCGGGTGCCGAAACAATTGTTTGAAAGCAGAAGAAAACGACCTTGGCATCAAGGGGGGCATCCAGCCTGTCTGGAACGAGTCCAGATGCAGTTTTTGCGGCTTATGTGAAGCGGTTTGCCCAGAGAAAGCGATTAAAGTGGCGAAAGAGGATAAAGGGGAAAAGGCGGATGGGAATTTGTTCTTTGAGCAGGAGAAGTGTATTTACTGCGGTAAATGCGTCAAATCGTGCCCGGTAGGGGCTTGGCAAGGGGACGCCGGTTTTCTGATTTATTTTGGGGGAACATTCGGCAATCAGATTGCCGTTGGCAAGCAAGTCTTACCGATCATTTTTTCCAAAGAGAAGCTTTATCGCGTTATCGATGCCACTATGGCCTTTTTCGCCAAGTATGCCAAGCCGGGAGAACGTTTCCGGATCACTTTAGAGAGAGTTGGATGGGAGTTGCTGCAGAAAGAATTACTGAAGACGGTAGTACTGGATAAATTGAACTAAACTTTAGATAGAGTTAAGATTCTACAAGAGCAGGAGGTATTGCCATGCATAAGCGGGATGGCTTTGTTGATATCACCGATGTTGTTTGTCCCATAACGTTTGTCAAGGCTAAGGTAGCCATGGAGGAACTGAAGTCCGGGGAGATTTTAGAAGTAAAAATGAATGACGGGGAACCGATTCAAAATGTGCCGAGAAGCTTTAAAGATGAAGGTCATAAGGTGATTCAAGTGACAAAGAATGAGGATGGAACCTATTCCGTCTTTATTGAAAAGGATGGATTATAATGCGGTTTAACACCCAGCTCCTTCACGGTGCATCCAGTTCTGATGCAAGTACCGGAGCGACAACGGTTCCGATTTATCAATCCTCGGCCTTTACGCACAAAACTGCAGAGGAACTGGAGAGCATTTTCAAGGGCAGTGAATTTGGCTATCTTTACACACGCTTAAATAATCCAACGGTTGAAGCTTTCGAGAAAAGGGTTACCCACCTGGAACAAGGCCTTGGTGCGGTAGCTTGTGCTTCCGGGATGGCCGCCATCACGCTGGCCGTCATGAACATTCTCCAAAGCGGTGAGGAAATTGTTTCCGGAAGCGGAATATTTGGAGGGACATTTTCCTTATTTACTCAGTTGGAGCAGTTCGGGATCAAAACAAGATACGCCCAAGACAACAATGTGCAAAGTTATGCCAACCTGATCAACAATCAGACCCGGGCAATTTATGTTGAAACGATCGGCAATCCCAGACTTGATGTTCCGGATATCGGACAACTCGCCGAATTGGCGCATCAGAAAGGCATTCCGCTCATCGTGGATAATACTGTAACCACACCTTGTCTGGTGCAGCCCCTTACCCTGGGAGCTGATATTGTTATCCATTCAACGTCCAAATACATTAACGGAAGCGGGAATTCAATCGGGGGAATCATCATTGACAGCGGAAAATTTAGCTGGGATTTTGCTAAATTCCCGGTTTTAAAGGAATACAGGAAGTTTGGTCCGTTTGTCTACCTGGCGAAGCTCCGTAAAGGTCTGTTCAAAGATTTTGGAGCCTGTTTGTCCCCGTTTAATGCCTATCTTAACTTGATTGGTCTGGAGACACTAGGGCTGAGGATGGAAAGGGCGTGTTATAATGCCGGTCAACTTGCCGGATATATACAAAACCATGTTAATGTCGGAACTGTAAATTATCCCGGCTTGGCTGACCATCCTGATCATACCAAAGCGAAACAGCAGTTCGCAGGCAGGTACGGAGGAATACTTACTATCCGGATGGGGAGCAAAGAAAATGCTTTCAAACTGATCAATAACCTAAAGTATGCTGCGAATCTGGCAAATATCGGTGATACCCGGACATTGGTCATCCACCCGGCTTCCACCATCAATGCGATGAATTCCGTTGTGGAAAAAGAATCCATGGGTGTCTATGAAGATCTAATCCGTATCAGCGTAGGTATCGAAGATAGTGAGGATCTCATTGAAGATTTTGCTCTGGCTTTAAGCAAAATCTAAAGGGCGACTAAAACCCATTAATTTGATTGGAAAACACAGATTGGAGAGGCTAGGGAAAGTGGGGACATAGGATGGCACTGGAAAATTTTAAGACTGACCAAGTGGATCATAATCATATCTTCTGGCATGAAGGACGGATCTCCAGGCAGGTTAGGGAGCGTATCTTGGGCCAACAAGGTGTCGTGATCTGGTTTACCGGTCTTTCCGGCTCCGGCAAGTCAACTCTGGCGAACGCTGTGGCCGAAAACCTGAATGCGCAGGGCAGGCTCACTTATACCCTGGACGGGGACAACTTGCGGCATGGATTAAACAAAGATCTGGGTTTTAGTGTCGCCGATCGCCAGGAGAATATCCGCAGAACCGGGGAAGTTGCCAGGTTATTGGTAGATGCAGGCTTGATTGTGCTCGCTGCGTTTATCTCCCCTCTGCGTGAAGACCGGGCACAGTTGCGGCAACTGCTGGGAAAGGACTATATTGAAGTTTTTGTTGACTGTGACTTAGCTGTTTGTGAAGCCAGGGATCCTAAAAATTTGTATCGAAAGGCACGGGCTGGAGAAATAAAGGAATTTACGGGGATCAGTTCACCCTATGAAAAGCCGGAAAATCCTGAACTGGTGGTGCATACGGATCAAGAATCTTTAGCGGAATGTGCAAACAGGGTTCTTAATTACCTTGCGCATAATTTGAACAGGGGTAATGCATGATGGTACTGAAGCCGTGTAAAATGACACTTAAACCCGAAGTTCTGGAAACAGATATTCTTATCATCGGCGGGGGTACAGCCGGTTGCTTTAGCGCCATCACCCTTGCGGAAAATTCAAAGGCCAAGGTGCTAATTGCGGAAAAAGCGTATATCAAGCGAAGCGGTTGCTTGGCGGCAGGTGTCAACGCCTTGAATGCTTATATTAATCCGGGAGAAAGTCCGGAATCTTACGTGGACTATGTCAGGAAAGATGCCGAAGGGATTGTCAGGGAAGATCTGGTTTACAGCCTGGCTCAGAAATTGAATCAAGTGACGAACAAGTTAGAAGAGTTTGGGCTCCCAATCCTGAAAGATGATCAGGGTAACTATGTTCCGCGTGGTAAAAGAAGCATTAAAATTAACGGGGAAAATATTAAGCCGCTTTTAGCTCAAGAAGTTCAAAAAAAGAAAAATGTTCAGATTCTAAATCGGGTCAATATTATTGATTACATTGTCCGGGATCAGAGAATTAGGGGAGCCTACGGATTCTCGCTGGAAAAAAACCTTTTCTATGTTATCTATGCCAAGGCTGTTATTTGTACCACCGGGGGAGCAGCCGGACTGTATAAACCGAATAACCCCGGTTTTTCCAGGCATAAAATGTGGTACTCTCCCTTTAACACAGGAGCAGGTTATGCCATGGGCATACGGGCCGGTGCGGAAATGACGAGCTTGGAAATGCGCTTTATTGCACTCCGATGTAAAGATACGATTGCGCCTACCGGCACAATTGCTCAGGGGGTCAAAGCCCGGCAAATCAATAGTCTGGGGCAGGAATATGTAATACAATCTGGTGTTAAAGATGAAGCGAAAGAGCGTGTTGAAGCAAGTACTCCCCTGCGTCTTTATGCCACTGAAATTGAGAACCGAGAGGGAAGGGGGCCCTGTTACCTGCAGACAAAAGGGATCACCGTGGAACAAGAACAAGAACTTTATAAAGCTTATTTGAATATGGCGCCGGCCCAAACTCTGAAATGGGTAGAACAGGGCAGCGGACCAAGAAGTCAGAATGTCGAAATTGAAGGAACGGAACCATATATTGTAGGCGGCCATTCGGCGAGCGGGTATTGGCTTGACGGGCGGCGCATGACGACACTCCAGGGACTTTTTGCGGCGGGTGATGTAGCGGGAGGAAGTCCTAAGAAATATGTGACAGGATGCTTGGCTGAAGGGGAAATCGCTGCTGAGGCTGCACTTTATTATATTGGGACTGATAATAGGACGGTAACGCTTGAACCCAAACAAATACAGGATAAATTGGCTGCGGTCAATCAATTTTTCTGTAATGAACAGGGTCAATTTACCCTTGAAGAAGTCGAAGAAGCGATGCAAAAAGTAATGGATGAATATGCAGGCGGGATATCCGCGGGTTATACAGTAAACCAGGCCAAATTAAAGATTGCGGCTCAGCGGATTGAGGAACTGTTGAAAATCAGTAAAACCTTAAGGGCTGAAAACTTACACGATCTTTTAACAATCCATGAAATCATTAATCGGCTTTATGTGTGTAAAGTCCTGATTGCTCATTTAGAGGCAAGAAAGGAAACCCGCTGGTTATGCTACCACCAAAATGCGGACTTTCCCGCTAAGGATGACTTTCATTGGAGAAAGTACGTTAATTCGCGTTATGAAAACGGAGAAGTGAAGATTCTGGTTCGAGAAATAGTTAAGCGAGATGAGATATATGAGCATTCGCATTGACAAGGATATTTGCGTGAATTGTGGCCGGTGCGCTTTAGTATGTCCCGGAGGTCTGATTGCTCAAAATATGGAGAAAAAAGCTTTTATTAAGTATCCGAAGGACTGCTGGGGCTGTGCCGCTTGTCTCAAAGAGTGTAAAGCCGGAGCGATCAAGTATTTTCTGGGAGCGGATATTGGGGGGAAGGGTGCCTATTTGTACACCAAGGATGAGCAGGATGTTCTCCACTGGTTTATCGTCAATAACGGCATCCAGCACAGAATGACCATCAATAAGCGAGAGTCTAACAAATACTGACACTTGACATGTATCCTCTTGGGACAGGAGTCAGGAGTCAGCATGAGAGAACGGTTTATACCCATAGGGCATAACAATTCTAGCAAAATCATAGATTTCGAGAATTCTTTATCATCTCAAAGTATCCTGAATTCTGACTACTGAATTCTGAATACCTGAATAGCAACTTAAATCATTATGATGGAGGAATATTCGATGGATCACTTAGATCGCTTGGAAGCTTATAGCATTTATATCTTGCGCGAAGCCTACAAAAAGCTCGGCAAGCTGGGAATGTTATGGTCGATTGGTAAAGATTCAACCGTCTTATTATGGTTAACCAAAAAGGCCTTCTTCGGCTATTGCCCGTTCCCCTTAATCCATGTGGACACAACCTATAAAATTCCGCAAATGATCACTTACCGGGATGAGTTTGTTAAGAAATATGGATTTGAGCTTATTGTTCATAAAAATGAGGATGCTTTACTAGAAGGGATGGGGCCGGAAAAAGGGCGCTTAGTCTGCTGTAAAGCGCTCAAAACCGAAGGCTTACACCAGGTTGTCCAAAAACATGAATTTGATGGCTTAATTCTGGGCATCCGGCGGGATGAAGAAGGTTCCCGCTCGAAAGAGAGAGTATTCAGCGAAAGAAACAAGGATTCAGAATGGGACTATACTCATCAACCCCCTGAACTTTGGGATCAGTTTAAGACGGATGTGGCCAAGGGAAACCATGTGCGCGTCCATCCGCTTCTTCACTGGAACGAGATCGATATCTGGGCCTATATCCAGCGGGAAAACATTCCGATCATTGATTTGTATTTTGCCAAGGAAGGCAAAAGATATCGCAGTCTGGGCTGTGCGCCCTGTACCGGGCAAATTCATTCCCAGGCAGCCACCGTTCAAGAAATCATTGCCGAATTGAAAGCTACTAATGTCAGCGAACGGGCGGGCAGAGCTCAGGATCAGGAAGATGCTTACGCGATGCAGAAACTGCGCAAAGAAGGATATATGTAATTCGGCTCAGGAGTCAGTAGCCAGGAGTCAGGAGTCAGGAGTCAGTAGCCAGGAGTCAGGAGTCAGGAGTCAGAATAATTTTGGACACAAATCAACATCGTTTTGGGGGTAAACAGGATGGACAAGGAACGGCAAACTTTAAGAATTGTGGTCGTAGGTCATGTCGATCATGGGAAATCGACATTAATCGGAAGACTCTTATATGACACAAAATCCTTGCCGGAAGGGGCGGTCGCGCGGGTCAAAAGGATTGCCAAGGAAAAGGGGAAACTTTTCGAATATGCCTACCTTTTAGATGCTTTGGAAGAAGAACAAAAACAAGGGATTACGATTGACACAACCCAGATCCAGTTTTTTACCGCAAAAAGGGATTACATCATCATTGATGCGCCGGGGCATAAAGAGTTTCTCAAAAATATGATCTCCGGGGCAGCCAGTGCCGAGGCAGCTCTTTTGATTATTGATGCCAACGAAGGAATCCGGGAACAATCGAAGCGGCATGGCTATATCCTTTCCTTACTGGGTATTCAAAAGGTTTATGTCATTGTCAACAAAATGGACTTAATTCAGTACTCAGAAATTGAATTTAAGAAGATTCAAGATGAGATGAATCAATTCTTAAGCAATCTGCATGTTCACCCCTTAAAATACATTCCGGTCTCAGCGTTCTATGGGGAAAATTTAACGCACTTTTCCGGGAAGATGCCGTGGTACCAAGGGAAAACGGTTCTGGAAGCCCTGGATCTATTGGAGAAAGAGGAGGGGTCTGAGAACAAGCCTCTAAGGCTCCCAATCCAGGATGTCTATAAATTTGATCAGAGAAGGATAATAGCAGGCAGGATTGAAACCGGAAGTTTGAAGGTGGGCGATGAAATCCATATTTCCCCCGGAAACAAAACCACAAAAGTCAAAAGTATCGAATACTGGGCACCGGGTGGTCAGAAAGAAGTTGTAAGCGCAGGCATGTCCATCGGGATAACGGTAGAGGACGAGTTTTTTAATGACAGGGGAGAGGTTATATCCCATGTCTTTAATGGCCCGCAAACCGGAGATATATTTCAAGCGAACATCTTCTGGCTTGGAAAAAAGGCCTTAGAAAAAAAGAGAACCTACAAATTGAAGCTTAACACGCACGAGGTGGAATGTGAGATTAAGGAAGTCCAGCGGGTTATTGACGCCTCAACCCTGGAAACTATTGAGAACGCCCAAGAAGTTAAGCCGAATGATGTGGCGGAAATTACCATTCGCACAAAACATCCTGTTTCCTTTGACAGATTTAAAGATAATCAAAATACAGGGAGATTTGTGCTTGTTGACGGTTTTGAAGTCAGCGGGGGCGGGATCATCACAAACAGTGCAGAAAATTCAACTCTGGCTACAAGGCTCGGGGTATCAGGGGTATCAGGAGTATCAGAAGAAAGCATAGAAAAACTGGCATCCTTGAGAGAACTGCTCAAAGTATTGGGTTCCGTGGTTGTAGCCTATTCAGGGGGAGTTGACAGTGCCTTTTTGCTGAAGGTTGCTACAGATGTTTTAGGGGATAATTGTATAGGAGTCTCTGCCTCGTCCGAAACGTATCCGGAGTCCGAGTTAAAAGCAGCCATAGAGGTGGCTAAAGAGATTGGGGCCAACCACCTGTTGATTCATACCACAGAATTAGCCAATGAGCAATTCGCCTGCAATCCAGTGGACCGCTGTTATTACTGCAAGTCTGAGCTGTTTGCCAAGCTGAACAGGATGGCTGAGGAAAAAGGTTTCAATTATGTTTTAGACGGTGCCAATGCGGACGATGTCCAGGATTATCGCCCTGGAATGCGGGCGGGTAAGGAAATGGGTATACGTAGTCCCTTGCAGGAAGTCTGTTTACACAAGAACGAAATCAGGGAATTGTCCCACTATCTTAATCTCCGCACTTGGGATAAGCCCTCTTTTGCTTGCCTCTCTTCACGCTTCCCTTATGGTCATAGAATTACAGCCGAAAAATTATATCAAGTTGAGAAGGCAGAAAACTTTTTAAGGGAACTGGGGTTAAAAGATTTAAGAGTAAGGCATCATGACCACATCGCCCGGATCGAAGTACCAAGAAAAGATTTCCCATTAATGACCGGGAACATTTTGGACTTAATTGTTGAACAATTAGAGGGCTTAGGGTTTGTCTACGTAACACTCGATCTGAAGGGACTTCGCAGTGGGAGTATGAATGAAGCGCTTAGCCAGTTGAACTGAATCTGAGGGAAGAAGGCCCAAGTTCTTTCGCTTGGGCCTTGACAAACAAATCTAGGGCTTTTAGAATATAAGTATTCCGATGTAAATACTATGAAATGGAGGGTTTTCTGAAGGATTTTTAGTCCGTTCTCAAAGAGAGAATCTTATTTTTTACCTTAGAAATGAGAATGAATATCAAATACTTAGTGTAAGGAGGTGGTTTTAGTGCTTAGTAAGAGAATTAAGTTGTTCTTTGTTGGCATGGTTGTGGTGCTCCTCATGACTGCTATGGCTCCTGTGGCCTTAGCCGGTCAATCCTATGCGCAAGTAGTAGAAGATGTTGACAATTACTTACAACAAGCCCATTCTGCTTATCGGCAAGGGAATGTGGCAGAGGCTAAAAGCTTAGTTGACGAGGCTTATTTTGGTCCTTATGAAAGCGGGCAGATGGAAAAAGCAGTTCGGCTCAATATATCTGCGAAGCGTAATGCTGAAGTGGAGAGCGCATTCCGTAAAATTAAACAAGAGATGACTAAAGGAACTTCTTCTTCGGAAATCAAACAGGCGATGGATAAGCTGGTAGCAGGCTTGAGAGAAGATGCCAAAAATTTAGATGGAAATAGTTCCGGTGCCGGAGTGTTCATTTCCTCCTTTTTAATTATTCTTAGGGAAGGCTTCGAAGCTATCCTGATTATTGGGGCAATTATTGCTTATTTGGTGAAATCCGGATACAAATCAAAAGTTAAAGTAATTTATCAGAGTACTTTGGTAGCTATCTTGGCAAGTTTAATTACAGCTTGGATTTTGCAGGCAGTCCTTAGTATTAGAGGCTCCAGCCGTGAGGTTTTGGAAGGTGTAACCATGTTGATCGCGGTAGCCGTCCTGTTCTCCGTCAGCTACTGGCTGATAAGCAAGTCTGAAGCCAAACGCTGGCAAAACTACATTGAAGGAAAGGTGCAAGGATCTCTCAGCAGAGGGAATAGAATGGCCTTATGGTTTGCCGTCTTTCTGGCGGTATACAGGGAAGGTGCAGAAACGGTATTGTTTTATCAAGCCATGATGACAGGGACGACTGATTTAACAATGATTATTGCAGGTATACTCGCTGGTACAGCAGCCCTTGTTGTCATCTTCCTGATTATCCGTTACGGCAGTATCAAACTTCCGATGAAACCCTTCTTCTTAGGAACGAGTATCCTACTTTACTACTTAGCCTTTGTCTTTGTCGGTCAGGGAGTGGCAGAATTGCAAGCAGCAGGCCTGATCAGTGCTACTCAGGTTAATATTCCTACCATTGCTTGGTTGGGGATATTACCCACCTGGGAAACTTTGAGTCCCCAGTTGTTACTTTTACTAGCGGCGGTGTTTAGCTTCGTTCACCATAATATTAAAGGGAAAGGAAATGACAAGAGAACGCTCCAGAGCTCACATTGTATTTTACTAAAAAATTTTAAGATCAAATGAGAATGAAAACCAAAACCAAATAAAAGCCAAAGAAAGATGAGGGATTAAACATGAAGAGAAGTAAAGTATTTATGCTTAGCGCTGTATTAATGATCGGTGTATTTGCTTTAGCAGGTTGTGGAACCAGTGGGAGTGGAAGCGAGAACAAGACAACTGATAAAACTACTCAGAGTAATGCAGCTCAAAGTGAGAACGCTGACAAGCAAGCGGACAAAGGAAAAGCAGGCGACGCCACTTTCCGGGAATATCCTATTGGGGATGAACAACAAGCTGAAGGGCTTAATATTGCCGCAGTTTACCTGAAGCCTGTCGAAATGGAACCGGTCCAAAAAGCCGGACTTAAGCCGACAGAATCTGATATTCACCTGGAAGCAGATATCTCAGCCTTAGAAAATAATCCGTTAGGATTTGGCGTTGGGGAATTTGTACCTTACTTAACTGTGAAGTATGAATTAAAAAATAAAGATAACGGAAAAACATTATCCGGAAGTTTTATGCCTATGAACGCAGGCGATGGTAGCCATTACGGAGCCAACGTTAAAATGCCGGGGGCCGGTAACTATATCCTCAAGTTCATGATCGAATCTCCTGAAAAACAAGACTTCTTAATTCATACAGATAAAGAAAGCGGCGTACCAGGTAGGTTCTGGACGAAACCGATTGAAACAACTTGGGAATTCTCCTTTGTACCTCGTAAATGGTAGAACTTCTACGCCCGGTCGCGGACAGCGGCCGGGCTCCGGTTCTTAGATGCAGACAAGTTTTTAAGGCAAAGGGGTGAGGTCATGCTCTCGATTTTGGATTATACGCTAAAAAGCAGTTTCGAAGGAGTACTCTTAATTGCTGTTCTTTTTCTCTATTTAACAATACTTAAGCTGCCGGATAAATTAAACTGGCTTAAGTCAGGTGTAATCTTAGCTCTGGGCTGGGCTGTTATTTTGGTTTATGGAATAGATTTTTGGGGGGATCGTGAGTTATTTGAATTTATCTGGCTGGCCGCAACTTTGCCGGCAGTCAGTATGCTGGCTATAACCGGGTATTTAAGCCGACAAATCAAATTACTTCAGAAAGTTATAGGGCCTTTGGTCTTGCTAAATGCAGTTTTACTCATCACGGTGAGTGGCATTGAATTTGTTGCTTTCCCGAGTAAAATTTTTGTGCAGGCGCGCAGTTTCCTTAGTACTGAATTAATCCTTAAAGTCATAGGGGCCTTTGCCGGCATGTTGCTTGCTGCTATCTTCGGCTGGAGCTATATCAAGGCTACTCAGAAGATAAGCAAAAAGTCCGTGGTCTTGACTGCTCTGGTTGTTATGTTAATCATACTTTCGCGTCATTTTATTACTTTGCTGCAGTTAGGTATGACCTTAGGCTATATACCGGTAACTCCAGTCTTAGTCTCGATCGTTGCACCGGTTATTAATATCTATTACCCGCTCTTTTTCTACTCCTTAGTGCTGGTTGTAGCTCTGCAGATGGTACTGGCTCGTATGGGAGCAAAAATGCCGGATTTAGGTGGGCTTGCTAATCCTGCTCTCAAGCGCAAAACGTTAGCCGGTTACCGTAATCATGTCCGTTGGCTGGCCATTACCGGGGTGTTTATTCTGACTACGGGAGCTTTGCTGGGTGTCGGATATGTCCAGGGCAATCAGAAAATCAAATTATCTCCAGCCGTTCCGGTGCAAGCTGTTAACGGAGTTATCAGGGTTCCGGTAAGCCAAGTCAATGATAATAAACTGCACCGCTTTAGCTATCAAACTAAAGATAATATACCCATGCGCTTTATTGTTATTGACAAAGGGAACGGTTTGTTCGGAGTGGGTTTGGATGCCTGCGATATATGCGGACAAGTCGGTTACTACCAGCGCGGAGATGAGGTAGTCTGTATGAATTGTGATGTGGTTATTAATAAAGTCACAATTGGTTTTCCCGGTGGGTGCAATCCCATTCCTTTTCCCAATAAGGCTGAAAACGGTAACATCTCGATTAATACACTGGATTTAGAACAGAAACAGAATGTTTTTGCGGAATAGGTGGTGTCAAGATGTTTTGGCGAATGCTGAAAAAATCCTTTGCCAAGGGTCTCAAAAGCAAGCTGCTGGCCATTGTGACGATCGCCTTTGGGGCAACGCTAGCCAGTTCAATGCTCAATATTTCCTTGGATATTGGGGATAAAGTAAATAGAGAACTTAAAACTTATGGCGCCAATATTATTGTAGAGCCCAGAGTCGACACCATACCCGTAAACATTGGCGGTGTGGAGTATAATCCTCTGCAAAACCGTTCCTATATTGAGGAAGAGGATGCAAGTAAAATCAAGACAATTTTTTGGGCCAATAATATTTTGGCGTTTGCACCCTACCTGGAACAGACGGCTGAGGTAAACGGGAAAAAGGTAACAATGGTTGGCACCTGGTTCAATAAGGAGATCACTACTCCTGCCGGGGAAAAAGTCATTACAGGTACAACCAGCCTGAAATCTTGGTGGCGGATTAATGGGGAATGGGCAAGTGACGATTCTGCCCGGGAGGCAATGGTTGGGGTAAAATTAGCAGAACAGCTTGGGCTTAAACCTGGGGATGAACTGCGCCTTCAGGTAGAGAACTTGACCGGACTTAAGGAAGAAACCCTTAAAGTCAAAGGAATTTTTGACAGTGGCAGTGGCGATGATGACAAGCTCTTTGTGCCTTTGGCTTTTGTCCAAATCCAGCAAGGCTTGCAGGGGAAAGTGGGAAAAGTTGAAGTCAGTGCTTTGACTACGCCGGAAAATGAATTGGCGCGTAAGGCTGAACAAGATCTTAAATCTTTAACCAGTGAAGAATATGAACGCTGGTATTGTACAGCTTACGTTGGCGCCATTACTTACCAGATCGAAGAAATCCTGCCTGGGGTAAGGGCTAAAGCCATCAGGCAGGTAGCAGACTCTGAGGGCCTGATTTTGAGTAAGATCCAATTGCTGATGGTACTCTTGACCGTCGCGGCCCTAGTAAGCGCAGCTTTAGGAATTTCTAGCTTGATGACTACCAAGGTGCTGGAACGAAGCAGGGAAATCGGTTTGCTTAAGGCCTTAGGTGCAGAGAATTGGCAGGTACTCGTACTTTTTCTCAGCGAGACCATGATTAATGCCCTCATTGGAGGCTCAGCGGGCTATCTGTTAGGGCTAGGGTTTGCACAGATTATTGGCCAAGCGGTGTTTAGCTCCGAATTAGCGGTTAAAATGATGGTTTTGCCGATCGTGTTAACCATTTCCCTTGGGGTTGCTCTTGTTGGCAGTTTATCAGCGATCAGGATGTTAGTTAATCTACGTCCAGCCGAAATTTTGCGTGGGAGGTAAGGGGGGAGCTAAATGAGCAAGCGCACAATGTATTGGAGAATGATAAGTGCTGCTTTGAAAAACAGAAAGTCGCGGGTTGGAATCGCCCTCTTGGCCCTGGTGCTTGGCGCAGGAGTAATCTCAGGGTTGCTTAGCGTTTATTATGATATAACCTTGAAGATGAGCAAGGAATTACGCAGTTATGGTGCCAATCTTGTCCTCCTTCCTGCTGAGCAGAAAGAAGGAAGCACTTTTGAACTTGCTAAAGTAGCTCGAGTTTTGGAACAAGTACCGCAGGAAAAAAGGATTGGGTATGCTCCCTATTTGTATGGGATCGTTACAACCGGAAATGAAAGACTGGTAGCAGTAGGGACGGAGTTCGCTGATGTGCAAACGGTTAGTCCGTATTGGCGGGTTAACGGTGCTTGGCCCAGTCAGGCTGATCACGTTTTGCTTGGCACTGCGCTCGCAGAAAAACTGAGCGTCAAAACGGGAGAGAAACTTATCATCAGCGCAGAAGATACAGGTGTTCAAGGCAGCTTTGTTGTAACCGGTACTGTCTCAACCGGAAGTACGGAAGATTATCAAATGTTTTTAGAACTTGATCAAGCTCAGCAGCTTTTTGCGCAAAAGGGTCAGATTCATGCTGCCTATTTAAGCATCATGGGAAATGGGGATGAATTAAACTCGCTTGCCGGTTGGATTGAGCAGCTTGAGCCGAGTATCAAAGCTAATCCTATCCAACAGATCGCCCGTTCGGAAGGGGTCATCCTGGAAAAAATCCGCGTTTTGGTTTATTTGGTCGTAATCATAATTTTGGCGTCTACCTTACTCTGTGTTTCGATTATCATGATGGCCATGGTTGTCGAACGGAGACGGGAAATTGGGTTGCGCAAAGCTCTGGGGGCTCCGGATCGGACCATCGCGGGTGAATTTCTGGGTGAAGGAACAATACTTGGCTTTCTCGGTGGAGCTTTAGGCTCTGTTGTTGGCTGGGGTATTGCTCAAATCATCGGCTTCAGTGTATTTAATTCTTATATTTCCACAAGACCACTGGTGTCGGTTTTAATTATATTTTTATCAATCCTTGTTGCTTGGGCTGCGGTTTTGTTGCCTGTGCGGACGGCAGTCAATATTGAACCGGCTCTGGTGTTAAAGGGTGAATAGAAAGGGGAAGCAGCATGAATATCCTGGAGATGAGGAATGTAACGAAAACCTATGGTACTGTCCATGCTTTGAAAGATTTTACGTTGGATGTGGCTCCTGGTGAGTGGGTTTCCATTATGGGACCCTCCGGTTCAGGTAAAAGTACATTGCTAAACATTATAGGATGTATGGACAAACCTACTGAAGGAAAAGTGCTGATTGACGGGGTTGAAGTGACCAGCCGCTCTAATAAAGAATTAACTGAGGTTCGCCGGGAAAAAATCGGGCTTGTCTTTCAGCAGTTTCACTTGATTCCGCACCTGACGGCCTTAGAAAATGTAATGGTAGCCCAATATTATCACAGCCTCCCTGATGAAAAAGAAGCTTTGGCAGCCCTCAAAAGAGTGGGTTTAGCTTATCGCGCCCAACATTTGCCCAGCCAACTCTCCGGTGGTGAACAACAACGGGTTTGTATTGCCCGGGCTTTGATTAATTACCCGGCGCTTATTCTGGCTGATGAACCCACAGGGAATTTGGATGAGGATAATGAGAAAATTGTCATTGAACTCTTTCGTGAACTTCACCGGGAAGGACATACTATTGTAATGGTCACCCACGACCCGGAAGTCGGGGAACTGGCGCAGCGCCAGGTGAGACTAGAGCACGGGAGAATTGCACACCTGTCATAAAGTTGGCAAATACTAGCTAGCTGCAGTGAACTGTTGGCGAACACCGGAAATACTACAAGGAGGGAAGCAATATGAAGCGAATATTGTTGATTATGGTATTACTCTTGCTTGCTCTTTTATTGGTAAACGGGTGTTCCAGAAACGAAGCACCACAACCAACGCAAACACCGTCTGGTTCTTCTAGCAATGCATTAACCGGAAAAAATACTGCCCAGAGCGATAAGAGCTTAAGAGAATTTACCAGGGAAGAACTAGCAGAATATAATGGCACAAATGGGAAACCGGCTTATATCACTGTACAGGGAGTGGTCTATGACGTTACCAACACTAAGCTCTGGAAATTGGGAACACATATTCCCATGGGTCAACAGCTTGTGGCAGGTCAGGATCTAACGAGCCTGATGGATAAGGCTCCACCGAATCACCAGACACCGGAGTTCTGGGCTAATGTCCCTAAGGTGGGTAATTTAAAGAGTACACAGTAAACTATACAAGCTTTCTAGATTCATGTATCATTAAATACAATTAAATACTAGGGATGAGTGATTCTTTCCTGAGGCGCTGTTTATCGGTCTAATTGAATTGGCCCACATAATTACCTCAAAGCTAGGGCTAAACAGTGGAATTTGGGGATGGAGCAGCAAGCTGAACGCGGTTGTTTTCGATAAGACCGGAACCCTGACCAAAGGGGAACCCTCTGTGACTGACGTGTAATAAGAAATTCATATTATCCCCCGCCGGAAAAATGTTCATGATGATGCTTTATAGTACTGAGAATAGCTTCCAGGAAACCTATGTTATGTAATATTTGAACACCTGCCACAGGGTGTTCTGTTACTTTGTTAAACTCTGACGCGGTCAGTAAAAGTCGACAGCAAGGAATATAAATCAGTTACCGGTATGGGAATGCAGCATATCTGACGCCTGCGGGCAGGGTAATGGTTGCCAGCAGTTTTTGCGAACCGTGTTATTCCCGTAGATTCCATATTGAGGGCGATGTTTTGGTTTGTAATACATGTGGCAATGACATCTAACTATGTGCCTAAATGAGGAGGATTTTTATGCAAGGGCGACGCCTCCGGACCATCGTAAGTGCAGTGGGCGTGACTGCAGTCGTCGTGGTGTACGTTTGGTTTGCTGTTCGGTATGCGTCCGGAATCAACACAGACATCCACCCGACTCTTTGGCTGGCTTTCATCGCTGGGCTGCTTTCTTTTGTTTCCCCGTGTTGTCTGCCACTGTATCCATCGTATATTTCCTATATTTCCGGAATGACTTTTTCGGGGAACGAAAAACATGTCTTGGCTCACCGGTTAAAGGCGTTGACCCACACGCTTTTCTTCGTGATCGGGTTTTCGATTGTCTTTTTAGCGCTTGGGTTATCTGCGACCGTGCTCGGGCAGGTCTTTATCACCCATCGAACTTTGATACGAATTATCGGAGGCGGAATTATCATTCTCATGGGATTGTCCCTGAGCGGATTGCCAACCCCCAAATGGCTGATGATGGAGAAGAAGTGGGAATACCGCCAAACGAGAGTGGGCTATGGCGGTTCCGTTTTGGTTGGTATTAGCTTTGCTGCCGGGTGGACGCCGTGTATAGGGCCCATACTGGCGTCAGTTTTGGTCATGAGTGCCAACCAACCCTCCGCAGGGTTGGCTTTGATTCTGGCCTACATTGCCGGATTTTCTATTCCTTTCTTTGTTTTGGCATTCACGCTGAGTTCAGTGCGGAAATTAGTTCCCTACGGTGCATTGCTTTCCAAAATCGGCGGTTATTTGATGATTGGGTTAGGAATATTGTTGATAACTAATCTGATGACCAGAATCACCGTTGAGTTAATTCGTTTGTACGGAGGGTTTACAGGCTTTTAAGAATACAATTTTCATAAGAAATTCACACTTTCTTCATATAGAAGTCCAATCTTAGTAGTATACTGGCTTTCAAAATCGCAACCTGAATCTCGAAGTTATCTAGATCAAGTCTTAGCCTATCTACAAATTTTAACAACGTCGTGAAAGAGGAGAATATATGTCCAATATGTCCAAACGAATAGTTATGATCGTCCTTGGGATTGTTTTCGTAGTGCTTTTTGCCACGATAGAGCTAAAGAGTAATCTTCCACCATCAGTAAACCAAGCACCAGGACCACAGATAGGATTTAAGGCTCCAGATTTTACGCTAAAAGATCTAAATGGCAATACTGTCAACTTAAGCGACTTTCGAGGCAAACCCGTTTACCTTAATTTTTGGGCTAGCTGGTGTCCGCCGTGTAAAGCGGAAATTCCAGAGATTCAGAAATTCTACCAGCAAAATAAAGATAAAGTTGCAGTCTTGGCGGTGAATATAACTTTTAATGACAAGCTCTCAGACGTAGTTAATATATTGAAAGACAACAATGCCAATTTTCCGGTACTATTAGACACCAACGGTAATTCTTCTGTAGCAGATGCTTACCAGGTGTACGGAATACCGGCGAGCTTTTTTATCGACAAGAACGGAATAATTAGGGAAACGCATGTGGGTGGTATGACATTGAATACGCTCCAAGAAGCATTAAAAAAGGCACTGTAATTTTAATTAACTTGGACTCTTTTCTATAAAGGAGCATTAGATGACTTTATTTAGTCAATGGTACGCTTTCCTAGGACAAGTAAATAATTTTTTGAGTCCTTATTTGTCAGGTCTGTCGTTGCAGCTCCACATTCCGGTGTTATCGGCTCTGCTTTTGGGGTTGCTTGGTTCCACCGCTCCTTGTCAACTATCAACAAACTTTAGTGCTTTGGGTTTATTTACCCAAAAAATTAGCAAAAAGAAGGAGTGTTTATCAGCAGCCTTTTCATTTACCCTAGGAAAAGTAGTTGTGTACACGTTAATAGGTTCACTGACGATCTTGTTGGGAATTAAGCTTAACCAGGAAGCAATTCCTATCGTACAAGTAGTCAGAAAGGCCCTTGGTCCTTTGATGTTAATCGTTGGTCTATATTTGCTTGGATTGTTTAAGACAAAATTATCGCTGTTTACTTCATTAGAACGAAACCTGATAAGACATATACCTAACATCAAAAATATACGGGAGTTCTTCTTAGGTGTAGTTTATTCTTTGGCCTTTTGCCCAACTCTCTTTTGGCTGTTTTTCGGTATTGTTATCCCGTTGGGGGTTTCAACTCAGGGGGGAATTATTTTACCTGGACTGTTCGCTATCGGAACAGTCATACCGTTATTAGTTATTACCTTTTTACTTGCCTATGGTATAGGAACAACAAAATTGTTTACAAGGAATGTACCAAGGATAAATGCAATTCTTCAGAAGGTAGGGGGTGTTATTTTTATTCTAGCAGGTATTAACGATTTTATTGCCTACTGGCTAATTTAGGGAAAAACCTTTTATTTTTCACAAGAAATTCATAACTTCTTCATAATCTTGTAGTATTATTTTTAATGTATAGAGGCTCAACTAAATATCTTTGGATGAGTGATTCTTTTCCGAGGGAAAGAATTGAAAAGGGAAGTCAGTTGAAGCTGACGCGGTGCCCGCCACTGTAAGAGGAAGTTAACTCGCATTATGTCACTGGGATATATCCGGGAAGACGTGAGTTGACGATGAACTTGAGCCAGGAGACCTGCTTATTCCAACATTTCTACAACCTACGGGATGTTAGGGAGGTGTTTTTATTGTGTGCCGTTTTTGTGCAAAACTGCGGCTGGATAATTATCCCTAATTTATAGATTAGGGATTTATTTTTGCCCGTCATTCAGAAAACACTAACAATCAGTTTTGGCCCCTTATTTTTGATTTATTGATCAGTAAATCCCTGAGTAAAGAGTATTGTTCTCTTGGGTCGGTTCCCAATGAGTTAGAAGAACCGTATTTAATTGACTCATTTATTATTTTTGGAGGTAATTGATGATGAATTATGCCAATAAAAATGTGGTTTCACACAAAAAGTTTAATCTTAATTTATCGTTACCGGTACAATTATTGTCTGTTTTAGCTCTGACGGGTTTAGTCCTCTTTACCTTATTATTTAGCACTTACCCGCCCTTACATGATTCAGTGCATGCCCTCCGGCATGCACTAATGATTATTCCTTGTCATTAATTTAAGTATACAATTAGAAAGAGGTGTTAAATCAGTGAATACTCGAATCGCGGTTTATATACGGCCATTATTATTGGCTTTTCTAGTGCTATTTCTTTTTACTCCTTCCCCAACGCATGCTGCTGAGGAAAACGACCTGCAGATTCAACTGCAATCTACTCCGGAGTTTAATGTAATCAAGCCTAATTTTGATTCCCAGTTTTCCATCGTAGTGAAAGATAATAAGGGGCAACCTGTGAAGGATGTAGAACTGGCCTTCACCCTGGAAAGCCCCGCTGCAAAGTTCTTTCCTTCTACTGATGTTCCAAGAGTGGAGGGTCTGACTCTGATGAAGAGCAAGGTTTTTGTTCCCGATGGGAAACTGGACTTTGGATATGTCTTCCCAATCAGAGGAGAATATGCTCTAACGGTTAAAGCTACACCAACCGGAAACCCCAATCATGCGGTAGAAAAAACCCTGCACTTTACGATTAACGAAAACCCAACTAAAGTAAGGAATGTTTCGATTTTTATTTCAGTGCTGTTGCTTTTGGGATTTGCAACGGGATATATATTAACCTCGCGTAGAGTGGCTGGGGAGGTAGTAGAAGTATGAAACTTAAGACTTTTTTAATGATTGGACTCGTAATAGCTTTAAGTATGACAACCGCACCTCTCCTGGCCATGACCATGAATCATCAATCGGCAGATTTCAACCCTATCGTGAAATCTGCGGAAAACGGCCAGGTTAAATTAACTGTTAATGTAAACCCTGGAATGTCGACGGTAGGACACCTGACTAAATTTACCGGACAAATAGTAGATAAAGCCACCGGTCAGCCGGTAACCAATGTTCTAGTAAAAATCAATGCCCATCACATGGAAGAAGATAAAAACGTACTGCATACCGAGTTTGTATCGACTGACGGTGGTTTTGGCTTTGATAACATGTTTGCTGACGGTGCTGAACACCTCCTGACCTTTATGATTGAGCCGACGGCTACTTCTTCGATTAAGTTTACACCTGTAGGAACAGAGTTCCCGGTAGAAGTGATGGGAGTTCAGCCCCCTACCGGTGTTAAAGTTAAGACTATGATCTTTTTGATGGTTGTCATTGCCTTCGGAATGGTTGCAGGAGTTATTACTCCAAAATCCCTCAAGTCTCGTCAATCTAAGAGACTTATAACCGCACCCGATTCGAATACTTAGGATAGGTTAGGTTAAAGATGAATCGTCTACTTTTCTTTTTACTGGATAAAATGCTACTGATCTTGGCTAGTAGAGCACATAGCGGGCAATTGGCTTTGGGGTTGCAGATTTTTGAAAAATACTTTAGCGAGCAACCGGACAGGTTATACGAAGTTTGCCAGGACTACACTGGTAGGAAGCAGTGGTTCTTTCGATTTATTGCTGGAAAATATTTGAGCCGGTTTTACCTTGAAGAACCTGCTAAGGTGATTACGCTTTTGGAAGAACTGGCTGTTGATCCGGTATGGCAGGTGAGAGAAGGAGCTGCCTGGGGTATTGCTGCCCTTTGGGATCTGACGGATAACAGTGTTTTAGACTACTATTCCAGGTGGCTTGGGGATGAACGGGAATATTTGCGAGCTACGGCAGCTCTGTCTTTGGTACCGGTTATTAGGAAAGGAGATTCTACTTTGCTTCCGTTGCTAATACCGTTATTAGACCGACTGGTAGTTGATGAAAGTAAAGCAGTACGTAGACTCATCGGATCGCAGATTATCGGGAAGGTCCTGGCTGAAATTTTTCCGGAAACAGCATATGAATGTCTTAAGCGGTGGGTGCCCCTGCCTAACGCTGTTACTCAGTGGCAGATAGCCCGGGCAGTGTCCGGGCCTCTTGCCGATAGGTTTCCCGGAGAAGTTATGGAAATTTTACTTAGAATACAGTACCAGGACCAACCATTGAGCCGCCAAGCACTGTTTTCTGCGTTAAAACGCTTGTCACATTCAACTAACCCGGAACTAGTCCTGGCGGCTCAAAAATATGCAGAAGAAATAAGGGCCACCACAGCTGAAAATCAGGCTTCTCTTTAGAAGTAAGGAGCATGCAAATGAAGGGCTTTGACTCTACAGCGGAAATTCCGGTTCCCGAGTGTCTGGTAGACCAGGTTATTGGTCAGGAAGAGGCTGTACAAATAATTAAACTTGCTGCCAAGCAAAAACGGTCCGTTCTGCTTTTGGGTGAACCCGGGACCGGCAAAAGCTTACTGGCCTCAGCTATGGCAGAACTATTACCACCTGAAGAATTGAAAGATGTTATCTGTTTACCTAACCGGGAACAGCGGACACAACCCTTAATTCAAATCGTTAACTCAGGAGCGAGTGAAAAGCTGTTGCAAGAGGCTAAGGAGAAGTTCAAGCGACAAGGCTTTTCCTTAAATTTTTTGTTAATCTTTGCAGTAGTTGCTATCTCGTTTGTCAGTTTTTTCTATACTCTTACACGCAACAATTTTTATTACCTTTTAGGTGGACTGTTTCTGGTATTACTCATTTACGGGTTGAAAAAAAGGTATTTAGCCCAGGGTCAAGCACCGAAATTCAAGATACTAATAAACAATTCCGGTAAGAAACATGCTCCGGTTATTGATGCTACCGGTTTCCATGCCGGTGCGTTGTTAGGGGACGTACGGCACGATCCCTTCCAGTCCGGAGGAGTGGAGACCCCTCCCTACCAGCTCATAGAGGCAGGTGCTATCCACCAGGCCCATAAAGGGATATTGTTTATCGATGAAGTTTCCACCCTTAGTATGGAATCCCAACAGAGCTTGTTGACGGCTTTTCAGGAGAAAAAACTGGCCATCACCGGCAGAAGTCTTGGTTCCAGCGGTACCATGGTTCGCAGTGAACCTGTGCCCTGCGATTTCTTACTGGTGTTGGCCGGAAACTTGGAAGACATGGATAAAATGCACCCGGCTCTGCGTTCCCGGATCAGAGGGTATGGTTATGAAATCTATATGAAAGAAGAGATTGAAGACAATGAGCTAAACCGCTATAAATTAGCCCAGTTCATAGCCCAGGAAGTCAACAAAGACGGTAAAATCCCTCATTTCTCCTATGGGGCATACCTAGAACTATTGGTTGAAGCCGGTTTGATGTGCTCGGTCAAAGGGAAGTTAACAACCAAATTCCGGGAATTGGGCGGTTTAATCCGAGCAGCAGGGGACCTCGCCCGGCAAGATAAAGTCAACCTTGTAGAAGGCATTCATGTACAAAACGCCAGGGAACTCGTTTTACCTTTGGAAAAACAACTGGCCCGGAGTCGTGCCCGATCTTTACAAAGCTCTGTCTTTCTTACAGACGGCAGAAGAATCGGCCAAGTCAACGGGGTTGTTTGCGTGGATGGAATTGAACCGGTTATCCAGCCGGTTTGGGCGGTACTATCGGAACGCCCGTTAAGGAAAGAAGATGCTGCCGGGAATCATTCTATCACTGGTGATATCTCTTTATTGGGATTTTCCGCCCCCGCTAACCTCAAAAATGTCTTACACGCTGTTTTAGGCAGAACCCTGACAGGGAAAGAGCTGTACCTTGAAATTGACAGGCACTACCGGAACTTTAGTTGGGAAGAATGTCCTTTAGCGGCAGTGCTGGCCGCCAAGTCGGCCCTGCAGCAAAAAGCAGTAAATCAAGGGACTGCTGTACTAGGGGGTGTGAATATTAAAGGAGAGGTATTACCCACCTCTCTTCTGCAGTATAAGCTAGCAATGTTAGCAACAGCAGGAATCAAACAAGTACTTATCCCTCAGGTAAATGAAGGAGATTTGCCTGGACAAACAACTATGAGAATTTGTCTGGTGGCTACGGTGGAAGAAGCTTGGACCTTGTTGTAAACCGGCTCAGCTTCTAATGGTTGTTATGAGATGAGATATGGCCGAATGGTTGAAAATCTCTTGCCCGGCGGCTAAAAAAATAGAGCCAAAATTATTAGAGTGACGCCCAGGGCTGGTCGCATCAAGCGTATGAATTTATTGGGATGTAAGAAGCGCTGTACCGAAAAAGAAGGAAAAAAATATCTTATGTCGAACATAAAAATACAAAATATATTAAAACAATACAATACCATGGAGGTCTTAACCTTAAGGTTAACTCCATGGTTTTTTGTTTTTGGAAAAAATTAGAGGAAGGTGAACGTAATGGATCATATATCTAGAAAAACAAGTATTACAAATCGCCCGAAATGGCTTCGTTATGGATTGTTAGTGGCCGTGATACATCTTTTGGGACTGATCTTTTTGCTTCCGAAAGTTCGGGAATATCCACAATTGCTGGGATTTGGTTTTCTGAGTTATGCACTGGGCTTACGCCATGCTTTTGATGTTGACCACATTGCTGCTATTGACAACACGGTACGTAAACTGGTACAACAGAAAAGCGATCCGACAGGGATAGGATTTTTCTTCTCTTTGGGCCATTCTTCGGTGGTTTTTATCATGGCCATCATTACGGCCATTTCCATGCATTGGGCTGAGCAAAACATTCCACAATTACAAACTTTCGGCAGTATGATTGGGACCGCTGTTTCAGGAGGTTTTCTGCTCCTCATAGGGCTATTTAATCTTTACATTTGGTTCGATATTTACCGGTTCTTCTCCAAGCTGCGTAAAGGGGAGTACGATGAAGAGAACCTTGAGCAAGTCCTTTTAAACCGGGGCTTCATATCTCGTTTCTTTAGACCGCTTTATAGGTTTATTAACAAGAGTTGGCATGTTTACCCGCTTGGCTTTCTCTTTGGTTTAGGTTTTGATACCGCATCCGAGGTAGCCCTGTTAGGGATTTCTGCGAATGCGGCCACTCAAACAGTTCCTTTCACCGGAATCATAGCACTGCCGGTTCTATTTGCTGCCGGTATGAGCTTAATGGACACCGCGGATGGGATTTTTATGACGACTGCCTACCATTGGGCCTTTTCCACTCCATTACGCAAGATTTATTACAATTTATCGGTTACCGGCCTTTCCGTAATTGCAGCGTTGTTTATCGGTCTAATCGAATTGGCCCAGATAATTACGCCAAGGCTTGGACTAAACAGCGGAATTTGGGGATGGATACAAAACCTGGACTTCGAAGGGATCGGCTATCTGTTGGTGAGCCTTTTTATCTTAACATGGGTTATTTCTTACGGACTCTGGAAGGTTTTACATCTGGAGAAGGCCTGAGGGCAACTGAAAAAATCCTTAAAAATAAACCGCACCGAAATTACTAGCGAAATCAGCCCTGGAACGGAAGGATTTCTTGTATTTGGGGAAGAAATAATACGGGAAGTTTTAGATATGACTTTTGTGGATAAAAAGGAGGTGGCCCGACGTTAGTCGGGAAATAAATGGAATCAACTATTCGTGATCTTAACTTAGCCCCTAGGGGACAGCTAAAGATTGACTGGGCTGGGGCTCACATGCCCGTGCTCAATCATTTGCGCCAAGAGTTCGAACGTGATCTCGCTTTTGCCGGGAAGAAAATTGTTATTTGCCTGCACCTTGAAGCCAAGACCGCATATTTGGCCAAAGTTATTCAGGCCGGAGGAGCGGAAGTCACGGTTGTAGCCAGCAATCCCCTGTCAACTCAAGATGATGTGGTGGCTGCCTTGGTTAAAGGAGGAATACGGGCGCATGCCTGGTACGGTGCCACTGCCGAAGAATACCGTCGGCATTTGAACCTGGCGCTCGATTTTGGACCGGACTATTTAATTGACGATGGCGGGGACCTTGTATCAACCATCCATAAAGAAAGAAGGGAACTGCTGAGTAAAGTTAAAGGCGGAGCGGAAGAAACAACCACTGGCATTTTACGCCTCAAGGCTATGGATCAGAGCGGGGAATTGGGCTTTCCGATGGTAGCGGTCAATGATGCGGAAAGCAAATACCTTTTTGACAATCGCTACGGTACCGGCCAGTCTGTCTGGGACGGAATCATGCGCACGACTAATTTGGTTGTAGCTGGGAAAACAGTTGTGGTAGCAGGATATGGCTGGTGTGGTAAAGGGGTGGCCTTGAGGGCCAAGGGTCTGGGAGCCCGGGTAATTGTATGTGAGGTTAATCCGATGCGGGCGAATGAGGCCTGGATGGACGGCTTCGAAGTGATGCCGATGATTGAAGCTGCCAAACAGGGTGATTTCTTTATCACTGTGACCGGTAACAAAGATGTAATCAGAGGCGGTCATTTTCAAGTCATGAAAGCAGGGGCAATCCTCTGTAATGCCGGGCATTTTGACGTGGAAGTCAACAGGGTAGAATTGGAGGAGGTTGCTGAATTTCAGCGCTTAGTGAGGCCCAACATTGTTGAATATAGGCTTCCGGGCGGGAAAGAAGTTTATCTGCTCGCCGAAGGCCGGTTAGTCAATTTAGCCGCCGGTGATGGACACCCAGTAGAAGTGATGGACATGACATTTGCGTTGCAGGCAATGGCCTTGCACTATTTAGTTAAGAATGAAGATAAACTGGAAAACCGGGTTTACGGTGTACCAAAGGAAATAGATTACAGGGTTGCAAACCTAAGGCTAGAGTCTCTTAATTTAGCAATAGACAGTCTGACAGAAGAGCAGCAAGAATATTTAGCAGCATGGGAGTAGATGTTTAGGTAGTAGTATTTGTTGTAAGGGAGGCACACTGTGAAAGAAGGGCGGGCAATTTATACCCAAACTGTTATGCTGCCGGAAAGGGAACTTTTACTCCAAGGCCCGGTACCTTCCGAGTTGTTGCGGTCGCTGGAACTGGACCCGGGTTTGAGGGCTTTTCGCCCGCCGCTGAGGCAGAAAGAAGCTTTAATTGGTATTAGTGAACTGGACTCCGGGCGCATAATCGCAGCCTATCGTGACCACACTATCTATGGCTATGTGACCTTTCATCCTGCGGACACTTTTGAACGCTGGGCTCACGGCCCGGAGCAAGTCCTGGAACTGGGAGCGATCGAGATCGCGCCCGCAGTGAGGCGTTATGGAGTAGCACGCCACTTGCTGGAAGTAGCCTTCGCCGATCCTGTAATGGAAAACTTCTTGGTTGTTGCCACGGAATATTACTGGCATTGGGATTTAGAAGGGTCTGGTCTGCAGGTGTGGGAATACCGGGAAGTGATGCGTAAGATCATGGCGCATGTGGGCATGGTGGTCAAAGATACGGATGAAGAGGAAATCTCCTCGCACCCCGCTAATATGTTGATGGTTCGCTACGGCAGCCTTGTGCCTAGGGAAGCTGTACTTGAATTTGAAAAAATGCTCTTTCGTAAGCCGGATTCCAACCGGGGCTAAATTAAGGATACGAATCCCTTTTTCCGGACAGAATACTTATAATAGTTGTCTGGAAGGGATGAATAGTATGCGCTGGCTTTGGAGATTTATTCTTTTAGTATTAGTACTTGCTTTGTGGCAGGGAATGGAAAATAATCCTGAGGGGCAGGCTGTTTCGGGCTACATGACCCAAAAAGTCAAGGTAGAAGTTAGGTATTGGCAAAGACAAATCCAGGATTTGCCTGCCAACCTTGAAGCAGAAATCAGGCGCTTGCTCGGCGAGTTTAAGCCCAGCGGGGATGGGGAAGTTGTTTGATAGCTTTTTCACAAAGAAACTTACCATTTGACAACTGTAAGCTAGAGGAAGTATTATAAAAAAAGGCCTAGGGTAACGGGGCTCTGCAGGGTGGGGATATATTGGGCAGCCTGCGAAAATATGCTCGATTGGGCCTTTGGATTATGGGAATAGAAGGAGTGGCGATTCAGGATGGTCGGAATTACCGAAATTGCGGCGGAAAAAGTAAAGGAAGTTTTGGCGAATCAGAATAAAGAGAACGCCTACTTACGCCTTTATGTTGCAGGTTTTGGCTGAGGCGGTCCGAGCTTCGGCATGACTCTGGATGAGTCTAAGAATGATGATGATGTCATCGATGAAGGACATGGAATCAGGATTGTAACCGATAAAAAACTTTCTTCTTACCTTGAAGGTGCAATGGTAGACTATGTCGAGTCCCGTTATGGCGGCGGTTTTGAAATTCGCACCGCCAATTCCGGCGATGGCTGTGGCGACGGTTGCAGTTGCTAATTCGTGCGATGAAATGGAGCCCTGAGGGCTCCATTTTTTGTGCTTTGCTAATATATTTCCCCAGATTAATTATACAGGAAAGTGGCATTTTAAAATATGGATATTGTACAGGGGAAACTAATGTGCTAGGCTAATAGCCATGATACAAAAGAGGGAGGAACAAATTTCATGAGTAATGATAAGTCGAACCGCGGGATCGTTACCGTCCTGGGCAAGGATCAAATCGGGATTATCGCTTGGGTGTCAGGGAAACTGTCTGAAAACAAGGTTAATATCCTGGATATCAGTCAGACGATTTTGCAGGGTTTTTTTACAATGATAATGGTCATCGATCTAAGCACTTCCAGCCTGGAAATGGGCGAATTAGCCGCGACCTTCAAGAGTGAGGGGCAACAGCGGGGGCTTCAGGTTAATGTTCAGCATGAAGACGTCTTTACATACATGCACAGGGTATAAGGGAAGGGGTTAGTTATGACGATTACGTTCGAACCGGAAGAGATCCTGCAAACAATCGAAATGGTAAGAAATGAGAACCTGGATATCCGTACGATTACGATGGGAATCAGTCTCTTGGACTGCGTAGACCAAGACCTGAAACAAATGGAACAGAAAATTTATGATAAAATAACACAATCAGCACAACATTTGGTTACAGTAGGGGACAAGCTTGCTGCCCGCTATGGCATTCCTATTATCAATAAAAGAATTTCCGTTTCTCCCATAGCCATTGTTGCGGCCCATCTGGACCCGGAAGGCATGGTAAGAGTCGCTAAAACCCTGGATAGGGCTGCGCGCGAAGTGGGAGTTAATTTCCTGGGAGGGTTCTCCGCCCTGGTGCAAAAAGGACTGACAACAGGGGACAGGGCACTTATGCAGGCAATTCCGCAGGCACTGGCCGAGACTGAAACCGTGTGTTCTTCCGTTAATGTCGGTTCAACCAAAGCTGGAATCAACATGGATGCTGTAGCTGAGATGGGAGAAATTATTCTCGAGAGCGCTCGCCTTACCGCCGCACAGGACGGAATCGCGGCGGCAAAGTTAGTTGTTTTCTGCAATGCGCCTGAAGACAATCCTTTTATGGCAGGGGCTTTTCATGGGGTCGGGGAACCAGAACGTGTAATTAATGTAGGGGTGAGCGGTCCGGGAGTTGTGGCTCATGTCGTCAAGAGCAACCCTGACGCTAATTTCGGAGAATTAGCAAACCTGATCAAAAGAACAGCTTTCAAAATCACCCGCATGGGAGAGTTAATGGGGAGAGCAGCATCGGCAGAATTAGGAGTGCCCTTTGGGATTGTGGATCTGTCCTTGGCTCCGACCCCGGCAGTAGGGGACAGTGTGGCGGAAATCCTTGAGTTTATGGGGCTTGAGCGGGCTGGAACCCATGGGACAACAGCAGCGCTGGCTCTCTTAAATGATGCCGTAAAAAAAGGAGGAGCCATGGCATCTTCTCATGTAGGGGGATTAAGCGGAGCGTTCATTCCTGTTTCCGAGGATGCCGGAATGGTCAGGGCTGTGGAAGCCGGTGCCTTGACTTTAGACAAGCTTGAAGCCATGACTTGTGTCTGCTCGGTAGGGCTCGACATGATTGCCATCCCTGGGGATGTGAGTCCGGAAACAATCTCCGCCATTATCGCAGATGAAGCGGCTATCGGTATGATAAATAAAAAAACAACCGCCGTCAGGGTCATACCGGCCATTGGCAAGAAAGCAGGGGACAGAGTGGAATTTGGCGGCTTGCTCGGTGGGGCACCGGTTATTAAGGTGCACCCCTTTTCCTCAAGCCAGTTTGTGCGTCGCGGTGGGCGCATTCCTGCGCCTATAACCAGCTTGTCTAATTAATAAAATTCCTAAGGTAATTAGTGCCAACTCAGTCTACTTTTACGGGTTGTTTACTTAGTGATTATAGATGGCAGCGATTTTGGGCGATTAAAGCGTTTTTTGGTCAAAATCAACTTAAAAACAATATTTTATAATTGGCTGGATTCTATTTTGGGGTTAAGCTTAATAATGAATATAACATAAGGTTTTTGCAAAAAACAGTTTGTAGTGTAAAATATGTTTATGTTATTTATCTTCCTTGGGATTATGGAGCGCTATTCTAGTGCACTCTATGACATCTGAAGGCGGGCCTAAGAATCCGCTAAGGGCATACCGATGAAGTTCCTGGTGGTGGCTTTCGACGCCCAGTTGAGGGTTGCTGCTGGGAGTTAAGAATAAGGGGGATCCACAATGGCATGTGGGCGCTACCCTTATTCGTGGAGGCCTAAGTGCGTGGCTTGTAAAAGTTACGGCTTAGGGTATGAACCTGCATTAGGAAGGAACTTAGTGCAGTGTAGCCTGCTTTGAGTGGGGAAGTTGGGAAGGCAAAAGGGATTGAAAAGTGTTGGCCGACACAATTCAATCTGCCGGAAATTCTTGCCTGCAAAAGAGGCTAAGGTGTCAAAAAAGTGTTAAGGAAACTTCTAGAGTGTAAAGCAACAGGGACTGAAGTGCGGACTGAGTGGCGATCAAGTTCTGAGCGTGGCGACACCTCGGGCTGAGGGAAAGGGGAAACCGCCCCGCGGGAAACTGCGGGGAACTCAGTGGGAAAACCTACTTGACCTAAGCCGCAATATTGACTTGTTGTATCCTATCATCCCAGGAGCAACACCTCTCATTTAGGAGAGGTGTTTTAATTTTTTATGGATTTTTTATGTTATTTGACATATTATGTTGCATATACTGCTTTTACTATACCTTTTTCTCAAATTTTACCTTGTTAAGCAAGCAGGATTTTTGTGCTTTGTCTCGAATTCTTATTAGGACAAGAAAAAGCTGAATCCGGATTTATCCGGAGCGGGGGATATTTCCTTGGGGTGAAGCGCGTGTGAGCGCGCCGGGTCTTACACCTTCCTGCCCGAACCCGTCAACTAACCTCGTAAGCTCAGAAGGGTGGACAATTTAGTGTATTCTGGACGAATCTGGCTGGGGAGCGTTGCTCTTTCAGGCGTGCTTCTGTTTGGCAGCATGCCGGGATTAGGCGCTGTTCCTACAGCAGCAGCCCAGCTTGGGCCGGCTTTAAGCTCAACCCCAACTATGATCGGGACACAGGCTCCGGTTGTGAGCAAGCAATTGGAGTTTACAGCCAAGAACGTGGCAACCATAGCGTATAGCAAAGCGGCAGTTAAACTGGAGTCGACTCAGGTACCCATCCCTACCCAAGCTTCAACTCCAACGAAGGCACCCACAGAAGTGAAAAAGGCTGTACCGCAAAGGCCTGTCCAGGTTGCCAAAGCTGAACCTGCCAAACAGGTATCGCGCGGAGGGGGTGCCAATACTTTCGATATTGTCACCACAGCCTTGAGCCTTAAGGGAGTACCGTATGTTTTCGGTGGCACCAGCAGAAGCGGCTTCGATTGCTCCGGATTTACGCAATATGTATACAAGGCGTCTGGGATTTCCATTCCTCGTACTTCTTATACACAGTTTAACAGCGGAAGTTCCGTGAGCAAGCAGGATCTGCAGCCAGGCGATTTGGTGTTCTTCACGACATATTCCAAAGGAGCTTCTCATGTGGGGATATATATTGGGAATGGCACGTTCGTGCATGCTTCTGACAGCGGGGTGCGCACCACGAGCTTAAATGAAAGCTACTATAAAAGCCGTTATCTTGGCGCACGCAGGGTTAAATAATGTGAACCGCACAAAAAAAGGGCGATTTTATCGCCCTTTTTTTGTGCGCCGCAATGCATAATGCTTGCCGCAATGTATGTTTATACACGTAAGTGTGTTTGTAAACGTGAAGTCGGAGAACCCTGCTTACGCTTCGCTGAGCCGTCTTTTGTCCTTATCTTTGTCCTTATCTTTGTCCTTATCTTTGTCCTTATCCTTGTCCTTATCCTGACGCAGCCTGGAAGAATGGGAACCTGCACTGTCGGGCGTAGTACCCGCATCTTCCAGCAAGTGGCTGGACCCAACGAAACGCGCTCCTTGTTCAATCTTTAATTGCTTGGTATAAATATCGCCGTAGAGGCGGGCGCTTGCAGCCAGTTCCAAATTCTCGAAAGCTTTGACATCTCCGCGTACTTCTCCGGCTATGCTGACAGCCTTACCTTCGAGATTGGCCTTAACTTTGGCCCCGGAGCCTATCGTCAGTTCTCCCCCGGCTTTTATCCCTCCTTCTACTTGCCCGTCAATACGGGCATCTCCTTTGATTGTGAGAGTTCCTGTGATTTCACAGCCCTGGGCGATAAATGTTATGTCAGTACTAAGGCGGGAGGAGTTCTTGTTAAACAATACTGATCACTTCTCCTTTGCAAAATCTGTAAAATTAAGGGGATCCGTATTCTCGCCGTTGATAATTACCCCGTAGTGTAGATGTGCGCCGGTACTGCGCCCGGAATTTCCGCTTAGGGCAACCACATCCCCTTTGTTAACCTTTTGCCCATTTTCGACTAAGAGACGGGAATTATGACCGTAAAATGTGACAATCCCATTGCCATGGTCAATATTAACCCTACGTCCGTAGACGTTGTCCCACCCGGCAAAAACCACTGTGCCGCTGGCAGTGGCCCGAACTTCTGTTCCATAATTGCAGGCAATATCAATCCCGCTGTGAAACTCTTTTGTCCATCTGCCAAACGGATTTTTCCTGTATCCGAAAGGAGACGCGATTTCTCCGTCAAGCGGAAGCATGGTGGGAGTGTGGTCGAGCTGGTTCTGCTGTGCCAGTGCCACTGAGTGATACTGCTGGAAACGTTCGAGTTGAGCTTGAACGATATCTGCGTTAAGGTCGATGGAGCGGGAAGGGACATAACTTTGCGCAGCCATGCCAGGAGTGCGCTGTGCACTAAGCTTGGCGGGCTGAATTTTGAGAAGGGAAGATATTTCTTGTTCCAGCGTGTCAATATGGTCGAGGTTTTGCGTGATTTGTACATTTTGTTCAGTCAGGTGCCCTATTTCTTGATCCTTGGCCTTCAACTCCTCATGTAGGCGGTCAATTTGCGCGAACTCCTGGGCGTGCGCTTTTATGTAGTAGCTTTGATAAAGGTCATGAGCAACAAGAGTACTTAGGAGCAAGGCAAGCCCCAGGCTTGTCCCTATGAGCAAGCGTTTGCCGCGCACAGAAAAACGGAACTGGCGCGCAGGCGCATGCCCGTCCGGAATAATCAATACTGTAAACTTACGCACTAATCTTTCTCCTCCATGTGTACGTTATTATCTTTGTGGCAGCCACGGCACCGGGGTATAGTGGGAGCATTCCCCCCCCGGAGCAATGGCGGGGTCAGGCTTAAGGTTTTGAATATAGCTGTCTGATGAGCTGCAGTTGCCGGTACGCTTGAAGTAACATTGACGGCAGATCTCGACGCGGTAGTTAAGAATCATTACGTTCACTCCTGTGAAAATGATCGAACACAGCCTGGGCCGCGTTTAAGGGCAGTCCTGCGCCATGTAGCTCTGCCATTGAGGCTGCCCGAATGTTGTCCAAAGACTGAAAGGAACGCAGGAGAAGCTGGCGGCGGCGGGTACCTATGCCTGGAATTCCGTCTAATTGCGATAACACCATGTTTTTGGCACGCTGCTGCCGGTGGAAAGTTACGGAAAAACGGTGGACTTCTTCCTGAATCCTGGCCAGAAGGTGAAAAGCACTTTCATCTAAAGTAAGCAGCCGCCCTTGGGCGTCAAGGAGCCCGGCTGTGCGGTGGCGGTCATCCTTGACCATACCTGCGACCGGAATATCCAGCTTAAGCGTGGAGAGTGCTTCTCTGGCCGCACTTATTTGTCCTTTCCCTCCGTCCACCAAAATCAAGTTCGGCAAGGGCATGCCCTCAGAGGCCAGGCGAGCATACCTGCGCCCTATAGTCTGGTTCATGGCCGCTGTGTCATCACGTTGTGCCATCTCCTGGATTTTGAACTTACGATAGCCTGAGCGACACGGCTGACCGTGCAGGAACTGAACCATGCCGGCGACTGGGTGTGTGCCGGCGGTATTGGATATGTCGAAAGCCTCAATTACGGCAGGGGCAGATATGTTAAGGCTCTGGCCCAGAGCCCCAAGTGCCTGTTCTGCTTTTTTGTGTGCGAGTCCTGCCAGGGCTTTTTCTTCTTCTAAGGCAGTTTGCGCATTTTTAATTGTCAATTGCACCAGCTCACGTTTTTTCCCTTTGCGTGGCACCGTAACCGGGAACAACTCTTGCAGCAGAGAATTTGTAAGCTCCGGGATCAGGATCTCTTTAGGCCAGACGGTATTCTCTGTGTAAAATTGGGCCAGGAACGAGATGAAAGCTTCTTCAGCCTCTTCATAATAAGGGAAAATAAAACTGTCCCGGGCCAATAATTTTCCCTGGCGCAGATAGAAGATCTGGATGCACATCTGGTCTTCGAGCACGGCATACCCCACGACATCGCGGTCGACGAAGTCTGTTAAGGTGATATTTTGTTTTTCCCCGAGACGCTTTAAATCTTCAATGAGGTCGCGGTATTCCATGGCCCGCTCAAATTGCAGTTCGTCAGAGGCTTTAAGCATTTTGGCTTCAAGCCAGCGGATAACCCTCTCCTGTCCGCCCCGTAGAAAAGAATTGACATCTTTCAGGATCTCCTCGTACTTGGGCGCAGAGACTTCCTGGACACAGGGTCCCAGGCACTGTCCCAGATGGTAATATAGACAGGGTCGCGCCGGAAGCTGGCGGCATTTGCGTAAGGGGAACAGGCGGTTTAAGAGCCGAGCAGCCTCCCTGGCTGAACCGGCGCTAGGATAGGGACCGAAATATTTCCCCTTTTTGTGGTCTATCTTTCTGGTTACGAGCATGCGCGGATGTTTTTCATTAGTGATCATTATATAAGGATAAGTCTTGTCATCGCGCAAGAGGATATTATATTTTGGATTGTGTTTTTTGATTAAGTTGCATTCTAATATGAGGGCTTCTGCTTCAGACTCAGTGATTATATATTCAAAATCTGTAATCAGGCTTACAAGCTTCTGAGTCTTGCCATCGTGGGACCCGGTAAAATAAGAACGGACCCGGTTTTTTAACACCTTGGCTTTCCCAACATAGATGATGTGGCCGTCCGTATTTTTCATTAGGTAAACACCCGGTTTTTCCGGTAACAAGCTGAGTTTTTGACGCAGTATCTCCATATTGTGCACACCCCGCTTGTTCTTTATTCTAGTTGGTTTGGGCCGGGGATGCAAGTTTAGAAACATAACGCGTATAATCTTCTGACAGGGTTTTGTATTTTAGGGTTTGGGGGGGAGAATTATGCCAAACTCCTGGGGGCGTCCGCCCCGCACGGAAATCTGGCAGGATCTGCAGGCGTTGGCTCTGTGGGTGGTAATCATTGCCGTGGCCGGTTACCTGCTGTTTCCGAATTTCTTTAAGGATGTTTATAGCAAAGTGAGTGAACCCACACAAGAGACGAGCAGTCTGGGGGAAGTAACCCTGCCGAGTACTTCCCCTACCGGTGACACCCTTGATTCCCAGCTCTGGAATCTGCCGAGCTTCCCAAGTGTCAGCAACTCGCTGTATGATGGCAAAAGCGAAATTTCAAGCGGGTACTGGGTAATATTTGTCGCGGACGGGGAGTTCCAGCAACTGGCGGTCAACAGTGAATCCTACGCTTTCTTGCTGCGTTTGATTGAAAGTGACAGTAAAGCGACCGTCAAGAATACGGTAATTCTCGCAGCCAATGGACAAATCCGCAAGTACATTGTCAGTGACGAAGTGTATGTGGTTATCACCAATATGAATGTCATCGACAGCCGTGCCCGGGGAGCCTAAATGCAATGGGTTAACGGAACAGTAGTTTGGCACCGGCGGCGAACAGCCCGATCCCGAGGAGCTGCCACAGGCTCCAGTGCAGCCTTTGCACACCGAACCAGCCAAAATGGTCAATCAGGACTGCAGTGCCCACTTGTCCGATAATAATGGCAGTGGTGGCATTGCAGACTCCGATTTTAGGAATGCTGAGGGCTACGAGCCCGACAATGATCACGCTCAAGACCCCGCCCAGGTATAAGTACCAGGGAATACCCTGCCAGAATGAGCCAAAAACGGGGGAGCGCCGCGTGAAGACTGCAGCCAAGGCCACCACGGTCCCGATAATATGAACAATTAAAGTCGCTATCAACAAATTCGTCTTTTGGCTCAAGGCTGAATTAATAGTGCCTTGAATAGCCATAGTGACGCCTGAAATAGCAGCGATTATAAAGGGCAAACTTAGAAATTTTGTCATGTTCAAACCTCCTGCTTATATTTATGACTTTTTCAAAGATTTTACATGGACAAGTTCCCCAACTCAGCTAAGATGTATCAGTATTCCTTTAGCAATTGAAGGGGAAAATTAAACTGTAAGACAAAAAGTTTGAAAGAGGTGGCGTCATGGAAATCGATTACAGCCTAGTTCAACGTGCCCAGATGCTGCTAAGCCTTGACCATTCGCTTACACAGGTAAGGGATATTCTAATGAGGGAAGGATATCCAGATGACCAAGTGAATGAGTTGATCGATGCCACCGAAGAAGTATTAAACTACCTTGTGCCTCCAGAGTATGACGAAAATAAAATCGGGATTGATATTATCCACCCGGGAGAAAAGATTCAGGGAAGAAAGCCTTCAGTTGATATCCTGCTCGATAAAAGAACCGGGAAAATGGATCTCATGACGCCGGAGTTACAAGAAACCTGGCGGGTAGCCAACGAGATTCGCAAAGCCGTAAAAGGCCAACGCCAGTACATGCCAAAATACTTCCACTGAAAAATAATGGGAAAAGGGCTTAACTTAAGAAGTTTTTTAAGTCCTTTCTTTTTTTATGTGCTCCTGGGAGACGCTTCTTTATTCTTTTCTGTACGAACTAAATTTATGTTATAATTAAAAACTGATAATGTTTTGCTGGCAAAAAGAAAGAAGGTAGATCCGGTGATTTCCAAAGGCCTTGAAGAAATTTATGATAAAGTTGCAAGCAAGGAGCGCTTGAGCAGGGAAGACGGGCTTAAGCTTCTGCAAACCGACAATATTTTAGGGTTGGGATATCTGGCCAATGAGCAGCGGCAGCGGGTGGCAGGAGATGAAGTGTATTATAACAATAACGCACATATAAATTACAGCAATGTCTGCAAAGTGCGGTGCGGTTTTTGTGCATTTGGCAAAGATAAGGGGGACAAGGGTTCCTACACCATGAGTGTCCCGGAAGTTGTGGAGAAAGCTAAGCATTTCGGGGCTTTGGGAGCGACCGAAATTCATATTGTCGGGGGAATTCACCCGGACCTGCCTTTCAGTTATTATTTGGATTTGGTAGAAAAAGTGAAAGAAGCAATTCCGGCAGTCAGCATTAAAGCTTTCACCGCCGCCGAGTATGATTACTTCGCCGAAAGCGAAGGAGTCCCAATAGCTAAGATTCTTGATGAGTTTAAGCAAGCAGGCCTTAGTTTTATTCCCGGAGGAGGCGCGGAAAATTTCAGCCCACGTGTGCGTGCCCAAATCTGCCCCGGAAAATTAAGCGGTGAGCGTTGGCTCGAAATTCACCGTACGGCGCACAAACTAGGAATTCCGTCCAATGCTAATATGCTCTATGGGATTATCGAGAGTGATGTAGAGCTTATTGACCACTTGGTGCAGCTGAGACAACTCCAGGATGAAACCGGCGGGTTTTACGCCCTTATTCCCACAGCCTTTCATCCCCGCCATACTCAATTTGAACATATTACCCAGGCCAGTGCCTTACGCACACTTAAAGTCATTGCTACCGCCCGCCTGCTCTTGGATAATTTCCGCTATATCAAGGCTTATTGGGTTTCGTCAGGGCTGGCAACGGCGCAAATGGCACTTACTTTTGGCGCTAATGATTTAGACGGAGTGGTACGGGAAGAGAAGATTTACCATACGGCCGGAGCTACGAGTCCGCAAATGCAGACTGAGGATGAATTAAAACGCTTAATCCGCGAAGCAGGATTAATTCCGGTGGAACGAGACACCTATTATAATGTAATCAGACGCTACGTTTAAAAGGGATGAAGAAGATGAGTTTACTCTTGGCCCAAAAGTTAAAAGCTTTTGCCAAGAAATCCTTTCCTGCGCTCGAACACGCCCCTTTTCGCTGGTTCTGGGGAGGACAGGTCATTTCATTAATCGGCACTTGGACGCAAAATGTAGGCCAGGCTTGGCTTGTCCTGCAATTGACTGATTCCGCTTTTTTGCTGGGGTTGGTCAGCGCTCTTCAGTTTCTCCCGATGCTGCTCTTTTCCCTTCATGCCGGGGTCTGGATTGACCGTTTGCCAAAACGGAGGATCTTGATCCTGACCCAGGTTACCTTGATGATTTTAGCCTTTTTGTTGTCGATTTTGGTCGGGAGCGGCAAGCTAGAGTTCTGGATGCTGGCTCTAATCGCATTTGTGCTCGGGATTGCAAATACTGTTGATGTGCCTGCCCGTCAGTCTTTTGTGATTGAATTAGTGGGGAAGGAACATTTAACGAACGCGATTGCGCTTAACTCGGCGATTTTTAACGGAGCGCGCCTCGCAGGCCCGGCTATCGCCGGGATTATAATGGCCCTGTGGGGAGCTACTTTGTGTTTTGTTATTAATGGAATTAGTTTTATTGGAGTAATCCTGATTTTGGCCTTTTTACCTGCGATTCCGCAAGGGCGGTCAAAGCCAAAGCCTGCGCGCCAGCCTGTGTGGCCTGAAATTAAGGAAGGATTGCTCTATATCAGGAAAACGCCGCCGATTTTTTTTAGTATCCTGATGATAGGGGTCTTAAGCCCTTTGGCCATGAACTTTAATGTGCTCGTGCCGGTGCTGGCGAAAATGGAACTACATCGGGATGTTCTGGGCTACGGCCTGCTCATGAGTGCCATGGGTCTGGGTGCAATGTTGGGCGCTCTTACCGTAGCCACGCTCAGCAAATACGGCCCGAGCGCTCCTTTGCTCTTAGGTGGAGCAGGGGGCCTAGGAGTTTTTTCAATCCTACTGGGGTTGCAAATTAACTTCTGGGCAGCTGCGTTCATGCTGGCGTTGATGGGGTGGTGTATGATCATCTTTGCCGCCTCAGCTAATTCCCTGATTCAGATGACGGTCGCCAACAGGCTGCGGGGACGGGTGATGAGCGTATATTCACTCGTTTTCGGGGGCATGACTCCAATTGGCAGTTTTTTTTCCGGTAGCATGGCTCATTTTTGGGGTGCGAAGAAAACTTTTATGTTCAGCGGGCTGCTTGTACTCGTGTTTCTTGTGCTAATTTTGCCGCGCCAGCGTCAGTTGCAGGTAAGGGCGCGCTAAGGGGAGAAATGTCGTGCGCATTGGGGTACTGTCTGATACTCACATTATGAACGGAAGGGGATTGCCGTCATCAGTATGGGAAACGCTGGCGGAGGTTGATCTTATTCTTCATGCCGGAGATCTGACGTCCGCTGAATTTTTAGCGGATTTGATGACCCTGGCTCCGGTGCGGGCGGTGAAAGGAAACTGTGACGGCTGGGATATCCAGCTTCCTGAGCGGGACATTGTGGTGTGCGACGGAGTAAGGATTGGCCTGATTCACGGTCACGGCGGTGCGCGCGGGAGCACTCCGGAGCGGGCTTATAAGGCTTTTGCCCATGAAAGTGTCCAGGGGATTGTGTTTGGCCACAGCCATTCTCCGTATTTAGCCAGAGAAAATGGGATTCTGCTCTTCAATCCCGGCTCCCCCACGCTTAAGCGCCGGGAACCGCAGTATTCATTCGGCCTGCTCGAGATTGTCAGGGGAGAGATTGAGGCCCGGCATTATTATTTTTGATGGTGGGGAATGGTATGAAATACCGAAAAAATAAAGTAAAACGCGAACACGGGATAATTGAGGATGCTTTGCTCTGGCTGGAGGAACTGGGACGGCACCCGGAGGTCACAGACATCATCCCGGGAGTGATCGAAGTAAGCCGTTCGCCCGAGCGCGGGATGGTTTACAAATACGAGACCCACACCGGGTGTAAGCTTTTGCTCAAGAGCAATGGGTCAGTGCAGGAGGCATTTGTAGTTACGAAGAACCCTGCCGCGGTTAGGGAATGGGTAGAGAGCAACTTTCCTCCCGGACCTAAAGATCCTCGCCCAGATGCCGGGACAAGGGCAAGAAAAACATCAGAGTCTAAACTAGGCACTGAGGGCGAATCGGCTGCTGTCAGTGCCAAAGGTTTTACTACAGATAAGAAAATTGCCAAAGCTTCTAAAGAGTCAGGAGGAAAGAGTCGGAGTCAAAAAAAATTAGGCTCGCATAACTCAAGCTGGAATTTGGATGATAAACATAACTTGCCTGTGACCGATTACGGCCTAACTCTAGGGGATTTGGATTCTCCTAATCTGGGGGAAATGCTCAAGCCCACTACTCGGCAAAAGCTGCGGGCTTTGCAAAAAAATCTCTCATCGAAGAAAAAAATTTAGTACATAAAGTGGAGTAGACGAGTAAAACTAACATTAAAGTCTGATGCGAGGAGAACTACTATGGAAAGCTCGTTTGAAACACTCAATCAAATTCTCATGGGAGAGCATATTGCGATCGAACAGTACCAGGCTTATATCGACGGTCTGCCTGCAAGCCCATTACGTACCCACTTGGTTGCAATCTTGACTGACCATAAGAAACACGCTTCCCGCCTGGCCTATTTTATTCAGACTAACGGCGGACATGTCCGAGAAGGAACGGGACTTAGCGGGACCTTGGCCCGTTGGAAAACTAAACTGCAGCATATGCGGGAGAATGAACCGCTCACCATGCTGGAGACTCTCTATTCCGGAGAGGACCAGGGGTTGGCCAAAGCCGAAGAATTGTCAGGCCATAATCTAAGTGCTTCTGAACAAGAAATTATGGCAGGGATCTTCGAAGATGAGCGCAGTCATCTTAAACAGCTTGAGAGGCTTAAAGAAGATTTGCTGCAGTAAAGTCCCGTCAATCTGGTCTAAGCATTATCTGCTTGCAAATAAGACTAGGATGTAAAAAGCAGCTGTTCAGCCGCTTTTTACATCCTAGTGCTTTTCTAAATCTAGTGCTTTATGCATCCTTTTCCTGTATCTTTTTGGCTAAGCGCCGCCGAGCCAAAATCTCAGCCACTTTGCCACTGTCTCCCAGGACTACTCCGCCGAGCCGCCAATCCCGGAAAGTTTGCCAAAACTGTTGTTCTGAGATGCGTCTGGTGTATCGTTCAGATTCTTCATCATATGGCCAAAAAACGTCTACCCACATAGTGCCTTTGTTGGTAAGAACTAAAACGAAATGTACTAATTCCGGATTAGGAGATTCGACATCACGCATTAGGATGTGTGACCGACCGCTTGGAAAATCTGTCCGCATGTAAACTAGCTTCATCACTATCCCCCTTTTGCGCCCAACCTTGAGGAAGTCTTTTCATTATTTCTAGTATAGCATGAAATGAGGGAAAAAACGAATTGAACTTTTGCTTTGAAAATACGCGGTTGGGCTTATGTAATTATTTTACTGGCAGGAAAGCCTGAAAAAGATATCTTCGCACCATAAATTATGCAATGCGTCAGGTGAGAGTTCCAAGTATGCGCTGTTTATCCCTGGCACATAATAGAAAAGATAAATTATGGATCGTACTATCAAAGCAACCTTTGATAAGCGCGTGCTAATTTTCGGGTAACGCTCCGCCGGTCATCCGGGGCAGCAACCTTAAAAAGAGTGGAGTTCAGGCGATGTACGGGCATAATACCCATTAGGGCGTTAGTCATGAATACTTCCTCAGCCTGAAGGAGTTCTTCGAGGGTAAACTCTCCCTCATGGAGCGCAAGCCCAAGCGTAGAAACTAGGCGCAGGACAATCTCCCTACGGGTTCCGGGAAGGCAGCCGCACTTCAGGTCAGGGGTAAAGAGTTCGCCATTCCTTATAAAGAAAAGATTGCTCATGGTGCCTTCGCTTAAGTAACTTTTACTGTTAAGCCAAAGCCCTTCGTCACATCCCAGGCGGAGGGCTTCTTTTTTGCCCAAATAATTCTCTGAGTAGTTAACTGTTTTGGTTTTAGTTAAAGGAGAATACTCATTTTTGCGCCATGGCAGCAGCTGGAGAGATATTCCGCTCAGGTACTGGTCTGAGGTATAAGGGAGCGCGCGCGTGCCTGTAAACAGGCGTGGCTGTTCCCCGTGCTCGGGCGAGCCCCCACTCAGGGTTAAACGCAGGGCGTAAGGTACGGGTGAATTCCCCTGTTTGCACACAGAGTCGGATATCGCCCCAGCTACTGTTTCATACGGAGGAAGGTCAAGGCTTAGGATTTTGGCTCCGTTTTCAAGCCTTTGCCAGTGTAAATCTAAAAAAGATGGGCCTTTGGGGGTAATGAGCATGGTTTCAAACAGGCCATGCCCGAACAAGAAAAGGCGGTCGGTGGACGCGAGTGTGATTTCAGGCATGAGGCAGAACTCCTTTCAGGACTTTGAAGAGTGCCTGCGCTTTGCTCAGAGTCTCTTCATATTCCAGTTCCGGGATAGAATCGGCGACGATTCCCCCGCCCGCATGCAGGTATGCCTGTCCGTCTTTGAGGATAATGGTGCGGATAACAATGTTCAAATCCCAGGCTCCGTCAAAACCAAGGTACCCGATGCTTCCTGTGTAAATTCCGCGTTTAAATGGCTCAAGCTCATCGATAATTTCCATGGCCCGGATTTTGGGCGCACCTGTAATAGACCCACCAGGGAAAATTGCGTGTAAAATCTCCTTCGGCGTTAGTTCGCTTTGAAGCTGGCCGGTAACAGTGGAAACGAGATGCCAGACAGTCGGATATTTTTCGAGTCGAATTAGGTCGGGTACCCGGACCGTCCCAAAACGGGAAATGCGGCCAAGGTCGTTGCGCTCCAGGTCAATGATCATGGTAAGTTCAGCCCGATCTTTCTGACTGTGCCACAGTTCTTCCGCCAGTGCACGGTCTTCACGGTCTGAACCTCCTCGCGGCCGTGTTCCTTTAATCGGGCGGGTTTCGATTATCCCATCGGGTTCAATTTTAATGAAGCGCTCAGGAGAGCTGGACAGAATCTGAAAGTCGGGGTAGGGAAGAAAGGCTGCAAACGGAGCTGGGTTATAATCATGAAGATCGCGGTAAAGCTGCCAGGGATCACCCGCAAAAGGCAGGGAAAAGCGCTGGGTCAGATTCGCCTGGTAAATGTCCCCCGCATAGATGTACTCGATCACGTGCTTAAGGTCTGACAAGTATTGTTTTTTCTTGACACTTAAGGCAATGGGCCGTGGATGTACCTTCACCTGCTCTGGCTCGGGGGACATTTCTTGTTTGTTAGAACCTTGCTGTTCAATGAATCTTAGAGGCACAGCGGATTTTTCTTGTATAATGGACATATTTTTTGCGAGAGGAAGAAAAGGAAGAAGAATTTCTTTTAGTTTACTTATGCGCTGATACGCCAGGAACTCTGAACATTCCCCTTCCTCAGTTAGGCCGCAAGCGGCAAGGTGGTAGAGCTTATCAAAGTGATCATAGATCAGGATGCCGTCATACCACCCGAAACGCCAGAGCGGCAGGGCAAGGTCGTCCTGTGCCCGCTGCGGAAGTTCTTCCAGCTCATCTTTTAGATCATAGCTGAAATATCCTACAGCCCCTCCGGCGAACGGGAATAACGGTGGGGAAGGAGCGCGAAACTTAGCTGTGAGCGAGTTCAAGATATCTAGGCTCTGGTTTGTGGTGGCGGGGAATATCTCTTCCTGTCCGCGTACGAGCCACTTGATTTCCGTGCGGTCAGGGTAAGCACTGGCGATCACGAACGGATCAGCACCGAGAAAGGAGTAACGCCCCAGCTCGCCGTAGTCTTCCCCGCTGTCGAGAAAGAATGGATAGGGAGTGGAATGCAGGGCGTGAAAAAGCTCGCGGGGAGGAAGGGCAAGAGACAACGCTTCAAGCTTCCACGGGGAAGGAGCTTGGGCCTGCAGCCAAGCGCGGGCGTTCGTCAGCGCGTTCTGGAGCAGCTTGTGTCCGGCTGCAGTCAGAATAGCTTCGGGATGGAACTGCACACCCTCAAGCGGCAAAGTGCGATGACGAATGCCCATGATTTCGCCCTCGTCTGTTTCGGCAGTGATCTCCAGGGCGGCGGGAAAGCTGGAACGTTCAAGTACCAAAGAATGATAACGGGTTACCGTAAGCGGATGGGGTAGATCCTGGAATACCCCCTGGCCATCATGTTTAACCGCGGCTATCTTGCCATGAACAGGGAGGCGGGCCCGCACGACTTGGGCACCGAAAACCTGGCCAATGGCCTGGTGCCCTAAGCATACGCCCAAAATCGGGATGTGCCCGCCGAAAATACGGATTACTTCTAAAGAAAGTAAAGCCTCATTCGGAGTGCAGGGTCCGGGGGATATCACAATCAACTCCGGGTTAAGGGCTGTGATGTAAGCAATGCTACATTCATCGCGGCGCTTGACAACCACATCTTCTCCCAGTTCCCCGAAATACTGGTAGAGGTTAAAGGTAAAAGAGTCGAAGTTGTCGAGAATAAAGACCATTTAGCTGCTCCTTTGTTGCAGGATCTATTCTTTATCAGGCTGTGCTTTGGCAAGCATGTCCAAGAGGTCATTCAAAGCTGAACTGAGGTTGGTATTGGGGATGCCTTGCACAATCAAAGTATCGTTAATCGTTACCAGGCCGAGCCTGGGGCCATCAACTTCGATTTCAAGGGATTTGACGTCCATCTTAACTTCTTGGTCGTCGATCATTAAGAACATTTGTTTGCTTTCCGGAAAATCAGCCCTGAGTACGGTACTATCCTCAGCTTTGGCGGTGGGTGTTGAAGTGGAAAGATCAGCCAGGACAAATGAGGACTCGAGCAAAAGTTTTTGCATCACAGCCATATTGGAATTCCAAGTGAGCTTAAGCGGGTAAACCTGACTCGTACCTGCGGCCGAGTTAAATACGATAGTATATGAATTGTCTTTCGTCAAATATGGTTTAGCAGCACATCCGGTCAGTAGCAGGAAAGACAAAAACAATGTTAATCCCCATAAAACCCATCTGGGCCGGAACAGCAATTTCCGAGGCAAAGAGCAGACCTTCTTTCCCATTGTTTATTAACCCAATCCATATTACTATTCGCTCTCTTCTGCAAAAATCCTGCCCTCGTTGATTCTCCGAGGCAAAATGTGTACAATGACTGCAGGAGAGGGGAGAAGTTTTTGCGCGAGCCTATAGTGGTCTTAGATGTTGAAACAACAGGATTAGACTTTGACCGGGATGAAATCATCGAATTTGCGGCTTGGCGGATTGAAGAGGGAGAGCCTGTAAGCTCTCTTAATTTCCTCGTGCGTCCGCGGCAGGAAGTTCCACCTAAAATACTTAAACTTACAGGGATCACGGCGGCAGAACTTGCCCTGGCTTCCCCTCTGACAGAACATCGGGCTGAGATCCTGGATTTTCTTCAGGGTGTAGTGATTGCCGGACATAATATAGCTTTTGACTTGGCTTTTTTAGAAAGAGCATGCGGACACAATGCGGCAGTGGGAGTATGGGATACCCTGGAACTGGCGCGCATATTTTTTCCCTCCATGCCCAATCACCGCTTAAGCACCTTGGTAGAGAAGCTTTGTTTGAACCGGTCGGCGCAGGAGCGCTGGCACCGGGCCGGTATGGATGCCTGGGCTACCTGGAAACTGTTGCAAGCATGCTGGAATCATGGAGTGCAGCTGGATCAGAGCTTTTATGACCAGGCCGCACCGCTCTTAAGCGGGTGGGAAGGACGCAGTTTTGTGCAGGCTTTGCACAAACACATTGCCCGTACCTTTCCCGACCGTCCGATACGTACCGGCCTGATTTTGGCTGAGTCCCATGCCTGGCCTGATAACAAGCCTAAATCAAGAGTTTCTGCGGACAGAGAATGGGTGATAAACTGTTTTACGCCCGGAGGAATTCTCGAACAAAGCTTGGCCGGATATGAAAGCAGAAGCGGCCAGGTTAAGATGGCCGAGGCCGTGACATCTGCCCTTTCTGCTCCCAGCCATGCCGTGATCGAGGCTGGAACGGGAACAGGAAAATCTTTGGCTTATCTTATTCCCTCCTTGTGGTGGGCAAAGAAGACTGGGAAAAAAGTAGTTGTAGCTACTCACACTATCCCCTTGCAGGAACAACTGTATACAAAAGATTTGCCCCTGTTGGAGCAAGCGCTCCCTTTTTCCTTTCACACCTCCCTCCTTAAGGGCAGGGGAAATTACCTCTGTCTCAAAAAGTGGACAGAGCACCTGGGAGCTGCACCTGAATTCCTCCCTGAAGAAAGGCTGGCGTCTTTAAGTATACTGACCTGGCTGCGGCAAACTGGGAGCGGGGATGTGCAGGAGCTGGCCCGGTTCCGGGGCATTGACAAAATCTGGCCTCGTATCTGCGCTGATACGGAAGGGTGTTATCCAAAGAAATGCCGCTATGCGGGAGTGTGCTTTTTACTGCGCGCCCGTAAGCAAGCTGAAGAAGCGGATGTTATCGTAGTCAACCATTCCTTGCTCTTTTCAGACATGCGGGCAGATTATAAGGTGATACCGGAATATAGGTATCTGGTAGTGGATGAGGCGCATCATTTTCACGAAGTAGCGCTGGAACAGCTGGCTGCAAGGATAAGCCTCGAACAGATTAAACTTATAATGGAAAAGATTTTCCGGCAAGGCGGAGGGGGCTTTTTAGCGCAATTAAAGAACCGCTTGCACAAGCTGGAAGAAATCCTCCCGGAGTTTGACTGGATTCGATTTGGCACGGAAACAGCGGAAATCCCGGATCTCTGCCAAGGAGTGCTCGTACAGGCGCAGGAATTGTTCGAATTTTTGGGGGGGATTGTAGGGAAAGAACAGACCTTGCGTTTGACAGCTTGGCATCGCAGCGAGGGCTGGTGGGGAATATTTGCTGTACAAGCGGAAAACCTGCGTCAGAGGCTGCAGGCAGTAGACGCGAAACTGAAGGTAATATCATCCTTAATTGCTAGGCAAGATGAGGATTTGCTGGAAGAGAATCTTTATGAATTAAGTATGTATTCTTCACACCTAGAAGAGTTTATAGAGGTTTTGTCTCTGATTTTTGAGGAAGAGTCTCCGGAAAGAGTAAATTGGTTGGAAAGTTTCCCAACCCTTAGCTTAAAGTCATCCCCTGTCGAAGTTGCCGGGATTCTTGCTGAAAGAATATTTGCCCGCCTGGAAGCGTCTGTCCTGACTTCTGCTACGATCAGTATAGCGGGTGCTTTTCACCATTTCTTGCGCGAAGTCGGCTTGCCTTTAACAACAAATGCGCTGAAAGTAGAGTCCCCCTTTGATTATGAGCGGCAAATGAGGTTTTTTGTTGTTAATGATCTGCTACAGGAGGCGGCACAGGCAGCCAATTTTATTGCGGGGGTGGCCGAGCTTATGAGAGGAAGAACCATGGTGCTCTTTACTTCCCACAGTTTTTTGCGGGAAACGCACGGGTTCTTGGTTGAATGTCTGCGGCACACCGGTTTGGAAGTGCTAGGACAGGGAATTGACGGCGGGCGCAAATCAGTTTTAGAACAATTTTTGTCGAATCCGCAAAGTGTGCTCCTGGGAGCAAGCAGTTTTTGGGAAGGAATTGATATTCCGGGAGAATCTCTTTCCTGTGTAATTATAGTTAAGCTGCCATTTTGGCCGCCGACGTTGCCGCTGATACAGGCCCGGTCCGAACTCCTGAATTCTCGCGGGCTCAATCCTTTTCGGGATTTTCTCTTGCCTGAGGCAGTCATCCGGTTTAAACAGGGGTTTGGGCGGCTGATCCGTTCTAAAGGTGACCGGGGGATTGTTATCCTGCTCGATTCCCGGGTAATTCAGAAAAGTTATGGCGCGGTTTTCCTGTCCTCTCTGCCACTGCGCAAGCACGTGCGCGCGGAGAGAAGGCAAGTCTTGGCCGGGGTTGAGTCCTGGCTCAGCAATTCCCTGGAAAATGCAGTGCTTTTCTAAATACGTTAAAGATGGTAAACTAGATACAATTAGTATGAGGGGGTCTGTGCCAGGTGAAATTTCCTATTGCTCGTGACAGCTGGCCTTATGTAACGGTTTTAGCTGTTTTGTCCGGAATCACGTACTTGATTTGGCCATGGCTCGCATTAGTTCCTGCTGTTTTATTTTTATTTGTAATTTATTTTTTTCGGAATCCGGAGCGCCGGATTCCGACGGATGAGACAGTTTTGGTGTCCCCTGCCGATGGTGTGGTGATGGACATTGAAAGGGTGCTTGAAGACCGTTTTCTCCAGGGTGAAAGCATTAGGATCCGAATTTTTCTGAGCTTATTTAATGTTCATATTAACCGCGTCCCAATGTCCGGAACCGTAGTCTACCGGGATTACCGCCCTGGGCAGATGCTGCCAGCTTTTAAGAGCCATGCTTCCGAAGTCAATGAAAAAAACTTTGTTGGAATTGAAAACTCACAGTTGCGGATTTTGGTCACCCAGGTAACAGGGTTTGTAGCCCGCCGCATTGTTTGCTGGGTTAAGACTGGAGATCAAGTGGAGCGGGGAGAGCGCTTCGGCCTTATAAAATTTGGTTCATGTACAGAACTTTTCCTGCCGCCGCATGTGGAAGTGGCAGTAAAGCCCGGAGAAAAAGTGGTTGGGGGAGTAACAGTGATGGGGTTGGTGAAAGAAAATGTACGAGAAACCAATTAATGCCCAAATGATCCCGAACATTTTTACTCTGGCGAATTTGGTTTTTGGCTTTTTATCATTAGTGTGGACTTTAGATGGAAAGTTCAAGCTTGCAGCCGGTATGGTGCTCTTGGCAGTGCTCATGGACAGCCTGGACGGCAAAGTCGCGCGTAAGCTTGCCGTCAGTTCGGATTTTGGTAAAGAACTTGACTCTTTGAGTGATTTGGTCTCTTTTGGGGTTGCTCCAGCTATCCTGACTTATCGCTTGTTCTTGCAGGACTTGGGTGGGTGGGGTCTGGTCATAGCGGTTTCGTTTGCAGTTTGCGGCGCGATCAGGCTGGCCCGCTTCAATGTCTTACATATTACCACTCATTTTCTAGGAGTGCCGATTACTTTTGCCGGGGGCTTCACAGCGTTGTTAATCTTATTTCATAGTACAGTGCCTTGGATTGTTTATCCTGTTAGTATGGTGATTCTTTCCGGTCTGATGGTTTCTTCTATTCATGTGCCTAAGCTGGGGAAGTAAGTTAAGAAGTAAGTTAAGAAGTAAGTTAATGGGCTAAAATACTCTAATTTTACGTAGATTGCCCTGGAAAAAGTCCCAAAGCGTTCATAAAACGCACTACAAGGGGACTTTTTTCTTTATGTAAAGCGCTATGCAAGGTTTGAGATCAGCAAAAGAGTAACCCCTGCGTGTCTCGTGGCATATAGTAAGGCACAAACATGTGCATGGGGGGAAGGAAATGGATAACCAACAAGTTAACTGGGCTAATGTTGGAGTTCGTATGGTTCAGGGCTTGACTACGACCATTGATGCTATCCGCCAGTTAGACGTGCAGGAAGCATCCCTAGTGATGAGGTTGCTCGGTAAGACTTGTACCAAAATGATGCAAGACGGAGTTGGACACCAATTCGGAATTGCTATGATTGAGACGAGCGGCCAATTAGCCATGAAGGAGAAATTAGTTCTCGAAGATGTCTTGCGCATAATTACTTCGATCATTGGTCGGCTTTACCTGACTGCCAGTACTGAGGAAGAGCGTCGTCTCGTGGCCCAGCTTGAAGAAGCAGTTAACAATTACCATTTAACTTAACGGACATTCGTAAAGGGGTCAGCATAAAATAGCTGTGTAAGGACTTAAAGGGGGTGCTTGAGATGAAGATCTATTACGTTCGCTTACCAGAATTTATACTTAATGTTTTAAGAAAAGTTTTTGGATAGTGTCATTAATTTGGGGTTTCCCTCCTACAATTAAGTAAGGACAAGTGTCAGAAGACATGAAAATCAGGAGGGAAATCATGCGCCACAGCCGTTATGTTTGGGTCATAGGATTAATTCTCATTGCGTTTTTAGAGATGATGGCTTGGGAAAGCCCTCAGGTCGTCTGGACTACCTTAGCTGACCCAGGGTACAATGATTCAGCCCGTACCACAGTACAGCATTTCTGGAACCTAATGGATGCGCGGCAGCTCGACCTGGCCCAGAATTTGTTCGCGGAAAACTCAGACCAAGCTTTGACTGAGTTCCGGAACTGGCAGGAACATCTAACCACAGATCCTTTTTTGTCAGTCCAGAGATTGGAGTTTGTCTCGACGGACGATCCTCAAAAAATTGTAACCCGTGTTTACTGGAACTCTCTAAATCCGGTAACCTTCCACTTCGCTTTGCAGAAAACGAATGAGAGCTGGCGAATTATCCAGATGCACAGAACTGACGGACTCTCCTTGGTTGGGGGGAACAATTATGGAGAGTTTCTTAGGACTTAGCCTTGACCCGTTGCCAGGAAAGGATGAATCAACGGCTAACCGCTTGCCGTTGCGCTTGTATGCGGGTTTGTTCTATCTGTTGGTAGGAACATGCTTCTATTTTTATTTTAGGTAGAGTTCGTTAAGCCGCTTGCAACTTGTGAAGCGGCTTTTATTTATTCTTTATTTTTGGCAAGTTAACTCCTTTTGCATCCTGTGGCGTGATGAAGTTTTTGGGAATATATTTGCGCTAAAAGGTAAAAACTGTTGGCGAGATGTGCGCAAAATCACACTAGTGGGCGTTTTTATATGATAGACTTGGTGTCAGAGAAAGGAGGAATTTATCATGGCGCAGGAACATTTAGAGCAAGAATGCGAACATTGTGGAACCAGCAGTGAACTTACCCCCGTTATTACTTATATATTTCAGGGAGAAGAGAAACACGTGTGCACCCATTGTTTGCCAATGCTCATTCACGGTTAACAACGGCTTAGGATAATTACAATAAAGTTCAATAGTTAAGGAATTTGTATGCGGATAGGTGATGACATGAGTTTCACACTTGATATGAAACTTAAGGATATTATGGCAACAAACCCTAAGACAGTAGATGCTATGCAAGAAATGGGCTTACACTGTTTGGGCTGCCCTTTTTCAGTTAATGAGACTTTGGCCAATGCTGCTCAGATGCACGGACTTGATGCCAATGACCTTTTAGCAAAAGTTAATTCAGTCGAGCAAGGGGAAATGTCTCCGGAGGCAGCCGCTAATGCTCAGCCACCAGGTGCGATTCTCCAAATGGATAAAAAGACTTATGCCATAGCTCCTCACATTCCTGCAGGGGTAGCAACTCCGGAAATTCTGCGGAAAATTGCTGATGTCGCGGAAAAATATAAAGCTGCGGCAATAAAGGTTACTACCGCGCAGCGGATAGCGATCGTAGGGCTCGACCCGGCAGACGTCCCCAAGGCCTGGGAGGACTTGGGCATGGATCCCGGACACGCAGTCGGGTTGTGTGTACGCAGTATTAAGGTATGTCCGGGCAGTACTTTCTGTAAGCGCGGCTTGCAGGAAACCCTGGAACTCGGGCTGCAACTTGACAAAAACTACCACGGGATGTCCCTTCCTTCCAAATTCAAGATCGCGGTGGCCGGCTGCCCGAACAAGTGCACAGATGCTGCGACCGTCGATTTGGGCCTGATGGGCACAAGCAAAGGGTATCACCTTTATGTCGGAGGAAATGGCGGAGTCAAGCCCCGAATTGCCGAGCTCCTTATCGAAAACTTGCAGCGGGAGCAAATATTGTCGGCAGTCGAAGCTGTAATCCACTATTATAAGGAAAAGGCCAAACCCCAGGAGCGGCTTGGCCGCCTCTTGGACCGGATTGGCAAAGAGGAGCTACATTCAGTGGTAGCACAGGTTATAGCATAACAGTGATTAAGCAGGAAAACAGGGAAAGCGGATGGCACTCCATCCGCTTTTCACTAAGTAGATTACCGGCTAATGAAGGGACTTGTTCACCGGATACTAATTATCACTGACGTGAATTGCACTTACCGGACAACTTTCAGCAGCTTCATTGGCTGATTCTTCAACTTCTGAGGGCACAGGGTTGACATAAGCTGCCGCTAAGCCATCATCGTCCATTTGAAATACCTCGGGACAAATTGACGGGCAGGCCCCACAGCCTATGCAGGTATTCTTATCAACTGCAGCAATCATTATAGAACCTCCTTTTAGTTAGCTGATTAGTATTTTTTCCCGTTCAGGCTGGGATATACACTTAGATAGGAGTGTGGTTTTGCCAGACATGTGCATACGGCTGGCGAAAATGACGACCTCGCTAACCTCAATAAGATTTACAACTGGGCTGTTCTAAACGAGGACCATAATTTATCTATCAGGTGGGAAGAAAGATGGAACAAAACTATGACCAGCGCCAACTCGAAAATTACCTCAATAAGTGTGTCGCCAGCAATGAACCTGCCAGTTTGCTAATTGCGGGTAATCCTCCCACGCTGGCAGAGGGTATAATTGCGACAATTAACAGAGATAGCCAAAGCATGACCTTAAATTCAGGGTTGGAATTAAAATGGGAAAGTATCTTGGGTTTTCCCGAGGAAGGATTATGAAGGCAGCAGTTGTGGCGGCAGGTCATGCGGTCAGGAAGTTTGATAATTATTAACGGTAAGAGCTCTCCCTATTTCGAACTAAGCGAAGAGGAAAGGTTAAAAATCATGCAGGGTTACTTCAATAATTGTTTAATCGCGATTGCAGGCTATGTTTTGCTAAAGCCTGATTCTCCTCTCCCGAATTCGCCTTCTTTCGGATTAAAAGAAACTAGCTTGTGAAAAAAAGCGGAATTTGCGCACTAAATATTTACCAGTATTATCCATGAAGCCTATTGATTGGCGTAAACTACCGAATGGACTGTTATTTTTCGTTACCTAATTTTTTACGATTTCGACATAGAGGCTAACGTATAATATGATCATCGGTCGGAATGAGAAAAAAATAGCTTAAATAAAGTTTCGCCGTCCGGTAAAAACACTTAAGGCGGGATGATGGCAGAATGGGAAAGAAAATCAAAATCGTTGTCGCGGATGACAACCGGAGTTTATGCCAAATGCTTCAGGATTACCTGCAAAGTCAGGATGATCTGCAAGTAATTGGGCTGGCCTACAACGGGGTTGAGGCTTGGGATTTAATTCAGACACACGATCCGGATTTAGTAATAATTGATTTGGTAATGCCCAGCTTAGACGGCTTAGGAGTATTAGAAAGGATCGGATCCCGTACAACCTCACCAAGGCCAAAAGTAATTATGCTAACTGCTTTTGGGCAAGAGTCATTAACTCATCAGGCTATGTTGCTAGGTGTGGATTATTTTATCCTTAAACCATTCGACTTAGAGATTTTGAGTAAGAGAATCAGGGCACTCACGCAAGAAAACGCAATGCCTGTAGGTACTTTTACATCTTCTCCAGCTCCGGTTACTACGGTAGGGAACACAGTCAACTTAGGGGCGGAAGTAACTTCCATGATGCATCAGATTGGAATTCCGGCACATGTCAAAGGGTATCAATACATACGTGATGCAATCCTGATGGTGGTTGAAGATGTTTCCCTCCTGGGTGCAGTTACCAAAGAACTCTACCCCGCAATTGCCAAAAAATATGACACTGCCCCCAGCCGGGTAGAGCGGGGAATCAGGCATGCGATTGAACTTGCTTGGGAAAGAGGCCATACGGAAACATTAAAACGAATTTTTGGGTATTCGATGAATATTGAACGACAAAAACCGACCAATTCTGAGTTTGTGGCTTTGCTTGCAGATAAGCTGCGGGTAATGAGCAAAGTAAGCTAACTCACTTTTAGCGGATAGTTCCCTCCGATGAAAGAAACCTAGGCTTGAGCACGATCCTGCTGCTCATGAATTTCCTGATAATTATGATGGCTCCTCATCCCTAACCCGGAGGGGGGCTGTTTTTTTAGCACTCCGTGCTAGATAAAAGACCGTGCATTAGAGCGCGCGGTTAATTTTCGGCGTCTTTGTCCTGGCAGGGAATACGGAAACAGTTTAAAATAAGAAGATATCGTTGTTCGCCTCTGTCGTACGAGGGAACATAGTAGTATGATTCTAAAATGGATTAAATATTGGATATGAGGAGTGGATAATACGGTGCTCGCAGAAAATATTCGGGATAGGCAAGGGAAAGGAAAATTTATTGTACTGGAAGGGGTTGACGGTTCGGGTTTAAGTACGCAGGCCGACCGCCTCCATGCTTGGCTCGAACAGGAAACCGGCAGCAAAGTGCTGCTTACCAAAGAACCCAGTGCAGGACCGGTCGGAGTTCTGATCCGTCAGGCCTTATGCGGTCGAGTACAAGGTCTGAGAGCTGAAACTCTGGCTCTCCTGTTTGCTGCTGACCGGGTAGACCACCTCACTCACAGTATAATTCCGGCGTTAGAGGAAGGGCATCACGTAATTTGTGATCGTTATCTTCTTTCTTCTTTAGCCTATCAGGGACGGAGTCTCCCCCTTGAATGGCTTCAGCAAATTAACGCTGAAGCGATCGTGCCTGATCTAACCATTTTTATCAGGGTTGATCCTGAAATTACATTAAAGCGCATTGCGGACAAGCGGTTTCAGGTGGATTTATTTGAACGCGAGAGTATTCTGCAAGAAGTATTAAAGAATTATGGCTATCTTGTTCAGGAACTACAGGGGAAGGGGCAGAATATTCTTCAAATCGATGGCAATAGGTCACTGGAAATAGTTACCTCAGAGGTCTTGTCAAAAGTTCAACTAAACTTCAGATGGAGGTAAACTCCACCTGAAGCAAGTTTCCTTTATGATAGACAAGTGATATTTTCCTGATTATCCCCATCTATACCAGGAATGACATTAATGTGCTTTAGCCTGCCCAATATTGAACATATGTCCGAACATTTTTGGATATAGTAAACCTAAGGAGTATGTCTTATATATACCGCAACCGAATTTCCGACAATTTTCTTGTTCGGAAATGTGGAAGAAGTGCTCTTAGGGGGAAGGAGGTGCAGGGTTAGTACTTAATTCCGATTTGGCTTAATTGATTTAAATGGGAGGGGAATCATTAAATGTTGGGAAAAAACAAAAAACTAGTGTGGTCAATTCTGGTTGTAGTTTTATCACTGACAGTGATCCTTTCAGGCTGTGGTCAGCAGGCTCCACAGGGAACTCAAGGTACTGCTGGAGGTGGAGAATTCCGTTTTGGCATGGTCGCCGGTCCTTCATCGTTAGACCCTGCTTTCTTGGAAGAGAACAATGGGATAGAGATTGGCAAAGAGTTGTATGACGGGCTGGTGGCATACAATTTTGAGAGTTCCAAAGTTGAAGGCGCACTGGCCGAGAAATGGAATATTTCGACTGATAACCTGAAGTACACTTTCACTCTGCGCAAAGGAATCAAATTCCATGATGGCTCAGAGATAAAAGCTGATGATGTCCTGGCGAGTTGGAACCGCCTGGCAGCCAAAGACACTAAGGCTACCGTTTCGTTCCCACTCGAGCCTGTGTTAGGATATGAAGAAATGCAGGACGGGTCTGCGAAAGAACTTAAAGGTTTGAAGAAAATTGATGACTATACGGTGGAAGTTACGCTGAAGAAACCCCATGCTCCTTTCCTCCTGTCCCTCACGCACCCGGCTGCTTCTATTTATAAAGTTGCGGCAGCCTCTGCAGCCGGTGAAAATTTTGGGACTCCGTCTACCAAGCCCGAGCAATTGATCGGCGCCGGTCCTTTTAAGTTTGTGGAATGGAAAGCCGATCAAAATGTAACGCTTGCCAAGTTTAACGATTACTACGGTAACAAGGCGAATGTAGACAAAGTTACATACCGCATATTCAAAGATGAATCAACTGCACTGAACGAGTTCCGGGCCGGTAATCTCGAATTTGTCGATTCTCTCCCCCCGGGTCAGCGTCAGGCCTTGATTAAAGAATTCCCGGATCAAACTCCGCGGGTTGTCACTTTGACTACTCAATACGTTGGGTTTAATGTTGATAAGCCTCCGTTCAAAGACAATGTGAACTTGCGCAAAGCTATTTCCTATGCGATTGATCGTAAGGCGATCATTGACACTGTACTTGAAGGGATTTCCTCCGAAGCAGCCGGTCCGCTGCCCAAGAGCATGCCTGGCTTCAACAAAGATTTGAAATATCCGACTTATGACGTTGCCAAAGCCAAGGAATACTTGAAAGCTGCCGGATATCCGGACGGCAAAGGGCTGGCACCGATCGAGCTTAAGTATAATTTCAATCAATTGAATAAGACGACCATGGAAGCGGTGCAAGGTCAGCTCAAGCAGATCGGCATTGAAACTAAACTCATCAACCTAGAATGGGCTGCCTATATTAAAGACCTCCAATCCGGGAACAGCCAGATGTTCCGCTTGGCCTGGGGCGCTGACTATCCGGATCCGGACAACTTCCTTTATGCCTTGTACACCAAGGCTCAGGCAGGGCTTAATAATGACACCTTCTACAGCAACCCGGATGTTGAAAAATTGTTAGCTCAAGGGCGCGTAGAGACTGACCAAGTCAAGAGAAATGCAATTTACCAGCAAGCAGAACAAAAGATCGTTGATGACGCTCCGGCAGCCTGGCTTTTCAACACGACGTATATGCATTTGTTCAGCAAGAATGTTAAAGACCTCTATATCGACCCTCTTGACCAGAAGAACATGAGCCGGGTGAAATTAGTTAAATAATTAAGGAATGTATAGCTTACAACCTAAAGAGTTTAAGCAGCCCTGCGGGGCTGCCTAAACTCTTTTTAGCATGTTTATAGAATAATTTATTACGCCTCATAAACTGGACTAAGGTATTGAACATATCATTACTTCATTGCATCAAGCTAACAAAAAAATTTTATCACCTAAGTTAGCAGGTATTATATTCCTATGTTAGCAATAATTACGGATGCGTTAGTTTCTGTTTCCAAGTATAATTCTAAGAGGGACAACTTTAGAAAAGGAGGGGAATTTGTGACTAGGTACATTATTCGCCGCTTAATCCAACTCATACCTGTGCTTATTGGCATTTCAATTATTACGTTTCTAATGATGAGCCTTGTGCCCGGCGATCCTGTAACACTTATGCTTGGCCAGCATATTACACCGCAAGCTGCAGAAAATATACGCCAGGAATTAGGACTGGATCAGTCGCTGGTTATACGTTATCTCCATTATCTCGGCAATATTGTTCAAGGTGATTTTGGGAGGTCATATATTCAACATCAGGAAGTAGCACAGATGCTTAGAGACAAGATTCCGGTAACCTTCCAATTGACCTTGGTCGCGATAGTTATCGCGGTCATCTTTGGGGTATTGATCGGGATCTTGTCCTCAGTCAAACAGTACAGTTTTTGGGATACCTTTGCCACCTTTTTCGCAATGACTGGAGTTTCCATCCCGACCTTTTGGTTGGGGATGATGCTGCAACTGATTTTTGGTGTGGTTTTGCATATTTTGCCTGTAAGTGGCATCGGGGGCGGCGGATTCCAGTTGCAATACTATATTTTGCCCGGATTTGCGCTCGGGTTTTCTTCGATGGCCATGTATGTGCGCCTGACCCGCTCAAGTATGCTGGAAGTTATCCGCCAGGATTATATCCGAACCGCGCGCGCCAAGGGACTGTCAGGGCGAGTTGTTATTTTCAAACATGCCATGCGCAATGCGCTTATTCCGGTGGCTACTCAGGCGGGGATTGATTTTGCCGGGTTAATGGGGGGCGCGATTTTGACCGAAACCATCTTCTCTTTGCCGGGGATAGGGTCGATGCTCTATTTCTCCATCTCGCGCCGGGATTATCCGGTTGTGCAGGGTGTTACCCTGTTTATGGCTTTGGTTTTCGTTATTATTAATCTTTTGGTTGATATCTCGTACGCAGTGTTAGATCCGCGTATTCGTTACGACTGAGATAGGGGGGATAAGGGTGGCAATTACAGAAAATGAATTATACGTTACTTCTTCCCCAATGCGCGATATCTGGTTGCGCTTAAAACGCAATAAACTTGCTTTATTGGGGTTGTTTCTGGTCGTACTGTTATGTTCAATCGCAATCTTTGCCGGGGTAATTTCCCCGTATGATCCTACCGGCCAAGCCATGAAAGAATCTTTGCGCGCTCCCAGTGCGGGACACTTAATGGGTACGGATGTCCTAGGTCGGGACATCCTGAGCAGGGTTTTCCATGGTGCTAGAGCCTCCTTAATCGTGGGGGTGGTGGCGACCGGGATTTCCCTGGTGATCGGAGTGTTTGTCGGAGCGGTTACTGGTTATTATGGCGGCTGGGTTGATTCTTTGATCATGCGCATTACTGATATTTTCTTTGCTTTTCCGTTCTTTCTCTTGGCGATTGCGATTATGACGTTTTTAGGTCCAAGCTTTATTAACGTCTTCATCGCGCTCGGCTTAATTGGATGGACTAACTTCGCCCGTTTGGTCAGAGGGCAGGTATTAGCGGTCAAAGCCAGTGAGTATGTTGAGGCAGCGCGAGCTGTAGGAGCGAGCAATTCCCGTATCATCTGGAAACACGTTCTGCCTAATACTCTCGCTCCGATTATCGTGTATGCAACGATGAATATTGGGAATGCCATTTTATCGGAAGCAGGCCTGAGCTTTCTTGGCATTGGCGTGCAGCCGCCTAATCCCAGTTGGGGGCTCATGCTTTCCGAAGGAACAACTTATATCTGGAATGCTCCGTGGATGGTTATTTGGCCCGGGGTTGCAATCTTTTTGACCGTGCTCGGATTTAATCTTCTGGGTGACGGTCTGCGCGATGCCTTAGATCCGCGCTTGAAAGAATAGGGGGAAGAGAGATGAGTAATAATTTGCTTCAAGTTAAGGATCTCCGGACCCACTTTTACACGGAAGCAGGCGTGGTTAAGGCTGTAGACGGGGTTAACTTGGAAATTAACAGAGGGGAAACCTTAGGTGTTGTCGGAGAATCCGGTTCAGGGAAAAGTATTACTGCCATGTCGATTATGCGCTTAATTCCTATTCCGCCAGGGAAAATAGTGAGTGGGGAAATTCTGTTTGACGGCAAAGACTTGACCCGACGAACTGAGGGCGAAATGCGGAAAATTAGGGGCAATGATATTGCCATGATATTCCAGGATCCTATGACTTCGCTCAACCCTGTATTAACCGTGGGAGAGCAGATAATGGAGTCCATTATCCTGCACGAAAAAGTCGGACGAGCTGAGGCCAAGAAAAAAGCAGTTCATATGCTAAAAAAGGTGGGGATTCCGGAAGCGGAAAGCAGGGTCAACAACTACCCGCATCAGTTTAGCGGCGGGATGCGCCAGCGGGCTATGATCGCCATGGCTCTGTCTTGCAACCCGAAACTCCTGATCGCGGATGAGCCTACCACTGCACTTGACGTTACGATTCAGGCTCAGATACTGGAACTTATGAATAACTTAAAAAAAGATTTTGGCACCGCGATTATGATGATTACGCATGACTTGGGAGTGGTGGCTGAACTCTGTCAAAAAGTTTTGGTTATGTACGCTGGGAATACGGTGGAGTACACCGATGCCAAAACGTTGTTTGCCGAGCCCAAACACCCTTATACCTGGGGACTTTTAGGGTCATTGCCTAAATTAACGGACACAGAGAAGAAACGCCTTGAACCGATTCAAGGCCAGCCCCCGGATTTGAGGAATTTGCCGCAAGGGTGCAATTTCGCTCCCCGTTGCCGCCATCAACAGGAAAGGTGCCTTAAGGAAAAACCGGTGCTTAGGGAAATCGAGTCTGGCCACCAAGTGAGCTGTTTCCTTTATGATGACCAAGAGGGAGGTGTAGATCATGGGCACACAGGCGGAAGTTCTGCTCAAGGTTGAGAATTTGCGCAAATACTTTCCTATTCGCAAAGGGATCCTTGTCCAGCGCAAGGTCGGAGACGTCAAGGCGGTAGACGGAGTTTCTTTTGAAGTAAAGCAAGGAGAAACCTTGGGCTTAGTCGGAGAGAGCGGCTGCGGCAAGTCTACTACCGGACGCACTTTGCTCAGGCTGATGGAACCGACCGATGGTAAGATCTTTTTTGCAGGCAAAGAAATAAACAATTTACCGCCGTCTCAGATGCGTTCCATGCGCAGCCAGATGCAAATGATTTTCCAGGATCCCTACGCCTCATTGAACCCGCGCATGACGGTCGGGGATATCATCGGGGAGCCGCTCTTAATTCACGGTCTTACAGACAATGTAAAACGTGAACTAAAAGTGCGCAAACTACTTGACGTTGTAGGGCTAAGTCCATATCATGGAGCCCGTTATCCGCATGAATTCTCAGGTGGTCAGCGCCAGCGCATCGGAATTGCCCGGGCGCTCTCAGTTAACCCCAAACTTATCGTGTGTGATGAGCCTGTATCGGCTTTGGACGTCTCGATCCAAGCTCAGGTTGTTAACTTGCTTGAGGATCTGCAAGAAGAGTTTGGGCTGACATATTTGTTTATTGCCCATGATCTGTCCGTGGTCAAGCACATCAGTGACAGAGTGGCAGTTATGTATCTCGGTAAAATTGTGGAACTGGCAAACTATGACGAACTATATAAAAGCCCGCTCCATCCGTATACGATTGCTCTGTTGTCGGCAATTCCGGTTCCAGACCCAAGTGCCCACAAGGAGAGAATAATTCTTAAAGGGGATGTGCCCAGCCCGGTTAATCCTCCCTCCGGCTGCCGTTTCCATACGCGCTGCTCCCGCGCTCAGGAAGTGTGTAAGCAAGCTGATCCGGAGTTCCGGGATGCAGGGAACGGGCATCAGGTAGCTTGTCATTTTGCAGAGTAAAATTAAATGGGATTTGCGATACTCGCAAATCCCTACAAAACAACAAAAATGCTGCAAGTTTCTTGCAACATTTACACCGCTATATAATTGTGGTGCGCCCGGCAGGATTTGAACCTGCGACCTCCGGCCTCGGAAACCGTCACTCTATCCACTGAGCTACGAGCGCCTGTTTAGTAATAAAAAACTGCTATGTTAGTTTACTAAAATAGGTTTGGTTTGTCAAGAAACAAAATTTGTCTCACACACTTCTCTGCGTTATAATCAGAGGAAGAATTACCCGTATTTAACTTTGAATGAGGGATATTAGTGGGCTCGAAACAGATTTTGAAAAAGATTCCCTGGCATTTGCTGCAACATGTGCTCGGTGTCCTTATCGGAGCGGTTACAGTTGCTTTTAGCATCAATTCCTTGATCATTCCCAATCACATAGCCGACGGCGGAGTTACCGGGATTGCCATTATTTTACATTACATATTTACCTGGCCTGTTAGCTTGACCGTTTTTCTCTTGAATGTACCGCTTTTTCTTTTAGGTTTGAAGATGGTTGGACGCGAGTTTTTGCTATTAAGTGTGTTAGGAGTAGTTGCTGTTTCGGTGACCCTGGGATTTACGTCCCAAGTTCCTCCCCTTACCAGTGATTCCTTGCTGGCTGCTATTTTCGGAGGGGTCTTGACCGGTATCGGTATGGGTTTAATCTTTAGGGCGCGCGGATCTTTGGGAGGGACTGATATCCTTGCAGTATACTTAAGCCGGACGACCCCGTTCAGTGTTGGGCAAATTCTCCTTGGAATTGATGCTGTAATTTTTTTAGGGGCTGCGGTGATTTTCCGACCGGAAATGGCGATGTATGCTATGATCTATATGTTTATCGCCACTCAGGTGATCGATCTGGTGCAGGCGGGGATGAATCATTCAAAATCTGTGCTGGTGGTAACAGAGGCACCGCACAAGATTGCCCAGGACATCATGGCTAAGCTGGAACGGGGTGTCACTTTTTTTAACGCTGTCGGGGCTTATTCCGGAGATGCCAAACAGATTGTCTACTGCGTAATTAGACGGACTGAGTTGTCCCAGATCAAAGAGATTATTCATACTCATGATCCACAAGCCTTTGTCGCTATTTCTGAGGTTCCGGAAGTGGTGGGAGAAGGCTTCTCTTCGTGGCGGGGGCACTGACATCGTACATAAAGGCGAAGTATTAAGGTTCAGCTGAGGAATAGTAAAGATGAGAGGGGAATTGGTGTGAGCGCAGCGCGCCTGAGCAAAAACCGGGAAAATGGAAAGCAAAAAAAGCGGAGCAAGCCGAAAATCAAGCCCCGCTTTTATTTAATACTGGCAATAATTCTCATAGGGATTCTGACATCCCCTTTATTATGGCACCTGAGCAAGATAACGCGGGCCCAGTCTGATTTTGACTTTGATTCAGTGGCAACGGAGATTGCCTGGGTAGATCAGCATGCTCCAATTTTGAACAGGTGGGCTTCTTTTAGGGATGCTAAGTTGTGGTTAAGGCTTAATCAGGGTCCCCGGGAAGGGCTTAAACAAGAACTGGCACTTTATCAGGATGACCGTCATCGCTTATGGCTGTTCCAATTTCTTCTGCAAGAAGGAAACAATAAGGAAGCAGAAGGAGTGATGGCTGAGTTCTCCTCAGAAACAACAAAGGCTTTGGCGCAAGGCCTGATGGCATTGGCCATCAGGGATTTCCGTAATGCTCAGGGTCGGCTGCAACCACTCACAGGCTTAAGTGAGAAAGAGGAAACAAGAAGGCATTTAGCTCTGGCACAGGCACATCTGTCTTTACATGAGCCGGAGCAGGCAAAACTTGAGCTGAGGGCAGCCCTGAAGGCAGAACCTCAGAATCCTGCCGCCAGGATGTTGGAGTTTAACCTGTCTCTGGCTCAGGGGGAATGGACAAGAGCCCTTGAACTGAGTGCTGAACTTGATCATGATCTCAGCCCGACCCCTATTTATTTAGTGCAGAAAGGCCTTTTGCAATTGCGTCAGGGTACCCTGGATCAAGATATAATAACTAATTTAGGCTCTTTGCCCCAGGGAAAAAGCTATGCCAATTATCTTGAAGGAATTAAGAGGTTAAACCAGGGCAGGCTGAGCGAAGGGAAGACTTCGCTGGAACTGGCCTTAGCTCTGGGATTGCCTGGACAATTGCGTGCCGATGCCGAGAGCGCGCTCAAACAAACTAACGACCGCCTACGAGCTGAGGACACTCTGAAAGCGCTAGTTAGTGGCAACGGTATCTAGCACATGCCTGTAACGTACCTTAAGCGAGGAGCAATGCTATCTAGGGAATGTTACTTTCAGGCGGCCAGGTGCTGCTGGCTTGCTGCAGAAGTTCCCCAACCGGAACTAAAGAATACCCTCTGGCTTTCAGATTCTGGAGTACCCGTGGCAGAGCCTGGACAGTATCCGGTGCAGAATCGGAAGCATGGAAGAGAATAATGTCCCCGGCTTTAGCACCTCGGCCCGGACGTAAACCGTTTAAGACGTTATTGACTACGGCATCGGAACCTGGACGTTTCCAGTCAAGGGAATCAACACTCCACTGTATCACTTTGTACCCGAGCTTGTTCGAGACTTGGATCAGTTTGTTATCATAAGCCCCGTTAGGGGCACGCAGCAGGCCTACGCTTTTTCCGGAGAGTTTCTCCAAGACTGCTTGAGCTGAAGTGATTTCCTTTTCAATTTCAGACGGTCCTAAGGTGTTTAAGTCAATGTGACGGTTGCCATGTGATCCGATTTCGTGTCCGTCCGCGACCATGCGTTTAACCAAGTCTTCGTGTTTGCCCGCCCAGGGACTGGAAAGGAAAAAGGTAGCTTTAACTCCTTCGTGCTTAAGAATGTCCAGGATCGGTTCAGCAGTCTCCTCACCCCAGCTTATATCAAAACTTAGCCCGATGATGTTGGAGTTGACATTAGCTGAATAAATGGGCTTGAGTTTGGACGAGAAGACTGAGACAACGTTTTCCCGGTAGGCTAAGAGGACGAAAATCAGTATCCCCCATAAAATCAGGTTGCGCCACGAGGGACTCTTGAAGACGATAAAGCGCATAAAGACCCCTCCTCGCCTAAAACATATTAGGAATGTGGGAGAGTTATGCAAAAAATAAAAGCGTCTGGCACAGACGCTTTGTTTAACTTTTTTCGACCTTTTATGTTTTGCCTTACCAACGGTGAAAGTGTGAACCTAAAATAAATCGGTAAAGGTCGAATCTAAATAGGACTTTAAGGAAAAAGTGCAGGACAAGGAAGGCCATAATGACAAAGACTACCACTTTAATTATGGCAAACAGGACTAAAAATAACCAGGAAAAGATCCGACTCAAAATTAAGGCTGACAGGTAAAGTCCGAGCAAGAGCAGTACTACCTTTAGTGCGACTAGCCAATAGTTTGAAGATGAAGATGGCCGGTAAGTATTCATGATCCAACACCTCCTCATACTCAGCTTAACATAATTCGACTTTTCTGTCTAGGTTCCAAGCCTTATAGGTAAATTGCTCGTCTCGTGCCAAAAAAACGCGCCGTGCATATTATGAATACGACACGGAGGGGATAGTATGAACGAGCAAGTTTTGTCTATCTGGCGGAGTTTAATGGAACATGGAACCCGTTGTCTGGGTAAGGAATCCTATGTTGAAGCAGAAAGATATTTTTTACAGAGCGCTTCTTTAGCTGAAGAGCTGCATGTCCCGGAGATTCGGGCTTTTAACCTGCGCTTACTCGGAACAGTGAGGGTTAGGCTGGGAAAACTCGATTTGGCAGAATCGGGTTTTCACGAGGCTTTAGAAATCTGTGAGCAAGTGCAAAATTATAAGGGAATGTCCGAGGCTAAGGCGGGTTTAGCCAGTGTAGCCGTATTACGGGGAGCTTTGGAAGAAGCTAAAGATTGGTATGAGAGTTCTATTTCCGTTTATCCCACTTCATCCCCTCCATTGCGTTTAGGCATGCTGTATTTTGACCTCGGTCAGGTTTATGCAGCTGTTGAAAATTGGAATAAAGCTTATGAGGCTTATGACCAGGCAAGGGATCTGTGCCATCAGAATCAGTATCCCAAAGGAGAAGGGGAATTAAATGTCTTACTGGGGGAAGTATGCTACCGGCGAGGGGAAATGAAACTTGCCCAGTCATTTCTGCGGGAGGCTTGTTGTTTGTTCTTTAACATTAATGAGAATGAGGCTTTGGCTAATGCCTTTCAATACTTGGCATTTTTACATTATGATATGGGCGAAATGGAGCAGGCCCGTGGCTGTCAGCAACGGGCAGTAGTCTTTTGGCTGAGGCTTGGAATTGAGGAAGACATAAGTGAAAGCTGCCATTTTTTAAGCAAAATAGAGCAAAGTCTGGGTTATCAAGAAGAGTCGGAATACCACCTGGACGTCTCAATTAAGTTTTATAAAAAGGAAGATGTTGGGCTGGCTCTCCGTTTTCAAAGTTTAGCCGGATTGGCAGTTCTAAAAATGGATTTTACCCAGGCTGAAGCAATATTTTTGGACGCCCTGCGCATATTTGAATCTTTCGGGGATGATCTTAAGAGCGGGGAAATTTTTGAAGGCCTTGCTTACTTAGCGGAAATCCAGGGCAAAGAAAATGAAGCTTTAGAGTACCGCCGCCAGGCTTTAGCCAAACAGGAGGAAGCCTCCTCTCCAAATCTGGCGGCAATCTTAAGGCTGGGGGAATTTTATGAAAAACGGCGTAACTATTATGATGCCCTGAACTTCTATTGGCAGGCCTTAAAATCAGCTCATGAAGACGGAGCAGAAGAAGAAAAAATTGAACAGATGATCCAGCGAGTATCACGGAGGATTAGAAAGAAAAAGACTAATTGGTATTAAATTTAAACTTAAATTCTGCACAAAATATTCCGAAAATGGGTTTGAATTTTATAATCTTTCGGGTAAAATGAGGATAATCGAACAAGGACAGGATGGGGGAGAACAAGTTGGGACAGGTGAAAGACAAGACCTTGCGCAAAGTTGAGGATTTTTTTGCCCGCGAGACTACTATGCGCGGCAGCCCGGAGATTCAGGTAACGTTAGAGGATTTGCGGCGGGATACTAAGCTCTCCCTGGTGACAATATACAAGGCTTTAGATAACCTTATGGAAAAGGGAACTCTCACAATTGTGGATCAAGGGAGCCGGAGATCCCCCAAGATTTATCGTTATTTCACAGGACTTAGTGTTGAACCAAAGGTTCCGGAATCTTCAGATTTGGTCGGCTTAGCTAAAGCGCTCGAAGATATTGTCCACGAACTTGCAGTGAAGGAAAAAGTAATCGAAGCTTTGCGCGCAAAACTGGCAGTGTTCGAGGCCCAAGAAAGCCAGGTTTTATACCGTCTCCGTGTCTCAGATGATGTGGAAGTGATTGTACGTAAGAAAGCGCAATGATTGAGAAGGAAAGGCTGTGCACATAGTGGATGATCTCTTGCTGGAGTGTCTCGAAGATGTCTATCATTCTCTCGAAAGTGCTTTGCGCAAATTAGGGAACGTCCGCTCAATTCATGTAGCAGAAATGGAAAGGTTAGCAGAGGAACTCAGGAGTCAACGCCGGATTTTCGAGGAGATATCCGGCCCAGCCCGTTTAATCGTGGAGCACTTATTGGAATGTCAGCATAAAAATGCCTTGGTTTCCTTAGAGGCAGAGCAGATAAGCCAACCTTTTGCTACGGTAGGAAAAGTCAGTGTTTCTCCTTTTGGGATGATCAAGCTTAATCTGAGTGACTTGGAGCTGGTCTGGAGGGATGGGAATTATACTTATTATCTGTATCCCGATAAGACAGAATTAAGAACGCGCGATGAAAAATCAGGGATAAAATTGTTTTTCTCTTTGCCTTTTAGCAAACAATTATTTGAAGGATTTACGGAATTGCATGCAGCTAAGAATGTAGCTTATATTCACCCCCAACTGGAAAAATGGATGGACAAGAACTAGAGGACGGTGCAGCATGGCGAATTTAAACCAGGGCCTAATTCAAGTTTATACCGGTAACAGTAAAGGTAAGACCACCGCGGCTTTGGGACTGGCAGTAAGAGCGGCCGGGCATGGTTTTGGAGTATACATCATTCAGTTTATGAAAGGGCGCACAGATTACGGGGAATTAAGCGCAATTCAAAAGTTAGCTCCGGAGTGCCAGCTCGAACATTTTGGGCGTCAAGGCTGGGTTCGTAAAGGAAACCCGGCGGCGGAAGATATCGAAGAGGCAGGGCGGGCCTTGTCCAGGGCACGGGAAGTGATGTTGTCCGGAGATTTCGATATTGTGATTTGCGACGAGATTCTTAACGCTGTTTGGTTTGAATTGGTGCCGGAAGAAGATGTGCTCCAGCTTCTTGAAGCTAAGCCTCCTCAAGTTGAAATCGTTCTGACCGGACGTAACGCAACGGATAGAGTTAAGGCTAAGGCGGATTACGTCACGGAAATGGTGCAAATCAAGCATCCGTATGAGCAAGGGATTGATGCTCGCAAAGGGATAGAGTATTAAATACTATTTTGTTTCTAAAAGATCTTGCATTTATTCAATTCTGTGCTATAATTTATTAGTAAGGTTACGCGGACAAAGATGTCCATACTTCCTGTAGAGGGAAGTTATGGGCATTTTTTTATTTTCTAAGCAAAGGAAGGAGAATAAAAAATGGCTCTTACTAAAGATGATGTTCTAAGAGAGGCCCAGGAAAAAGGAGTAAAATTCATTCGACTTCAGTTTACCGATATTTTAGGGGTACTTAAAAACGTAGCGATTACGATCGATCAGCTGGAAAAGGCGCTTGACGGGGAACTGATGTTTGACGGTTCCTCGATTGAAGGATTTGTGCGCATTGAGGAATCTGACATGTATCTGCGTCCTGATCCCAACACTTTCGTGGTATTTCCGTGGCGACCTAAAGAGGGTGCGGTTGCCCGTCTCATTTGCGATGTTTATAAACCTGACGGCACTCCTTTTGAGGGAGATCCCCGTTATATTTTAAAACAGGTGCTGGCCGAAGCGACAGAGATGGGATATACCTTAAATGTCGGTCCGGAGTTGGAGTTTTTCCTTTTCCATACTGATGCTGAAGGCAGGCCAACCACAATTACGCATGACAAAGCCGGTTATTTTGATTTAACCCCGGTTGATTTAGGGGAAAACGCCCGCCGGGATATGGTGTTAGCTTTAGAATCACTTGGCTATGAAATAGAAGCCTCCCACCATGAAGTAGCCCCAGGACAACACGAGATCGATTTCAAGTATTCTGATGCCTTGGATAGTGCTGATAAAATTGCATCCTTCCGCTTTGTAATACGGACAATTGCCCAGCACCATGGCCTCCATGCCACTTTTATGCCAAAACCTATTTACGGCATCAATGGTTCTGGCATGCATACCAACCAGTCTTTGTTCAAAGACGGCAAGAACGCTTTCTATGCTCCGGATGGTCCGATGCAGCTTTCTCCTGAGGCTTATCATTACATTGCAGGGCTCCTGCAGCACGCCCGGTCTTTTGCGGCGATCACAAATCCGACGGTAAACTCGTACAAGCGTTTGGTTCCGGGATACGAAGCTCCTTGTTATATTGCCTGGTCCGGCCGCAACCGCAGTCCGTTGATCCGGATTCCGGCCAAACGCGGATCTTCAACGAGGATTGAACTGCGCAGCCCTGATCCTTCCTGCAACCCGTATCTTGCACTGGCCGTGCAGCTTAAAGCAGGTTTGGACGGTATTAAGAACAAACTCACTCCTCCTCCGGCAGTCGACCTTAATATTTTCGCCATGACAAACGAAGAAAGGAAATCTTACGGGGTCGATGCCCTGCCTGGAAGTCTGGATGAGGCTCTTGTTGAACTGGGCAGAGATGAGGTCATTAAAGGAGCTTTAGGAGACCATATTTATCATCGTTTTGTCGAAGCCAAAACGAAAGAATGTGATGGCTACCGCCTCGCCGTGCATCAGTGGGAACTTGATAATTATCTCGAGCGCTATTAAGAAGTAATGGATATTGGTATGAAAGGGCCCGCCTAGTCGGGCCTTTTTCAGTTCACGGTAAGTTTCCATTATTCTTTTTAGGCACGAAGATTGCGAATTTTACGGATTTTTCCTCTGGATTTTCTAATGAGTATATGTTAAGATCTAAATAGTTAGCGTAAGAAATCACTTTCACATAGAGGAGGATTAACAAATGTTGGCCGTAAGAAAGGACTCAGATTTTCCGTTTCGCCGCAATCGACTTTTTGAAGTAGGGGACCGGGTTATCACCAATAACTGCCGCTTGGGTACAATCATCCGCGTTGAAAGGGATGAATGGGGCGAGTATTTTGTTATAAGTCTGGACATTTTGCCCGGAGAATTTGCCTACGATGCTGCAGATTTGGAGAAAGCATAGGGTTCTAGCGATTGATTCTACCTGATTTGAACTCGTAATTCGGGAGTAGATTTCCCTTTGCAAATGGACACCCTGGAATGTTAATTCCTAGAGGTGTTTCTTTTTTTGTTTTAAGGTTGGATGTGGACAGAATATGTGATGTCTCATCTCCTAGGAGAGGGCATATACTTAATTATACCCTATACCCTAGACCTGACAAAAAAGAGAGGAAGGAGGGCTATCATGGAAGTTATCCAGTGGCTTAAAGACTATCGTGAAAGTGAGGCTGGCCTTGCCTGGCACGGTACGTTTGCGGATTACTTGCCGATGGTCCTGAAGAATCCCCGCCTGGCCATGCACGCTCATGCGCGCATTTATGAAATGATACTTGATGCCGGAGTGGCAACACGAGGAGGGACGAAAAAGTATCAGTTCTTCAGCCAGGAACTTTTTGGCTTGGATAAAACTCTGGAACGTCTGGTGGAGGAGTATTTTCACTCCGCTGCCAAGCGCCTCGATGTGCGCAAGAGAATCCTGCTCTTGATGGGCCCGGTGAGTGGAGGGAAATCTACCATTGTCAGTATGCTTAAACGGGGATTGGAACAATTCGCCAAAACTGATGATGGGGCAGTCTACGCTATTGACGGATGCCCCATGCATGAAGACCCACTGCATTTGTTGCCAACGGCCTTACGGGAGCGATTCGACCAGGAGTACGGTATTAAGATCGAGGGCAATCTTTGCCCAGTATGCCGTTTGCGCTTGGCCGAGGAGTTTCAAGGTGAAGCAGAACTCGTTCCTGTTAAACGAATAGTGTTCTCAGAGGAAAACCGGATCGGAATTGGAACATTTACTCCATCTGATCCCAAATCTCAAGATATAGCAGATCTGACAGGAAGTATCGACTTTTCTACAATTACAGAGTACGGCTCAGAATCTGACCCGCGGGCTTACCGCTTTGACGGGGAATTAAACAAAGCCAACCGCGGTTTAATGGAATTCCAGGAGATGCTCAAATGTGATGAAAAATTTCTATGGAATCTCTTAAGCCTGTCGCAAGAAGGCAATTTTAAAGCAGGGCGCTTTGCCTTGATTTCAGCTGACGAACTCGTAGTGGCCCACACGAATGAAAGTGAATACAGGGCATTTATAGCGAACAAGAAAAATGAAGCTCTCCAGTCCCGTATTATCGTACTTCCTATTCCGTATAATCTCAAGGTGAGTGAGGAAGTTAAGATTTACGATAAGTTGATCAAACAGAGTGATATGCAAAAAGTCCACCTCGCACCACACTCCCTTTGGACAGCAGCTGTCTTTAGCATCCTTTCGCGCTTAAAAGTATCCAAGAAGCAAGGGATGGATCTTGTTAAGAAAATGCGTCTGTATGATGGGGAAGATGTTGAAGGGTTTAATCAAAAAGATGTTAAAGATTTGATGGTTGAGGGCGAGGAGCAGGGAGAAGGTATGAACGGCGTTGACCCCCGTTATGTCATCAACCGGATTTCCACAGCTTTAATCAGGGATGAGCAGTCCTGTATTAATGCCTTGGATATTCTGCGTGCTATTAAGGACGGATTGTCACAGCATACTTCAATTACTAAGGAAGAAAGGGAAAACTTTATTAATCTCATCGCTCAGGCCCGGCGTGAATATGATGAAGTTGCCAAGAAAGAAGTTCAGAAAGCTTTCGTCTATGCCTATGAGGAATCAGCCAAATCCCTCTTAAATAATTACCTTGATAACATCGAGGCCTATTGCAATTCGAACAAATTGGTTGATCCGTTAACGGGCGAAGAGCTTGACCCGGATGAGCTGTTAATGCGCAGTATTGAGGAACAGATAGGAGTCTCCGAAAATGCGAAGAAGGCTTTCCGGGAAGAAATCTTAATCAGAATATCCATGTTTGCCCGCAAGGGGAAAGCATTTCAATATTCTTCCCACGACCGCCTTAAGGAAGCAATCGAAAAGAAACTGTTCGCTGATCTCAAGGATATTGTAAAGATAACGACTTCTATAAGTCATCCCGACAAAGAACAGTTGCGGCGCATTAATGATGTAACTGACCGGCTTATCCAACAGCATGGATATTGTCCGGTATGTGCCAATGAAATTGTCAAGTATGTCGGATCTCTCCTCAATCGTTAAGCTGGAGGGAAACCTATGAGTGATGATGTGATTGTCAACCGTGAAGATTGGAGCCTTCACCGCAAAGGGTATCTTGACCAGAACAGGCACCGGCAGAAAGTGGACGAGGCGATTAAGCAGCAACTGGGGGACCTGATTGCTGATGAAAGTATCATCTTAAGTGACGGCAAAAAATCCATGAGGATTCCCATGCGTTCTCTGGAGGAATATAGGTTCCGCTTTGATTACAATAAGAAAAACCACACCGGCCAGGGCGGTAAAAAAATGGCTCCGGGTGATGTAATCGGGCGAGAAGCGGCTAAAGGGAAAGGGCAGGGCAGTGGTGCCGGGGAGGAACCGGGCGCTGATGTGTATGAAGTTGATGTGACGTATGAGGACTTAGCGGCAGTATTATTTGAGGAACTGAGGCTGCCCAACCTCGATGACAAAAAACGCCCGTTAATTTCCCATGATAAGCCTGAGTTTAACGATGTGCGCAAAAAAGGGCTCATGGCTAACATCGACAAGAAACGGACCCTGATCGAAAGCATTAAGAGAAAAGCCAGGGCTCAGGATGAAGACAATGATCTGCACATTACTCCGGAGGACCTGCGCTTTAAGACTTGGGAGACCAGACCCAATTTTGAGACCAATGCCGTCATCTTTGCTATGATGGATACCTCGGGTTCCATGGGCCAATTTGAGAAATATATAGCGCGCACCTACTTTTTCTGGATGGTAAGGTTTTTGCGCACCAAATATGAAAATGTCGAAATGCGCTTCCTAGCCCACCACACTGAGGCCAAGGAAGTCACAGAAGAAGAGTTCTTTACCCGGGGAGAAAGCGGAGGCACCCGCTGCTCATCCGTGTATCAGCTTGCGCTTGAGATTATCGAAAAGGACTATCCGCCTCAGCATTACAACATTTATCCAGTGCATTTCACAGATGGGGACAATATCGGTTCAGACAGTGCCAGGGCCTTAGCTTTAATGTCACATTTAGTTGAAATGAGCCAAGTTGTGGGGTATGGGGAGATTTTACGCACGCATTATTCCAGCACCCTCATGTCCACTCTGAAACGGATTACAGATCCTAAACTGCGCTTAGTGACAATTCGGGACCGCAGTGAGGTATACGCGGCGCTGAAGGCGGTTTTTTCCTGAGGGGGAAATTATGGACTATGAAATTAAAGAGTTAAACAAAATAGCCGGTGAAATCGAAACCGTAGCCAGAAACCTGGGGCTGGATTTCTATCCCGTGCATCTTGAGGTCTGTCCAGCTGAAGCAATTTACACGTTCGGGGCGTATGGCATGCCGGTGCGCTTTACGCATTGGAGTTTCGGCAAGGCGTTTTACCGCTTAAAAACCCAGTACGATTTGAACTTGAGCCGGATTTACGAACTTGTGATCAATTCAGACCCTTCCTATGCCTTTTTGCTGGAAGGTAATGACTTGACGCAAAACAAGCTTGTAATCGGGCACGTGTACGCCCATGTGGACTTTTTCAAAAACAACAGGTATTTCTCCCGCACTCCCAGAGATATGATCGAGCGTATGGCCGCCCACTCGCAGCAGATTCGGGAATATGAGCTCAAGTTCGGACTCGAAAAGATAGAGCAAACCCTTGATGCGGTCTTGGCAATTCAGGAGCATGTAGACCCACGCGACCATATAGGCGGGACGCGCTCCGAGAGAAAGCGAAAGAAGGGAGTTCAAGCGAAGAAAATAAGGGTGTCTGCCCCTTACGAAGATTTGCTAGACCTGGACTTGCCCCAGGAGATGGAACACAAACCGGAGAAACCTGAACATGAGGACGTGCTGCTTTATCTTATTCGCTACGCCCCCGGGCTGGAAGAATGGCAAAGAGATATTATCAGCATGGTGCGTGAGGAGTTTCTCTATTTCTATCCTCAGATCGAGACTAAAATTATTAATGAAGGGTGGGCGACTTTCTGGCACAGCCGCATCATGCGCGAATTAGATTTGGCGGAAGGTGAAGTCATAGATTTTGCGCTTATGCACAGTCAAGTCGTACAGCCCTCGCGCGGCGGGCTTAATCCATATTATTTGGGAGTTAAGATATGGGAGTCATTAGGGGAAAGATTTGATACTTCCTACCTGTTCGAACTACGGGAGTCGGAAAACGATGTCTCGTTTATCCGCAACCATCTAACCCGTGATCTGGTGGAAAAGCTCAACCTTTTTAACTTCCGCAAAGTAGGGGCACAATGGCAAGTAACAGATACCAACTGGGAAAAAGTCCGGGATAATCTCGTGCAAAGCCTTGTACACGGAGGGAACCCGACAATTGTTGCAGTTGAAAGAGATTACGAGGAGAAAGGGGAGCTTTTGCTCAGGCATCGGCATGAAGGTTTAGACCTCGATATCGTTTATCTCGAGAAAACATTGAGTTTAGTGCAATACCTCTGGGGGAAATCTGCGCACCTTGAAACGATTCTGGACGGAAAAAAAGTTATTTTTGATTGCCAGCACGGGTCTGTGAGCAGAAGGTACCCAGCTAAGGATGGGGAATAAACCTCACAGGCAGCGATTAGAGGGGCGAGTAATCGCCCCTGCTTATTTGTTCCAGCCTGTTTTCTTTGACTGTATGCTTTATTTCCACATTGCTAAGATTAGGTTTGGCAACACAATCCTGGTATGGTAAAATCACTATGATAATCGTACACAAAGAGGAGGTTCATTTTGGAAGGAATTATTGCCCAGTTGGGCCAGTTTGTGGTTAACCTTATCTCTTCCTTCGGATATTTTGGGGTCTTTATAGCGATGGCTATCGAGAGCGCCGCCATTCCCCTCCCCAGTGAAATTATCCTTCCGTTCACTGGTTATATGGTTTTTCACGGGGATTTTCAGTTAGGGCCTGCAACTGTTGCTGCTACTTTGGGCAACCTATTTGGCGGGATGATAGCTTATTATGTCGGGGTGTGGGGCGGCAGGCCCTTTGTGCAGAAATATGGTCGCTATTTCTTTATTAATCAAAAAGAACTGGCCATGACTGAGCGTTTGTTTGCCAAGCATGGGGAGATCACAGTTTTTATCGGGCGCTTATTGCCCGTGGTGCGAACTTTCATTTCCCTGCCCGCCGGGATTGCCAAAATGAATCCCTGGAAAATGGCTTTTTACACGGTGCTCGGTGCTTTGCCTTGGTGTCTGTTTTTAATTGTCGTGGGACAAAAGATGGGTGAGAACTGGAATTCTCTTAAGCCTTTGTTCCACAGGTTTGATCTCCTGATTGGAGTGGTAATAGTGGCCGGGATACTGTTATTGATCTGGAAACACCGCAGGCGCTAGCCCTTACCCTTTAAGAGTTGATTACTTAAGATTGGATGCGGAAGGCAGGCAGGGGCATGCACACACTCGAAATTTATGTAACCCATATAGTGGAGAATTACGGCTATTACGGACTGTTTTTCCTGCTATCTCTGGGTATGATCGGGATTCCAGTTCCGGATGAGTTTCTGATGACTTTCAGCGGGTTTCAGACTTCCCTGGGGCATATGCACTATGGCAAGACTATTGTGATAGCCGCTTGCGGCAGTTTTCTGGGAATGAATCTAAGTTACTGGATAGGGCGTAAGCTGGGCATACCGTTCTTACATAAAGTGGCCCCTTTTCTCCATTTAAATGAAAAAAGGATCGCCCGTGCTGAACATTGGTTTCAGCGTTTTGGCGACCGTCTTATAGTAATCGGTTACTTTTTCCCCGGCTTTCGGCACTTTACGGCGTATTTTTCCGGGATGAGCGAATTAGCTTATCATCGCTATGCAATCTTAGCAGGTCTGGGGGCACTCCTATGGTCTGTCACTTTTATCACCCTCGGTCGCATGCTGGGCGAGCACTGGCGGCAAATCACCTTTATCCTGCACCGCTATTTGACCAAGGGCGGTATTATTATGGCGTTAGTGGTGGCAGTGATTTATGTATATAGTGTCAAGCGGGGCAAAGCGAGCATAGAGTAAGGCTCAAAGAGAAAATGGACGCCTTTTTAAGTACGGTGCCGTTGGCACTGAGGGCAAAGGCCGAAAATCCGTAACCAATGTTCCTGAATCTGGTAGCCGCTCTGGGATTCAAGCTTAGCCAGGGCAGTGGAGACAGGGCAGTTCGAGAGTTCCTCTGTCTTGCCGCAATGTGAGCACACCAATTGATGTGCATGAGAGTCTTGTTCCCGGTAGAGGCGGAACCTTTCTCCTCCGCTCCCAAATTCCTCTCTTGCTAATAAGTCTAAAGAAGATAAGAGATCCAGAACTCGGTATATAGAAGTAATCCCAATGTGAATATCCTGTTGTTCGAGGATGTGGTGAATATCATAAGCTCCGAGGTAGGTAATATTCGTACATAAAACGTTTACTACGGATTTGCGGGCTGTTGTAAGCCGATACCCGCTTTTTTGTATACCTTGGGTTACTTCTTCATAAGTCATGCTGAAGCTCCTTCGATTGTCTTTATGCTGCAAGTTAGCAGTGAATCCTTTGGCAATTGCAACTTGCATATTTTAATCCTTTGTGGCTCCTTATAGCCCCAGACTGCGTTTTAGTCCCCGCCGCCCGGGGGCGAGCAGAAAGCTGAGCAGGAAGATTGAGGCTGCAGTTAGGGCGATGCTGGCACCGGAGGCGATGTTGAGGTAGTATGACAGATATAGGCCGACTACCGAACTGGTGAGCCCAAAAATTACGGCCAGCACTAGGAGGTATTTAAGGGAATTTGTCCATTGATAGCCTGACGCTGCCGGGATCACGAGGAGAGCGGTGACCAGAATAACTCCGACGGTCTGTGCCGCGATCACAACCGTGATCGCGATCATAATGAGCATCGCGAAGTGAAGTTTGGAGCGGGGAAGACCAGTGACTTCCGCCATTTCCGTATCAAAGGCATAAAAGATAAATTCTTTATAAAAAAGTGCTAAGACTAGAAGAATCAAGACCGTAGCTCCGATGATGATAGCCAGGTCAAAACGGGTTATCGCAAGCACAGATCCGAAAAGATAATCAGTCAGATTGGTGGTATAGACCTTCATCGTACTGATGATTGCGATGCCCAAGGCCATTGAGGTTGAGAATAAAATGCCGATGGCAGTGTCTAAAGTTACTTTGGCTTTCTCATGGAGAAGTCCGATAAAGAGGGCCAGGGATATGGCATAAATGTTACCGCTGATATAGAGATCCCAGTGGAATAAATACCCCAGGGCCAGACCAGCCAGTGACCCGTGGGCCAGGCCTTCTCCGATAAAGGACAAACGGCGTAGAATCACAAAAGTTCCTATTACCGCCGTCAGAATACCTATGAAAATTGTGCCTATTAAAGCTCTCTGCATAAACGAAAACTGGAGTGGGTCAAGTAGATAATGCAAGGCTGCTCCCCCTTAATTTTAACTCAAAGAGAATGTTAATGCGCAGAGGAAAGGTGCACAGGCCAAGGCAGCCCTGAGAATGTCTGGGAGAGAATCTGCGGAATCAGGACTTTCTCAGGCGGTCCGAAGGCAATCACACGGCGGTTAAGGCAGAGAACCTGATCGAAATGATGAAATTCCAGGGCTAAAAGATCATGGGTCGTGGTGACGGTGGTAACCCCACCGCCGTGAAGCTCGTCGAGGAGTTCATAGATACTCTGCTGGGTCGGGATATCCAGACCGGACGCAGGTTCGTCCAAGAGGAGAAGTTTCGATTCCTGAGCTAACGCTCTGGCGATAAAAACCCGCTGCTGCTGGCCGCCAGACAAGTGTCCGATCGGCCGGTCAGCCAGATGGAGCATATTAACCCTTCTTAAACTGTCTTCGACAATGAGCCGGTCTTCTTTCTTGGGAAAACGCAGGTAGCCTATGTGGGCAGTGCGCCCGAGCATCACAACTTCATAGACGGAAATAGGGAAGTTCTTATCTATCGACTTAATTTGCGGCACATATCCCACTTGATGACGGCGGCGCCAAGTCCGTGTAGGAGGATGGCCCTGGACCTGTATTGTACCTGTATTAGGCCGGTTTAGTCCCACAATGCTCTTTAAGAGGGAAGTTTTGCCTGACCCATTAGGTCCGATTATGGCAATACAAGCTCCGGTTGGTATCCCTAAATTTATATTTTCGAGCACGGACAGAGTTCCGTAAGCGAGGGAAAAATCCTGAAATTCAATCGCGTATGACACTAACGCAAAACCTCCACCATCTTGCTGGTATTTTTCTTCATCATCCCGATATAAGAATTCGTCTCCGGGGTATTGCCCAGAGTATCGTCATAGAGATCTTGGGCAAATTTGATTCCGGTGTCATGAGCTAATTGCTGCACGAGTTTGGGGTTAAAACCAGCCTCGCTAAAAACAGCCCGCACTTGTTGTTCTTTAATAAAAGTAAGCATTTTCGCTAAATCCTGAGCGGAAGGTTCCGCTGTACCGCTGTGGAGCAGCGGTTCGACTAAGGTTAAGTCATAGCGCTTGGCAAAGTAAGCCCAGGCATCGTGAAATACGACAATCTTTCGATGTTCCGGAGGAATAGACGAGATCTGAGATTTGATCCAGGCATCGAGATCTTTTAGTTCCTGCAGGTAATGGGCAGAATTTTGCTCAAAATACTGTGTGTCAGCGGGAAAGGCTGCACTTAAGGCGGACTGAATTTTTTCGACGTAAGCTATGGTGTTGTTTACGTCCAGCCACAGATGAGGATTACCAACGCTGTTTTGTTCGCGGCCTAAGATGGTTAGCCCGTCTGAGAGCACAATGGTTGTAAGTTCTTTGTTGCCCGCATTTGAGATGAGTTTTTCCAGATAGAGTTCCTCGCCTACACCGTTGGCGAAAAAGAGTTTAGACTCTGCCAGGTGGCGTACATCTTCAGGTCTGGGTTCATATTCATGTGGATCACTTCCGGCGGGGACTAAGTTCACAACTTCAACTTTGTCCCCGGCCACTTGGCGGATAATGTCCGCCAGCGGTGAGATGCTGGTGGTGACAACGGGCTGGGTGGATAAGGCAGGGGAAGCTCCACACCCGGAAATTATCAAACTAAAAACTATAAGCAAAATACTAAGGGGAAACAGGGGTTTGTGCACTTGTGATATACCTCCTTGGGTGAACAAAGCTTGGATAAAATTCTTATTGATATATTATTTCAATAAGCTGAGTTTATTACTTTTTCGAATATAAGTCAAATGCTGTCAGAGGTGGACTATGCTAGATTTAATGCGTTTGTTTGTTCAGGTAGTGGAAGAACAAAGTTTTACTACGGTTGCCCGTAAGCTCGGAGTAAGCCAGCCGGCAATCTCAAATCAAATGCGGGTCTTGGAGGACAAAGTTGGCTCGAAGCTTGTGGTGCGACGGGGTAAAGGGCTTATGTTGACTCCCCAGGGAGAGTGTGTGTTTGTGCATGCTAAGCGTTTGCTCGAAGAATGGGACGATCTGCGCCGGGAACTGGATGCGCTCGCGGGAGAGATTAGCGGCCGTGTCCATATTGGAGCTTCCCACATTCCGGGAGAATACTTACTTCCCTTGAAACTTGCCCACTTTCAAAAGGAATTTCCGAAGGTTTGTTTTAAGATCACAGTAAGTGACAGCCTTGAAATATCTGAGAAACTGATGCTCCAGGAATTGGATTTTGCAATCGTGGGTTCGGTTTATGACACGGACAAGCTGAGCTCTGAGTTTTGGCTGCGGGATGAATTAAAGCTGGTGCTGTCCTCCGGTCATCCATTGGCTGGCATGGAGACAGTTCGCATCGAGAACCTGAAGTCTTATCCAATGATTATCCGGGAGCATGGTTCAGGGCACCGTAGGGCTTTGGAAACAGCTTTGGAAAATCAGGGAATGCGTTTGGATGATCTGCTTGTCAGTCTGGAAGCGGGGAGTACGGAAGCCGTTAAAAATGCAATCCGCTCAGGATTCGGGTATTCCTTTCTCTCACAATTCGCGCTCGAACCGTATGGAAAAGAAGGATTAAAGGTATCTGAAGTCGAAGAGCTAACTATTGAACGAGGTTTTTACCTGCTCACACTGCGCCACAAGAAATTGACCAGTGCTGCAGCTGCTTGTTATCGTTATTTGCGCCAATTGGCGGATTAGAGCATTTTGGGGTGGAGGAGAAGGAAATGTATATTTCCTGTAGCTCGCGGGAAGAGATTTGGGAAATTCCGCAGTCAGGTGCAGCAAAAATTGCCGGCTATTGGAACCCGGAAGAAACACTCGTATGCAAACCTTCTTTTGTTAAATGGCAGAACGGAAAAGTCTCTGCTTTGGGGTTGTGGGACGATAATTTTCGGGAAGAAGAGTTTTTCCCCTGGCATGATTATTATTTAGTGCCGGGTTGGCTGGATGCCCATGTGCATTTAGCTCTCGATGGTATTGACTTTCAACGGTGTTTTGATCGTTGGCCTGAACAAACGGAAATGGACCAGATCATTAAACAGTTTCTGAAACATTACCTGGAATTAGGAGTTGTCGGGATCAGGGACGGGGGAGATCTTCCGGGTTATGCCTGGAGGGCCAAGGAGAAGATAAACACCTCAGAATGGCTTGGGCCGGAAATACTGTCTGTGCGTGAGGCCGTTTATCGGAGTGGGCATTATGGCCGTTTTCTCGGCCAGGGTGTTAACAACTTAAAAGAGTGGGAAGAAACTAAAGACGTTTTTTTCGAGAAAGGTCTTGACCAACTCAAAGTTATTGTTACAGGACTCATAAGTTTCCATCGTTATGGAGTCGTTGGCCCAGTTCAATGGTCTGTCACAGAACTGCGACAACTCGTACGGGATGCTCACGAGCGCGGATTTAAGGTGATGGGTCATGTTAGCGGCACAGACGGGATTTCCGTAGCCATTCAAGCGGGATTGGACTCAATTGAACACGGGTATTATGTGACTAAAGAACAACTGCAGGAAATTTCCGACAGGGGGATTGCCTGGGTTCCTACTGTGGCTCCTGTCGGGAACCTCTTGACCAGGTCCACGCGCCGCTACACCTTGGAGGAGAAAGAAATTCTGCGCCGTATTTTAAGGGGACATCTTGAGAGCATTTATGAGGCTTATACTCGTAAAGTAAGTCTGGGTATTGGTACAGATGCCGGCGCTTATCATGTTCCTCACGGTGACGGTGTTTTAGATGAAATGACGTGGTTTGCTGAAGCAGGGGTACCTACTCTGGATGTGCGCAAGATCGCCACTTTGGGCAATGCGAAAATATTGGAATGGGAGGGTTTCGGGCGCTTGGAACCGGGAGTATTGATGAATAGGTTGCAACTTAGCGACCAACTCTTTCGCACCAAGACTTTGGACTAAAACGCTAACCGTAACGATCAGGACAAAACAGTCCTGGTCTTTTTTATCTAAAATTCAGATTTACAAACGAAGATTAGAATTGATTGAAAGTTTCTAAAATGTTATTGACGAGTTTTGCAGGCTCATGTTAAAATGCATTAGCCATATGGTGAAGCCTATAGTCCACATTGTGAACTTTCTAGTTTTTATCCCCTCACATCAGCACCATTGGGTATTTAGGTTTATTTAGGAGGTGTCCCATGTCTACAATACCTGAAAAGCCGGCTGAGAAACAGAGTGGAGTTCAATCGTTGCGCCGTGCTCTTGGAATTTTGGATGTCTTTACCTTCGATAAATCCCAGCTAAGCATGGCTGAGATTTGTGCATCAGTCAATCTGCCGCGCCCGACTGTTGCCCGCTTGCTTACGACATTAATCGACGAAGGGTATGTCGTGCGCAATTTCCGTAAATACAGTCTGGGAGTGAAATTGTGCCGTCTGGGCGCGATAGCTCAGCGCTCGCGCGAGCTTAAAGAAGTGGCGTTGCCTGTGCTTAGGGAAATGCGAGACTGTTATGGAGAAACCGTATACATAGATGTGGTTGAAGGTTTAGAGAGACATTGTATTATGTCAATTGAGGGCAATCAAGCAATTCGGATAATTGTTCCGGTTGGGCAGCGTTCTCCGCTTCATGCCGGCGCTGATGGCCGGGTGCTTTTAGCTTATCAGCCAGAAAAAGTTATAGAAGAGTTAATTAAACAAAAATATTTCACAGCCATTACTGATCATACCATTACCGATTTGAAGCTATTGAAGAATGAATTACAAAGGATTCGTGACCAGGGATTTGCTGTTAGTTATGGTGAATGGGTTCAAGGAAGTGTGGCTATATCTGCTCCCATTGTAGATGAGACCGGAGATGTCGTTGCCGGGGTATCTATGTCTGTGCCTGATTATCGAACGCATGAACAGGTGATCGATACATATATCAAGGCTGTACGCGATGCTGCAGTACAGATTTCCAAGGGATTAGGCTTTATGGATTGCCTCTAAGGCTCATATACTGTAAACCAGGTGGGAGGTGAGTAAGAGAGCGAGGGAGGATGGGCCTAACAGGGATCTTAGCAAATTTAGCAAAAGAGGCGATAATATGTCAGATAACCTTTCAGCATTAGAATCTGCATTAAAACAGTTAAAAGAGGCTGGACAAGCAGCAGGAATTGACGATGATGTTCTGACAATGCTTCAGGAACCTCAAAGAGTGTTCATTACTACATTTCCGGTGCGGATGGACAACGGTAAGGTTCGCTTTTTTAAAGGATTCAGAGTACAGCATAGCCATGCGCTTGGGCAAACAGGAGGCGGAACCCGTTTTCATCCGCAGGAAACTTTAGATGATGTTAAAGCATTAGCCTTGTGGATGAGTGTAAAAAATGCCTTGAACGGTATTCCGGCGGGCGGGGGTAAGGGTGGAGTTATCTGTGATCCTTCTGAACTTTCGTGTACTGAAAAAGAACGCGTCTGCCGCGCTTACGTGCGCGCTGTCGCACCCATGCTTGGTACGCGCACGGACTATCCAGGTGCAGATGTGGGTACGGATTCCGAGATGATGAGCTGGATGCTTGATGAATGGGAACAAATTCACGGTTTGAATCATGAGCCGACAGCTATCAGCGGAAAAACGGTGGTCTTAGGTGGTTCGCAGGGAAGACCACAGGCAACCGGTCTGGGCGTGTGCTTGTCTGTGAGGGAAGCGTTAAGGCTTCAAGACCGCTCTCTCGAAGGTGTTAAGGTAGCTGTTCAAGGTTACGGCAAAGTTGGATCATGGGCTGCCCGCCTCCTGCAGGATGAAGGGGCTGTTCTGGTAGCGGCAGGAGATTTTTACGGAAGTATTTATAATCCACAGGGTATTGATGCTTATAAACTGGATGAGTTTGTCCAATCTACAGGAAGTGTCTTGAGCTATCCTCAAACGCAAAAACTCGATTCCTCTACAGATGTTTTGTTTGTAGAATGCGATGTGCTGATACCTGCCGCAATTCAAAGTACGATTACCGCAGATAATCACCATAAAATTCAAGCCAAACTAATCGTCGAGGGAGCAAATGGGCCAGTAACGCCGGCAGCTGAAACAGAACTTTTAAAGCAGGGAGTGATCATCATTCCTGATATTTTAGCTAATGGTGGTGGCACCTCGATAGCATATTTGGAACGCGTACAGGGGGTTCAGAATTATTACTGGACAGAAGATGAAGTTGTAGCTCGCTATGAACAACTGTTTGTCCGCAAGTTTAAAGAGGTCTATGAGACTGCCCAACAGGAAGGCCTTTCCTTGCGCATGGCTGCCTGGGCCAAAGCTCTGAGAACTCTCGCGGAGGCGATAAAAGCACGGGGCTGGGTATAAGTCCCGGGTAAAGGAGGGGTAAAGTGGATCGAGTGCAAAAAGCCTTAAAACCGATTATTTAGGTATTAGCCGTTATACTCTCTCTGTTTGTAATGTATACGGCTATCACAGTTCCCTTGGTCGCAATGCGTCAGCGGGCGGTTGTACTGATGTTTAGTTTGTTCCTTATTTTTCTTATTTACCCATGGCGCAAGAAAAGTAACGGTATAAGCTGGTTGAATCTGATTTGGGCTGGTTTGGGGTTAGCTGTAACCTTTTATGTAATAAGGTGACCCTGAAAATGTTGTTTATAACATATTAAAAACAATTGTTGAGAAAAAAGCTGAAATTGCGAAAGTCCATGAAAAAGGTAACAGTATTGTCTTGGAAAAAGCCTTAGACAGTATCTCGATTCCTTTGCATCCCGGGGCTAAAAAATATTATAAAGAAAAAGGCGTAATTTAATAAGTTAAAGAGAAAAATAATCGTTTTAATGAAGAAGGCGCTACGGGGCCTTTTTCATTAAAGTCGACTGTAAAAGGAGGCAATAGAATGCCGGGAAAACCTAGTGTCAAGATTTCCATCGATAAAAAAAGCTGTAAACGCTGCGGCATCTGTCAGGGCCTGTGCCCGCAAGCAGTGTATAGCCTAGCCAAAGACGGCTCCCCTGAGGTCACGAACCCGGAGCGCTGCACTTACTGCCGCCTGTGCGATTTACGGTGCCCGGATTTTGCCATCACACTGGAGGTGTTAGCGTGAACAGACCGGTCGGAGTACAATTCATGCAGGGCAACGAAGCCTGTGTTTACGCAGCGCTTGATGCCGGGGCCAAGTTTTACGGCGGCTATCCCATCACCCCATCATCCGAGATCGCGGAACTGTCAGCCAAGTTCCTGCCGCAGGTGGACGGAGTTTACCTCCAGATGGAAGACGAAATCGGCAGCATCGCCGCCATCATCGGTGCTTCCGCTGCCGGCCAGAAATCCTATACCGCCACCAGCGGTCCCGGATTTTCCCTCATGCAGGAGAACCTTGGTATGGCTGTGTATGCCGAAGTCCCGCTCGTCTTAATCAACGTCATGCGCAACGGCCCCAGCACCGGACTGGCCACCCGTCCGGCCCAGGGGGATGTCATGCAGGCCCGCTGGGGCACGCACGGGGACCATCCCATCATCGCCTTAAGCCCGGGCTCGGTTCAGGAATGTTATGACCTGACTGTGAGAGCGTTTAACCTCTCAGAAAAATATCGGATCCCGGTCATCCTTTTAGGGGATGAAGTCATCGGGCACATGCGGGAAAGCTTAACCATTCCGGAAGCAGACAAACTGGAAATCATCAACCGCAAGCTGCCCACGGTCCCAGCCCAAGGGTACAAACCCTACCAAACCGATGAAGATGACATTCCGGCCATTCCGCCTTACGGCACCGACTACATCGTCCACATCAGCAGTTCCTGCCATGACGAGAGCGGCTATTCCCACAGTGCCCCTCAGACCGCAGACAAACTCGTACAGAGGCTGCACCGCAAGCTCGAAAAGAACAAAGAGGACATCATCCAAGTGGAATGGTTCGGCCCGGAGCAAGCCGACCTCACCATCATCGCCTATGGCGCAATTTCCCGCGTAGCCAAGCAGGCCGTAGTAAGCGCCCAGGCTCAAGGGCTCTCAGTCAACCTATTAAGGCTCATCACCCTCTGGCCCTTTGCCGATGAAGCAGTTAAACAAGCTTTAGGGAAAGCCAAAGCAGTCTTAGTGCCTGAACTCAACTTAGGGCAGGTCGTCCGTGAAGTCGAGCGTCTTAACACCGTTGGCACTCCTGTTCATTCCCTCTCCAGAATCGACGGGGAAATACTGATCCCGGCCCAGATCATGGAGAAAATCGGGGAGGTGCTCAAATAATGGCCTTAAGCTACAAAGACTACCTGGAACAGAGCCAACTGCCCCACATGTGGTGCCCGGGCTGCGGGGACGGCATCATCCTCAGAGCCTACACGGAAGCCTTGGCTGAATTAGACCTGGCACCCAAAAATGTCGTCACCGTCACCGGCATCGGTTGCTGGGGCAAAGCGGACGACTACCTCTCCACCCAAGCTTTCCACGGCACCCACGGACGGGCGTTAGCCTTTGCCACCGGGATCAAAACCGCCAACCCGGACTTAACCGTCGTAACCCTCATGGGAGACGGAGATGCCGTCACCATCGGGGGCAACCACTTCATCCATGCCGCCCGCCGCAATATCAACCTCACCGCCATCGTCACCAACAACTACAACTACGGCATGACCGGCGGCCAGTACTCCGCCACCACCCCGCTGGAAAGCAAAACCACCACTTCCCCCAATGGAGTCGCTGAACCAGGGTTTGATGTCTGCTTCTTAGCCGAAGCGGCTGGAGCCAATTTCGTCGCCCGGACCACAGTTTACCATGCCGTAGCTCTTAAAAACCTCATTAAAGAGGCTATACTCCATCCCGGCTTTAGCCTGGTCGAAGTCATCAGTCCCTGTCCAACCTATTTCGGGCGCTTCAATGTCCACCCGAGCCCGGTCAACATGATGAACTGGCTTAAAGAGAAAGCCATACCCGTCCGGAAATACCGGGAGCTGCCCCTCGAAGAACAACACGAACACTTCGCTGTCGGCAAGCTTGTCAAGAAAGACCGTCCAGATTTCTACACAACCTACAGACGCATCAATGGCAGCAAGAAAGGTGCAGAGGAGGGTGATACGAATGGGCGCTAAACAGTGGCAAATCGTCTTGGGCGGCACGGGCGGCCAAGGACTCATCCTCGGCGGGGTAAGCTTAGCTAAAGCTGCAGTAGCGGAAGGGAAGAACGCGGTTCAGACCCAGACCTACGGGATTCAGACGCGCGGCGGCTATTCTCAGGCTGAAGTGGTTATCAGCGAAGGGACCGTGTATTTCCCGAAGTGCGATAACCCGGACTTGGTCCTGGCTTTAAGCCAGGCAGCCTATGACCGCTACAAAAACAAGATTTCCGCAGACTGCATCGTCCTCTATGACAGTGATGCCGTCACCAGCAAAGGGCGCGCCCAAGACTTGGGGTATCCCTTCCAGGCCAAAGCGATTGATTTAGGGAATGAGAAAGTAATAAATTCTCTGGCCCTGGGCGCAGTCTTAAAATTGTGCCCGGTGGTGAGCAAGGAAAGCATGGCTAAGGTCTTAGAAGGAGCGCTCCCGGCCAAAGCCTTAAACTTAAATTTACGGGCGATGGAGTTAGGGTATAGCGAGATTATAGAGTAGTGAAAAAGAAACCTCCTAGGAGGTTTCTTTTTTTGTGGGGTCTTTTGAGGAAAATATTAGAAATAGTCTTAAGGACAGGTTGTATAAAAGGAAAGAGTTTGTTACGATAGATTTACTACGACAGTTTTACTACGAATGTTTTATGTACGTAATTTTTATCCTTACTCCCGAGGAAGGAGATAAAAGTTGGATTGGTTTAGCAGTGACTATAATTTGCTTGCCCACAGGGCTGTTGAATCATATAATTGGGCTGCCGCGCCCCAGACTCTGTTAATTTATGGACCTGCCGGGGTGGGCAAGACCAAACTCTTATCCTGGCTGGTCTCCAACATGAGAAAATCCGGCGTCCGCGTCAATTTCCTCAACGCTTTACATTTTTCACGCCAATTTTCCCAGGCAGTCCAGGAAAAAAATCTATCTCCTTTGCGCTCCAAATGGCGCAGCAGTGAGCTTCTGCTCGTGGACGGGCTCGATTTATTACCTGGAAAATCAGCCAGTATTGAGGAACTGTATCATACATATGAACATCTAAGCCAGCGAGGGGGGAAAATGGTTTTCTCCCTGCGTGCTGATTCTCTTCACCTAGAATTCTTGGGTGCCCGGTTTGCTTCCAGGCTTATGAGTGGAGTAGTTGTGGGCATTGATTATCCTAAGTCTTGGGAATTGGAGAGGTTTATTGAAATTGAAGTACGGCGTCTGCGATTGGCGCTTGAGCGTGAGCTTATCCCTGCGTTGGCGCAGCACGTGAAAAATCCTCAAGAAGCTAAAGCAGAGCTTGGAAATTTTATCAGGTTTGCCTCAGCTAAGGAAGATGCCCTAAGCTATCATTGCTTTTCCCAGTATTGGTGTGAACGTACTGCCAGAGAAGAAACTGCCTTGCATCCGGACAATATCGTTCGTTTAGTGGCTGAGACGATGCAGGTGCCTATTCAGGAGATTAAAGGGAACAGTCGAAGGTCTCGTCTTAATGAAGCTCGGCAAATAGCGATATATTTAATACGGACTTATACCGACTTGTCGTACTCCCAGATCGGAGCATATTTTGGGCGTGGTCATACCGCCATGATAGAAGCCTGCCATAGATTAGAGAGTAAAACGAGTGAGGACCCACAACTTGATTCAAAGGTTAAGAGGTTCAGCATGGTGCTTGAAGAAAGGGGAGGCTCAGCCATGCTCGATGGCATCCAAGATTTCCTTGGAGGTGGCCTGTTTCCCAGGAAACCCCGCGGATGACCTACATAAAAGTGGGGAATAATTTTGGACGAAGGAGTGATAATTAACATGCCTGACACTCTTAAAAGTATTGCTGTTCTCACCAGCGGAGGGGACGCGCCGGGGATGAATGCTGCTATTCGCGCCGTTGTGCGTAAGGGGATTTATCATGACTTAAAAGTGTATGGGGTAAAACGCGGATATGAAGGTTTAATCCACGGAGAATTCCGGGAGATGAATCTCGGCTCGGTCGCAGATATTGTGCACAGGGGTGGAACTGTGCTCATGACCGCCCGCTCCCCTGAGATGAAGACTCAGGAAGGGCAGCAAAAAGCAATTGAGCAACTAAGAATGCGCGGGATTGACGGGCTGATAGTTATTGGAGGAGACGGTTCTTTTCGGGGAGCTCAGGCTCTCTCCGCTCAAGGAGTTAAAGTTGTAGGTGTTCCGGGCACGATTGACAATGATATTGCAGGGACAGACCTGACCATCGGGTTTGATACTGCGGTTAACACCGTGGTCGAAGCTGTGAGCAAGATTCGTGATACCGCTACCTCTCATGAACGTACATTTATCGTTGAAGTGATGGGAAGGGATTGTGGCGGTATTGCTCTACAAGCAGGCCTGGCCTGTGGGGCGGAGTCAATTTTAGTGCCTGAGATACCTTTTGATTTGGACGATATAATCACCAAGCTGCGCCGCGGACACAGACGCGGCAAGAATCACAGCATCATTTTGGTGGCTGAAGGTGCTGGCAGTGCATACAAATTGGGAGAAGAACTGCACACTAGATCTGGATTCGACACCCGGGTGACGATCCTGGGACATTTACAGCGGGGCGGCAATCCCAGCGCTCTGGACGGCGTATTGGCTTCAGGCATGGGGGGCAAGGCAGTGGAAATCCTGTTGGCTGGAGAGAGCGACATGATGACAGCGTATGTTAATCAAGAAGTTACAGGTGTACCTTTAAGCATAGCTTTCGGTCCCCGCCGACCCTTTAACCGCGCTCTTTACGATTTAGCCGGAGAACTCGCTATTTAAGTGCACACAACCGGTAGATATTATGTAGTTCGGCACCGAAACTCACGGATTTTCAAGATTCAGGAGGCTTATCAATGTACGGTCGAAGCTCTACAGAGAACTATCTGAGTTTGGATTACACCGGAATGATACAGACCCAGCATAACCCCAAAGGGTTTACCCAGGAATCCCTGGTGCATTTGCAGCCTCTGCTAAGGCAAGCCCGTTCCGCTTTGCTAGTCCAAAGGGAAGAAGGAAGGCTTGATTTTTCCAAACTCCTCCCGCTAATGCAGTCAGAGCTCGCGGATATTATAAAATATGCAGACTGGGCTGCCCAGAACTTTGATAATTTTGTGGTTTTGGGTATCGGCGGCTCAGCCCTCGGACCGATGGCGGTGCAGCAAGCCTTAAACCACTATTATTACAATGAGCTGCCTGCGGTAAAGCGCCATCACCGTCCGCGCCTTTACGTTCTCGATAATGTCGATCCGGTCCGCTTGCGGGATTTGCTGGAAACGATTAACCTCAAACGTACACTGTTTAATATAATATCTAAATCAGGTAACACTTCGGAAACCATGGCTCAGTTTCTGATCGTGCGCGACCTCCTGCAACAGGAGTGTGGGGAGGAGTTTGCCGCTAATATTGTGGTGACTACAGATCCGGAGAAAGGAAACCTCCTGCCGCTGGCACTTAAGGAAAATTACCACCGTTTCGCCATCCCCCCCGGTATCGGCGGGCGCTTCTCAGAATTGACACCGGTAGGTCTGCTTCCGGCAGCGATGTGCGGAATTGATGTGAAGGCCTTCCTCCAAGGGGCTCTGGAAATGGATGCCTGGGTCCAGGAGGAACAAGGGCTTTTTGACAATCCGGCCCAGATACGTGCGGCTTTAAGCTATTTATCCTGGCAGGACGGGAAAAACATCTCGGTATTTATGCCTTACTCAGATGCCCTTAAAACAATGGCAGACTGGTATGCCCAGCTTTGGGCGGAAAGCCTCGGCAAACGCTATAACCGCCAGGGTCAGGAAGTTAAGCTGGGTCAGACTCCGGTCAAGGCTCTGGGAGTGACTGACCAACACTCGCAGATTCAGCTCTATACTGAAGGTCCGGATGACAAAACAATCACCTTTGTGACTGTGGAAGAGTTTGCTGCTGACGTAAATATTCCGGCAGATCCGATTGCTCTACAAGACATTGCTTTTTTAGGTGGGCACACTTTAGGGGAGTTAATGCAGGCCGAACAGCGAGCTACGGAATACGCGCTTACCTTAGTCGGCCGTATGCATCAGAAAATAATCTTGCCAAACGTAAATGCCCGCTTACTAGGGCAGTTGCTTTTGCTCCTAGAATGGGAAACAGCATATATGGGAGAGCTCCTAAATATTAACGCTTTTGATCAACCCGGAGTGGAAGAAGGCAAATTGGGAACATATGCCTTAATGGGGAAGAATGGATATGAACAAAAGAGGAAGGATATCATGGCAGCAGGGGAGAAGCATTTTTGTTTAAGCTATCCAAGGTTGGAGAATTAGGCTCCGGCGCTACCAAGAAATACCTCGTATCACTGATAAAGTGGTACGAGGTATTTCATTTCATTAATAGTTAGCCCTTCAAAGTTTTAAAGGGAGGATTTTTCTTGTTTTTGGTCGAATTGAAACTGTTGAGGTGAAAAACGTGGAACCTTTGTTTGCTTTGGATATTGGTACGCGTACGGTTGTAGGTCTTCTGATGGAAAAAAACGGGGAAGGATATGAGATTTTAGCCAGCGCGCGCACGGAGCACAGGCAACGGGCTATGTACGATGGACAAGTACACGATGTGGAAGAGGTGGCTCAGGCGGTGCGCATCGTCAAAGCGGAGTTAGAGCAAAAATCCGGTTATGCTTTGACGCGAGTCGCGGTTGCGGCTGCCGGACGTGCCTTAAAAACAGAAGTTGCCTCAGCCCTTCGTCAAGAAAGCTTGCCTGTACGCTGGGAAAAAGAACCTGTCTTGGCTTTAGAGATGGAAGCGGTGGAACACGCTTTGCGTCAAATATCCGCGACAGCCGACGAAGCATCCCTAAGCTATCACTGTGTCGGCTATAGTGTTATTGAAAGATGGCTGGAAGGGCAAGAGATTGCCAGCCTCATCGGTCAGAGAGGTAGAGATGCTAAGGTATCGGTAATAGCCACTTTCTTACCCCGGATGGTCATTGATGGCTTGGTAGCAGTGTTAGGCCGGGTGGGGCTGGAAATGGAAAGCCTTACTTTGGAGCCGATAGCCGCCGGGCAAGCTGCGATTCCGGCTAATATGCGCCGTCTCAACTTGGCTTTGGTCGATATCGGTGCGGGTACGGCCGATATTGCGCTGACAAAGAATGGATCCTTTTTCGCGTACGGTATGGTGCCGATGGCCGGGGATGAGATTACAGAGGGGATCTGCGGACATTACCTCCTTGACTTTCAAATCGGAGAGAAAATAAAGCGTGAACTCGCGCATAAAACACAGTTGTCTTTTAAAGATTTTTTCGGGATGAAAATTACCCTAGCTCAGGAAGAAATACTAAATATTATCAGCCCGATAGTTAGGAAATTAGCCGAGCAAATTGCAGGCTCAATTTTGGACTTAAACCGTGGGGTACCCCAGGCAGTGATCCTCATCGGAGGGGGAAGTTTGACCCCGCTCCTGCCTCAGTTGCTGGCGGAAAGGATTGGTTTGCCGCCCGCACGGGTTGGGATTCAAGTGCGGGAAAGGATCTCAGGGGTCTTGGGAGAGAAGGGTGTGAAAGGGCCGGAAGGAATAACTCCGGTGGGCATCGGCATCTCGGCCCTGGAAGAGCAAGGACTTCACTATTATTCCGTCACAGTTAATGATGCTTTAGTGCCGATTTTTGAATTGCAGTTGGCTACGGTAGCTGAGGCTTTGCTCGCTGCCGGAATCCAGCCCCGCTCATTTTTAGGACGCCCGGGGAGAGCCCTGACCTTTGAATTAAACGGAGAGATGAGGATTGTGAAAGGCACCCTGGGGCAGGCGGCGCAGTTGACAGTAAATGGGCGGAGCGCCAGGCTTGAGGAAACCATAAAACCTGGAGATGATGTTAGCTTTATTCCCGGAACTGACGGGGAAGACGCACGAACCAAGATTATAGATATCCTTACTTTTCCTGAGGGCAAAAAAATAAGCTGGAATGGGCAGGAAGAAGAGTTCCTACCTTCAGTACTGGTGGATGGCAACAAGGCCGTGCCCCTAGATGAAATTACAGACGGGAGCAAGTTAACATATCTGGAGAATGAGGACTTAGAAGATCTCCTTCAACAAAAAGGGCTTGCTCTGGGACCGGCTCAGTCCCTGACCATCAAAGTGAACGGGCAGAGCAAAACGCTAACCCCTATGCGGGAAATCAAGGTTAATGGAGAAATTGTTCAGGAAAACTGCGGGCTTAAAAGCGGAGACAGAATTGAGGTAATAGAAAAGCCCATTCCTGTAAAGGAAGCGGGCTTACAAGCGGTTCCGTTGATTTTCCATGTTAACGGTCAGGAGGTTGTTTATCCTCCACAAGGGTTTGATGTGCGCTGGCGGGGCCGGGAGGTTTCCTTGGAGGAGGCAATAGTGGACGGCATGGATTTAAGAGTGGAAGGGTTCAAAACAATGCCTATTTTATCTGAACTATTGCCTTATGTAACGATTCCGGATCATGCGCCTGCCACCAGGCTCGTATTAACGGTGAACGGGCAGGAAGCTGAGTTTACAACGAAGCTGCATCCGGGGGACAGGGTAACCGTCTCCTGGAGTTAGATCGCTTTACCGAGCGCAAGGCTGAAAATCAGAATAATAAAAACCAGGAATGTAAGCACTGCGTAGAGGTAGTCCCTTTCTTTAAGGAAAATGACAGTAGAAGCAGCAACCCTGAAAATTGGGGTGGCTATCAGGAGCAAAAGGCCAAAGCTCATGATAGCTGCGGGCTTAAGTCTCATTAGGCCTTCCCACACACCGGTAACTGTGTAGGGAAAAGTGCGGGCAGGGTAGCCTGAACCATAAATAAAGTAGAGAATAAGGCCAAAGCCTATAAAAGAGGCTGATAGATAAATCCCAAAGCGGAGACTTGAGCTGATGAAAAGCTCGGGATCGAAGCTTTCTTTTTTGGACATTTACACCCACCACCCTTTCCACAGCATTTGTAGGGCTACATACAGCAGGATCGGGATAAATAAACGCCGCAATGTTTTGTTATTAAGCCTTTCCATTATTCTGGTACCGGCCAAGGCACCGATAAGCACTCCTAAGGCTACCGGACCTGCTGTCAGCGGGTTAATGTCCCCTTTAGAAAAATAAACTCCGGCTGAAGCGGCGGCCGTGACTCCGATCATAAAATTGCTGGTGGCCGTAGATACTTTCAGCGGAAGTTTCATGAACATATCCATTCCAAACACTTTGAAAACTCCTCCGCCGATTCCCAACAGGCCTGAAAGAATTCCCGCGCTATACATTATGGCCCAGCCGGGGTAAATACCCGTTACTTTGTACTCAATAACCTGGGACAATCTTTTGTCAAAATAGCTGCCATTAAGCTTGAGACGCTCTGCCAGAGGATGTGCTTCAACCGGGGTATCAGCAGAACCTTCTCTTGATCTAAGCATATTGCCTGCAGAATAAAACATCAGTAAGGAAAATGTAATATAAAGTGCTTTAATACTGATGAGGTTTGCGATAAAAGCTCCGGTAATAGCCCCTAAAGTGGTGGCCGTTTCCAGGAACATCCCTATCCTGATATTGGTTAGTTTATCCCTGACATACGCCATTGCTGCTCCGCTGGAAGTAGCGATTACGGATACGACACTGGCTCCGATTGCTTCATGAATATCCAATCCTAAGACTAGGGTCAATGCTGGAATTATGATAATCCCGCCACCAAGACCGAGCAGGGAGCCAATAAAACCGGCGACAATAGCAAACAGAAAAATCAAAGTAGTGCTAAAGAGCAAAGAGATCATCTCCTCTGCTCAATTTTAGCACTTGCGCGAATGTTCTTCAAACTACCATGCCCTCGGCGAACAAATCCCGGATTGTTAGCAATTGCCGCTATCGACGTTTATATTCTAGTGAATAAAGCAGGGGCTACCTAAAATTTGTTTTTTTAGGTAGCCCAAAGTTGTTAGCTTTAAGTTACTTTAAGTTAATTAGCTTAAGGGTTTAGCTTTATTTAATAACTTCGTACCCTAAGCCAGCCCAGCTCTTCGGCAGGTCTTTATTGCCCATACCGAAGTTTAAGCTTTTGGCAGTAATTCCAACAAGGTTGAATAAAGAGTCGGCTTGACCGGCAGTTTGACCAGTGTAGCAGTAGACAACGAGAGTCTTGCCTTTGCTTTGCTCGATCAGGGAGTCAAGCTTGGTGCCAAGATCTGCACCGTAAGGAACATTGATAGCACCTTTAATGTGGCCGGCATCGAAATCTTTAGCCTGACGGATATCAACAACCAAATATTTGTCAGCATTTTTAGCTAGTTCATCTTTCAAAGCAGGATCATCAATTTTGTAAGAATCAGCAGGCATGTTGTTGAAATAGTCTTTAACAGCTTTGTCAATATCTTTGTTCGGGCTCTCGACAGCAGCAGCTTGAGGCATAGCAGTAGCTTCGGTTACAGTGGGGAATTTCTTGGCTAACCAGCCATAGTTGATGCCATTGCCCATACCGCCGTGGAGTGAGCGGGTTTTAATTCCGGCAACATTGAGGACAGATACTGTTTGGCCGGCAGTTTGCCCGGTGTAGCAAGCGACAATTACAGTTTTGTCTTTACTAGCAGCCCTGATTTTGTCTAGATTGTCAGCGATGTCTTTACCAAAAGGAACATTAACAGCGCCTTGAATATGCCCTTTCGCGTATTCATCAGCTTTGCGGATATCTAACACAAGATAGGCTTTAGCGTTTTGCTCGAGTTCTGATTTGAGTTTATCCTCGCTAATCTTATAGGAGTCGCCAACGGTAGGAATGTTGTTGAAGTAAGACACGACAGCAGTTTTTACAGCTTTGGCAGCGTCTTCCGCCGGAGCGGTCGTGGATGGAGTGGATGTAGAAGATGGAGTCGTAGCAGTAGGAGTCGTGGATTGTCCGCAACCGCTTACGAGCAGGCCGAGGATGACGAGGAGGGATAACAGTGAATACAGTTTTTTGTTACGCATGTGTACCATCCTTTCGTGAACATGATTGTAAGATCTCAAATGTTTGCTAGATCTACTATATAGGTAATTCTCCATTTTTGTGAAAATACCTTTTAGTACAAAGTCTAAGATCCATAATTATTTACGATATGAGCATTAGAATTAACGATATGAATAAAAAGGAATAAAAAAACCCCATCTATGATGGGGGAAGAGGGCCGTTAAGGCCCGGGTGGAAAAGGGTAGAGGAGTGTTTGAATGTAGTATACCCGGCTTTACTTGTTTTGTCAGATAAAAACAGCTCAATAGCATAATATTGAATCTGAATGGCTGTTTTAGCTCGGGGAGCGTAAAATATAAAAGTTTTACTAAGCTTAAAACACTTGACAATATATTTTGAGAATCTAAAATAATAGATGGAGGTGTTATTGAGATGATTTTCACATGGTTAATGGGCTTAATTGCGATCTTAGCATTAGTAGCAGCAGCGTCTGGAGACTATTGGTGCGGCAAGAACAAGCATTCAGTTTATTATCAAACTGTACAAAAACCTCTTGGTAAACAAGATAAGGCGGTAGAGATTCCGATGTTTTCCGAGCATGATGCGTTTTATTCCAAGCTTAATTCACTTTAGGTTTTTTTGATTACGCATAGTAACAAGAATGAAAATTAATTTAAGGTAAGCAGAATGGCTTGATGCACTTGCATTAAGCCGTTTTCTTATTTAAAATGTAAATCAAATGTTAAGGCAGGCGCTGTTGACGTTTGCCGGTAAGGAGAACAATATGCATCAGTATTGGTTTTTTATTGGGGATTTCCCTTTAAGGGCTTATGGTACTTTATTTGCCCTGGCGTTTATTTTGGCGGTCGGGGTAAGTCTTTACTTTGCCAACGCCGAAGGAAAGCCTCACCTCAAGGAGGCGATCTTAGACCTCTCTCCTCTGCTCTTGCTCGGAGGTTTAGTGGGAGCGCGGTTTTGGCAAGTGTTCTTTTTTGACTGGGATTTTTATCGAAATAATCCGCGGGAGATCATTGCTGTCTGGCACGGTGGCCTCTCGATTCAAGGTGGGGTTGTGGGAGCACTTCTGGTTGGGGGAATTTACGTCTGGTGGAAAAAGCTTCCCTTTTGGGAATTGGCTGATTTAATAGCACCGGGACTGATCCTCGCGCAAGCAATCGGTCGCGATGCCAACCTGATGAATGGGGATGCTTTCGGCGGTCCGACCGGAGGGGATTTTGGCATCCTCTATCCTATCGGCACGATCGCCCGTGATAAATTTGGGGATCAACCCTTGTGGCCGGCTGAGGTCTGGGAAGGGCAGTTTGACGTTATCTTATTCGCCCTTCTCGTCATCTTAAAACTGCGCAAGTGGCCTTCGGGCAGCATCTTCTTGATTTATGCGGCCTTATATAATTTCGGGCGCTTTTTCTTGGAACAGCTGCGTGGAGACAGTCCCCGCTTTCTGTTCAACTGGACTGCCGCTCAATGGAGCAGTATGGCGGCTGTATTTTTGGCGGTGATTCTGTTGATCTGGAGGATAGCCAGAGCCCGCCGCCAAAGTGAGTAAGAAAGTCAGAACTATTCGAGTGTTTACCCCGCACACTCCAGGCAGAGAATATCTTCTCCTTTGGTAAGTGAAAACTCAGCTTTTACCGGTTCCTGGCAGCGCGCACATACTGCCCACTGTGTTTCAGCTGCAGTTTGCTTAAGGCTTCCGGGGAATCTCTGTACCGTACAAAAATCTTCCTCGCTGCAGCTAAGAATATACTGAATTACCTCCAAAGATTTGTTTTGTTTTTGGCGAGGGTTGGAATACTCACGGAGCTCAGACATTTTCCCGATTACCTCAGCGCGCACGGCAATACGCAGGATTTCCTCCGTGCCACTGTATTGAAAGTGGTACACATGTTTGCCACGCTCATCCACCTGCAGAGTTCTTTTACCCGTGGTGGCATGGTTAAGAACCTGAAAGGCATCGAGAGCACACGAGGCAGTTTCTGCTTTGACCAGAACTTGAGATTCAGGTGTCGGCCTGATTCCTAAGTCGCGGCTGGCAATTTGCGCAACACGGAAGCCCAAAGCAATACCCGGACAAGTGTGGCCGTGAAAATCTGCAACTTGTTCCCATGGAGTCTTCTCAACACACATATTATGTCACCCCTCTTAATATATCTCTTTCTTTATTCTAGTATCAATGAGGAAAAAAGAAAAGGGCCATGCAGCCCTTGTATTTATTGGTGATACAAATTAGTGTGAGTGTTTCCGCAGTTATGACCAAAAACAGCACTAGACCGATATTAACTTTTTTTATCAGCGTTTGAACAACACACCTATTACCCCACCGACGCCGCCGGAAAGAAAGGCAAATACGGACTTTTCTCCAACCTTAATCCAGGAAGTGCTGTCAGCCAGGATAAATGAGACGAGAATAAGTAGGATGACAAAGCCCAGTCCGGTGGCCAGACCGTAAAATAGTCCTTTCGTGCCTGCCTGATACGAAGTTAGGACAGCGGCAATGAAAATGCTGACACTGAAAATGACGGTAGTACTCAAATCAGATTCCGGGAGAGAAGTGAAGGAGAGTAAGATCCCAAATCCCGCTGAGAGAACAAGGGCAAGGACCGCCGCTATAATGATATCTTTAAATACCAGACTAAAATTAAAGGATTTGGACATGATTTATCCCCTCCTTTTTGCTGTTATCAACCTATGCTTCATCTCGTGGGAGTATGCATCATTGATCTAAACTGTCATGATTTAATGAGATATTCGTGATATAATAAAGGGAAGAAAATTCCGGAAATGGGGAGGAATTCTTAGAAGGGGGGGCATGAGCATGAAAAAATGCGTACCTGACTTCCGGCAGATGAAGAAGAGTAACGAAAAAATTTTAATGTTAACGGCATATGATTATCCCTCAGCCCGTTTGGCTGAACAGGCTGGAATAGAGATGATTTTGGTTGGAGATTCACTGGGTATGGTAGTGTTGGGTTATGATTCCACAGTCCCGGTAACGATGGAAGAAATGCTCCATCATACCAAAGCTGTCCGGCGCGGAGCCCCCGGAACATTTGTGGTTGCAGATCTTCCGTTCATGAGCTATGTCACGGAGGAGAGCGCATTACTTAATGCCGGGAAATTTTTGAAAGAAGGGGGGGCAGATGCAGTTAAGATTGAGGGAGGGGAACACTACGCCCCTACAGTTAATTCCTTGGTTAAAGCTGGGATTCCTGTCGTGGGCCATATTGGGCTTACCCCACAAACAGCAGGACAACTTGGAGGCTTTAAGGTGCAGGGGCGTGATCTTGAGAGTGTAGAGAAACTCCGTAATGATGCTTTAGCTTTACAGGTTGCAGGGGCTTTTGCACTTGTTTTGGAAGCTATTCCGCGTCAGGTTGCCGAAAATATCAGTAAGGAATTAACAATTCCCACGATTGGGATCGGAGCGGGTGCGGAGTGTGACGGTCAAGTTTTGGTTTATCATGACCTCTTAGGCTTATTTGAGAGATTTAAGCCTAAGTTTGTCAAACAGTATGCAAACTTGGGTGTTCAAGCTGTGGAGGGCATACGTGCCTATGCAAAAGAAGTTAAACAAGGTGAATTTCCCGCCCTGGAACATACCTTCTCCCTGGCTGACGAAGTAATCGAGAAACTGTATGGTGATAAGTGAATGGTGCTCTGATTAAAAAATCTCCCTGAGTAGGGAGAAAGGATGAAGAAATTGGGTCTGAGAGATAAAACACAGAAGAAATTTCTTGAATTCTTCTCTAAGATGGTAAAGATTCATGGCAGCAATGAATTTGAATTGGCTTATTCCGATATTCAACGGGAAACAGGTTCGGCCAATGTTACGCTCAAACGCGCTCTCAAAGCACTTACAGAGGATGGTATAATCAAAATAAGTTCTGGCCGTAATTCCCGTTATGGCAAGTTTAACTACCTTTTAGTCGAGAAACCTGAGCCTGAAACACCTGCACCTGAGTCTGTTATGCCTGAACCTGTTATAGCTGAACCCGAGACTGCACCAGCGTATGTCACCCAGGTCAAAGAGCAACAGGGATCAGAGCAACTTAAACAGATCGAAACGCTTACCCTGGATGTCAAAGAATTGACATATTTTGTTGAAAACCTTAGGCGGCGTGTGCGCACGCAGGAAATGACAATTGCTTTGTTGCAGGATCGTTTAGCAGAACTGGAAGACAAACTACATAAACGCTAATTTCCAAAGCTTTACTAGAGAATTTTAGCGCAGAAAGTGCTATAATAACAACAAATCCTGCCTTGTGCGTATAGATTATCTTGGTTTTGATCCTATTATTGAATCGGGAGCTAAATGCTAAGTTAGTACTTCACGCCCTGCGAAGGGAAGTTGGAAAACTTAACCTAGGCACCCACCTGCGAGAGCAGGGTCAGAAAACCTGGAGTCTTACGGCAAGGTGGGGAGGGTAGGGATTTTCCTACCCTTTTTTTAATGGAGGGGAAGAGATTTGACTAAAATAATACTTACCCGGCATGGGGAGACTCTGTGGAATATTGAGGGCCGTGTTCAAGGAATGATGGATTCTCCCTTGACGGAACGGGGTCTGAACCAGGCCAGACGCTTGGCACTCCGCTTAAAGCAAGAAGGAATCCAATACCTATATGCCAGTGACCGGCCCCGGGCTCTGGCTACGGCTGAAGAAATCAAGAGAGAACTCGAGCTCAAAGTTCCTGTGTTGTCAGCACCTCAGTTTAGAGAGTTATCGTTTGGAGAATGGGAAGGGAAGATCTGGTCTGAATTAAGGGAGAATTATGCGGATATTTTTGCGGTGTGGGACAAATCTCCTTACTTGGTGCAGATTCCCGGTGGAGAGATGATGGAAGAGGTTGCGGAGAGGGCTTGGGAGTTTTTGCGGGAATTAATGGGAAAACACGAGGGAGAAACAATTTGTGTTGTCACCCACGGGCTTACCCTCAAGCTTGTAGTCACCAAGGCCTTGGGCTATGATATCAGTGACTGGAAAAGAACTCCCTGGCAGTTTAATACAGCCTTGAACATCCTGGAGTTTGACGGCCAGAATATTGTGCCCGAGATTTTGGGAGACTGCAGCCACTTGGAAGATTTAGAGTAAAAAGTTCTCTGGATAAACAGCGAGCAGGCTTGTTAGCCTGCTCGCTGTTTTAAGATTAAGCTTCAGTTGCGTTTGACCAGTCTTGGACAAACAGTTCCCTTAGTTTAGCCGTAGCCTGGGGAGAAGGCACTGACAGAGAAAATTCATGGTTTATCACAAAGGCCGAATAAGTCCAGCCTGAACTACTAAAGAAGAACGAACTGTCATCGAAAATTCCAAGCCGGATATTTGAACTTTCTTTAAGGTAACGGATGCTTATTCCGACTCCTTTCAACTTAGCGACAATCGGAGCCACATCTTCTTTGTCCGCAAATTCTCTATTGATTAAAAGGCGGATCTCCCGACCTTTTTGTTTGATATCAATCAGGGACTGTACAATATCCGGATCTGTAACTTCAGTCACTTCCAGCCAAATGGAGCCGGAACTGCGGGAAATTAAGGCTTGGAGCTGCTGCTTGACATTGGCGTTAGTGGCTAAAATGATGTTGTCATCGGGGGCTGTCGAGGTTTTAGGCATTTTGAGGGAGAGGGTCGTGGTAAATTCCCAGTCTCGTGCAAAAACTCCCGCGGCTTTCCATGTAGCTTGGCCTGACAGTTCAATAGCAAGATCACGCGCGGACATTCCCTCTTGGGTCCAAGTTGGTCCATACACGAGCGCTTGTTTATGGTCAACTACCAGAAGTTTCACATTGTTGCTCTGACCCTTGCGGGCAGGGTAATACTGGGCTGAGATATCATGACTCTTTAGTTCGTTGAGGGTAGAGGCGTTTGCTTTGCGGAATTGATCCAGAAGGACTTTAACTTCGACCCCGGAGTCTGCCTTTTTGATTATAAGATCAAGCAAACGCGGATCGTCAAAAAGTCCTTGCTCTACATAAATAGCCGTCTGGGCAGAATTTAACATTGCGATAGTTCTATCATAGATTTCATTTCCAGTAAGCAGGAGGGATTCGGCAGGCAGGTTGGAAACAGGGGTTTCTTTCTGCAAAAACCTGGGTGTGGGGATGGAACATCCGCCAGCGAACAACATGACTAAGGTTAAAATCAACGGCAAAAATCGTCTAAACATGAACTATCTCCCAACTCCTGTTATATTCTCATTATATCATAATTGTTCGAGGGCACAAAAAGTCGCTATTAGGCATAGAAACGCAATTTTCTTCATAATGATTGGCAGAGCAGCACACTGTGAGAAAGGCATGATGACCGTGAAGCATGCTATGATTAAAACAGCTCTGCTTACGATCTGTCTTTTGGCGCTTTTAAGCAAACCAGCAGCAGCCGAGACTTCGTTTTCCGCGGAGAAGGCCTATCAGCATGTCCAGACCCTGGTTCAGAAAATTGGGCCCCGCCCCGCCGGCAGCAAAGGAGAAACTAAGGCCGCTCAGTACATTTATTATGTCCTTGAGCAGAACGGGTGGAAAGTAAGTGAACAGCCCTTCAGCAAAGTAATCGTGTCAAACAATCCTCTGGACAGCGCGCAAAAAATAAAGGTTGTCAATAGCCAAAATATTATCGCGGAGCTTCCAGGTACGCACGCAGAAAGCATAATTCTGGGTGCGCATTATGACTCGGCAGGGTTGAACGCCCCCGGTGCGCTTGACAATGCCTCAGGGGTGGCGGTTCTCCTGGAGCTAGCCAGGATCTTGAGCGCAGAGCCGCACGAGGACACTTATCAGTTAGTGTTTTTCGGGGCTGAGGAAATGGGCTTGGTCGGTTCAGCTTATTTTGTTGAACGCGCAGATTTGTCCGCAGTTAAATGGATGTTAAACCTGGATATGATAGGCACGCCCCTTTTGATAGACGGTGCCGGTAAAAAATCTGCGCCGTGGGATCTGCTTAAGCAGGTTACGGCTTTGGCTAAAGAGGAGAAAATACCTTTTCATCTGAGTAGGGATTTTATGATTATGACCAGGGATACCTCCCAGGGGGGAGCGAGCGATTTCAGTTCCTTCCTGGAACAAGGCGTGCCTGCTGTGGGGCTGGGAATCGCCGGTCGTCCAGCCGGGTTCTTTCACCAGCCAGGGGATCAGCTTGAGCGTGTTGCTCTGGCAGACTTAAAAACTATCGGAAACTTTGCTTATCGCTTGGTAAGATCAGTGCAGGTTAAAGAGTCTGGACCTAAGGTTTGGGATGAACTTTATTTAACATTTCAAGCAAAGTCTCATGTACTTATGCTTCCAACGAATGCCCTCAGACTTTTTACCTTGTTAATTTTTGTCCTCACAGCCATGATGTTGGTGAGAGTCTTAAAAACTGGAACGCGCTGGGGCTGGGCCGGTTTTCTTAAATCACTTGGTTTGGCTGCCGTTACAGCTTTCTTAGCAGTTATGTTAAGCGGAAGCGTGGAATTTATATGGCAGTCATTAAAGCAAACAGCCCAAGTATGGTACGCTTACCCGGATTTGTTCCTAGTGGGAAGGGTTATTCTAATAGTAGGTGTCTTACTCTTAATAACTAATATCTGGCCGCATTTTAAGCTGGCGCAAGCTGGCAGGATTTATTGGCTGGGTGCGGTAGTGTGGGTTGCTGTTGCCGGACTGGCCACTGCCTTAGTCAGAGTCGATTTGGCCTTTCCGTTTATTTTTTGGCTGGCACTGCTTTTAATTCAGTATTTCAAGCCTTCCCTGCTGCTAACAGTCTTAGCGCCCTATTTTATATACAAGTTTCACTGGGAATTGTTAAACTCTGAGCAATGGGTAAGTTTTTATGAAACGGTGCACCGCTTTTTCCTGCTCTTTGCAATATTGTACACTCTTTTGCTGATCCCAGTCCTGCTATCTCTACTTCATGTGGTTCGCTCCCGGACTCGCAATTGGAAAGGATTTAGCAATTCTGCGCGGCGACCGGCAGCGCTTGCATTGGTTGTTGTTATCTTGAGCTTTGGTTTGGTACCCGGGTACACGGCTAAGTTTCCGCAGGTGGTAACAGTCCAGGAGGAATGGACTGAGAGTGAGGGACAGCTTAAAATAATTTCAGCAGAAAACTTGCCAGCGCGTATCCACCGCCAGTTTAACAGCAAATCAGGTAAAAGCATAGTGCTGCCGACCTATACCGCTGCTGCCCCTTTGACGGCCGAGGCTTCTGTCAATGAGAGGCAGGGGAATCCCCGTATGCTTGATCTTAATCTAACACTGAATTACGGCTTGGAGCCTTATATTCTCTCGTTCAAAATCGAGAGCCCTGAGTCATTTAAACTTACTCAAAGTGGTGATTTCTTGCCACTTAATAAGTTGCCAAAGAAAATCGACCTTGAAGGAAAAAAAGGAGCGGATGCTAGGTATAGCCTGGTTGTAGAACGCAACCCACCGCAGCGCCATAACATTCAATTTACTTTAGAAGCTGTCGGGAAGATTACGTTTACTGTCGAAGGGGTTTTTCCGGCCCCGGCACCTGCGTTTATGCTGCAAGAACCACGTCTTTCTGTTAATTATCAAACAGTAGCCCGTAAAAGTTTCGAATTCTAAGGCCTACAGCCAAAAATAATTTTGTAGTAGGAGATTCTTTGTATGAATTCCTGTTTTACTCTTGGAAAAATCTCCACAGCATAGGGCGAAAAATCGGGTGCAAACTATGCTTTGAGGAGGTTGATAAAAATGCACAAAAAAATCGCCGTTGAAGACGGGCTAACTCACGTCACTCAAGCACTGCAAGCTGCAGGATTTCAGACCACAGCCCTTGATGATCAGTCCCTTTATAACGTTCAGGCTTTGGTGGTTAAAGGAGACAGTGTTGATATGGCCCCAGAAGGAAATTTGCGGGTACCAGTGATTAATGCGGCCGGCAGAACGGCCGACGAAGTGGTCGATGTAGTACGTGACCGTTTGGAGTAAATCGTGGTTCGATATTAATTCATTGAGTCAGGCGCAACAACTTTAGAAAGTATTTCCATATAATAAAGCAGGAAAACATTCTTTTAATCTAAAATCTAAAACTCGATTAGGAAGGAGAGTCAATCTTATGGCATTTGGGCTTATACCTTTTGGCTTAGGCTTAGGTTTCGGATACGGTCTGGGAGCGCTTACCGCCCCGCGTTATTATCCTTATCCCTATCCGCCCTATCCTTATCCGCAGTATCCTTACCGTTATCCTGTGTGGTAAGAAAGCTATTCTCGCCTCCTGGCCCTCTGTGACAGAGGGCTTTTTGTGTTTATGTGACAATAACGGCAACATATCTTGGAAGGTTTTTGACCAAAGGAATTTGCAAACCATTCTCATTGGCATATAATTGAGTAAAAAAGTTAAAGGGGGCCTTGCCATGGCGGAAGGGCTTTCTGCCTTTGATAATATTTGTAACCGTTTGCGCAATCATTCTTATAAACTAACCCCCCAGCGTCAGACAATTTTGCGCACATTTTTGCAGCATGTGGACGAACATCTTAGTGCCGAAGATGTGTATATGCTGGTGAAACACCAGTACCCGGAAATCGGCTTGGCTACGGTTTATCGAACTCTTGATATCTTGGCAGATATCGGCGTCCTGCAGAAAAATGATTTCGGGGATGGACGCAGCCGGTATGAGTTCACGCGCACAGATGAACACCATCACCATCATTTGATCTGCCTCAGGTGTGGCAGTGTTTCCGAGTTTGACGATGACCTGCTTGAATCGTTAGAAACGATAATTACCAAGAAAACAGGGTTTGAGGTACATGATCATGACCTTAAGTTCTACGGTCATTGCCAAAGTTGTCAAAAAGAGCTTTCGTAGCTGATGCCCAAAACAGAATAGATGGTTCGAACTAAGCAATCGCAACTTACAGATGTTTAGATGTTTAATAGGAATTAATACGAACTTTTTCCTTAGAAGCAGAAATAGAGGTGGTATTCCAAGAAAAGTGCAGCTTTATCCGGGAAAAAACAAACATTTACACGTGATTTGACGTACGATTATCCCTTAAATACGCAGGAAATAAATACCAGCGCGGAGAATAACTAGTAAAAAATGGCAAAGGAGCGAGCGCTGTGTATAATCCTTTGGTCTCACATGAGGAGCACAAAGGGTCCTCCCGTAATGAAACGTCCTGGCTGCGTCAAATCCAGGCTTTGGGGTACATTTTGTTTGGCAAGCCTGAAGAAGGGATCAGGTATGTGGTCCAACTGCTTCAGGAGGATCCTTATAAACTTCACGTGCGCGAAGTTCGGTACTTAATTAAAAACCAGGCGTTTCAAGAAGCGCGCGATTACCTCGAAGATCTGGCTGCTGAGCAAGTGGAAAACAGATCAGAAATCAAATACTTTCTGGCCCAGTGTTATTTAGGACAGGGACTGGTAGGGGAAAGCAGGACTGCGATCCAGGAAGCGTTGGAGATAGATCCGGAACGGGCAGAATATTGGGATCTCTTGGCAGATTGTTTCCTAGAGCAGGGGCAGTGGCAGGATGCCACAGAATGTCTGGACAAATCACTGCGGGCAGCTCCCACCCGGGCAGAGACAGTTTTTCGCTTAGGGACAATCTACTCTTATCACGGAGAACATTTAGAAGCCTTGCGCTGCTTTCAGGGCTGCTGCCAGTTAAAACCGCATAACCCTGTGTACTGGGAAATGAAGGCGGAAACTCATCTTCAACTTGAACAAATCGAGCAGGCTTGTCGCAGTTTTGAGCGGGCCTTGCGTTATTCAGCCAATATTGATGTAGCTGCCCGCCTGGCCTACTGTTATATTCAATTGAACCAGGTTAAAAAAGGAATTAAGTACTATGAGTTAGTGCTAAAACATGAGCCAGATCATTTTGATGCTTTATGCAATCTGGCTGCGGTTTACCAGAACCAAGAGCGTTCCTTAGAAGCTTTAACGCTATTAGAAAGAGCACACAGTGTGCATCCAAACGATTCCATCTTGTTAAACAACTTGGCTTATACACTGGTGCATCTAGGGCGCACCCGCAAGGCCACAGAGTATTACCAGGCAGCCTTGCGCCTGGCCCCGGATCACCCTCTGATTATGTATAATATGAGCGTCTGTTTAGTGAGGAGAGGGAATTGGGAGGAAGCCGTAAAAATCCTTGAAAGACTTTTGGATATTGATCCCGAACATGCCGAAGCATGGGCTCTGCTAGGAAATATTTACGACCAGCTTAACCAATATGATGTCGCCACAGACTGTTTTAACCATTCACTAAAACTTGCGTAGTGCTTTTCACACACAAAAACTTTTTTATTGATGGAGGATACCTGCTTAGGGGTATCCTCCTTTATTGTATGGAACATTTCCTTTTAGAAAAAATAATGGTAAAATACTATGTAAATTGTCAATTGGGAGAGGACTAAATGTTTCAAACGGTCATTCGCTCACATTTCGATGCGGCCCACTACTTGCGCAATTACCAGGGGAAATGCGCGCGCTTGCACGGGCATCGTTGGGATGTAGAAATATGTGTGGAAGGTGAGCGTTTAGATCGCTCAGGTATGCTGGTCGACTTTGGGGAGATGAAACGAGCAGTAAGCTTAGTCCTGGACCAACTCGATCACCAACTGCTTAATGATGTGCCGGAGTTTCAAGGGGAGAAGAATCCCACTGCCGAAAATATCGCCGGGTATTTATATCGGGAAATTAGACAAACACTAGTCCTTCCTTCACTTCCAAGACTGGCCTGGGTAAAGGTGTATGAATCTCCTGATGCGTGGGCTTTATATAAGGAGGACTAATTGTGGCAGGGGTGGTATTACTCTCGGGTGGACTTGATTCCACCGTGGCTATGGCTCTTTTCCTCGAACAGAATACGCTTGATCTTGCCCTTACGTTCGATTACGGGCAGCGGGCCCGGGAGCGTGAACTCCAGGCGGCTGCTTCCTTGGCAGAGTGTTACGGTATTAACCATAAAGTAATAAAACTTCCCTTTTTGGAAGAGGAGACGCACACTGCCTTAGTGGATAGTACGCAATCCTTACCTTCGCTTAAGCCTACAGAGTTGGATGAGGTTCAAGGACGAGCTGCAGTTAGCGCCCACAACGTATGGGTTCCGAACAGGAATGGCTTGTTTATAAATATTGCCGCTGTGTTTGCCGAAAACCTACCTGAGCCCAGTTATATTATTGCCGGGTTCAACAGGGAAGAGGCAGGGACTTTTCCTGACAATTCTCCGGCTTTTATCGAAACTATCAATGCAAGCTTGGCATACTCAACTTCCAAGAATATTATACTCTTTAGCCCTACCTCGCTCTTAGATAAAACGGAAATCGTCAAAGAGGGCTTGCGTTTACATATCCCCTGGCAGTTTTTGTGGAGTTGTTACGCAGGCAGGGAACTTTGGTGTGGAGCGTGTGAAAGCTGCCAAAGGTTAAAAAGAGCCTTAAGCCTTAACGGACAGGAAGATTTAATTGAAAAGTTATTTGCTCAGCAATCCGAACTGGATTAAGAGCTTTTTCGTCAATCACGAAAATTGACAATCACTAAATAGGAGAGCGTTAAATGGAGTACATAATCCTTAAAGAACCACTGAGCTATAACGGCAGCCAGCTTCGTTCCCTCTTTGCTTTTAGGAATTTCGGCCAAATGGGGGACAGTGTGACAGTATTTCGCGGCGCTTGCAGCGTGCAGCAGGATGAGATGGTAGATCTGGAAGATGTGCGGGCTAAAGACTGGATTTTCAGCGAGGACATGCTGCATTTTATTATTGAGCATTTTGAAATGGATTTGGAGAAAACTATTATTAGACAGCGTCTCTTGATTGCATCGATTAAAGAAGAACTGGAGAAAATCGGGATCAAAAGTGTTCACCGCGATGGGGATGATTTATTTGAAGGAAAAAATAAGCTTTCAGTAAGTATCAGCACTTTGTCCCCAGTCTCTTCTTTGATTCACTGCGGCCTTAATGTCTCAAGTCAGAACACTCCGGTCCCAACCGTAAGCCTTGGGGATTTAGGAGTTAGAAATGTTCTTGAATTCGGAGAGGCTGTTGCCAGGCGCTATTGTGATGAGGTGAAATCAATTCGGCTTGCCCGCTGCAAAGTTAGAGGAGTTAATTAACAAATGTCTGCTTTACCAGTAATCGAGCTTTTTTCTTCCATTCAGGGGGAAGGGCCATACGTCGGATATCGTCAACTGTTCTTACGCCTGCCCGGCTGCAACCTTTCCTGCCCGTATTGTGATACTCAGGTAGCGCAAAGCGCTATGTTCAGGCTTGAGACTACTCCGGGTTCACATTTCTTTGAACAAATAAAAAATCCCGTATCCTTGGACCGGCTGGCAATGTTTATACAAAGTTTTGACTTAAAGCTTCACCATTCCCTAAGTATCACAGGCGGGGAACCTCTGCTCTGGGCTCAGGAATTACAAGCCTTTTTACCCAGGGTCAAAGAGCAGGGATTAAAGGTTTACCTCGAAACGAATGGCACTTTGCCAGATAAGCTTGCACTGCTTTTACCGTGGGTGGACATAATAAGTATGGACATCAAACTTCCGTACGATGAGTACGAGTTTTGGCACGAGCACCGCGAGTTTCTAAGGCAAGGACGCACCCGGGAGATTTTCGTTAAGATTGTCGTAGACAGCCGCACAGATCTAGCTGATTTACTGCGAGCCCGGGATTTGTTAGCCTGTGAGAATACGAAGATACCGGTGATTTTACAGCCGCTTTCGCCAGTGAGGGGGTTGCATAAGCCTGAACCCGCGCAGATGCTTAAGTGGCAGGAGTTTATGCTGCAGGAGCTGGAGTCAGTAAGGGTTATCCCTCAAACACATGTATATCTGGGACAACTGTGAATCTCAAGCGGGGATCACATAAATGCAAGTTTTTTAAGGAGGAGAACAACGTTGGAGATGGACTCGGAAAAAATCGAACAAGCTGTACGCATGATTTTAGAAGCGATTGGAGAAGATCCTAGCCGCGAGGGTCTTTTGGATACGCCTAAAAGGGTAGCCCGCATGTATGGCGAGGTTTTTGCAGGGTTACACGAGGATCCCAGTGAACATCTAAAGGTCCAGTTTTCTGAAGAGCATGAAGAAATGGTAATCGTTAAAGATATACCGGTCTATTCAATGTGCGAACATCATCTTGTGCCTTTCTATGGGAAAGCCCATGTAGCTTATATTCCGCGCAAGGGAAAAATAACCGGGCTTTCCAAACTGGCACGGGTTGTGGAGGGGTTTGCCAAACGGCCTCAGCTTCAAGAAAGGCTAACATCTCAAATCGCTGACTCGGTAATGAATATTTTGGAGCCGCGTGGGGTTTTGGTGGTGATTGAAGCTGAACATATGTGCATGACGATGCGCGGTGTAAAGAAACCGGGTTCTAAGACCCTAACCTCAGCCGTCAGGGGCATGTTTAAAACTAGCCAGGCTACGCGGGCGGAAGGTTTTGCCTTAATTCACGGGCATAAAGGGTAGGATAAGGTATGAGTGAACAGAACAATGGCAAGCTGGAACTGATTGCGACCCAAAAAGTCGGTACTAACCCGGAGTTATATAAAATAATTGATTTCTTGAATAAAAACCTTAAAGGGTATAATTTAATGTTTGGGCTTACAAAAAAAGCGGACACGATGATAATTTCAGTGTATGAAGTAGAATGAAATTCGATGTGGAGGGCCAATGCGTATACTCTTAACCAACGATGACGGTTTCTTTGCTCCCGGGCTGCAAACTCTTTATCATACCTTAGCTGCAAATCCTGCATATGAAGTAACCATCGTAGCGCCGGAAGGGCAGCGTTCCGCTGTTGGCCACGCTATAACTTTGTTCGAACCTCTTTTCGCTACCAAACATACCCTAAAATTTGGCGGGGAAGGGTTTGCCGTGCGCGGTACTCCTTCTGACTGCGTTAAACTGGCGCTTCAGGGTGATATTGTATTTAAACCGGATCTACTTATTTCAGGAATTAACTCGGGTCAAAATTTGGGTACGGATGTTTTTTATTCAGGAACCGTCTCAGCTGCTCTTGAAGGAGCGCTCCTGGGAGTACCCGCGTTGGCTGTTTCCCTGGCCAGTTATGAATTTCGCGATTTTCAGCCGGCTGCAGACTTTGTGCTCAAATTATTGCGCAATTTGAACCGCATCTCTGATGGTGGCCTTATTAATGTCAATATACCTGGGTCGCCGACCAAAGATTGGCAAGGGGTAAAATTAACCCGCTTAGGGAAAGCAGTTTATGAAAATATATTTGAAAGTCGTAAGGATCCGCGGGGCAGGATTTACTACTGGCAGAGCGGCACTTTAACTCCTGACAAAGAGGAAGATACCGACCTGCGGGCTGTTCAGGAGGGATATATTTCCATAACCCCTATGCACAGTGATCTTACAGATTATAATCGGCTCAAATCCCTGACAGCTCTTACTGAACATCTTAATCTTACATCTTAAAAAATAAAGAATCAGGAGTACTTTTAATGTACTCCTGATTCTCTTGGGGAAGAAAAGTCAATTAGAGCTCGCTCCCTTTCATGCCTTCCTCAGCACGTCTGATCATGGCTTTAACCATGCTCCCTCCAATACGTCCGCCCACATGACCACATTCCCTTGAAGTCATGTTTTCCCAGCCCTGAGATTGGATTTTTTCGGTTAAACCTAACTCACTGGCAACTTCCCATTTGAATTCATCCAAAACAGACTGGGGCAGGATGCCACTGGTGCGATTGCGATTTCTAGCCATTTACTAAGCATCTCCTTTCAATCTGTTATTGGGACATTCATATTTTTCGTCAATTTTGATGAAATTATATTACTGAAATATTACCCATCATAAGCTATAATGTCAAAAAAGGAAGTTTTTTAATGTTTGTTTGGATTTTCCTTTTTTATTTTAGCCTGTTCCTGCTCATTTTTGCAGGATCTAAGCAAGATTTCAAAAACAAAAAAGGTAAAATTATAAAGATGTTGGTGTTGCCAGCCATTCTTGGATTAATTATTGCCTTTTTATCTGTGCTTAAGTTCTACATAATCTATAAAATAGTTGTTCTGCTATTTTTAATTGTAACTTCCGTCTTAAGTTACTGGCACTTTGGCGATTCCGTCAGGCGGTGGCTTGAGAAGTAGATGATATTTATTTTAGCGGAAGGTATTTCCCGAGCCAGGGAATTCGACGTAAATCAGAGCGGGTAATTGCCCCATTTAATACCAGGATAACGGCATACACAATAAGCCCGGCTGTCAGTTTTTGCAGGGAGGCTGAGTATCCCCAATCTAAAGGACTGAGGAAGCGGAAGGTAATTGCCATGCCAAAGCCGGCCGTGAGAGGCTGGAGCACAAAATGATGAAGGTCTAAGGCCATGCCTGAGTAGCGGATAATAGACAGCATATTCAGAGAAGCCATAGTTACCCAGCCGAGCATATAGGCCCAGGCGCTTCCGCGCAGGCCCCACTGAGGGATGGCCGTCAGGATAAACAGCAAAGGAACACGGACTCCTGCTCCGACTATAGAAATAAGTACGGGAAGGTGTACTTTTCCAAGTCCCTGGAGAATTCCGGTGGTTGTTTGCTGAAGGTAGGCAAAAATTCCGCCTAGAGCTAAGACTCTTAGGATGGGGCCGATATTCGGGCTTTTGAAAAAAGAAGTCAGAGGGTCGGCAAAGTTAAAAAGGATGATTAAACAGGGAAGCCCCAGAATAATTGTTAAGCGGATTGCTTCACTGCTGCGCGAACGGACTGTTTGATACTGCTTGCGCGCTGCTGCCTCCGAAATTGCCGGAACGAGTGAGGTTGCCAGCGCAAACGTGAAAACACTTGGAAAGGTAAGAAGGGTAAAAGCTGAGCCGCCCAGCTGTCCGAAAAGAGTGGTTGCTTCGCTGGCGCTATAACCCGCGACTTGTAAGCGCGTGGGTATGAGCATGGCATCAAGCGCCGATAATCCGGAGGACATCAGTCTGCCCAGGGTTACGGGAGAGGAGAGGCGCCAGAGACGGTGCAGGGTATGCTGCAGTGGAGGGATACTTTCCCCGGAAGTGGGAAGGTTTTTTTTACTCTTTTGATACTGAAAGGTAATGACCATAAGCCCAATAATCTCCCCGGATAACATGCCCAGGGCCAAGCCCGCAGCGCTCCATTCAACTCCGCGGGCAGAAAAGGAGAGCGCGCCTGTAAATCCTATAGTAACACGGGTAATTTGCTCAAAGATTTGGCTTACAGCTGTAGGGATCATATTTTGCAGCCCTTGAAAATACCCACGGAAAGCTGATGAGACTGAAACTACAAAGATCGCAGGGACGCAAATGCGGAAGATGTTTAAGACGCGGGGGTCAGGGAAAATCCTATTAACTAAAACAGGGGTTAGAAGATAAAGAAGGAAAGCCACCACCGTTCCGGAAATAGTTAAGATTCCAAGAGCCAAACGGAAGATGGCCTTGGCCTGGGTTCTATGCCCCAAAGAGATTTCTTCAGATACCAATTTGGCAACCGCCAGGGGGATTCCGGCGGTGGTAAGAACCAGAGCTGTCATGTACACAGGAAAGACCATGTTAAAAAGGCCATAAGCTTCCCCGCCAATGTAAGACATGATCAGGTATTGGTAGATGAAACCAAGAATTCTGTTAAAGAGGTTGGCTGCCAAAAGAATGGCAGCTCCATAGACAAAAGTGCGTTTTGCCATGTGATTCCTCCTGCCGGAAATAACCATGTCTTGTTAAAGGCTCTAATAACTTTATGCGCCCGGCAAAAAGGAGATTCTCTTGGTTTGAATTTAAAGCGGAATTTTTTGAGTGGTTATCATTCTCTAAAAGGATTTTATTAATAAACGGAGAATTTTTAAATAAAGGACAATGCTGCTCATATTAAAAAACCAAGATGTTGAAGGAGGAATAAATAGTTAATATTGGGGTATTCTACCTCGGAAGGGGAGATGCCTTAATGTGGCAGCTTTTAAAAAACGTATCTATATTTTCTCCCGAGCCTAGTGCTGAAACAGATGTTCTCCTGGTTGACTCGAGTATTGCGGCCATGGGCAAGGGTTTAACGCTTCCTTCTTATGCCGAAGGGGAAGTAATTGAAGGACATGGGTATAAACTTGTTCCTGGTTTTATTGACGCTCATGTTCACATCTGTGGCGGCGGTGGGGAAGCCGGTCCCGCTTCGCGTACTCCGGAAATTCAGCTTTCCCAGGTAACGCGCGCGGGGACTACAACCGTTGTTGGCCTTTTAGGTACTGATGCCATTTCCCGCTCCGTGTCAGAGCTCCTAGTTAAGGCGCAGGCTCTGGCAGATGAAGGATTGACCACTTTTATTTACAGCGGCGCTTACCAAGTTCCGACCAGAACGTTATTACCGACTTTGCGCGAGGATTTGGTCTTAATAGACAAAGTGATCGGGGCCGGAGAAATTGCAATTTCCGATCATCGCTCCGGACAACCGCAGCTCGCTGAGCTTGAACACTTGATTGCTGAAGCCAGGGTCGGAGGTATGTTAGGGGGCAAGGCCGGAATAGTCCACTTGCACCTAGGTGAGGGGAAACGCGGCCTTGAGCCAGTGTGGACGATCCTGAACCAAACCGAGATTCCAATCACCCAATTTGTCCCTACCCATATCAACAGAACTTATGCCTTACTGGAACAAGGGGTAGAATTCTTGAAGGCTGGAGGACATATAGATCTGACGGCAGGGTGTGATGATTTTCCGCTTGAATTACAAGTGCCGGCGGTTCTTCGCATGCTGCAGAAGCGCGAACTCTTAAGCCATCAAGTGACTGTATCTTCGGACGGCAATGGCAGCATGCCGATATACAATGACGCTGGAGTGCTGGTGGGCATGGGGGTAGGTTCAGTAGATGTCCTCTGGCGTGATGTGCGTGAGGCCGTAGTGAATTACGGTTTGCCCTTAGAAGCAGGCTTGCGTGTGCTAACGTCTAATGTGGCCACAGTCCTGCGCTTATCCCGCAAAGGAATGATCAAGGTAGGATACGATGCTGATCTGGTTCTTTTGGATGAAGAGCTGCAGGTAAACACTGTATGGGCTAAGGGGAAATTAATGGTCAAAGACAAAGAACCCATAGTTTTTGGCACATTCGAACAGAAAAAAGACATGCTGAACTAAATGCGATAACTAAATACGATAATTACGCTTAACCTTAACTCCAGGATTCGTAACTTCAGACTTAACAATACTCCTATGTTAAATGCGGGAAGCAAAAGGCACCTGTCCTTTTCTTAATAACTTGTTAGGGGGAGATAGTCTTGAAGACCTATGACACGGGGAACCTGCGCAATGTCTGCTTGTTAGGGCACGGGGGGGCTGGAAAAACTTCACTGGCCGAAGCGCTCTTGTTTACGTCCGGAGCACTAAGCCGTATGGGAAAAGTTCCAGAGGGAAATACGGTATCGGATTACCTGCCTGAGGAGATTAAGCACAAAGTGTCTATTAGCACGAGCCTAGTGCCGGTAGAATGGCAAGGAGTTAAGGTTAATCTTTTGGATACTCCCGGTTATTCTGATTTTTTCGGTGAGGTTAAGAGCGCTCTGCGCGTTGCAGAATGCGGAGTCTTGGTTCTTTGCGGGGTGAGCGGACTTGAAGTCCAGGCCGAGATGATCTGGGATCAGTTGGAGGAACAGAAACTGCCCCGTTTGGTATTTATTAACAAACTCGACCGGGAAAACTCAAACTTTAACAAGGTCTTAGACCAGCTCAAGGAAGCTTATCCTCAAGCCCGCTTTGCTCCACTCCAGCTTCCGATCGGAGCTGAAAGCGATTTTAAGGGTGTTGTGGATATAATTGCCCAGAAAGCCTATTACTACGATGTTAACGGTAGCGGGAGCTATACGGCTAAAGAGGTACCTGCTGATTTAGCAGATGATGTGGAGATGATGAGGGATGCCTTAGCAGAAGCCGCCGCCGAAGCTGATGATGAAATACTCATGAAATATTTGGAGGGCGAGGGTTTAAGCAACAAAGAGCTTGTGCAAGTTACGCGTTCAGCCTTGGCTCAGAACTTAATTGTCCCCATTCTCTGCGGCTCTTCCCTTAAAAATATCGGGCCTGCCAATCTCCTTGATTTCATTCAAGAGAACGTACCACAGCCCGAAGTACTGGCACAAAAAGCTGCGCTTGTGTTCAAGACTTTGGCTGATCCGTATGTCGGAAAGATGAGCTTCTTCCGTGTGTACGGGGGGAAATTTTCAGCGGACAGCTTAGTATATAACACTACAAAAAACTCAGAGGAAAAAATGGGCCAACCCTTTTATCTGCGGGGGAAAGTACAAGAAACTACTCCTGCAGTTATTGCAGGCGATATTGCCGTAGTAGCTAAGCTGCAGGAAGTCGCAACCGGAGATACGCTCTGCGGCAAAGACAACTCTGTGGTACTCCCGAGAATTGAATTTCCTGAGCCGAATTTAGCGGTGGCAATTGAGCCCAAGAGCAAGGGAGACGAAGATAAACTAGGCTCTGCAATGGCGCGAATGGCAGAAGAAGATCCAACAATCAGAATTGGCAAGAACACGGAAACTAAAGAACTGATTCTTACTGGGTTGGGGGAAATGCATTTAGAAATCCTGCAAGAAAAACTGACCCGCAAGTTTGGTGTTGCGGTTAACGTGCGGGTGCCGCGGGTTCCATACCGAGAGACTATCCGTAAACCGGTTAAAGTCGAGGGTAAACACAAAAAGCAAAGTGGCGGCCATGGACAGTATGGGCATGTTTGGCTTAACATCGAACCGCTTATAAGCAAGGACTTTGAATTCACGGAAGAAGTTTTCGGTGGTGCTGTGCCCAAGCAATATTTCCCAGCAGTTGAAAAGGGCGTGCGCGAAGCTATGCAGGAAGGTATTATAGCAGGGTATCCGATGACAGATGTGAAGGTTACCCTTTGCGACGGCTCTTATCATAATGTGGATTCCTCCGAGATGGCCTTCAAGCTGGCTGCCATTTTAGCTTTTCGCAAGGGAGCTGAGCAAGCCAAGCCGGTCTTGCTCGAGCCGGTTGTAGAAGTTGAGGTGCACGTACCGGAAGCATTTATGGGAGACGTGATCGGGGATCTCAATGGCAAGCGGGGCCGGGTTATGGGGATGGAGGCGGACGGAAAATACCAAGTAATCCGCGCTCAGGTTCCACAAGCTGAAATGATGCGTTATGCTGTTGACCTTAAAGCCTTGACCCAAGGCAGGGGATATTTCGTGATGAAGTTCCTGCAATATGAAGAAGTCCCTGCCAAGATCAGTGACAGTTTAGTGACCCAACTTAAAGCTTCCCAGAACTAAACATTCATGCCACTGGCAGAGCGAAATAGGGTGTATACAAGCCGAAAAATATCTCAGTTAAATAGTGTTTGCTAGAAAGGCTTTAGGTCAGTCAACAAAACTTACTTAAAGCCCATTTTTTGGAAATATTTCCTTTTTGCCACATAGATTAAGATTGAAGTGAACAAGACTTGGTGGTACAATACAGGCGATAAACTCTAACTTTCTGCTTTTTTCGCTCACCTTTCTATTTCATGGGCTTGGTACTGAGGGACTGATCTTTAGGCCTTAGCACTGAGAGACAGACTTTGACTTCAATTAATACGGCTACATACGGAGGAAGGAAAAATGAGCGTGCTTAATGTTGGCCTCGATGTTGGCTCTACCACCGTCAAAATGGTCATCTTAGACAACAATGCCAATGTGATATACAAGAAATATTTAAGGCACTTCTCAAATATTAAAAGTACGGTTCTCTCCATGCTGGAAGACGCCAAATCGATTCTGCAGGGGCATCTTATGACCTTAATGATAACCGGCTCTGGTGGTGTTAATATTGCGCAAAAACTGGAAGTTCCGTTTATCCAGGAAGTGATCGCCTGCACCCATGCCATTAACAACGTCATCCCCAATACGGATGTAGCGATTGAACTGGGAGGGGAAGACGCTAAAATCACCTACTTAGGGGATGCCATTGAGCAAAGAATGAACGGAACGTGTGCCGGCGGGACCGGAGCGTTCATTGACCAGATGGCCGCCTTGCTGCAAACAGACCCAACAGGCTTAAATGAACTTGCTAAAAAACATACTAATATCTATCCAATAGCTTCGCGCTGTGGGGTTTTTGCGAAGACAGATGTTCAGCCCCTGTTGAACGAAGGGGCAGCGAAAGAAGATATTGCCGCATCTGTTTTGCAAGCGGTCGTAAATCAAACGATAAGCGGCTTGGCCCAAGGCAGGCCGATCAGCGGCAATGTAGCCTTTTTAGGCGGGCCTTTGCATTTTATGTCCGAACTACGTCAACGTTTTATCGAAACATTGATGCTCAGAAACCAAAATGTGCTGTTCCCGGAAGATTCCCAGTATTTTGTAGCTATCGGGGCCGCCTTGTCTTCTCGCGAAGAACAGCCGGTTTCATTCGAGTGTTTATATGAACGCGCTCCGGTAATTTATCACATGAACAACGAGGACGGGGACAAAATGGATCCTTTATTCGCGGATGACGAGGAATACCGCGAGTTTAAGGCAAGACATGAAAAGCATAAGGTTAAAAGGGTACATCTTGACAGCTATCGCGGAAATGCCTATTTAGGGATAGATGCGGGTTCGACCACAACGAAGCTTGCGCTCCTTGATGAAGAAGGGAGCTTGCTCTATTCTTATTATGGCAACAATATGGGCAGCCCGCTGGAGTCAACAGTTGATGCTCTCCAAACCCTATTTGATAAGCTAAACTCTGAGACTAAGATTGTAAACTCGGCAGTTACCGGGTATGGAGAGCATTTAATTAAAGCTGCTCTTAAAGTAGATATCGGGGAAATCGAAACGGTGGCCCACTATAAGGCAGCTGATTTCTTCTTGCCGGGAGTGGATTTCGTTTTAGATATTGGCGGTCAGGATATGAAAAGCCTAGTCATTCATGACGGAGTTATCGACTCCATTATGCTGAATGAAGCCTGTTCTTCAGGATGTGGTTCATTCATCGAGACCTTTGCTACTTCACTCAATATCCCTATCAAAGAATTTGCCGGAGTTGGCCTCCACTCTCAAAATCCGGTGGACTTAGGCACCCGCTGTACGGTTTTTATGAATTCTAAAGTAAAACAGGCGCAGAAAGAAGGGGCTGATGTCTGCGATATTTCCGCCGGGATTTCTATCTCTGTAATCAAAAATGCGTTATTCAAAGTCATCAGATTAAGAAATACCGAGGACCTCGGCCGTAAAATCGTGGTTCAAGGTGGAACTTTCTATAATGAAGCAGTTTTGCGCGCCCTCGAAAAAATTATCGACCGTGAAGTCGTACGGCCAGATATCGCCGGAATTATGGGCGCATTTGGGGCTGCCCTTATTGCCAGAGAGCGCTATCAAAAAGGATATGAGACAGCCCTCTTGCCTGCGCAAGAGTTAAGAAATTTACGCACTGAGACCTCGATGAAGCGCTGCGGGTTATGCGGGAACAATTGCCTGATCACTGTAAAAAAGTTTTCTAATGGAAGGGAATTTATCTCCGGCAACCGCTGTGAACGAGGAGCGGGCAAAGAGAAGGCTAATAATACGCTGCCTAACCTTTTTGATTTCAAATACAAAAGGCTGTTCAGCTACAAACCATTAAGCGAGCAGGAAGCCAAACGAGGCATTATCGGGCTGCCGCGCGTGCTGAACATGTATGAAGATTACCCGTTTTGGTTCACCTTCTTTACGGAAATTGGTTATCGCGTAGTCTTGTCAGGACGTTCTTCCAAACGTGTGTATGAACTCGGCATGGACACAATACCTTCGGAGTCAGCGTGTTACCCGGCCAAGATTGTGCATGGACATATTGTAGATTTAGTGAATAAAGGGATAAAAAAAATTTTTTACCCCTCCATTCCGTATAACATTCCGGAAGATCCTGAGGCCAATAACAAATACAACTGCCCGGTTGTAACGTCCTATCCGGAAACAATCCGCGCCAATATGGATATCCTGAAGGTAAAAGATGTAACCTTCTATCATCCTTTCTTGCCCTTAGATATGCCCAAGCGCATGGCCAAACGGCTGATCCGCGAGCTCGAACCGGAAAAGATCAGCAGGCACGAAATCCTGGAAGCTTTAAGAAAGGCTTACGCCGAACTGGAAAAGTACAAAGAAGATGTGCGCCAACAAGGGGAAGAAGCCCTCGCCTACATCCGTAAGCATGGGATAAAAGGGATAGTCTTGGCCGGGCGTCCTTATCACATTGACCCTGAGATTAACCATGGGATACCGGAAATGATCCAGTCCTATGGTTTTGCGGTCTTGTCCGAAGACGCCTTAAGACATCTGGGTACAGTGGAAAGGCCGCTGCGAATCGTTGACCAATGGGTTTACCATACCCGTTTGTACGCTGCGGCAACCTTTGTCGCTGAACAGAAGGATATCGAACTTATTGAGCTGACATCTTTCGGCTGTGGCCTTGATGCCGTAAGCACCGACCAGGTAAAAGAGATCCTGGATCGTTTCGGCAAAATCTATACCGTGCTTAAAATTGATGAGATCAATAACCTAGGAGCTGCTAGAATCAGGGTGCGTTCTCTCATTGCAGCTATTAATGAAAGGGACAAAAGAAATTTTGTTCCGCAACGGCTGTATGATAGCCCGACCAGGGCTTTGTTCACTGAGGAGATGAAGGCAAAGCACACAATCTTGGCTCCGCAGATGTCTCCGCTTCATTTTCAATTCTTGCAGACCGCCTTTCAAAAAGCAGGGTATAATATTGAAGTCTTGCCTGCCATCGACAAGTCAGCGGTCGATGTCGGCCTTAGATATGTGCATAATGACGCCTGCTATCCCGCTATTATTGTGGTCGGTCAATTAATGAAAGCTCTTAACTCAGGGAAATACGACTTAAACAATACTTCGGTAATTATCACGCAAACAGGTGGAGGGTGCCGAGCAACGAATTACATCGCTTTTATCCGGAAGGCTCTGCACGATGCCGGCATGTCTCAGATCCCTGTAATTTCTTTGGGTACAAGCGGCGGTTTGGAAAAAAACCCTGGGTTTAAGATCACTATGCCGGTGTTTAATGATTTGATGATGGGATTGATTTACGGGGATCTCTTGATGAGAGTCTTGTACCGGGTGCGTCCTTATGAAAAAGTCCCTGGTTCGGCCAACAGGCTGTATGAGAAGTGGGCCGAGGAATGCCGGGAGTCTTTGCGCAGCGGGGAACGCCGGGAATTCAGGGAAAATATTTACCGCATTGTTGAAGACTTTGATAGCATTGAGCTAAATGAGGACATAGTTAAGCCGAGAGTGGGAGTAGTGGGGGAGATCTTAGTCAAATACCATCCTACTGCCAACAATAATATAGTGGAACTCTTGGAGGCCGAGGGAGCAGAAGTAGTGGTTCCTGATTTGACCGACTTTCTGCTCTACGGTGCCTATGACAATAAAGTTAAGTATCTGCTTTTGTCAGGCAGTTTAATGGGGATGATATCAGGCTATCTTTCCATCAGCAAAATAGAATCGTTTCGGAAAGATATGAAAAAGGCCCTGGCAGCCAGCAATCGTTTTGAACCGCCTAAAGCAATCGTGGAAATAGCCGGGTATGCTGAACAGCACCTTTCTTTGGCGAACCAGACAGGGGAAGGATGGTTCTTAACCGGTGAGATGGTTGAACTGATTCACAGCGGGGTCAACAATATCGTCTGTCTCCAGCCTTTTGCCTGCCTGCCAAACCATATTACCGGCAAGGGCATGATCAGGGAACTGAGGCGCTCTTACCCCGCGGCTAATATCGTCCCCATTGACTACGACCCCGGGGCCAGCGAAGTCAACCAGTTAAACCGGATAAAACTTATGCTTTCCGTGGCTGTGAAAAATTTACGTGAAGAGTCTGGAATGCATTCGACTGGGAAATAAGCGTGAACTGTGCATAAGTGCTTAATATTCTTTGCTAGCAAAGGACAGATCCAACATCTTCTTTCTGTTTGCTTATCCTCTTAATCAAGGTTTTCTCCTTGCTGGCTTCCAGCATGCTAGAGTGAACGACCAGGAAGTTGTATTCTCGATCATCCAGTTTTCTTTGTACCGGAAATACCCGATAGCGAGCTGCCTGGTTGGCATTACTACTCGCTAGCATCCCGATTTCCTGCCAATCGTCTTGGTCCCATGCCAACTGTTTTAATTCCCTGGCTAAGCCAAAGGTTTCGGGAAACCTAGAGATAAACTGCACCTCCTGTCCGGCTAAGCGCTTTAAGCCTCCGGTAGAAATCAGGGCACAATCGGCGATAAAGATGACGTCTTTGAATCCTTGCTTGGTGAAAAGCTCATGCATCTTGAGAGCAGCATCCGGATTCCACTCTACGTCAGCTTTATTGCCGGCTAATAATTCACCCATTATGACTAATCCATGTTCCTGAACAGCGGCACCAAGTTTGAACTGCTTCAGATCGGGGCGCAGACCTTACTAAACCCGTGATTAATCTCAAATTCATCATGGGCCTGACCGGTGTACGCCCCCTGGACGGACTTTGATGTCGTATCAAAATGAACAACATTTATGCCAAGGGAGTGTGCCTGGAGTAAGGATAGGGAAACTGTACTGACCAATTGTTCCATCGATACCTCGGCAAGCTTATCCAAGGCGTGGCCATAAGCATCATCATTAAGTTGTTCAACACTGAGTTCAACATCAGCGAATAAACTTGGCAAGTCTTGTTGGGCCCAGAATTGTTCAATCTTCCACAGGGGTTTGCGGCCACAAAGAATACAAATCACCAACCGGGTTTTCTTTATAGCCGTTCTTGCACTAAGAACGGTTCTTTCGTGTGCGTGCATGAACATTATCGCTACAGTGAAAGTTCTTGACGTTTTAGCAATTTAAGAGTATTTTGATAATAGGTAAGCTTGTCTATACAATCTTGTGGCATTCGTGGTGATTGGGAAAGTATGAGAGATGTTTTCGATTAGAAGACTTACAATATGGAGCGGGTGTTTGAACAATGCAGGAAGGCAATTTAATCGATAAGAACTCGGTTATTCCTATATATTATCAGCTGGCTAAATTAATTAGAGAACAAATTCGACGGGGAGAATTTAAACCGGGCGAAGCTCTGCCGACAGAGATTGAGATTGCCAACCGTTACGAAATCAGCCGGATGACGGTACGCAGATCCATTGCGGAACTGGTATCGGAGGGAATGGTGTATGCTCTTCAAGGAAAAGGTACATTTGTCGCCAGCCCCAAATTGGATAATGTTGTCTTTGAATTGAACAATTTTAGCCACGAGATGGTGCAAAGGGGACTCAATTACAAAACGACCCTTCTAGAGGCTAAGATTATTCGGGCCGATGAGGAGTTGAAGGCAAAATTCCTTTTAAAAGAAGGCATCCATAGGATACTGCATTTTCGTACGGTTCTTTCTGCTGAGAATGAGCGCCTGAGTCTGGAGAACAAATACATAATATATACCAAAAGTAAACCCCTCCTGGAGTCGGAACTGAATGATCCGACTCTGCCGGGGTTAATTGCGACTCACAGTGATTATGTACCGGTCAGTGCTAAGAAGGTTCTGAAGGCGGCGGTGGCTACGAATGAAGAGGCATCCATTCTTGGAGTCTCTCCCGGTGCTCCCCTGTTTCTGGTTGAGACGACTGTTTTCGACCCGGATCTTAAGCCGGTTGGCTGGAGCAAGTCCATTTTTCGTGGGGATAGATATAAAATCACAAGCCACGACGGGTGGTTTCAAAAAGAGTAGCAGGGCGAGGAGGTTGCATCTGTGGAAGACAGATTGAAACTAGCGATGGGTGAGCTTGACGAAGAAGAGGTCCTATCTCTGGTTGAAGCGAGAATCCAAGCGGGAGTCAGCCCGACGGAGATCGTTGAGAGTTGCCGCAATGGCGTGGAAATAGTGGGTAAACGCTACAGTGATGGTCAGTATTTCCTCTCTGACCTGATCATGTCTGAAGAGATTTTCCGGGGCGTGATGCACCTCGTTGAGCCGCATATTCCCGTTGGTGAACCCAATAATGGATATTCCGTCGTCATGGGAACGATCGAAGGAGATATTCATGACCTGGGTAAGAACATTATCATTTATCTATTGCGGTCGTCTGGTTTCCGTGTCTATGATTTGGACGTAGACGTCTCACCTGAAAAGTTTGTTCAGGCAGTGAGCGAGACCAAGACCTGTATTTTGGGGATCAGTGTCCTTCTTTCCTTTTGTGTCGGCTCTATCAAGAAAGTCGTCGATCTACTGGAGGAAGCAGATTTGCGGGATAAAGTCAAGGTGGTGGTCGGGGGCTATGCGGTTGGTGAACTGGTCAAAGAGTATACCGGTGTCGACTTTTATGCCAATGATGTATCTCAAGCCCTGCGAATTATTCGAGAAATTGCACAGAAGGACTGCCCTCATTCCCAAAGCTGACTTCCTGGCTCTGAGACTATTTTTGTGGGCCGCTTGATCGAGGGAAGGACCGATCGGAGCAGAGAATTCTAAATAGTTTGCCGAAAGGGTATTGACCCACCCTTCGGCCCATGGTAATATAAGATCAAACAACTTGTATATACAATTATACAATCGTACAAATGCAAATATTCTCAGCGTTTTGGAATCTTCAGATATCCGTAAAAAGGAAATGATCAAAAAATACCCCAATATCGATGAATAAGGAGCATTCCTGTAAAGAAAGAATTGGGGGTTTGAAAAAGTAATGCACCTCCTGGTAACATACGAGGTGTCCAAAGCTAGCAACTGCAAGGATCCTTAAATACCAAACGGAGGTGCACAAATGAATTATACTCAACGGCAAAGGATTCAGCAAATTACAGAAAAAACCTTAATCATCGGCGCAGACATCGCAAAGTCAGAGCATGTAGCCAGAGCTGAAGATTTCAGGGGAATTGAATTAGGTAGGCACTTGATCTTTGAAAACAGACACCAGGGATTTTCCTCGCTGCTAGCATGGATCAAAAAGCTTCAACAAGTCCACAGTAAGACGGGTGTGATACTTGGAATGGAGCCAACCGGTCACTACTGGTTGCCACTGGCTCAGTTCTTGTGTGAAGCAGGAATTAAGGTGGTTGTCGTTAATCCCATGCATCTTAAAAAAAGCAAAGAATTTGATGATAATTCACCTACCAAGAACGATGTCAAGGATGCGAGGGTCATTGCGCAGCTAGTCAAGGACGGACGGTATTCTGAGCCGATTTTGCTTACCAGTGAGTACGCCGAATTGCGGGTTGCCATGGTTCAGCGAGAGCGGCTAAATACCAATCTGATCCACGTCAAAAACCAGGTTCATAACTGGCTGGATCGATATTTCCCAGAATTCTTGACAGTGTTTAAGAAATGCGAAGGAAAGGCCTCTTTGTTAACGCTTAAAAGTCTTCCCTTACCGCAAGATGTTTTGGCCCGAGGAGTTACCGGGATAGTGACTCAGTGGAGAACAGAGGTAAAAAGAGCGGTGGGAATTAAGAGAGCAAGCCTTTTAGTTGACACAGCCAGAACCTCCATAGGACTTACGAATGGCTTAACAATGGCCCGCGAGGAACTAAAGATTCTCCTGGAACAGTATGAACTGTATATGCGCCAGCTAGAGGCATAGAGGCCCATGTCATTGCGATATTAGCTCAGATTCCCGGCGTAGAAGAGATGATGGGAATAAAGGGCATTGGTTGGGTAACTGTTGCTGGATTTCTGGCTGAGATTGGTCAGTTGACTAATTACAAGCATCCTCAACAAATCGTCAAATTGGCGGGGATAAATCTCAAAGAGAATACTTCAGGGAAACACAAAGGAAAGACAGGCATTACGAAGCGTGGGCGCCCACGCCTGCGGGCTCTACTGTTCAGAGCAGCCATGGTACTTGCTGCCAAGAACCCTGAGTTCAAACAGTTGCATCAGTATTATACGACCCGCAAAGAAAATCCCCTGAAGAAAAAGCAGTCCATTGTCGCACTCTGTGCCAAACTCATTCGGATTCTCTTTGCGATAGGAAGCCAGAGAAAACCGTATGATCCCCAAAAGGTGCTGGCAACGAAGCTCAAGTTAGTTGCATAAGAAGGGTATGGGGCCAGCCCCCAAACTCCCGCCCTCGCGGGAGGCAGCAAAACAGTCTGAGCCTGTTCTGAGACCACAGGGTTTTGGTGCGTTAGCCCGTCAAGGGCAAGGACTTCGTCTCGGCTATCGCCGGCACTTGACAGGCGCAAAGTGTCCCGACAAACCGTTATTGGTTTGTTAGAGTTCGATGGGTTTACGCTAAACACTCGTTTTTCAGTTTTTCCTTAATGACAATGAAGCACGGAGTAGCTAGGGTGAAATATTCACCATACGGGCATTAGACCCTGCAAAGGAGCTTTCCTAGCCTCTACCCCTTGAAAGGTTGAACGAAGGAATGTTAGGGCCACATCTGTGGATCCAGTGAGACATGGGAGGGTGAACCACAAGGGACTTTTGTAGAGATCCAATTGTGTTACCATGATGTGGAAAAACGAGCAGACCCTCTGGATTTGCATACCCTTTTCCATGTTGAACACAAATTTCAACGTTCTTAGCTTGTAAGGGGATTTCATTCATTGATGAAAATCTATAAAAAAACGAATTTTAGCGAGTAAACATTAATTTATTGAGGGAGGAAGGACTAATGTCGGAGAAATTAGTAAATCTCATTGCTGATCTTCAAGAAGAGGAGGCTCTGGCAACTGCCAGACAGTTGATTGAAGGGGGAACCGACCCAATGGCCATTCTGGAGCGTTGCAGAGAGGCGACGGAGATTGTCGGTAAACGCTTTGAGCAAGGCCAGTACTTTATTCCTGATTTGCTGATGAGTGGTGAGATTCTTCAAGAGATTTCGGAACTTGCCAAATCCAGGATGAAGAAGGGTATTACGACAGGCTATGCAGGGAAAGTAGTCATTGGGACGGTGGAAGGAGATCTTCATGATATCGGCAAGAACATTGTTGCATTTTTCATGGAAGCTAACGACTTTCAAGTCTTTGATCTTGGTGTAGATGTCACTCCCGAAAAGTTTGTGGAAAAAATAAGGGAAGTACAGCCTGATGTGGTCGGTATGAGCGGTCTCTTAACTGTAGCATTTAAAGCTATGAAGGAAACCGTGGATGCGATCAAGGAAGCTGGATTGAGAGAACAAGTGAAAATCATGATCGGAGGAGCTCCCACAAACGAACAGGTGGCAAACTCAGTGGGTGCTGATGCTTACGCGAAAGATGCGCAGCATGGCATTCAACTTGCCAAGCATTGGGTTACAAGTTGTTAAAGGATTGTGCTTTCATTTCAAAATGTGCTAATTGAGAATAGTTCGGGGAGGATGCTTATCATGACTAAAAATCCTGAGGAATTATACCAAGAGAGATTAAAGAGAGTAGAAGATGCGATTGCTCTACGAGTTCCGGATAGAGTGCCGATTGTAACGTTTTTCTCTTATTTTGCTGCTCGTTACGCGGGAATCACCTATGAAGAATACACGTATGATGCTGAAAAAATGCTAAGTGCGGCCATCAAGGTACACGAAGATTTCGAGCCAGATATGGCGGATATCCCTGGCATCTATTATTTGGGTCCAACCCTCGACGCCTTGGGATTTAAACAACTAAGATGGCCCGGGCGAGGTGTTGGTCCGAACAAACCGTATCAGTTTGTTGAAGGCGAATACATGAAGGCAGAAGAATACGATCACTTTATTGAAGATCCTACCGACTGGATAATCAGAAAATACTATCCGCGAATCTGTAGTGAATTTGAACCTTTCAGTCAAATGGCTCCCTTTAAGTTTAGTTTCACCTATTTTAATATGGGATCTTTGGCACCTTTCGGCACCCCGGCGCTTCAAAAGGCGGTGGATGCATTGAAGAAAGCCGGAGAAGCCTCCATGGACGCACTGACTTACTTGATGAAGTTCGGCCAGGAAATGGCTAAAAGGGGCTTCCCAATCTCACTTGGTGGGCTTACACAAGCACCATATGATACCTTGGGTGACTATTTTCGTGGTACCAAGGGCATCATGCTTGACATCTACCGGCGTCCCGAGAAGCTTCTCAGGGCTCTTGATAAGCTTACGCCCTGGATGATTGAGCTGGGGGTAACTTCGGGAAAGCAGAGTGGAAATCCCTTCATTTTCATTCCTCTGCACAAAGGCTCGGACCAGTTTATGAATCAAGATCAGTTCAAGACTTTTTACTGGCCGAGTTTAAGAAAAGTTATGATGGGTTTGATTGATGCGGGGATGACCCCAGTAGTTTTTGTAGAAGCGGATCACACATCACGGCTCGAAATCATGAGCGATGTACCCCCGGGAAAAGTTGTTTACCACTTGGAAAACACGGATATATTTAAAGCCAAAGAGATCCTTGGAGACAAGGTATGTCTCAAGGGGAATGTCCCGATGCCCATATTATGTTTAGGCACTCCGGATGATGTGAAAGCGTACTGCAAGAAACTAATTGATGTGGTTGGCAAAAACGGCGGCTTCATCATGGATACATCGGTGAGCCTTGAGGACGCCAAAATTGAAAATGCCAGAGCCATGTTTGATTTTACCAAGGACTATGGAGTATATCGGTAGATAGCAAAGTCGCAAATTGGAGGATTTAAAACGATGCTTATTATTGGAGAAAAGTTAAACAGTGCAATTCCGTCCGTGAGGGAAGCTATCCTGAACAAAGATGTCGACTTCATCAAAGAGTTGGCGAAGAAACAGGCTGCCGGCGGGGCGGATTTTCTCGATATCAATACTGCGCAAGGGAACAGCGAAATCGACGACATGGAGTGGGTCGTGCGCGCCGTACAGGAAGTTGTAGATGTACCTCTGTGCATTGACAGTGTGAGCCCGGACGTGATCAGGAAAGGCTTGGAAGTCGCTCAAGGCAAGACAATGCTGAATTCAATCAGCATGGAAACCAGCCGGCTTGAAGGTATGCTGCCTCTGATCAAGGAATTTGATTGCGCTGTCATTGCTTTGACCATGGATGACAACGGAATACCCAAAACTACCGAAGAACGCATCAAAATCGCTGGTCAACTCGTGGACATCCTCAAGAAACAAAATGTTGATTTGGAGAAGGTTTATTTTGACCCTTTGGTGCTGCCCCTAGCTGTAGACAGCAACAACGGTGTAATCTTCTTTGAATGCCTGACCGAAATTAAACGACTGTTCAATGTCAAAACGGTATCAGGTCTGAGCAATGTATCTCATTCTCTGCCGAAACGCAAATTGATTAACCGCAATTTCCTTACCATTTGTATGAGCCATGGGATGGATGCCGCCATCATGGATCCCACTGACACCAAAATTACCAGTGCGCTGATAGCCTCAAATTTACTTCTCAACAAGGATCGCTTTTCCCGCAATTACCTGAAAGCCTTCCGCAACAACAGTTTGGAAGACTAGGTTTCGAACATGCATTTTTTAGCGGCATGGAAAAGGGGAAGTGATAATGGATAAAAGAGTATTGTGGTTCCAGGACCAAAACCAGAAAATATATGTTGGAGGTGCCGGAAGTCAATGGGCAAAGAAGAACTTTTTCAAGAAAGGTTTAATCGCTACACAACTGCCCTCAAAGGAGGAAAACCGGACAAGGTTCCAATCCGTTTGCAGTTAAGTGAATTCATGGCAGCCTATGCAGGCATTACTTTGCAGGATATCTATTATGATTTGGATAAAAATATTGCTGCTGTCGACAAGATCCTTGCTGATTTTGATATGGATGTTATCGGAGGGACTCCCAGCCTCTGGTGGGCCGGACAGCATGATGCCGTCGGAGCCAAATACCTGAAGTTTGCGGGACGCGAACTGGAAGAAAACCGGCAATTTCAGTATGTTGAAGACGAGTATATGCTCGCTGATGACTATGATGCCTTTATTGCTGACCCGACCAAATGGATCTTGGAGTCTTATCTGCCACGGATTCATGAGGAATTTGCCGAACCGGGATCATACCGTGCCAATTTGGCTTTGATTAAGGGAACAGCAGCCATGATGATGAGCACAGGCGCTTCGCAACAGGCTGGAGCCCATTGGGCCAAAGATTTCGGTATGCCTTTGTCAATAGCAGGCTTCAGCAAGGCTCCTTTTGATACTCTGGGTGATACGTTGCGGGGCCTCAAAGGGATCATGATGGATCTCCGCAAGCGCCCGGATAAAGTCCTTGCGGCAACAGAAGTCTTAGTGGCTCACAATATTTTCTACGGAATGGCCACATCCGGTGGGGACACATCTTTGCCCGCTTTCATGCCCTTGCACCGCGGAAGCTATCCGTTCCTCAATCCCAAGCAATGGGATACTTTCTATTGGCCATCACTCAAGGCGGTCATTGAAGGCATGTGGAAGCTGGGAAAACAGACTTTGTTCTACGCCGAGGGCAACTGGACGCCTTACTTGGAGAAGATTGCCGAGCTGCCTGATCACAGTATCGTTTTCCATGTCGATCAGACAGATATGGCTAAAGCCAAGGCCGTACTCGGTGGAAGGTTCTGTTTGAGCGGCAATGTCCCCAATACCCTGTTGGCCTATGGCAAGCCGGGCGAAGTCAAAGAATATGTCAAGCGTCTGCTCAATGACTATGCCGCAGATGGGGCCTTTATCATTGATAGCGCTGGAGTTATGCAAGCGGATGTTAAAGCGGAAAACATTGCAGCCCTTATCGAAGCAGCTAGAGAATTTGGAACTTATTGAACGGGGAGGTAATGATAATGACGGATATGCCGAAAAAAAATGAAACCAAGGGCAACCCTCCAGGAGTTTGTATCCCCTGGGAGCAAAAAGCCAAAGAGTTCGGGCTGATTGCCGGTAACTCAGAGGGCGTTAAAAAGGAATGGGAAAAAATAGACGCTTTTGCTTACGTCTACCTCTGGTACTGGGTTCACCGTTAAAATGCGGTCTGCACAGATATCATCTAAAATTGGGAGGAATAGTTAATATGGCTACACTGGTTGATGAACTAGCGAGCGCGATTGCGGAATTGGAAGACGAGAAGGTGCTGGAACTAGTTACGACTCGCCTGGATTCCGGAATTGCCCCTTTGGCAATTGTGGACAACTTACAGCAAGGAATGACAGAAGTTGGTATGCGTTTTGAATCCGGGGATTATTTCTTAAGTGAATTAGTCATGTGCGGTGAAATCATGAAAGATGCAATGGCTGTACTAGAGCCGCATCTGGCAGGGGCGGATCAACAACATCGTGGCAGTATTGTCATTGGGACGGTCAAGGGGGATGTTCATGACCTTGGCAAGAACATTGTCGTGATGCTGTTAAAAGGCGCCGGATATAATGTGATTGACCTAGGAATTGATGTTCCAGCAGAAAAATTTATTGAGGCTTTAAAGGAGTGGCAGGCTCCCCTGGTTGGGATGAGTGTTCTCTTGACTGCCTGCCAGGAAGGCATGAAAGGGATTATTGAGGAAATCCGGGCAGCAGGCTTAAAAGTTGCTATGATCATTGGTGGCAACTATGTCGACGAAGCTGTCAAGAATTATGTCAAGGCGGATTATTTTGCCCATAATGCGAGTGATGCTGTGAAAATTGCGGATAAAATATTTAAGACTGCCCGCGGTTCTGCGCACTCTGCCTAATGTACCTGAGACCCTTGAGGGATATGGGGAGTTTGTCGGCTGAGGCATCTCCCCATATCGTAATTTGGGGCGAAATAGGGTTTTTTATTTTTTCAATCGATTTATAATAGATTTATAATAGATTTATATTAGCGGCGAGGGGTAGATTAAGCGTCTCTGGGCAGAAAGGAGCAACATCTTGGTTGAGGTAAAATTCTTGCCTTCCAACAAAATGGTCAGTGTACAGGATGGCAGCAACATTCTTCAGGCGGCGATAGCGGCTGAAGTCCAGGTGGAAAGTACCTGCGGAGGCAAAGGAACCTGCGGCAAGTGCAAGGTGCGATTGCAGACAGGGGAGGCGGACAGAGGGGTTAATCTAACGCCTGCGGAAAAGAAGTTTCTCACTCCGGCCGAAATCGAGTCAGGGTGGGTTTTGGCTTGTCAGCACATTCTGTCGGAAGATGCCGTTGTCGTCTTGCAGGAGCAAAAGGATGCTTACGACCGCAAGGCCGGTTTTCATGATTCAGAGAAAATTAGGGCGCACGCGCCTGGTATTCGCAAGCTTGCGCTCGATCTGAAGGAACCGACGGTTGGGGATCAGGGTGCAGACTGGGAACGCGTTGTCAGGGCACTGCCGGTTGAAGATGTTCCGTTCAGCTGTCCGGTGGCGGCCTCCTTACCACAAAAGCTGCGTCAGGGCAAGTTTAAGGTGACGGCGGTGCTGGATGGCGCAAGACTGCTCGCAGTGGAGCCTGGGGATACCCGCGATCGCTCATATGGCCTGGCCATCGATATCGGTACGACGACGGTGGTCGTCTACTTGGTGGATTTTAATCGCGGAACGGTCATTGCGAGCGGGGCAGTGACAAATCCTCAGAATATTTTCGGGGCCGATGTCATTGCCAGGATCACGCATGCTGCCGGAGGTCCGCAGGCGTTGCAAGAATTGCAAGAGAAAGTGGTTGTCGGTATCAACGGGATCATTGCCCAACTGACCGGGAAATGTGAGGTAAGCCCCGAGGAAATTTACCAGGCCGTTGTGGTAGGCAACACGACCATGAGCCACTTGTTTCTGGGCATTGATCCATCCTTTCTCGCTCCGGCCCCTTTTATTCCCGCCTTTCAGCAGGCGGTGGAGATTGAGGCCGGGGAGTTGGGACTAAACATTCTTGCAACCGCCATCGTCACGGTCTTGCCCAACGTGGCTGGCTACGTCGGCTCAGACACCGTTGGGGTCATGCTGGCCGGTGGAGCCGACCGTCTGCAGGGTGTGAATCTCATGGTGGACATCGGGACGAATGGCGAAATCGTCCTGATCGGCAAAGGGAGTATCTTGACCTGCTCCACAGCGGCCGGGCCGGCCTTTGAGGGGGCGGAGATCAAGCACGGTATGCGGGCCGCAGAAGGCGCGATCGAGCGAGTGCATATTTCCTCAGACGTCGAAGTAGGCGTGATCGGTGGGACTAAACCCCGCGGGATTTGCGGTTCCGGTCTGATCGATGCACTTTCTGAAATGGTGCGGGTGGGAGTTGTGGAAAGTTCCGGAAGACTTGCCGCTAAGGAAGCCCAGTTGGAAAATCTCCCCCCTTTGGTGCGCAGGCGCCTGCGCGGCAGTGGTGGGGGAGCGGAGTTTGTCCTGGTCTGGGGCGAGGATTCGGCAACAGGCGAAGACCTCGTGATCAGCCAGAAAGATGTGCGTGAATTGCAACTCGCTAAGGGAGCCATCATGGCCGGGATCAGGGTTCTCTTGAGGGAGCTGGGAGCGGAGGTCCGGGAAATCGATCGTGTTCTCTTGGCAGGAGCTTTTGGCAATTATATCGGGAAGGAAAGTGCTCTGGGTATCGGGCTCTTGCCTCCCGTGCCGCTTGACAGGATTGCCGCTATTGGGAATGCGGCCGGCGATGGGGCCAAAATGGCTCTTCTCTCCGTTGCAGAGAAAGAGCGGGCGCTCAGTCTCGCCCGGCAGGTCAGACACATTGAACTGTCCAGTGATAAGGGCTTTCAAGAGGAATTCATTGATGCCCTGTCTTTTGAGCAAAAGGTTTAGATTTCGCTTCATAAGGCTTTTGAGGCTGGTAAATTTGATGAGTCCCATAAGCGCGACAAGTAGGGGTTTATGCCAAGAGTCTTTGGTTGTCCCTTCGCTGCCTGCCCCGGTTGTGGTCACGTTGGTTTTTCCAGTTATGTTTAGGAATAGGTGTGTGTGAAGTGGCGGATATGGATAAACGCAAGGAAAACAGTCAACGGGAGTGGGTTGCCCGGAGCATTGCGGAGGGCGTGAGGGAGCGAGTTCCCAAGGGGGAGTTGTGTATTGCTGACTCCCTCATTCAAAAGGCTTTAAACTGCCGTGAGGTCGGCTTCCAGGAAAGGCGTGCCTTTGTGGCCGGAATGAATTTGGACATTTTCACACTCTCTCCCATTTATCCTGAGCAGGGAAAACGCCTGCCCGCCTCCGGTGAGACAGTGTGGCCGGCGCTGAAGGAATGGACGACAGAGACTTCCTTGTTTACTTTTGCTCTACTCGACGGAGCATTCGAGTGGGGTCTGCGCACCATGGGCTTTCAGGAATTTCTCCTTCTGCCCCGCTCATCCCCTTTGATTTTCAAAGGCTTTATTCGTTCTGTAGAGGAACTGAACGGATCACTCATCCGGCTTTTGGCCGAAAGTGGAATCGATGGCATCATTCTGGCGGACGACATTGCTTTCAGCAAAGGCCTCATGCTTCAACCGTCCGTGCTAAGGAAATATTTTTTCCCTTCCCTGTCCAGACAGGTTGCGGTAGCTGAGAGGAGTGGCCTGCCTGTCTTTTATCATTCCGATGGCCGCTATTGGGACGTCGTTGAGGATGTCATCGAAGCCGGCTTTGCCGGGTTACACTGTGTGGACCGCGCCTCTGGGATGGATATAAGCAGGTTGCAGGCCAAAGTGGGCAACAGTCTCTGCCTCTGGGGCCATCTTGATGCCGGTGATGCTGAAAAGGCCGGAGATCCGGTTATGCGGCAGGAGCTGCTCCACTCCGCTCAACAACTTGCGCGGGATAAAAGATTTATACTTGGGACGAACAGCGGCCTGTTTGAGGGCATGGACATTGAGGGACTGCGAGCGCTGTACCGCTCACTGGATGCCTCTTGGTGATCCCGAGGCGACTTGGGAGGCCATGGAGTCTATTGGGGCTTTTGGAGGCTGTGGATGGTCAGGGCCCGATCGTTGAACTTTTTTCCGGCCTTTGGCTTCTGGCCTCTGATTTTCTGGATAAGGGGGAGGAACAATGGCGGAACCGGTAATCCGGAATCTACCGCTGCCGGAGGTTGGGGTTGAGGATGTCCTGCGGGCTGAGGGAAATGACGGCCAACACCCTCCCCGGCAGAGTATAGTGGATCTTTATGAGGACGTCTTGGCAGAGTCGACCACTTTAGTGGAACCCAGGGCGATTTGGACTGAAGTAGAGGTGGAGGGCGCCGGCAGGAACGAATTGCGTCTAAAGGGCGGATTACGCCTTACCAGCAGGCTTTTGGTAAAATGCGCCGGATCAGCTGAGAAGCTGCTCATATTCGTCATGACGATAGGCGCGAAAATTGATGAACAGATATCGTTGTACCAGCAGAGTGGGAATATCTCTCGGGCCTATGTTCTGGATTCTGTGGGATCCACGTTCATTGCCCTGGGAAGTTCTATGGCCTTGAGTGGAATGGAAAAAAAATATCTCGAATTGGGCCTGAAAACGTCCATTCCGCTGGGACCCGGACATTCCTACTGGAAGAGACTGGAGGATCAACAGGTTTTGTTCCGTATAGCGCAACCGGAGCGAATCGGGTTGAGTCTCAACGATTCAAACTTAATGCTTCCCCGAAAATCGGTGAGTATGGTGATGGGAGTTGGAAACGACTTGCCTGAGCACAATGGACAGAAGCATTGCGATTTTTGTACTTTGCGAGGAAATTGCCCTATGAACAAAGTCGTCTCCGGGGCGAAGATGGATTAGGATGGTCCTGGACAAGAAGGGGTGTCTTAGACAAGAGTTTGTCCCGTATTGGGCGGATCAGGCAAGGTGGTATCACGATCATGCGACACATTGCCTCGAAGGCAGGTTGTGCCGCGTCGAACGGATTAGCCTGGCTCTTGATATTTTGGTGGAGGGGATAAACGATGAAGGTGGCCAAAGTCAAGGCGGGTATTTGCGGTTTTTACTCGGAAATTTCAGCAAGTTCCCAGAATGGGCGTCAGGTAGATATTATTTTTAAAACGGAATGTCCCAATTTGCAACCGATGGAGAAAGAGCTTAGGATGATGGGGAATAATTACCGAAACAAGCAAGTCTGTCAAAGGCTTGAAACATTGAAACATGAAATATCATAAATCATAAGGACGCATGGCAGCTAAGGGTGGTCAAAAGATTTGATGAACAACGATAAATATGGTCTCAGCAGGGGTCTGCCCCAATTTACGGGAACCCGTAAATTGGGGATAACCTTGGTATTGGGAGCGTTGGCAGCTTTTGCGCCCCTATCCATTGATATGTATTTGCCTTCCCTGCCGTCCATGGCCGGGGATCTTCACACTAGCACATCGCTTGCCCAGCTCAGTCTGACTGCTTCCCTGCTTGGTCTATCCATAGGGCAACTGCTGGCCGGAGCGCAAAGTGACGTTCGTGGCCGCCGTTTTCCCCTTCTGGTGGGACTGGTCGTATATGCGGCATCATCCCTCCTCTGCGCGCTGAGTCCTTCGGTTTGGAGCTTAATTATTCTCCGCTTCGTTCAAGGGCTGGCGGGCTCTGCCGGAATAGTGATTTCCCGGGCTATTGTCCGGGACCTCTACTCCGGTGCGGAAATGACAAAATTCACAGCCCAACTTATGCTGGTCAACGGTGCTGCGCCTATTTTGGCACCCATTATAGGGGGGCAACTGCTGCAATTTACCTCTTGGCGCGGGGTTTTCGCTGTCCTGTTCCTGGTTGGAACCGTGATGTTCCTGAGTGTTCTTTTCAGTTTGCCGGAGACGTTGGCTGTGCAACAACGTTCTCAAGCGGGAATCACGAACACGCTGACCACATTCCGCGTCCTCGTCAGAGATCGCGAGTTTATGGGATATGCTTTGCCCCAGGGGTTTGTCAGTGCTGCCATGTTCGCCTATATTTCAGGCTCACCGTTTGTCATCCAGAACATCTACGGAGTTTCTCCACAGGGGTTCAGCCTAATTTTTGCCACGAATGGCTTAGGCATTATCCTGGCAGGACAAATCACCGGGAGACTGGCAGGCCGGATTCGCTTGACGAAACTCTTTGTCACGGGCCTCGGTCTGGCCGCGACGGGCGGCATCAGTTTGCTGGCCGTGATCTTGCTGGGTGCTGGGCTGCCTGCTATTTTGCCGCCTCTGTTTCTCGTGGTGTCAAGCGTCGGCATTGTAGGAACAGCGGGCTCCTCTTTGGCCATGGAGAACTACGGCCGCGCGGCCGGGAGTGCTTCAGCTATTCTTGGTCTCCTTCCCTTTATCTTCGGAGCCGTTTTGGCTCCCCTCGTGGGCCTGGGGGGCGGCAATACGGCGGTTCCGATGGGTATAGTGATCGCGGCTGTTGAGGCCTGTGCCTTGCTGTTGTATACCATACTTAGAGGACTTAGAAGAATTAATCACGGGGTCTCGTAGAATTCCGAGGATTCCGGCAAGAGCTGAGGGGATGGTGTAGTGAGTTAGCTATAATCGAAAGTTTGCTGCGGCCCAGCGAACAAGTGGTACGAATGTGGGTAGCTGAAGAAATTTCTGTCCAGAGGTAACCAGCAAAACCAAGTCAGCGGAGTCTTCGACAAGAAGGCTTTCCACTAGCTTTTCGCTTTAGACGAGACGATGAAGCTCTGACTGTCGTGAGCTTTCAGCACCAATTGGGTGGATAGGTTGAGTCTATGAAAGGCAAGTAATTTTGCGTCGACGCAAAATTACTTGCCTTTCTGTTTTTGAGGATGGACCCTCAGGGGTTTACGTCGGAGTCAAAAATGCCCGAAGGAATAGGATTTTGGGATATCGAGGAAGCTAAGTGGGATAGGATACCTTGGCACGGTAATTGCTAATAACCTATCCTGAAAATTAAAGACCCTAAAAACAGGCAAAAAACAAGACCATTTAAACCAACTTGCACTTCCTATATATTGGGTGCAACCCGGTTTCTGCTGAATGTTTGATACTTTTCGTTAAGCTACCTCTTCGACCGTGACTTTATATCCTAAAGCTTCAAGTTTTTTAATGGACTGTTTTACTACTGTTTGGCGCTTGCGTTCTTCATAATAGTTTGGACCGAGTTCAATATAATGCTGCTTTCTATTTAAAATGTGATAAGCGATGGTTAAAATACTATGGGCAACGGCCAATGCTGCTCGGTTTGCTCCTCTTCTGGCGGCTATTCGGTGGTATTGGGACGCCAAATATGTGTCTTTCGTGCGGGACGCTGCTCGGGCTGCTTCAACTAAAGCACTTCGTAACTTTTGATTTCCCTTCTTGGATTTACCAGACTTTCGTTTTCCAGCACTTTCGTCATTACCTGGAGCTACCCCGGCCCATGAGCATAAGTGGGCGGCGGAGGGGAACTGATTCATGTCGGTACCTGCTTCGGCTAAGATTTGTTCAGCTTCCCACTCCGGGTATGGTATCCATAACTCCAGGTCCTCTTCAAAAGGGAGCATTCTTGCCTTAACTTCTTCATCCAGTTTAGCTATGATTTCATCCAAAAATTCAATGTGCTTAAGTTGAGTATCCAGCATGATTTTTTGATGTATACCCATTAAACCATGCATGACCCTTTGAAGATCAGCCTTTTTGCTTTTTAGCTTGCCTTTAGCCATTTCAGAAAGGGTTTCCGGATTCTCCTGCCCTTGTATCATGGCCTCAATCATAGCCCGTCCGGATTTGCCTAAGACATCGCGTGCTACAGAAGAAAGTTTTATATTGGACCCTTCCAAAAATTTCCATGAGGTTGTAAATCGGTTTCCAGTAAGAAGCGGTACTTTCCATCGCCACATGAGTACAGCATTTGGTTTTGAGCCAGTCCACTAAAGAAATAAGCTCATCGGTCATGGTTGAAAAGGTGCGAATTTCTTTCCCTTCGGGTGTGAGGGTGCAGGCGACAACGCTCTTTTTATGAACGTCCAACCCGCAACAGTGGGTATACATGACATCCACAAGTATTTCATCCTTTTGGCTGTTTAAGATTGAAGGGCTGGTGCAACAACCACTAACGGATCATTCTATCCTGCGTGCTCTCCAAAGAGGCAACAATTTGTGGTGCACCTGGTCGTTGTGGTCTGTCTATAGAGCGGGCTCGAGGCACCATAGAAACCCGACCTACCTTCGCCAGCCAACAAGGAAATTCGACATGAACCAATTTTCATCCTTCCGATGGTGGCGCGTCAGCGGCATGGGTGTCTATTAAGATTTTACAAGGGAGGAGATATCAGATGACAACACCCATTCGCATCATTCAATGGGGTTTGGGAGCTATGGGGAGTGGGATGGCCCGACTGCTCCAGCTGAAAAGCGGTATTAAGATAGTGGTGGCTTTTGACCAGGACCCGAATAAAATAAGGCAGGATCTCGGAATTTATATGGGAGGAGTTGAAAGTGGAGTTTTAATTCAAGCTCCGCCGCGGGAGACGGAAGGTGTTTCGCAAGGCCTTGCGAAGAGTATGTCGTCAACACAGTAGTTGGCGGGGGAGTGGCCGGAAATGGCCGACCTCGTGATTTTGGCAACCTTGTCCTTCACGCGGGAAGTGGCCCCCCAAATCAAAACAGCGGTCAAACAGGGAATAAATGTGATAAGCATTGCCGAGGAGATGTCTTTCCCCTATGAGGGGGAACCAGCCTCAGGTTCTCCCTCATTTGGAAGACGTGGATACGGGAGACTATATTAGAAATCCTCACCCAAAAGGGTGTGCAGGCCTTTTTTAAGATAGACTTCGACGGCCAAACGCTTTCGTTTGGTCATGAAGAACAGGCACTGGCCAAAGAAGCTTTACGGGATGGCAAGTTCGTCGTCAAGACCAATACTGACTTGCCTGCAGCGGAAGTTGTGCTTTCTTACAAGACTTTGATGAACATCGAGCGAGCCTTTAGGGAAATCAAGAACTTCCTGGAAGTCGGTCCACTTTACCACTGGAATGAAAAGCGGGTTCGCGGTCACATGTTTATTTGCGTCCTGGCCAACTTTTTTGAGCAGGAACTGCAGCTACTGCACAGGCGACAGTGGCAAAAAGAGGCTGAAAAGATCCAACTTATCTCTGATGAGGCTGAACGAAGCCAAAAACAGGAGGAATTAGACAGCCGCTGGTACACAAGAGAGCGAATTGTTGAGGAGTTAGCCCGCTGGCATGTGCTAAAGGGCGAATTTCTGGGCAGAGAGTTTCTGAGTGTACCACCGCCAACACCGCGGGTCCAGCGGATGTTTGCTGATGTGGGAATTCCGCTGCCATTAAAACTTATCCCTTTGACTAAATAAACTGGAGTCGTCCTCTTGCTCTTGACTAGCATAATCTCTTCAACTAACCCCGCGAAATCGCGGGGTTAATTAGCATGTAGTGCAAACTTGCACCCACAAACCCTTGGTATTGCTAGGGTGCTGTCAAACTCGGGCTAAAAACTACAAACCCAACAAAATAAAAAACCCCGCAAAGCCTTGCGGGGTCTGATTTCTCTTGGCAGGGGATGCAGGAGTTGAACCCACACTAACGGTTTTGGAGACCGCTGTTCTACCATTAAACTAATCCCCTGTATTCCCTCCCAAAATAGTGACGAATTGAATTATAACTGAAATCACAGAGCGTGTCAATAATAATTACAAATAATGTATAAATTATTTACGAATTATTTGCTAACCAATATTTGTTTATGAAAGTGTGTTAATCAAGCTGACTTTTCCTCTTAAAAGTATTCGGCTAAGTAAAAGTTGTTCCCCAAAAATTTTAAGCTAAAAGAAGCAACAAGCAGGATTTTATGTCTGAAAGCCAGAATAGCCTAACAATGGTTCAAAATAAAATAAGTTAGTCTAACCCGGCAGAGGGGAGCGCTTTTGGTGAAAATTGATCTGCATGTGCATACTGAGGAATCTGATGGAGTTCATTCCGTAGAAGAAATTGTAAAGCTTGCCCTTGACAATCAAGTAGATGTTCTAGCTGTTACAGACCACGAAACCACGCAGGGAGTCGGGAAAGCGCAAGAACTTGTATCAGCATCTGGCTCAAGCTTAAAAATAATCCCGGGCGTGGAGTTTTTGACTTCGTATAAGGGCCAGGAAATTCATCTTTTGGGATACTTCGCAAGCGTTGAAAATCCTCTTTTACAAAGCCGCTTAAAAGAGCTGCGGGACTTAAGAACGCAATTGGCGTACGACATGGTAAAACTTTTGCAACGGGACGGTTTTACTCTTGAGTGGCAAAAGGTAGAGAAGGAAGCCAGTTTTGAAGGAGCGGTGGGCAAGGCTCACATAATGAGAGTTCTTTATCATATGAATAAAGGGCTCACCGGGCAGGAAATACTTAGCTACTTTCAGCCCGGTGGGCCAGCTTACCTGCCCTTTCTTAAGCACCCTTATGAGGAAGCAGTTGATTTAGTCTACGGGTGCCAAGGGCTGCCTGTTCTTGCTCACCCAGGCCTTATTCATAGACAGGAATTAGTTAAGGAACTGCTGACTGCCCGTACGACCGGACTTGAAGTCTACTACGGATATTGGGAAAATCGGCAAACCTTAATTAATCATTATGAACAACTGGCAAAAGAAAAGGAGCTTCTGGTTACGGGGGGCAGTGACTACCATGGACCCTTCAGTCGGGTGACGATGGGAGATTTGCCTATCCCGGTAGCGGTAGTTCATAACTTAGAGAGATATTTTAAGAACAAGCTCATTTAAGACTTTCAGTAAGTATATTAATTTAGGCTTGCACATATTTAGATGGGATATATGGAGTTAGAGTAATTTCTGAGCTGGATAAAAAATTTCCTCCGGTGAGAAAATAAGCGTACTGGAGGGAGATAAATGCAGAAGCGTTCCGAGAAAGAAATACTTACAGATTTGAAAGAATTAATGCAAACGCATTTTGGAGAAAGCGGAGAGGGAATCCGCTTTGAAGTGCGGGGTGACAGGGTTAACCTGTGGGGCACAGTTGACAGCCTGGCGGAGAAAAATTTTATAGGAGATAGGGTTTCCCGTGTTGATGGGGTTCAGGAGCTTGACAACAGTTTAACAGTCGCATTGGATGGGGAGATAGATGACAAAGATATTGAAGAAGAAATAATCAGGCACTTTGGGCAATCGAGGTATTCAGAAATTCAAAAGCTTGGTTGCCAGGTCAGCCGTGGGATTGTTACTTTACTGGGACATGTGGAAACGCGCAGCACAGAGAGGCTCGCGCAGAGACTAGCTATGCAGGTGCGGGGAGTTAAGGAAATTCGCAGCGAGATTCAGATGTTCGATAAGTATGTGAATGATGCAGCTCTGGTTAACATGGTAGAAGATGTCATGGTCGATTCCCCTTGGGTTAATGCCCAGGAAATAAAAACATCTGCTCGTAAAGGTGTGGTTACATTAATCGGTCTGGTGGACACGCAAGAGGAACTCGAGTGGGCAGTGGAAACTGCTTATCAAGTGCCGGGAGTTAAAGCTGTGGTCAGTGAAATATTCACCCGCCACCGTTCTCAAGGGGAAGATTTGCGCCTGACGGAACAGTTAGTGGCTGAACTTGGTCGGCACGGGCTTAACTCTGCCCAGGTCCGGGCTGTGGTGCAAAATAGGATAGCATTTTTAACTGGAGAAGTGTATTCGGATGAAGACCGGGAGATTGCGGAAACTCTTGTGCAAAACATTCATGGAATCAGCCAAGTTAACAATGCCATTCAGGTGGCTACCCATTGGAGTAAGTAGGCTACTCGTGGCCAACAAAAGTTCTAATACGAAAAGGCATTAAAGCCGTTTTCTCAACGAGAAAGCGGCTTTTCAGGAAAACGATTGGATAAATCCGATCCAGGGGTCTGGACTGCCAGCGTGAGGAAGAATGTGTGTTAGCCGGCAACCTGACGGGACCGGTATTGCATAGTCTTACGCCTGATTCTTTGAATAGCATTATCCAATGACTTAGGAGTCAAGCCGAAGCGCTCAGAAACTTCCCGTTGTTTGTAACCGGCGATAAAGTGATAATGAAAAACTAAACGCTCCAGTTTGGAAAGATCCTGACTTAAGTCCTGGATAAGACCGCGGGCTTCATCAATGGCAATGACTGTTGTTTCCGGGTTCTCCATGTTAGACATCGTATTAAGAAAACTTTCTTCTTGATCATCTGACAGGGAGTTATTGAGTGAGAACGCTTCATTAAAATTAAGGTGCTTTTGTCTGTTATGTGCGCGCAGGCTGTCGATGAGCTTACGTTTAATAACCATGCGCAAGAAGTGGCGAAATGGGATCTTGGAGTCTAGTTTATAAGACAAGACTGCTTTATAGATCGCGATCCGCCCGTCTTGAATAAGGTCGTCATAATCAGCTCTTTGCAAAAAGTATTTACACGCAATTTTACGGATTTCCGGCTCGTAATAACTGATCAATTGGTTAAAAGCTTCTTGATCTCCTGAGTGAGCGGCATGTAGCATAGTTTTTTCTTCCTGGGGTGTCATCATCTGTGCAGTCAATGGCGCTCAGCTCCCTTGTCAAAAAATTAGACACTTGTTCTACTATATGAGTCTAATTGAGAATTATGGCTGTGACAAGGAAAACTTTGTGGACATAAAACCATATAATGGAATATTAGATTTGGTGCAGTAAATTCGCAGTTTCCACAGCCGTTACAGCAGCATCAAATCCTTTGTTGCCCGCCTTCGTTCCGGCTCTTTCAATTGCTTGTTCAATGTTGTCTGTTGTCAGCACTCCAAATATTACCGGAAGCCCTGTCTGTAAAGAGACATTAGCAACACCTTTGCTTACCTCGGCACTGACATAGTCGAAATGAGGGGTAGCTCCCCTAATAACAGCCCCTAGGCAGATCACAGCGTCATAACGGTTAGACTCGGCCAGTTTTTTAGCCAGGAGCGGAATTTCGAAGGCTCCCGGAACCCAGGCTATTTCGATATCTTCATCATTCACTCCGTGACGCCGTAAAGCATCGAGAGCGCCTGCAAGGAGCTTGCTTGTAATAAATTCGTTGAAACGGGCTGCGATAATGCCGAATTTCAGACCGTCACCTACTAAATTCCCTTCATAAACTTTCATTATTTCAGACCTCCTAAGCGCTTAAATTTACCTTGGGGTGGTATTAGTGCCTTGATTTTAGGCTGTTTAATTTTGTTAAACGGTTAACGCACGCCGGTTAAATAATGACCCATCCTAATTTTTTTAGTATTTAGATAGCGGGCATTTTCAGGTTTGGGGGAAATCTCAAGCGGTACCCTTTCCACAACCTCGAGGCCGTATCCTTCCAAACCGACAATTTTGCGCGGATTATTCGTCATGAGGCGGACTTTGGTAATACCCAGGTCAGCCAAGATTTGCGCGCCCACGCCGTAGTCACGCAAGTCCGGTGGGAAACCCAAAGCTAAATTAGCTTCCACAGTGTCTTTTCCTTCTTCTTGCAGCTTATAAGCTTTAAGCTTGTTTAAGAGTCCGATGCCGCGGCCTTCTTGGCGCATATAGAGAAGTACGCCCCGGGTTTCCCGTTCAATCTGATCGAGGGCTGCGCTCAGTTGTTCCCCACAGTCACAGCGCCTGGAGTGAAAAACATCCCCGGTAAGGCATTCAGAATGCACTCTCACTAATACCGGTTCCCCGTCATTAACCGTGCCCTTGACTAATGCCAAGTGCTCTTGGTTGTCCAAGAGGGAGCGGTATCCTACAGCCCGGAAATCTCCGAAATCTGTGGGTAAGTGAATGCTTTCTACCATTTCGACTAATTTCTCGATTTGGCGGCGGTAACGAATAAGGTCTTTAATTGTGATTAGTTTGAGCTCGTGTTTGTCTACGAATTTCAGAAGATCAGGAACCCGGGCCATGCTCCCGTCTTCATTCATGATCTCGCAGATTACGCCTGCGGGCTGCAGACCGGCGAGGCGGGCTAAATCAACTGCTCCTTCTGTATGACCTGCGCGCACCAGGACTCCACCTTCGCGGGCGCGCAGTGGGAAAATATGTCCGGGACGCCGCAAATCTTCGGATTTGCTTTCAGGGTCCATCAGGATCTTCACGGTATTTGCCCTTTCAAAGGCTGAGATTCCGGTAGTGGTGTCGGCACCGTCTACGCTTACAGTGAAAGCGGTCCCGTGAGGGTCGGTATTATGATGTACCATGGGATCGAGTTTGAGAGCTTCAATGCGTTCCCCTGTAAGAGGCACACATATGAGCCCGCGGCCATGCGTGGCCATAAAATTAATGGCTTCCGGGGTAGCTTTCTCTGCGGCCATCAAGAGATCCCCTTCATTTTCGCGGTCTTCGTCATCCACTACGACAATCATGCGGCCAGCCCGAATATCTTCGAGGGCTTCTTCAATCGTATTAAAAGGCATTTTGATCTCACTCCTATCCTTAATAATTAGTCTCCCCTAGAAAATTACCATAATTTGCGTCCCTATAAGAACCCATTCTGGGCCAGAAAATCAAGGGTGAGGCTGTTTTTTTTGTTGTCTTCCGGTTTGGCTAGGAAACGGGCTACGTACTTACCAATTAAGTCAGTTTCAAGATTGACCCTGTCTCCGATTCCTTTTTTGCCTAAAGTTGTTTCACTGAAAGTATGGGGGATAAGTGATACTGAGAAAAATTCCTCAGTAACTTTAACAACGGTTAGGGATATCCCATCAATAGCCACTGAACCTTTGGGAAGAATATAGGGAAGAAGGGAGGGCGGGGAATTGATTTCATAAACTTTGGCAATTCCTACGGAATTAATGCGTGTAATGGTGCCGACCCCGTCCACGTGGCCACTGACTAAATGCCCGCCCAGCCTAGTCTGGAGCTGAAGGGCGCGTTCCAAGTTTACCGGGCTTCCTTGCTTAAGTTCAGCCAGATTAGTCTTATGCACGGTTTCAGCCATCACATCCACGGTGAATTCCCTGGAACTTAGGCGGATTACGGTGAGGCAGACGCCGTTAACTGAGATGCTGTCCCCGATTATAGTCCCTTCTAAAACTTTGCGGGCTTTAATAGTGAGTTCAGCGGATTCAGGCAAGAGCTTAATGTTTTCAACATTTCCGAGTTCTTCCACAATACCTGTAAACATTAATTCACCTCACTTTTCCGGAAATATAGCAGATATCCTCTGATGAGAAGTTCACGGATTGAGATATGCGGAAACGTGTAAATCCCCGGTATCCATGCTTACTTCCAGTCTGTGCAGGGAGGGGGCCTCTGCTAAATGTTCTATATGAAAGCCTGCCAGCGGGGAGGGTCCATGCCCGCCGATTAACTTCGGAGCCAAAAAGAACTCTATTTTGTCGACTAACCCGGCTTTAACTAAGCTTCCAGCCAAAATCCCCCCGCCTTCAAGGAGCACACTGTTCCACCCTCTTTGGTTTAGATCGCGCATAAGAGTTGTCAAGGGAACGTAACGCTCGTCTGGGTATTGCCATACTTCAACACCCAGTCTCTGCCTGAGGGCATTAATTTTTGAGGCCGGGGCCGCTGCGCTGGTAGCTATGATGCACGGAGCAGAACTTGAAACAAGTAGCACTTGAGCATCTTCAGGCAGGCGCAGTTTTCCGTCCACGATTAAACGTACAGGGTCGCGAGCGCCCGATACCCGGCAGGTGAGGGCCGGGTTATCTTTAACTACCGTTTCACTTCCTACCATAACTACATCATAGTAATTGCGCAGACGGTGGACATATGCCCGCGACTGTTTGCTGCTGATCCAGCGGGACTCTCCTGTGGCCGTAGCAATTTTCCCGTCAAGGGAAAAAGCGGCTTTGTACAGTAAGAAAGGAAGTCCCTTCGTAATGGCTTTGATGAATGCTTCATTGAGGCGGGTAGCTTCCTCCGCTAACAGCCCTGTCTGGACGGCAATTCCTGCTTGTTCAAGGCGCTGTATCCCTTTGCCTGCCACCAAGGGATTAGGGTCAACCATGGCCACCACTACCCGGCTTACTTGGGCCCGAACCAAAGCATCAGCACAGGGAGGAGTGCGGCCAAAATGGGAACAGGGCTCAAGGGAAACATAAACAGTCGCGTTTTCAGCCATACTCCCGGCAGCAGCCAAAGCATGAACCTCAGCATGCGGTGTCCCTGCTTGATGATGATAACCTTCCCCGACAATGCGTCCATCCTTGACAATAACACACCCTACCATCGGGTTGGGGCTTGTTCTCCCTCTGGCCAAAGCGGCAAGTTCTAAAGCTCTTTTCATATAGAATTCATCTTGAGAGGAAAATTTTTCTTTCATGCTCAATTCGTCACTTTCTATATATCATTACTCTTAGTGTTAGCAGGCGGGCAGATAAAAACACCCGGATTCCTCCGAGTGTTAGCTAATCTAAAGAGAAGATTGGTCAAGTGTTGAAAAGGTTAGGCAAGCATGAGCACATGCAAATGCTAAAAATTTGCCATGGCTGAACCCTTATCAACAACATCCTCTTCCCATCCAGACTATACTGTCGGCCCCGGAATCACACCGGATCAACCACAAAGGCTCGCGGGCTATACCGCCGGTAAGGATTTGCACCTATCCCCAGAGGATAAACACTTTTTAATTTTGAATTTATCTTACTTCATTTAGAAGTATTTAGCAAGAGCTACTTCTCCATTTACAAGCGCGTCAGATACAAAGGAAGTAATGTTTTTAGCAGTGCAGGATATGGCTTGACTTTTAGCGAATACAGTTTCAGAACTTAACACTAGAACTATATATTAACTCTATATGCAATTGACACAATGGCTGTTTACAAAACAGGGTATTACTAAAAAGAAAGGGGCGGAAACCAGGCAGGGTATGGCAAAGTCATATATCTTGGCTCTGGATCAAGGAACAACAAGTTCGCGTGCCATTCTGTTCGACCGCGAAAGCAGGATTGTTGCGGTCGCGCACCAAGAAATTTCGCAATACTACCCACAGCCGGGCTGGGTGGAACATGATGCTGTGGAGATTTGGCAGACCCAGTATCAAGTGATTGAAGAGGTGCTGGCCCAAAGTGGAGTTCAGCTTTCTGAGATTGCCGCGGTCGGAATTACCAATCAGCGTGAGACTGCTTTGCTCTGGGATAAAAATTCCGGCGAACCCATTTACCATGCGCTTGTGTGGCAGTGCCGGCGCACAACAGAGATAGTAGAAGAATTGAAAGCCAGAGGCTGGTCTGACAAAATTCAGGCGAAGACGGGGCTTATTCCTGATGCCTATTTTTCTGCCACTAAAGTAAAATGGCTCCTTGACCGGGTGCCAGGAGCGCGGGCCAAAGCGGAGTACGGAGAATTGCTGTTTGGCACAGTTGATACCTGGCTTCTGTGGCGGCTGACCGGGGGCAAGGTGCATGCTACAGATTATTCTAATGCCTCCCGCACAATGCTCTATAACATTCATGACCTGTGCTGGGATGAGGAGATATTACAAGCCCTTGACATTCCCGCCGGAATCCTGCCGCAGGTTAAGGCATCGAGTGCAGTGTACGGGGAAACAGAATATGGCATCTTTAAGGGGCTGGGTGTGCCGGTGGCCGGTATCGCCGGTGATCAGCAGGCTGCTTTATTTGGGCAGATGTGTTTTGCTCCCGGCATGGCCAAGAACACTTATGGTACAGGTTGTTTTATGCTGATGCAGACCGGGCAGAAAGCAGTTAAGTCCGGGAACGGCCTCTTGACTACTATAGCCTGGGGAGTGAACGGCAAAGTAGAATATGCCCTTGAGGGAAGTGTCTTTATTGCCGGAGCTGCTGTGCAGTGGCTGCGTGATGGTTTGAAAATAATTAAAACTGCTCCAGATTCTGAAAAGCTTGCTCTGCAGGTTCCGGATTCTGCCGGAGTTTACGTGGTGCCTGCCTTTACGGGGTTGGGCGCGCCCTACTGGAACATGAGAGCCCGAGGCGCTATTTTCGGTCTTACCAGAGGTACGGGCCCAGCTCATTTGGCCCGCGCTACGCTCGAATCTTTAGCTTACCAGACTAAAGACGTCCTTGAAGCTATGCAAGCAGATGCTGGCCTTGAGTTACAGGCTTTGAAGGTGGACGGTGGAGCTGCAGCCAATAACTTCTTGATGCAGTTTCAAGCTGATATCTTGGGGGTGGCGGTGGAACGGCCACAGGTCTTGGAGACGACCGCTTTGGGAGCGGCATATCTGGCAGGACTTGCTGTAGGCTTCTGGCACGATCAAGCTGAATTGGCCATAGCCTGGCAACTTGATCAGAAATTTATACCCCAGATGATCGCACAGCAAAGAGGTAAGCTTTACCGGGGCTGGCAAAAAGCAGTGGTGCGCACCCTGGATTGGGAAGAAGAATAATAGTGTAATGTCAATCCCCTAATGGTTGAGGTTAGGATGGAAGCAACCGGCGTAACAACAATTCACCGGGTCAGGATTTTGGCCGCTGCTTATGGTTTAATGCCCAGATAGATTCAAATTCTTCTTTAAGAAGGCCCATTAGAATTGCATCATGGTACTCTCCCATGACATAACGCGCTCCCCTCTGTCTGCCTTCAATTTTGAACCCTACTTTTTCGTAAGCCTTAATAGCCCTGGTGTTGCCATCCCATGTATCAAGGGAAAGGCGGTGCAGATTCCACTGCGCAAAGAGAAAGTGGGAGAAAGTAAGCAAGGCATCCGTGCCATACCCTTTACCCCAGAAACTCTTGTCCCCGATGGTGATAAAGAGGGTAGCGGAGCGCGCGGGAATATTAAATTCACGAAAACCGATTATGCCGATAAGGTTGTTATCTCCGTTGAGGACGGCAAAGCGCTGCCCATCTGTTGATTCCTGTAAAAATTTTTCTCTTAGCACTTCTTTGTTAAACATGGTGTTTAAGGGCCAAGAACCGCTGGACCACAGATTAACTTCTTGGTCATTATACCATTCATATAGGGTGTCAATATCTTCATCTTCCAGGGGACGAATAACAGTCTTCTTCCCTTTTAGCATAACATCAGTCTTCCTTCCATTTCTACTAGTACGTTAACCTACTACTATTATAGGAAAATAATACAATCTGTAAAATCTCTTTACTTGTTCTTGCAAGAATTAAAACAGCATGCTATTATATTTAAGTGTTCCGGTTCGGACACATGCCGACGTAGCTCAATTGGCAGAGCAGCTGATTTGTAATCAGCAGGTTGCGGGTTCGAGTCCCATCGTCGGCTCCATTTTTTTAAAGAAAAAATCCCCGCGTCCGGGGATTTTTAGCATTACGCAACGTCATATCTTTTTATTAGCTTTTTTCTTTACTTAACAATACGTACACATGCATGTTCTTTCAGTGGGTTGACCTGTTTCTTTAAATCAAAAACGTGTTACCCTGGCGGCTTAGCTGTAAGTAGCTAGGGATAACACGTTTAACTCTTCTTAGAATAACGATGGTCGGGGCGACAGGATTCGAACCTGCGGCCTCTTGGTCCCGAACCAAGCGCGCTACCAAACTGCGCTACGCCCCGTTTCTCTCAGAACGTGTATTATCATAGCAAACTGAATCTGGCCTGTCAAGTAATGTTTTTCATTGGTTGCTCTCTAACAGGGTATAAGGTATACTAAAACAAATTTTATGCTTAATAGACAATTCCTGTACTTAAGTCTTCTATTAGATTTTCCAGTTTTTGTTTTTTCAGAGTTCTTTTTTAAGATTGCATTAGAGCTAAAAATCATATGAGATGGAGGGATAAGAGATTGGGTAAAACCGCTATAGTTATGGATTCTACCGGATACCTGACTCCGGATATCCTTACAGAATTTAATATACAAATAGTACCGCTTACAGTCACTATCGGAGTTGAAACATTTGCGGAGACAGAGTTGGGGAATGAACAGCTTTTAGCTAAGATCCAGGAAACGGGGAACTTTCCATCCACTTCCCAACCACCGATTGGGGCATTTTTGGATACTTACGAACACTTATTTGCGCAAGGTTATGAAGAAATTGTCAGCATTCATATATCTCAGGCCATTAGTGGTACCTTTAGATCTGCCCAAATGGCGCGGGAGATGATGTCAAAAAAAAAAATACATGTTATTGACTCCGGTTCAGCAGCCTTGAGCTTCGGTTTATTAGGGTGGTTTGCCGGAGAAATGGCCCACGCAGGGGCTGGGGCCGAGGAAATTGTACATAAAGTTGAAGAGTTAAAGCCACAGACGGAGTTATACTTTATTGTGGACAGCCTGGAAAACCTTAGACGGGGCGGTAGAATCGGCGGGGCATCCGCTCTCTTAGGCACCTTGCTCCAGATTAAACCAATCCTCTATATCAATACTCAAGGGGAAATTGATGTCTTTGATAAAGTGCGCTCGCGCGCCCGGGCTTGGCAGAGAGCCTTGCAAGAGTTAGAGAGGGCTGTGGCTGACGGCCGACGCTACCGCATCTGTGTCCAACACGTGGCTATCCCCGTGGAAGGAAAAAAGATTCTGGATGAAATAAAAAATAAGTTCCCCGGACATGAAGTCAAGCTTTTTGAAGCCGGAGCGGTCATTGCTACGCATGTCGGCCGCGGTGCCTTTGGGATATCATTTCAACCGTTAGCATGAACGTACGGGGACGCTTTGCTCCTAGCCCCAATCCTGAAGGAGAATTTTCATGTCCCAGCTAAAATGGCTTGATGTTGTGGCTTTAATCATGTACGAAAATGATCTAGTTATTACAGTTGAACATCTAGCGCGCAAAGCTATACGTCTGCACGTTTTCTTGGCTCCGAAGCCAATAGAAGTTTTGACGCCTCATGTTCATGCCCAGGAGAAATGGGTAAAAATCAGCGAGCTTGGTCAACTTCCTCTGGCTCCTGCAGATATAGAAGTGGCGCAGACTCTGCTTGTACGTTGGAGCGAAAGAAACGTATTATCTTGAGAAGTTTTGCGTGTATACTTAAGCGGTTTGCCAGGTATGCTAACAGCGATATCTCAACATGACAGGAGTGAAGCAGGATGTCTGAGATGCCGCCGCGAAAATACCTCTGGCAACTGGCTGATTTCAACAATATGGATCCCAGCTTATTGTGGGAAGAGACAGATGAAGGCTTGAATAGCAAAGCGGACGAGCTAATTCCTCAGGTGGATAGCTCTCTCCTAAACAGTAATATCCTAAGCAACAGTTTTGACCAAACCGGCCCTTCGGAAACAGAATATGAAATTTAAGCTCAGGGGCTACGCTTAGCTTTTTTCTTAAATCTAAAAAATATAAACTTTATTCGGGGATTTTGTTATAGTTTTGTTTATGACCGCAGCCGCTGCTTGTTAACTCTTTAAAACAAGTGGTAACTGCGGTTTTTGCATTTTATATTATTGCTTAGACACCTTAAGGGGTATGTTTTCCGCACTAATAAAAACTGGGCTTTGGGGCAGAATGAGTAGGTGGTAGCAATTTTACCACTTTTTTGCTAATAATCTTAAGTGGTAATTATGCGAAAAATTAAAACTTTCAAGTGTCGAATATACTAATTTTTTAAAAATAAAGCCAATAATATAATTTTATTATTTTAATAAATAACTTAAAAAATAGAATCTTTTTTCACAAAGAAGGATTCATTAGTTTTAACATCGAACATTCAAACAGAAAATAATACAATTCACCCCTAAAAAAATGCTGCTCAACCCGATTAAAAAATTTTCTGAATGTTTGAAGGATTTATTGTATTAATTTAGAATTGTGGTAAAATAAGCTTTGCAATAGTTGCAAAATTTCTTTGAAGTTAAGAAACTGGTTTAATTTGAACTAAACTACGAACTAAAAGGGGTTAATGAGGATGAAAATTGCTGTATCTGGCAAAGGAGGAGTAGGCAAGACCACATTTGCCGCGAATCTGGCGTACTGGCTGGCTGACAAGGGATTAAATGTTCTGGCTGTGGACGCTGACCCTGATGCAAGCCTGGGAACAGTACTTGGAATTTCTGAAGATGTCTTGGCTGATCTAAAACCAATTGTGGATATGAAAGAATTAGTAGAAGAAAGAATGGGTGGAAGCGGAGCTTTTTATCCACTCAATCCCCAAGTGGATGATATTCTCGATGACTATTCCATTCCCCTTGGACCTATCCGTTTCTTTCGGATGGGGAATATCAAAGGGGGTGGATCTTCATGTTATTGCAAGGAAAATAGTTTCCTGCACGCCTTGGTTAATTCCTTAATTCTTGGAGAAGAAGACACTGTTATTCTGGATATGGGTGCAGGGATTGAACAACTGACCCGCGGCACTGCCCAAGGGGTAGATGTGTTAGTGATTGTAACAGAGCCCAGCAAAGTCAGTGCCCAGACTGTAGGCGTAATTCAGAAGCTCGCCTTGGAACTGGGAATTCCCAGGGTTGTGGTAGTTGGCAATAAAGTTCGTACCTCTCAGGAAGAGAGTTTTCTTAGAGACCGCTTTTCCGCAGCAGAGCTTGTGGGGATTGTGCCCTACAGCAACGAACTGTTGGAAATGTCTATCAACACAGGCACTAGTCAGTTGCCTGCGGGGTCTCTAGGTTCACAACTAGATAAAATTTATCAGGAAATTGTGAGGGAAGGGAGATGACGGGTGAAGGATTTTCAGCCAACATCAAAATGTGAGGAAATTCATCTTTAGAAAGAGGAGGTTGTATCATGCCAAGATATCGGGATTTAACACATACTGCTCGGCCTTCCGATGCACCGCGTGTAATTGATCCCAAAAATCCGCTGAGGACCGCTGATCCCGGCGCTGCCCAGATGTTGAAACTGGCGCAGGAAAAGAAGATTGAGACCGCTTTTGACCGCTTTGTTGCTCAACAGCCCCAATGTCAATTTGGTTACAAGGGTGTTTGCTGCCGCATTTGTATTGCCGGCCCCTGCCGGGTTAAAGCGGATGACGGTCCGGCCAGCAAAGGAATATGCGGGGCTACCGCCTATACAATTGTTGCACGCAACTTGGTTCGTTTGATTGCCGGTGGAACCTCGTCCCACTCAGAGCACTCCCGTCATGTATTGCATACGGCTCATGCAATGACTGAGGGCCATGCGCCTGACTATCAAATTAAATCTCCGGAAAAACTTCATAAATTAGCCGAAAAACTCGGCATATCAACCCTTGATAGGGGCGACATGGAAATTCTTTCGGATGTTGTTGAATTGGGTTATGCTGATTTTGGCCGTTATCAAGAACGTCCATTGGCATTTTTAGATAGCTTTCTGACTGAAGGACGACGCAAGAAGTTTGCGCATACGAACATCATGCCAAGAGCTATTGATGGTACAGTCACTGAATTGATAGCGCAAACAGCGATGGGCGTTGACGCCGACCCTGTTAATATTATTTTCGGCGGATTAAAAGCATCGCTTGCAGATTTAGCCGGTGAGTATATCGGTACAACTCTAAGTGATGTTCTTTTCGGAGTGCCGGAACCGATTGTTTCTGAATCCAATTTGGGTGTGATTAATCCCAAGATGGTTAATATTGCAGTTCACGGTCATAATCCAGTTTTAAGTGAAATGGTTGTGGCTGCAGCCAGAAAGATGACGGATGATGCAAAAAAAGTTGGAGCTGAAGGCGTAAATATTGTCGGCATCTGTTGTACAGGAAATGAATTATTAATGCGTGAAGGCGTTTATTTAGCTACCTCGTCAGCTTCACAAGAAATGGCTATTATGACAGGTGCACTAGATGCCATGGTGGTTGACATTCAATGTATTTATCCTGCAGTCCAGCAAGTTGCCGAATGCTTCCATACAAAGATAGTCACAACGGAAAGCATTATGAAAATTCCTGGATCGCAGTATTTGGCTTTTAATGCGAATACTGCGATGGAAGATGCTAAGAAACTTGTTAAGATTGCAATTGAGTCATATAAGAACAGAGATCCCAAAAAGATATCAATTCCAAGCGAAAGACATAAGTTAGTTGCCGGTTTTAGTATAGAGGCTTTGACTGAGATCTTTGCAAAGATTAATCCTGAAAGGCCTATTTCTGTTCTCACTGATGCCATTTTGAGTGGACAAATTAAAGGGGTTGCACTTATGGCTGGTTGCAACAATCTAAAACGTCCGCAAGATGATGGTCATGTTGCGGTGTTGAAGGAATTGGTTAAAAATGATGTATTCGTCATTGCCACCGGCTGTTCGGCGGGTGCCTATGCAAAACTTGGTCTAATGTCACCGTTGGCTGTAGATGCTTATGCTGGATCTGGACTAAAGAGCTTCCTGAAGACGTTGGAAAATGCGAATCCGCAACTTTCTACAGGCTTGCCTTTAGTATTCCATGTAGGAGCTTGCGTTGATAATAGTCGTGGGATGGATTTGGCGATTGCCATGGCGAATGAGTTGGGAGTTGACGTTCCAAAGGTTCCTTTTGTGGCTTCTGCACCGGAAGCGATGCATGAAAAAGCAGTAGCTATTGGCACTTGGTGTGTAACAATGGGCTTGCCAACACATGTTGGTTCAATGCCTCCGGTTGAGGGTAGTGATCTGATTTACGGAATTACCACTCAAATCGCTCATGATGTGTATGGGGGCAATTTCATTTTCGAGATGGATCCCGTGATTGGGGCGCGTAAGCTGCTGGATGCCCTGGAATATCGGAATTGGAAACTGGGTATTCATAAACAAGCTGCTGATAAATTTAATACTTCACTCGCTCAAGGGTGGTAAGGAAAGGAGGAATGGTTTATGTCCATGGAACAAATTTATGAAGGGGCAATTACAGATCCGAGCAAACAAGGAACTAAACTGCTTAAGCGAGTTTATGATGGCACCGTGATTGCCATGACTTATGCGGAAATACTGCTTAATCGCGCTATTAAAATGTATGGCACGGAACAGGAGATCGGTTATCCGGACACGGCCTACCACCTTCCGGTTGTCACCTGTCTCTCCGGTGAAAAAATTACCAAATTAGGGGAGCTAGTTCCCATTCTCAACCGCATGCGCAACCAAGTGAGATCTGAGCGCACCTTCGAGAATGCCCGTCTGTGGGGGGAATCTGTCCTCTATGCAGCAGAAATAATCGAGACCATTCATTATTTGGAAAACGATGAGCCTAAGGTAGAACCTTGGACCGGTTTCCTCGGCGACCCAATTGTCCGTAAACACGGAATCAAAATGGTTGACTGGACGATTCCTGGGGTTGCGGTTATTCTTGGTCGCGCCAAAGATTCTAAATTAGCTAAGAAAATTGTCGATAAACTCATGGGCCAAGGGTTTATGCTCTTTTTAGTTGACGAGATTATCGAACAATTGCTTGAAGAAAATGTCAAAATTGGTTTGGATTATATTGCATTCCCCTTAGGCAACTTCACGCAAATCATTCATGCGGTTAACTACGCTTTCCGTGCGGGTCTGGCATTCGGGGGAATTCCGGCCGGTAAACGCGAAGAACACCGCGACTATCAACGGCGCCGTGTGCGGGCTTTTGTGCTTAACCTCGGCGAACTTGATGATGTTAAACTGGCTGCCAGCATGGGGGCAATCTTCATGGGCTTCCCGGTCTTAACCGACCAAGAGCTGGGAGAAGATATGCAGATTCCTGACTGGTATATCTCTGAGCCTGATTATGACAAAATCGTTCCGCTGGCGCTTGAAGTCCGCGGGATCAAACTCACAAACATCGAAGTTCCGATTCCGGTCAACTTCGGACCTGCGTTCGAAGGGGAGACGATCCGCAAAGGGGATACCTATGTTGAGTTTGGCGGCGGTCGGACGACCGGCTTTGAGCTCGTGAGCATGGTGGGACCTGATGAAGTCACAGACGGCAAGGTTGAAGTGATCGGACCGGAAATCGACAGCGTTCCGGAAGGCACGAAGCTTCCTTTGGGAATCATGATTAGTATTTACGGCCGTAAAATGCAGGCTGACTTCGAGGGCGTGCTTGAACGCCGCATTCACTATTTTGCCAACTATGGTGAAGGGGTTTGGCACGTGGCTCAGCGGGATTTGTGCTGGGTGCGTCTCTCCAAAGATGCCCGCGCTAAAGGACTGCTCCTGAAACACGTCGGGGAACTGCTCTTGGCTAAGTTTAGGCAGGAATTCCCGGCGATTGTCGACCGTATTCAAGTTACGATTTATACAGACCAAGCGTTGGTTGAAGAGAAAATTATCAAGGCCCGTGAGCGCTATCGTGCCCGCGATGCCCGGATGAAGGCTTTAACTGATGAATCGGTTGAGGAGTTTTACTCCTGTTTGCTGTGCCAGTCCTTTGCGCCGAACCACGTCTGCATCGTAACGCCGGAACGGGTTGGATTGTGCGGAGCGGTCAGCTGGCTTGATGCTAAAGCAGCCTTTGAAATCACCCCAACCGGACCGAACCAACCGATTCCCAAAGGCCCGGCTATTGACGAAGTCAAGGGCATGTGGCAGAGCTGTAATGATTACCTCAGACCGGCTTCTAATAATACGCTTGATGAAGTTAACCTTTATACTCTCATGGATAAACCGATGACTTCTTGTGGCTGTTTCGAAGCCATTATGGCTATTGTCCCTGAAGCCAACGGCTTAATGATTACCACACGTGAACACAGCGGCATGACACCTTGCGGTATGACGTTCTCCACCTTGGCCGGAACAGTCGGCGGCGGTCTCCAAACTCCAGGCTTCATGGGCATCGGTCGCACATATCTTGTTAGTAAGAAGTTTATTCCAGCTGACGGCGGGATTGCCCGCATTGTGTGGATGCCGAAAGAGTTGAAAGAATTCTTGCGGGAAGATTTTGTTCAACGTTCAGTTGAAGAAGGATTAGGGGAAGACTTCATCGACAAGATTGCTGATGAATCAATCGGCACTACGGTTGAAGAGATCATGCCTTTCCTCGAAGAGAAAGGACATCCCTGCTTCAATCTTGATCCATTGATGTAGTAACTGCATTTAGCAATTCGTCAGGGACATACTAGTCCCTGACGGACTTATGCCAACATTAATTTAATAAGAAAGGGGTCAGAGTATGGGTTTAACAGGTTTAGAAATCTACAAACAGTTGCCGAAAAAAAACTGTGGAGAATGCGGAACGCCGACATGTTTGGCTTTCGCGATGGCTTTGGCCGCTGGCAAAGGTTCTTTGGACTCTTGCCCGCATGTAACAGATGCTGCGCGCGAAGTATTGGACTCCGCATCTGCTCCTCCAATTAAGGCTATTAAATTCGGTAATGGTTCCATCCTCGGAGATGAGACCGTACTTTTCCGTCATGACAAGACTTTCTATCATCCAACCACGATTTTGATTCAGATTTCCGATGCCATGAGTGATGGGGAAATCGCGGCCAAGGTCAGCGAAATTAACGACCTTGAGTATGACCGCGTGGGTCTGCATTATTCCTTAGACGGAGTGGCTGTCGTTAATGAATCCGGGGATGCCGCCCGTTTTGCTGCCGTTGTTGCCGCTGTGGCTAATGCTACTGAGAAATCACTGCTTATTTTCAGCAGTGATGTAGAAGCCTTAAAAGACGCTGTGCCTCAGGTTGCTGCGCGCAAGCCTCTGATCGGAAGCGCAACTGCTGATAATTATGAAGCGGTTGTCAACTTCGCCAAAGAGCAGGCTGTTCCTGTTATTCTAAAGGCAGACGGTCTCGATGCCTTGAATGACTTGGTGGAGAAAGCTCAGGCTCTTGGGTATAAAGAGTTTGTGCTTGATCCCGGTTCCAGGACTCCGAGCCAAACCCTAGCCAACCTTACGCATTTGCGCCGCTTGGCGATTAAGAAAAAATTCCGTCCTTTTGGCTATCCGGTCGTGGCTTTCACGAGTAAAATTGAGCCACTTGACGAGATTTTGGAAGCCTCTGTTTACGTTAGTAAATACGCCAGTGCTATTGTCTTAAAAACGAGCGTCAAGGCTCATATACTCCCTCTCCTCACTTTAAGACAAAATATTTACACTGACCCGCAAAAACCAATTCAGGTTGAACCTACTCTTCATGTTGTGGGAGATGTTAACGAGGATTCTCCTCTCTACATCACCACGAACTTCTCTCTCACCTATTACAGTGTTGAAGGGGAAGTGGAAGCAAGCAAGATTCCGAGCTATATCCTTCCGATTGATACGGACGGAACGTCCGTGCTGACTGCATATGCAGCCGGTAAATATGAGCCTGACAAGATTGCTGCCGCCATGGAAGCATCCGGAATCGCCGACAAAGTCAAACACCGTAATGTCATCATCCCTGGGTATGTGGCTGTTATTTCCGGTAAGCTGCAAGAACTTACCGGCTGGAAAGTAGTTGTGGGCCCACGGGAGTCGAGCGGTATCGTACCCTTTGCGCGCACCCTGTAAGCTCGCCTAGGATACGTTCCTAAATTAGATAAATAGAGGGTTTAGAGTGAGAGCGAGGGAAGTGACGAAATGCCCCAATACCAAGTTAAATTTATGCCGGAAAACCGTATAGTAGAGGTAGAAAGCGGAACATCCCTGCTCACGGCTGCTTCAAAAGCCGGGATTTACATTAAGTCCAGTTGTGGGGGCAAAGGTAGTTGCGGCGCTTGTAAAGTTTTGGTAATATCCGGAGAACCCCAGGTTGAGGGTACCGGTAACCTGTCTCCCGAGCAGCTTACTCAGGGGGTACGGTTAGCCTGTAAAACTTTTATCCAGAGTGATGTAGCGATCGAGGTTCCTCCCGAATCCCGTCTACAGGAGCATCAAGTCTTGATGGGGGATGTGCAGAAGGGTCTGCTCAAGGAAACTGAAGAAGACTTAATAGAAAAGTTCGGAAATGATCCGCTTGCAGTCAAAGTAAGAGTTCAACTTTCCGAACCCACCTTGACGGAGAACGCCAGTGACTGGTCCCGTCTGAACATGGAGTTAAGGCGAGTTTTACAAGCGGGGACTAAGCCCATCCAAATTCCGCTCACTGTCCTTCAAACATTGCCTGAAGCCCTGCGCCAAGCCAAATGGGATGTTTCTGTGACTCTCACCACTTCAGAATCAGGGTATACGGTAATCAATGTTGACAAGGGCAATGACATCCCTCCGTACGGTCTGGCGATTGACATTGGTACAACTACAGTTGTGGTTTACCTAGTCAATTTGATAACCGGAGAAATAGTGGATAAACAAGGGACTTACAATAAACAAGCTAAGTACGGGGATGACGTCATTTCCCGGATAGTGTATGCGGTCGAAAGCCCAGAAAATTTACGGGAGATTCATCAGGCAGTAATTGATACCGTTAATGATCTGACTGACAAAATTATCTCCAGGCAAAATCTTAATCTCAACGACCTTATGGTCGCCATGACTGCCGGTAATACCACAATGACTCAATTGCTTCTGGGAGTGGATCCTAGATATGTGCGGCTGGAACCCTACATTCCTACCATGAATGATGTACCTTCCGTACCTGCCAGACAAATTGGACTTCATATCCTGCCGGAAGGGTTAGTTCATTCTTTCCCCTCGGTAGCAAGCTATGTTGGAGGGGATATCGTCTCCGGTACCCTTGTAACAGATATGGCTAATGGGGAAGACATTGTCCTCTTTATTGACATCGGCACTAATGGTGAGATTGTGCTCGGTAACCAGGACTGGCTGGTATCCTGTGCTTGTTCCGCAGGTCCTTGTTTCGAAGGCGGCGGGATTGCCTTTGGCATGAGGGCTATGCCTGGGGCAGTTGAGCGTGTAACCATTGATCCTGAAAGCCTGGATGTCAATCTTAAAGTGATTGGAAAAATTCCGCCGGTGGGGATCTGTGGCTCCGGCTTAGTGGATTGTCTCGCCAAACTGCGGGAAGCAGGCATTATCGACAGGGCAGGGAATTTCCAGCTTGAGCATTCTTCCCAATCTGCCCGCCTGCGTGCGACCACTGATGATAAAGAGTTCGTGCTGGCTTGGGCTCATCAGGCCGGCGGAGAAAAAGACATTGTCATTACAGAAAATGATGTTAAAAACTTAATCAGGGCCAAAGGGGCAATTTACGCCGGAATTCGTTCCTTATTGACGATGGTGGCTGTTGATATTGATATGATCAGCCGCATTGTAATCGCGGGAGGTTTCGGCAATTATCTCAATGTCCATGACTCCGTTCAAATCGGGCTGTTGCCAGATTTGCCTGAGGATAAATTCCTATTCATTGGGAATTCTTCTGTAAAAGGAGCCCGGCTTGCGCTTCTTTCTCAAAACGCTTGGAAAGAAGCGGCTGAATTGTCCCGTAAGATGACGTATGTTGAGCTTTCCGTGGGTACCACATTTATGGACGAGTTCGTTTCAGCGCTGTTCTTACCGCATACGGACTTATCCCTATTCCCGTCCGTTGAGGGTTAAAACAGGCATGCAGGAAGGTGGAGGAGGAAATGGCAAAATATGTAGCAGTTGCCGGCAAAGGTGGGGTAGGGAAGACTACTTTCACCGCCTTAATGCTGAGACAAATGATCAAGCAGAAGCAAGGAATCTCCATACTTGCTGTTGATGCTGATCCTAACGCTAACTTAAATGAGGCTCTGGGACTCAAAGTAACGGCGACAATTTCTGATCTCTTGGAGGAGACCAAAAATCCCAAGGCAATTCCCACCGGAATGCCCAAAGATATCTTTGTGGAGTACAAACTACAGCAGTCACTAGTCGAATCTAAGGATATTGACCTCCTGGTAATGGGAGGTCCGCAGGGTCCAGGATGCTATTGCTATCCGAATGACCTTTTGCGCAAATACCTGGAGAATTTGGGCAGTAATTATGATTTTGTGGCTGTTGATACGGAAGCAGGGCTTGAACACATCAGCCGCAGAACGATCCCTCATATTGATGTTATGTTTGTGATCAGTGACTCCTCAGCCCGGGGGATACGTTCGGCCGGTCGGGTTCATGACTTGATCAGGGGGATAAGGGCTGAAGTCGGAGAAGTTTACCTGGTCGTTACGAAAACAGCGGACAACAGCCTGGAATCCCTGGCAGACGAGATCGCCCACACCGATCTTAAAGTGATCGGTGACATCCCTTTAGATCCGCTGGTGGTGGATCAGGATTTAGCCGGAAAGGCCTTGTATGATCTGCCTGATGATGCAGTGTCTGTTCAAGCTGTGGAAAAAATTATAAGTCGTGTAGGGATCTTGAAGTAGAAAGGAGAGAGGTCAATGCCCGTAACTTTAGTTAAGGAAAGGTATGCTAGTAAAGTCGGTCAGGTTGTTCTCGGCGCTACTGCTGAAGAGGGTGGTACGCGTACCTCTGTGATAAGAGTCGGTGGGGACGGAACCCTACCATATCTGCATTTTGAGGGTAAAGTTGAAAACCGCCCGGTAATTGGGATGGAAGTAACCGACATTGTGCCACCGTGGAACGACAATATTAAAAACCAATTTGGAGATGTTCTTGGTGACCCTGTAGCTTGGGCTAAAAAATGCGTGGAAGAATTCGGCGCTGACATGATTTACCTCAAATTAATCGGAGCTGATCCAGAAGGAGCGAACCACAGCCCTGAACAATGTTCCCAGGTGGTAAAGGATGTCTTAGCCGCCGTTGGCGTACCGGTAATTGTGGTAGGATGTGAAGATCCGGAGAAAGACAATGAAGTACTGGCCGCTATTGCTGAAGCAGCAGCTGGGGAGAATCTTTTAATCGGGTTGGCCGAACAGGATAACTATAAGTCCATTGCGGCGGCCGCGATGGTGCATAAGCACAATGTGATTGCCCGTTCTCCGCTCGATATTAACATCTGTAAACAGCTTAACATTTTGATAAACGAAATGGGTCTGCCGTTGAACAAGATCGTTATTGACCCGATGATCGGCGGTCTTGGCTTTGGGATTGAATATGCCTATTCCATTATGGAGCGGGCCCGTTTGGGTGCGCTTGCCGGGGATAAGATGCTGTCCATGCCCATGATTTGTACTGTCGGTTATGAGGCCAACAGGGCGAAAGAAGCTAATGTCGGAGCTGAAGAATTCCCGGGCTGGGGAGAATTGCAAGACCGCGGAATTCTGTGGGAAGCAGTTACTGCTTCCGCCCTGCTCCAAGTCGGTGCCAGCATTTTGTTAATGCGCAACCCTGCTTCTGTACGTTTGGTCCAAAGAAATATCTCCGATTTGATGGAACAGAACGCCTAATCTCTTGGCATTAATAATAAGGCCCGCGGCACCGACTGCGAACGTCTGCGCTGCGGCTGCCTGCCTGGTAAAAATAACTTGAATTTTTTAAAAGGACGTGAGCGGATTTGATTATTATTGGCGAACGTATTAATGGAATGTTTAAAGACATCGGAGAAGCTCTCCGCAGCAAAGATCCCAAACCCTTCCAACATTGGGCTTTAAAGCAACAAGAAGGGGGCGCTCATTATCTCGATGTAAACTCCGGACCGGCAGTGCCTACGGAGGAGCGACCGGAAGCTTATAAATGGATGGTCAACGTAATCCAGGAGGTGTCTGATCTGCCCCTGTGCCTGGACTCAACGAACTACGATGCAATCGAAGGGGGCTTAAAATTATGTAAACGCCCGGCCATGATCAACTCCTGCCCGGCTGAGCGTGCTAAAATTGAACGGGTTTTCCCCATGGCTGTTCAGTACAACGCGTCCTTAATCGGCCTGACCATGGATAAAAAAGGTATTCCCAAAGATGCTGAAAACAGGGTAGCATTTGCGATGGAATTAGTGGCAGCTGCTGATGAATTCGGTATGCCAATGGAAGACCTTTATATTGACCCGCTCATCCTCCCAGTCAATGTTGCGCAGGAACATGCTCCTGAAGTATTAGAAGCTTTGCGTCAGGTCAAGACTCTATCCAACCCGGCTCCTAGGACTGTGCTCGGACTGTCCAATGTCTCGCAAAAGTCTCCTGATCGCCACTTGATTAACAGAACATATTTAGCTATGGCTATGGCTGTAGGCCTTGATGCTGCCATCGTAGACGCGAACGACGATGACCTTGTTGATGTCGCGGCTACTGCACAAATCTTACTCAACAAGAGCATATATGCTGATTCTTACCTAAAAGTGTTTCGCACACGTTAAGCTTGTTCAGGGTAGGTCCCCAGGGAATTCCCTGGGGATCTTGTTTTCGGAAAGAATCACTTATAACCCCTCGCCATATTCAGATAAATGCCAATATTTGGCCTAAATATATGGGTGGAAAATGGGAGTGGTTAAATGAACATCCCTTTGGCGAAACGAGAGGGAGGGTGGGTTTTTTCTGTCCATTCAGAAGTGATCGTAATAGGGGATGGAGTGTTTGCTTTAACTGCAATTAATATGCTTTCTGCTCATCCCGTTATATGGATCGGAGAAAGCGCTCACGCACTTCATTCCAGAGTCACTCCTTTACGTGGTGCCCGGGTGGTAGAAGTGTTAGGGCAACGGGGCAACTTTCGAGTCAGGGTAGAGCAGAAAGAGATGAAGAAAAAAACATGGATTGAAGCTGGAACGATTGTTTTAGCCCTGGCACCAGAGGTCAGGCTTGACCCAAATCTGCCTCAGACTCCGTTGATCATGCCTATTGCCAAAGCTGAGCAAACTCTCGCTGGGCAAAACGTAGCATTTTACCTCAATGATCAGGATAATGAGTATGCCTTTGCTCTCGCTTTGCACCAGGCACTAAGGTTGGCGGCCAAAGGAGCCGTTGTTAATTTTTTTTACTTTAATCTAAGACTGGGGAACTCTAAGTCGGAGGAAACGTATCAGCTTTGCTGTCAGTCTGGAGTGCGTTTTTTACGTTTAAAAGATCCTCTATACATAGTAGCAGAGGATGATAGCTGTCTGCGTCTTCACTACCTTGATCCTTTTCTGGATTTATCATTTGACCTAAAGGCTGAGTTTCTCTATATCAGCGAAATTTACTCTTTTAGTCCAGAATTTGAAGGCTTGGCCTCGCTGCTGAGGATTCATTCTTTCTCCCTTTCTACAAACAGGCCGGGAATCTTTGTCTTAAGTGAGGCGCAGGAGTCAAGTCTGCCGCTTGAACTTGCGGCCGCTGCCATAGCAGGAGAAACTGCTCTCCTGCTTAGTGGAGAGTTAATGGTCGCAGACGGTTTTGCTCAAATTGATTCTGAACGATGTTCCCTGTGCCTTAGCTGCTGCCAGGTTTGTCCGTCCCGTGCAATCGAGGTCGATCGTTTCCATTCTGCGGCTTATATTGACCCCTTAGCGTGTCAGGGCTGTGGAGTGTGTGCAAGTGCCTGTTCCTCTCTGGCAATTTCTTTACCTCTATTTGATAGAAGTCTAATTTACGAACGGATTAAAACAAATTCAAAACATAAGACCGTAATTTTTGCTTGTCAAAATTCCGGGGCTTTAGCTGCGCAAAACGTAAGTTTGCCCTTAAAAATGGCTGCTAAGATTGAATTGGTTACTGTTCCGTGTGGGTGCAATACTGATCAAACCTATATCTTACAAGCTTTGGCCCATGGTGCTGATAATATTATCCTTGGCATCTGCCCGCCAGGAAGTTGCGCCAACCAAAGCGAACCTAAAACTGCAGATATTAAACGCAGATTACAGGGAATGGGACTTAACCCCGAACTTGTTAAAATAGTGGCGGTTGCAGCCAATTCCCCCGCACTTTGGCGGCGAGCGCTCGCCCAGATTCTGCGAGCGGAAATGAATCAGGAAGTGAGTTAGATGATCAGTGCCGAGCGCTATCTAAATAAGGCGGTTATGGAGAGAAGGGCATGAGAGGAAAAGTTTTAGTTATCGGAGCGGGAATTGCCGGTATTACCGCTAGTCTAGGCCTGGCTCAGGCAGGAAATGAAGTCTTCCTCCTCGAACGGGAAAAGGAAGTTGGCGGCAAGGGGAGATTTTATTCATGCAAAGCTGCTGAACTCTGTCAGCAATGCTCAGCCTGCCTCATACCTAAGACTAGGGCAAAGCTCGAACATAATCCTAATATTCATATTCTGCCCTATAGCATGTTAACAGACTTTCATGGCAGCCCTGGACATTATAGGGCTAATATTCGTTTGCTCAATGAAATCCGCTCAGACCTGGGAGCGGAAACATCTCTTGAGGTACAGGCTGTAGTGGCAGCAACCGGGTTTGAAATCCATAATCCTGCTGTCCAGGCAGAATTAAGTTATGAAACTTACAAACAGGTGATCTCAGCGTATGAACTCGAATCAGTCCTGGCTGAGCCCTCTAAACTTAATGAAAAATTGGGTGGCTTGCGCAGGATTGGGATCGTGTTATGCGTCGGCAGCAGGGATGAGCGCGCTCACAGTGCCAATTATTGTTCCCGCTATTGTTGTGCGTACGCACAGCGCTTGGCCTTGCGGCTTAGCTATCTTTTGCCTAATACCCAGCTTAATATTTTTTATATTGATCTCTTAACTGCCAGCTCCAAGGAAATAGAATCTAATCAAATCAAACTCATCCGTAGCACTCCGGCAAAGGTATATGGTTATCCAGCTAAGTCTCTTACCGTGCGTTTTGCCGATTCCTACACCGGTTCTGTGTCTGAAGATGAGTATGACCTCTTAATTCTTGTGCCTGCGCAAAAGCCAACAAACGATTTAAGCCTGCAATTTCCGCAACTTGGACTTAGCTATGATGAAAACGGATTTTATAAAAATAACGATCCTGACACGGATGGGAACACTGGAGTATTTGTCGCGGGTAGTTGCTCTGGCCCCAAAAATATTCCCGAAAGCATTGCCCATGCCAAGGCAACAGTTGCGCGCGTGCTCCAATACTTAGCGCAGGCACACTAAGAAATAATCCACCACCATTCATATCTAATCCTCTGTTTGCATAGCTATCGAACAGGATTATTTCGTGGGGGTGGACAAACATGGAAACGTATTTTTACCAAGATCCCGGAATTCAAGAACATATAGACCAAATCGTTGAGAAACTCTTCGCTACATGCCTGCTTACAGGTCCTGATGCAGATGCTGAGTTTCAGCGCGGGTTAAAAAGTGCCCATAAACTTGTGTCTGCGCTCGCAACAAGTTTAGCTTCCCTTCCTGAAACGGAAATTAATAATGGAGTAAGGCAGATAATAGAACAGCGTCTTCCGGATACGCGTGTGATTGAGAACTTCCCTGTCTTTTATGAAATGATGGAGAGAATGATTAATGAAGCTGTAAGCGCTTCCGTGAGAACACCTTTTGAGCTTAATGACAGCCCCGACTCTGTTGCAGCAGCTGCCGCTTTGATCCAACCTACACAGGCAGCATATAGGGGCAGGGTTAATATAATTGACGGTGGATCCGGCGTGTCAGACAATAGTCAAATAAAAATCAGAGACTACCAAAACCTCTATCGGGAAAGCTTGCAAGCTGGAATTCTGTCTCCAGAGATCGCGACCGTTCAGAACAGTCCGGAGCATTGGGGAAACCGAGAAGATACCGCTAGTCCTGAAAAAGAGAGTTTAATAGATGATGAAGGTGTAAATAAGTCAGGAATGCCTGAATTAACCCTGATAGAAGTAAATACAGTTGAAGATGAGCAAAAGGTAGAGTTAGGGGAAAAGGAAAAGGAAAAGGCAGAAACAGAGATCGTGGCTGAAGCTAAACCAGAGGTAGAGATAGTGGCTGAAGTGAAGCCATTGGCAGCGGTAGAGCCCAAGCAAGAATTCAAGCAAGAGCCCGTTCCCGGGCCGATCAGACGTCAAATACAAGTTCCAGCTGGGGCGGAACGGCTGGCTCTAGTACTAAGACAGGTATTCCCTAAATCACCTGTACGCTGGAACTTAACCCTAGCGGGGTATAACTTTCTGGCCCAGGTAGAAGATATTTTATTGTATATAGATAGTGATCTTAATGGATCTGAATTCGTGCAGAGAATGAAAAAAGAAGGGTGGACCACTATAGTGTGTGCTCAAGATGATTTAGGATTCCCGCGCCGCCTGGAACGGGAAATCAGAAGATCTGTGCAAAGGAAAACCAGCAAAGTAAAGGTGAACTAAGGCTCGTTAGATTTCCTTATAGAATTCGACAAGCCTCTGAAATCAAGAACACTCTGATTCCTGCCCAAGGGGGGATCAGAGTGTTCTTGATTTCAGAGGGAGATAAATTCATTTCACTGTTTTTACAAGTCAAGTAGGAAAAAAGAATTTCGGTGTCGAATAGACTAGAGTATACTCCATATGAAGAGCCTTTCTAAGCAAAGTAAGAGTGAGGGACAGATTTGTGGCAGACCGCTTAGGGGAAATTCTCAAAAATACTCTTAGTTCCATAGAATCCGGCAAAGAAGAAATCTTTTTTATCGCGGAGTCTACCCGCTCTGAAATTCAACGTCTAAGTCAGGAACTGTCTCAATTAAGGACAGAGATTGTTGAGACGATAAAGGACGTTGATCAGCAACAAAAGCTGGAGCGCCGTCTGCGGCAAAGATTGATGGAAGTAAGCCGGGACTATAAGAAATATTCTGAACAAGAGATGATGGAAACCTACTCTCAGGCCACCGAAGCGCAGATGAAGCTGCAGCTTCTTCAAGCAAAAGAAGTGCAGCAACGCACGCGCCGTGATGAGATTGAGCGCTCTCTGCGCCAGATGCAGGCTACTATTGAACGGGCTGAAAATTTAATGTCAAAGGTCAGTGTAGCCATTAACCTGCTGCAGGGGGGCATTGCAGACATCTATCAAGCGCGGGAGGTTGACCAGCGTCAGGAAACTGCCCTGCGAGTTATCAAAGCCCAGGAAGAGGAGCGCCGCCGTGTAGCGCGCGAAATGCATGACGGTCCTGCCCAAACTCTGGCCAACATTGTCCTGCGTTTAGAAATAGCGGAAAAACTCTTGGAACTGGACCCAAGTCGTGTTAAAAGCGAGCTAAAAGATTTGAAGAACTTGGTTCGTTCCAATCTCCACGACATTAGGCGCATTATTTTCGATCTTAGGCCTATGGCCTTAGATGATCTAGGGGTAATTCCAGCCTTAAGAAAATACCTTGATAACTTTCAAGAAACGTATAGCATCAAATGCGAACTGCGAGTAGAAGGGCGGGAAAAACGCCTGCTACCGATAATGGAAGTTGCTCTCTTTCGCTTAATTCAAGAAGGTATGACTAATGTTGCCAAACATTCAAGTTCTGACCGGGTAATGGTGAGCGTAGAATTCCAAGACGAGTGGACTAGCGCCAGTGTCAAGGACTTCGGGCAGGGTTTCGATGTTGAGCATGCTTTGGATTCTTCGACCGAACACTTTGGTTTAGTAGGGATGCGGGAAAGAGTAGAGATGTTCAACGGACATTTCTCTGTTCAATCCTCCTTGGGCAAAGGAACTACTGTGGAATTTTCTATTCCATTCAAGCAAGAGGAGGGAGCAGCAGGGTGATACGCGTTGTGATTGCAGATGACCATCCATTGCTGAGAGAGGGTCTTAGGAGAATTCTAGCCTTCGAAGAAGGAATCGAGGTCATAGAAGAGGTCGGGGATGGCCAGGGTGCTATTAATATTACCCGTAAAACCTCATTTGACATTCTGCTCATGGATTTAAACATGCCGGGCGTGAATGGTCTTGATGCCTGCCGGGTTATTCGACGGGAAAACCCGAATATCGGAATTTTAGTGCTGACCGTGGACGATTCTGATGAGAAAGTATTCGAAGTTCTGCAGCTCGGTGTCGCAGGCTATCTCCTCAAAGATGTTGATCCCAAGACCTTGATTGAGTCGATTCGCAAGGTTTTTAGCGGTGAGCCAATTTTGTCTCCGGCGGTTACAGGAAAACTTTTAGGACAGCTTGCTCACCCGGTTCATTTGAAAGAGACATATGGTTTAAGTGCGCGCGAACTGGACATTTTAACTTATGTCGTACGCGGAGCTTCGAACAAGGAAATCGGGGGAGCATTATATATTAGCGAAAAAACCGTTAAAAATCATCTGTCTAATATTTTCCGCAAACTTGAAGTCGAAGATCGCACGCAAGCAGCCCTTAAAGCTGTTAAGTTAAAACTCGTTGAGCTTAATTAACTTGATTAACTTGATTAACTTGATTAAAGGAGAGAGGAGGGAGAGTCAGCATGAAAATTAGCTTTTTCGGTGCAGCTCAAGTGGTAACTGGTTCATCCTATTTAGTTGAATCCGCTGATTTTCGTCTACTTGTAGATTGTGGCATGTTTCAGGGGTCCAAAGCGCTTAAAGAATTAAATTACGGTGAATTTCCCTTTGATCCGTCTTCAATTAACGCCGTGATTTTGACTCATGCTCATATTGACCATTCAGGCTTACTGCCAAAACTCGTTAAAAAAGGTTTCAAAGGTAAGATTTGGGCTTCACCGGAAACTGTCAAACTCTGTTCGATTATGCTTCCGGACAGTGGCCATATTCAGGAGATGGAGGTTGAGCGCAAGAACCGCAAGCGGGGTCGAGCCGGGATTCCTCCTTTGGAACCTATATATACTGCCGAAGATGGCTTGCGCGCGCTCCCGTTCTTTCAGATCGTAAGCTATCAGGAAAAAGTTGAACTATCCCCATCCCTTGCTTTTCAATTAAGGGATGCGGGGCATATCTTAGGATCTGCGCACGTCCTGCTGGAAGCTAAGGAAGAGAACTTAACCAAAAAAGTAGTTTTCTCTGGAGACATAGGAAATCCGAATCAGCCTTATATTGAGGATCCCAGCATTTTATGCGGGGAAGATGTGATTATAATGGAGACTACTTACGGCAACAGGCTGCACCAAGAGAGTGGCAATCGCTTGAAAGAGCTGGCGGAAATAATTCGCTCAACTTATGATGCCCACGGCAACTTAATTATTCCGGCCTTTGCCATTGAGCGAACTCAGGATTTACTTTTTTACATTAGTCAACTCCAGGCTGCTAAGGAAATACCTATACTCCCAATTTATATAGACAGCCCGTTGGCAATTTCCGCGACGAAGATATTCCAGGAAAACACTGCGCATTTTGATGCTGAAACACGTGAGTTGATCAGGCGTGGAAAAAATCCCCTCACGATGGCTAATGTGCATTTCAGCCTAACAGCCCAGGATTCCATGGCACTTAATAATCTGGAAGGCCCGGCCATCATAATTGCGGCGAGCGGCATGGCAGATGCCGGCCGCATCAAACATCATCTTAAACACAATTTATGGCGGGAAAATGCCACCGTAATCTTTGTAGGTTACCAAGCACAGGGAACACTGGGCCGACAATTGATTGATGGTGCTAAGGAAGTAAAAATACACGGGGAGACAGTGGCAGTTAAAGCGCAAATTAAGATGATTGAAGGAATGTCTGCTCATGCCGATCAGAACGAACTCTTGAACTGGATTTCCTGTGTCGAAACTGAGAATATTATTTTAGTTCACGGGGAGCCTGAAGCTCAGACTGAATTTGCGCAAAAAGTACTTGAAAAGTACAACAAGAATCCAATTATTCCGCAACTCGGAGAAATGATTGAATTCTTGCCTACCGAAACAGTCCGGCATGCACCTGCCAAACCGTGGCTCGTGCGCGAAGCGGAAGCTTTTCCTCGCAAGGAAGTTGCTGTTACTGCTCAAAGCTCCAGGCCGACGATACCCAAACCGATGCCTAGCCTGCCTCAAATTAAAAAACCCAAAGATTCGGAGCGCCGCGTCTCACGCTCCCAAGTCAACCGTGCTTATGTGCGCTTGCGCCACCGCTTAAAGCAATTAATCGATCAAGGGCAACGCGAACGCAATTTGGATCATGTGGTCGATGTAATCGAGAATATTACGCGTTGGTTGGAGGAACAGAAGCGGTAATTAGACCCAGGCATATTCTGCTGTTTGCCTTTTAATTCCAGCTAAAAAGCGTAAGATCTCCTCACGGCGTTTTACGGCCAAACGACGCCCGGCTCTGGTATATACTTTGTTAGGCAGGGCTTCCGCAAATGTCCGTGCTCTTTGAATTGCATCATCCGGGGTCCGGGTTAATTCATCATGCCCGATTAAGCTGAATAAGCGCATTAAACCGATGTTTCCCAAATTATCCAAAATATTGGCATCTCTTAAATAAACTGCTTCATCACTTTTGCCGGGTTCGGAATAATACATGTGCGATTCAATAGCATCTAATACTTTAGGAAGTTTATTAGGAGAAAAGGTTTGGCGCTGGAGGAGGTTGCTGGCAACTCCTTTGGAACGCAAGGGGTGGTCTACATTTGGCAAAGCATATACGGGGTATTTCCCCGTATCATGTAGCATAGCAGCAACGAACAGAACCTCTTCATCAAGGGTTAAATGCTGAGAAAGTTCTTGCGCCACGTAAAAAACCCTTAGACAATGTTTTACCCCCAAAGCGGGATGTGTACAAGCTCTTTCAACCAGGGCAACTAGTTCCTGGTGATCATTCATGTTTAATCCTCCTTTTCGAATTTTATTTGGTGTCTGAAGTTTATACTGTTAAACATTAATACGACATCTAGCCGGGTAAATCCTTCCATTATATGGGAACAACGGAGAAAGATATCGTGCTTTATTTGTTCCTTTTTATTAAATCCGACAGGTTACTTGCATAAGCTGCTTTTATCCACCATTTCTTAGCACGCTTCGCAAGGATAACATAAAAGGATTTAGTATTAGAAATATAGAATATATCAGGAAGATGGTTGCCAGAATTAAGCTATTTGTTTTGGAGTGGGGATTGTGAACAAAGTAAATGTTTACGGGAGCTTTACGCAAGCTCTTTTCTTTTCGGGGATGAGCACTGTTCCCAAATTACTTTTAACTCAATATAGAGAATTAGGGTTGAGCGATCAGGAGTTGATATTGATTATCCAGATCCTCAGTGAATTGAATACAACAGCTTATCCTGCTCCGGAATTACTGGCAGTTAGGATGGGAACTACTCCTGATCAGATCGAAGAAATGCTTGCCCGCTTAGCACAGCGCAAGTTTATGGCAATCGAAAAGAAGTGGAACCCAGAAGCTAAAAGATGGGTAAACGCCTTTAATTTCGTGGGGCTGATTGAAGAATTAGCTGACAGATGGGCGATTGAAAAGATGCTCGAGTTTAAGCGTGATGATGCTGATGCTGAAGCCGCAGCTGCACATGAACCCGGAACATCAAAATCAGCAATGGAACGTTTGGTAACAGTTTTTGAACAAGAATTAGGTCGTCCTTTAACAGGGTTGGAATGTGAACACATAACACATTGGCTTGCTGCTCATTTTTCGGAGGAATTGATTATAGAGGCTTTGCGGCGAGGGGTTAGCGCCGGAATTAGAAACTTCCGCTACCTTGATTCTATTTTGCGCGAATGGGAGAAAAAAGGATTTAGATCGCGGGCTGAAGTAGAAGCTGATGATGCGAATTTTCAGACTCGCCAGGAAAAAAAAGCACAAGGTAAGAGCGGAGGCTCAAGAAAAAGCCTCCATAATCCAGATAAATACGAAAACTTTTATTTATGATATATTTAATGATGAGAAAGGAATCCTTTTCTTATGAGAAACATTCGGGAAATTTTAAGGGAGGGCGTGGATACCAGGTTGGGGGCTGGAAGCGGAGATAAAGAACCCTCAAGCAGGGGAGTAGTTTGCCAGCTGTGCCAGGATCGGGGAATAGTCCTTGAGGGGGAAGTAGCTAAACCCTGCACTTGCATGCAGCAAAAAAAGGTGGAAAACCGCTTTCGCTATGCCCGCATGGCCCGAAGCCTGATGCACTGCCGTTTTGAACAGTTTAACTTTGAATACTATGATTCCGTTGCAAACCCGGCACATCGCGCTAACGCCCACAAAGCTTATGCAGCGGCCCGTGAATTTGTTGAAAACTGTGAAGCACGGGAATCTGCCGGTTTAGGGCTTCTGTTCATAGGTCCGGTAGGTTCAGGCAAGACCTTTCTGGCTGCGTGTATAGCCAATGCCTTGATCGAAAGAGATAAACGGGTTCTGTTTCTGGTTGTCCCGGACTTGTTAGATGAACTCAGGGCAACTTTTAGTAATAAAGGAGAGTTTAGCGAAATTGATCTTCTCGACACTGCCCGTGAAATTCCAATCCTCGTGCTCGACGACTTAGGCGCTCATAATTATACGGAGTGGACGAGAAACCGTTTATATTCAATCATTAATTTCCGGCTTAATCAACAATTACCTACAGTTATTACTAGCAATCTGAGTTTGGAAGATATGGAAAATTATCTTGGGGATAGAACGACGTCCAGGCTGCTCCAGATGTCCAGAGTGTTCCGCTTAACTTGCGACCAGGATATTCGCTTGCGTAAATATCAGGAACGGGAAGGACTAACGAAGTCCTGAGTTCACGTTTTTGCGGGACAGGCTCTGAATTTATCACGCTGCTTTTAAAAGAAATTTTACATTCCTATGCATGTCCGCTCATGGACGTGCATATTTTTTCTTAAGATAAAAATACCAAGAGTTGTGGAGGTGAAATTTTGGCTAGAGTCGTTGCGATTAATCGCAAGTATTTCTCGATCGGTCTGAGTATTTTAGTGATTTTTGTGCTCAGCTTTGCTGCAGTTACTGTATGGCAAACTATTCAGGCCAGTGCAGCCAAAAACAGCGTTGTTCCGGAGCTAAAGATGCTTAGCTTAACGGTCGAACCCTCATCCGTGGTCAAGGATATGACCTACGGAACTGTAACCCTTAAAGGGTCGCAAGTAATTCCGGCTAAATCATTTGATTTGATCGCTACAGTGCAAAACACAACAGCCCAGAAAATGACTAACATACCGATTGAGCTGGACATCTCCTTGATTGGGGATGATAAACAGAAGATCATCAAACCAGGAACCCTTGATGTACTTGAGCCAGGAGCCACCGCCCGCGTATCTTTCCGCCAAATTAAAGCTTTAGGAGATGCCCTGGGCAAAAGTGCGACAGCGGGACAGCACATGATCGTTCTGCGCATAAAAACAAACCCTGCCGGGGGAGTGACTCAAACTACAGAAGCAAGTTTTCGTTTTAACGTGGATTCTACAGTTAAACCTGTCCCCCAAAAACAGTAAAAACTTAATAAAGTGTGGTGCTACATCAGTAGCACTTTTTTGTTTTTAAGATAACGGTTATACTAGGGGCGAGGTGGTTTTATGGAAATACTCGTTGATTTACATACACACACAGTTGCCAGTGGCCATGCCTATAGTACGATTAGTGAGAACGCCATGGCTGCAGCACGCAGGGGCTTAAAGATTTTGGGAATGGCTGATCATGGACCGAGCATGCCGGGAGCCCCTAACCTTTATCATTTTGGCAATTTGCCTGTGATCCCGAATGAGCTCTCGGGGGTGAAAATTCTGACCGGTGTTGAGGCCAATATCACAAGCCACGAAGGAGAACTTGACATACCACTGCGCTATTTGATTCGCATGCAGCTGGTACTGGTGGGGATGCATGTGATTTGCTACCAGGGAGGAACGACAGAGGAAAACACTAAAGCCTATCTTAAAGCTATGGAAAACCCCTTGACAGATATAATGGTGCATCCGGGACGCCCGGATTTTGAGCTGGATTTAGAACGGATTGCCCATGCTTCCTCTTCCTTAGGAGTACCTGTGGAGATAAACAACAGTTCCCTATCTCCTGAGAAAAGGGGGGCGTGGGATAATTGCAGGCGGTTTGCGCAGTCCATGGCTCACTACGGCAGCCCTGTAATCTTAGGAAGTGATGCTCATTTTTGGGACAGGGTAGGGGAGTTTACGTTCGCCTTAGAGTTAGTTCAGGAGGCAGGAATTGCGGAAACACAAATTCTAAATACATCCCCGTCCAGAGTTCTGAATTATTTAGCTGAACGACGCAAACTAAGGCCGCGTTCCTTTTAGCACTTCCAGTGTCTAATACTCAGAAACTGCCACGTGTCAAACACCCCGCTGGTACTTAATCCATATATTACCATGAGGGGGTGTGCTTATGGTCAGCCCGGCTCCTGCGGACAATAACCTAACTGCAATTAATCTGGCCCTCACTATTTCAGCCCCAATAAGTTCTGTGCCTGGAAGCGCTTCGTTTTTCATGCTGCAGCCTATTCTAACAGGCAAAATTATTGGGGCTGCCGGTGTGCTGATCGGAGCTCAGCTTTTCTTAGTCTTGGCAAAATACATCTTTGGCCTGAAGAATATTCCGCTTGCTGATCCTGCAAATCCTGCGCACAAGATTTCTATACCAATTGACGAGCTGCAGGCACTTCTCGGGTCTATTGCTGCTAATACTGTGGAAGCGGAATCATTTCCTCGCTCAACTGCCGGGGGAGGGGAATTTCTTGTTCAGCAAACAGCAGAAATTCCGGTGGTTGTAAGTATTGCTCTTTATGCCCATTACTCACCTAAAGATTTTTATCCCACAACCTATTTAATCGTCCCTGTCTTCACTTTGCCCGGACTGCGCGGTGCTTTACCCATTCTTATTCTTGAAATACTCAGCACAATTTTAGTGCGTGCAGTTGTACCTCCACAAACTACCGGAGCCAAGCCGCTGGCGGGTAGCGAGCAGACTCCGTCTCCACGGCTTTACTTGACGACCGATGAGCTTTTAAAAATGCTGGAAAAGTTCAGCCGGTATTTCAAATAAACCTTTCTAAAAATTATTTAGTCAAAGCAGGAAAAGATCTTAGCAATGACGAATATTCTAATAATTAGTAAGATAAAAATAAATAATGGATCGAGATTGGGGGTGGTTGCAGTGGCGCGCAAAGTGAAGGTAGGAATTATTGGAGCCGGACGGGGAGGCTCTTCAATTTATAAAACCTTGCGCGGAATAGAACATGTAGAAATTGCTGTTGTGTGCGACATATCCGCAAAGGCACCCGCAATTAAAATGGCTGAGGCTGACGGAATTCCTACCTGTAAATCTCTGGCAGAGTTTTGCCAGACAAGCGAATTGGATTTGATAATCGAAGCTACTGGGGTGAAAGAGGTTCAACTGGAGTTGGAACTGCTCAAACAGCCGATTACCTCGGTAATGGAATCCAAAAGTGCCAATCTTATGATGCATGTCATCGAAGAAAAAGAAAAGCTCTCAGAGATGAAACGCTTAAAAGGAGAGCTGGATGCTATTCTTAATTCAGTTCAGGAAGCGATCGAAGTCGCGGGTAATGATGGGACGATTAAATACGTCAACCCTTCTTTTACTCGTGTTACCGGACTTTCCTCAAGCCAGCGAATTGGTCAAAACATCTTCGAGGTGTCGCCTAACGGAGCATTGGCCCGGGTTTTGCGTACACACGGGCAGATTTTTGCTCATCGGTCCCGCGTCGGCGGCAGTGAGGCTGAAGTTGTTTCAAATGCGTCTCCAATAGCTGTTGAAGGCAGAATGGAAGGAGCGGTAGTGGTATTCCAACCTTTAACAGACATTTATAAGCTAATGGAACAACTTCAAGCTTCAAATCAAGTAATTGATGACCTTCAGACCCGGATTAACCAGATATCCACCAGTGCTTACACATTTGATGACATCATCGGTAGTCATCCGGAATTTGAACAGGCGTTGGATCTAGCCCGCAAAGCCTCCAGAAGTAATTCCACCGTTCTTATCACCGGAGAGAGTGGGACCGGAAAAGAGCTTTTTGCGCATGCAATTCACAGTGCCAGCTTGCGCCTGGACAAGCCTTTTATTAAGGTAAACTGCGCCGCAATCCCGGAAACATTGCTGGAAAGTGAGTTTTTTGGTTATGAGAAGGGGGCTTTCACAGGGGCAGGGAAAACGAAGTTAGGCAAAATGGAATTGGCTAATGGCGGAACAATCTTTTTAGATGAAATTGGGGATATGAACCTTTATCTGCAAGCCAAGCTGTTAAGAGTTCTTCAGGATATGGAATTTGAGAGAGTGGGCGGCATGCAAACGATCAAAGTTAATGTACGCGTGATTGCCGCTACCAATAGAAACCTGAGGGAAATGGTAAAAAGAGGGGATTTCCGTGAAGACTTGTACTATCGCTTAAATGTGGTAGAACTTCATTTACCCCCCTTGCGCAAACATAAAGAAGATATTCCGGCTTACGCCCAGTCATTAATCGTTAAATTCAACCGTAAATTTGGCAAGAGGGTAGCGGGACTCTCTCCTCAGGCCGAGCAACTCCTGATGAACTATTATTGGCCCGGAAATGTCCGTGAATTGCAGAATGTTATGGAGCGCGCCATGGTTACAGTGGAAGAGGATATGATTACGCACAGGCATATGCTTAACCTTGTAGAAAGTCCGATTACCAAGGAAGAGCGGGAGTTTGATGAATTAATTCCTCTGGATGAAATGGAAAAGCGCATGATTCGTTTAGCCTTGCAGCGCTTTGGAGATTCAGTCGAGGGTAAGAAGAAGGCTGCTCAGTCCCTTAATATTTCATTAGCCACTCTCTACAATAAGTTGAAGACTTTCAAATAATGGCTAATAAACGCGGTGGCTTCTAATATTTATCAATGTAATATTTAGAAATTAGAATAATAAATCTCTGATTATGTTATTTTTATTAAAGTATCCGCATGTAAATTCGGTGTACCTTCAACTTTCTACTTAAGATTGTAAACATTTGAAAAGGGTACTAAGAGTAGTAATGATGCGTGATAAGAGCTATAGGTGACTTCTAGTCCTGGACATTCCTTCAGCGGGGGGAAATCTAATATTTTTTAGTGTCCAGAACTTGATGAATGGCACTAAAGTTGCATTACCAAACACCAAATGTGCGAGAGGAGAGATAGTTTTGAGTACCAGACAAAGCCCCTATCATTTTTTAATCCGCCGAGTCCATTCCTTGTTTGGACTGCTGCCCATCGGTATTTTCCTAGCGTTTCACATGTTCCTGAACCTATCTGCCCGGGCGGGCGCTGCAACGTATGACAGGGTTATTGAAACGATGCGTAATTTCCCGGGGATTTTTCTGATAGAGATTGTTGTTATATTCATTCCGATAGCTTTTCACGCTATTTATGGTTCTTGGGTAGTGTATACGGGCCAGAGTAATGTTCTGCGTTATCGTTATGCCCGCAACTGGTTCTACATCATCCAAAGAATTTCTGGAATTTATACAGTGATCTTTGTCGTAACCCATGTGTACATTTTGAGGTTTGGAGAGGCTACTTTTGGTGCGTTACAGAATTTCGTGAGTAATCCGATTGGACTCATCTTTTATGCTTTAGGTGTGATATTTGCTATTTTCCATTTTGTTAACGGGTTGTGGGCTTTTGCCATAACTTGGGGGTTGACGGTCGGTCCTCGTTCTCAACAAGTCTGGTCTTATGTTTGTGCCGGGATTTTTGTCGTATTGTCAGTGGTTGGCTTAAGCGATTTGACGGCATTTCTGAAATAGAGAGGAGGAGAGTATCTCATGAGTAAAGTTATCATTGTCGGGGGCGGGCTTGCCGGACTAATGGCTGCGATTAAAATTGCGGAAGCAGGCACCTCGGTTGATTTGTTTTCCCTCGTACCCGTGAAAAGGTCGCACTCTGTGTGCGCGCAAGGTGGGATTAATGGGGCAGTCAATACTAAAGGAGAAGGGGACTCTACCTGGGAACATTTTGATGACAGTGTCTACGGCGGGGATTTTCTAGCTAATCAGCCTCCGGTTAAGGACATGTGTGACGCTGCACCGGGAATCATTCACTTAATGGACCGTATGGGCGTGATGTTTAACCGCACTCCGGAAGGACTTTTAGATTTTCGCCGCTTTGGAGGTACGAAGCGCCACCGCACTGCTTTTGCCGGAGCTACTACCGGTCAACAGTTGCTGTACGCTCTCGATGAACAAGTCCGGCGTTTCGAGGTTGAAGGCTTAGTTACCAAGTACGAAAGCTGGGAACTGCTGTCGGCGGTTATCGATGACGGAGTGTGCCGGGGAATTGTGGCCCAAAATTTGCGTGATATGAGTATTCATTCCTTTCCTGCGGATGCCGTAATTATTGCCACTGGTGGTCCGGGGATGATTTTCGGAAAAAGCACAAACTCAACCATTAACACTGGTTCTGCCGCTGCGGCCGTTTATCAGCAAGGAGCCACATACGCTAACGGGGAATTTATTCAGATCCACCCGACCGCTATTCCCGGAGAGGATAAGCTTAGGCTGATGTCAGAGTCTGCCCGCGGGGAAGGTGGACGTGTTTGGACTTATAAGGATGGAAAACCATGGTATTTCCTTGAAGAGATGTATCCAGCCTATGGCAACTTAGTGCCGCGTGACATCGCGACCCGGGCGATTTATCATGTGGTTTTTGACCTCGGTTTAGGGGTGAACGGGGAGAACATGGTCTATTTGGATCTTTCCCATAAAGACCCGGAGGAACTGCAGATTAAGCTAGGCGGTATTCTCGAGATATATGAGAAATTTGTAGGAGATGACCCCAAGAAAGTCCCCATGCGCATCTTCCCGGCGGTTCACTATTCAATGGGCGGACTGTGGGTGGATTATGATCAAATGACCAATATTCCCGGGCTGTTTGCTGCAGGTGAGTGTGAGTATCAGTATCATGGCGGCAACCGTCTGGGTGCAAACTCTCTCCTGTCAGCGATCTACGGTGGGATGGTAGCCGGTCCTAAATCTCTTGCTTACGTTAAAAATAATAAGATCAAAACTCCAGCGGGTACAGAACCCGCCTTTGCCAAGGAGAAAAAAGTGCAAGAGGAAAAATGGGCTAAAATCCTTAATATGAAGGGATCTGAGAACGCTTACCTTCTGCACCAAGAACTTGGAGACGTCATGACTGAGAACGTGACTGTCATTCGTTATAATGATAAGCTGGCCGCTACGGACAAGAAAATTCAGGAATTAATGAAGCGCTGGGAAAATATCGGGCTTGACGATAATATCGTCTGGAGCTCACAAAACGCCACATTCATCCGTCATCTATGGAACATGATGGAGTTGGCACGGGTTATTACACTTGGAGCCTTGCAGCGCGATGAGAGCCGTGGCGCGCATTACAAACCTGAATTTCCTGAGCGCGATGATGAGAATTGGCTTAAAACTACCTTGGCTGCCTGGACGCCCGATGGTCCGGAGCTCAGTTACGAACCTGTTGATGTTTCCTTGATTCAGCCGCGTGCACGCCGCTATGATGTCGATAAGTAAGGAGGGGGAAGAAATGCCAGACCAGAAAACGATTCGTTTGAAAGTACGCCGCCAAGACGGCCCGGATAAAGCAGTACGTTGGGAAGAATTTGAGGTTCCTTACAGGGCTAAAATGAATATAATCTCTTGTTTAATGGATATTCAGAAAAACCCTGTCACCGCCGACGGCAAACACACCTCTCCGGTGGTATGGGAATGCAACTGTCTGGAGGAAGTGTGCGGTGCCTGTACCATGAATATTAACGGGCAAGCCCGCCAGGCCTGCTCTGCTTTAATCGACCAGTTGGAGCAGCCAATCGTGCTCGAACCGTTAACCAAGTTTCCGCTGATTCGTGACTTGATGGTTGACAGACAGATTATGTTTGATAACCTCAAAAAAGTCAGTGCCTGGATTCCGATTGACGGTACGTATGACTTAGGCCCTGGGCCGCGTATGGCCGAAGTAAAACGGCAGTGGGCTTATGAACTTTCTAAGTGTATGACGTGCGGTTGTTGTATGGAAGCTTGTCCGCAGGTTAATTCCCGGTCTAAGTTTATTGGGCCGGCAGCGATCTCTCAAGTGCGCCTGTTTAATGCCCATCCGACCGGAGAAATGAACAAACATGAACGCCTGGAAGCTTTACTGGATGATGGAGGAATCACGGATTGCGGCAATGCTCAGAACTGCGTACGAGCCTGCCCCAAAGCAATTCCGCTTACCACCAGCATTGCTGATACGAACAGGGAAGTTAACAAGCACGCTGTCGATCGCTGGCTGCGGAAATAGAGGTCAGAGGACAAGGTCGACGGTTGTCGGGAGTGGGAGGTGAGGCTTCGAAGTAATAAGTCTCGAAGTTTTGGGTGCACGTAAGCTCCCAGACTCCAGACTAGAGGTATTTACTAAATACCAAATGGAATACTAGCCTCTTAGGAATAAATTTATGAAAGTTGGGATTGGTGTGGGTACACTTGGCGAAGATTCTTTGGCACTACATCGTGAGCATAAAGGTAAATTAGTGGTCGCCAGCAAAGTTACAGTGAAGAATGCCAGAGATTTATCCTTGGCCTATTCTCCTGGGGTTGCAGAACCATGTAAAGAAATTTACAAAGATAAGGACTTAGCTTATATTTATACAAATAAGGGTAACTTTGTGGCTGTGGTTTCAAATGGCACGGCTGTGTTAGGACTCGGCGACATTGGAGCAGATGCTGCCCTCCCTGTCATGGAAGGGAAATCTGTTCTCTTCAAATCATTTGCCGATGTAGACGCATTTCCGATCTGCTTAAATACAACTAATATCGAGAAGATGGTTGAAACGGTTAAACTATTGGAACCTACTTTTGGTGGGATCAACTTAGAAGATATCGGGGCTCCTGCTTGTTTTGAAATTGAAGAACGCCTCAAAAAAGAAATGAACATTCCTGTATTCCATGATGATCAACACGGTACGGCTATCGTGACAATGGCTGGCTTAATTAATGCGCTAAAGGTAGTGGGCAAAGACCTTAAATCAATCAAAGTTGTAACCAACGGAGCCGGAGCTGCCGGTGTCGCTATTATCAAGCTCTTAATGAGCATGGGTGTCAGTAATGTGATTATGTGTGACAGGCATGGAGCCATCTACGAAGGCAGGCCTGACGGCATGAATAAAGTTAAAGATGAAATAGCTAAAGTGACGAACCGCAGTATGGTTAAAGGCTCGCTCGCTGATGCGATCGCGGGAGCGGATGTTTTTGTTGGGGTATCTGCCGCCAACACGGTTACATCGGAGATGGTTAAGTCCATGGCGAAGGATGCAATTATATTTGCCATGGCTAATCCAGTCCCTGAAATTATGCCTGAGTTGGCCAAAGAAGCTGGGGCCGCTGTGGTCGGGACCGGTCGTTCGGATATGCCTAATCAGGTTAACAATGTCCTTGCGTTCCCCGGTATTTTCCGTGGAGCCTTGGATGTTAAAGCTACTATGATCAATGAGGCTATGAAAATAGCTGCAGCCTATGCAATCGCTAACTTAATCAAGGATGAGGAATTAAACTCAGATTATGTTATTCCAGCAGCATTTGATAAGCGGATTGCTCCAGCAGTGGCGCAAGCAGTGGCCAAGGCTGCTATGGACAGCGGGGTTGCGCGTACCAAGGTAGATCTAGCAGAGATTGCTCAAAGGCTGTCTCACTTAAGTGCAGAGTAAATTACGGCCCCAAATACTGTAGGATTTTTCTAAGGCAATTTATTTTTATAGAATGACGATAGTTTGGTTTTTAAAAGAGGCTTAAGGGGCCTCTTTTTAATATTACAAAAATTGGAATTGGGTTTGTATGAGAGTAACAATTATAGTACAATACTCTTTGTGGTTAAACTAGTACTGCAAAAATCCACACTCAAGCTTCAAACACGTTCAGTTAGAATACAGCAAAGTATGCGGAAAAAATCGATAGAAGGAAGTGTCTCCCTTGATAACACTAAATAAAGGGATTCGTCTCGAACTCCTGGCGGGAAGGGTAATCTACTTTTGCCTTGGTCTTTTAACAATATCGGTTATAAGCCTGCGGCTTATAGACGTTGAGGTCAAGAATATTGAACTCGTTGACCGGGGCCTTTATACTGTGATCACTGAAAAGGGGCCGGTAAATGTTGGACCTGAGGATGTCCTACGTATTGAAAGAACATACACGAAAGCTGCGGTAACAGGGAGTCCGGTAGAATTAGACAAGATTTATACCAAACAAGGGTTTATCTATACGTCGTCCTCAGACCCTTTTTCTAAAAATGCGCAAACACTGATAAATTCGGTAGATTATTTAAATTCGGTAGATTATTATGGTTTGAACGTCTGGCAGCATCCAAACGTTAATCTAAAGTCGATACAGCCTTACGCGTACGCCATTGGTACGCCGAAGCGTTTTGTTCCGCTAGTCTTTTTTCTTTTATCAGTACAAACTTATTGTTTTACTATCGGCGCGATCAGCTTGTTAATCTTGATATTCCCCGTAAGGTTCAAGGTTAAAAAAACTATAGCTGTGAAATCTCGCAGGTTAAACAGCGAGTTTCAAAGTGGAGAAGAAAAATTAGAAGTTCTAGCAAAATAGATTTTAGTATGAGAGTGTGAGGGATATGAGAAGGGCAGTACTGGTTATAGAAAAGAGTTCTATTATTCAAGAGATCCGGCCTGTTCTACCATTGGCAGGGTATGAAACCTTAGCCTTGACTAAAAACGGGATGGATGCTCTGCGGCTTCTTCACCGCTACGAACCAGACTTAATAATTACCGACTGGAGTGTCCAAGGCCTGAAGGCGCAAGATTTTTTAGAAACGGTGCTCGTGCAGCAGTTGTGTCCGGTTATTTTGTCTCTAACAGCGGAAGAATTCCGGATTTTGCCTCAGGCTATGCAGTCTGAGGTCCATCAAATAGTTTTGCACCCGCTACGCGCTCTTGACCTGTTGGCCGGGATTCAGGCTGCGGAACACCGTTTCAGGCGCGAAAAAGAGTTAAACGATCGGATACGAAAGCTTGAAGAAGAATTAAACGCACGCAAGCTTATTTATCAGGCTCAATTACGGTTAATTAGGGAACGAGGCTGTAGTGAAGAAAGTGCGTATGCTGCGCTCAGAAAGCAGGCTATGGGCACGCGTAAAAGTATGGCAGCCACGGCCCGTGATGTAATCAGGGGCGTGTGGCTGCCTGAAAGATGTTCTGATTCAAATTAACGTTCTTCTCCTACATATTTTATCAAGTCCACTACCCGGCAAGAGTAACCCCATTCATTGTCATACCAGGCAATAACCTTAACCATAGTTTTATCCATCACCATGGTTGAAAGACCGTCAATAATCGATGAGGCAGAGTTACCGTTAAAATCGGCTGACACCAGTGGCAGCTCAGTGTAGTCCAAAATTCCATTAAGGGTGGAATTACTGGCAGTAAGCAAAGCGTAGTTAACTTCTTCCTTGTTTGTACTCTTTTCTACCTCTACGACCAGATCTACAACGGACACATTAGGAGTGGGAACTCTCATCGCAAACCCGTTTAGCTTACCTTTTAATTCCGGCAGCACTAAGGCAACTGCTTTGGCTGCGCCGGTTGTTGTAGGAATGATTGACGAACCCGCTGCCCTAGCACGGCGAAAATCGCGGTGAGACTGATCGAGGATTTGCTGGTCATTGGTATAAGAATGCACGGTAGTCATTAACCCTTTTCGTATATGAAAATTTTCATGAATGACTTTTACCACCGGGGCCAGGCAGTTGGTAGTACAAGAGGCATTAGAAATTATGTGATGCTGGGCAGGCTTATAGATATGTTCATTAACCCCCATGACGATTGTTGCATCCTCTTCTTTGGCCGGAGCTGTGATTATAACTTTCTTTGCCCCATTGCCTAAATGTTTGCGCGCTTCATTGCCTTTATTAAATTTGCCGCTGGATTCAACGACTATGTCAACACCTAAGTCTCCCCAGGGTATTTGCGCGGGATCGGTATAAGATACTACCTCTATCTTTTTTCCATCGATAAGCATACCTTCTTCGATCTGCTTAACATCAGCCGGAAAAATTCCATGGACAGAATCGTATTTAAGTAAATGGGGCAAAATTTCACCGGTAGTCCTGTTGTTAATGGCTACAATTTCAATATCCGGGTGTGCGTACGCTGCCCTAAAAACATTGCGCCCGATTCGGCCAAATCCGCTGATTCCCACTTTAATTGCCAATTCTCCGCCACTCCTTTTCTTTTTCTATCTTAAAGTGTGATCTGCCTCGAATATCTTAACACAGATTGTAAGTATGACACAATCAATATTTTCAGGATATTATACAGTCTCTTTGAAGAAATGTGACATACTCATTTGCCTTTAACGACATAAATAACATGTACATCCAGGAAAGGAGAACAACTAATGGAGATTACTGTTCAGCACATTAAAGGCATGCACTTTCAAGGAGAAGGCGGTTCCAAGGTGATGACTCATATTGACCAAAGTGTCAAAGCTGGCGGCTCCGGCATAGGTGCCAGTCCGATGGAAATGGTTTTAATGGCTATTGCAGGGTGTAGTGGAATGGATATTGTTTCAATCCTAGAAAAAATGAGAGTGAAATTCGACCGCTTTATTATTTCCGTACAAGGGGAAAGAGCTGCCGACCATCCCAAAGTATTTACGGACATTGAAGTGGTGTATAAGTTTTGGGGTAAATCCTTGCCTGAGGATAAGCTCCAGCGTGCAGTATCCCTTTCTATGGAAAAATACTGCAGTGTCGCCAATATGATAGATAAATCTGCCAACATAACCTACAGTATCTTAGTCAATCCTAGTTAAATATGGGACTCTTAACCAAACACTAGTTAGACAAATAATGTTGATACAAGATTGAGGATTTGTTATACTTAAAGCGTTGACAGATCCTAAAAAGAGCGGCCGCACATATGAAGATATGCGGCCTTGTTTTATGCTCTACAAATTATTAATTTTTAAGGAGAAAAGTTATGTCCAAAAAAAGATTTAAACCAAAAAGTGTTCTGCTTTTTTTAGTGTTGAATGTTATACTTTCTATTTTATTGGCACCGTTTGTTCTTTTCTGGGGACCGTTCGAGTCCTTAAAAGTGGTTGCTGTAGGGGCGGTGGAGACCTCGCGCCATCCCCAGGTTGTGCGCTTTTTTCTCTCTCAGGACAAGATTAATGCTATCATTCATAGCAATGACTCCCAGGGAGTCATTTCAGGGTTGAATATTGGACGGGAGCAAGTAATATCGAATGACGGAATAACCATTGAAGATATTAAAGGGGCCAGCTTCAAGGGGAAAGTCATGCTTGTCCGTGACCCCAAAAGGGTAAAAGTTGCGATTACCAAAGATTTGGGGGTTCAGGGACAAAGGCTAACAGACATGGTTAAAGACGCCGGAGCAATCGCCGGCGTAAACGGCGGAGGCTTTTATGACCCGGATGGCAAAGGGAACGGCGGTTTTCCTTTTGGCTTGACTGTGCATAATGGAAAACTTGTGCATAACAATGTCGCTAACCAGAAAGTAGGGCTGGTAGCTCTTAATGACCAGGGAAAATTAGTTATCAAAGAGATGAGTGCCGATGAGCTCTCTAAAAATAATATTAAAGAAGCCGTGAGCTTCGGACCTAACCTGATCGAAGACGGGAAACCACTTGTGATAGGGGACGGCGGCTGGGGCTGGGCACCACGCTCAGCAATTGGACAAGCTGCGGATGGTACGATTATCTTTGTGGTCATTGACGGTCGCCAGCCGACCTGGAGTGTCGGGGCATCCTTGCGCGATGTCATGAATATTTTTCAGAAATATAACGCGATCAATGCTGTTAATCTTGATGGAGGATCTTCTTCCGAAATGGTATACAACGGCAAAATTGTCAACCACCTCTGGAACATTTTCGGTGAGCGCTATATTCCTACAGCCTTCGTAGTTATGCCATAACATGTGTGACAAAGGGGTGACAAAGTGAAAAAGAAAGTACGCATCTTTATTACCTGGATAGTTATTTCCCTGTTGATTCAGTTTGCCATATATTCCTTTTTGGACAGCAAGATAGCTAAGGTTCTGGCCCCGCCGTCAAATGCTCCCATTACAGCCAGTTTGACCGCTCAGATACCAGAGACTGGCTTGCAAAATCCCCAGCTTTCTTACGATAAAAAATATCTGGCATATATGGAGAACGGGATATTTAAGGTTTTTAATTTGAAAAACGAGAAACTGGTGTTTAGTAAGGCTCCTGCCCAGGGAAGCACGAAAGATATGGGGGTAATCTCCTATAAATGGCTGCCTGACCGCAACACCCTAATTTATTTTTACGCCCGGAAAAATACGGCACCAAAAAATCCTACATCTCAAACCAATTCAGTACCGTCAAAAACCACTACGCCTGCAAGTAATTCTACACCGGCGACAAGTTCTGCCACTCAGCCAAGTTCTGGCACATCAAACAATTCCGGAACAGCGAAGATTACCACGCCGCCAAGTAATACTACCCCGCCGGTTGTTAATAAAGAAGACCCTGCAGAATCCACGGTACCCACAAAACCTGCCCAGGACCCGTCCAAGCCTTCCACATCCGCGCCCAGCCAAACTCAGCCAACCAAGCCTTATAACCCGCAAATCACTGAGCTTTATACCCTGGAGTTTTTGGATGAAGAGGGAATGCAGCCGGAAGACCGCAAAAATGACGTTGAATCCTTAGACAGCTATTTTCCGGCGGGCGGAGAAATCCTACACATGGACTTCTCAACCTCCACTAATCTTATTTATCTCACTGTGAAAAGCGGAAACTCTATGAAATTGCTTGAAATCGATGTTATGAAAGATGGTAGCAACCTTACCAAAGCCGGTGAAACAATTACTAATTTAGCAGTATCAGACCAGTATGGAACATTATATATCGACAGCAAGCAGGGAACTTCGAAACAGGTACTCGCTGTTAAAGGATGGCAGCGTTATGCACTATCGAAACAAGACAATCAGTATTTACTAGGAGCAGGGAATGGCCTGGTTTATCTTGGGGAAGTAAAAGATAACAATCTGGTAAAAATTCTGACAGTCAAAGACAGCTCCGATCTCAAAAATATCAGCGGAAGCATTGAGACCTATTGGGAAGGATCTATCCTTTATAAAAACAGTAAAACTGTGATTGGTGCCCATGGGCAAGTTATCATTTACAATCAGGCTCAAGCGTATGTAATTAGAGACGGGAAAGTTAAAAATCTTGAGTTAGCAGGGGAACAAGGGGAAACTACCTTTATTACCGGTGATGGAGCGGAATTATTTCAACTTCGCCCTGTGGGAAACTCCACAGTTGTTGAATTAAAGCCTCTAGATCAGTGAGCCTGCTCGAATTCTGCTGCGGCCCAGCGCGAAATTAACTTGTGCTAACCCAAAAAGAGAGTGACTCCCAATGGGGAGTCACTCTACTCGATAGCGGTGGCCACTCTCTTTCCTCTAAATCGTACCTATGCTCCCTCTGTGGCAGGCATAAAGCACTGTATACGCCCTTTAGTACATGCGTTTGGCTCCAATATAGGCGTTAGTCCAATAAGGATTAAATGAGTAAATAGTTACTCCTTTGCTGGTAGTGGCACTTATGAACTGATTGTTGCCGAGATAGATGCCAACGTGACTGATTTCGCGGCTGGCAGTAAAGGTGAAAAATACTAAATCCCCGGCTTGCAGTTGGGAAAACTCTACACTTGTACCTATCTTATACTGATCTCTGCTCACTCGGGGCAAAGAGATACCATGGGCGGCAAACACATATTGAGTATAACCAGAACAGTCAAAACCAGAAGTTGTACTTCCACCCCATTGATACGGCACCCGTAATAAGCTTTTAGCAGTAGAGAGTATCCCTTGTGTCTTCTGTGCGCGTACCAGAGCGCCACTTGTTAATGGTCCAACCATTCCATCAGGTTTAAGATTCATCTTAGTCTGAAAAGCTTGCACAGCGGCTTTTGTCCGTGAACCGAATATCCCGTCCGCCGGGCCTGGATCATAGCCCAGTTGTTTTAGATCTACCTGCAGGGCTTGAACCTCGCTGCCGGAAGAACCATATTTGAGAATAGTCGATGCTTGGGCCAATGGTGCTGAGACCAGAAGGGAGACTAAAACAAATACTAAAATCATGGATATTTTTGTGCGCACCACTCGTTCTCCTTTCTCTTTTGTGTATTTTGTAGCAAGCTTAGTAAAAGTATAATGCCTGACCACTCGAAAAAACAGGACAAGTTGTTTCCAAGTATGGGAGAACATGAAAGATGAGCGAATCATAGGTCATTAATACCTGTGACTCGCTCACAGCATCATCTTATAAATTTTACTAAGTTATCTTAATTAAATTAAGTTAAGTTAAAGCCCAAGTTTGGCGTAAGAAATTTCCAGTACTAGGCGCAGCAAGGCTTTGAGCCATACCTAAATAATATTTTTGTCACTACAACGTATTTCCCAAGGATTTTGTTATCTGTTTTAATGCCTTTGGTTTTAATAAGTTTTCACAGTTGAAGAGTTTTGTCCATTCTAATTGTTGCTCTGTCATTTCTGTTACGGTAAGAGAATAACCGGGTGAGCCTTTGATACCTACTTGATTTAACTGGCAGCTTTGCACTTGTTTCAAAACGTCTATGGGGGATATTGAATGTCCAGCCTTCTTTAGCATCATCTCCATCGTATTTACCAGTAAGTAGGCCAAAATGCAAACACTGACATGGGCCTTGACTCGGTCGGGACGCGTTAAATGAATCGGCCTCAGGGCCAACTGGGACTTCATTTCCCGAAATGCCTCTTCTATTTTGTTCTTTTCTCTGTATCTCTGAATGATCTCGGCTTGAGGAATCGTTACATCATTGGTGATAAAACAAGTCATACCATCCAATCGTCTAAGTTCCGTTTCCCTAGTCTTATCAATCATCGCAGATAACTGGAAAGAATGGGCTATTCGTATCGAGCCATCCTTTTTAGTGACTTTTACCTCGATAGGCGTAACGGTTACCTTCATCAATGACTTGAGTCTTCGTTTGGAGATTATTTTTTGCACATCTCGCTCGACAGCTTCCTTCTGGCGAGATTTCTTAGCTACAGCTAATTTTGCATTTTGTTCGGCAATCCAAGCCATGGTTTTCGTGATCCGTCTCTCTCGTGTAGCAATATCTTCAAAAAACCGGGTCACGTCAAATGAGAAAATAAACCGTCGTTGTCCCACCCGGCCTTCCCGGGTATAAAAAAACTGATGATCGTCGGTGGGTACGAATTCATGAAGAGCCAGGATCTGCTCATAATCCTCTTTTAGGGCAGGCTCCGGAACAAACTCCTGAAACAACGGATGGCAGGCCATTTCATCCTTGTCCATAGCAGACAGATAGGTAAGTCCCTGTGCTTCAAGTAAATCCAGATGATCGCTGGATACCATCCCGCGATCAAACACAAGATGACACGTTTTTAAGCCGAATCGCGCTTTAAGATCGTTAACCACGCCAGGTAAGGTGGTGATGTCCTGAGTTTTGCCTTCAAGCACTTTCCAATAAAATGGCGAACCCTGTGGGGTAACCATAAGAGCAATTACAATTTGCTCAAGGTCGGGGCGGTGGTCACGGGAATACCCCAGTTTAGCAATCACGCATTGACTGCCTTCCATGTACGTAGAAGTAATGTCATAGAAAAATCCTTCTCCAACACTAGGATCAAGACGCGTAAGCTGAGTATAGAGATGGGTTTGTAAAGCGTTTTCCTGTTTGTTCAGGAAATCCAATTCCCGGTATACAGCGTAATCATCCGGTAACCGGGAAGAACCAGACAGTGCCGGTAGCACAGTACCCTGCATCCATTCTACAACGTGGATTTTACTCAGGGGTTCAATACAGCGATTAAGTACCATAGCTTCTACCAATAAGCCATCCGGGAAAAACCGATGTAACTGAAAGGTTTCCCAAAGAGCATGCAACAGAATGATGGGTAGAAACAGCCAATGCTTTATGACTACAATATCGGAACTTTTTGCCAATACCAGATCCGGATCTTGTTGTGCTTTAAGGATTAACCTCATTCGTTCGGCATCAGCTTCAGACAAGACACCGAGGTTCTGGATGAGGCGGTGCTTGGGTTTTCCGTCTTTATCCCTATAAGAAGCGACTATTTTATAGTAATTGTAGGTCTTACCTTCTTGCTTGATGGTGACTTTTTTCAGAAACATTGTAGCCCTCCAATTCGAATGTATTAGGACTACAATAAGTATACCACACAACACGTTTAATTCATAGGATTCTTGGTATATTTTATCCATTTATTTAGGTCTACAATATCGGGGTTGGTGCCCTGGAAGCCTTGGTATATAAGGATTTGGCAAAATATGTCGCCAAACTTGGGTTAAAGATTAATTAACTTGACTCAGCGGGATTGGCTTGCAAAGATTTTACCTGGGATTCGAGGCTGTCTAAGAGGGTGCGCACCTGCTCGATTTGTTCGATGATAGAGTCAACATTTCCTTGAGTCGTTGGAACTGAAGGAGCAGGGAGAGATGGAGACGGAGCAGGTGCATTTTGCGCGGGAGTTGTAGATTGAAGCACATCTTCCCCAAACACCTGAGTAAGAGCCAAACTCAGGTTCTCAGCCATTATCAGCCGATCCTGATAGGCGACTACGACCCGCTTCATTTCCGGAATGCTTCCGCCCTTATCTGACTGGAGATAAATCGGCTCCACATACAAGAAGTTCCCTCCGACTGGGAGAGCCAGGAGATTACCTCTGATCACGCTTGAACCTTTTTGGTTCCAGAGTGAAAGTTGTTTGGAGATCTCCGTATCCTGGTCAATGCGGGATTCTATCTGCAGGGGGCCATCAACCTCGATGTTTTTAGGCATTTTATAAACTAATAGTTGTCCGTAATTTCCTTTGTCCATGCGCGCAGCCAACCAGGCAACCATGTTGTTGCGGGTGTTGGTCGCGCTTGAGGCTGGAGTAAAAGGGAGCATCAGGACGAACTCTTCCTTGGAACTGCCGGGGATTTTCATAACGGTGTAATAGGGATCAACATTTTGCGGTTTGGCCTCATACAGTTCTTTTGCAATGTCCCAGGCATCCTCTTTATTATAAAAAACAGCTGGATTTGTCATGTGGAAAGTTTTTAACATTTCACTCTGCATACTAAACAGGGTTTCGGGATAGCGTAAGTGAGCCTGCAGCCCGGGTGGCATAAGGCTGAAATCTTTGAAGACACCAGGAAATATCTTGCGGTAAGTCTGAAGGATAGGATCCTCATTATCAACGGCATAAAAATCCACATTACCATTGTAAGCATCTACAATTACTTTCACCGAGTTGCGAATATAGTTAAAATCCTGTTCAGGGAAGGTGTTGGCATAGGGTAATGAGTCCGAGAAGGTGTAAGAATCAATTATCCAGTATAAGCGTCCACCGTCAACGACTAAATAAGGATCATTATCGAATCTTAGGAAAGGTGCCAGCTTTTCTACACGTTCCTTAATGTTGCGGTGTAAAAGCATGCGGCTTTGGCTTGTTATTTCGTTATTCAGATAGAGGCGTGCAGTACCGTGATGAAGAGAAAGCATCAGCTTATTAAATGCACTCAAAGAGATGCCTTTCTCCCCTTCGTAAGCGTTTTCTGCATTGGCACTTCCTTGAGGATAATCAAATTCCTTGAGTTTGGTGTTAACAATGACCCAATCGTTAGTTAGTTCCCCATAATAAATCCGCGGCTCTGTTAATTTAAATTCTGCAAAATCAGTGGCTGGGGGGACATCTTTAACTGCAAAAGAGGGCAACCCTTCTGTTGTGACAGCATTGGCAAAAGAGGCAGCTATCCCGAAACCGTGGGTATATTTGAAACGGGTGTTAATAAAAGTTTTAGCCTTGGGATCTAAATCCGGGGTGGATATTTCGCGGGGGGCAAGCAACACTTGGCGGTATTCTCCATTAACAGTGTAACGGTCAACATCGATATCGTGGAATTTATAATATAGTCTAATACCCTGTTTTTGAGTGTAAGTTTGTAAGAGTGGGCGCGTATCGTTAAGCCTGATATTATTGAGAGTGGCTTGTTCAGCCTTTAACACTGCAGGAGTAAGGGGGGTGTTGCCAGGATAATCAAGTTCCTGGATACGGTCAAGACCGTACCCAAAGCGCGTAAGTTTTATTTCGTTTGTAATATACGGGGCTTCCTTGTCAAGTTCATTCGGAACAACAATGAGAGACTGGATCAGAGCTGGGAAAAGAGCGTAAAAAACAGTGCTGAAAAGAAAGAGTCCCGTTACCGGCAACGTAAGGAAACGCGTCTCACGCATAAAAAGTGCCATTAGCGCAGCCATAAAACCAAGAATACTGATGACTGTCAATACTTTCAGCACGGGCAGAGTGGCCTGCAAGTCTGTATAACCGGCACCAACAACATGTCCATGCTGCGAATATAATAGTTGATAGATATCAAGGTAATAGCCAAAAGCCTTGAAGGCGAAAAGAAAGCCGACCAACAAGGCTAAATGGCGGCGGGCCGCGCTGTTAATATCCACAGCCCCACGACGCCATAATCTGAGGGAATTAAAACGCAATACCCCTGTGATCGTGTAGAAAACTGCGGTAAAGAATGTAAGGAGGAAGATCGGCCCAAAAAAGGCATTATATAAAGTTTGCATAAAGGGCAAACGGAAGAAATAAAATGAGAGATCTTGCCCGAAGACAGGGTCAACTTGCCCAAAAGAAGTAGGGTTCATGAAAGCGAGCACTTCAAGCCACCCGGTAAAGCCGGCCACAAAACTGATTGTAAAACTGATAATCGCAGAGGCCAGAAGGAGCCAGAGCGTAACCCGGCGCTGGCTAAAACTAAAAACAGATCCATCCATCTCCTGCACAAGCCTTAGCCGCCGACGCAGACGTTCATTAATAAAAGTGAGAATGGCGTGGCGGACTGACAATAAGGTTCCAGCGATAAAGATAAAAAGAATCGTTCCGTTTACCGCCTGTATCAGCCATTTACTTAAGAGAGGAGTCCAAAAAAGGGTAAGATACCCCAAATCTTTATACCAAAGATAATCTACATAAAGTCCGCTCATCCCTGCCAAGATGGCAATAAGTATAATCATTACGATCAAAGGTTTTAGTATACGGCGCAAAGCAATTTCCTCCTTAGCTAGGTTACCAAAGTATTCCGCATTATATATTCTTTCCAAATGGGAAAAATACCTGCACATATTTTTTCTAGCCGCGAAGAAAAGTTTCTTTATTTACAGAGCGGATATGCTATACTATATTTGAATACCCTTAAGGGGTATCCCATTTAATAAAGTGAGGTGTTTATTTTATGTATGATGTAATTATTGTCGGCGCAGGGCCCGCCGGTCTAACTGCCGGAATATACGCGGCACGGGGAGGGCTTAAGACTGCTATTGTGGAGATGGGAATGCCTGGCGGGCAGGCCGCTTCCACGGAAAAAATCGAAAATTTTCCTGGCTTTAGTGAGGGAATCGGCGGCTATGAGTTAATGAACGCTTTTCATCAACAAGCCGTGTCTTTCGGGGCCGAGTTTATCTTTGAGCAAGTTCAAAAACTTCATCTCAAGGGTGAGATAAAAAAAGTTGAAACTGACGGCCAGACTTTAGAGGGAAAAACAGTGATCATTGCGGCAGGATCAAAACCACGCCCTTTGGCTGTGCCTGGCGAAGATATTTTTCATGGACGGGGCGTATCATACTGTGCAACGTGTGACGGAGCCTTTTTCCGCGGCAGGAAAGTGGTGGTCGTAGGGGGAGGAGATGCAGCCCTTGAGGAAGGTACATACTTGACCAAATTTGCGGATCAAGTTATTATCGTGCACCGCCGCCAAGGATTCCGGGCTGCGCAAATAGCAATCAAGCGTGCCCAGGATAATTCCAAGATCAGTTTTGAGCTTGATGCGGTGGTGGAAGAGATTCACGGTTCTGATCATGTTGAAGGCGTCCGGATCAAAAATGTCAAAAACGGAGAAGAGAGAAAAATACCCGTAGACGGAGTTTTTGTCTATGTCGGTACTGAGCCAAATGCTCAGTTTCTCGATGGGGATCTCGACACGGATGAACGCGGCTATATTAAGACTGATGCTTTGCTAAGGACTAATATCCCTGGTGTTTATGCTGCCGGTGACATCCGCACCACTCCTCTGCGCCAAGTAGCTACGGCAGTTGGAGACGGGGCGTTGGCCGCAGTAGAAGTTGAGAAATTCTTAACAGACCTGGAACATATGCACTAATACAAATGAACTTTTAAGGGCATGCACGTAGGGGCATGCCTATTTGCTTATTGACTTTGCATGCAGTACGAATTAGCATCTTGATTAAGAGATAGAAGCTATATATAGAATCTATAAATAGAAAATATTCTTACTGTATAAATCGAAAGTATTCTTCTTTTTCTTGTAATTTATAGATGTTTGTACTATCATGTACATGTGTGTGACTATGCTTAGGGTGGCAATATAAGTAACTTACTAATAGAGGAGGGAATCCATTGTGCATTTCTTGGTCTGTTTAAAGCAAGTTCCGGATACTTCAGAAGTCCGGATTGACCCAGCGACCAATACACTCATGCGGGAAGGAGTGCCATCCATCATAAACCCGTATGATGCTCACGCTTTGGAAGAAGCGATTCGCCTGAAAGAGAAGGTTGGCGGCAAGGTAACAATTATCAGCATGGGACCCCCGCAAGCCAAAGAAGCTTTGAAAAAGGCCATGTCTTTTGGTGCTGACAGGGCTATCCTTTTGAGTGACCGCGCGTTTGCCGGTTCGGATTCTTTGGCCACAGCGTATGTCTTAACAGTGGCCATTCAAAAAGTTCATGAAAGTGATCCCGTTGACCTTGTCTTCACGGGCAAGGAAGCAATTGACGGGGACACTGCTCAAACCGGCCCCGGAATTGCTCAGCGTCTTGGTTTTCCCCAACTAACTTATGCCATTAAAGTTCGCGATTTGAATGATGGCTGGGTCACGGTGGAGCGTAAAACAGAGGCTGGCCGGGAGGTTGCTAAGGCTATGTTGCCTGCACTCATTACTGTTGAAAAAGAACTTAACGAATTGAGCTATGCCTCGCTCCCGAACATGATGAAAGCAGCCAAATACGAACCTGAATTTTGGGATGTTAAAAGCCTTCCATACGATTCTACCTTCCTTGGACTTAAAGGTTCCCCGACCAGCGTGGTTCGGATTTTCCCACCCCCGGCACGCGGAGGCGGAGATAAAGTTGATGGCACCAAAGATCCTGCAGGTGCTGCCGCCAATTTAGTTGAAAAAATGTTCCAGCAAAACATTATCATGACACATCCCCTGGCGAAGGGAGGAAAACACTAATGTCAGTGGTTGTAGATAAAGCCAAGTGTATAGGCTGTGGCGCTTGTGTTGTGGAATGCCCGGTTGAAGCCCTTGACCTTGTTGACGGTTTAGCTGTGGTTGATCCCAACAAGTGTACAAATTGCGGCAGTTGTGTGACAGTGTGCCCGGCCAATGCTCTTTCTTTGCCGGAAGGAGCAGTTAGTACCACCACCAAGAACAGTGAAGCAGACAAAGGGGAAGCAACGGAATTCAATAAATCAGAGCCCCTCCCTGACACAGTTAAAGATTATGCGAAAACAGCTGTCAAGAGAGAGCCGGTAGTAGCCGGCGGAGATGTCTGGAGCGGTGTTTGGGTTATTATTGAGTACAAGCACGGGGAAGTTGCTCCAGTTTCCTGGGAGTTGCTGGGTGAGGGCCGAAAGCTGGCTGACGCCATTGGGTGTGGACTGTGCGGTGTTATCGTCGGGCACGAAGTAGAACCTGTGATAGCGGAAGCTTTTGCTTACGGCGCAGAAAAAGTCTATATCGTAGACGACCCGGTTCTTAAATACTTCCGCACAGAGCCTTATGCCGAGGCCATGACAGATCTAATCCGCAAATACCAACCGGAAATCGTGCTCATGGGCGCTACCGCTATGGGACGGGATGTGTTCCCTGCAGTGGCCACCAGGATGCAGACCGGCCTTACCGCTGACTGCACTGTCCTAAGCGTTGACCCGGAAACCAAACTCCTCCTGCAAACCCGTCCTGCATTTGGCGGTAATATTATGGCCACCATTCAGTGCAAAAAACAGCGTCCGCAAATGTCTACCGTAAGACCGCGCGTGATGGCTATGCCTGAGCGCGTAGAAGGACGCCAGGGAGAAGTTATTCGCCAAGAGCTTGGCATCACTGAAGATCAAGTCCGCACTAAGGTTGTGGAATTTATTAAAGGAGATGCCAAGAGTATCTTCCTCGATAAAGCGGAAATCATTGTGGCGGTAGGTTTAGGAATCGGTTCTAAGAAAAATATGGAGATAGCCCAAGAACTGGCTGATGCTCTCGGCGCTACGATAGCCGGTACCCGGGGTGCGGTAGAAGCCGGCTGGCTTTCTCATGACCAGCAGGTAGGGCAAACCGGTGTCACCGTGCGCCCAAAAGTGTATATAGCACTTGGAATTTCCGGTGCCATTCAGCACTTGGTAGGTATGGAGACATCTGACTTCATTATCGCCGTTAATAATGACCCAGATGCTGGAATTTTTCGGGTTGCCAACTATGGAATTGTCGGCGATCTCTTCCAGATCGTTCCGGCCATGACTCAGGAATTTAAGAAACGTCTTCAGCACGGCGTGGCCAAGTAAGGAGGGACAAAAGTGGAAAACTTTGATGTGATCGTCGTTGGCGGCGGTCCGGCCGGCTTGGCTGCCGCAATCAGTGCTGCCAGAGCAGGCATGAAAACGGTTGTTATCGAGCGTGGAGAATATCCTGGAACTAAAAACGTCATGGGCGGTGTCCTCTATAGCAGAGCTACTGAAGCTATCATTCCCGAGTTCTGGAAAGAAGCTCCGGTAGAGCGTCCGGTGATTGAACAGCGCTATGGTTTCTTAAGCGGAGATGAGATCTTTGCCGCAGCCTATCGCGACCCTGCCTGGGGTGAACCACCTTATAACGCCCATACTGTGCTTAGGGTTAAGTTCGACAAGTGGCTTGGTCAGCAAGCAGAAAAAGCCGGTGTGATGATCATCACCGAAACCGTCGTGGAAGACCTCCTCTACAAAGGGGATAATGTGGTCGGCGTGCGCACCGGTCGGGCTGAAGGGGATTTGGGAGCGAAGGTTGTAATTTTGGCCGAAGGCGTTAATGCTTTCATTGCCAAAAAAGCCGGGTTGGCTCCCCAAATGCGCCCTGATACTGTAGCCATAGCAGTCAAAGAGATTATCCAACTCCCGCAAGAGAAACTCGAAGACCGTTTCTGTCTTGAACCCGGACAAGGCGCGACAATTGAACTTTTTGGGGATTCTACGGACGGTATGTTGGGAACGGCTTTTATCTATACCAATAAGGACTCTTTGTCTGTGGGTGTTGGAGCTTTGCTTGAACCCCTTACCCGCAAAAAATGGACTCCCAACGACCTGTTAGAGTCTTTCAAAGCTAAACCATACGTCAAACGCCTCATTCAAGGCGGAGAAACAAAAGAGTACCTAGGGCACTTGATTCCTGAGGGCGGCTATAACGCAATGCCAAAGCTTCACCGCCAAGGGGTTATGGTAGTCGGGGATACAGCTATGCTCGTTAATGGCCTCCACCGCGAAGGGTCAAACTTAGCTATGACTTCCGGTAAGATTGCCGGGGAAGTGGCAGCTCAGGCGATTCAAGCAGGAGATGTGAGCGCTCAGGCTATGAGCGTGTACGACACTCGTCTGCGCGATTCCTTTGTCGTGAAAGACCTGCACAAGTATCGCAAGGTTACCGGCTTTTTTGAGGACAATCCGCACTTCTTCAAAGTGTATCCGGAAGTCATGATGAATGCGGCCAGAATGTTCTTCACTGCAGATGAAACATCGAAGAAAGAGCGTCAAAAACAAATCATGAAGATGGTCTTTGAGCATCGCTCCAAGAGTGCGTTAATTGGAGACCTCTTCGGGGCATGGAGGGCGCTGAAATGAAATTAGATGATAAATTATATTTAGTCCGGTTTAACACAGACAAGTTAAACCACATTAAAATTGCTGATCCGGAGGTCTGCCTCAAGCAATGTCAGGATAAGCCTTGCACCCGCATCTGTCCGGCTCATGTCTATGACTGGGATGAAGAAGAAAAACGCATCGCTGTCGGATATGAGGGCTGTTTGGAATGTGGCACCTGCCGTATCGGCTGTCCGTTTGGCAACATTTTATGGGGATATCCACGGGGGGGCTTCGGAGTCTCCTGGAAAAACGGTTAATTCAACCGCATTGAACTTAATTGGAAATTACACTAAGGGACAGGGCTTAGGCTCTGTCTCTTCTCGTCTACCTTGAAACATATTAATCATCCCACCGATTAAATCCATGTTGGTGACGCATTCATGCTGCATGGGGTATACTGGATTTTGACTGTGTGCTTTTGTTTGGGTAGAATGGTGCTATACTTGAGAGGAAGTGGGCAGAGTGCAAGCTGATAAAGCTGATATCACAGCGGCTTTGGGTAAAGAGAAAAAACTTATTGAAATCTTAAAGAGCTTGGGCAAAGTCGCAGTTGCCTATTCCGGAGGAGTGGATTCAACTTATTTGATGGCAGTTGCCAAAGAAACCTTAGGAGAGAACTCTTTAGCTCTTTTTGTCAAAGGAGCAATGCTGGCGGCAGCAGAGGAAAAAGAGGCGCAGGAATTTGCAGCCGGGCTGGACTTTGCGTTTAGGGTTCTGGAATTTGATATTTTTGCTGAAAACGATTTTGTGGAAAACTCACCCCAGCGCTGCTACTACTGTAAACGCGCATTATTCTCTCTCCTTAAAGGTAAAGCAGACAGGCTCGGCTACCGCATTGTGGAAGGTTCAAATATGTCAGACCAGGGAGATTTTCGCCCTGGCTTACAAGCGTTGCGTGAACTTGGAGTTACCAGCCCAATGCTGGCGGTAGGCTTAACTAAAGATGAAATCAGGCTATTGGCACACAGACGTGGTTTACCTAATTGGGACAAACCTGCCCAAGCCTGTCTGGCTTCCAGAGTTCCTTTCGGGGACAGAATTACTCCGGAAATTCTGACAAAAGTGGCTGTGGCTGAACAAGTTCTTACTCTCCTTGGTTTTACAGAGCGCCGGGTGCGCTTTCATGGTAATGTTGCCCGTATTGAAATCCCGTCTGCACAGTTTGCTCTACTATTGGAACACAGAGAAGAAATAGTTAAGGAACTAAACAAACTGGGTTTGCGCTATATTACCCTGGACTTGGAGAGTATCCGGTCAGGCAGTTTAAACCCATAGGAAGGGTGTTTTATGAACGAAGAGAGGCTCGCAGAAATTCTAATTTCAGTGCAGCAGGGAGTAGATTCGATCGAAGATGCCTTAGCCAAGCTCAAGGATTTTCCCGCTGAAAATATTGGCTTTGCCCGGCTTGATCACCACCGGACCCTGCGGACCGGCCAGCCTGAAGTGATCTTTTGCCAGGGGAAAACCCCTGCCCAGATAGTAAGTATTATTGAACGCTTAGGAGCAGCTGCTCCGAATGTCCTGGCTACCAGACTGGATCCCGCCAAAGCGGAAGTTGTACTCGCTCATTTCCCGGAAGGTTATTATGACCCTATGGCCCGTTGTTTTCTGCTCCATCCACCTTCAGACCCTATGCACAACGGTAAGATACTTGTGATTACAGCCGGTACCGCCGATTTGCCGGTGGCACAAGAGGCTGTCCTGACTGCCCGGTATCTGGGATTTAAGGTTTCAACTCTGTTCGATGTTGGGGTTGCAGGTTTGCACAGAATTCTTGATACCAGGGATCAATTACATGAAGCAGATGTCATTATAGTAGTCGCGGGTATGGAAGGGGCTTTGGCCAGTGTTGTCGGAGGGCTGGTGGAACAGCCGGTAGTAGCAGTACCTACAAGTGTCGGTTACGGCGCTAATTTTCAAGGCCTGGCTGCTCTGTTAAGCATGCTAAACAGTTGTGCTTCCGGAATCGGCGTGGTGAATATTGACAATGGTTTTGGCGCTGCTTCCCTGGCCGCAGCAATCCTGAGACGTCTCAATCTTTATTACAGGAAGGGGAAATAACTTTTGCGCGTATTATATTGGGATGCTTTTGCAGGGATGAGCGGGGATATGGCTCTTGGCTCCCTACTGGCCTTAGGAGTTGATCCCGGAGAATTGCAAGACAAACTAGCATCATGCGGGCTGTCCGGTTTTGAGCTTAAGACAGAGAGGGTAGAGGTGGAAGGGATTGATTCTGTACACCTTGAGGTCAAGGTTACAGAAGATGTCAGCCACCGCCACCTCGTTGATATTGAACACATGATTGTTAAAGGAGCTTTAAGCGACAAGGTGAAGGAAACCTCTGTAAGTGTTTTCCGGGCTCTGGCTGAGGCTGAGGCCTGTGTCCACGGGATTACGAGGGAAGAAGTACATTTCCATGAAGTCGGTGCTGTGGATTCGATAATTGATATTGTCGGCACTTGCATCGCACTAGACAGCTTAGAAATTGAACAAATCGTCGTACCGGTCCTGCCCTGGTCGCGCGGTTTTGTGAAATGTGCCCACGGAATCCTGCCTGTACCTGCGCCGGCTGCTCTAGAACTTTTATCCGGCTTTGAATTTATGGATTCTGGGATTACCGGAGAATTAATAACCCCAACCGGGGCTGCTCTGATTAAAGTCTTAACCAAACAGGGTTCTTTCCCCGCGATGAAGCTTTTGGCAACAGGGTATGGAGCAGGGAGCAATTTCTACGGGCTTCCGAATATTTTGCGTTCCGTGTTGGGGGAGATTAAGAAAAATTACTAAAATACGGATCGTACAGGCACGATCATCCTTATTTTCCATAATTTGATATCAGAAAAGGGATCTTCTACCTTGCACTAGAGATCAATGTCTTATGGAGTTAAGGAGGAATAAAGATATGTTTTTCGGAAAGCGCCAGCCAGTTAATGCTTTTGCTGCTCACGCTTTTATGCCGCAACAGATGCCACAAGGCCAAATGATGCCGGAAGGCCAAATGATGATGCAGGGACCGGCTGCCGGTGAGGCTGCAGGTTATGTCCCGACACCTGGGCATTTTATGCACGTTGGACCGACAATGCCTGGTTTTGAAGTAAGCGGTTACGCTGGCCCTGGCATGGCTGAAACGATTCATGCTACCAGAACAGAATATGGGGCTCCCTTCATGCCCGGCCATTTTGAGCAAACTGAATTTGATGTAGACATCGAGCCCCGGCCCCGGCGTATGGTTCACGTTGTCCGCAAAGGAGAAACCGTGTATAAAATTGCAAAATGTCATGGCCTTGACTGGAGAGAATTAGCCGGTTATAACCGCTTAGGTAATCCTAATCTTATTTATCCCGGACAACGTTTGGAAATTCCACCCCGTTACTAAGGCATCTTCATCTTAATCTTCTCTTAATCTTATGAGTGCTTGACATCTCGAAATCTTAAGATACAAATGATTAACAGTATTTTAGAGAAAAGCTGCAGCATCCCTGTGGCTTTTCCATTTTTACATAAAAATACATTAAAATGAACTGCATGCTTTTAGAGTGACAGGAAATAATAAGAGTAAACCCACGTATTTCTTAGCAAGGTGGCTCAACAAGTGCCATCGATAGTTAAGAAAAACGTGGGTTCATAATTTAGTTACTATGTAGATCCTGCTTAGTTCTTACTCATTGGTCTTTTGCACCGAGCGGTGAATTTCTATGAAAAACTCACTTACTTCTTTAGAAGTAGGCACATGCTGCTCTACATGACCCAACTCCTTGGTAATGACTGCAAATGCATGAAGCCAGGCAATGGTTATGCGGGTAGCGATTTCCTGAGGAGTATTCATCTTTGTCACCTCCTTCTTGCATACCAATTTATGAAGCTTAAGTGCAAAAGGTGACCTAACGGATGCCTGTCCATTCATGTACTGAAGATGTTATAATAAGATGAACGTCCATAAGGAAGAAGGGTCGATTTGAAGAGTAGCGGGATACAAGGGAGTTTTTCCAAGGAGTACTTGGTTTACATAGTGTTATTCGTGATTGCGCTCATAGTGCTGGGAAGACTGTTCTGGCTGCAGGTTGTTCAGTCTTCTGATCTAAAGATGCTTGGGGTTGAGCGTAGAACTTCAGCCAAAAGTATTCTCCCCCAGAGGGGGGCAATTCTTGATGCCCAAGGGAATGTTCTGGCTCAAAGTATACCTGTTAAACTTGTTTTTGCCGATCCGAATATGCTTACAGAATTAGCAAGTAAGAATCAACTTAATAATGCCAAAGGGGAACCTTCTTCGAAAGCAGAAATAGCTAAGGAATTGGGGGAAATCTTAAACCTTGACCCGAATGAAGTCTTAGTTAAGTTAAATAAAAATCTCTCCTGGGTAAGCCTGGCGCGCCAGGTAGACGTAGCTAAAGCTGAGGAAATCGCTCTACTTAAAATCCCCGGTGTTGGTTTTGAAGATGAGGAACAAAGAGTTTATCCGATGGATAGTTTAGGCGCTTCCGTTTTAGGAATTGTAAATATGACCGGCCATGGGGTTGAAGGACTTGAGTCTTATTATGATACCGAGCTTTTTGGCAAACCCGGTTATCTGGCTCAGGAGCAGGCGGTAAGTTCAAATGCAAATGTTTCCCAGCCGAACAAGCCTGCGCTGGCGGGCAACAGTCTCGTGCTAACCCTTGATTCAACAATCCAACATTTAATTGAACAACAGTTAGACGACTTAATGCAAACGACCAAAGCTAAAAGTGTCACTATCTTGGCTATGGATCCTATGAGCGGAAAAATCTTAGGCATGGGCTCCCGTCCTACCTTTAACCCGAATACTTACACTGAAAGCAATCCTGAAGACAGGCGCCCTTTAGGTATCAGCTTAGTTTACGAGCCCGGCTCAACTTTCAAAAGTATTACCGGTGCTGCCGCTCTGGAAGAAGGTGTAATCAACCCGGATGATCTCTTTGATGATCCGGGATATCTCAAGATAAAAAACCGCATAATTATGAACTGGGACTCAGATCTAAAACCGCATGGCAGTGTTACTTTCACCGAAGGCATGAAGCTTTCCTCCAATGTGGTATTGGCTCAAGTAGGTATGAAACTGGGTCTTGATAATTTTTACACCTTCCTTAAAGCTTTCGGCTTTGGAACTAAAACCGGGGTCGACATTACCGGGGAAGAAAGCGGTCTGCTTCTGCCCAGGGATCGGGCGCGTGACATTGATCTGGCAACAATGTCTTTCGGACAAACAAATCTTGTGACCCCGATACAATTGTTGAACGCAGTCGGAGCCATTGCCAACGGCGGTACTCTTTATAAACCGTATATTGTAGAAAAAATACTTTCCCCGATGAACTCCGTTGTTCAACAGAACAAGCCCCAAGTTGTAAGACAGGCTGTTTCCAAAGCCACGGCTGAGCAAATGAATGAAATCATGACCAAAGTAGTGGATGAGGGCACAGGCGGCTTAGCTAAGATCCCCGGAGTTAAAGTGGCGGGTAAGACCGGGACTGCGCAAAAGGTCGATCCGCAAACCGGGGAGTATTCCAAAACAGATTTTGTGGCATCCTTTGTCGCTTTTGCCCCTGCAGACAATCCTAAGATTTCTGTGCTCATAGTAATTGATACCCCTAAGGGAGAAGTGCACCAAGGAGGAACCTTAGCAGGACCCCGGGCGCAAAAAATACTGGAAGGCGCCCTCCAGTATTATGGAATTCCTGTCGCCAAAGACACTCCCAGCACCGTTAATCTTTCCCCCACAGATCCTCCTGTCAGGACAACACCCGAACTTGCAGTTCCCGAGCGGCCTCCTGCCGCAAATGAAGTTGTAGTGCCGAATCTAACAGGGGTTACCGTCAGGCAGGCAGGAGAGATGTTAGGCAAACTCGAATTGCGCTTTGAGTTTGAGGGCAGTGGTTTAGCTGTAAAACAAAGCCTGACCCCCGGTAAAGTTGTAAACAAGGGTTCAACCGTAAAGGTTACTTTTGTCCCGCCTTAAATAATTACAACTTAGGGAGCTAAGTTGGGTATGCTAGGATAGATAAGCTTATAAAATTAAGGAATGGATGTGTAAGGATTTTCTTAGAAAATGTTTTTAGCACAAGGAGGGAAGAATTCATGCGTTTGCAGCGGGAAATTGATCTTCTCCAGAGCGACCTCGTTCAGGCTGTTCAGGCATGCATTAGAATTCAAAGCGTTAAAGACCGGGCCGAAACAGGAGCGCCTTTTGGTTTAGGAATTAAACAAGCTTTGGCTTGGACTTTGTCCTTAGGGCACGATTTAGGGTTTAAGGTCAAAAACATCGACGGTTATGCCGGACATATTGAGCTGGGACACGGGGAAGAGATAATAGGAATTCTCGGACACCTTGACGTAGTTCCGGCAGGGGAAGGCTGGACTTTCCCTCCTTACGGCGGAAACCTGCACGAAGGCCGCATTTATGGGAGGGGAGCTCTGGACGACAAAGGTCCTACTTTAGCTGCCCTTTTCGCCATGAAGGCCATACTTGATTCTAAGTATTCCCTAAGGAAAAAAGTCCGTTTAATTTTAGGCACGAGCGAAGAATCTGGCGAATGGGAAGACCTTAAGCACTACGAAGCGCAAGAAGGGCTGCCGCAAGCCGGATTCGCCCCTGACGCTGAATTTCCGCTGATTCATGCTGAGAAAGGGATCTTGCATCTCGAATTGAGCAAACCTGCTCCTGAACTAAAGTACATACAAGAAATGCGTGGGGGAGAGCGGCCTAATATCGTCCCTGACTCCTGTAAAGTGAATTTACAAGGAATTCCGTTAAATATAATTGAAGAAAAGATTAACAGTTACAGTTTTCCGGAGGAAGTGTCAGCTAGTGCCCAAGAGACAGCCGGAGAGATTCAATTAACAGTACGCGGAATCGGTGCCCATGGCAGTCTGCCCCAGAAAGGGAAAAACGCAGTTAACTATGCCCTACAGTTTTTAAGAACTATGCCCTTGGAGTCTTCAGAGCAGGAGTTGATACGCTGGCTCCTTGAACACCCCGGTAAGTCTTTCTATGGGGAAGGGTTGGACCTAGCCCTTGAAGATGAAATTTCGGGGAAGCTAACCCTCAATCTCGGTATCTTTGAGCTATCCCCTGCCGGAATGCGTGTTGTGCTTGATATTCGCTACCCTGTGAGCACAAACGGAGAGGAATTAATTAAATTTGTTAAGACTAAAATAGAGAGTGCGGGCTTGAGTCTAAGGGTTTTAAGCCATCAAAAAGCACATCATGTTCCTAAGGACAGCCCGCTTGTTAAGTCTCTGTTAAAGGCGTATGCAGATGTAACCGGGTTCGAGCCTTATGCGTTTGCCATCGGGGGTGGTACTTATGCGAAAGCCTTAGCCCAGGGAGTTGCGTTTGGCCCTGTCTTGCCCGGGGAACCGGAATTGATTCATTGTGCCGATGAAAATATTACAGTGGACAACTTGATGTTAACAGCGCGCATTTATGCTGAAGGAATTCTTAATCTGGCGCTGTAAGGAGGGTTCGATTCATGTCCAATTCACAATTGCAGCGGACCAAAGAATTTATTAGAAAAATTTCCGAGGGGTATGGGGTTTCCGGATATGAGTTTTCCCTAGCTCCCCTTGTCATAGAAAAGTTCCGGGAATTGTCTGATGAAGTACGCTCTGATCGCTTTGGTAATGTTTATTCCTTAAAAAAGGGAACAAGCCGCCGATTTAAAGTGATGTTGTCTGCTCATATGGACGAAATCGGTCTGATGGTCAAAGAAATCGACCGTAGCGGGTTTCTGCGTTTCACCACTATCGGCGGGGTCGATCCGCGCACTCTTGTCGGGCAAGAAGTGATAATTCACGGCCAAGAAGATATCTTAGGGATAATCGGAGCCATTCCCCCGCACATTCAAACAGGCAGCAGTGAGGAAGCTTTTAAGCTCGATGATCTCGGCATTGATGTAGGGATCTCTTTCTCTAAAGCCAACAGCTTGATCCAGATAGGAGATACTGTAACATTACGCCGTCAGGGATATGATCTCTTAAATAATCTTTTTGCCGGGAAATCTCTCGATGACCGGGCAGGAGTAGCGGTAATGGCTGTCTGCCTGGAAGAACTCAACTCACTTTACCATGTGCACGATGTGATTGCTGTCACCACGGCCCAAGAGGAAGTCGGAATCCGCGGCGCTTTGACAAGTGCGTACACCATTAATCCTGACTTGGCGATCGCGATCGATGTTACACATGGCAGTACCCCGGATACGAAGGGTGTGGTTAATATTGAGCTGGGGAAAGGGCCGGCAGTGGCTCTCGGGCCTAATATTCACCCTGCAATTTACAAAGGCTTGACCGAGGCCGCTAAAGAACACCGCTTGCCCTGTCAGCCTGAGCCGGTTCCCGGCCCTTCTGGAACAGATGCTTGGGCTATTCAGGTCACACAGGCAGGGGTTCCTACCGGACTCGTTTCTATTCCGTTGCGTTATATGCACACTTCTGTTGAAACGCTGGACTTGCATGATGTCGTGAATTCCGGGAAACTCTTGGCCTATTTTATCGCAAGTTTACCGGAAGATCTGGAGGGTTACCTATGCTATTAAAGAAACTCAGTGAACTAAACGGAGCCTCTGGTGCGGAAAAAGCGGTGCGGGAAGCACTCAAAGAAATGATAAGTCCGTACGTAGATTCGGTGTTCGTTGATAAAATAGGGAACCTGATTGCCGAGAAGAAAGGCCGCTTGCAGGGGCCGCGTGTGCTCCTGGCCGCTCATATGGATGAAATTGCTTTGATGGTTACGGATATTACAGGGGACGGATTTCTCAAATTTAAGCCGGTAGGAGGAATAGACGCCCGTATTTTAGTCTCGAAGGCGGTAAAAATAAATGAAAATATAACTGGGGTTATCGGAGCCAAAGCAATACACCTTCAAAAAGCAGGGGAGCGGCACAAAGCCTTAACCTATGAACAGCTATACATAGACATCGGGGCCAAGTCCCGGGACGAGGCTTCCCAACGGGTCAACCTCGGGGATTATGCATATTTCATAACTTCGTTTGCTGCGTTTGGAGACGGGCTTTGGAAAGGGAAGGCTCTCGATGATCGAGTAGGATGCGCAGCCCTGGTTGAGATTTTGCAAAATGAGTATGATTTCCCAATTATCGCAGCTTTTACGGTGCAGGAAGAGATCGGATTAAGGGGTGCACGGGTTGCGGCTTATCACACAGAGCCGGATTTCGCCATTGTGGTCGAGACCACGGTAGCTGCTGATACCCTTGACCGACAAGAGAATGAGTGGGTGACTGAAGTGGGAAAAGGCCCAGCTTGTTCGGTTATGGACAGATCAACTTTGTATAACCCTAAATTAGTGCGCTTGGTAACTGAATTGGCCGCGCACAAAGGGATTCCGCTTCAGCTTAGGCGGGGGGGCAGTGGAGGAAATGACGCCGGTCGCATTCATCTGAGCAAATCCGGAGTAACAACGATTGCCTTGAGTGTGCCTTGCCGCTATATCCATGCTCCGGTTTCTGTGATCTCAGATAAAGACTACCAGGGATTAATATCCCTGATAGATCAGATTTTACGGGAAATTCCGGCAAATCCGTTCTTTAGGAAGCAACACTGACTTCGGTAATAACGACACTTTAGTAATATGTTAGCCGCTGGCAATCAGCAGATGATGATATCTTAGGACTAAGGACTTCGATACGAGGAGGTTATGAGGATGACAAGAACTTATGCGACGCTTGACTTTAATTTTCTTGAACGTCTAACCCAAGGATTTGGTCCTTCCGGTTCTGAGGAAGGAATTACAGAATTTATAACGGACGAGATCCGTCCATATTGTGATGAAATATTTAGTGATACCCTCGGCAACTTAATTGCCGTAAAGAATGGGACTGGCAAGAAAATCATGATTGCCGCGCATATGGATGAAATCGGGATCATGATTACTCACATCGATGAGGATGGGTTTCTTAGATTTACAACGATCGGGGGAGTACATGTCACTGAATTGCCGCACCGCCGTGTCCGATTTAAAAATGACCGTCTGGGTACGATCGGGGTGGAGAAACTCGACAAGCCTTCAGATCTTAAGCTTGAAAAGCTGTACATAGATATCGGGGCCTCTGCACGCACCAGCGCTAAAGAATGGGTCGAAGTCGGGGATACGGCAGTGTTTGCCGGGGAGTTTGAGCAATCCGGAAAAAGATTCACTTCAAAAGCCATGGATGACCGTATCGGTTGTTTCGTAGCTATTGAAGCGCTTAAACGCACGAAATCCACTTATCAGCTGGCTTTTGTCTTTACCGTGCAAGAAGAAGTGGGGTTAAGGGGTGCACAAACCGCTGCCTATGCCCTTGATCCGGATCTGGCTCTGGCAGTGGATGTGACCCTTACCGGGGATACTCCCAAGGCTCACCGGATGGAGGTAAAGCTCGGGCAAGGGGCAGCAATTAAAGTTTATGACCGTTCCATGGTTACTTCCCCCAAGATAAAACGCTGGATGGCCGAAGTGGCTGCGCGCGAGAACATCCCTTATCAATGGGAAGTCTTAGAAGCGGGCGGCACAGATTCCGGAGCAATTCACCTAACCAAAGGAGGAATCCCAGCCGGAGTTATTTCCATACCTGCTCGCTATGTCCACAGCCCAGCCGAAATGGTAGACGGGGAGGATGTCGCAGCTGCTGTCGATCTTCTGGCAGCTTTGCTGGAAGACGGCGGCCCCGAATTATTAGACAATGGAAACATCTAAAGGCGGAAAGAAGGTAAACTTGGTTAGATAATCCTGCTTAATTTAAGATTTGACTCCAAAATCCTTAAATTTAATTAAAAACAGTACTTGATCATATTAAATAAATTAGGTAAACTATATTATGTTGTTTATGTGCGCCACTAGCTCAGCTGGTAGAGCATCCGACTCTTAATCGGCAGGTCCTGGGTTCGAATCCCTGGTGGCGCACCATACAATTTGGATCCTTGTGTAGCAAGCGTTTCAGATTCCTGAGGCGCTTCTTTTAAATATAACTAATATCTGAGAAAATATATTCTAAACCAAACTCATTTATTTTCTAAATAACTATGGTTAAAAACATCTAACTCCACTTGTTGATATTTCTATTATAATAGAGATAGCGATAGAAAAACTAAAAAATCTATAAGAGCAGGAGGGAACAGTGGTGGAGGATCTCAAAAATTTAAGCCGCCAAGATTTAGAGAGACGGCTAAACGCCCTGGAAGAAGAATTAGAGGAACTTGAAGAAGAAAAGAGCTTTGTTCTCAAGCAAACCGGCCTTCACGTTGGCGGTGGTAAAGTAAAGCAGTATGAAGCTCAAACACAGGCTCTGCAACAGTCAATTTCCGAACTTAAGTCTGAACTTGCCAAGCGTTAAGTTGAGCCTTTTTCTTACCGGGAAGAGACATTTTATTTTTAACTTTTGGCGGCTTTTAAGCCGTTTTTTTATGTTTATTTTAATAGTCAAAACAGACTTAATGGGGGTAAGTTAAATGGCTTCATTTACAGAAAAGATGTTAATCTTCAAAGGAGAGGGAATAGGGGACGGGGACCCTGGTTTAGCCCGCAAGATGATGAAAGGGTTTATTAAAAGACTAAGTAAAGAGACTGTAAAACCGAAGGCAATTTTCTTCTTAGGGGAGAGTGTCCGCCTCTTGCTCAAGGAATCCCCGGTACTGGAGTATTTGCAGGTGCTTGAACAGGAGGGAGTTGACCTTTTGGTATGCCGCGCTGCGGTCGAATGGTATGATCTTGAACAAAAACTGCAGGCCGGGCGTATCATTTCTACCGGACATTGGCTCAAATACATGCAGGAGTATGAGACTATAACTCTTTAATGTCTGTGCATTTATTCGAAATGTCGTCGGTTTGCGGACACAATTAAGCCCTTCCAAGTGGTTTGGAAGGGCTTAATTGTGTTGAATCCTTAGGGTTACTTAACTGGGTTTAAGGGGCGACGCTTGGTACATTCGCAGTCACTCAAAAAGTCCTGGTGCCTGGAAGCGTAACGGCAGACAAAATCCGTAAAGGCTTGCATTGCTTTGTTCGGCTTTTTGTCTTTATGCCAAACCATTGAAAAATGACGTTCAAGGTTGAGGTCTGTTATGTTCAAAACCGTCAAGCGGCCACACGAGACCTCCCACTCCAAAGTAAGTTTTGATACTACGCTTAACCCTACCCCGGAAGATACCAATCTTTTGATGGCTTCCGGGCTTTCTAATTCCATGAGCACATGAATGGGGATTTCCCGTTCTGTCATGGCAGAGCGGAAGATTTTACGTGTATTGGAGCCGGGTTCCCGCAGAATAAAAGGCTGTCCGGCTAAATCAGCGGTAGTCAGCTCCCGGTCCACCAAAGGGTGGGTGGGAGAAGCTATCACCACCAACTCATCGTTAAAAAACGGCATTACACTAAGTTCAGTAGTGTGGGAGACATCTCCCTCAACAATGGCCATATCTACCGTATTACGTAAAGTTTGTTCTTCAGCCCATTCCGTATTCCCCATTTTCATCGATACTTCTAACTTCGGAAATTGAAGGCGGAATTCAGATAAAAGATCCGGAACAAAATATGTTCCTAAAGTTGAGGATGCTCCGATTACAAGTTCACCCGTGTTGAGCCCCCTAAAATCATTGAGCATGTTTTCCGCTTCGCGTTCTGAGGCGAATATTCTGCCAGCATACTCCTGCAACATTTTCCCGGGTTCTGTGAGGTATAACTTCTTCCCGATCTGCTCGATTAATTCAACCCCAACTTCTTCTTCAAGTTTACGTACCTGCACAGACACAGCGGGCTGGCTGATATGCAGTTCCTCGCTTGCTTTCGAAAAACTTAGACAACGGGCAACGTGAAAGAAAACTCTAAGCTGATGTAAATTCATTATCCAAACTCCTTATCAACACTTTTCTTTATGTTTATTGTAAGATATTTTTATAGTTTTGCAAAGGGTAAGTGTGATTAGAACCACAGCTTTATGTAAAAATTTATGGGATACTAAAATGCAAGCGACTTTATGCTCAAAACTACTTTCGGGGTGATAAACAATGGAGCAACTGACAGGATACAAACTTGAACACTGCCGCCCGCATTGTACTAAAGCGGTCCGCGCTTGGAACCCACTCAAACTAAAACTGACTCAAGCATTAGATGAATTAGGCCTTGAAGAAGGATTAAACTCCAAGTTTAAGACCTTACTTTACCATCATATCCCCAAAATATGTTTAGCTGGCTGTCTCAATAGTTGTTCGCAGCCTCAAATAAAGGATTTTGCCGTCCTGGCCTACCTTGTTCCGAAGATAACTTCTGAGGCTTGCAGGGGGTGTCAGGCGTGTGTCAGAGCCTGCCTAGAAGAAGCAGTGAACTTGAATCATGCAGGTATAAGCATTGACTCTGAGCGTTGTGTACAATGCGGAGAATGCGCACGTTCCTGTCCCTCTGGGACACTGACAGCAGGGGAGAACGGCTGGGAACTTAGACTTGGAGGAAGAGTGGGAAGGCACCCCCGCTTCGCGGTCAGGGTTGGACAGACAGCTGCGGATGACGAAGTGGTAACATGGGTAACGGAGACTTTGCGTCTTTATCTTGAACAAGGGAATAACGAGGAAAGGCTTAGCAATTTCTTGGACAGAGCCTATAAATTAACCAAGTCCTAACATGCGGAAACTCATAGTGTTCTAATCGTTCAAAATCCTTAATGTTCTGAGCGCTCGTGTATCCACTGACGCAAGCGGCCAATGTCTTGTATCCATAGTTTTCTCTTTTCCATTCCAATAATACCTGTCTCTTTCAATTCTCCCAGGATTCTGCTTACAGATTCCCGCGCCAGCCCGCACATACCGGCAAGTTCTGTAGCTGACAGCGGGATTACGATCATTATATTCTCTTGTTCTTTTCGGCCATGCGCATGGGCAAGGGCAAACAGTTTGGCTCCAAGTCGCAGGCGGGCATCCCCCAGGGAAAGGTTTTTAATTTGGCGCAAGGCCCGTCGGTGGTCAAGCGCCAAGGCATGCAGAAAGTTCCAGAGCAAGGATGGATTCTCTTCTAAAAACTTAACTAAATTTTGTCGCTCAAGTGAAAGCACATCGGTTGCTTCAAGCGTCAGGGCAGAATAAGGATATGTTTTACCGTCTAAAACAATCTCAGGAAAAATAAGGGGAGGACGGAGGACACGAAATATTTTTTCCGTAAATTCACTCATAAGTATGAGCTGAACCCGTCCCTGTAACAAAAAATAAATGTTGGTTGCCTCATCTCCGGCAAAAAAAAGATATTGCTTCGGGGCGTAATGGCGGACTCTGCCGTAAGCAAGGCAAAATTCAAGAAAAGCAGGCGGTATATTTTCCCAGAAGGGAATATGGGAGAAAGCATCTCTGATAATCTTTTCCTTAGACATTTGTTGTCTCCTCTTATCCAATTAAAATAAAATAAAACCACGGTTTTTCCTGCTTATTGAATTTCGCCCTTGTATTGGTTTTCTCCTTCTATGTTGAAAATATCTTCTACATTCTAATCCTTCAAATTCAGAATAACCCACTTACCCTGGGTTATTAAACGAAAGTCTGGATTCATCAACGTCCATGGTTAGGCTATTTTCTATTGTTTATAAGATAGATACTTTCCCGGGGTATAGGGGAATTTTAAGAAAACGCTCATGTTCATTACGATAATAAAGGACTTGCTACATAATCTCAGAAAATGACTGATTTTGTCGTTGGCAATAATTTTTAAAAACCTATATTCTCACTTTGTAAGAGAAAGTTCGAACAAAGGGGGTTTATAGGGATGAGTACAATAAAAGAACGCAATGTTGCAGCCCGCCAAAAAACCTCTTCACGTGATGTGGAGTGGGTGCCAAGCATTTGTAATTTCTGTTCTACGGTCTGTAACGTTCGTGTCGGGGTTAAGAATGTAAACGGCAAGAAAACTGCTGTGAAAATTGAGGGCAACCCCAACAGTCCACTCAACCGCGGAAAAACCTGTGCCAGAGGTCAGGCGGGCTTGCGTCAAACTTATGATGCAGCTCGTTTGACAACTCCTCTGATTCGAGTTGAAGGTTCGAAAAGAGGGGAATGGAATTTCCGCCCTGCAACGTGGGATGAGGCATTCGGTTATGTTATGCAAAAACTACAGGAACATCAGGTTCAGCCTTGGGAGATGAGCATGGTCGGCGGCTGGACTTCGTGTGTGTTCTATATGCCTTTGGCCTTGTCTTTCGTTTTTTCCACCGGTATCCCGAATATTGTGGCTTCGCCAATGCAGCAGTGCGTAGCTGCCGGCCACCTAGGCAATGATATGGTTACCGGTAACTTCAATTTCCATGATGAAGTTTTGGCCGATTTTGAAAATGCCAACTATATTCTGTTTTCCATGACCAACTCCGGGGTTGCTGCTGCTTCTACGAGCCGATTAGTTCGCTTTGCTGAAGCGAAGAAGAGGGGCGCGAAAGTGGTAGTCTTAGATCCTCGTCAATCTGAGCTGGCAGCCAAAGCTGATGAGTGGCTTCCGATTAAACCAGGTACTGATTCAGCTTTCTTCTTGGCGATGATTCACGTTATGCTGCGCAAAGGTCTTTACGACAAAGATTTTGTCATTAACCATACCAATATGCCTTTCCTGGCTGTGGAACATCAAGGCATGGTCGTGCCGATGATGGAAGCGAATGAACAAGGCTATCCAACTGCCTTCTACGTTTTGGATGAGATTTCCGGAGAAGTCCGCAAATTACCCGGATTCAGCAATACCAACACCGTCGATGTTGAAGGCAAAAAGCTGAAGCCTGTCTTAGAGCTTCCCAAAGGCTTTGAGATGAACGGGCAGAAGCCCAAGACCATCTTCCAGTATATGATGGAGCAATCTGCTAAATTCACTCCGGCATGGGCCGCTGAAGAAACCGAAATTGCGGCTGAAACGATTGAACGCATTGCGACTGAATTCGGACAAACCCGGCCGGCTTTAGTTGATCCGGGCTGGCATGGTGCCCGATATGAGAATATCTTAAATACCCGCCGCGTTCAATCGATTGTACAGGCACTGGTGGGCGGTTTAGATGTACCGGGCGGCTGGTTGATGTCCGGTGAATACCGCGAAAAACTGATGCATTTCGTACAAAACATGCAGAAAGGGGAGCAGACTAAGGTACTGAATCTGCCCGGCCTGCAGTTCCCGTTAGCCGCTGCTGGCAAATTCTTTGACCCTAGCCAATGGCCACACGGTCGTCCGTCTTTTGCCATGGCTCATTCTATGGCGGAGAAGGCAGCTGGGCGTCCCGGGGTTATTTTCCCCGCGTTCTCTGATTTCGGCTTGGAAGAAGCTGTCGAAGGCAAGCTTATGTTCAACGGCGAGCCTTATCGAATCAAAGCTTTGCTTATGAATGCCGCGAATCCGGTCCGCCACTTCTATCCTGAGTCCCGTTGGAAAAAGATACTAACACATCCCAATATGGGTGTTGTAGTGGCAATCGACATTGTCCCTTCTGATACTGCAGCTTATGCGGACGTAATTTTGCCAAACCAGAACTATATTGAGAGGGAAGAGCCCTTTATCTATGGTGCCGGACCCTCAACAGACCTGGCGATTACAACCCGCTTTAGTGCTGTTGATCCGCACCCGGAGACCAAAGGCACGGCGGATATTCTTTTTGCCTTTGCCATGGGCTTTGGCACTCTTGACAAATATATGGAGACCATCGCTAGTATCACTAGCTATGACCTTAAGGATATTCAGGAAGAAGTGGGTAAGGCCGTTAAAGGGCAACAGACTTTTACTAAAGCCCTTCGCAATGTTTCCTTCAAATATCATGCTAAAGTCGTTGGCATGACTCCTGAGAAACTGGAGCAAACCCTGCGCGAGCAAGGAGTTCTGGTTATCGAGAAGGCCGAGAAACTTCTCGAACACGCGGCCATAGCCCGCCATTTACCGGTTCCGACTCCATCAGGCAGGATTGAGATTTATTCCTTGATGCTTGCTAATTTCGTGATGCAGCAAGGATACAAAGTAAACTGGGATCCAGGTCTTGTTTACTTCCCACCGGTAGTAAACCAAGAAAGAAAACCTGACGAATTTTACTTTACCTATGGTAAAGTGCCCACAGTGTCATACGCTTCCACGAACTCGAACAACCCAATTCTCATGGCCCTTTCTAAGAACAAAGAAGATGAGTTTATGGGACTTTGGATCAACCCCCAGAAAGCAACCATGTTAAATATTAAAACCGGGGATACCGTTACCGTAGAAAACTTGCAAAGTGGGCAGAAAGCACAAATCAAGGCTTTCGTTACGGACATGGTACGCCCTGACACTGTATTTATGTCTTCCTCATTTGGAACTGAAAACCCGCTGCTTAAGAATAGCGCCGGGGTAGGAACTGCACTTAACAAACTGGTGCCATACCAAGTTGAGCCTATTGTCAGCGCGTTCCGTTCGCAAGAGTTCACTGTGCGAGTAACGAAGTAAGGGAGGGAAAAACATGGCACGCTATGGAATGGTTATAGATTTGCGCTCGTGCGTAGGCTGTCAGGCCTGCAGCGCTGCCTGCGCTTTAGAAAATCAAACCCCTTATTGGTCAGATAAATGGCGGACCAAGGTAATGGATATCCAAAAAGGTGAATATCCAAACACCTCTCGTTACTTTGTCCCCACAATCTGCATGCACTGCAATGAGCCGGCATGTATGACGGTATGTCCTTCCAAAGCAACATTCAAAAATGACGAGGGTTTTGTTTTAGTCAACTATGACACCTGCTTAGGATGTAAAGCCTGTATGGCGGCTTGTCCCTACAATGCCCGTTACGTCTATGACAAAAACGATGTGCGCCAAGCTCAGGAAATTTATGGAGACAGCGCCCAACACGGTCATGTCCACATTGATAAGTGTACTTTTTGTCAAGACCGTATCGCCCGGGGAATGGAGCCTGCGTGTGTATCAACTTGCCCCACTCTTTCGCGCATAGTAGGGGATCTTGATGATCCAACAAGCGTAGTGGCCAAAGCTGTTTCCACCGGACAGGCCAAGCCTTTGCGACCGGATTTAGATACAAACCCGCGCGTATTCTACATCTACTAAGGAGGGGATTGAATTATGGCAAAACCCATGCACTTGGAACGTCAAGAAGCGTATGAATGGCCAGTTTCCGTCTATTTGCTCTTCGGCGGCTTTGGGGGAGCGCTTATGACCTTGGCCTTCGTCTTCCACTTTTTTGCGGCAACTGCGCCCATGGTTGGTCTGTCAGTCTTAAGTGGGTTAGTAATGTTCGCCATAGCCGGAGCTTTTTTAGTATTCTTCGATTTAGAACGCCCGCTTAATGCCATTTACTCTTTGAATAACGTTGCAAAATCAGGTATATCCTGGGACGTCGTCTTAATTGCACTCAACTATGTTTTCGGTATTCTCTTTGTTTTCCCTGAATATGCGGAGCTTCTTGGTTTAAGCGGCTTTGGCTCAGCCCTTGCTCCTTATCAAGTATTCTTCGGTGCCCTTGCTGCGATTGCAGGATTCTTGTTCCCCATCATTTCCGGAGGCTTGCTGGCAGCGCCTGCTGCTATTCCGCTGTGGCACACTCCTGCACTTCCGCTTCTCTTTCTGGTAACCAGTTTCGCTCTCGCCCTCTCCTATGTAGGAAGCTTATTTAGTGAGAGCGGTACAGTTTATACCGCTCTCACAGGCGGTATCTTGGCTCTCAGCCTTCTGGTTTTCGGAATTTCCCTGGCTTACTTGGAGCATACCCATAACGGCCCAGTCGAGGCCAAAGAAGGAATGCACAGGATGCTCAAGAAAGCCCGGTTCGTTCTACTCTATCCTTTAGTCGGATTAGCTTTCCCCCTTGTTTTCAGTGTATATCTCTTTTTCGCAGGGGTCAGCTTTACCTGGGGTTTACCTGCGCTGGCCGTGGCTTTCTTCCTCGGTGGCTTCGCCTTACGCAACTGTGTTGTGAACAACGGGGTTCAGATTTATCCCTGGCCGTATTAATTTGGACTGCCGATTCCTTTAACAGTTCTATGAATCTAAATTATTTCTTAACGGGCATAATGAACAGGCTGTTGGTTACATTACTACTAAAAATAGCAAGAGGGATGAAATCCCTCTTGCTTATTTTTGATTAATTGGGATAGCTTTTTGCGTTACCCTAATGACAGAAGCGCAAAATTTCGCTAAACTATTAGGAGAAGCAGGGCTTGACCCAATTCCAGTTTGCTGTCGGGTAGGGGCTGTCGATTACTGTGATATAACTGCCGAGTGTGAAGCCCCGGTAACCACCCTCGTGGTCAAGGATCGTGTTTTAGACCATAACCCGGTACAAGCACTGCGTCAACCTAGTGGTCTACTTTCAGAGTAGAAGCTCATACCGTACGCACGCAGCACAATACTCCCGAGCCCTGGCTCCTAAAGGATTGTTCCCATGGGCCACGGCCGTTTCAGCAAACTGAAACCGGGGTATGCTTAGAAATGAGTATGCCTTCCCATTTGTAAAGGAGGACAGACAATGGAAAAAATAAGAGTAGAGGACGCAGTCGGAGCAGTTCTCGTCCACGACATGACCCAGATTATTCCCGGACAGAGCAAAGGCCCCCGCTTTCGCAAGGGCCACATTGTACAGGCAGAGGATATCCCTGTGCTGTTAAGCATGGGCAAAGAACACATTTACGTGTGGGATCAAACTAAGGGGTTGGTGCATGAGGATGATGCCGCCCAGCGCCTAGCTCAAGCCGTATCAGGCTCTGGTATTGAACTCAGTTCTCCGAAAGAGGGAAAAGTGAATTTAACTGCGGCCTATGACGGACTTTTATATGCTGATCCTGAGGGGATCTTGACCCTTAACTCCTTGGAATATATAGTTCTGGCTACTCTCCACAACCACCGGCCTGTTACAGCCGGGCAAAAACTGGCCGGCACACGGGTCGTACCTTTAATGATTGAGGAGAAGATTGTGGCTGAAGCGGAACGTCTGGCTCAGACTTTTCCTGAACCCATTATCCATGTTAAAAGACTCAAAAAGTGGAAGGTTGGGGTCGTGACCACCGGAAGTGAAATTTATCACGGGCGCATCCAGGATAAATTCGGGCCGATAGTGCGCGCTAAAGTAACTAGTTGGGGCTCAGACGTGATAGGGCAGACTTTTGCTGATGATGATGTCTTTATGATTCAGGAACGCATTCGCGAGCATTTGACCTCAGGGGCCGAAATAATCCTGGTGACCGGCGGCATGTCGGTCGACCCGGATGATGTCACTCCTACTGCGGTCAAGGAAATGGGAGCAGAATTAATAACTTACGGCTCCCCTGTTTTACCCGGCTCGATGTTCCTCTTGGCTTACCTCGGCGAAGTCCCGGTACTCGGGCTTCCCGGGTGCGTAATGTATTCTAAGACTACGGTTTTTGATCTGGTGGCTCCTCGGGTTCTCACCGGAGAACGCTTAACCAGGAGCGCGATAGCCAAGCTTGGTCACGGCGGTTTATGCTTGGAGTGTGAGGTGTGCACATATCCTCATTGTTCTTTTGGAAAATAATTATTGTCCTTTGAAGAAGTCCTTCGATTCGCGTTTATTGGCCTTAATTAACACGTGGGCAGGCTCAAGCTTCTCTGTCCAAACAGTGGTAAATCCAGCTTCTGATAAAATAGACTCCCATTCAGCCTCACTTTTTCTTTCATGAAGGGACGGCCCCATGGGGGTTTCTTTCTTTTGCCACTCAACGATCCACAGTTGCCCCTCTCGCTCAAGAATCCGCTTTGCTTCATGTAGATAAGCTCCTGGATTGTGCAACTCATGCAGGACATTCGCAATTAGGGCAGCCTCAACGCAAGCATCAGGAAGGGGGATGTTTTCACCCACAGCTAAATAAGTGGTGATTTGCGCTCCTACTTGTCTCTCAGTAGCTGCGCTCTCGAGAAAGTCCAGCCTCTCTTTTTCGATATCGACAGCTTCAATTTTTCCATGCGATCCTGTCATTTCGGCGGCCCTGAGAGTAAAGTATCCGTACCCGCATCCTAAATCAGCCAGATGCTGCCCCGGGCGCAGGCCGAAACGTTCGAGAATCCATAGTGAGGGCAACATCTTTTCCCGTTCTTCAAAGTTTTTTAAGAAATTATGCTTATGAGCCATAGTTTAATCTCTCCCTTAGTTATAATTTTTGTGTATTTTGCGGCACGTATTGTGTTCGAATGGTGGTCCTAAAATATTCTGCGCGCTATCTCCCGTAGATCATCTAAAGTGCGGCAGCGGTAAACCTTGGTGCAATAGGGAAGATAATGCGGCAAGGAGTTGTCTCGTTCTGACCATTCCGCGATGTTCAAAGGATTAAGCCAAAAAATATGGCGTACACGTTCTTGCATTTGGGCTAAGTATTCCGTTTGCGGCTGCCTGAAATTATTCTTACCATCTCCCAAAATTAAAACCGTAGCCCGGGAGGAGATCTCAGGTAATACTTCGTGCGCAAAACTCCTAAAAACCTGACCATAATCGGAAAATCCCGATGTGCCGAGGCGGCCCCAGCTTTCAATTTCCTCTTTTAGCTCGTTCATATCCTTATCCCACACTTGTCCGCTAACGTCCCAAATGCTGTCAATAAAGAAGAAAAGACGGATGCGCTGGAAACGGGCATGCAAACGCCCTACTAAGTAGAGGAAGAATTCTGAATAGGGAGCAACTGAATTAGAAACATCGCATAAGACCACTAGTTCCGGGAGTCGGGGGAGTGCCCGGCGGTGTAAAAGGTGAAAAATAAACCCGTCTTGCTGGCAAGATTTTTTGACAGTCTGGGCAAAATCAAGGCTGCCGCGGCCCTTCGCACGCCAGCGCAGACCCGGACGCACCGCCAACTTCTTGCCGAGTTGGCGGATTGCTGTCTGCACCAGTGTTTTTTCCTCAGCTGCAAGCGCCTGTAACGGCTTATGCCGCCAGTACTGGCGTTTTAACGGTAGCCAACTGTTTTCTATTTCCACTTGCTTAGCCAATAAGTTCTGGCGCACATCTCGTTGCAGAGCCAACCCTTGCTGATGAAGGAAGAGGTACTCATCTTCGATAATTTCTCCCCGCTGATAAGCGAGGTCGACTGAATTAATCCAGACATAGTAATCGAGATGAGTGAGGGCTTGCTTCAAGATTTGATCAAATTCTAAGACTTCTTCTCCTGGCCCTGTGGAAGACGGGACATACGTGAAGGAAGCGAGACCTGCGAGGGACGGAACTTTGCTGATAGAACCACTTCCATGCCCATTGCTTTGTCCGCCGCTCCCATATGGGCTATTCTCAAGTGCTGCTAAAGAATCACTTGTTTGTCTTTTTGGAGGTGGAACTGCTACAAAAGTTTCCCACACCAAATCAAAGATTGAAACATCCTGAGGACGGTGAATAAGCATCGAACGCAGCATTACCCGTTCCGGGATATCTGGAAACCTGTTTAGGCAGAGAGCTGCTTCAGCCCAATCCTGACTCGATACAGGCAAGCCTGCCGCACGCAGGGCCTTTACTAATCGCACTGTCTGCCAGCCGTTCATGTTTTCGAGCTCCGTTCAAGCACAACGGTTTCGTTTTGCCATTGTTTTATTCTTTCCTCTAATTTGGCAATATCTTTAGGGTATTTCAGCAAAATGCTTAAGGTACCAAGTAAATTATTAAGTTCAAGCCTGTCCATATTCAGAGTGTGCAAAGCCCTGGCGAACTCAAGGCTCTCAGACACGCTCGGCAATTTTTTAAGTGGTATTTTCCGTATTTTCGCCACAAATCTACATACATCCTTAACCAGAGTAGCAGAAACTTCCGGAGCTTGCTGCTCAATAATTGCAATTTCTCTTTCAAGTGAAGGATAATCAAGGTTAAGATGGACACAGCGGCGTCGGAGAGCATCACTAAAGTCACGCGTATTATTGCTGGTCAAGATAACAACCGGCTTGGTGTGAGCGGAAATTGTTCCAAGTTCCGGAATCGTAACCTGAAATTCAGCTAAAAGTTCAAGTAAAAAACTTTCAAATTCCTCATCACTTTTATCCAATTCATCAATTAATAATAGAACCGGATCAGGAAAAAGTAATGCTTGTAACAGCGGTCGTGCGAGCAAAAACTCCTCTGAGAAAAGATTTATTTTAATGTCATCCCAGTTCCCGCTTTTAGCCATTTGCAAACGCAGAAGTTGTTTGGCATAATCCCAATCATAGAGAGCTTTGCTTGGATCGAGTCCTTCATAACATTGTAAACGAATCAAAGTGCGTCCACTCGCGCGCGCGAGCGCTAAGGCAAGTTGAGTCTTGCCCACTCCGGCAGGTCCTTCTAAAAGACATGGCTTTTCTAAAGCCAGTGCCAGAAAGAGGGTGATCCCGGCTTCGGGATCTAAAAGATAACCTTCTTGTTTCAATGACTCAGTTAATGAGCTAGGTGAGTTCCACATACAGCAGCCTCCGAACTATAATCAGTGTTCAAATGAATATTATATTTTCTTCGAGCAAAGTGTCCTTTTTTATTTTAACATGAATTTCCTCTTAGCCGAAACACGAAAATCAATTAACCTAGTTGACAAGTCGATTACGGTCGAGTTATAGTAAATTTGCAAACACCCCCTAGGGGTATTTTGCTTGTCGCACCTTGGGAGGGATAAATGTTGAGAAAGATTGGAATACTAAGATGTCAAAAACTCGAACCAATTTGTCCAATGGCTGATTGTCTAAATTCCTATTTTCATAAAACAGATGCTTTTGGAACTCATGCTCAAGCTGTCAGAGATGATCTGCAATTAATTGGTGTGTCTACCTGCGGAGGGTGTGTCGGCAATAAAGAGGCTGACAAGGCTTCGACCATCATCGAGCATATGGTACAGCACGGAGTAGAAACTCTCTTTCTCTCGAGCTGTCTCATTCGTCATGAGTTCTTTCCTCCCGGACTTGAGCATAAACCTTTGGATGAGGTGGAAGGAACTGTCCGCTGTTTCTTCGCCGCTGATAACCCGAATGCTGAAGCTCAGGCTCATGATGTGGCGTGCGCCCTCTGTGCAGGGAGTCTTGAAGGAGCTTGTCCCAATAAATTAGCCTTCCAAATCGTGGAGAAATATAAAGAGAAGTTAGAAATTGTCACTGGCACACATTATGAACATTTTCAGAGCCAAAATAGTGTGCCTAAGGAAACAGCCGGAAAGTAAGGAAATATTACAAATAAAGTAAAGGAGTGATACGTTTTGGCTAAAAAAATTGCTGTCCCAAGCGCCGGAGAAATTGTCAATGCCCATTTTGGAAGAAGCCAGGCTTTTACCGTTTTTAGTATTGAAAATGGAAAAGTGGTAGGGGAGGAGATTCTCGATACCAGAGGTTTGGAACACCAACATGCCGGCATCTCCCAAATGCTTCAATCCAAAGGAGTAAAGACTGTGATCGCCGGAGGGATCGGCCCTGGTGCTATTCAAGGATTAGAATTCGCAGGTCTTGAAGTGTTGAGAGGAGCGAGCGGGTTAACCCGTGAGGTAGCTGAAGCTTATGCCAACGGCACCTTTACCGGAACTGATGCGGTCTGTGATCACTCTCACGGTCATGACCATCATCACCATCACTAAGAACTCGAATAAAAGTTGAGCGTGTAAGAGATTGCTGACTTTTTGAGATTGCACAGTTTCCAGAAACGCTTTTTAGACTGCATAGCTTTTCTTTCAGAAGGAAAACTAACCTTAGCTGTTTGATTAACAGGCAATTTAGATGTTTTACCCACTGAAAGGAAGAGAGCTATGGGAAGCAGGAAAAAGGTATCTAGGCCCAAATCCCCAGTGACAGTAACAGACCCTCATTACACGGAATATGACATCCAAAAAGAACGCAATATTCAAGCCCTTAATCCACGCCCGACTAAAAAATGAAAGGAAGTGCTGCGCAAGCAGCACTTCCTTTCATTATCTTTACTATGGTTTATAACTTCTCCCGAATTATCTTCGATTTTATATAATTCCTACTGAATTCCGAGCCTTTTTAATTTTTTCCATAAGCCGGTACGCGTAATTCCCAGGTAATGAGCAAGAGCGGTTTTATTGCCGCCAAATTCTAGCAGCAGGCTTTCCATTCTATCTTTGTCAGATTCGAGCGAGCCTTTAACTGGGATATTACGGATATCCGGCGGCAAATCATTAAGATTGATGGTCAAACCCTCAACAAAAACGAAGAGCCGATTAATAACGTTTTGTAGCTGGCGTACATTGCCAGGCCAGGGGTATTTTCCCAAATACTGTTTGGCCTCAGGAGACAAGCGTTTAAGCGGGGTGCCGTGGCTTACGGAGAGATGGTTTAACATATGATCAGCCAGTTCAAAAACATCCTGGCCGCGTTCTCTTAAAGGGGGGAGTCGAACCTCAATCGCGTTCAAACGATAGAGTAGGTCTTCGCGGAATTCCCCGTTTTTCACCATTTGGTTAAGATCCCGATGTGTCGCGGAAATAAAACGCACATTAATCGGAATTGGTTTAACCGCGCCCAGCGGTTCAACTTCCTGCTCCTGAATTACGCGTAGAAGCTTGGCCTGCAAGTCAGGAGACAGCTCTCCGATCTCGTCCAAGAAAAGGGTTCCCTGGTCAGCCAATAAAATTTTACCTTTCTTCCCACCTTTGATCCCGCCGGTAAAAGCACCCTCCTGATAACCGAAGAGTTCGGATTCAAGGAGATTTGCGGGAATGGCAGCAGAGTTGACTACAATAAAGGGTCCAGGACCAGGGACACTGAACTCATGAATTGCTTTAGCGAACAATTCTTTACCCGTCCCAGTTTCTCCGGTGATTAAGATGGGAAAATTGTATTTAGAAGCAGTTGCGGCCCGGTGAATCGTATCTTTCATAATTTGAGAAGAGCCGATTATGCTATGGAATCCTCGCGGGGTTCGATCTCCCTGGGGTTGTGCCGGTTTAATCCGTAAGTGGGAGCTTGAACGCGAGATGATTTGCCCCAGCTGCTCGGACGCGGACTTAAAGATACCGGCTGTAGGGAAAGATAAGGCCTGTTCATCTGAACTCACACCTGTGAGACAGGCGATGATCCCTCCTTCATTGTTTTCGATTGGAACATACACAATCGCCGTAAACCCGCTTCCCTTAAGGCTGTCTTCCACATGCTGGTAACGAGGATCAGCCAAGTTAAAGGATACAACACTCTTGGAACGCAGCATTTCGGCTACACCGCCGGAAACATTAATGGGAATCCATTCTCCAAACCCTATCAGCTCTTTACCAGCCTCGGCAATACAAAGACGCTTTGTTTGCGGGGGGTCAATCAGAAAAACCCCGACGCGGTCAAGCTTCGAGTTTTCGCGTAGTTGATTACAGTACTCTTTTAGAAATAATTCGAGATCTGACTCGGGCATAGCGTTAATAACGGTATTCAGAAGAGCAGCAGAGGCCAGGGTTTGATATTCGTGCTGAAGGGTTATCCCTGCGTGATAAAATGGCTGAGCTATAAGTTTACTGATAAGATCAACTAACATCGCATCTTCAATTTGAAATTCGCCGGGGCAGGAACTTGCTAAAAGAATAGCACCCACAGCACCGTGATCAAACATAATCGGTACCCTGAGTATTGACTTAAATCCAGTTTGATAAAGTCTAGGATCTTCGTTCAAGAAAAAGGAATCCGGGGTTAAGTGTTCTACCAAAATAGGTGCTTCATGTTGGACAATCCAACCTAAACCGTTATTAGTAATGTTTGCATAGGCAGTATGGAGTGTGCCTACGATATCTATCCCAATCGAATATTCATAGGTATATTTACGCAGGCTGGGGTCAACGCGCAGAAGGTCAAAACGTTCAAAAGTGAGAGCACTTTGGATAAGGTCGACGATTTTTTGCGTAACTACGTAAGGGTCAGCTGTAAAATCTTCTGATTTTTCTTCAAGAGAGGCTGGAAGGGCATTTAATAATTCAGGCTCATCCGCAACCAAAATCAAGGAGTGTTTATCTCCCTCAACACAGAAAGTCTGAATAAAGAAAACCTGTCCCAGGGAGTTAACCCAAGACTTAATTGTTCCCCACTGTTTGGCTTCCCGAGTAACCTCCCAGAACCTAGAATTAACTTGAGTGAGTAAATTCTCGGCGAATTTATTCACCTGGATGACATTGTCGTCCGAATCTATCCGAATCAAGGCGTAAGGGAAACTGTCTAAAAGCTCTTTTTCCATAAATTCGCTCCTTCCTGAAAGAGAGCGGGCTAGTCTAATGTTAACTAAAACCGAGTTAACACCTAGGTTTAGTTAACACATTCATTAATAAGTTTTATGTTAACATAAAGTATACGGTTTCAGCAATTAAATTACAACTTGTTACATTAGTATTATTAGGCTTGCGCGCATTTAATACCACGGTAGCTTAAGTGAAACTTGGAACGAGAGTATATGTACAATAGTTAACGATGTTAACAGGGATATGTGAAAGTTAACACTATGTCATGTAGTAAAACCCTAATAATAGTGGGTTTTAGAGATGGCACGGTTTTTGCTATTAATTTATCTTAGTACTTCCATACTGGAAAATACAAAAGGTGCTCGTTATCCACCTTATTGTATGCCAGTGTAAATGATATCCGGGTTGCTTGAGCTTGCACTAGTAATTTTTATAACAATAGAGCAACCAGATATCAAAAAAATATTACGAGGGGGGGATAATTTAAGAAACCTAAGTTATTCAGTCATCAGGCTTATCACGTGTCTTTATTTTAACTAAAGTTTCAAAATAATATTAATAAGGAGGTTTTGTATTTATGACTGCTTATTTTGATGCAGTAAAAGCAGAATTAAAGGATTGGAAAGCGGCCCTTCTAGTAATTATCTTCACAGTAGCAAGACTGATTTATGGATGGTCATGGGTTGAAGCTGGATTTCACAAGTTAGCATGGTTTAGTGATGGTAAACTCAATTCAGCTGGACTGATTAAAGGGCTAATTGCGAATTTAGCAGGTGAAAAAGTTACTAAGTTTGATCCACTTGGTATTAACAAAGCATTTGCTTGGATCGCGGACAATATCTTTTTAACTATGCCAGGGTTGACTGATACCCTAGTCGTTATTTTGGAAATTTTAGTTGGGGTAGTAATGATTCTAGGGTTTAGAGTATTCTGGGCTGCTTTAATTGCCTTCTTTATGAATGTTCAGTTTATGGCTGCCGGATCATTTAATAACTTCGGTTATATTTGGACGAACTTAGCAATGTTAAAATTTGCAAAATATGCTGAGCTTATTGGAATAGATGGATTCCTTAGATTTAAAAAAAGTAAGCAATTATTACAGACCGGGGATAAGCAGCAAACTGTATAGTTTCCTTTAACTAATTAAATTTTTGACATAGAAAAGCCTTAGAAATGAACTATCTAAGGCTTTTCTTATATTTCTGCCGGGTTTTTTTCTTCGTCCGTGATTTTCGGTTCGACAATGTTTTCCTTCACATAAGGTTCCTTAAGGAAGGATTCTTCGCAAATACAGAGAATAAAAGGATGATGGTTAATGAACAATAGGACCAGATTTCTTGAAAATCCAAGGTAATGGGAAGGATAAACATGACAGCAAAAGATCGGCATCAATGGCGCGAGGGATATACCACCGGGAGCAGCGCAGCGGCAGCGACTAAAGCAGCATGCCTGCAGCTTCAAAGCATCCTCAGCCAAAATCTTAAGAACGCTCCGGGTACAGGAACACTCATCACTCACGTTAGTATTCCTTTACCAAACATGGCGCGCCTAACGATTCCTATTCACACGTGCCAAGGGGATGGCGTTAAAGCGCATGCGTCCGTACTTAAAGACGGCGGCGATGATCCGGATGTAACCAATGGCCTTGAAATTAAGTCGGAAGTTAAGTTCTTATCCCCACACGGACCGGTTCACATCACAGGCGGTCACGGAGTTGGAACTGTGACCAAAAAAGGATTAGCGCTGCCTGTGGGAACAAGTGCGATTAATCCGACACCGCGCCTGATGATAGAACAAGCAGTACGCGAAGTTTTTCCCACGGAAGAACTTGAAGTGGTAATCGAGGTGCCACAAGGGGAAAAAATTGCACAGCACACTCTCAATCCACGCCTAGGCATTGTGGGCGGGATCTCCATCCTTGGAACCACCGGGATCGTGAGGCCTATGTCGGAAGAAGCATTCAAATCTTCGATTCTGCCGGAGATAGATCAGGCAGTTGCTTACGGTTACCGGACAGTGGTGCTTACTCCTGGGAATTATGGGTTCCGAACGGCAGTCGAAAAGATGCAAGTTCAGCCTGAAGCGGTTATTCAGATGAGTAATTTTGTCGGCTATATTCTGGAGGAAGCTGCCTACCGGGGGATCAAACAGGTATTATTACTAGGGCATGTCGGCAAACTAATTAAGATTGCGGGTGGGATTTTTCATACCCACAACCGAGTAGCTGATGCCCGTTCTGAAATCTTACTCGCGCATAGTGCGCTGGCCGGGATCAAGCAATCTGTCTTGAGTGAACTCGTTCAAATCCCTACAGTTGAGGGAGCAGTTAAAGAACTTTTGTTGCTTGGACATCAGGGATTAGTACATAAACTGGCTGCCTTGGCCAGTTCCAGAGCGCAGGCATTTGTGCATCAGGAAATGACTGTTGGTACGGTCTTAACCCTGCTTGATGGCACGTTTGTGGGCTGGGATGAGGAAGCACGAAAGGTTGCTGCCGCTGAGAAGTGGACGTGGCCTTCTGGAACGTGAGTGATTAAATTTATTTAACGAAGCAGGATTTTAGTCTTAGATCACGAATAGTAATATACTGCATCTAATTTTGATAGACTGTATTCCATCTGTTGCGAACATTCAACGGTTGTTGGCAGATGTAATATGGATTACGGCAGTTAATTAAATTCTTAGAATAATTTTCTTAAGGTCCCTCACTGAGAGGGGTAATAGGGAAGCCGGTGTAAATCCGGCGCGGTCCCGCCACTGTGAACAGGGAGTTTCCCCAAAACGGCCACTGGCGCAAGCTGGGAAGGATGGGGAAAACGATGATCTGAAGCCAGGAGACCTACCTTAAGATATTTCCACAGACCTACGCGTGATAGGTGATGTGTCACTCAACCATTGCGAGCCGGTCTAGGCTCTTTTTATTTTTAAAATATTCCAAGGAGATTAAACTTATGATTTACGTAATTGGAACCGGCCCGGGAACAGCGGAGTGGGTAGCACCGGCGATTAAACAGACCGTTGCGCGTTGTGATGTTTTAGTAGGAAGTGAGCGCCTGCAGGTGTTATTCCCGGAGTTTAGCAGAGAGCGGCATCTTCTCTCCTCAAATCTTGGGCAAACCTATAACAGGATTGCTGATTTGCTGGCACAAAGCTTAACGATCGGGGTGCTTGTTTCCGGAGACCCAGGGTTTTACAGCATCTTGTCCGGATTAAAACGCGAATTCCCCGCTGCAGAGATTGCTGTTCTCCCGGGGATTAGTTCCCTGCAACTGGCTTTTGCTAAGGCAGGTCTGCCTTGGCAGGAAGCCTCCTTCTGCAGTGTACATGGGAGAGACCTTAACACTTTGCCCCGAGTAATTTCCAGTCCGTTAGCGGTACTAACCGGGGGGGCGAATACTCCTCAGAAAGTTGCGCAGTTGCTTTTAGACAGAGGGCAAGATCCTGAGATAGCTGTCGGCAATGCCCTTGGCTATGCGGATGAAGTCTGGGAGCTTACTCGCGCCAGCGCACTTGCTGTGTCAGAACAAGCACTGGATAACGCGATTCTCATCATATTTCCCACCGGAGATTTGGAGCGGAATCAGCAGGAACGCGCAAGTAGACAATTTTTTATGGGTATTTCTGATGATGAGTTCATTCGGGATCATGTGCCCATGACCAAAGCGGAAGTGCGCGTACAAGTCTTAGCTAAGGCCCATATATCCCTTGCAGATAGTGTAGTGGATGTGGGAGCAGGTACCGGAAGTATAAGTATAGAAGCTGCCTTGCTCGCTCAGCGTGGTATGGTTTATGCCGTGGAAAACAACTCTACGGCCCAAGAATTGATCCAGCGCAACTGTGAGCACTTTCAGGTATCAAACGTAGTTCTGGTTCCCGAAAGTGCACCGGAAGCCTTTACCCAAATCCCTGCAGTCAATGTTTGCATTATCGGCGGCAGCAAAGGGCATTTGCGGGAGATTATAACGCAGGTTCCACTGATAGCTGGTGGCAGGCTGGTGATGACCGCCGTTACTTTGGAAAATGCGGCTGAAGGGCTTGCTCTTTTGCAGGAACATAATTATTGTGAGATTGAAGCGATATCCCTGCAGGTGGTACGCTGGCAGGAAGCGGGTGATCTTCATATGGCTAATTCATTAAATCAGGTTTTTATCATTTCCGCAACGAAAGGTGGCAAAGCATGAATAAGGGTAAATTTTACGGAGTAGGTGTGGGACCGGGTGATCCCCGTCTTTTAACATTGCGGGCAGTGGAGGTATTGCAGTCCGTAGATATCGTAGCGATTCCTAAATCGCGTCATGACCGGGAAAGTGTAGCCTGGGAGATCGCGCGCAGGCATTACCGCACGCAGACGGAACTTCTGGAACTAGAAATGCCGATGACATCAGACCAGGAAGTATTGCAGGAAGCATGGCAGACCGGTGCCCAGGCAATCTTATCCCGGCTTAACTCAGGTTTGGATGTAGCTTTTATCACGATTGGTGATCCGTCGTTATACAGCACTTACAGTTATTTGCTTACTTACCTGAGTCCTCATCTCTCTCCTGAGCAAATTGAAACGGTTCCGGGAATAAGCGCGATGTCAGCGGCTGCCGCCCGTATCAATGTGCCCTTGGCACTGGGAGACGAACCACTCCTTGTTTTGCCGGGAACGGATGACATCGGGCGCTTTCTTGATCTGCCCAATCTGGTGATCTTAAAACTTTCCCGCAATCTACCGGATGTTGCACAGTCGCTTACCGGTTCTGAGCACGAAGCGGTATTATTCACGAGAATCGGACAAGATGGAGAAGAAATTCGTGCGCTTAAAGAGTTATCCGAAACGGAGAAAGTCGATTATTTGAGCCTGTTGTTAATAAAGATGGGGGGAAAACAATGAAGGGAGAAGTTATTTTTGTCGGTGCAGGTCCGGGCGATCCAGAACTGATTACAGTCAAGGGACTGAAGGCTTTGGAGAAGGCTGACCGGGTAATATTTGCCGGTTCTTTAGTTAACCCTGAACTGCTGCATAAATGTAAAGCTAACACTTCAATTCATGATAGTGCCAATCTTACACTGGAAGAGGTTCTTAAACTCATGCAGGAAGGAGTGCAACGAGGGGAATGTGTGGTTCGTTTACACACCGGGGATCCCTCTGTGTATGGGGCAATACAAGAACAAATAGATGCTCTTATTGGGCTTAATATCTCATATGCGATAATTCCGGGAGTTAGTTCTGTTTTTGCTGCGGCAGCCGCGGTTAAACGGGAGTTTACTTTGCCTGAAGTCAGTCAAACCCTTATTCTGACCCGGATGGCCGGGAGAACTCCAGTCCCGGACAAAGAGAACCTTTCAGCCCTGGCTCAACACCAGGCGAGTATGGCCATTTTTTTAAGTGTGCAGGACATTGGGTCGGTTGTTCAGGAATTGCTCACCGGCTATACACCGTCCACTCCGATTGCAGTGGTGTATAAAGCAAGCTGGCCTGAAGAACGGGTGATTTTTGGCACTTTGAAGGATATCGAGGACAAGGTGCGTCAGGCAGGCATCCGTAAAACAGCCCAGATTCTGGTGGGAGATTTTTTGTATACGGATTATGCCCGCTCTAAACTCTATGATCCCGAATTTACACACGAATACCGTCAAGGGAGCACCAAGCAGTGAGCGTAAAGATTGCTGTACTGGCCCTGACCGCTCAGGGTGTAAAAACCGCAGAGCGTATCGCCGATATTTTGGCGCGACCGACAGAGAATAATTTGATTCCAGTGGTAGAAATTTTTAGCCATAATCATTGCGAGACTGAATACCATTCATTTTCACGTCTGCAAGATTTAATGCCCCAGTTATGGAGCAAATACCCGGTCTTGATATTTGTTATGGCGACCGGAATTGTGGTGAGGCAAGTTAGCCCGATGCTTAAGCGCAAGGATCTTGACCCCGCAGTTCTGGTGATCGACGAACACGCGCAATTCGTAATCCCGCTTGTGTCCGGACATCTCGGCGGTGCGAATGCCTGGGCCCGGCATCTGTCTCCAATGTTAGGAGCCACAGCGGTAATAACGACCGCCACCGATGGACAAGGATTGATTGCGCCTGATGAGTACGCTCGGCGCTTGGGCTGGGCAATAACTCCCTTAAAAAAGCTGCCGCGTCTTAACCGCTTGCTCTTGGAACGCAAATACCTAAGAGTGTGGACTGAACACATCCTGGCACCTGATCACCTCTTAGCTGCGGATGAAAGTTATTTGTTTGTTCAGGAACGGGATCAGGCTGAATTAATTATTTCTGCTTTTCCAAGTCATGAGGATAGTCTGGAGGACAAAGTATTTCTGATCCCGCGCCTTCTGAGCTTGGGTATAGGGTGCCGCCAAGGAATTCCTGTGCAGACGGTCAGAGAGGGGATCGCCCAGGCTCTTGCGGAGATTAAAGCACCTGCCAGTGCGCTTAAAGGAATTTACAGTATTGATCTTAAAGCCCAGGAGAGCGGTCTTATCCAGGCGGCCTTGGAGCTTGGAATTCCCTTTGGAACTTTTAGCCAAGACAAAATTCAAGACGCGAACGATCAATATGGGTTAAGTAAATCAGAGTTTGTAAAAAGGAAAATAGGAGTGGATGGGGTATGCGAACCAGCGAGCCTGCTCGGAACCCGGGACGGGACTTTAATCTTGCCCAAGCTCAAGCTGAACGGAGTGAGCCTTGCGATCAGCCAGGAAAAATTTATATCATCGGCATTGGACCAGGAAATCCTGCTCACATGACAGCAAGGGTGAAAGAAGTTTGGCAGGAAGTTGATACTGTCGCAGGATATCGGACTTATATCGAACTAATTTGCCCGTTTTTAGGCAACCAGGAAGTCGTAGCAACTGCGATGCGCCAAGAAATAGAACGTTGTCAGGAAGTAGTACGTTTAGCTGTCTTGGGGCGAAAGGTAGCCCTAGTCAGCAGCGGGGATGCAGGAATCTATGGCATGGCTGGGATTTTGATTGAGTGTCTGGAACAAGCCGGACGCCTGGACATCGAAGTTGAGATCATTCCTGGGATCACGGCAGCCAATGCCGCAGCTTCTCTATTGGGCGCTCCCCTCATGCATGACTTTGCCGTTATTAGTTTAAGTGACCTCCTTACTCCTTGGGAGATTATCGAACGCCGTGTACATCTGGCAGCCGAAGGGGATTTCGTGATAGCCTTGTACAACCCCAAAAGCAAAGGGCGCACTTCCCAAATTGAGAGGGTTAGAGAAATTATCTTAGCACACCGCGAACCTAACACCCCTGTCGGGATTGTACGGGAAGCATTGCGTGGAACTGAGACCTTAATCACAATCAGTACCTTGGCGGACTTTACCAAGCAAGATATTGATATGCTGAGTACCGTGATTATTGGGAATTCCCAGACCAGAAAAATCGGACCGTACTTAGTGACTCCCAGGGGCTATCATCTATGAAACTTTTGGTTCTCGCCGGAACCCAGGATGGACGTGAATTGGGGGAAGAGCTACACAAAGCAGGGTATGAAGTCGTTCTCTCGACCTTAACGGCATACGGTGCCGAACTGGCACAGGCCCAAGGTTTGTCTGCACGCTTCGGGGCTTTCAGTAAGGAATCCTTAAGGTTGTTCCTGGAACAGGAGTCGATCAGGGCTGTAGTAGATGCCACACATCCGTACGCCCAAGTTATTCAGAAACTTGCGCACGCACTATGCACAGAACGCAGTCTTCCGTACGTGCGCTGGGAACGGCCCGGGGTTACGTTTCAAGAACACCCTCTTGTTCATTGGGCCCAAGATCTAACAGAAGCTGGTGCCATGGCTGCAGTTTTAGGCCAGAGAATTCTCCTCACCACCGGCAGCAATTCCCTGCCTGAATTCCTGAACATGCCGTGTTTGCGGGACAAAACTTTGTTTGTACGGGTTTTGCCGACGGCGAGTGTGCTCGCACGCTGTGAATCCCTGAGGTTAAAACCTAGGCAAATAATCGCAGCTCAAGGTCCTTTCTCAAAGGCTTTCAACAAAGCGCTCTTTGAACAGTTACAAGCTGAGGTAGTGATTGCTAAAGACAGCGGCCCCACCGGAGGAACCCAGGAAAAGATCGAAGCCTGTCTCGAAACTGGCATACCGATAATTTTGCTTAAACGTCCAAACCCATTTGGAGAACACGCCAATTTATTAGAATTTGTAAGTAGACTGGAGGAAAAGTTATGTCAGCTGAAATAATTCTCTTAGGGCACGGGAGCCGGCGTGAGGAAGCGAATCAGGGTTTGCTGCAGGTGGCCCGTAAAGTTAGCGCCATTGTCGGTCGGGAAGTAACGCCCGCATTTATGGGGCATGCTGAACCTAGCTTGCCTACTGCGGTTACGGATAAAATCCGGCAAGGAGCGCGTACAATTATTGTGATGCCTCTTTTCCTCTTTCGCGGTATTCATGTGAGTATTGATATTCATGAAGAATTAAAAGAAATTCGGACTGAGTACCCTGAGGTCGATATAATTTTCACGACAGAACTGGGGGCAGATGACCTGATCGCGCAATTGGCCAGTTCTCGAATTAAGGAGGCTATGGGGGGATGAATTTTATCACGAATCCCGGCCTGATTGAAAGCGAAAGTATGCGCTATATCCGAAGCATGCTGCACAAAACGTGGCATGAAACTGAGCTGCCGGTCGTTGAACGCCTAATTCATACAACCGGTGACTTGGCACTCGAATCTGATATTCTCATCCATCCTCAGGCTGTGGCAGTCGGATTGAAAGCCTTGACCGCCGGCGCATCGGTTATCACCGATGTTGAAATGGTTCGTTCCGGGGTTGCCAAACAGAGCCTGCAACTCTTGGGCGGGAAAGCACTTTGTTTCCTGAATGACCCCAGGGTTCGAGCCAAGGCCAAAGAATGGGGTCTTACCCGGACGATGACCGCTCTGCGCCTAAATAAAGAAACCTTGGCCGGTTCCATCATTGCCGTCGGAAATGCTCCCACAGCTTTGATAGAAATTTTGGAGCTCGCGCAAGACCCTTCTTGCCGCCCCGCCTTAATTGTCGGGATGCCTGTTGGCTTTGTCGGTGCCAAAGAATCAAAGGAACTGTTATGGGAAAGAAAGGAACTCATATCAATTACAGTGCGCGGAACCCGTGGCGGCAGCCCCTTGGCTGCCGCTGCAGTGAACGCCCTAATCTATACGGCTGTAGGCCGCACGCCTTAGTTTTCACAAGTTTCCTGGATATTTGCAAAGAGCAAAGAATAACACATGCACAAGAAAGTTGGGTAGAGGATGAATAATCGAGCAGCAGCCTTGATGATTCAAGGGACTTCCTCCAGTGTTGGCAAAAGTGTGTTAGCGGCAGCTTTCTGCCGCATTTTCTACCAGGAGGGATTTGTTGTCAGCCCCTTTAAGGCCCAAAACATGGCCTTAAACTCCTTTGTAACCTTGGCAGGCGGAGAAATGGGACGGGCGCAGGTAGTCCAGGCTCAGGCAGCAGGCACAGAACCTGACGTACTCATGAATCCGATTCTATTAAAACCCAGCGGACAAGCGAGTTCTCAAGTAGTAATCCTTGGTAAACCTCAGGGTAACTTATCCGCACTCCGCTATCACGGGGAATACCAGCAGAAGACATGGCCGGTCGTGCGTGCTTCCCTTACCCAGCTTATGCATGAGAATGAAATCCTCATTATTGAAGGTGCTGGCAGCCCGGCTGAAGTGAACCTTAAACAAAACGACATTGTTAACATGAGAGTGGCTCTGGAAATTCAAGCACCGGTCCTGCTGGCGGCGGATATAGACCGGGGTGGGGCGTTGGCGTCAATAGTGGGTACGCTTGAGTTGCTAGAGCCAGAAGAAAAGGCTCTGGTAAAAGGAATTATCCTCAATAAATTTCGCGGTGATTTGGCTCTCCTGCAGCCAGCCCTGGATTTCTTGGAAGAAAAGACGGGGATACCGGTCGTAGGAGTAGTACCGTATTTTTCCGATTTTAGAATTCCAGAAGAAGATTCTGTTGTTTTAGATATGGAATCTGGACAACAGGAACGTTCGGAAAGACAACTTGACATAGTTGTTATTCACTTGCCGTATATATCTAACTTTACGGACTTTGACGCTTTAAAAGATGAACCGGATGTTTCAGTAAGATACGTGGGTAAAGTATCTGAACTAGGGGAACCGGATCTAATAATCTTGCCCGGAAGCAAAAATACCCTGGGAGACCTTCAGTTTCTGCATCAAAGTGCCTTAGCGCCGCTGCTTAGAGAATGGTGGGAAAACTCCGGACCTATGATCGGGATCTGTGGGGGCTATCAGATGATGGGGAAGGTCGTACGCGACCCGCATCACACTGAATCAGACCTTGAAGAAATACCCGGACTTGGGATCTTGCCCCTGGAAACGGAGTTTTCCCTTGGCAAATATACGGTACAAACTCAGGGTGTTGTAGTCGGAAGCGGAATGTTCCTGGACCGCTGTAACGGGGCAGAAATATCCGGGTATGAAATTCACATGGGCCGTTCCGTCCCCGCTCCTGACAGTCAGCCGCTCTTCCGTCTGCAGGCAGAAAACAGAGTCTACCCGGACGGCCTTCAAGACAAAATGGCTTTTGGGACTTATCTTCACGGGATTTTTGACAACGATTCCCTGCGCCAAGCCTTGCTCGAATGGCTGTGGGAACGGCGCGGACTGGCACGACCGGTAGAAGGTTCTTCATCCCAAGCCGCCCTGCGCGAAGTTGCGTTCAACCAATTGGCGGAATTAGTGCGCCGCAGTGTTGACATGCCCAAGATCCGTGAAATCATGGGGTTATAAGAGGTATAATATGGAGCAATGTAAGATGGAGCTATTAGAATGAGTCGTGCCATTGCCGTTTTCTTAGCGTTTATTTTAGACCAGTTTATCGGAGATCCTCCGCGTCTTCCCCATCCGGTAGTATTGATGGGGAAGACAATCTCTTGGCTTGAAGCCAGACTGAATCATGGCCGACCGGAGAGGCGCAAGCTTAAAGGTGTTTTCTTGGCTCTTGGTTTAACTTCTGGCACGTTTTTTATAACCTGGGGCTTGCTTGAACTGACCGGAATGTCTTCTTTAACCGCCTCCAAGGTTATAGAAGTGTATTTAATCGCAACGACTATCGCCAGTAAATCCCTACGCGCAGCCGGGCGCTCTGTGCTCATTTCACTTGAGGCCCACAGCCTTACCAAAGCCCGCACACGCCTATCCTGGCTGGTAAGCCGCGATACTTCGAATCTAAGTTCGGCGGAGATTGTGCGTGGGACTGTGGAAACATTAGCCGAAAACTTTGTGGATGGCATTCTTTCTCCTCTTTTTTATGCGGCTATAGGCGGGGCACCGTTGGCCTTAGCGTTCAAGGCCATTAGCACGCTTGACTCGATGGTGGGATATAAGAATGACCGCTACCGGGATTTTGGCTGGTTTTCCGCCCGCAGTGATGACGTGGCCAACTATCTGCCCGCCAGGCTTTCCGTTCCCATTCTCCTTCTGGCCGGAGCACTTTTCCGCCTGCCTGTAAAACAGGCTTTTCTAATCTGGCAGCGCGATTCCGGACTCCATCCCAGTCCGAACGGCGGGAATCCGGAAAGTGTGGTTGCCGGACTGCTTAAGGTTCAACTGGGTGGGATAAATGTTTACCATGGGCAAGTTCATCACCGGGCGGAAATGGGAGATCCTGCCCGTCCGCTTGAACCTCCTGTGATCGAGGAATGCCTGAAGCTGCTGAGGGCTGCGGAATGGCTGGCGCTGGTTCCGGTTCTAGGACTGGCCTGGATGTGGAGGGCATTCGTTTAACGTACATACCGCCTAAATGTGTCCCCCACAGAGGATGAAAGGCGAGATGAATAGTCTGGTAATTTTCCAAGGGAGAGAGAACGGGAGGGAATTGACATGGATATACCCCGCATAGTCCTGGCTGGAACCCACAGCGGCGTAGGCAAGACCACTATCGCCACCGGAATAATGGCTGCTTTGCGCCAGGAGGGGACTTCTGTGCAAGGTTACAAAGTGGGACCGGACTACATTGATCCGACATATCATACTTTGGCTACCGGGAGACCTTCCCGCAACCTCGACCGCTGGCTACTTTCCTCCCACTTGCATGAGATCTTTGCCCGCAGTGCTTACGGCAATTGGGCTGTAATCGAAGGGGTCATGGGCATGTTTGACGGGATGAACGGTACTCCTGGCCTTGGTAGCACAGCGGATATAGCCAAGGAATTAAAAGTCCCGATCATTCTCGTAGTCGACGGAGGGTCTATGGCGCGCAGTGCCGCAGCCCTGGTTTACGGCTATCAGAATTTTGAACCTGGGCTGGAAGTGTCCGGGGTAATTTTCAACCGGGTTAAATCTAAGATGCAGGAAAAAATCCTGCGCGCTGCCATCAGTGAATTAGAAATTCCGGTTATAGGCTGTCTGCCTGCTGAAGCCCGCTTACAACTACCAGAGCGGCACTTGGGCTTGGTTCCGGTGGGGGAACAAAAACCCAGGGAAGATTATATAGAAGATTTAGCCGTGACCGTACGGGAATTCTTAGATCTAGATTTACTAAAGGAAATAATGCAAAAAGCGCCTGCATACTCTGGTGATAATAACGACGAAGAGATACAGGGCAGTGGCACCATTCCGTTCCGCCTAGGATACGCCTGGGACGAAGCGTTTTTGTTTTATTACCGCGATGCCCTCGAAATAATGGAAAGCCGGGGATTTGCGCTCATTCCATTTAGCCCGCTGCATGACCCGTCCCTGCCTCAGGATGTTGACGGCATTATGATCGGAGGAGGATTTCCGGAACTGTTCCTGGAACAATTAAGTCAGAACACTTCGATGCTGGCTTCCATTCGCAGATTTGCGGCTGAGGGCAAGCCTGTTTATGCAGAGTGCGGGGGCTACATGTATCTGGGAGAATCTATCACCGACTTTAACGGGAATTCCTATCCGCTTGCCGGGATAATCCCCATGTACTCGGAAATGACTTCCCGCCTGCAGGGAATTGGCTACCGCCGGGCGGAATTAGGGGCAGACTGTTTTTTAGGTGAAGAGGGTACAGCCGTTCACGGACATGAGTTTCATTACTCCAAAGTTTCTTTTAAGAGCGGGCATAAGCAAGCGTACCGCCTGGTCAAAGGAGACAGCGAGTTTTTAGAAGGTTATGTCGAGGGAAATGTTTTTGCTTCTTATTTGCATCTAAACTTTGCCGGACATCCTGAACTTGTTGATTATTGGCACAAGAGCAGACGAGGTTAAATCAATGATTACAGTCTACACCGGAAGTGGGAAAGGCAAGACCACATCCGCTCTGGGTGAGAGCTTATCAGCCTTAAGCCACGGGCAAAAAGTAGTAATAGTACAGTTTTTGAAGGGAAGCACATATTCAGGAGAACTAACGGGACTCTACCGCTTAGGTATTCACTTAGTTCAATTTGGAGTGGGCTGCGTTTGGTCTGGGATGATCCGCACCGGGTTAAAACATTGCACCGGCTGTGGGGAATGTTTCCGCCACAACCGCGATCCCAACATTGCCAAACCCCTCATCGAACAAGCAATTTCTTATCTCAAAGATTGCTTGCAGGTAAACTCCTTTGATCTCTTCATTCTCGATGAGATAAGCCATGCGCTTAACCATGAGTTCATGTCCCTTTCTGAGTTAAGGGAATTGTTGACAACTGGCAAAGCAGACTGGATTTTGACCGGGCGTAAGATGCCTGAATCACTCCGACCGTTGGTCGATTGCTGGTGGGAGTTGAACATGGAGAAACATCCATTTCAACAAGGCAAGAAAAGTCGGAGGGGGATAGAATACTAATGGAGCCAGTTGTTGGAGTAGCCCGTTGCCCGGGAACTTGCGGGGAATGGGTTCAGGGAGCTCAGAACGGGCTTCCGTTTCTAGTAGACTGTCCAATTGATCGGTATGCTGAAGTTAAAGTCACGATTAAGCAGGATACCGGGGAGTGGCAGATTCCCTCTGCCAAAGACAAGGTCGGTCGAGCCCTGGGCTTGATTCTGAAAGAACGTGGAATTGAGGCTGCCGGGGAACTTAGGTTTAATTCTCAACTCCCGGTTGGCAAAGGGATGGCTAGTTCTACTGCCGATATTGTGGCTGCTTCCGCCGCTACCTTGCTCGCCTTAGGAGAGACTCCTGAAGCTTCAGAATTGGCCCGTTGGGCTTTGCGCATCGAGCCCAGTGATAGTGTAATGTTTCCCGGAATTACTGAGATTAATCATATTCACGGCAAATATTACAAAGTACTGGGAACCTCAGTGCCTGCCCAGTTTCTTGCACTTGACTGGGGTGGAATAATTGACACTGTTGCTTTTAACGCACGCCGCGAGTTAGCAGCACATTACCGCAAGTACGAACTTAAGATACGCACAGCGCTGCACCTGGTAAGAAGCGGGATTGATTCCTCTGATTTAGAAAAGCTGGCCCAGGGAGGGACAATCAGCGCCCTCTGCAATCTTGAGCTTAACCCCAAACCGTATTTTGAAGAATTTGAGGGTTGGGTTCTTAAAAACGGCGGCCTCGGGGTTATCACTGCCCACAGCGGTACCTTGCTCGCAGGAGTTTTTGAAAGCGGGCGGTCTTTGCCTGAACTCTTAGAAGATGCCAGAGAACGGTTTCAACCTGTATATATAGATTGTTTTCAAGCCCAGGACGGGGGAGTACAATGGAAACAGTCTTAACTAAAAATGCATGAGGTGTAATAATGCACGGTGGAAATTTACGCTGGGCCCAAGAGACTTACGGGCATAAGAACTTCATAGACCTATCGGCCAACATTAATTCTTTTGGCCCGCCTGCTTCGGTCTGGACCGCTTTAACTCAAGCTCTGCCCGATATTGTAAATTATCCGGACCCTGCAAGCAAACTACTGCGCACCACGCTTGCACGCACACTAGAAGTTCCGGTGGAACAAATATTGGTAGGAAATGGAGCCGGAGAACTTATCTATACTGTGGTTAATGCCTTAAAGCCTAAGAAAGTGGCGGTTCCTGTACCTGCCTTCAGTGAATATGAACGGGCTGCCCGCGCCGTCCAGGCTGAAATAGTAAATATCCCACTGGGAGCGTACGGGTGGGGATCTCTTCCTCCTTTAAACTCGCCGCAGGAACAAGATGTTTTCGTCCGCGCGTGGCAGAATTACTTAACAGGCTGTGACCTGCTCTTTCTTTGTTCCCCCCATAATCCCACCGCCAGTGTGCTTCCACACAGGTATTTCAGCTTGCTCTTGGATATTGCCTATGAAAACGAGTGCCAAGTAATACTGGATGAATCATTTTTAGATTTTGTCCCTGATTCCATAAGGTGGTCCGGGCGTACCGAATTAAACCGCTATCCTAACCTGATAATTCTCTACTCCTTAACTAAATTTTACAGCCTTCCCGGCTTGCGCTTAGGTATCCTAATGGCAAAAGAGAATTACGTTTCATTATTCAAAGAACAGCGTGATCCGTGGTCAGTGAATGTATTGGCGCAAAAGGCAGGGGGTGCCGCGCTTGAGGAGGCAGACTTTGCAGCTGAAACCAGGGAAAAAGTTGCGCAAGCCAGGGCATATTTGTACTCAGAATTCGCACGCCAAGTATTCCCGTCCCTAGAGATTCTGCCTTCTGTAGTTAACTTTGCTCTTATCAAAATACTTGACCGCCAAGCCTCACTGTTAGTGCGCCAGTTAGGGGAACGCGGGATCCTGGTGCGCGATTGTACGAACTTCAAAGGCCTTACTGGGGAGTTTATCAGGATAGCGATTAAAGATATTCCGCTGATGCAGGAACTTATACAGGCTTTGGCCGACATTTACGGCGCTAGATTCCTCTGAGAAAAGTCCTACATCGTTCGATATTTCCGAGCGGATTTACCCTTGCGTAGTCTGGAGAAAGTTGCTAAAATCAACTTATCCTGCATTTCCAGGAAATAGTTAAATGAACAGGTGAAATAAGATGAAGGCAATGCGCCTATTTTTTGTTCTCGTGTTAGTGTTGGCACTTGCTGCCGGCTGTGCCCCTTCCGTGCCTGAGCAATCTAACAACGCGCCTGGCCAAGTATCAGCCGACTCATCTAAGCCAACATCCGAGCAGAAGCAGCCAGTTATCGGCCTCAATATCGGGAATCTGGCCCCGGATTTCACGCTCACACTGGATGACGGCAAAAGTATCAAGCTGTCAGACCTTAGGGGGAAACCCGTGTTTTTAAACTTTTGGGCTACTTGGTGCCCGTGGTGCAAACTCGAAATGCCTGATATCCAAAAAATTTATGATGAAAAACATAATGTCGAAATAATTGCCATTGATGTTAAAGAATCTCCCATGAAAGTCCGAAGCTTTATTGAACCAAGAGAGTTTACTTTTCCGATTGGATATGACTCAACAGGGGACATCGCTACGCTGTACATGGCAACCGGGCTTCCGACTTCTTATGCTATTGACGCGAAAGGGATTATCCGTTATCAGATTCAGGGTGCCACTAATTACGCGCAACTGCGTCAGTGGTTCGCCGGTCTAGAGGAAAGTACAAAATAAATGGGGCTTAAATTATGAATCCGATTTTTTGGCGTTATGGGAGCTTTGTAATCCGCTACAGCCATTTAATTTTCCTTGGGGCCGTGTTATTAAGTTACAATTTGAGTTTCCGCAAAGCTAAGTCCTGGGGGATAGCTCCTGAACAATGGGAGAAATCTCTCAGCTTTTTCATCGTGGGCGGCGTGTTAATGTCACGTTTAAGCTACGTTCTGACGCATATAAGCTATTTTGAAGGAAACCTGCGCGGGGTTGTTACCCTTTGGCACGGAGCTTTTACCGTCTGGGGAGCAACAATAGGATTTGCCCTGACCGCGATTAGCTGCCGTTATCTGTGCCGGAATCAGGACAAAGAAGTATGGAAGCAGGGGTTGGACGTTATTTCCGTTGTTTTTCCACTGTTTTTAAGCATAGCCGTCTGGGGTTTATGGACAGAAGGAGAGGGCTGGGGGAAAGCCGCTTCCATACTGGGAACATGGTTAAACTCCGCTGACTTCCGTTATCCTCTCTGGCTGATCTATTCTGTATGGTATCTCGTAACTTCCTTGGTCTTAACGATACGCACACCTAGAAAGAACGGAGAAAACTTCTATTTAATGGCTCTGAGTTTCGCCGTTATTCACCTTGCTTTGACTCCTGTCACAATCTTTATCGACAACAGTGAATTGATTGTTCAACTAATCTGGACAATTCTATTCTTAATAGGAGGGGGAGTACTTTTCTCCTATGCACAAACGCATAGACCCCATCAATAACAGCGCTAACCCTATCTGAAAGGAAACGATGATTAGGTAATAATCACGCTTTTCCTTGCTCCTATGCAACCTTGCAAAAGCAACGCGAAAATCACTTCGTTATTTCGCCCTGAACGAACGACCGTTCACGGTTAAATATATACTGTTCACAGTTTATTATCGACCACTGGCATAAAATATGCTGAATCTTTCAACGAAACCATGTAAACTTACAAGCAGAGAACAGGCCTAATAATGCAAAGAGGCAAATTTTATGCAAAAATGCATAGTGTGCAGGGTACCAGTTTGCCGAAGTGCTTTTGCAGGATGCACTCTAAGTTAAGTCGAATATTTTATAAAGGCGAGCATTTTCCATGAGTTTGTGAAAAAATAAACTTCTGGAAAGACTCCCAAAAAATGTGGAAAAGGAGGAGATTGAGATTTGAATACCATTATGGTAATCGGCGCTGGGCAAATGGGAAGCGGTATTGCTCAAGTTGCCGCTCAGGCTGGCTACGCAGTCATTTTAAATGACATTAAAGACGATTTTGTGGCCAGGGGTATAAGCATAATCGAATCTAACCTGAATCGGAGCATAGACAAAGGCAAACTCGAAAATGCCGAAAAAGAAGTCATCCTTGCTCGTATTTCCCGTTCTACCTCACTTCAAGATGCAGCCAATGTTGATTTGGTAATCGAAGCGGCTGTTGAGAATATGGGGATTAAAGGTCAAATCTTCTCACAGCTTGATGTTATTTGTCCTCCCCATACAATTCTTGCTACTAATACTTCTTCTCTGCCTATTACAGAAGTTGCTGCTGTTACCAAGCGTCCCGACAAAGTAATCGGCATGCATTTCATGAATCCAGTACCGGTAATGAAACTGGTAGAGGTTATTCGTGGGTTGGCCACGAGTGATGAGGTGTATAAGGAAGTAGAGACTGTCAGCGTCCACATGGGAAAAACCCCTGTCGAAGTAAACGATGCTCCCGGTTTTGTGGCCAACAGAATCTTAATTCCGATGATCAATGAGGCTATCTATACGTTGTATGAAGGAATTGCCAGCGCAGAGTCCATTGACAATGTCATGAAGCTGGGCACGAATCAACCGATGGGACCTTTAGCTTTAGCTGATTTGATTGGATTAGATACGGTTTTAGCCATTATAGATGTTTTACATGAAGGTTTAGGAGATAAATACCGCCCGTGTCCTTTACTCAGGAAATATGTTAAAGCTGGCTGGCTTGGCCGCAAAACCGGACGCGGCTTCTATGTGTATAACAAATAAGTCTAAACGACTTTTACTTTAAGTTCACTCGGAAAAGCATTGAAGAATTAAGGCTAGGAAAGGGGGGGGGATTGAATGGAATTTAATAATATTAAGGTTGAAAGGAAAGAGGATATCGCTATCATTGAGATTAACAGGCCTAAAGCTTTAAATGCGCTTAATAGCGAGACTCTGACTGAACTTTCCGCTGCTTTCGATCAAGTTGGGGCAGATCGCAGTATTAAAATTGTTGTCTTGACCGGAAGCGGAGAGAAAGCTTTCGTAGCCGGAGCAGATATTGCGCAAATGAAAGACATGAACCCATTGGAGGGACGTCGTTTCAGCCAATTGGGCCAAGAGACTTTCCGAAAAGCCGAACTGTTGCCACAGCCTGTGATCGGAGCTATCAATGGTTTCGCTCTTGGCGGCGGCTGCGAATTAGCACTGGCATGTGATCTCAGAATCGCCAGCGAAAATGCCAGGTTCGGCCAGCCTGAAGTTACCCTCGGGCTGACAGCCGGTTTTGGCGGCACGCAGCGTCTTCCTCGTCTCGTGGGTTCTGGACTGGCGAGCGAAATACTCTTTACCGGGGAGATCATTGACGCTCAAGAAGCTTACCGCATTGGCTTGGTGAATCATATCTATCCCAAGGAAAGTTTAATGGATGAAGCTTTGTCTCTAGCACATAAAATTGCCAAACGTGCACCTGTCGCTGTTCAACTTACAAAAAGCGCTATTCAACGCGGTTCTAATACTGACCTCGACAGTGGCCTGGCGTACGAAGCCGAAGTTTTCGGTCTCACGTTCAGCACTCAGGATCAGAAGGAAGGCTGCGGTGCTTTTGTAGAAAAGCGACCAGCGAACTTCAGCGGACAATAAGATAAGGAGGAAAAGAAAGCATGAATATCGTTGTATGCATCAAACAGACATTTGATACTGAAGCGAAGATTGTTTTGGATGGATCAGGTAAAATCGACCCTAATGGTGTGAATCTTATTATTAATCCGTATGACGAGTATGCGATCGAAGAAGGTCTAAAGCTTAAGGAAAAGTTTGGTGGGGAAGTCACGGTTGTTACCTTAGGTTCCAGCCGTGCTGCTGAAGCATTAAGAACTGCTCTGGCCATGGGTGCAGACAAGGCCGTATTGATCAGCGACCCGGCGTTGGACGGAGCAGATGAGTGGGCTGCGGCCGAAGTCCTGGCTAAAGCGGTATCTACACTATCCTATGATGTGGTTTTAGCCGGACGTATTGCGATTGATGACGGGTCCAGCCAAGTTGCAGTCCGCCTAGCTGAGAAACTAAATGCTCCTTCTGTAACCAGTGTATTAAAACTTGAAATCGAAGGTTCGAATGCAACTGTGACCCGTGAAATCGACGGTGGCACTGAAGTAATTGAGCTTAGCTTGCCCGCAGTAATGACAGCGCAAAAAGGATTAAACGAACCTCGCTATCCTTCCGTTGCCGGGATTATGAAAGCGAAAAAGAAAGAATTAAAAACTTTAAGCTTATCTGATCTAGGCTTATCTGCCTCTGATGCCGCTGCTAAAATGAAAACAGAGAAATTTAGCCTTCCTGCCCCACGTCAAGCAGGTCGCAAGTTAAGTGGAGACTCTGCTCAGGCTGTTCAGGAATTAGCCCGCCTCTTGCGCGAAGAAGCCAAGGTTCTGTAAGGAGGAGTAGAAAAATGGCCAAAGGAATATGGATTATCGTCGAACAACGCAACGGACAAATTCGTAAAGTATCCTTGGAATTGATCAGTCAAGGCCGTAAAATTGCCGATCAAGCCGGAGAACCCCTGGTAGCAGTAGTTCTCGGTCAAGGTATTGAAGGCTTGGCTCAGGAAGTTGCTTCCTACGGTGCCGACAAGGTTATCTTAGCTGAGGACGCCAAGCTGGCGGAATATACCACAGGTGCCTACACCTCTGTCCTCAATCAAATAATCCGTAAGGAAGAGCCCCAAGCAGTTTTAATCGGAAACACCGCTGTAGGCAAGGATTTAGCACCGCGTTTGGCTCAACGCTTAGGCGTGGGCATGGCCTCTGACTGCACCGGAATGGAATATGATGCTAATTCATTGCTGGCATTTAAGCGTCCGATCTATGCCGGTAAAGCTTTTGCGCATGTGGCATCCGAAGCCCGTCCCATTGTTGCCTCTATTCGTCCTAATACATTCGCAGTTGTGGCCCCTGATGCCAGCCGCCAGGCAGAAGTTGTTAAAGCTGATACCCAAATTGACCCGGCTGACCTGAAAGCTATTGTCAAAGAAGTTGCAATTGCAGCATCCAAACGTCCGGAACTCACTGAAGCTAATATTATTGTTTCCGGCGGTCGCGGAATGAAAGGTCCGGAGAACTTTGTAATTCTCGAAGAACTGGCTGATGTCATCGGAGCTGCTGTCGGCGCCTCCCGCGCTGCAGTTGACTCCGGGTGGAGAGAGCACAAATTCCAAGTCGGACAAACGGGGAAAACTGTGTCTCCCACACTTTATATCGCCTGCGGAATTTCCGGAGCGATTCAGCACTTGGCAGGCATGGGATCTTCTAAATTTATTGTTGCTGTAAATAAAGATCCTGAAGCCAACATCTTCAACGTGGCTGACTATGGAATTGTCGGCGATCTGTTCGAAGTGGTTCCCCTGTTGAAGGAAGAATTCAAGAAACTTGTTAATGAATAAGTTCGAGGATAGCGAAGCGCCCTTGCGGCGCTTCGCCCTAATGAGGGGAAGGAGAAAACAGCAATGCCCACGCGTGAAGTGTATTGGAATATTGAAGGAGAACACTGGCTCTACGCCTTGTTCATTATTGCCTTAGTGTTTTTCGGGTACGGAGTATATCAGCGCGTCCAGTTATGGAAGCTGGGGCAGCCGGAAAACCGCTGGCAGGATGTTTGGCAAGGAATTAAAGATGTTCTTGTTTATGGTTTTGCGCACAAGCGTATTCTTAAAGATTTTTACCCCGGCATTATGCATTTTGCTATCTTTTGGGGATTTGTCTTTTTAACGATTGCCACTGCCATTATTACTTTACAAGCTGATTTCAAACTCCCTATTTTTCAAGGGGGCCTTTATCTTTTTGTGAAGTTAACCGCTAATCTTTTCGGCTTGTTTGCCCTTATCGGGATTCTGGTAGCTGCTTTTAGGCGTTATGTACAGCGTCCTAGCCGCCTTGATAACAAGCCTGATGATGCGATCATGCTCATACTGTTGTTTAGCGTTTTGTTTACCGGATTTTTAATTCAGGGTGCCCGCATGGCCGTTCAACCTGATCCCTGGGCTTCGTGGGGATTTGTGGGGCAGTGGCTTGCCGTAGTTCTTCAAGCCATGTTTAATCAGTCCCAACTTTTAGCCTTCCATCGCTTTTTATGGTGGTTCCACCTGGTGTTAGCGATGGGTTTTATCGCGTATTTCCCGTACTCCAAACTATTCCACATTATTTTGGGGCCTGTCAACCAATTTATGCGCAAACGCGGACCGGTAGGAATCCCTGAATTAATTGACTTTGAAGATGAGAGTATTGAAACCTATGGCAAAAGCCAACTGCGTGAATTTTCCTGGAAAACCCTTTTCAATACGGATGTTTGCCTGCGCTGTGGACGTTGTCAGGATAACTGTCCTGCCTATTTAAGCGGAAAGCACTTAAGCCCGAAACGTGTTATTCAAGATATGCGGGTACTAATGGAGGAAACAGGTGCTGCACTTAAAGATGCCAAGAAAAAGGCGGTAGCGGTACAAGGGACTGAGCAGGAAACTGCGACAGCAGCTGAAGGTTCAGAAGAGTGGGCCGGACGTGCTCTGATTGGAGAAGTTATTCCGGAAGATGACCTGTGGGCCTGCACGACCTGCCGTTCGTGCGAACAGCAGTGTCCGGTATTTGTAGAGCATGTTGATAAAACGATCGATATGCGACGCAATTTAGTCCTGATGGAAAGCCGCTTCCCGTCTGAAGCCCAGCTGGCCTTCCGTAATATGGAGAATAACGGCAATCCCTGGGGTATTGGTTGGAGCACCCGTGCCGATTTTCTCATCGGTCTGGGAGTGAAAACTTACGAAGAAAATCCGGAGGCAGAAATTCTTTACTGGCCCGGCTGTTCTGGAGCCTTCGATGCCCGCAATCAAAAAGTGTCGGCAGCTCTGATTAAGCTGCTACAGTCTGCTAATGTTAACTTTGCTATTCTCGGCAATGAAGAAAAATGCTGCGGGGATTCAGCCCGCAAATTAGGGAATGAATACCTTTTCTATTCATTAGCTACAGAAAATATCGAGGTCATGAAAGGGTATGGCGTGAAGAAAATCCTTACTCAATGCCCGCACTGCTTCAATATCATGAAAAATGAGTATCCGCAATTTGGTGGAGAATTCGAGGTTGTGCACCATACTGAGTTCTTAATGGATCTGATTAACACAGGCAAGCTTAAGCTTAACCGCGGTCATGGCAAAACAGTTACCTATCATGATTCTTGCTACCTGGGCCGTTATAACGAGATTTATGAACAACCGCGCGCACTATTGAAGGCTGTCGGTCTGGATATTAAAGAAATGGCCCATACCAAGGAGAAAAGCTTCTGCTGCGGTGCTGGGGGAGGACGGATGTGGCTTGAAGAACACGAAGGAGAGCGCATCAATGTGATGCGCACTGATGAAGCCCTAGCTCTTGCTCCTGACCTGGTAGGAACTGCCTGTCCTTTCTGCTTGACCATGATTAACGACGGAATTGCCGGTAGAGAGGCAGGAGAAAAAGTTAAGGCTTTGGATATTGCAGAAATACTAGAGCAGGCACTCTAATGCCTAAAGCAGGCACAAGAAGAGAGGTGTATATGTCAATGAGAGATGTGGTTATCGTCAGTGCTGCCCGTACTCCGGTCGGATCTTTCGGGGGCGCTTTAGGGCAAATATCTGGTGTCGATTTAGGTTCAATCGCAATTAAAGAAGCGATTGCCAGAGCAGGCCTTGCTCCTGAGCAAGTAGAAGAAGTAATTATGGGCAATGTCTTGTCAAGCGCGCAAGGACAAAATACCGCCCGCCAAGCCTCTATGAAAGCGGGAGTTCCGCAAGAAGTACCAGCCTGGACTGTAAGCAAGGTATGCGGCTCCGGACTTAAGGCGGTTGTATGTGCGGCTCAAGCTATTATCTCAGGGGACGCAGATATTATTGTGGCCGGTGGCATGGAAAGCATGTCCCAGGCTTCTTACGCTTTGCCCAAAGCCCGTTTCGGGTATCGCATGGGCAATGACTCTTTTGTCGATACGATGATTGTGGACGGTCTAACGGATGCCTTCCACAATGTCCATATGGGAATTACCGCTGAGAATATTGCAGAGCAATTTGGGATATCTCGGGAAGAACAGGATCAATTTTCTGCTACAAGCCAAAACAGAGCAGAAACAGCCATCAAAGCCGGAACATTCGAAGCAGAAATCGTTCCGGTAGTGATTCCGCAAAAAAAAGGTGACCCTGTTGTCATTATCCAAGACGAGTTCCCACGCTTTGGCACAACCCCGGATTCACTCGCCAAACTGCGTCCTGCCTTTAAGAAAGACGGCACTGTAACGGCTGGTAACGCCTCCGGCATTAATGACGGTGCGGCTGCCGTCGTGGTGATGTCCAAGGAAAAAGCGGAAGCCCTTGGCTTAACCCCGCTCGCAACGATTACCTCGTGGGGCTCTGTAGGTGTTGATCCGTTAATCATGGGCACAGGCCCGATCCCAGCAACGCGCAAAGCCTTAGCCAAAGCCGGACTCAAAATTGAAGACATCGATGTGGTAGAAGCGAACGAAGCTTTCGCGTCCCAGGCCTTAGAAGTGGTGAAAGAGCTTAAGCTTGATCTTGACAAAACCAATCTTAACGGCGGGGCCATTGCCTTAGGACATCCGATCGGAGCTTCCGGAGCCCGTATTCTTGTGACCTTGCTCTATGAGCTCAAGCGTCAGGAAGCTCGCCGCGGTTTGGCCACTCTCTGCATTGGCGGAGGACAAGGTATTGCCATGATTGTGGAACGATAGTCGTAGTATTCTCACAAGAACCCTTTGCGGGGTTCTTTTTTTTATCCCTAAAACAATGTGGTCTTATAATCAGAGCCTTTTTCTTCTAAAACTCAGTGCACTTTGGAACCTCTTGCATCTCAGCTGCATAGATATGTTCTGCGAGAATGCAAAACTGAAAGGAGAGAAAGGCATGTCACACGTGAGGAAGATGTTTCCGGGTGCTGTTACTTATCAAGGTTTTTATTCTTACTACAGTTATATTATCCAGCCTGACGCCCAACATATTTTCGTGATCAAAGGCGGCCCTGGCGTTGGGAAATCAACATTTATGAAAAAAATTGGGGAGGCCATGCTTCAATACGGGTATGATATCGAATATCATTGTTGTTCCTCTGACAACAATTCCATCGATGGGCTCGTCGTTCCCAAACTGGGAGTGGCCTTGCTGGACGGTACTGCACCCCACATCATTGACCCCAAAAACCCCGGAGCCGTGGATGAAATCATTAACTTGGGAGAATATTGGAACGAAGAGATAATGCGCAAGTCTAAGCAGGAAATAATGGACAGTAATTATCAAGTTAGCCGTTATTTCCAGGGAGCCTATTTTGCCCTAACTGAGGCCAAAACCGCACTTGACGAATGGAAATTTTATACGCAGGCTTGTCAAGACTGGTCTGTTATCGATCAAACACTCTTAAAAGTTGAAAGAGATCTATTCAGAATGACTCCAAAGGGGCATGGTCAAGAGAGGCATTTGTTTGCGTGGGCCCATACCCCACAGGGAAAAACACAGTTCATTGACACCCTACTCAACGAGGTCAGTACGCTGTACATCCTAAAAGGGCATCCGGGAACCGGCAAATCTACCTTCCTCGCCAAGATAGCGGAAAGAGCTATTGCCTATGGGTTATTCGTGGAATTTTATCATAACACCCTTGACCCTGCTAAACTGGATTTAATTATTATTCCGGAAATATCAGCCGCTTTTGCCATTACTTCCGAACCCTATATATACTCGCCGGCATTTAACGGCAAACTAAATGCTCTAAACTTTGATCAAAGCCTCAATAAACCTCTTTTAGAGCGGTATCAGGAGGATATTGAAGACTGCCGCCACAGGATAACTCAACATATAGACAGGGCACTCAGGAATTCAAAACAGGCTAAAAGAGTTCATGATTTAATGGAAACATACTATATCCCGGCGATGGATTTTGCAGCCATCGACCAAAAACGGATTTCGATCCTGCAGAGAATCCTCGATATGCCTGAGCAGGCTATTGCCGTTAACAAACTTACTGAGGACAAAATATAAGAGTTCTTTGTTGTATTAGGCGAGATTCTTAGGACAAATCCACACTGTGAGGCTACATGCGTTTCGTTTAACTTGCAATCCCAAAATTGCAAGTTTTTTTCTTTTTGGGGCACGATAAAGAAAACCTAAACTAAAGTTAATAAAAAAGGTTCGTTTACACAGATACCTTGCAGGATAATGTTCGTTTACGCAGAATATACTGTTCGAATAAGAAAAATAAGGAGGAAGTATTTAATGACTGTTAGAGTTGCAATTAACGGGTTCGGTCGCATTGGACGTTTATCCTTACGGGCTGCTTTAGCCCAATCCGCCCCAATTGAAGTTGTCGCAATTAATGATTTAGGTAATCCTGATCTCTTGGCCCACCTTTACAAATATGACTCTGTCCAAGGAATTGTACCATATAGCGTGGGTTTAGAAGGTAACACCATGGTAGCTCAAGGGCAACGAATAGAACTTATTTCCGAAAAGAATCCTGAGAGCCTTCCGTGGAGTAAATTAGGGGTAGATATTGTTATTGAATCAACAGGCAGGTTTACCAACCGGGATGCAGCAGCTCAGCACTTGACTGCAGGTGCGAAAAAAGTAGTGATTTCCGCTCCTGCCAAAAATGAGGATATAACAATTGTCATGGGAGTTAATGAAGATAAATATGATCCCAAAAATCACCATGTCGTATCTAATGCCTCTTGCACCACTAATTGTCTGGCACCGGTTGCCAAAGTTTTAATGCAGGAATTCGGGATTGAAGAAGGCATGATGACCACCACGCACTCCGTGACTAATGACCAGCGTATTCTTGATTTGGAGCATAAGGACTGGCGTCGGGCGCGGGCAGCCTACCAATCAATGATTCCAACCACCACCGGAGCCGCTAAGGCCGTTGAACTTGTACTACCTGAGCTCAAAGGGAAGCTTACCGGACTGGCCGTCCGTGTTCCCACTCCTAATGTTTCTTTAATCGACTTGGTTGCCAATTTATCCCGCTCGACCACTAAAGAAGAAGTAAATACGAAACTCAAGGAAGCTGCGGAAGGACAGCTTAAGGGCTACCTTGAATATACGGAGTTGCCCTTAGTATCTCACGACTTTAACGGCAACCCTGCCAGTTCAATCGTGGACGGCTTATCCACGATGATGATCGGGGACAAGATGGTTAAAGTCCTGGCCTGGTATGACAATGAATGGGGTTATTCCAACAGGATAATTGATTTAGTAACTTACATGGCCAGAAAAGGCCTGTAATAGGTTGTGGAGAAGGATTTGAGTTGAGGGGAAGGATTAAATGAGAAGAACAAAAATTGTGTGCACTATTGGGCCTGCAACAGACTCCCGTGCAAAAATACAGGAATTGCTTAAAGCTGGGATGGACGTAGCGCGCCTTAATTTTTCTCACGGATCCCATGAAGAACACGGTCAAAGAATAACGCTGCTAAAAGAAGAAGCGGCCAAGGCCAACAAACACCTGGCTATTCTTCTTGACACCAAAGGTCCCGAGATTCGCACCGGTATTGCTCCGTCTACAGGAATTACCTTGGACAACGGAGATAAGTTCACCCTTGATAACAATCCTGACGAAGGAAACGAGGAAAGAATCAGTATTACTTATACTGAACTGTGGCGTGAAGTTGAACCTGGGATGCATGTTTTACTTGATGACGGGCAGATCGACCTGGAAATAATTGAAGTGCAAGCATCTGTCATCAAGACTGTTGTGCGCAATGGGGGTATTCTTAAATCTAAAAAGGGGGTCAATGTACCGGGAGCCCCCATCCAGCTTCCGGCTGTAACGGACAAGGACAAAGAAGATATTACCTTTGGCGTTAAACAAGATGTAGACTTTATTGCTGCATCCTTTACCAGGAAAGCGGATGATATTCTGGCGGTGCGCCGTGTCATTGAAGAGAATGGCGCTGATATTCACATCATCGCCAAGATCGAGAGCAGGGAAGGGATTGAGAACCTTGACTCAATTCTTGAGGTTGCGGATGGGCTGATGGTGGCACGCGGAGATCTGGGAGTGGAAATTCCAGTAGAAGAAGTCCCTCTCTATCAAAAAGAAATGATCCACAAAACTAACCTTTTAGGAAAACCTGTGATTGTGGCAACTCAGATGCTTGACTCCATGATCAGGCAGCCACGCCCCACCAGGGCAGAGGCAAGTGATGTTGCTAATGCAATACTTGATGGAACTGATGCAATTATGCTCTCGGGTGAAACGGCAGCAGGACAATTCCCAATTGAAGCCGTAAAAATGATGGACAGAATTGCGCGCAAAACAGAAAGTGCGTACTGGGGTACGAGAGCGACCCGTCATCCCCAGTTAAATGTAGCGGAAGCAATCAGTTACGCAAGTTACACTATCGCCGGGGACTTAGAGGCTTCAGCAATCCTTACTCCCACTCATTCAGGCTTAACCGCGCGTATGATCTCTAAATATCGGCCTAAATCACTCCTTATTGCCGCTACCCCTTTCCCTGCAACAGCCAAACGCTTATCCCTGCAATGGGGAGTTGAACCCATATTGGTTGAGGAGAGTTCCGGGACAGACCAGCTTCTTTCAAGTGCAGTTAAGGCAGCTTTAGGCAGGAAACTTATTACTACCGGAGATACTGTTGTAATCACAGCCGGAGTGCCCGTTGGTAAAGTGGGTGGCACCAACATGATCAAAGTGCAAGTAATCGGCAACGTCTTGGCCAAAGGAACAGGGATAGGTCGTAAATCTCATTCTGGGAAAGCACGCCTTCTTAAATCCCCGGACGAAACATTCGCGAAAGGGGAAATTTTAATCGCTGAGCATACTGATGCCCAGTTTATTGCACTTATCTCCATGGCCGGTGGGATAATTGTCGAGGAAGGCGGACTTACTTCACATGCAGCCATTGCAGCCTTACAATACGGAATTCCTGCCATCGTAGGTGCTAAAGGTATCATGTCCAAACTTAACGATGGCCAGCTCATAACTGTGGATGGCATGGCTGGGGTAGTGTATGACGGTGTTGTTACCATTCTCTAAAAATAATTTAGTTTGGAAAAGCTCAAAGTCCCACCTTTGTCAATAACTGAGAGAAAGATCAGCTGAAGGGGAAGAGGCCGAGTGAGTGCCGGAAGACAGGAAGAAATCCGTTTTTTACTTCAAGAACATGGACATCTGACAGTTACACAGTTAGCAGAGCGTTTTCATGTATCTGAAATGACTATACGCCGGGACTTAAAAACCCTTGCTTCGTTGGGTTTTATTCAGCGAGAGCATGGTGGTGCCGTTTATCCTCAGGAACAAAACCCCTTATTCCTTAACCGTTTGGGGGAAGCAGAGCGAGAAAAGACCTGGATCGGGAGAAAAGCAGCCGACTTAATTGAAGAAGGGGAATCGATCATTATTGATGCGGGCACGACTACGCTCGCAGTGGCGCATGCTCTATCCAAAAAGTGTGTGGTCATAACTAATTCTCTTCCGATTGCTGGGGTGTTGGGAACTAAGGAAGAAGTTACAGTTATCATGACCGGAGGGGAAATTCGCGGAAACACTTATGCTCTTGTAGGGCCTCTCACACGGGCAAGCCTTGCGGGTTTAAACGCTGACAAACTTTTCCTGGCAGCAACCGGAGTAAACCTAGACAGAGGGTTATCCACGGCTAACATGTTGGAAAATGAAGTTAAGCAAGCTATGCTCAGCCGGGCGAAACAGGTTATTTTAGTCGCAGACAGCTCTAAAATTGGCAAAGTTTTTTACCATACTTTTGCTTATTGGGATAAAATCCATACCTTCGTAACTGATTCGAACTTTCCCGATCAGGCACAGCTTTCCCTTGAAGAAAAGGGAGTCAGGGTCATAATCGCCCCGATGCAAACAAGGGACCGGTAAGTACAGCAGGCACTTACCGGTCCCTTGTTTAAGCTCGATCATTAAGCTTGATCATCGATTAAGTCTTTATCAATACTACTTTGAGTCCTCTCGTTTAACACCTGGATCAGACCCTCCTGCTCTAGTTCACTAGCAATTTCGAACAGAGAATCCTTTTTGTCTGCAGGCAACTGGTTGACAAAACGATTTATTTTAACCGGGGGAACAAGGTTACGGATTTTAACTCCTCCATATTTTAAAATGCGTTCCGGCAATGTACGCCCCTCCTTTACGATTTGAAAATAGTATAAACCATTTTGTTCTTTTATATGACTATAAATAACTTTATTAAGTACAAATGTTCACAAATCTAAATAATGTGTTAAAATGTGCTCAGAAGGTTAAACCGAGGTGGGGAAAATGAACACTCAGGCGCAACTTTTGTGCCGTTGTGGCTTTGAGCATAGTGATGAATCCATGATCGAGTACAGACGTGATGCTGTCAGCAATCGGGTCAAGCTCTTTTGCCGCAAGTGTGGCAAAAGGTTGTTTACAGAGTATATTACCACCAGTAGCAGGGAATTTCGTAAAATTTTTCTCGACTCACATGTAAATTTTGAAGATCCTAATGGTACAGACAGGAATTAGCTTTAACCCTGTCGAACAAAATATATTCAAGTAAAGTGGCCGAGTGCTGTCTGTTATTTCTCGCGAGGGAGAACAACAGCACTTTAGCATTGATTGGGGGAATGTTTTTGTTAATTACGGATGGGATTCATTTAATTGACAAGGTAAAAGGAAGTCATTCATTTCTGGTAACAGATCCGAAACCGTTTGTGGTGGATACGGGCCTTCCCGGTCAGGAGCAAGTAATTCTAAATTACCTCAAACAAACAGGGATTAAGCCAGGGGAACTAAACGGAATCATCCTTACACATTTTGATGTGGATCATGTAGGCAGCGCAGTTGCGTTACAACAGCTAACAGGATGTCCGCTCTATGCTCATGAGCTTGAAATACCGTATATTAGTGGACTATCTCTGCGCCCGGGGGTAAAACGCTGGCTGCCATTACTTGTGCGGCCAATTTACGGCAAGCTGGCTAACCCGCTAAAGATAGAACCTGTTAGGGACAATGATACTTTCTTGGACTGGGAGATCATCCATACACCCGGGCATACTCCTGGCCATATTGTTTTATACCGCAACGGAGTGGGAATTGTCGGGGATTTGCTTCAGGGGGGTGATATCCGTTTAGCTCCCGCTCTGTTTACCTGGAATGCTAGTAACTTAGATAAATCCGTCCAAAAACTGCTCGGGCGCCCCTTACGCTGGATTCTGCCCGGCCACGGACCAGCGACAGCCGCTTCAGGACATTGGCTCGACCATTTTAAGCGGACTTAAAGCTATTGCGTAAACTCAACTTTATTAAGGGTTTGGCGTACTTGTCCGCGAATAAATGTTAGATATTCTAGGCGCAAGGCTTCTTGTTCCGCTTTTTCCCACTCTTCCAGTCCTTGTGAGCGCTGTTTGCGCGCCAGCTCGTTGATTCTGGCAATGAGGGCATTTATCTCAAGTTGTTTCACCCTTATTCTCCCTTCAGGTTAGTTCTTCCTATTATAGCATAGTACGAGAAATTAATATAATTTTTGTTTTCCCTAATTAATAATAGATGTTATAATAATCCCGAACGGTTTGTCGAGTGAAAGGGGGCAAGAATGAAAAAGAGAGGAATACAGCATAATAAGGCTCAAAAAAAGGATTCAAAGAGAATGTCAAGCTTTAGCACCGATAATAAGGCTAATAAGATTACTAAGGTTAACTTGAGTAAATTTAACTTGGGTAATTTTAAACTGATTGGTGACACCAAGTCTAAAATGAACGAAATGCTTAAAAGCTTGGCCGTAAAATTACGGATGGCAAGACCTGTCCAAGGTTTTTCCTGGAGATCACCTAAAATAATTGCAGCTACCTTAACTGTCCTTGTAACCTTTAGTATAGGCGTTATTTACTACAACCAAACTGCCGCAGCTACATATGTAGTTATAAACGGGGAAAAAGTTGGGGTAGTTAAGACCGAGGCAGCAGGACAAGAAATTGTACAAAAAGTATTACAGGAACGTGGACAAGCCGTTAACACCCTAGCCAAAACTCATGATCAAGTTGAGTACATTAATACCCGGGTAAAGAAAGGTGAGTTTTGGGATAATTCTCTTACTAAAGATAAGTTAGAGAGCAAGTTAAGCTCCTATTTAGACGGTTACAAGTTAGTAATTGCTAGTGAGAGCTTGGCAATTTTACCAAGCAAAGAAGCTGTTGATAAAGTCCTGAAAGATTATCAGGACTACTATACCAAGCCAAGTGAAGCCAACAAAATTTCCTCAGTCCAGTTAGTTGAATCTATAAATTCTGAAGCAGTTGAGGTTCAGCCTCAGGATGTTAAAACAGCGGAAGAAGTACTTAAGCTGTTAACTGAAGGTAAATCCAGTGTTATGGAATATACTGTTGAGGAAAGTGATTCTTGGTGGCTGATTGCGCGTAAGAATGATATGAAAACTAAAGAAGTTTTAGCCGGTAACCCTGGCGCGACTGAAGACACGGTTTTACAGCCGGGACAGAAAATCAAATTGGTTACAGTTACACCTTATCTAACTGTTATGAGCAAGGGTATGTTTACCGGCACTGAAACCATTCCCTTTGATGTTGTTACTAAGACCGATACTTCTGTTGCTGCCGGACAGTCGAAAGTCGTCCAACAGGGTAGTGACGGAGCTAAAGAAGTTACTTATTCTTACGAACAAAAAAACGGTAAAGATATTAGCAAAACTGTGATTGATGAAAAAGTTCTCAAGCCTTCCGTAACACAAATTGTAGCCAAAGGCCCGGCAAGGCAGACAACTGTTGCTTATGCTTCTTCCCGCGGATCCGGACAAATCGGTAGATTAAACTGGCCTCTCCGGGGGCATATTAGTTCATATTACGGTTATCGCTCCCGTGGTTTCCACACTGGTCTGGACATAGAAGGGGACACCGGAGATCCGTACACAGCTGCTGCAGGCGGTACGGTTGTAAGTGCAGGGTGGGGCGGTGGTTACGGGAAAATGGTCCTCATTGACCATGGCAACGGGGTTGTAACCCGTTATGCTCATTCCTCTAAACTTCTGGTATCAGCAGGGCAAAAGGTAAGCCAAGGCCAGACTATCGGGCTTGTAGGCACTACCGGGAATACTACCGGCCCACACCTTCATTTTGAGGTTATAATTAACGAGGATACTGTTAATCCGCTGAAATACTTGCCTTAATTTGAACTGGGTGCAACTAAACTTATGGATGCGAGAGCGCCGCTACGGCGCTCTTAACTTTATAAAGGAAACTTGCTTCAGGTGGAGTTTAACTCCATTTAGAAGTGGAAGTCTTGGTAGCAGTAGCCATCGGATAAAGGGAAAGGAGGGGTCTTATGAACTTATCCGGACAAACCACGATTAGAGTACGCTATGCAGAAACTGATCAAATGGGCATTGTTTATAACTCAAATTACTTGATTTGGTTTGAGGTTGGGAGGACTGAACTCTTTAGGCAACTTGGACTTCCTTATCGTTTATTCGAAGAACAGGGACTGGGTTTGGCTGTAATCGAAGCAACTTGCCGCTATCGCAAACCGGCCCGTTATGATGAAGAATTAATTATTACCACGGTGGCAGAAGAAATGTCTGCGCGTAAGGTTGTATTCTCATATAAAATTCACAAAGAAGATCTCCTCCTTGCTGAGGGCAGTACCGTTCATTATTTCATAAATAAAGAAGGGCGTTTGGCTGATGCCCGCAGCTACCCCATCTGGGCTGAGGTGGAAAAGTTATTGTCAGCTGCGACTTAAATATTTCAAAATTCGGACAAGCTACTTCTTGCTTAGAAATTCGCCCTGTGGTATCATGTATACAAGATACTAAATGCGCGAAAGAAGGGAACTTCTATGTTTCTTGTTACCTGGATCGAAGGAGAAGAAGTCAATTATCGTCTCGTTCGGAAACAAGAACTTCCTGGGTTTCTAGCAACTATCGGTCAGCATGTAATCGTTCAAAGTCTTGCTGCCTAAGGAAAGACCGTATTTATTTTAGAATTACGGGAAGAATGTCCAACGTCAAGATGGGCATTCTTTTCTTGTGTGTGCTTATTCAAGTTAGAATATACAGGAGTTTTCGGGCAAGCTTAGCAGGAGAACTTCGGTTTGTCCCGAATTATAATTGATATCGTACTAAAAGGGGGCGTTTTTATGCCTTTTACTGTAGTTGTTGACAGTTCAGCAGATATTCCATCCAGATACGCACATGAGATCGTCATTGTCCCAATGCCTGTAACCATCGATAGTCAGACGTATTTGGAAGGGGTGGACTTATTCCCGGACAATTTCTATCCCCGGTTCCCTTCATTTCAGACCTTGCCGAAAACCTCCCAGCCTAACCTGAATGATTTAATTGAGAGTTATGAAAAGGTACTAAGCACTGGCAATGATGTGGCAGCTATCCACCTCTCTTCCGGATTGAGTTCAACCGTCTCCACCGCGGCCTTAGCGCGTGATATGAGTTCCCAGCCGGAAAGGATACATATTATTGACAGCCTAGGAGCAAGTTTTGGCTACGGTCTGTTAGCACTCCAGGCTGCAGCTAAGATTAATTCTTATAATTCTTGGGACGAAGCGGAGGCTTTTATTTTAGAAATTAGAAATAGAATGCGGTATGTTTTTACGTTGGACACCCTAGACTATTTGGTTAAGGGTGGAAGGGTAAGCAAAACTGCCGGTTTTATCGGGGGCTTACTCGATATTAAACCGATTTTGCACATAACGGCAGACGGCAGAATTGAACCTTTTGCCAAAGTTCGCTCGCGCCGAGCCGCAATCCGCAAGTTAGTGGAAGTAATGGAACAAGAGATTACAACTCCGGAACAGCAAATTATCGGAATTTCTCATTCTGACTGTCTTGAGGATGCCAAAGCCTTGGAGGAAGAAATTCGGGCCCGCATTCCTGTAAAAGATATTTGGCTAAGCCAAATTGGGTGTATCATTGGAAGTCATACCGGTCCCGGCACTGTAGCCTTATTTTTTCAACGTTAAGACAAGGAGGGCAGTTATTCTTGACCTCACGAATTAACATAAGCTTGCTTGTTTTAATTTGTCTTTTCTCTTTTGTGTTTAGAGTTCAGCCGGCCTTTGGAGCCTCTCAGCCCGAGATCCGCGGGGAGACTGCTTTCCTGCTTGATGTTCAGTCCGGACAGACTCTTTATAGTAAAAACTCTGATGAAATCCTGGAACCTGCCAGTACAACCAAAATCATGACTGCGCTCTTAGCTGTAGAAAAAGGGAAGTTGAGTGATGTAGTCGTTGCCTCTCCTACATTGCTAAACAGCAAGTTGGTTTATGGTACGCAAATATACCTGGAGCCTGGAGAATCAGTGAGCTTAGATGACCTTCTCTATGCTCTCCTCCTCAACTCTGCCAATGATGCCGCTGTCACCATTGCAGAATATATAGGAGGAGATGTAGATCTTTTTGTTAAGCTAATGAATGAAAGGGCCAAGGAAATAGGGGCTTATAACACAACTTTCAAGAATCCGAGCGGCTTAAGTGAAGAAGGACATGTATCGACAGCGCGCGACTTGGCCTTAATTGCCCGGACTGCGCTCCAGAACCCCGCCTTTGTCAAGTATGTTAAAACTAAGTCGCAGGTTATACCCCGATCCGCTGTAAACGCACCCATCGAGATGATTAACGAGAACAAACTGCTGTGGCGGGATCCCTCAGTAGACGGTGTTAAAACTGGGTATACCGCCCAGGCGGGAAACTGCCTGGTAGCATCCGCTACGAGAGACGGCCGTCAGGTAATAGGAGTCATTCTCAAATCTCCTGGCGGTGAGATTTTTAATGATATGCAGAACCTCCTTAATTATGGCTTTGCTGATTATTCCAATACTGTGTATAAACCGTCCGGGACAGTAGTCTCCAGTTTACTGGTAGGAGAAGAAGCAGTCGATCTGGTACTGGGAGCTCCCATAGTAGTTACAGTTAAAAAAGGGGAACCTACTCCGATTCTTCGTCTCAATGTCATACCTCTTTCCCTGCAGTTAAAAGAAGCTGAGAAAGGGCAAGTTCTGGCAAACTTAGAAGTATGTCTTGGGCAACAGGTCATCGGAAAAGTACCCCTGCTGGCTTCCCGAACCATCCCGCAGGCTTCTTCTTCAAGATTTATTACCTTAAAATTGTTCGCAATTCTAATACTAGTACTGCTGGCGGGAGTGTGGCTGATTACAAGACTATTCGTTGCAAAGCATAAAATGTATAAGAGGGATTGAAAGGGGTTAGCCCGTGAACCAAGTGACAAAATCTTTCTTGGGCAGAACGCTTAAGTTTATTCTTTTTTGGGTGGTAATCGGTTTATTAATCTATTTGATTGGACGGTACATCTACCTCTTTCTCCCGTTTATTTTGGCCTTTATTATGACTACAGCCATCAATCCCCTTAAAAACTTGCTAACCCGCAAGTTCCGCTTACCGGTAGGATTTGCTGTTATAACCGCAATGGTTATTGAATTAGGGGGATTAGGCATAATCATCAGCATCTTGATCAATCGCTTCATTCGCGAGGTCCAGGATATTTATGTACATTGGCCTTTTTACAGCAGATTTATCGCCGGCCACTTCTCCGCATGGTTAAATAAAGTTGAAACTGTCTACCTTAAGCTCCCACCCAATTACGTTGAAACAGTGAGGAGTGCAGTCACTGAGATTCTGAATTCATTTCCTAACTTTCTTACAGCTGGTTTCTCGGTCGCTGTTGCGATTCCGGAAGTAATAATTATCGTAGTGATCGCTTTAGTAGCAACTTATTTCATGGCTAAGGGGAGTTCCCGCTATATCTCGGATTTTGTACGTGTCTTTCCGCTAGAATGGCGTGAAAGTTTAATTGAGCTGGGGCGAGATTTTGCACGTGCTTTTTCCGGCTTTATTAAAGCCGAATTGATTGTTTTTCTAATTACTTTGGCTTGCTCAATTTTCGGTTTAATTCTTTTCAGGACGAAATATGCTATAATTCTCGGCACGATTAGCGGAATCCTGGGAATTCTCCCTGTTCTTGGGGTAGGAATAATCTTGATACCATGGGCAATGATTGCTTTTATTATGGGACATAATGTACTGGCACTCGAATTAGTCTTCTTAACCTCCTTGATATCCATTCTGCGTCACATCATTGAACCTAAAATTCTGGGAGACAATATCGGCTTAGACCCTTTATTTGTCTTAATAAGCATGTATATAGGGCTGGCAGCCACCGGAATCATCGGCCTGATTTTAGGACCTTTTATTCTTATTGCTTATAAATCTCTGCAAAAGGCCGGAGTTTTCCGGGATTTGTAAGTTTGTCCCATTCCCGCAAATAAGCTATAATATGAGAAAGTACTTGCTGTTATTTAGGAGTGACAAAGTTGCCTGTTAGTATCAACAAAAATGCTCAAGCCAAGAAAGTAGCGACGATTGTTTTCGGCTGTCAAATGTCGGAACGGGACGCTGAAACCTTAACTGCGCTGTCTACCGGCTCAGGTTATGTGCCCACAGATGAGGTTCAGAACGCTGACTTGATAATTATTAACACCTGCTGTGTGCGGGAAAGCGCTGAAAATAAGATCTTGGGGAAGATCGGAGAGTTAAAAAGGCTTAAAGAGAATAATCCCAACCTTAAGATAGCTGTGTGTGGATGCATGGTCCAGCAGCCAGGGGCTCTGGTCAAATTGCAAAAACGTGCTCCTCATGTGGATATCTGGACTGGAACTCATAATTTGCAGAACTTCGCAACTTTACTTAAAGAAACGGAAACCAAAGGGAAAGTAGCCGTGGTTATTAAAGAACATACAGGTGTTAGCGAGACCCCCCGCGGGGACAAAGGGAAACTGCGCGCCTATGTCAACATAATGTATGGGTGTAATAATTTTTGCTCTTATTGCATTGTTCCACATGTGCGCGGCAGGGAAAGGAGCCGCCCACCTGCAGAAATTATAACAGAGATACAGGATCTGGTTGGCGGCGGCTGCCGCGAAGTCACGCTCTTAGGGCAAAATGTCAACTCCTACGGTAAGGAATTAACACCCGCTTATGATTTTGCCGACCTCCTTCAGGAAGTAGATCAAATTCCCGGGCTTTACCGGGTAAGATTTATAACTTCTCACCCGAAAGATCTCTCAGATAAACTGATAGAAACTATCGCTCAGGGCAAGCACTTGTGCGAGCATATTCATCTTCCCATCCAAGCCGGAAGTAATTCTATTTTGCGAAGCATGAACCGGCAATATACCAGGGAATACTATTTAAGCCGGGTTGCGCGCATACGTGAATTAATCCCGAATGTAAGTTTAACCACAGATTTCATCGTAGGTTTTCCCGGGGAGAGTGAAGAAGACTTTGCCCAAACCCTCGATGTTGTGCACCTGGTACAGTACAGTCAGGCTTTTACTTTCCTCTATTCAAAACGCAGTGGAACTCCCGCCGCTGTGATGCCGAACCAGATAACATTAGATGTTAAGAAAAAGCGGCTCCAAGAGTTGATGAACATCCAAACTCAGGCAAGCCTGGAGTGGAGGGAGCGCATGGTGGGTAAGACTTATGAAGTTTTGGTAGAGGGTTCGAGCAAAACTAATCCCGAGCGTTTGACCGGTCGGACCCGCGGCAATGAGTTAGTAGTATTTAGCGGAGATTCGGAGCTGAGCGGCCAACTGATAAATGTTAAAATAGTGGAAGCTGGTTCCTGGACTTTAGTTGGGGAAGTTGTTTACCGCAATAAGTTAGAGCAGGAATAATCACCCCTATGTAGAATTAAATAATGGTGGAGGTGTTTTAATGTCATCTGAGGTTTTCGAAAAAGCTCAACAACTGGCTGACGCCATTGCACGCTGTTCTGAACTAGCGGATCTAAGAAACACAGAAAAGACTATGCTGGTGGATAGCGAGGCCCAAAGTATTATCGCTGAGTTTCAGGAGGCCCAGCAGAATTTGGCAGAACTACAGCGCGACGGGAAGGAAATAACCCAGGCTGACCACGACAAAACGGCTGCCATTGAAGAAAAAGTAGAAAGCAACAGCTTAATCGCAGCTTATATGTCAGCCCAAGATCGATTTACGGAAATGCTGGACTATGTAAATTCCTTGCTGGCTAATGCTATTGCAGGAGAATCAACAGACAGTTGTTCTTCGTGCGGTACAGACGGGTGTACCACCTGCAGCGGCTGTTAAGTCGAGTATTTCAAGGTATTGCATTAAAATAACGCACCCGCAGGATAAAGGAAGGGCATACGCTCTTCCTTTTTTAGAAGGCCTGCTGAAGATAGAGGAGTAAGAGAGAGCATGACCACCCCAATGATGCTTCAGTACTGGGAAATTAAAGCACATGTACCGGATGCAATTGTTTTTTTCCGTCTGGGAGATTTTTATGAGATGTTCGAGGAAGACGCTGAAACCTCGGCTCCCATATTGGAAATAGCCTTAACAGCTCGGGACGCAGGTGAGGGGAAAAGGATTCCGATGTGTGGCGTCCCGTATCACGCGGCAGAGACTTATCTGACCAAATTGGTCAGCGCCGGATATAAAGTCGCAATTTGCGAGCAGGTCGAAGACCCCCGCAGTGCTAAAGGAATTGTTAAACGTGAAATCATTCGTATTGTTACTCCCGGTACGGTCACGGACAGTTATCAGCCTGAAAAAAACAATACTTTCCTGACCAGTGTTTACCGGGATACGGAGTGGGGCTTAGCATTTTTAGACATTTCCACCGGAGATTTTTCAGTTCTACAAACGCCACACTGGGAAACAGTCGTAGCAGAGATTGAACGCATACACCCTGCGGAGGTAGTGCTTACCCCTAACCTTTATCAAAAAAGCAAATTCTGGACGAAATATTTCTGTACACAGCGAAATTTTACAGGCTTTAGCAATCGTATGCACGAACGCTTTCCCGCCCAGGCTCATATGCTTTCCGAGTTTCCGGCAGCAGCTCGTGCTGCCGAAGCACTGTGGGTTTACCTTCAGGAAAACATTCCTGGCATTGACCCTGCTCATATTATAGAAATCAAGAATTACCGTCAGGATCACTGGATGATCCTTGATCCATGGAGCAGGCGTAATTTAGAGCTAACAGAAAGCTTGAGAGGACTTGGTAAAAAAGGCACTTTACTTACAGTCCTTGATTTTACCCGGACAGCAATGGGAGGCAGGCTTTTAAGGCATTGGATCGAACAGCCGTTGCTTGTACACTCCGAAATTTCGCGGCGGCTTGACGCAGTTGAAGAATTAACAACTGATTCTTTATTACGCTCAGATATTTTCAAACTCCTGACGGGAGTTTATGATCTTGAGCGCCTAATGGGCCGGGTTTCATACGGAATTGCTAATGCCAAAGATTTGCTGGCCCTCGCTCAGACTTTGAATGTCCTGCCCGCCTTATGTGAGCTGGCAGCAAGCAGCCAAGCCAAAATCTTAAAGAATTTAAGTCAATATTTAGAGGGTTTGGATACTCTTTCTCTTAACTTAAGTGAGGCCTTAAATCCGGACGCTCCTGCTTCTGTGAAAGAGGGAAACCTGATAAAAACCGGGTACTCTGCTGAGGTGGATGAACTTCGCACCCTATCCTCTGGGGCTAAGGAATGGATTGCCCGCCTTGAGAGTGTTGAAAGAGAGCGTACCGGTATTCGTTCCCTTAAGGTCGGTTATAACAAGGTATTCGGCTATTACCTTGAAGTGACTCACGCCAATCGGGATTCGGTTCCAGCAGATTATATCAGAAAACAAACTTTGGCCAATGCCGAACGCTTTATAACACCGGATCTTAAAGAGTATGAACAGAAAGTTTTAGGGGCTCAGGAACAGCTCATTACTTTAGAATATGAAATTTTTCTTAAGATTAGGGAGGAAGTCCGCGCCCACACTCAGAAAATCCTGACTGCAGCCCGGACTTTAGCAGAGATAGATGCTTATCTCAGTCTGGCTGAGGTTGCAGTGCGCAATAATTATGTCCGGCCTGAAATAGGGGAGGAGTACGAACTCAAAATAAGGGATGGACGCCATCCAGTGGTGGAACAAATGCTTGGAACGAGCGAATTTGTTCCTAATGATACTAACCTCAGTGCTCAGAAACACCTGGCACTTATCACCGGTCCTAATATGGCCGGTAAATCTACGTATATGCGGCAGGTAGCCTTAATTGTGCTCATGGCTCATATTGGCTCGTTCGTCCCCGCCCGCCAAGCGGCTGTTCCCCTCGTAGACCGCATTTTTACCAGGGTTGGAGCTTCGGATGACCTAGCGTCAGGTCAGAGCACTTTTATGGTGGAGATGCAGGAAGTGGCGCATATTCTACGCAATGCGACCGCCCACAGCCTCGTAATCTTAGACGAGATCGGACGCGGCACTGCTACCTTTGACGGCTTGAGCATAGCCTGGGCTGCAACTGAGTATCTTGTTGAAAATTTGCCGGCCAAAGTGTTGTTTGCTACTCATTATCACGAATTAACCCAGCTTGAAGAAAATTTCCCGGGAATTTTCAATCTTCACGTTGCTGTGAAAGAACACGGAGAAGAAATAGTATTTCTGCATAAGATTTTACCCGGCCGCGCTGACCGTAGTTATGGAATTCAAGTCGCCCGCATCGCAGGGCTGCCTGAGTCTCTATTAAAGAGGGCAAAAGTGCTCCTGTTCGAGTTTGAAAACAGCCAGCCGTATCTTGATAAAGAACCGGGGAAAGTCATCCAATTCAGCCTTTTCACGGAACCTGAACTGCATCCGCTTCTTCAAGAAATTGCGCATGTGGTATTAGAAGATATGACTCCCCGGCAGGCCTTAGAGTATTTATTTGATGTGCGGGAACGCCTGCATTCCTTACAGACATTTTAAGGGGGAATGAAAGTTGGCAGGACGGGTTGGTATTGATGTCGGTGGTACTTTTACTGATGCCGTATTAATGCAAGGGAATCAGATCGAAGATAAAGCCAAAGTGCCTACCGAGCCCCTCGATTTGCTTCAGACGATTATCAACGCAATTGATGCTCTGCGAGTGTCAGGCAAGCATCCGGTTGAACAAATTACGGTAAGTACCACTTTAGTTACCAATGCCATTTTGCAAGGGAAACTGCCTGCGGTTGAACTTTTGCTCTTACCCGGTACGGGGATGAGACTGGAATCTTTCTCCTGGCCTGTCTCCTATCATACCCTGTACGGTTCAATTGATTACCGCGGTCGCGAGATTACTCCCCCGGATCAACTCGAATGGCAGCGCCTCCTGCAAAAACTACAAAAGCAAAAAAATTTGTCCCATTTGGCTATTGTCGGGAAATTTTCCCACCGCAACAAGAGCCACGAAGAACAGCTGGCCCACTATCTGCAGCGCTTCATGCCCACGCTCAAAATAGCTTTAGGACATCAATGGGGACAATCTAATTTTTACCGGCGCAGTCTGACTACTTATCTGAACTTAGCGAGCCATGATATTTTTGCTCAGTTTGCAGCAGACCTGCAGCAGGCAGTAGCTGCCAGGGGGTGTCACGCTCCCATATTTGTCCTTAAAGCTGATGGAGGCATTCTGCCTTTAGCCAAACTACGCCCTGTAGAATCGATTTACTCCGGCCCCACGGCCAGCGTCCTCGGTGCCTTGGCCCAAAGCAGCACGTCTCAATCTTTTGTAGTGATCGATATCGGCGGAACCACTACAGACCTAGGGCTGGTCCTCTCAGGAGAGCCTTTAGTAAGCTCATATGGTGCTACAATAGGGACTTATTCCACGCTCGTACGTTCCCTGGCCGTCCGCTCCGTCCCAGTAGGAGGAGATTCAGTTATTCTTACGGACGGTTCGAATTTTGCCCTCGCCAATTACCGTTTAGGTCCGGCTTATTGTCTCGGAGGGCCTGCACCCACACCAACTGATGCTATGTGTTATCTGAAACTGATTAATTATGGGGATTACAACAGGGCTGAAGAAGTTCTGGCCTCCCTCTTACAGCCTGATAAGCGGAGCACCTTTAACATACGCGAGTTGGCATCTTCTATTTTAGAAGCTTTTGTCGAGCGGATCGTACGGGAAATCCACAAATTACAACAAGAGTGGCAAAATGAACCTGCGTATAAGGTGTGGGGAGTGCTTCATCCCCATGAATCCCTTAATTTTCACTTGTGGATCAGTGGCGGAGGGGCCCAGGGAATTGCATCTGTTCTCGGAGAGCGCCTTCATTCCCCTGTACGCGTGGGCAAATACCCTGAGGTATCTAACGCTATTGGAGCCGCAATGGCCAGGCCCACCTTCTCCTGCACCCTTCATCTCGATACTGTGCTCAAGCGCTACCGCGTGGAGGAAACAGGAGAACAAGGGCCGTGGCAGGGATCGAAACGGCCACATCAGGAAGTCGATGGATTTCTTACAGAAATTGTGCAGAGGGAGGCTGGGGAGAAGGGGATAGACATTGTCGATCTACATAAAGAGCCCTTTGACTTTTTCCCCATCGTCCAAGGACTTCAAACAGTGGGACAGATTGTGCGCGGCGCATTTCATGTGCCACCCGGAGTTATAGGGAGGGTCAAAGAATGAAACCTACGGGAATTCTATTTTTTCCCGCGTTTGACTGGTCCTTGGGAGAGACGCATCCCGAACGGGAAGAACGCCTGCTTTATACACAGGAACAGTTATTTGAAGAGGGGATTCTTGATCTCCCAAATATCCGGCAGTACTCTCCAGGCTTGGCACCGCTCGCCGAAGTCCTCAAGACACAGGGAATTTTCCCTTCTCCGCACGCTCATGAACTTGACGCACATCTTATTGCTGCAGGCAGTGCTCTCGTACTCGGGGAAGCCTGGGCCAAAGGGCAAATCAGGAACGGCTTTGCGCTTGTCAGACCGCCCGGACACCATGCTGGGGCTACGGTGTTGGGTAATCGTGGCTTCTGTACTTTAAACAATGAGGGGATCTTGGTTAATTTTCTAAGAGCACATTACGGGGTTAAAAAAATTGCGATCATTGATACAGATGTACATCATGGCAACGGAACGCAGGATATTTTTTACCATGATCCTAATGTTCTCTTTATTTCTCTGCACCAAGATGGCAGAACACTTTATCCGGGCAGTGGTTTTCCGCATGAAAAAGGCGGACCTAACGCCTGGGATCAGACTTTGAATATCCCTCTCCCTCCTGGAACGGGAGACGAAGGCTTTCAGTACATCCTGGAAACGTGGGTACTGCCGAAAATCCAGGAATTCAGCCCGGATCTGATCATTAATTCAGCAGGACAAGATAATCATTTCACTGACCCTCTGGCTTCCATGAACGTGACCGCCCAAGGGTATGCCAAGATCACGGACATGCTCAAACCTGATTTGGCAGTGCTTGAGGGTGGGTATTCCATCGAAGAAGCCCTTCCTTATGTAAATCTCGCAATCTTGTTAGCTTTAGCCGGAGAAGATTTCAGCAATGTAAGAGAGCCCGAACAGCCCCGCCGTCCCCACATTCCCTTAAAAACCCTTAAATCATATAGTTCTGAGCTGACATATGAGTATAAGCATACCCAACCGCAATGGACAGTGCGCAATGAACTGCACCTCCCGGCGGGTGAATGGGTTTTTATTCCACATTCAATCTATTATGATACTGATGGATTTCAGGAGATACGCCACGACCGGGTCCGCCGCTGCCAAAATTGCGGGGGTACAGTTTATATCGAAACCCAACGTTCCCCTGAAAAAAAGAAATACGCGCTTGTACGCATTCCTTTTCAAGCCTGCCCTGAGTGTGCCCAAGCAGGTTACGACCTTTGGGATTACCTTATCGGACGTTATCAAGCGGTCCTGCTTCAGGATCAGCTCACTAACCGCACTGAGTTTTGGCACATAGATCAAGGAGTGACAACATATTGACACACCCTATTCATGTACTTGATGAACACGCGGCCAATCAGATTGCTGCCGGGGAAGTGGTAGAACGGCCCTTGTCCGTAGTGAAAGAACTCATAGAAAATGCGCTCGATGCCGGGGCCAGCCGCATTGAAATTTCAGTTGAGGGCAACGGAGTGCCGTTAATTGCAGTCAGCGATAATGGCCACGGGATCCCGTCTGCAGAATTGCCGCTAGCCCTCTTGCGCCATGCTACCAGTAAACTTACACACATTGAGGACTTAAACACTTTAAGAACTCTTGGTTTTCGGGGAGAAGCCCTTCCCAGCATTGCTTCTGTCTCACAGATGGAAATTTCTACGCGCAGTCAAAATGAACTTTCTGGAGCCGTGCTTAAAGTTCAAGGAGGGCAACAGATGCACATCAGTGATGCCGGGCGCCCTGAAGGCACCACGGTTACAGTCAGAGATCTCTTTTTTAATACCCCTGCCCGGCGCAAGTTTCTGAAGTCAGTCAATACCGAATTCGGTTTAATTAGCGACATGGTATCACGACTGGCCTTAGCGCGGCCTGATGTAGCGTTTACTTTGACCCATCCGCAGAATGTGGTCCTCAAAACGCCCGGGCGCGGCAAGTTGTTAGAAGCGGTCGCAGCTGTTTTAGGCAATGATACCGCCCGCCGCTTGATCCCAGTTTCATTTGACAACGGGAATTGGAAACTTGCAGGATATGTAAGCCCGCCCGATCTTGTCAGATCTACCCGGCAAGGGGAAACATTCATTGTCAACGGGCGCGTGATCAGATCAAGCCTGCTCAGCCGGTCTGTGAGAGAGGCTTATCACACTCTAATACCTACTAAATTAAATGCGCTGGCAGTGCTTCAATTATCTTTGCTGCCGGCTGAATATGATGTTAATGTTCATCCTGCCAAGATGGAAATTCGTTTCGCCCGCGAACAAGAACTGACGCAATTCATCAGTGATGGGATCAGGAAAATTCTGCGTGCCCATCACTCTCCAACCACCCTCGAGTTTGCTTCATCAGCAGCCAAGATTAGAGCAGGAGAGAAACTCATAGTTAGAGGAACCTCCGATGTTCGACCTAACTTGATGTCTCGACCGACTTTACTAACGAATAAACATTTGAGAGCAGATATTAATAACTTAAAAGATTTATTAGAATTAACGGATTTAAGAGCAAACAAAGATTTAAGCGTAAATGAGAAAACGATTGATGTGGATTACTGCTTGAGCAGCACAAGCGCAGAAAGCGCGCGGGTAGAACCCGTTCCATCCGCTTCGGAGTTAACACTTGAACACACTCCTGCACTCGCACCTACTGAAAATGATACTCTAACCATGCGTCTAAACGTGTGGCCTTTAGCCCAGGTTTTCAACACGTATATCCTGGCTACCGACGGCTCCAACCTTGTAATTATTGACCAGCACGCAGCTCATGAAAGGATTAATTACGAACGCCTGCTTAAGCAGATGAAGAAAGAAAAACCTGGCTGCCAGGAACTTCTCATTCCAGTCCCACTAGAGTTTACAGTTCAGGAAGAGCAACTCTTACTAGAACACTTGTGGACCCTAAGAGAATTCGGCTTTATACTTGAACATTTTGGCTCTCGAACTTACTTGTTGCGCGGGATTCCGGACAATATCCAAACAGGAGAAGGAGAAAATCTTATCCGCCAATTCCTCGAAATGGTGCTTAAAACTGCCCATACTCCTTCTTTTGACAGCCTGAGAGAAGAATGGGTCTATCTCATCGCTTGCCGAAATTCCATTAAAGCCCAGGAGAATCTTTCTCTTTTAGAAATGGAACAGTTGCTGGCTCAGCTTAACCGCACGGAAAATCCCTTTACCTGTCCGCACGGGAGGCCTACGATTGTGCAAATTAGCAAGGCTGAATTGGAAAAGCGCTTTTATCGAACGAATTAGACAGAAACTTGCCGCATAGTTGCCCCAAAGCTGTGCCTTTAAGTCTGCTCACGGGGTTATCTGGCAATAATATGGCTAAGTTAAGGTGGCTTTGATGCTAGAACCAGTAATAATAACTATATCTTCACCAGACCCGGGGCTTACAGCCCGGAAAGCTTGGTTCCTAAGTCAGCCCGGCTGCCGCTGGGAAACGGAAGATGCTGCCGAAGGCCAGGACCTACCTCGATTAAGCATCACCCGTAAAGGAGTATTTTTGAGTTTTCGGGATGAACGCTTAAGCTTTCATCCCAGTATGGCCCTGCTCAGACTCATAAATATTTACCGCGGCCTTCCTGACCGCTATTTGGAGGCAACCGCTCTCCAAACCGGAGATGTTCTGCTCGATGCCACTCTGGGATTGGGCACAGATGCCCTTATGGGTGCCTGGGCTGTGGGTAAGCAGGGAAAAGTCTTGACCGTAGAGAGTTCTCCGTATATAGCCGCCATTGTTAAAGACGGTCTACTTAAGCAGTTGCCAATTCCCCAGGTGGAGAACATGGAGAAAAGACAGGCATGGGCTGATGTTCAACTGGCTGCAAGGAATATTGAAGTTTATTGGGACGATAATCTAACTTTTATGCAAAATATGCCCCCCGCTACTGTTGATGTGGTTTACTTCGACCCCATGTTCCGCCACACCCGGGAAAAATCTGCCTCGATTAAACCTCTTCACCTCTGGGCTGATGCAAGCAGCCTGCGTCAGGAAGCTGTCGCCGAAGCTTGCCGCGTGGCGCGTAAACGAGTGGTGCTTAAGGAACGCAAAGGGAGTAAGGAGTTTGCACGCTTAGGGTTTGAAGTAATGCCGGGCGGCCGTTACAGTTCAGTTGATTATGGAGTAATTAAAATTTAGGCCGGAGGATCTTGCACATGATTCCATTTGTTGTAATTGTAGGGCCTACTGCCATTGGTAAATCCGACTTGGCCCTCAAGTTAGCCAAACAACTTAAGGGGGAAATCATCTCAGGAGATTCCGTCCAAGTTTATAAGAAACTTGATATAGGTTCAGCCAAACCCTCCCTAAGGGAAAGAGAAGAAATAAGACATCATCTTATTGATTTTCTTGATCCTTCCGAACCGTTTACAGTCGCTCAATTTCAGCAAATCGCTTCCAGACTGATCTCTGGGATTAAGCAACAAGGAAAAGTGCCGATTTTAGTTGGAGGAACGGGGCTGTACGTAAGATCACTCCTTGACCCTTACAGCTTTCAGGAGAACGGTTCTGAGGAACTCAGGGAGAAATGGTTAAAGTACTTAGGGGAACACGGGAAAACTGGATTACACCAGGCATTAGCTCAAACGGACCCGGAAAGCGCTCAGCGCCTTCACCCCCATGATGTAGTACGTATCATCCGCGCGCTTGAGGTATTTGAACTAACAGGGGCGAAGATGTCAAGCCGGAGGCAGTACTTGGAAAAATCCTATACTCCACTGAACGCTTCTGTCGTGTATATCGGTTTAACCGCCCCACGAGAAACCTTGTACGCCAGGATAAATCAAAGATGCGACAACATGCTTGTTACGGGCCTAATCGAGGAAACTTTGAACTTAGAGCAGGATGGCTATTCCCTTAAGTTAAAACCCTTGCAAAGTATTGGCTACCGCCATGCCGGATGGTATGTCAAAGGTCTGGTTAGCAAAGGAGAATTGACCCGTTTACTTAAGAGGGATACAAGGCACTTCGCCAAACGTCAACTTACTTGGTTTCAGCGGGACCCCCGCATAACTTGGTATGACATAAGCAAGATGAATATGGAAGAACTTGTGACAACGATTATCACTACTTGCAGAGCTATCGAAACTCGTGTAGAATAGAAAAGTAGAAACAGATGGTGATGGAGGGAAATATATGAATAAATCGGCCATCAACTTGCAGGATACCTTTCTGAATCAAGTTCGCAAGGAAAATTTACCGGTGACGATTTACCTTGTTAACGGCTTTCAGTTGAAGGGAATCGTCAAAGGCTTTGATAATTTTACGGTGGTTCTTGAATTTGAAGGTAAACAGCAAATGGTTTATAAACATGCTATTTCCACAGTAATGCCTATTCGCCCGATCAACCTAGCTGCGGCTGCTGCGAATGCCCAAGAAGACGGAGTTAAATAAGTTTTATAGTACTGTTATTACATACCTGGTTTTATTCAATATGATTCAGGGGGTAATTAGTTGCTAACTATAAATTTATCTTATTAAAGCTAAAAGTCCGGCTCATGGCCGGACTTTTATTCTTTTGCATAAAGATACTGTTTGTGCTAATATAAAGTTTAGTGTTTTTCTGGTATCGCCAAATAAATTTAGCAATAAAGATTGGGGAATGAACTTAAGTATGCAGGTTTTTAATCTTAGAAATATTGCCATAATAGCTCACGTTGACCACGGTAAAACTACTTTAGTAGATTCCATGCTTAAACAAAGCGGAACTTTCAGAGCCAACCAGCAAGTCATGGAACGTGTCATGGACTCAAACGACTTAGAACGGGAACGCGGTATTACAATTCTGGCCAAGAATACATCTGTACACTGGCAAGGCACCAAAATTAACATTGTTGACACTCCAGGACATGCGGATTTTGGCGGGGAAGTGGAACGAGTCTTAAAAATGGTGGACGGGGTCTTATTAATTGTGGACGCCTTCGAAGGTCCAATGCCCCAAACACGTTTTGTTTTGCGTAAAGCTCTGGAATTAAAACTTGTCCCCATTGTGGTCATAAATAAGATTGACCGCCCGGATGCCCGTCCGGAGGATGTTCTGGATGAAGTACTGGATTTATTTATTGAACTGGGAGCAGATGACCAGCAGATAAATTTTCCGGTGGTTTATGCGTCTGCCCGTCAAGGGAAAGCAAGCCTTAAGCCAGAGTCTTTGGAGGAGAGCTTGGAGCCCTTGTTTGCTGTAATCATGGAGCATATCCCCGCTCCCCAGGCTGACCCGGACGCCCCCCTGCAGATGTTAATCACTACCTTGGATTATGATGACTATGTGGGGAAAATTGTGATCGGTCGCCTGGTGCGCGGAAGAATCAGTCAAGGAGAAAATATTGCCATCATCAAACGTGATGAGAGTTTTGAAAAAGCCCGGGTAGGCAAAGTGTTGCTCTTTGAAGGATTGAACCGCCAAGAAGTGGCGGAAGCTCCGGCAGGGGAAATTGTCGCTCTTACCGGACTTAGCAGCGCCAACATTGGGGAAACAGTTGCGTCTGCCCTCAATCCGGAAGCTTTACCGCACATTGAAGTTGATGAACCTACTTTGACCATGAACTTTATGGTCAACAACAGCCCTTTTGCCGGTCAAGAGGGAGAGTTTGTAACTTCGCGCAAACTCCGGGAACGCCTGTTCAAGGAAGTTGAGACCAACGTCAGCCTGCGGGTAGAAGATACAGATTCGGCTGATGTTTTCCGGGTTTCCGGTCGGGGGGAATTACATCTTTCCATTCTTATTGAAAACATGCGCCGGGAAGGGTATGAACTTCAAGTATCAAAACCGGAGGTTATTTATAAGAGTATTGAAGGGAAGAAGTGTGAGCCCATTGAGCTCCTGATTTGTGACATCCCGGAAAATGCGATGGGGAAAGTGATGGAACTGTTAGGGCAAAGAAAAGCCGAATTAGTTAACATGACTAACCTCTCCCAGACTCAAATCCGCTTAGAGTTTAAGATTCCTGCCCGTGGGCTGATCGGCTTTCGCGGGGAATTTTTAACAGAAACCCGGGGGGAAGGGATAATGAGCCACGTTTTTAACGGGTATGAGCCTTATATGGGGGAAATCTCCGGGCGTCAGCGCGGAGTGCTGATTGCTTTTGAGGACGGGGAAACCACGACCTACGGCCTTAATGCAGCTCAAGAACGAGGGACAATATTCATTGAACCCGGGATTAAGGTTTATGAGGGTATGATCGTAGGTGAAAACAACCGTGAGCAAGATATCGAAGTGAATGTAGCTAAGAAAAAGCATGTGACGAATATGCGTTCAAGCAATTCGGAAGAAGCTCTGAAGCTGGACAAACCCAGAGTCTTCTCTCTGGAACAAGCCCTTGAATATATTGAGGACGATGAATTGGCAGAGATAACCCCCAAAAGCATCCGTCTGCGCAAAAGATATTTAGACCGTCAAGCCCGCGTCCGTTATGCAAAAAGCAAAGCCAGCCAGTAAGATTTTTAGAGAGTTTAGAGAAATGACTGTGATTTCCAGGACACCTTTTATTCCTGTCAGCGTATAGTAGTAAAGGACAGGAGGTGCCTGGCTTCCATGCCAATTCGCATAACTTTTCACTCTGAAAATAACCTGCGTCCGGTTATTCACTCTCCCGTACGGGCAGAGCAAGCAAGCGCGAGCCTTAAACCGGATATTTTAGAACAGGGGAAAGTCCGGAAGAGTTCCGCTGCTGTTGCCGATAAAGATAAGGTGACTGAAATCATCGGCGAACTTGATGCACTGGTAGGCTTGTCTAATGTCAAGAAATTAATTCGGGAATTACAGGCCTATGTTGAAATTCAAAAAAGAAGAACCCGCGAAAAGCTTACAGCTGATTCCTTGGTCCTGCATATGATTTTTCGCGGCAACCCAGGGACCGGCAAGACTACGGTAGCCCGCATTGTGGGTAGGTTATTCAAAGAACTCGGTACCTTACAAAAAGGGCATGTTATTGAATGCGAGCGGGCAGATCTAGTAGGAGAATACATCGGACATACGGCACAAAAGACCAGGGAACAAGTCAAAAAAGCATTGGGGGGGGTTCTCTTTATTGATGAGGCCTATTCCCTGGCGCGCGGTGGGGAAAAAGACTTTGGCAAAGAAGCAATTGACGCCCTGGTCAAAGCTATGGAGGATAATAAAGATAATTTGATCTTAATTCTGGCCGGATACCGCCATGAAATGGAATGGTTTTTACAAACTAATCCTGGACTACGTTCGCGTTTCCCGATTCACATTGATTTCCCTGACTATAGTTTGGAAGAACTCCTAGCCATCGCAGAATCCATGCTGGAAAAAAGGCAGTATGTGTTAGTGCCTGAAGCCCATGAAACGTTGCGCCATCTTATTCAGATGCTCCTCCATAGCCATCCATATGCCGGTAATGCCCGCCTTGTGCGTAATTTAGTTGAACGCTCTATTCGTAAACAAGCCGTAAGGCTGTATCAAAAGCCTTCAAGCTCACGTGATGAGCTTATGCAAATTGTACCAGGCGATTTAACAATTGATGACATCTAAAAACTTTTTATTCACATAATGAGTTTAAGGAGGGACAAGCTTGTGTTTTCCCGTTCTGATCTGCCACCAGTTCTCGCCCACGCACTCCGCGAAGCGGAGGTATTATTAGCTGAACAGGAAACCAGGCTTCAGGATATATCTTTTGCCAATCATGCCAAGGTTTTAGGCGCTTTTCAAGAAGAAAGAGTTACTACATATCATTTGCACGGAACTACCGGTTATGGTCTCGATGACAGCGGACGGGAAGTTTTGGATAGGGTATTTGCCAGAATCTTAGGCACAGAGAAGGCCTTGGTTAGGGGGCAGTTTGTATCAGGCACGCATGCTATTGCCAGTGCTCTGTTCGGGGTTCTAAGGCCTGGGGATCATGTGCTTTCAGTTACGGGCAATCCCTATGACACTCTTGAAGAAGTGATAGGACTCAGGGGTAGTGGGCAAGGAAGTCTTAAGGACTTTGGGGTTAGTTATGGCTCAGTGCCCCTGGATCATAAGGGCAACATTCAATATGAACTTATTAAGGAGAATATGGCTGCGGAAACCCGCCTTGTGCTTGTGCAACGTTCACGCGGTTATTCCTGGCGCAACTCTGTGGCAATCACTCAAATTGAAGACCTAATCCAATTTGTTAAAGCTAATTTTCCGCAAGTACTGGTATTTGTGGATAACTGCTACGGTGAGCTAGTTGAAAAAAGGGAACCCGGAAACGTGGGCGCAGATTTAATGGCCGGCTCCCTGATTAAAAACCTCGGAGGAAGCTTAGCTCCGAGCGGGGGATATGTAGCAGGGAAGAGCGAACTGGTTGAACTGGCTGCGCAACGCTTAACCGCACCGGGAATCGGGTCTGAGGTGGGCTCAACCCTAGAATGGCAGCGTTTGTTTTACCAAGGATCGTTTTTTAGCCCCCTTACCGTACTTGAATCCTTAAAAGGAGCAGTATTTGCAGCAGCCTTCTGGCAAACTCTTGGATTTGAAGTTAATCCTACCCCGGAGATGTTGCGCACTGACCTTATTCAAGCAATAAAATTAGGCTCACGTGAGCGCATGCTGGCCTTCTGCGAAGGATTACAGCAAGGCTCGCCCATAGATGCTCACGTAAGACCGATCCCTGCTTCAATGCCAGGGTATGAAGATGAGGTTATTATGGCTGGCGGCACCTTTATTCAGGGGTCTACCAGTGAATTTTCGGCTGATGGGCCCTTGCGTGAACCGTATATCGTATATCAACAAGGTGGAATATCCCATACCTATGTAAAATTGGGCAATATCCTGGCTGCACTTAGGTTATGGGAACAAGGGCTGATTAGTTAAGCATTTCTTAATTGTCTTTACCAAGCTTGAACCTGATCAGATTAACAACCCCTTTATCTTCTTTATATCCTTTGAAAATGGTGGTAAAATTAACTGGTTTGATAGTTTAGAGAATAATAAAATGAGGTGACAGCATGGGAGAATCGGAAAAAGGCACCGGACGCTTTATTTTTGAGCTCGTGCAAATACTTATCGTTGCTTTTGCCTTGTCTTGGATTCTGCGTACGTATGTCGTTGAAGCTCGCGTGATTCCCACCGGCTCAATGCTCCCAACGATTCAGTTGCAGGACCGCATAATTGTAGACAAATTTATCTTTAAGCATTTTGATCAGATCAAGAGCGGAGATATCGTAGTTTTTCATCCCCCGGCAGATGCTCATGCAACCGAGGATTTTATCAAGCGAGTGATTGGGCTGCCAGGGGATAAAGTGGAAATACGCAGTCACCTTACTTACGTAAACGGACAGCAATTGTATGAACCCTATCTACTTGAGCCTCCCGAGGAAGATTATGGCCCGATCGTTGTGCCTGAAGGATCTCTAATAGTTATGGGAGACAACCGCAACCACAGTGCCGACTCGCGCGCATGGGGCTTTTTGCCCATTAAGAATGTTACCGGCAAGGCTCTTTTCCGTTACTGGCCCCTTGGACATTTCGGTGCTCTTGCCCGCTAGGGAGGAGCGCCTTTTTCCACTTATTTTTCACACAAATTGTCTTAACGCATATATTTTAAAGAATTATGATCAACTTTAGTGCCAGATTTGCTGGTTTCCTTTGGATAGTTGTATGGCGAGAGGAGTAGGTGGTAATAATGGACAACGTGAAATTGAAGGTAATCATTCTATTTGGTGGCCAGTCAGGAGAACATGAGGTATCCCTGCAGTCTGCTAGATCCGTTCTTCAGGCCATTAACCCCAATAGGTATAATGTTGAAACAATCGGTATTTCTAAAGAAGGACAGTGGTATTGGGGAGTAGTGCCTGAGAATTTTACGAAACATAAAGAGGATGCCCCTCTTGTAACCCTAGTACATGACCCTACAAACCCGCGTTTCATCTCCCTCGATGGTACCCTTCTGCCTGAGGGCGGACGTTTTGATGTAATTTTCCCTGTGCTCCATGGTCCCCACGGGGAAGACGGCACTCTTCAAGGTTTGCTGGAAATGTCTAATATTGCATATGTGGGATCAGGTGTCCTGGGCTCTGCTTTGGGCATGGATAAGGACCGCATGAAGGCTGCTTTCAGGGAAGCGGGGTTGCCGCTTGCCAAGCACCTTACTTTTTTGCGTTCGGAGTGGCAAAACTCTTCCGCAGACTGCCTGGAAGATATTGAAAAAGGCTTGGGGTATCCCTGTTTTGTAAAGCCGGCCAATCTCGGTTCCAGCGTAGGAATCACCAAAGCACATAACCGAGCTGAGTTAAGCGAAGCTTTGCATATCGCTGCCAGTTATGACCGCAAACTAGTAGTTGAAGAACATATTAACGGTCGGGAAATTGAGGTAAGCGTTCTCGGCAATGACTATCCCGCTGCTTCCTTGCCTGGGGAAATCCTGCCTGCTAAAGAGTTTTATGATTATGACGCTAAGTACCATGATACCGGATCACGCTTGATAATACCAGCCAGACTGGATGATTCTGTTATAAGTATTTTACAGGAAAATGCGATCAAAGCATTTAGGGCGGTCGAAGCTGCTGGTCTCAGCAGGGTTGACTTCTTTCTCACGCCAGATAATAAAGTAATTGTTAATGAAATTAACACCATGCCCGGGTTCACAAGTATCTCAATGTATCCCAAACTTTGGGAGGCATCAGGCCTGGTCTATTCCGATCTTATTGACCGTTTGCTTAAGCTGGCTTTAGAGAGGTATCAGGAAAAGGGTGTAATGACCAACAAGTGATAAAATCTGCCAAGCAAAAAGCGGAGCCTGTAGTCAGAAGACAATAGCTCCGCTTTTTTATTATTCAATATCAGTGTATCATGATCAGTGTATCATGCGAAAGACTCCGATAACCTTACCGAGTATCCGCACATCCTGGGAATAAATCGGTTCCATGGTTGAATTCTCAGGTTGAAGACGAATAAGGTTTTTCTCTTTGAAAAACCTCTTAACTGTAGCTTCATCTTCGATTAAAGCCACTACAATCTCGCCGTTGCGCGCGACCTGCTGTTGCCGTACCACAATAAAATCTCCGTCCAGAATACCAGCTTCAATCATACTGTCCCCCTGGACCTTAAGCATAAATACGGTATCATCATGAACAACATCTTTAGGAAGGGGAAAAGTATCCTCAATATTTTCAACTGCTAAAATAGGTTGGCCTGCCGTGACTTTCCCAACAATGGGGATATGAGTAACTCTTTTGTCATTTACCGCATCACTGAATGAATCCAGTATTTCGATTGCCCGCGGTTTGGTAGGATCGCGTCTAATATAACCTTTTTCTTCCAAAGTCTGTAGGTGACCGTGTACGGTAGAACTTGACATTAAGCCGACAGCGTCACCAATCTCACGCACAGAAGGAGGATACCCTTTCTGTCTTATTTCTTTCTTAATAAAATCTAAAATAGCTATTTGGCGCTGTCTAAGATCAGAATACACACACCAACACCTCCAAAATTGGTTCCACGGATATTTTACCATTTAATCAAAAAAAACGCAAACAAATGTTCGGGTAAATAGTTGACAGAAACATTAGTTCTATTTATACTAAATATCAGGAACACTTGTTCGAGGTACCTGAATCTAAAAGGCGGAGGAAAAGAATAATGAGCAATAAGCGGAGCAGACGCAGACATAAGCAAGCTAAAAAAATGATTGTAAGCCTTATATTTGCTCTATTAACTTTAAGCACAATCTTAACAGTTTTGATTGCAGTTAATCCTTTTTCCAAGAGTGGTGGTCCTGAACTTGTATATCAACCTGTAGTTGTGAAAACAGGAGACACTCTCTGGAAACTGGCCCAGGGTTCGGGCCTTAATCAAGACACCCGAACAGTTATTCTCATGATCAAAAAATATAATTCCCTGGCCAATGGGGTCATCTATCCCGGTCAAGTTATTTACATTCCCATACTTACGTCTCAGCTGGCTTATAGGTAAATTGGAGTAATTCTCTTACCCATTCTCCCATAGGTTAAAACTAAGGGGGAATGGTAATGCCTAAAATGTTTTTCAGCTGGTTCAGATTTCCGCGTCCACCCGAAAATTATTGGGCTCTTAAAATTATTCTAATATTTTTAGTGAGCTTATCACTTTGGTCACTCATTCATCATTCACAAGATGTACCACCAGATCTTTACCCATACTTAACCACAATTCAGCCTAAGCTGGTTTTAAGTTGTATTGAGGAAGGAAAAGGGATTACGCCTGATAGCTGGGCCGATTTATTAGCTGTAAAATCCTCACTGCCTGAAACTCAGGCAAACCACTTAATAGTCCAAATCAGAAATCACAAGCGTTTTGCTGACTTGGACTGGGGTAACCTGAAGCGGGATACTCGTAAAACCATCACGCAAAGGAGAAATTATCTCTTAAGTTATCCTTATTACCTCCCTAATAAATACCTATTTCCTGTGCAAGGGAAGACCTGGTATCAAGATAGTTTTGGGGCAGACCGTGAGGGAGGAAAACGGCAGCATGAAGGAACTGACTTATTTGGCCAAGAGGGAACACGGATTGTAAGTGTGAGTTCTGGCAGCATCGAAAAACTCGGGTGGAACAGATTAGGTGGGGAAAGAGTTGGTATTCGCGGAGATGATGGTAACTATTATTATTACGCTCATCTTAAAGAGATCAACCCAGTCCTGGTACTAGGTCAAAGAATAGGGAAGGGGGAGTTTGTCGGAACAATGGGGCATACCGGTGATGCCCTTACCACTCCAGATCACTTGCATTTCGGCATTCAACTCCCTAATGAAGAATGGGTAAATCCATATCCATTCCTGGCAGTTTGGCAAAATTTTTCTTGAATATGTCATAATTTTATCTAGAATGTGATGTGACTTCTCTTGCATGCACCAGATCGAATATTTTCCGCAAACTTGTCCCTTAAAAAAATCTTAGCTATAATAGGTTTAGTATATAATACATTTCTTTCGTAACCTTTGAACAAATGCAAGGAAGGAAAATCCGGTTTTGCAAAAGCATAAAAGTAAGGCTTTCCTAATCCCTCTTCTTATAATCATCACATTTGGGTTCATGTGGCTGCCTCCACATGAAATTAGCACTGCTGAGATCAAAGCTGAGATCAAACAGGAAGATTTACCTGGTACTCATCTGATTAAGAGTTACATTCTCCAGGAAGTTAAGAGCAAGGAAATATTGCTTTCAGATAATGAAACTGAAAGAAAAGCCCCAGCCAGTACTACTAAATTATTAACTGGCTTAGTGGCATTGAACTACCTGTCTGAGAGCGACATGATCGAAGTGGGAGACGAAGTAAATGTAGAGGGTTCCCGCCTGGGACTGACACCTGGGGCCAAAATTTCCGTACAGGATTTACTGACAGCAATGTACCTCATGAGCGCTAATGATGCGGCTGCAGCCCTCGCGGTGGGTGCCAAAGGCTCTTTACCTGACTTTGTACGGGCTATGAATGAATATGCCCTTACTATTGGTTGCCAAAATTCTAATTTTGTAAACCCACACGGCTTATCAGAACCGAACCATTATACGACTGCCAGCGATTTGAGCAAAATTGCATTAGTATTTATTGAAAATGGACAACTTATGAGATATGTAATAATGAAGGACTCTCAAGTAACATGGACTGACAGTAACGGTCGGAGACATAGCACTATTATTCACAATACCAATAAATTACTTGCAACTTATCCAGGCAACCAAGGACTTAAAACCGGCACCACTGAGGAAGCCGGCCAATGCCTTGTCAGCTACACAACGGGTTCGGACGGAGACTTACTTTTAGTACTATTAGGCAGCCAAGAACGCTACGCCGATGCAGTTGACTTGTTTGATCAAGCCTGGGCTAAACTTAGGCCTACAGCTGCCTTAGAACAGTCAACAGGTGATCCAACATCCCTTATTGATAGCCAAGGATTTTTCCCTTGATGTGATTAAGTCTGCCCGGGTATCCATTTTCGCCCTGTGGTATCAAGCAAAAATAGAGGTGAAGTAATGAAAAGTATTGGAAAACCTTGTATCTTGGAAGAGCGTTTAACGTTCATAGAGATAATGAAGCGCCAGGTAATTTCGAAGATTAGAAACATTGTTAGATCCTTTGAGTCCTATAATAAATATTATGTAAAGCTTTACATAATATTTATGCAAAATCCAATCCCGAAATCAAAAGAAAGGCGATTCAAGAAGCAAGCCCTAATAGGAATCACCTTAAAGTCAATATTCTATCTAAAAGAGACTAACCCAAAAATCATGGCCGCCACAATTATAATAGCGGGATGAATCTTGAATAAATGCAGGGCTAATATAGCCACTGCTGCTATGACCCAGGTGCTCAGGGTGGGAAAGGATTTAAGCCCCATGTCCCAGGCAGTTTGTGCAACTAAGATGACAACAACAGGGCGAACAGCTTTAAGCATGCCTTTAAGCCAGGGAGCATCGGCATACTTCATAATGATTCCACTTAAAAGAATTACCGCCAAGGCTGTAGGCACAACTGTGCCCAGCATTCCGGCTACAACCCCGGGCCAACCCGCTACTTTGTACCCTATGTACGCAGACATCTTAGTAGCAATCGGGCCTGGCAAAGCATTACTAACTGCTAAAGCATCAGTAAACTCCTCGTTTGTAAGCCAACTATAGCGTTCTACAGTTTCTTCCTGAATCAGAGGAATAACTGCCGGGCCTCCGCCGAATCCTAAGTTGCTGGCTCTACTAAAGGCAACGAATAAATCCCACATAACATTGAACATTTTGTTTAGTTATACCCCTTTCACCTTTTCCCGTCTCTTGTTAAAATAATATTTGTATTTTCGGTATGAATTCCGGGCCTATTATAACAAATACATAGAAAATAGCCTAGAAAATATTCAATAGAATCGACTTCTATTGTCGAACAAATATGTAGTTTAGGGGGCATTGAATTGTTGCCGGTAAGAATGATACAAGTACCTACAGGCTTGCCCGTAGGACCCGTAAACATTTACCTCATAAAGGTTAAGCCATATACGCTCATAGATGCAGGACCTGTCACTGCAGATGCTCTTCCTTTCTTAGAAGAATCTATGAGTCAAGAAGGGATCAACCTCCACGCAATCGAGCAAATTATTTTAACCCACGGCCATGGTGACCACTCCGGACTTGCGGACAAACTGCATGAACTTACCCGTGCCCCGGTATACATTCACGAACATGATCTCGCTAAAGCACACAAGGGTTACTGGCAGCTTGATCAGGAGTTATTAATGTGCCTCGGCATTCCGCCAAAGGAAGTTGCCGAAATCACAAACATAATCCGTGAACGTAATCAATCTTTTGGCAGCAAGCTTAATTCTGCTACCCCTGTGTACGGTGGGGAAGTGTTTAGGCTCGGGAATTATAAGCTTGAAATCATTCCTACGCCGGGCCATTCTCCCGGCAGTATCAGTATTTATGAGCATTTTACAGGTACACTCTTTTCCGGCGATCACTTTTTAGCCGGGACCACGCCTAATCCTGTGCTGGAACCGGATGGGAACGGATACTGGATGTCTACTTCCCGTCAATACTTTAAAAGCTTAAGAGACATTCTCCAGTTACGATTATCCATTATCTATCCAGGGCACGGAGAAGTATTTGACGACCCCGACACAAAAGCGTTCGAGGTATTCGATAACTATACGACTCGAATGGACGAAATCTACCCTTTCCTATGCGAAGATGCCTATACTCCCTACACTTTAGCCAAAAAAATATACCCCTGGGTGCAGGGGTTTGAAATGTTTCTCGCGGTATCAAAAGTTGTAGGCATGCTTGATCTGATGCAAGCTGCCGATCAAGTAGAAGTGCATGAGAGCGGTAATATTATCACGTTCAGGCGTAAGATCTAACTTAGCGTCCATAAAGATGTAACATTTCTTATGCTCTTGAGTAGAAAGGGATCAGCCTTGAACCAAATTTTCGGTACTAACTTTGCGGAACTAGTTTAACCTGTCCCCAGGCAGCCAGCTTGTCTTCCCAAATGATTAAGGCTCCTGTAACCCCATGAATTCCGGCTGCAAACTCGATGGCTTCTTCCATATCTGAGCCATTCTTAACGCGATTCCCGGCAGCCGTAGCCACAGCGTCAGCCAAGGCAGTTGACGGGGACAGAATCACAACCGCATCAGCCTGTCCGAAACTGAGAGAATGCCCGATTTTGCCGGAAGAAGTGCAGATTCCTAAGGGAGTGTGCTCTGGCTTGATCTCAAGGGCAATCTTATTAGACAAGGGGGATGCCCCCGCAAAAATTCCGATATAGCGTGTCCGGCCTGTACGGAGAAAGATATCCCCGCCGTTTTCCACTATCACATCCCGTGAACGTTTAGCTATCGCCTTTCCTACCAACTCTGACACCGCCCCCGCAACCGCAGCCATCGGACCAACCCCGGCTTGCCTCCCGGCTTCTGCCATCATGACGGCAATCCGGGGGGCGTCCGCTAATACAGCGTACGGAGTAAGGGCAGCCACAAAACCGGGATCAAGAGCAACGTATTCCTCCAATGGCTGCCGCACATCCTTAACCACACTCTCAACCCACTGTACCGTTGCCGCCGAATAGCATTCTTTGCGGATTCCAATGTCCAAGTCAGTTTCCTTTACCATCGCTTGAAAATGAACAAGATCATGTTGGCGGTGCAGTTGACGATAGGTGCGTTCTCTGTATTCCAATTAGAGCCGGACCTCCATCGCCCGCATTGGGCAAACTTTTACACAGAGCTGGCAGACTACACAGTTATCCCCGTCAAACTTAACTTCCATGGAATTTCTTTCTAAATATAGGGCTCCCGTAGGGCAAATCGCGGTACAAGCCCCACACATAACACACTTGTCATCATTGCGAATAATCTCTTGATTAAGATCCTGCACTGATACCCCAATTTCGCGAAGATAGTCGAGCCCTTGCTCACTCTGATCCCCTATCACTTCAAGCACCATTGTACCTTCTTTTTGCGGGTTAACATCAGCTTTGACAATATTAACGACTAAATCATAATCCTTAACTAAGCGATATACGATCGGTTTAACTGAAATATCTGTACCGAAACGCAATACTATTCTCTTGGGAGACATATAACCTCTCCTCTCCTTTTTCTCATCCGGTTTTACTCTCTTGATCGAACAACTGACTATCAACATAAATCTTTGAGTACTGACTCCCTATAGTCCCTTTTAGCAAAGGCTGAAGGTGGTTACTACCCTCTTAGCACATTGGCCGCCGGAGCATCAGCAGGTGACGGAAGTAATTTCACCGGTTCTGTGAGCTGAAAATCTCCATTATTAATCCAATCTTTGAGCGTGGAAGCAATTTCCCGGGCCCTGGGAATGCTAGAAAGTGGTGCCGTGGGAATTTCTTTGCCATTAACGGTGATTTTGCCGGATTTTAATTGGGCATAACTGACATAGCCCAGATTTCCCGGGGTCCGAGAAGGATAAGCTTCCCCATAGTCAACAACTGGCGCAAACAACTCTTGGTCAGTTGCGGCTGCATATTTGGCTATCTCCTCATTGAGAATCGGAATGGGCACCCCGATACCCACACTCAAAGTTGCACCATACCCGATATAGCTCGTACCAACAAGCCAGCGCGGGTTCATTTGCTTCAAATCCCCGATTACGGCCAGAGTTCCCCCTGCCGGTCCCAAATCTTTCCCTTCCAGGTTTTGGATAGAAGGAAAATGCTGGGTGCCATGCCAAGCAACATAACCCGTAGCGCCACCCAGAAAGATTTTCGTACCGATCCCGATCGTTTTGAAGTGCGGGTCTTTAAGCAGCGGGCTTAGCTGGCCAGAAGTGGAGTAATGCGCATTACCTAAGTTAGGCTTAAGCATCCCCATATAGGTATAAGCAATCTTCGACGTTAAATTAACTGCACAATTGTAATTTTGATAAGCATTGCGCGGGTTGAAGAGGATCGCTTCATTGATCTCATCCAAAGTAATAGTGGTTTCAAACTCGTGCCGCGGATAGCAGTCTGTACCATAAGCCAGTGCTTTTAATTTCACAGGCTTGCGTGCAACTAAATCCTGGATTACATGTCCCCCGCCATAGCGGAATTCACCCGGATAATTGCTGTTAAGTGGGTCATCATCAGGTAATTCCGCAGCCCCGAGGTAGGCATCTACGGCAGCTATCCCGCCGTACGCAGGAACGCCGTTAAGCCACACCTTCTGCATTTTCATCCTTGGTTTGGTATGCCCAAAATTTAGAAAGGCCCCGGATGAGCACATTGGAGCAAAGGTTCCGGTCGTTACAACATCGACCTCCTTGGCTGCCGCGCTTAACCCTTTTTCCTGAACGAGCCCGATAAGTTCCTCTGCAGTTACAACAACTGCTTTTCCTGCTTTAATTTTGGCATTAATTTCGGCGTAAGTTTTTTCAACACTCATAATTGCAGCCCCCCTCCATCCTGTTATACTCTCCCGGACATTAAACAAGCCCCTTCCCTGACAGAAGAGGCATGCAAATACACTTTGCCGCTCCTCTTATCTGTCAGAAGAAATTTCTCCTGCAGGAATTAGCACCGTGCTTTGCAGCTTGACTATACTAATAGCCTCGCTACCGAGCGGGTTGCCGGGTTTCATTGGGCCAGTCCCTCCACCACTCCGGATAAGAGTATCATATAAATATGAAGTTTGATAAATATAAGTGTAGCAGGCAGGACAGATTCTGTCAATAATCTCGGGTCTTTGACACTTGCGCTTATATAGAAATTTCTACAAGCCTTGAAAACAGGGCTTTTTTTATTGGAAAAATGTCAAATTTTCTCCAATCCTTAGTGCGTAATTTAGCGTAATGTGTTATAATGTAAGGGATTGGAGGAGATTGTTACTATGCGACTTAGTATATCCAAGTCTAAAAATGCTACTTCGCTTTATGTCATACAATCTATTTACGAGAACGGTAGGCGTTCCACAAAAGTTGTTGAAAAGTTAGGGACGCTTGCTGAATTACAGCAAAAACTAAATGGGCGAGATCCTATTGAATGGGCTAAATCATACATAGAAGACCTTAACAAAAAAGAGAAAGAGCAATCGCGAGAAGTCATCGTTAAATACTCTCCATCTAAAGTAATCTCCAAGGATCAACAACACTTCTTCAACGGTGGTTATCTTTTTCTCCAGCAGATCTATCACGAACTCAATCTTCATAAGGTTTCCGCTGAGATATCAAAAAAGTATAAGTTCTTTTTTGATCTGAATGCTATACTGTCACGGCTCCTTTACGGACGGATCCTTTTTCCTTCTTCCAAACTCGCTACCTACAAGCATTCCTCAAAGTTCATTGAACAAACTGACTTTGAATTGCAGCATGTGTACAGAGCACTTGAAGTCATTTCCAAAGAAATGGACTTCATTCAGTCTTCTCTTTATAGCAACAGCCTCAAAATTTCAAAGAGAAACACGGGTATTCTCTATTATGACTGTACCAATTATTTCTTTGAAATCGAGCAAGAAGAAGGCCTTAAACAGTATGGCGCTTCAAAAGAACACCGACCGAACCCTATCATCCAAATGGGTCTGTTCATGGATGGAGACGGTATTCCTCTTGCTTTTAATCTCAACAGCGGCAACACGAATGAACAGATTACGCTTAAACCCTTAGAGCAAAAAATACTTTCCGATTTTAAACTTTCCAAATTTGTTGTCTGTACAGATGCCGGACTGGCTTCTGAAAAGAACAGAAGGTTCAACAACGAAGGCGAACGCGCATTTATCACGACCCAATCGATTAAAAAACTAAAAAAGCATTTAAAAGAATGGTCTCTTGATTCAAAAGACTGGCATCTTGCAGATCATGATAAAACTTATGATATCGCCCAGCTTGACGAGGAAACCTATAAAGACAAATGCTTCTTCAAAGAACGCTGGATTAAAGAAAATGGCCTAGAACAAAAACTTATTGTCACTTACTCCATCAAGTATAAAAACTATCAACGTCAAATTCGTAATTCACAAATCGAACGTGCTCAGAAATTACTTGATTCGAATCCGACTAAAATTTCAAAAAGCAATCAGAACGACTATAAACGTTTTATCAAGAAAACCAGCTGTACGTCTGATGGCGAAATAGCCGACAATGAACTCTATGCCTTAAATAACGAAACCATCGTTGCCGAAGAAGCCTATGACGGATTTTATGCCGTTTGCACGAACCTCGAAGGTAGTGCTCAGGAAATCATCCGAATTAACCAGCGGCGCTGGGAGATTGAAGAATGTTTCCGGATCATGAAAAGCGAGTTTAAAGCCCGACCAGTGTACTTAAGTCGCGAAGATAGAATTAAAGCACATTTTACTACCTGCTTTATGGCCCTCATCATTTATCGATTATTGGAAAAGAAACTAGGAAATAAGTTTACATGCAGTGAAATCGTCAACGGATTGAGAGAAATGAATTTCTATGAGATCAAGGGCGAGGGATATATACCGACCTACACAAGAACTGATTTTACAGATGCTCTGCATGAATCTTTCTGCTTTCGAACAGATTTCGAGATTATAAAAAAGACACAGATGAAAAAAATTCTAAGCACGACTAAGAAATAAAAAAATTACTCACTTTTTTAAAATACAAAAAAAGCTTGAACACCTTGCAAATACAGGGCTTTCAAGCTTTTTATAGTTTTTAACTGTCAAAGATGAGAATATAAGTGTAGCAGGCAGGACAGATTCTGTCAATAATCTTTTTCACATAACTTTTTTACTGAATGCCTGACCATGATCTGTCAACATCATTTTCCTATAATACCGCTTGTATAAAATGTTCAAACATATCACAAGCATTACTTACTTCTCTACTACTACCAGCTCATCCGTAAGGGTAGATAAACTGACGAGACCATTCTGTGTTACCTCATACGAAGTCTCAAGCCCAACCGCTCCAATGCCTGGTAGGGTAAACTTAGGTTCAATAGCCAATACCATGCCTGCTTGCAACCGTTGCTGTGATCCGCGAGCCAGAACCGGAAGTTCGTCAATCTCCAACCCTACCCCATGTCCAATAAAAGAGACTCCCCCGTGGGAACCCATGAATCCTGGAATCCCCGACTCTGAAGCGATCTTGTGCGCATGATCATAAAGCTCGCCGCACACTACTCCGGGTTTAGCCATTTTCTCCAAGTCTTTAAGGATATGAATGGCCGTATCGTATGCTTTTTTCACTTCAGGCGGAACAGAATTAAACATAAAAATTCTTGTCTGGTCAACGACATATCCGAAATAACAACCGCCAAAATCAATCAGTATCGGTTTTCCCTGCTCAAGCTTGGCACCTGACGGTCCAAACGGAAAAGCCGGGCTCACCCCTGCTCCAGATAAAGGAGCATCATATGAACTGGGAACATTCCCTTTTTCATCGACCAAGATACAAGTGCATGACATTTCCTGGTTAAATCCATGCAAACGAAAAATTCCTAAATGCCCCCGACGCCTAGCCTCCCCTTCAAACATCCCGGCCAATTCTTGGTCAGTCTGTGCATTCTGTAAGAGTTCCGGAACCATCTCCCACAAAACTTTGTCTTTGGCGGCTGTCTCCCGTAAAACAGACCTTTCCCATTCGGATTTCACTGCGCGCTGGTTCCTGATCAGGAGCGTAACATCCGAGAATTCCAAACCTATTTCCTTAAGCTTTAAATACACACTAGCCGGTATTTTCTCATACTCGAGCCCCAGCTTTCCGGGAGCAGGGTAATTGAATTCTTGCAGCACTTCGATGATGTCGCCCCACCGCTTAAATCTGCGCACCGGCCACGGCAAATCTGTCGCCAAGGGTCCGCGTTTGCGGCTGAGATAGACCGCATGTCCTGCTGCCGGGACAAAGAAACATGCCGGTTCGATTAAACCGGTATAATAATACAAATTCACATTGGCCAAAATTAAGGCACCGGTAATTTCCTCTCTTTGCAAGTGTTGTTGCAGAATTTTCAAACGTTTTTCCAGCTCCTCTGCCGAAGGTGTAAACAATCTCCTCATCCTTTCATTAAGATAGATCCTGGTTCTAAATCACGTTAATTTTGCATGGAAATATCCGACACTTAGTATTCTCTCACAGCCTTCCAAATCAGCTAAGGCCGATTAAGGGCCACCACAACATCGCAGTTAAGATAACCACAATGATTGAAGCCAAAGTAAGCCAGAAGCCAACTTTCATCAAGTCTTGGGGGGAGTAAACGCCCGTGGCATAAGTAATAACTCCGGGTAATGTTTCCACTACCAGTAAAAACCCAAACATAGCAGAGATGTTAATAGTCACGGCTGCCAACAGGGGATTTATCCCTAACTTAAGGGCAATTTGCAAGATCACTGGGGTAAGAGTCAGAACTACCGTCGATACATTCGATACTCCCAAATGATAAACGTGGGTCAAGAGCGCTAAGATGCCCACGGTTAGAAGCGGCAGGGAAAGCCCAGCCTCAACTCCCGGAAAAGCTAATAATTTCCCAGCCAATAATTCAGCTGCACCCGATTTATTAATGGCGGAAGCAAGGGAGAGCGTGGCACCCATCAAGAGCACAGTGCCCCAATCGATCTCCTTCAGCTTATCCCAAGTAGCTACACCTATACCTGGCAATCCCATCAGGACTACAGCCACCAGAGCAGGGACAGCCGTTGGCAAACGGTGAAACGACTCGGTCATCCAAAGGAGCACAGTCAATGTTAATATCCCCAGGCATTTCTTCTCCTCCCTGCTTAACGGCCCCATCTCCCGTAGTTCCTGCTTAATCTCCCCTATTTCCAAAACCTTAATTTCCGGGGGAAAAGTTTTAAGCATAATCATCCAAGTTAGCGGAATCATTAAGAACCAAGCGGGCCAAGTCATCTTAAACCATTCAAAATAATAAATGTTCTGACCTAATGAACTTTTCAGCAGATCTACAGTGAGCACATTCGCTATTGCTGCCGGTAATAAGGCGATACCGCTGATGCTTGTGCCAAAAGAAAGCCCTAAGACTAAGAGCTTGGACGTATTAGTATTTCCCCTCAGACCCATGGATTCAATGACAGCCATGACCGCAGGCAAAAGCAACGTTGTGCGTACTCCTGTTGCCGGAATAAAGATGCTAAGGAGTTGCGGTGCGAGCAGCACACCCGCCAATACTCCGCCAATGCTCCCGCCGAAACGCACAATCGTCATATTAGCAAAACGCCTGCCCAAAGGGGTACTGTTAACCCCTTGAGCCATCATAAATCCCGCCATAATAAGAAAAGTCGAACCTTTGGCAAACCCGCCCAAGGCAGTCTCTAAGGAAGCCGCCCCCAGAATGGGGAGCCCAGCCACATACAACACTGCTGTCAAAGGCATGGGTATAGGTTCAAGCACCCAGAGCCAAATCGCTGCTGCGGTTATGCCGGCAGTCGAGCGTAAGGACCAAGATAAATCTGTAGAAAGCCCAAATGCAATTATTATAAAAATAACCCCTGCTAACGCAAGTTGTATGTATACTCTGCGGTTAGATTTTTGTAATAATGGCCCTGACATCCTCTTTCCTCTCCCAGCTCCACCCACTTCGACCAGCTTGATTTTCAGATTTAGCCGGTTCTTTATCTAATAGTTAAGCGCTAATTAATGGACTTTTACACAGTACACTGTCTAAAATCGAATATAATTATACCACATTTTGATTTTACTTTCGGGCGCTAATTGAAAATTTAGAACCCTTTTTCTGTTTTGCAACTTGCCCAAACTATGTTAAATTAGAGTATGTGCTTGGTTATTTTGAAGGTTAGAAAAGGTGGTAGTATGAACTTAACAAAACATGTTAGAAATTCCGCCTCTTATCGTTGGTTTATTTTAGCCAACGTTTCTATCGGCACATTTATGGCAACCCTCGACAGCAGTATTGTCAATGTGGCTTTGCCAACAATGTCTTCCCAGCTAAATGTTGACCTCTCAACTTTACAATGGGTGGTTACCGCTTATCTCCTCGCCATTTCAAGCTTACTCCCTATTTTTGGACGCTTAGCAGACTTACTTGGCCGCAAACGTGTCTACCTGACAGGATTTTTGGTTTTTACATTGGGATCTGCGCTCTGCGGATTTTCCAATGATATCTGGTTTTTAGTGGTAATGCGAATCATTCAGGCGCTGGGCGCTGCCATGATCATGGCTAACGGACCGGCAATTATTACTTCCACTTTTCCTCCCCAGGAGCGCGGACGGGCTTTGGGCTTGGTCGGAACGGTAGTGGCTTTGGGAAGTTTGGCTGGGCCGGGTATCGGCGGTATTTTAGTGGGAATGGCAGATTGGCAGGCCATCTTCTTTGTCAATATTCCGATCGGAATCTTTGGCTACTTAGTTGGACAAGTCATTCTACCTGCAGATAAAGTCAAGCACGGGCAAGAAAGTTTCGATTTTCAAGGGGCAACCCTTTTTACCCTGGGCATGATCAGCCTCTTGTTTGCCCTCAATAATGGTCAGGATTGGGGCTGGAGCAGCTTTCCGATCATTGTCGGACTCGCAGGGGGAGTGGTGCTGCTTACCCTCTTTTTCCGGGCTGAACGCCGTGTTCCTTACCCAATCATAGATTTATCCCTGTTTCACATTAGGCCCTTTTTGATTGGAAACCTGTCCGGACTTTTATCTTTTATCTCTTCCTTTTCCAATACCATGCTAATGCCCTTTTACCTCCAGCACATTCTCAATTTCGCGCCAACCAAAGTCGGACTGATAATGACTTCTTTCCCTTTAGTAATGGCAGTGGTTGCGCCTGTGAGCGGTTATGTCTCAGACCGTATCGGCCCAGTCGCTTTAACGACCGGCGGACTCATCTTATCCGCATCAGGACTTTATTACCTTTCAACAGTCACTGCGTACTCCACTGCTCTTCAAGTTATACCCGGACCTGTGTTAATGGGCCTGGGAGCGGGCTTGTTTAACTCTCCGAATAACAGCAGTGTGATGAGTTCAGTCCCCCCCAGCAAATTAGGAGTAGCCGGAGGGATAAACGCTTTAGTGAGAAATGTTGGTATGGTGATCGGAATCGCCTTTTCTGTAACTCTCTTTGAAAACAGGCAGACCGCTGCTCTTAGTGCTCAGCCTTATCCGACCTTTTCCGAGCAGACAGCCGCCTTTATGTCAGCCTACCATACCGTTTTGTTAGCTGCTGCGGGCATGGCCCTGGTGGCCGCCATTATCTCGCTCAACCGCCGGGGATATGCCCGTAAGCAAACTACATAATGAATTTAACCAAGTGCTCGCGCCCATCATCGATTAAGCTTAGGAAAGTGCTGTCAATTTCCTTGTCGTCCGCAACCATCTTTCTAACTCCAGTCATCTTCCCGTCCGGATTTTCCACTTCAATCTTATACACTGCCGTTTTATAATGGTAAGTTAAATGGTATCCCTGCCAGTGCCGTGGCAGACACGGTTCGAAAGTGAGCTTATCTCCTATAAGCTTAAAGCCCAAAATTCCTTCCAGACCTGCCGTGTACATCCAACCAGCGGCTCCGGTGTACCAACTCCACCCTCCACGGCCCACATGAGGATGAATTGCATACACATCAGCGGCCATTACATAGGGCTCTGTTTTATAGCGTCCTGCCTCACTTTCCGTGCGGGAATGGTTAATAGGGTTCAGCATGCGGAAAAGATCATAAGCTTTCTCCCCTTCTCCCATCTGCGTGAACGCTAGAATAGCCCAGATTGCCCCATGAGTATACTGACCCCCGTTTTCTCTCACTCCGGGAACATACCCCTTGATATACCCTGGATCAGGCTGCGAACAATCAAACGGAGGGGTAAGGAGCAGGAGAATTCCGTCCTCTTTTTTGAGCAAGTAGTGTTCAAGTGCAAGCATGGCGTCAGTGACGCGGCTTGGTTTAGCCTGACCGGAGAGGGCTGCCCAGGACTGTGCAATGGCATCAATCTGACATTCTTCATTATTCGCAGAACCCATAGGAGTGCCATCATCAAAATACGCTCTCCTGTACCACCCTCCGTCCCAGCCATGACGTTCAATATTCTGCACCAGTTCGCGGGCCGTGTCACGATAGCTTTCAGCCAGTTCCCTGTCCTGCCGGGCTTCACACACAGAAGCAAACCTATTTAAGACAATTACCAAAAACCAAGCGAGCCACACGCTTTCCCCATTCCCTTTGCGTCCTACCGCGCTAAAGCCGTCATTCCAGTCCCCTGTGCCGATTAAGGGCAACCCATGCTCTCCTAAACGCAGACTACGTTCAATCGCCCGTACACAGTGCTCATAGATTGTGCCTGATTCCGCAGCAACCCTGGGAATAGCATAGCGTTCATCTTCCTCTTCTCCCAATGGTTCCTGTTCCAAAAACGGTACTTCTTCATCCAACAAAGTATAATCCCCGGTATGTTCAAGGTAATCTGCAGTCACAAACGGGAGCCAGAGCAGATCATCTGAGAATTTAGTCCGTATCCCTTTCCCCCGTTCCGGATGCCACCAGTGCTGGACATCCCCTTCACGAAATTGACGCCCGGCATGTTGGACAATCTGGGCGCGCGTCAAATCAGGCCGGCTGATGACCAAGGCCATGACATCCTGAAGCTGATCCCTGAAGCCATACGCTCCTCCTGCTTGATAGAAAGCGGACCGGGCCCAGAGACGGCAGACTAAGGTTTGGTACAGCAGCCAGCGGTTTAGGAGTAAGTTCATCGACTGATCCGGGGTCTCTACTTGAACTGTGTTTAAGACGCTGTCCCAGAATTCGCACACGCACTTGAATGCGGATTCCACTCTGTGCGGTTCTTGATATAACCTGATAATCTCCTTGGCTCGTGCTTGGTTTTCACTTTCTCCCAGGAGAAAATAAACAATCTGTTCTTCCCCCGGCTTGAGAGCCAATTCAACCTGTAAAGCCGCACATGGATCCAAGCCTGCACCCACGGCGAGTGCAAGTTTAGGCACAGCCAATCCCTTGGGATTGGCCAAACTGCGGTTGCGCCCGATAAATTCTGTCCGATTCCCGGTATAAGAACGTACTTTGGCACCGGATGTCGCTAAGAAGGACGTACGCCCGGCAAATTCCTCCTGATAACTGTTGCGGGCAAAGATCGTCCCCATTTCTTCATCATATTCCGTAATTATATACGGGGCGGTCAGCTCGCGCGCCACCCCCAGCACCCATTCCGCATAATAATATGCAGAGTATGTGCGCTCTGTGCTCCCGGAATTATGCAGTTTAAGGCGGGCAATTTTTACCGGTGCATCCATAGGCACAAAGAGCGAGAGTTCTTGCTGGAGTCCATGGCTCACATGCTCAAATACAGAGTATCCTTGTCCGTGCCGCACTTTATACTTTTCCCGGCTCCGCACCGGAGCAGGAGTAGGCGACCAGAAAGAGCCGCTCTCTTCATCCCGCACAAATATTGCTTCTCCCGGGGCATCCAAGACGGGGTCATTGGACCAGGGAGTAAGCTTATTCTCTCGGCTATTAAGAGCCCAGGTATACCCTGAACCTGATTCTGACACCTGAAAGCCGAACTGCGGATTAGCGATGACATTAAGCCACGGTAATGGGGTGTGCTTTCCCTCTTGCAGTTCAATGACATATTCTCTGCCATCAGCCGAGAAAGACCCGTAACCGTTAGCAAACAGCAACTCTCCCTGTGCTTGTTCCCAGATGCTATTGTTTGCCATCTCAGTACCGTCTATGCTCCGAAAGGTATCCGCCTCAATCAGAACCTCCTTGGTCATATCTGTCCCGGTCATATCTGACTTGGAGATATTAATTTTGGATGTATCAATCTTGGTTTTATGACCCATGGCAGATTGGGCGTGAGCGTTTTCTTGGACTGACTGGAAAGGAATTTTCCCTTTGCGGCGCAGTTGAAGCGCGGCTGATCCTTCCTCTCCTGAGAAAATAAGGCGGGCAACAGTATATAAAAGAGTGAAATCCTCCGCAGGGAGATTGTCTTTCTTTAAGAGGAAGACCCCGCCAGGGCTGCTCAAATGAGCGTGCCCGGAGAGAACAAGGTCACGCAGGGAATCATTGAGAGATTCAACATAGCCGCTGGGGTCTTCGTTCACAATAACTAAATCAGTTTTCAGCCCTTTCATTCTCCAATACTCATGCAAAGTTAAGAGCTGGCGCACCAGTGATAAATGCTCACTTTCCTGGATTACAGCCAAAATAACCGGTAGGTCTCCTGAAATTGCGTAAGGCCAGAGTGCGGACTGCCCCTTTTGATTTTGAATTAAATACTCTCCAATTTCACTTCGGGCCGGGCTTAAATAGAGGAGTTGCCCTGCAACATTCGAAGCCAGATTAGCCATAGCCGGGCTGAGATTCAAATGCCTAAGCTCCATCTGGCTGTGAGTCCAGGTCAATTCAAAGGCGCGGTTGACTGCAGCGGCATCCCGGTATCTTTCCGCGAGCGTGATCACTTCGGCGCGCGACTCTCCAACCCCAACTGAAAAAGACACTTTCACGGTCTGGCCGGGCTTAATGCGTACGCGCTGCCTCAAACTCATGATCGGATCAAGGACTGCTCCGTCCGTGTTAGTCAGAGGATGATTGGGCTCCAAAGCCAATGGACCCCCCAGATTTCGTCCCCGCCCAAGAAAACGCGCCCTGTCTGTTTCATACTGGAGAGCCCCAATATTCTCGCCTTCAGTTGCAACAGTATGCATAAGCCACAGCCGCGTCTCGTCTTCACGGCGCGGACGGCGCGAAGCAAGCAAAGCCTGATGGGAAAATTCTGTTTGAATAAACAAGTTGCCAAAAGCCGGATGGGCTAAATCCTCGTTCATCCCTGCCAAGACCACTTCGAAATAGCTTGTTATTTCTAAAATCCGGTCATGACCACTATGGTTGGTCAAGCACAGGCGGCGGATTTCCACCTGGTCTTCGGGTGAGACCACAATCTCCATCCGGGTAGCGATGTTTCCGTCCTTACGGAAAAACTCGACCCTGTCCGGAGCATAGGTAATCTTATACTCGTCCCCTTCTTCCCCAAGTGGTTGCTTGGTCGCCGACCAGACAGCTCCCGAGTTTAAGTTCTGGATATAAAAATACATACCCCAGTTATCCCTAGTCACATCGGAGCGCCAACGCGAAATAGCAATGTCTTTCCAGCGGCTGTAACCTGAACCAGCATTTGTTAGCATGACTGCATACTTCCCATTGGATAGAAAATGCGTTACCGGGATTGCGGTTTCGCTCCCAGTAAGAGTGAGATGGTTCTTTCCGTCGAGTGGAGCAGGCTGTTTTTTAGCCACATAGGAACTCCGCTCCTCCGTAACAGAGAAAATGTTCTTAGCGGGAAGCCTCTCTTGTAAAATCAGTTCTGTAGCTTGGACCATTGCTTCTGAATGGAAGCGTCTTTGCATGTTGTTCCCTGTTAAGACATTCGTAAGTGCCAGCAAGCTCATACCCTGATGGTGAGCCATGTAGCTTTGGACAATCCGGTACTGGCGCTCCACCGGAACCCGTTCATGGGTATAGTCGATTGCTTCATATAATCCGTAACGTCCGCCAAAACCTTTACTTTCCATACTCTGAAGGTTGTGCAAAGCCTCTCCGGAAGAAACCAGCAAGGCCAAGAAGCTTGCATAGGGCGCAATGACCAAATCTTCTTTCAAACCCCTTTTAAGTCCAAGCCCCGGAACCCCAAACGCTTTATATTGATAATTCAAGTGAGCATCAAAAGCATAAAAACCTGATTCGGAAATTCCCCATGGAACCTGTCTTTCACTGGCATAATGGCGTTGGACTTCAACCACGGACGCATAGGTTTCGTCCAATAAAGTTCCCTCAAAATTGCGCATCACCAGCAGTGGCATTAGAAATTCAAACATCGTCCCGCTCCATGACACCAACGTCCTTTGCGCGTGCACGCGCGTCATCGAACGTCCCAAGCGAAACCAGTGGCTTTGCGGAATTTCCCCTTTGGCAATGGCAATAAAACTTGCCTGGCGCGCTTCTGAAGCCAGAAGATCATAATAAGACCTATCTAAAGCGCCATCCGTGATGCGGTAGCCAATAGAAAATAGTTGCCGCTCTTTATCGAACAGGGGAGTAAAGTCAGTATCTTGTGCCAGAGTATTGAGACGCTGCTGCAGGCTGCGTGCCTGCGCCAGCAGGCTCTCTACCTTCTTAAGTCCAAGTTTAATATTGCCGCTCTCAACTCCTGACAAAGACCTATACTTAACTTCTAATTCGAGTAGGCTTAGCTCTTGATTTACGTCCGGTGGCAGAGTTTCCTGCTCATGTACAAGCCAAGGATAGAGTTCTTGCATTTCGAGGCGAAACGCTGAAACCATGCTCTCTAACTGGTTGAGCCAATACAACACTTCCCGCCCTACTTGATCCGGGACAGTTGCTGGCCATTTTTGCAGCAGTCCATACCAGGACAAGGGTTCAAGGCGTTCAAGAGAAATAATCTCCTCCAGGGCTTGGGCAAAAGGCCTGAGCTTTGAACTAAGGACAGTGGCAGCTTCCCCTTGATCTTGCTCCAAGTGTTCCTTAAGTAAAGTATAACTATCCTCTAAACCGCGCACCAAATCCAAAGTGAGCAGGGGTTTGCTTAAACTTTCTTCAAGCCCGTTTTTCAGGGTTATAACGTAAACAACCAAATTGCCGCTGTCTACCGTAGAAACATAGTGAGGGACGAGCGGAGTTAGCTTTAGAGTATCATACCAATTATAAAAATGTCCCTGCCAGCGCTCCAGCCTTTCCAATACGCTTAGGGTATTGTCAAGACGCACATACATTTGGCTTACAGAGATATAGCCCAGATCCCTCGCTGCCAAGTTAGCAAGTAGAGCCAGTCCAATGTTGGTAGGGGAAGTTCTGTGGGCTACCCCATTGGGCGGGTTGAGTTGGACATTGTCAGGAGGGAGCCAATTCTCTTGCTCATTGACATAGTCAGCAAAGAACGCCCAAATCTTGCGCGCATATCGGCGCAAACGCAGCCCCTCATCAGGTGCAAGGGTTACCTGCTCTTCTAATATCGGCAAACTGATGCGGTAAGCTACCCATGGAGAGCTAGCCCACAAAACAGCCAGTGGCATGAATTGCCAGGCTTGGGCCGCTTTAAAACTAAGGGTAAGCACAAAATAGACCAAAACTCCCGCTAGGGCCGGCCACATTAAACGCCAGGAAGTTTTTAAGCTTAAATTAAGGCGGCGGTCAGTTGCTGCCGCCGTCTCCCACTCCAACAGCTTGCGGTGAGTAAAGTAATGGCGCGAGAGGCTGCGTATAACCGCATCCAATTCCGTATAAGCCAGATATGGCAAAAATACCAGGAGCAACAAGCCTTGAATTAGGATTTCCTTTAGCTCATTTTTCATTTCACCCCGGGTAAAAATCATGCTCAGCACATGCAGCAGGGCCGACCAGAATAAGTTTAACAGGACTAATCCTACCCAAACCCAAGCATTCCCTGGGAGCACTGTAAACGCCAGCATAATCAGGAGTATATGGGCCGGAGCTTCGATGCTGCGGCGCAGATTGTCGAAGATCTTCCAACGTGCAATTACCGGTAGGGGCTTGAACAACCAAGGCAAGATCTGCCAATCCCCTCTTACCCAACGATGTAATCTTCGCATATAAGCATGAAATTTGGCAGGGTACCCGTCCACCAGCTCAACATCCGTTACTAATGCAGTCCTGGCATAAATCCCCTCAATCAGATCATGGCTCAGAATAGTATTTTCCGGAAAAGCTGCGCCCGTAACTTGCTGAAAGACGGTAGCATCATAAATCCCTTTGCCAGTGAAACTCCCTTCTCGGAAAAGATCTTGATAAACGTCTGACACTGCCGTAGTGTAAGGGTCAACTCCTCCTTTGCCGGCAAACACACGGGCAAAGAAAGATGCTCCTGCACTCGGAATCGAGACGCCGATGCGCGGCTGCAGGATCGCATAGCCCTCGACCACTCGGGTATTGTCCTCGCTCAAACGCGGTTTATGTAAAGGATGAGCGATTGTGCCGATTAGTTTGCGCGCACTTCCGCGTGGGAGCTGGGTGTCACTGTCAAGCGTAATTACATAGCGGATGTGCGGAAGAACAGCAAGATCTCCAATTTTAACGTGATAACTGGTTGACTCTTCGTGCTGAAGCAGTTTGTTAAATTCGAGCAGCTTCCCTCTCTTTCTTTCCCACCCCATCCATACTCCTTCCGCAGGGTTCCATTGCCTTTCCCTGTGCAAGAAGAAGAAACGGTCTTGCCCATACTTTTTGTTTAAGGCTTTAATCCCGTCTATGGCTGCTTGTAAAATATCCTGATCTTCCGGAATCTCCTTAGCCGGAGCATCCGTAAAATCCCCCAGAAGAGCAAAATGTAAATGAGGGTCTTGGTTGGCCAGAAAATGCACTTGCAATTGGTCTAATAGTTCCTGCACGCGCGAGACACTTGGCAGGAGAGTGGGAACAGCTACGATTGTACGCAACTCTGCACCTATTCCCTGCCCTAGCTCAAGTTTCGGGAAAAAAGCAGGGTTTAGAAGTTGGGACACAACCCAGTTAACTAAAGGTATGGCTAACGAACTTAAGGGGATAATCACCGCCAGCACTGCTAAGAGTACAGTGGCGGGAGTCCCATGCTTCAGAGCATAGTTTAGGAAAGGATAGCCTAAAATCAGCATTATAAAGACTATCCCCCCGAAATACGCTGTCTCAGGATGATTACGAACCCAACGTCTTACCTGGCACCAGAAACGGTGAATACTCCCCCACTCTTGCTCCAGATCCCGTTCCAAGAGGGGGCGGCCTCGGCCAATCACACTGTATCCTACATGGGCTGCTGCTCCATCATCTCCAGCGTCTGCAGCTCTCCGCGCCCTCTCCACAATTTCCCTGGCCACCTTTAATTCAGATATTCCAAAGCGCCGTGCCAGTTTTTCTATTTCATGCCGGTAGCCATCGCGGGAGTCAAAATCCATTTGCCCATAAACACCGCTTGGGTCTTGTTCCAGGATCTCTTGCACCGGACTCACTTCTTCAAATAAACGGGGCCAGTTTTCCTCTGCCAAAAAACGCAAGGAAGTAATAGCATACCCCATCGAAACTTGGCACATAGCCTGGCGCTGGCGCTCAAGCTTTGCAAGTTCTTCGATGGAAGTATCCTCTTTGCCGGCAGTTTTGTCTAACCAGCGCCAAAGCGGCAGCCCGTCAACTCCCCACTCCCGCAGGCAACGGGCCAGCCTTTCGGCATAAGCGGAAGAAATCTCATGCTTTGGTTCCGATTTTGCTAAAATTTCCTCCCATTGCTCCCCATCTCGCTCAATATTAAAAAAAGGATTCAGCCATTTATCAGCTGCTTCCCGCTCGTTTTGCGTATAAAGTATTTGTTCAACAAGCCGTCGTATATTCTCTATCAGAACAATACGCAACATTATGGGAAGAGCCCATAATTCCCCGCTGGATAAGGGTATCTCCGACTGGTAGCTGTTTATAAAATCCTTCAATACTTCTCTTTTTAATTGGCTGTCTGTATGCTCAATCAGTTCGATCATCAGGGCATATACCCGTGGAAACCCTTGGTATATCCCAGCAGCCAGGGGCGGCAATTCTTTTTCATAGCGGCGGGGCAGGGAACGCAGAATTTCCTGTCTGAGATCCTTAATGATATAGTAATTATCAAGGAACCATTCCGCAGCAGGTACCATTTCCCGGGTGCGCTCAACATAGTCTGTAATTTCCGCATGAGCTTCCTGGAGAAAGCGCATGTTCGCGCGCATCCGCGGGAGTAATGATTTGCTCAGTTTTCCTTTGCCGGTATGGACATGAAAGCGGGCTATTTCCAAGGCATGCTGCAACAGATCATCGCGGTTAAGGATAATGTCGCGTAAAGGCCTATCCTCTAGCGTTAAACTTAAACTCATAGGATCTCTCCAATTTGATTCTAGGATTTGTCACCTTTATGAATTATAACCATTTCTGTCCGCTTCATGCGTAAGTATATTCTAAACCCGTCTTTACAGCCCTCTTGACCGATAAGGCCCCGTGTTACGATAAGGGCGCACCAAAAAAAAGAAGCTGCCTGCTGCAGCTCCTGTATTTACCCAAAGCGTTCTTCGAATTCTTCTATGCTAATCAGAACTTGGCGTGGTTTGCTCCCTTCGTACCCTCCTACAACCCCCTGCTCTTCAAGCATATCCATTAAGCGGGCTGCGCGTGCATACCCGACTTTAAGCCTTCTCTGCAAAAAAGAGACTGAAGCCATCCCTGTGCCAATAATTAGGCGTCCGGCTTCCCCGAACAAATCATCCTCCCCCGTGTCCCCGGCGCGGGCCACACTCTCATTAAAGGTAGACTCAACAGCGAGATACTCCGGTTTGCCCTGATCCCGCCAGTACTTGATAATCCTCTGTACCTCTTCATCCTTGACCAAGCATCCTTGAACCCGTAACGGCTTGTTTAACCCTTGCGGCGAAAACAGCATATCCCCTCGGCCCAAAAGTTTTTCGGCGCCGGCACTGTCCAGAATAGTGCGCGAGTCAATCTGCGAACTGACAGCAAAGGCAATCCGGCTCGGAATATTAGCCTTAATTAAACCCGTAATCACATCTACAGACGGGCGCTGGGTCGCAAGCACGAGATGAATACCGGCCGCGCGTGCCATTTGCGCCAGGCGGCAAATAGTTTCTTCCACTTCCCCTGCCACCAGCATCAGGTCAGCCAGTTCATCGATAATTACTACAATCAACGGCAACGCCGGAGTATCCTGTCCGCCCTCCTGCAGACGGTTGTAGCGCTCAATATCCCGAACCCCAGTCTGAGCAAATAATTCGTAGCGGGTTTCCATTTCTTTAACGAGCCATTTTAGAGCAGCAGCAGCCCGCTTTGGGTCGGTGACGACCGGGGCCACGAGGTGCGGAATTCCATTATAAAGACTCAATTCCACCACTTTGGGATCGATTAGGAGAAACTTCACCTGAGCGGGAGTGGAGTTGTAGAGAATTGAATTAACAATAGCGCTGATACACACACTTTTCCCAGCCCCAGTCGCGCCCGCTACCAGCAAGTGCGGCATTTTGCCCAAGTCTCCTACAACCGGCTGCCCGCCAATGTCTTTGCCTAAAGCTATCTTAAGGTGTGAGGAATTCTCTTGGAAAAACTCCGTTTCTAGTACTTCCCGGAAACCCACGACCTGGGGCTCTTTATTAGGCACTTCGATGCCAATCGCGGATTTTCCCGGAATCGGGGCCTCAATGCGCACATCCCTTGCTGCCAGAGAGAGGGCAATGTCATCAGCTAAATTGACAATTCTGCTTACCTTAACCCCAGGAGCAGGGGCTAACTCATACCGGGTGATAACCGGTCCCCTGTGCACCCTGATTACCTTCGCCTTAATGCCGAAATCTTGCAGCAATCCTTCCAGTTGGTGCGGACTGTTGTCAAGAACACTATCTCTCATAACCGGAGAAGATGGTTCCATCAGCTCTGGCCCCGGGAGCTGCCACTTGCGCGTATTAGGGTTTGGATTCACGTTCTGAATTTTCTGCACCAGTTCCGCTACCTGACCGGCTACGCCTAAATCCTCGGCACCCAAACCCTTAATTCCTAAGTCCTTGACACCTAAGTCCATCACACCAAAGTCCTTGATGCTTAAAGTACTAGCCGTCTCTAAATCCGGACGAGCTATATCGTTTAATATTAAACGCTCACTCGCTAATTGATTCTCACTTAAGTCTATGCTAGGTAAATATTCCGCCGCGTATTGGGTGGAGGCAGTTTCGCGAGCACCTAAGCTTTCCTCATTATGTATTTGATTATGTATGCCTGCATCTTGAGATTCCTCTATGACCTCCAGGTCTACCGTCGAAAAATAGTCCTTCATTCCATGCAAGGCTGTAAGCTTGGGAGATAACTTAGGTATAGGTTTTTGCCCTTCCCCAAAATACGAAGGAAAATCACGTCCCAGTTCAGACATGCTTTCTTGGACCGAACCCTCTCCCTTAAGCTCAGGCCAGTCCGGAGAAGAGAAATATTTCTCAAATCCCTTTAACGTGACCAGCTTGCCGCCGGGAATGGGAATTTTCTTTTCCTCTATTCCAGTATACCTTTGGCTCTTTGACGAACCTGCTCTCTTTTTGGCAGAACCGGTTATGGAGCCAAAGCTACCTTTTTTACCAGAGCTTGCCCGCACACTTCCCGGGGAAGGCCAGAGGAAAAAGGACAAGACCAAAGCTAAAAAAGGAGCTGCCCAGGCAAAATTGCGCATCACTAATTCAAAAAAAGAAAACATACTGCTGCCTAATTTGGTTATCTGAAAAGCTCCCAGCAATCCAAACACGCCAACTAAAGCCAACGCTATACTTATTGTCCTTAACCACAAAAACTGTCGCTTACTTTTAGTCACGCTTTCACCTCCACCTCTTCTTTTACAATTATGGGTGATGGCTTAAAGCTTGTAAAGTTTAATTTTTAAGGGGAATAAAAAGCTGTTATTAAGACTGATGGGCTTAATAACAGCTTTTTAATCATTCAATTCTTAGATGCCGGATTAATAACCGAGTAAAATACCGTCCCGGTTCGGGAACAGGTAGAAAGTTTCCTGAGCAATTTCTCCCTCCTCATTCATGAGAACTTGCCCCGTATAAAGAAAATCATCTTTACCCCAATAACGAAGGTCCATAAAATTGACAGTACGTTCTTCTTCATGTTCTGATACAACATGATAATAAGGCGTGAATTGGTCAAAGACTTCTGCCAAAGCGCCGTCCATGGCTGCGGCAATATAAGGGTCATCCTGGTCCCAGTGCGGTAAAACCCGCTGAATCTGTGGCTGCTGCCCACGAATCGTGCCAAAACGCACCAGGTGTTCCTGCACAATAAGGAAATTCCAGCTAAACGGCTTATAGAGTGCCGGAAGGATCTTCACTTCATTCTTATCATGAAGTTTATACATGCTCATAACAATGTTTTTAGTCTCTTGCCGTCCAAGTTCTTTATAAAGAAGATAAAGTGCACTTAACACAAAAGCTGACGCCGAAGCCTTAATAGCGAGCTGAGAGTAACTGAAAAGTGCCGCGATCAGGAAGAGCAGAAAAATAATAGGATCACTAAGGGTAATCATATCAACTGTAAACTTCTTTTTGGAGAAAGGCCAGAGTAGCTGAGCCCCGAACGAATTAAGAATATCAATCAGACCGTGTGAGAGCGTTCCTGCCAGAGTCCAAAAAAAGATAGTGTTCCAGGAAGTTTCGGGATAAAAGGCATAAAGAACCCCGCTTAAGCCCAGCGACATCACACCCAATGCCGGTAGGGAATGGCTTTTCCCCCTGTGCTTTAATAAATAGTTTAATCTTCCTTTCAGGTGGGCTACTATATCTAAATCAGGTATCATCGCACCCAAAGTAGCCCCTAAAAAAACCGGATCATTAATACTAAAAGAATGCCCGGACAACGTGCTCAGAGCAACTCCTATCAAACCATGTGTAATAGGATCCAGTTTTTTCCGCCCCCTTACTAGAACTTCATAATTCCAAGACTTAACTTGACGCTCCAACCATTAATTTTAAACCTATTTCATTATAACATACTCAAAGCTAAGACGACGTTGAAATTTTTGTTAAAGCTTCGAAAAAAATGGCCGCCCAAAGAATCTTAGCTTTGGACAGCCCTTTTACCCTAAGTCTTAACCATTGTATGCATTCAGTTTTACGCAATTCCACCCATTTTGCTGATTAGTTTGCTTACTTTAGAATGAGCATTCGTCGCTTCATTAGCTAACCTGATGTACCTGTCCCTGAGTATATTGTGGTGAGCGCGGGTGGCTAAGGTCATGTATCCCATTGCCGCTGCAGCCACATCTTTTTCGTAGTCGTATAACATGTCGAGATCGCTAAAATTGCTCAAGCTCATACTCCCCTTCCTTTAGTCAAGATCACTTAATCCTTTGCGGATAAAATCAACCGCATCCTCAAGACCTTTGGCTTGATCTTTAAAAAATGATTTGACAGATGGATCACTGGCCATTTCACTATACAGCTGGCACTTCTTTAATGCCACTTCAGTCTCGACCATGCTGCGAGTTAACATGCCTTCATCTAGAATTTTCTTCTTCTCAGTCTCATTGTACTGCATTAACTAACCCCCTTTGGTACGCTCTGTTAAAAATTACATTCTCAGGGTGTGCAGTTTTTTCTCAAATTATTCATTGTCTATCATCTATTATCTTCCCTAATGACGTCAACCATGTTAGACTATTTTTAGGTTCAAGCAGAGGAGGATGGAAATGAGACTTCCTAATTTTAAGCGTGTCATACGCGGGTATGACCCAGAAAGTGTCGATCAAGCTTGGGCAGAAATGCAACAACAAGTCTCTGACTTAAACGCCGCGAACAAGGAACTCCGGCTGCAAGCCAACAGCCTACGCGAACAAACTCAGGAATTTGAGAGTCGCCTGAAATCGTATGTACAAATTGAGAAAGAATTGCGGGATGCCTTATTAAACGCGCAAAAAATAGCCAACCAAGTTCAGGAAGAAGCACAACACAAAGCTGAGGAACTTCTGGAATCCGCGCACAGGGAAGCTGACAGCATTGTCAATGAAGCCAAATCTGAGGCTGAAGGGAAAGCGGCAGAGCTTGAATCCTTGATTGCGAACAACCGGGAAGAACTAACAAACCTTGAACAAAAGAAAGAAACACTGCTCATCTTAAAAACTGAACTTGAGCAGCGTCTTGAGCAAGCCATGGAACTAATGAAGACTGCTACCGGGTTACTTAGTAAAAAAGAAGTCTTGCTTGAAGAGCAAAGTCAAGAATAATACGATAACCAGCAAAACTACTATAATAATAGCCCATAATGAACCTGCCCCTGAACCATTATCTACGTCCGCCGTTATACCTGCTGCCGGAGAAAGTTCCTCCCCAGCAGGTTCAGTTTTTTGTTCCATCGTTAAATCCAGGTCGATCCCAGTTAACAGTTGGGCTGCAACCTCTGTATCAGGTGACGGTACATAGATATCGACCGCTCCACTGCCGCTGTAGACTTTCATTATTTGCGCAAAACCTTGATAGCGTTTAATTGTAGGAATTCCTTGTTCGCGCAGGAAACCTTGGATAATATCGGCTTCCAAATCCCCTTTAGTCCCGCATAAGTATGACCAATCTTCCACCGCTTTCCCTCCCCACTGAACTCCTTATATGAATCAATGGACGAAGTTTTCGAAACTATATTATTGTTTCTTAAGTCCGTACTCTTTCCAGCGCCTGTCTACAAGTTTAACTGTCTCGTCATCAGGTACCAACTCCTTGGGATAGCCCGGCTTCATGCGGGCATCGATGATCACTGGTCCGTGATAAACTAAGCGGTTCTGCTTTACCTCGGTCTTAACATAGATGTCATGAGCAGGATCAAAACGAGTGAACACCTGCCACAAGAACCCGGTCTGATCAAGGGCACGGTCAATGTCATCGACAAGGATATAAAGCGGCCATTCCAGCTGTCCCTCTCCCTGAACAAGGTTAAGCAATACCTGCGGCAGGTGTTCTTGCTCGCCGAATGAAGTAGCCTCCAGCACTAAACAACCGGCGCAGAAAGGTTTCACATCCCGAATATGAGGAAGGTTGGTGCCCCGGTATTCTGTGGGCAGTTTTCTCTTGGGAGAGCCCAAACCGAGCATTATTCCTTTGCTACCGTGATTAAGACGGCGTCCGGTATAATCTAAAGTGTCCATTGAAGTTTCGTTAATAATAATCAAGTCAGATTCCGGTTCAAAACGCTCCAGAATATTCTCGAGCAGGCACCGGAAATTACTGAAATCGCTCGGAACATCCGTTACAAGCAAGAATTTAGTAAGAGTAAGCTGTCCTTCGCCCAGAATGCGCCAGGCATGGGCGAGGGCTTCCCTGTGATAACTTTCGCGCACCACTGCAGCAGCCAGGGAGTGAAATCCCGTTTCCGCATACGTCCACAAAGACTTAACCCCTGGCATTACTACTGGAAATAAAGGGGCCAGGAGCGCCTGCAGGTATTCCCCGATGAAATAATCTTCCTGGCGCGGTTTCCCGACTACGGTCGCGGGATAAATCGCATCTCGGCGCCGAAAAACAGTATCTACCTTAAAAACTGGAAAGTCATGTTCAAGAGAATAATACCCGTAATGATCTCCGAAAGGCCCCTCCGGGTGCCGGACTTTGGCCGGCACAGTACCGCAGAGGGCAAATTCCGCCTCTGCTATCAACTGATGTGGGTAGTGATCCGTCTTGACGCGGGCAAGCTTATCTCCCATTAAAAATGAGGTGAAAATCAACTCAGGGAGCATTTCCGGGAGTGGGGCAATCGCAGCCAGGTTTAACGCAGGTGGCCCCCCCAGATAGAGAGATACGGGCAGATCCTGACCCATACGCTCAGCTTCATAATAGTGAAAGCCCCCTCCTTTGTGTATCTGCCAGTGAATCCCGGTCTGGTGCGCCTCCTGAATGTGAATCCGGTACATCCCCAAATTATGTTCACCCGTTGTAGGATGCTCCGTATAGACAAGGGGCAAAGTTATAAAAGAACCTCCATCCTCCGGCCAGCTCGTGAGAGCGGGAAGCTTAGTGAGGTCAACAGCCGGTTCCCGCACTTCCAGCACCGGTGCCTGTGCCTCCTTCACTGAACGCATCCCTGTTTTAGTTAAAGCTGTGAGCCACTCTCTTTCCTGCCACAATGTCTTCAGGCGGGGAGGGACAAGCCTGTTAAGAGAATCCACCGCGTGTTTAACGATCTGCTCCGGCTTGGGGCCGACAGCCATATCCACCCGGCGGCGCGTCCCGAACAAATTTGTGACAACCGGGAAACTGCTCCCTTTCACCTTGGTGAATAAGAGAGTCGGCCCTTCATCCTCAATTACGCGACGGTGGATTTCTGCGAGTTCGAGGTAGGGGTCAACTTCAGCCTCGATTTCTACCAGCATTCCCTCCTGGCGCAATTTAGCCAGAAACTGACGCAAATTTTGATACATCTATGCCACCTCTGTTTCTCAAGGATCAAAATTCAAAACTAAAGACCGGCTCCTCTTATTATATCTGGAGCCGGACAAAATTAACAGTTATACCGGTGCTGATCACTAGAGGACGAAATTAGCCTTCCTGATTACTGAACGAATACTCTCCGTCAGGACCGATATCCACCACGATCTGCTCTCCTTCCCTGAATTCCCCCTGCAGCAATTTCAGAGCCAGCGGGTTTTGCAGGCGCTGCTGAATAACCCGTTTCAGAGGGCGGGCACCGTAGACAGGATCATACCCTTCCTGTGCCAAGCGCACACGCGCAGCTTCAGTCAGTTCAAGGGAAAGCTTGCGTTCTGCCAAGCGTCGGCGCAAGAGAGTGAGCTGGATGTCCACGATCCGCCCGATATGCTCTTGACCCAGGGGATGAAAGACAATGATTTCATCGAGACGGTTAAGGAATTCTGGCCTAAAGTAATGGCGCAGTTCTTCGTGCACCCGTGAGCGCACCGCTTTCTGGCCTGCTCCACTATGCGTCAATTCCTGAATCGCCGGGCTGGCAATATTGCTAGTGAGAATAACCACTGTGTTTTTGAAATTAATCATCCGACCTTGCCCATCCGTCAAACGCCCATCATCCAAGAGCTGTAAGAGGACATTAAAAACATCGGTGTGCGCCTTTTCCACTTCGTCAAAAAGTATCACACTGTACGGATGCCTGCGCACCGCTTCTGTGAGCTGCCCTCCTTCTTCATATCCGACATACCCGGGCGGAGCCCCGAGCAAGCGAGCTACGGTGTGCTTCTCCATATATTCGGACATATCTATGCGCACTAAGGCCTGATCATCATCAAAGAGAAACTCAGCCAAAGCCCTTGCCAGTTCTGTTTTTCCGACCCCGGTCGGGCCGAGGAACAGAAATGACCCCAACGGACGATTCGGATCCTGCAGGCCTGCCCGCGCTCTACGAACGGCATCAGCGACCGCACGTACCGCCTCTTCCTGGCCCACTACCCGCCCGTGAATACGCTCTTCCATATGCACGAGCTTATCCAATTCACTTTCCATAAGCTTAGTTACCGGCACATTCGTCCACTTCGCCACAACTTCCGCGACATCTTGCTCGTCGACTTCCTGCTTCAGTAGTGAGTTTTTCTTACTCTGCAGTTGTTCTTCCGCCCGCACTAATTCTTTCTCTAAGTTTGGCAACACCCCATACTGAAATTCAGCAGCTTTATTATAGTCAAGCTGCTGCTGAGCTTGTTCCATTTGCACGCGCGTGCGGTCAATTTCTTCCTTAAGTACCTGAATGTTGGCCAGAACCTCGCGCTCCGCCTTAAGCTGAGTTTCCAACGCATTCCGCTCGTCTTTAAGCCCGACCAGTTCCCCTTCGATTTTTTCCAGACGTTCCTTACTAGCTTCGTCCTTTTCTTTTTTCAAAGCTTCGCGCTCGATTTCGAGCTGCATCGTGCGCCGCTTAATCTGGTCTAATTCAAAAGGATCGCTCGTGATTTCCATGCGCATGCGGGCAGCCGCTTCGTCAATAAGGTCAATCGCCTTATCTGGCAGAAAGCGGTCGCTGATATAGCGATCAGACAGGATAGCTGCCGCAATAATAGCCCCATCCGTGATCCTAACCCCATGGTGCGACTCATAGCGTTCTTTTAGTCCTCTGAGGATAGAGATCGTGTCGTTCACACTGGGAGCTCCAACCACCACCGGCTGAAAACGCCGTTCAAGGGCGGAATCTTTTTCAATATACTTCCTATATTCATCAAGGGTAGTAGCCCCAACCAGACGCAGTTCCCCGCGCGCAAGCATAGGCTTAAGCATATTGCCAGCATCCATGGCTCCTTCAGCCGCTCCGGCTCCGACCACAGTATGAAGCTCATCAATAAACAGAATGACATCTTCACGTTCCTGAATCTCCTTCAGAACCGCCTTTAAGCGCTCCTCAAATTCCCCGCGGTATTTCGCCCCCGCGATCAAAGCTCCCATGTCGAGAGCAATGACTTGCTTGTTTTCAACGGCTTGAGGCACATCCCCGCGCACAATTCGCTGAGCCAGACCCTCCACAATCGCAGTTTTCCCTACTCCCGGTTCCCCTATGAGTACAGGGTTGTTCTTAGTACGACGCGACAAAATCTGAATCACACGCCTAATTTCCTCATCCCTGCCGATAACAGGGTCAAGCTTACCGCGGCGAGCGTGTTCGACCAAATTGCGTCCGTACTGTTCCAAGGCGTTATAAGTGTTTTCCGGATTTTGGCCAGTGACGCGCTGGGTTCCGCGCACTTCCCTCAAAGCCAGGAGCAACTGTTCGCGGGTAATTCCAGCTTGCGTGAGGATTTGCGCCGCTGTCCCCCCGGCCTTCTCCAAAATTGCGAGCAAGAGATGCTCTGTGCTTACATATTCATCCCCAAAAGTGGACATTTCATCATGAGCAGACACCAAAACCGTGCGCAGACGTGGGGATATTCCGATTTGCAGCCCTGTCCCACTGATGCGGGGTAAGCGCTGGACTTCCTGTCTAACCTTTTGTACCAGTGCTCCGCCGGGGATGTTCATTTTACTTAAAACTTGAGGTACTACACCGTCCCCTTGCTCTAAGAGAGCTAATAAAAGATGCTCCGGCTCTACCTGGGAATTGCCGTTGCGCTCGGTTATTCCCTGGGCGTTAACAATCGCTTCTTGTGACTTTTGCGTAAACCGGTTGGTATCAAAAGACATATCCACCCCTCCCTTAATAAAGAATTTTTTAGATGCAATCTTACTTGAAATAGTGTTTGCACACAACCTCTTTTGTAATTATATTCCTTATTCAGGCAAAGGTCAATAATGGTCAGATGTTATTTGACCTTAACTGACTATTCGAAACAAAAAAATTACCTCCAAAGTCGTAAGGCCTGAGGTAAGATCGAGAATTGGACCGGCACCATGCCGGGCTGCTCTCCGTCAATTTCGAGCATAACTTTCTCTTCGCTTTCGACAACTATCCTGTGTCCACGATAGAGCTTGACGCCAGGGACTTGGAGATGCACCCCGCGGTAGATCTTAGGCAAATGCCGCAACAATTCGATGGTTGAAAAACCCCCTAGGATCACGATATCGAACTCACCGTCTCCAAGCTCAGCATTAGGGGCTATCATCATCCCGCCTCCGAAATAACGGCCGTTCGCCACCATCACGCTGTTAAGCTTGCCCTCAGCTACGATTTCGCCATTGATACTGCACTTTATCAGCTTATTGCGGTAAGCGAGGATAACTCTAATGCTCGCCAGCAGAAAGGAAATTTTCCCGCCGAGGACTTTGCTCGTCCGATTTACTCTCCCTGCGATCTCCGCACCTAAACCGACATCCGCAACATTGAGAAAATACCGTGAGACTACTTCTCCTTGGTAGCCCTGATATTCAACCTTGCCAACATCCACCCGTATGGTGTGCGAACTTCTCAAGACTTCCAGAAAAGGGTCAATCCCGCGCGCAAGCCCCAAAGTACGGATGAAGTCACTCCCCGTGCCGTGCGTGAGTACGGCCAATTCCGCATCTTTTCTGACAGGTTTCCCATCGTTGAAAAAGCCGTTTACCACCTCATTTAATGTACCATCTCCGCCGACAGCAATAATTTTACGCTCCCCGCGCTCCAACGCTGCTCTCGTCAAGGACGCAGCATCATGCGGCCCCGCAGTCAGGGCATAATCTACTGACCAACCTGCTGCCTTAAGCTTCTGCCGAAAAGTCGGCCACATTTCGCCCGTACGTCCGTTAGCTGAGGCTGGATTCACAACGGCGAACCATCTCTTTTCTTCCTCTTGCACTGTCTCGAGTCCCCCTGCTCTCTTAAGAACGTTCGCATATCCGCTTGGAAATATCGAACTCTGTACTTTTAGAGTCTAAGTCGCTAAAACTTCCTGTACCCGCCCTAGGATGTCGTCTTTCACCTGCTGCAGAGTTTCGGCTAACCCTTCCTGCTTATCCCCTCTGATAGAGAAATAAAATTTAATTTTCGGTTCAGTGCCGGAAGGTCGAGCCATCACAAAACCCCCGCCGTGGAACGAAAAGCGTAGCACATCCGATCGCGGCAGAGTAAGAACGTATACTTCCCCATTAGTTATTCTTTTGCCGAAACGCTGGTCATAGTCATCCACCCGCTCAACCGGAATCCCACCTATTGCGCTAATCTCGGTCGTGCGTAAATGGTGCATGATCTTCGCCATTTCCGTTTTACCTTCTATGCCCTCAAGCGTAAATGACTTCTGATCCTCGATATAATACCCGAACTGACGGTAAATTTCTTCAATTACTTCGATCAGCGTGCGTCCGCCCTTTATTTTATAGTAAAGGGCAGCCTCCGCCAGGAGAACAGCCGCAATAATTCCGTCTTTATCGCGCACAAAATTCCCGGCCAAGTACCCATAGCTCTCCTCAAAGCCGAACTGGAACTTACCCCAGCCCTCATCTTCCATTTCGTTCACTTTTTCTGCGATAAACTTAAAGCCTGTGAGCACATTCTCCACTTTTACATCGAACGAACGGGCGACTTCATCTGCTAAATCAGTCGAGGCAATCGTTTTGATTACGGTTGCCTTAGCAGGCAAAGTGCCTAAAGCCTGCTTCTGCCCAAGGATATAATGCTCCAGCAATACTCCGGCCTGATTACCGGTCAACTGGATATATGACCCGGAAGCATCGCGCACCGCAATCCCCAGCCTGTCAGCATCCGGGTCAGTTGCAATGATAAGGTCTGCGCTCTGCTCTAGCGCATAACTGCGAGCCAAATCAAAGGTAGACGGAATCTCCGGATTCGGATAAGGAACGGTTGTAAACTCCGGATCAGGCTGTTCCTGCTCCGGTACCACGAACACAGAACTAAAGCCAGCTTGAGCCAACGCTTTCCGCACCAAGTGGTTCCCTGCTCCGTGCAGGGGAGTATAAACGATTTTGAGCTTAGTTCCTGCTTTTTTACTGAGTTCAGGATGAATGGCCAACGCTTGCACTCTCTTTAAGTAAGTCCGGTCTATTTCCTCCCCGATCATGACCAGCAGCCCTTGCCTGCGCGCCTCTTCCTCTGGCAGCGGCTCGATCCCCAGCCAGTCTTCCCGCTCCTTAATCTTGGCGAAAATGCGATCAGCCTGTTCAGGGGGAACTTGCCCCCCGTCCTCCCAATACACCTTATACCCGTTATACTCTTTGGGATTATGACTGGCAGTAATCACAATCCCAGCTAAAGTATGTAAATAACGTACGGCGAAAGATAATTCCGGAGTCGGGCGCAAAGATTCAAACAGATACGCCTTAATTCCGTTGTGGGCTAGAACCAGCGCAACCTCTAACGCAAACTCCGGGGACAAGCGGCGCGAATCGTAAGCGATGACGACCCCTCTCTCTTTGCCCTGCGGTCCGTGTTCGGATATAAAATCTGCTAATCCTTGCGTCACTTTGCGCACCACATATTTATTCATGCGGTTTCTGCCGGCTGCCAGAATTCCTCTTAACCCTCCGGTACCGAACTCCAGGTCGGTATAAAACCGATCCTCGATTTCTTTGGGATCTTTTATTTCCAGGAGTTCCCTCCTTATATCCTCATCAAAATAGGGATTCTCGGACCATAGCTGATACTGTTCTTCGATCATCTAATTTCTCCTTTCCCACAACATTTGGAAAAACCCTCAGCATCTTAGCTGAGGGACACAGAAACATTATACCACACTCAGAGAATCCTAAGCCAACATACATTCAGCACTTAGCAGCCCACAGTTTATAGTCACATTCACAGTCACAGTTCACAATTACAATTGACATTCAGTCTAGCAAGCAGAACAAGCACTTACATCGTATTAGGATAACAACTCTGCCACAGCCTGTTCCACTTCAGCGAAAGCTGTGGGATGCTCCTTAATCTCCCCTGCCTGATCTACTCCTTTGTATAGGCAGCCCCCGGCATATTTTATCTCGAGCATATTGAACAAAGTTCGTACAGTGTGCTCAGCACAGGCGAAAACATCTTCTCTTTTGGTTCCGGCAGCGGATATAAAAAGTCCACGGCGCAGCAGGCGAGTCGGGTCTTCGATGATCGGCTCTTGCAGGAGGTATTTCTTCGCCCAAAAGGGTTGCATGCGGTCAACCATCGCCTTTGTTTGCGCATTCACTCCCATAAAAAAAATAGGAGCCGCGATAATCAGGCGATCAACTGCGAGCAGGCGCTCAGAAAGCACCTGAATATCATCTTTGAACTTGCATACTCCTTTGGCTGAACACGCTCCACACCCTTCGCACTGAGAAAAATTCAGATCAGCCACAAAAACCGTTTCTCCTTTATGCCCCAAAGCCTTCACGTGCTCCATCGCATGATGCAGAAGAATCGTGGTGTTGCCATGGCGGCGCGGGCTGCAAGCGAGCCCTAACACAGAAAGCTCCATCGAATCTCTCCCTTCTGCTAGGAACATCCCCAGCTTACAAGGTATTTATTCAGATCAAGATGGAGCTAGAGGTCAAGGGCCATTTCCTGCTGGATTACAAAGGGCTCGATACCCATCGTATTAAGAAAATTAGCCAGAGCATCCTGCGGCTGATTGCGCAAAATTTGTCCCTCAAGCCGTGACAAGAACGATGCCAGATCAGCCACCCCTGTGGCATTTACACTCCAGGCATCGAGCAGCACTTTGCCCGCAATAAGTCCCCCCCCTTGCTGTTTATCTTCGAGGAAAGCAGCAAGACCCGGATATCTCCTGAGACAGCTTTCCCGCCGTTGCCAGGATGGGATAAAACTGCTCTTGGTGCGGGCCACAAAATAATCCTCTAAGCTAACCTTCCTTAGAGAACCTTGAACTGAGCCTTTTTCCGCTAAAAGAAACATGCCTCCCAGGCGATAAAAATAAAGCGGCCTTAGATAGCGAAATCCAGCCGCTAGATAAACACGCTGCGCGAAATTCCCAGCTAATACTTCAAGTTGAATGCGCTGAAACCCCATATGCTTGGCCACCTCCAGCTCTTTTCTTAGAAGAGGGGCGAACAGGCCATGACCACGAAATTCCGGGGCAATAGCAGTCCCGGCCAGCCATCCTTGTGTACCCTCAACAGCCAAAAGTGCTAACCCGACCGCCTGTCCCCCTACCTTTAGAACAAGAGAAGATGGCAATGCCACCCGGCCTAATTCCAACCACACTTTCATTTGCTCAGGCGTATATGTACAATTGAAAGTGTACCCCTGCCAGCACTTATTCCAAATATTTGTTAAATCAAGGAGAGAGATTCCTTTCAAACTATCAAACGAATAATTCATAGACTCTATTATAATACCTTGCCTGCATGAAGTCGAAGTCTATTTTTGTGGTGCTAACGTTAGCCTATCCCCCACGCTAGTTCCGCAGGCCTGAGCCCAGCCTGCGGCAAACTCGATCACTCCCACAGCAGTTTTGATACGAGGGGATATCTGCCCGGGTTTGAGTTCATTGATGATTGCGCATACTACCCCATCTTGGTCCAGAAACCACACAGACAGAGGAAATCTCATCCCAAGCATATGCACCTGCCGACACGGTGCCAACCATAGCCCTTCTCCCTCTTCCAGCCTCGACCTGCCCAGAAGTCCCCGCAGGCGCAGCCAGAAAGTATCAGCTCTTAACACTTTAACCCCTACCAGTTCTCCGGTGCGCTCATTTCGAACCCAGAATAACTGCTTTCTCTTTAACACAAATTTTTGCCCCCTAGACGCGTGATAAGCGTGCTGTCTAACGACCCGCAAAACCCACAGAGACCCGGGCACTAGGAATCTAACCACGATTCTACTGGCTCCTGAACATCTGCAACACCTGAATGACTGCGGGGCCGAGAATTATGATGAAAATCCCGGGAAAGACAAAAAAGACTAGGGGAATCATCATTTTAACCGGGGCTTTTTGCGCCTTTTCCTCGGCACGCTGGCGGTGTTTCTGCCGGATTTGGGCAGCCTGGTTGCGTAAGACCCCGCCTACAGCAATTCCAAGCTGGTCTGCTTGCACTAAAGAAGCCACCACATTACTCAAATCCTCAACCTGATTGCGGCGGCTCAAATCGCGCAAAGCTTCGCGGCGGGGACGGCCCATTTTTATTTCTTGGAGAACCCGCAGAAATTCCTCAGCTAGCACTCCTTTTTGTTTCTCCACTACTTTCAGGAGGGCTGCATCAAAACCGAGCCCTGCTTCCACACTCACGGTTAGAAGATCGAGCACATCAGGCAGACTGTTTTCAATTGCTTTCCGGCGCTCTTTTGCTTTCGCTTTCAGCCAGGACTCTGGAAATAAATAGCCAAGCAGAAAACCGGCTGCTCCCAGTTCAAAGCGCCACAACAGGGATTTATGCTCAAGCCCGGCAATTATCAAAAGCATTAAAGCAAAAGCAACCCCCAAAGCATATCTCAGCCCTTGCCACTCCACACTCTCCCATTGCCCTGAAAGTCCGGCAGCGCTTAAGTTTGATTCTGTCTTGGTTCTTTGACCCTGAGGCGCAATACGGGCTAAATTAGAGGCAAACTTATGCAGGAGCGGCCGTACTACTCTGTCACTTAAAGGTATTACTTCCTCCTGCGGGTTTTCCATCCGTCCGAGCGCACACAATATTCGTTCCTGAGCCAAGTTTTGTTCTTTCCTGCCCTCCCGTACAGCCAACAGGGAGAAAGTCACGGTGCCAAATACTCCTGAAGCCGCCAACAGCTCAAGCATTACGCAAAACCCCTCTCATCCCTATAGCGATATTATACTTCGATGGAAATAATCCTGCGGATTACGATCAAGCCGATAATTTGCGATACCAAGCCTCCTCCGAGCATTGCCAGTCCAAGAGGCTCTGTCACCAGAAGTTTAAGATAACTGGGATTCATAACCATCAAAATTCCAGCGATCACAAAGGGCAGGCCCGCGATAATATAACCTGACGTTCGCCCCTGGGCCGTTAAGGTTTTGACCTCCTGCTGAATCCGAATCCGGTCTTGGATCGTAGCGTGAATATTAAGGAGAACCTCTGCCAAATTTCCGCCCACTTGGCGTTGGATCAAAATAGCGGTTACCAGCAGATCCAGATCCTCGCTCCCAACCCGTTCGGACAAATGGAGCAAAGCCTCCTCGGTCGGAGTGCCATAAGTCATTTCCCTTAAGGTGATTTGAAACTCCGTAGCAATAGGATCGGACATTTCCCGGCTTACCATCTCCATTGCCTGCAAAAGGCTAAACCCGGCTTTAAGAGAATTGGCCAAAATAAGCAAGGCGTCGGCCAACTGGTTGGAAAAGCTTCTCCGTTTCCGTTTTTGCGCGCTCTGAAGCCACATTCGCGGTAAGATAACTCCCATCAAACCGCCTCCAACCCCGACCAACACTTTGGCGGTTGCCACCAGCCCTAGCCCCAGGCCTACAAACACCAGGAACCCTTCCAGGACCAGAAACTCCCCTCCTTTAAGGGGAATGCTCGCGCGTATAAGTTCTTTATCCAGCCGTTCCGTCCAGCTGCGCGGAGCCCAGCGCCCTAATTTGCTCAACAGTTCTTTTAAGCTTCTGGTGCTACGGCCAGCAGCAACAGGTGCTCTCCAAACTGTAAACTTGCGTAGTTTCTCTTCCAGGGATGGCTCCCTGCGCAGAAATAGACTGACACCGACGTAAACGGCTATAAACAATGAAATAGTAGTCAGAAGCAGAGTTAAGCGCAAAAACTCTTCCGGCATCAGGCCAGCCCCCTTTTAACTTGCAAATAAATCCTGCGGCAGCTCCTGTCCGGCGGCAATCAGGCGGTCGCTAAACTGCGGACGGATTCCAGTTGCCCGATAATACCCCTGGACTTTCCCCTGGTTATCGATACCCGTCTGCTCGAAACGGAAAATATCCTGTAAGACGATTACATCTCCTTCCATGCCTAACACTTCCGTAATATGGGTAATGCGCCTGCTCCCATCGCGGAGACGGCTTTGCTGGACAATAAGGTCGATGGCGCTGGCAATTTGTTCACGGATCGCCCGCATCGGCAGCTCCATTCCTGCCATCATTACCATTGTCTCTAAGCGCGCTAACATGTCGCGGGGGGAATTGGCGTGGCCCGTTGTCAAGGAGCCGTCATGCCCGGTATTCATAGCTTGCAGCATATCTAAGGCCTCTCCGCTCCGCACCTCGCCCACAATGATCCTCTCTGGGCGCATGCGCAAAGTATTGCGAACCAGATCCCGGATGGTGATTGTCCCTTTGCCTTCGATATTGGCCGGTCTGGTCTCCAGGGTTACCACATGGGTTTGGCGCAATTGCAGTTCAGCGGCGTCCTCTATCGTGATGATCCGTTCGTCTTCCGGAATAAAAGCTGACAATACCCCTAAGGTCGTGGTCTTGCCTGAGCCGGTTCCGCCTGAGACGATAACATTGAGCCGCGCTTTAACACAGGCTTCTAAAAATCTGGCCATTTCCCGGGTCAAGGTGCCGAAATGGATAAGGTCATCAACCTTGAACGGATCCTTGGCGAATTTACGGATCGTTAGAGTGGGACCATTTAAGGCGAGCGGCGGAATAATAGCATTGACGCGTGAACCGTCTGGGAGACGGGCATCAACCATTGGCTGGCTCTCGTCAATTCTCCTGCCCAGAGGAGCAACTATTTTCTCAATGATATGCAAAACATGAGCATCATCGTAAAAGGAAACGTCCGTTTTCTCGAGTTTCCCCTGACGCTCAACATAGACCTGCCGCGGACCGTTAACCATAATTTCGTTTACACTCTGATCGTTTATGAGCGGCGTAATGGGGCCAAAGCCAAGAATCTCATCAATTAGATCCTGAACCAGGCGCTGCCTGTCATGCCTGGGAATGGTTAATCCCTTGCTCTCAGCTTCCCCGTCCAGTGTTTCCTCGATAACTAGGCGTAAATTTTCTTCGGTAAGACTCGGCAATTGCGCACTTTCCAAGGCTTTAATCACTTCGTGGTGAACTGTGCTTTTAAACTCACGCCAAGGATCGCTGGCCGAAGCTGACCGGACACTCCGGGCCTCCGGGCGTGGACTTCTTGCTTCCGGAGCACTTTCTTCCGGATGTTTGCCTTTTTCCAGGCGCTTCAGCAATGACATCCTTTATTCCTCCTTAAAAGCCAAATACTTTGCCAATCCCGCGGAAATAATGCCACAAGCTCGGCTGTTGCGGAGAAAATTTGGTTATATCCTGTGCGGGCTGAGGCAGAGTTAAGTCCTCAACCATTTTCCGTATCCCCTCTGCCGCCTTTGAACCGGGATGACCGCTTACAAACGGTACCCCCTGATTCACAGCCGTTACCAAATTCCTGCCATCGCTGGGTATTTCATAACTGACCCGGAAATTAAGGGATTTTTCTACATCTTGCATATCCAGTCCCATTTCTTTGCCAGAGCGGTTCAGAATTAGGCGTACTTTATCCGAATGGTGCAGTCCGTCCAGAACTTCCAGGCTAAGCTTAGTATTTTTTAGAGTGGGGATATCTGTAGACACCACCAGCCAGATTTGTTCGGCAGCATCGAAGCTAACAAGGCTGATGTCCTCAAAACGGCTAATATTATCACAGATTATAAAGTCAAAATGGGGTTTAACTTCAGTAAGAATCTTGTCAATATGCTCAGCAGTGACCAGTTCCGCATATTCCGGGCGAGTTGGGGCTGCCAGTACCTGCAGACCGGAGGAATGCGTCAGCAGGCAGGACTGAATCTCTGCATAGTTCAAGGAAGAAGCTTGAGTTATATCAGCAATTGTCCGTTTCGGAGTCAGGTTAAGAAAAACTGCCACATCCCCAAACTGCAGGTTCAGGTCAACGAGCAACACTCTCCATTTTCCTGTTGCGGCTAAGGATACAGCCAAATTGACTGCAAGTGTAGTTTTCCCTACCCCGCCCTTCGTACTGAAAAAGGAAAGCACACGCCCGGAGCGCGGCTGACTGACCGGTGCCGCAGCCTGGGCAGGTGCCCCCAGAGCCTGGCGCTTACGCTCTTCTATCTCATGCACTTTGGCAATCGCGCCCGCCAGTTCATCACTGGTAAAAGGTTTGATAATATACTCACGTGCCCCCGCCATCATCGCCCGCCTAAGATAAGCCTGTTCCCCCTGTACCGACATAATAATCACTGCGCTCGCCGGTACCCGCAAGGTTAGAAGTTCAGTGGCCCGGATCCCATCCATTTCCGGCATATTTATATCCATAAGCACAATGTCAGGATGAAGCTCTTCCGCCAAACGGATCGCTTCGGATCCGGAACCTGCTTCCCCAATTACTTTAATGTCAGATTCGAACTGAAGCAGACGGCGAATGCTTTCCCGCGTCTCACTAATGTCATCCACGATTAAAACGCTGATCTTTTTCATTCACCATCACTCCTTATTTATAGATGTTATGATAATCCGGACTCAGAAAAACAGACTGATCAATCGGGCTGTCAGTAAGCTGTTCAGAATTGGCAGGGTTGCGCAGCAGTAGGCGCAGGCTCCCTTTTTCGCTCCCAAGCGTGACAGCCATCGCTTGCGGCACGGACAAAGCCAAGGTGTAAGATTTGGCATCTGGCTTACTCTTATCTCCACTGATGCTCTCACCCACACTTAAAACCAGGATATCCTGAGCTGCCAGGGAGGTTATGGTCCTGGTCCCGGCAGGGTCTTTAAGATCAAGCGTAACCAGCACATCGACATGATCCCCCGGTTTAACCGCATATCCAACTCCGCTGACCAAGCCGATGGGAACTGCCACGGCCCGCTTTCCCTCCGGAACAGTGAGCGCAGTTGAACCTCCTGTACTCGTGTTCTTGGCCTGCCCCCCACCGGTATTACTGTGTTCTACCATGGAAGAGAGAATAGGATCACCAGGCTTCAAGTTAACCAAGGGAACTGAGCCCACCAAGCCCTGCACAGAACTGACTCCGCCCTGGGGATACCCTTTAACTGGAACTTCCTTCAGAGTTAATTGCTCTGCTATTAATACTGAACGGGCAGCTATATCGGATTTGGCCACAACCAAGGCTCTGAGCTCAAGGGCGTTCTTCTTATTCAGCCCATTCAGATATAAAAAGGCTGAGGCGGCAGCAATCAAGGCAAATATTAAAGCCAGTAACACAAATCCTTTGCGTACCATTTTCTTCACTCCAACAACATTTCTGTAATATTTTGTTATTTTTGTGGTTTTAATTAAACACCTTAACTTCGGATTTAATTTGGCAGCAGTTTTGGTGCATATAACCCAAAGTCTGAAAGAGAACTCCCTGCTTCCATCTCTTGCTCGCTCTTCAACAAGTCTGCGAGGCTGCCCCCGGCCTGCCCGCGTGCGACGATGGTGCGCAGAAAACGCCCTCGGACAATCGAATCAACCCCATTACCATCTACGCCCTCAAGGAAAAAAGCCGCAAAGCCGACAATTTTAACTTCATGAATTGAATTCCCATTGTGCGACAAAACATTCACTATCGGAATATAGATGATCTCCGGGGCGTCCCGTTCGAAATCAGCAAAAGTGTTGCGTGGGACTCTGGTATCTTGATCTAGGCGTTCAGTGATTCCTCTAAAAGTCGGTCCGCTCATATCTCCGTGCTTGATTTCCAGGATCTGCCCGATGTTTAAACTCCCTTCGAACCCATGCGCAAGATCGGTCTCGTAATCCTTGGCTCCATTACCACTGAGTTCCAGGGCTCCGAACCACCCGCCGCGTGTAAAATCGTCATCATCCTCACTACCTCCGTTAGCACCGGATTTAAGTGTATACTCTTCTCCATATACAAACTGCTGTTCCTCCACGCTAAGCGGCACCGCACCTGTAAGGGAGTGCGGAGGCACGATCGTTGCCCTTGACGTTGCCCCGATCGTACTCTCGGAAATTCCCCAGATTGTAGCAAGATATGCCGGAACCCTCTCCTGAGCCTGAACCACAATTTCGGAATTTCCGACGGGAAACTCTACCGTAATTCCGTTCACTTCGTTCTCGGAAGCGTATGCTCTAGCCACCTGCTCTGCTTGGGCTCTGTCCGCCGGAAGCTCCTGCACGCCGGCGAGGGCAGCTGCATCGAGAGCGTTCTGCAAGTGAGCATGCCTGGCATAGAGCACGCCTACATCAGTGACCAAGGCTCCCATCCCGATTAAAGCTGTTAACGCCAGGGTAACCAGGATCGCCACATTCCCTTGTTCACAGCTCTTTGTTAATTTTTTTTGGAGTAGCATGTTCCTACCTCCGGACTTTCTCCCGCAGAATTTATTCGAGACGCATACTTAAGCGGGCACCAACCACCACCGGATTAGGGATAACGCCCTGAATAACCGGAATAATCAACTGAACCGGGTACTCTACCTCCACTGTGACATCCTGACCGGACTGGCGCACGCTCTCTCCGGGGGATATTTGCACATTAAGGGCACTTAAGTCAAGAAAGGAAGCAGAATTGTCGATGCTAGTCAGGATATCCTGATCATTCCCACCCACGCTGGCTACCCTTGCTCCGGCACGGGCGGCATTGTTCACGGTTATATAGGCATACCCCACCCTGCCCATTTCCGTAACTGCAAATATAAGCAGGAGCAAGAGCGGGATTACTAAAGCTAATTCCAGCGCGGCCTGACCGTTTTCATGTTTAAGGCGCTTTATAACCATCCGAATCTCCTCCTAGGGCAGGAACATAACAATTAGTGTTCCTAAAGCCAACACAATACCGTAAGGAAATTTTTCCTGCGCGGCACTGCTCATACTTTCGTGTAAATACCGGGGTTTTCCCCAAAACGGCATCGTTAGAAAAAACTTGATCAGAGTGGCCCTTAAGGCCTGGCGGCGAGCCAGTAGTACCGCTGCAATAAGCCCACCAATGATTGCTCCATAAAGAAAAGCTTGTAAGACAAAGTCCACTCCGCCGAATGCTCCGATCACGGCCAGGAATTTAACATCTCCTGCCCCCATCCCGCCCATAACAAAGGGAATGATAAGGAGGGCCATTCCTACCCCCGCACCCATTAACGTGGCGGACAGCCCGCTTAAACCACGGTCCCAGGTATTAAACACTAGGGCCAGCATAAATGCGGGCAGGAGCAGGCGGTTATAAATTTTGCGCTCACGCCAGTCACTCCAGGACACTAACCCTATGGTCAAAGTGAGAGTCAATTCACTTAAGCCCATCAGTGGCACCCCTTTTACAAGCATCTTATTAGTGGGCATCTCTATAATTAGCACTCTATGATAAGCATCCTTTAGTAAACAACCCTACTGCAGGCAGTAGGGTTTGCTCAGACAAACAAACTTGTTTATTCGCTTATTGGAGTTTGTCGTTGACCGCGGTGAACTTGGTCACAAGGCTCGTTCCGATCGTTCCCAAAATTCCGACTACCACGACCGCGATCAAAGCGATAATCAACCCATATTCAGTCATTCCCTGTCCTGCTTCATCCGTAAACAATTCTCTTAATTTAGCCATCATATTTATCGGCCCCCTTTTATTTTTCCGCTCCGTGTTTTCTGGTTTTATTATACTTAAGAAGTTGGCTGGCAAACATCAGGCCTTAGTCGCGAATTGCGCATCTAAAAGTCCTAACAAATAGTCCCAAGCAAAATAGAGGAGGGCAGGACTTAGGGGCAGGACTTAGGGCCCAGACACCCATACCGCTGGCTGCGCGTGCTATAATAAAGTTATAGACACCCAACTGTGCCAGGAGTACCACGGAAATTGCCCAAGTTCGCCCGCTTACCTGCAACGGCTCTTAGGAGTTGCAGGCCTCACTCTGCACACATGGGCCAACGGCCAAGATCAACGCAGTGTTGGACTTGAAAGCCTATCGCATTTATTGTGAGCTTCTGATTGCCTGCTCTGCCCACTTGGAATCATTCAGGATCGCTCTCCCTACCCCGATTAGGTCTGCTTTCCCATCCGCCAGTAAACGCTCAACAGCTTCTACCTCGGTTATCCCACCGGTCAGAATCACCGGGATCGACACGACCTCTTTAATAGCCTCCGACAGCGGAGCAAAAAAGCCCTGTTCAGTTAGGCCTGGGACAATGTAACCTGAAAAACCGCCGGAGATATCAAGAATATTCACTCCGGCTCTGGCAAATTCTTGAGCGGCAATTTGACTATCTTCGATTGTAACTCCACCCGCTCTAAAATCAGAAGCACCTAAGCGCAAGAGGATTGGGAATTCCTCACCTACAGTTGAACGCACGGCCTCTATAACCTCAAGGTGCAGGCGGATGCGGTTGTGGATATCCCCCCCGTATTCATCCGTACGTTTATTAGTCAAAGGAGAAAAAAACTGATTAAGGAGATAGCCATGGGCAGCATGAATTTCCACTCCATCAAAACCCGCCTCTTTGGTGCGGCGGGCAGCCTTGGCAAAAGCTTCAATAACATCGGCAATTTCCCGGCGTTTAAGTTCACGGGGCATATGTTTGCGGCGGGGGTGTGGTACAGGGGAAGGGGCAATTGGGGTAATCCCGATAATCTCCTCAGATGTTGCACTCCCTGCATGATTAATTTGCATCATGGTCTTCGGGCCATTGCGGTGAATAACATCTGCCAACTGACGCAAGCCCTCGATCATACCGTCATCAGCTACGGAAAGCTGCTGGTCGCTGGCCTTTCCATCTGCTTTAATATAGCTATGTTCAATGATAATGAGAGAGATATACCCTCCTGCAGATTTTTCCGCATAGTACTCCAGTAATGCCTGGCTCACCCTCCCATTAGGTTCAGCCTTGGAAGTAGCCATCGGTGGCATCACCAGGCGGTTGGCGAAAGCCAGCTGTTCTGCTTGTAATGGTTTAAGCAAATATGACATGATAATCCCCCCAGCAACAAAATTTCACTATGGATTTAGTCTCTCGTACAATTACCGCATAACCCATACAAAAATACATCTAGTATTTCCTGCAGTGCCTTAACTCTGGTCTGAGTTGAGTGCCCCGCACCTTCTTGGCGTTGCGGGATGGGCCTTCGCCCGCTATTATGCCAGAACGGCTTGAGCGAATTTATCAGCATAATCATTGCGTTTGCCAGATCCTTGTCTGTAAGCGTCTCAAACTCCTGTTGGATTTCGCCCGTCTCTCGCGCTTTGTGGATGATTTGCTCAAGAAGTTCCAAATAACGCTCATAGGTCTGGCGGCGCAAACTCCTACCCGCATTATCCAAGGCAGAGTTATCCCTGGCACTAAAAATCTCCCACCAGATTTCCCGGTGATAGCTCATAAAATCCAATTGGAGCAAACCGACTTGCGCAAGTTTCGCGCGCAAGGGCAATTCCTCTGTCGGCAAATTTGACATCCCTTTTTCTAATTCCGACCAACTTTGCAGCAAAATCTGGCGCAAAAGCTCATCTTTGTTATTAACATAATTATAAATCGTACCCACAGCGATCCCTGCCCGCGCAGCCACTGAGCGCATTGACGAGCCGCAAAACCCTTTTTCCCGCAACTCTGATTTTGCTGCCTCTAAAATGCGCCTTTCTAAGATACCCTCTTCGGCCATCCTCTTGAACCCCTCATCCTTTCAAATATCTGAAAACCAGCCCTACTAACATGAACTTATGTTCAGTTCAGTTAAATTTAACTCTGATTGTACCCTGTGTCAATATCAGGGAAGAGCGAGCAATCAAATTAGTGTACGATAACACAGAAGCGCCCCCGCCGGGGACGCCTCTGTTAGAATCTGTGATTTCTAGCTTAGAAGATTACACCAAGGGCAATCAGGATTAAAATAGCGATCGCGATAATGCCGACACCGACATAACCGCCGAAAGCACCGTACCCACCATAACCGTACATCATAATCCTCCTTCCGAATTCCCATTCATAAACCTATCACACGCTTACAGCCTGCAGAACTAGAACACGATTCCCATGGCGATGAGCAAGAGGATAATAACTACAACTACTGCAATCCCAGGCAGGAAATTTGGCCCACAACCGTCAACTGCTCCACCGAATGCCATCTGTCATCCCTCCGTGTTTTTCCATTAATTGGTTGATTTTCCTGATATACTCTATGTACTTGGATTCACGGAGGTTACTAGGATCAAGAAGTTTCATTTTTTTACGAATCTGGTGTCACGTCCGAATAAACTCCAACCTCAACTCCTGTAATCACTCCGACCTTCGAGCTTCCTGGGTGGTCGTGGCCCGAAAAACTGGTAATAATGGCACTCAAGCCTGCCGTTATAGAGTTTTCTGCTTTTATCCCAGCGCCGTCCGATTAGGCGCTCCGGATGGGGATGGGTTGTAAGCATGTGCAGAGACCAGTTCTCAAGGCGCTGAAAAACCTCTCCCAATTCTTGATAGACCTGCTCCACTTCCTCCTGTTCACTAAGGCGCTCGCCATAAGGAGGATTAGTGATCAAGTGGCCGTACTGGAAACGGGAGCGCGCTTCAGCCACCGGCAATTTTTGATAATGGATTGTCCCCTCAAGCCCTGCTTCCTTGGTATGGATGCGGGCCAATTCCAAGGATTTGGGGTCAATGTCAGAACCGTAGATGTGCACAGGAATCGATCTCTGCCAAAGGTCGCGCGCTTCCTCCCGCGCCTGTTCCCAAATCTTTGGTTTAATATTCGTCCACTGCTCGGCAATAAAAGTCCGCTGCAAACCAGGAGCGCGGTTTTGTGCCAGGAGCGCCGCTTCAATCAAAATTGTGCCCGTGCCGCAAAAAGGGTCTAATAAAGCATACTCCGGTCTCCAACCGCTCAAAGCGACCATAGCTGCCGCCAGAGTTTCTTTTAACGGAGCAGGGCCAGCCAGTTCGCGATACCCGCGTTTATGCAGACCGGGCCCGGAAGTATCAATGGTAAGAGTAACAACATCTTTTAAGAGAGCCACTTCGATCTGGTACTGCGCTCCGCTTTCCGGAAACCAGTTAAACCCATATGTTTCTTTCAATCGTTCCACAATGGCCTTTTTAACAATAGCCTGGCAGTCAGACACACTAAAAAGCTTAGATTTCACTGATTTGCCCTTAACCGGAAAAAGGGCATCAGGCGGAAGCCACTCCTCCCACGGCAGGGCTTTTGTCTGTTGGAACAACTCTTCAAAGGTTCGGGCCTCAAAGCTGCCTAGCTTGAGCAGCACCCTGTCAGCACTGCGCAGCCAGATATTTGTGCGGCAGATTGCCGCTTCATTGCCGGAGAAATTGACCTTGCCGTTCTCCACTGTCACCTGGTCATAACCTAAAGATTTTAATTCGCGGGCAACCACTGCTTCCAAGCCAAAAGCAGCAGTGGCAATCAGTTCCAATTTCATAGGCTTACCACCTTTTACTCATTGTCATAAACCGGCGCAGACTTTCCTGCCACGGCGGCATAATATCCAGACCGCTTAAGCGCAAGCGGTAATTGTCCAGGACCGAATAGCCGGGACGCGGTGCCGGTCGTCCTGCTTCAGCCGTACTCTGGGGCAGAACTTCCGCCTGCAATCCCGCTAATTTAATAATATCACGGGCAAATTCATGCCAGGTGCACTCCCCTCGGCCTGACACATGATAAGTTCCATAAAGCCCGCTTTGCACCAAAAGATAAAGCTGACGGGCCAAGTCTTCGGTCCAGGTGGGGGTGCCTATCTGATCTGACACCACCTTCAGGACTTCATGCTCTGAAGCTAAGCGCAGGATCGTGCGGACAAAGTTAGACCCATGCTCACCATAGAGCCACGAAGTCCGGCAAATATAATGCCTGGGCAGGATTTCCCGTATCATCTTCTCCCCCGCCAGTTTCGTGCGGCCATAGACATTAAGCGGTATGGGGGAATCGTCTTCACGGTACATCTTGGTACTTTTGCCGTCAAATACATAGTCTGTACTTACATATACCATGGCAGCCCCGCTGGCGAGGGCTGCCGCTGCTATATTACGCGCCCCGAGAGCATTCTGGGTATAAGCTAAATCCTCTTGGCTCTCACAGGCATCTACCTGAGTGTACGCAGCTGCGTGGATAATAAGTTCTGGCTTAATCTCTATTATCTTCTTCCGGGCTCCGGCTGCATCAGCAATATCTAAGTCTTCCCGGCCCCAGGCCAAAACTTCAGCATCCTCAGCCGCGAAAACCCGGGCCACATCCCGACCGAGTTGCCCATTTGCGCCGGTAATTACAACTTTCATGTGAATGCTTCCCTCCTAGCTAGTGCCTCAAGAATCCCTTATGCGCGTTCAGCAGAATCCCCAAATCCTCTAGTTGCCCCATCAGCTCTTCCGGCTTCAGCTTGAGCTCCAGGCCTGGGGCCAGGGCATAAATCGTACACTGTGTAACTTTCTGCTTCAGCAGAGTTTCCGCGGCTACAGCATAAATCCCTAATTGCAGGGAATAGCGCTTAAGCAGAGTTGTCTGCGGGTCCTCGCGCTCCGGGTTAATCTTATCTGTTTTATAATCAAGCACTTCCACCCCGTTTTGGCTGAGTAGAAGAGTATCAATTACCCCCTGTACCAGCACGGGCTGCTCAAGACCAGGCAATTTAAGGCTTAAAGTAAAAGGAACCTCCCGTAATACTTTATCTTCACTCAAGAGACGTGCCCCCACAGGGGATTGCAGCATAGCCAGAAGGCGTGCCCCAGGTACAGCCGCTCTCTGTTCCGGAGTAAGAACTTCACGTTGTTCCAACAAAGCGAGAAAGTGGGTGAGCCATTGCTCCCGCTCGGCGAATGACCAAGCGGCCCATGACCACTTAAGTTCCTTCAACGGAAGCTGTTGCATCACAATGTGCAGGGCTGTACCTTTTTCCGCCGCGCTCAGTTCTCTCGTACCTGGCTGGAGGAAATGCGGCCTCACCGCCGTAAAACCTTCGGACTTTGCCCACCCGTCTGCCCATGGGGTTGATGCTGTTTCCTCATCACCGTACCAGCGCAGGCGGCGCTTAAGTTCACTCACACTAGTCTTGCCAATCTGCCGAACTTCAGCCGTGAAGGGATATTCCCAGTTGAGCCTGCTTTCGATTTCCCTTACCCAATCTTCTTGCTCTTCATTTTCTTCCACATCCTGCCCCTCGGATTTATCTATATCTAATACTATATCTTCATCTAAGCCTAACTCTACATCATCTCTTGTGCTCATCCGTATACCTTCATCAGCACCTTGCTTCGCACCCTTACCTAGGCTTTCTTCGTTACTTTGCACTCCCTCAATTCCGTCCCACCCCCCCTCAAGATAAGCCGGACTACCGTTAACATTAATTTTCCAGTGCGAGTTATGGGGAAACGGAGTTTGATTCTGCCGAGCCAGTGCCGGACCAATCCAATCAAGAAAACAGCGTGCGCTACGGAGCTGAGCATCCGCAAAACTTTCCTCTGTGTTGGAAGCGAGTTCTTGCCATTTCTCCATTTTCTCACTCAGTTTTTTTAAACTTCCGTATAAAAGAAGTTTTTCCTTAGCCCTGGTCAAGGCAACGTAAAGAATGCGCATCTCTTCGGCCACACCCTCTTGCGCCAAGGCCTGCTTAATCCCCTGCTGGATAATTGAAGGGTACTCGACATTATTGTCCACATCAATAACCGGTGCGCCTACACCGAGTTCAGAGTGCATCAAGAGCCTGCCGCTTAAAGATCGCTTATTAAACGCACTTCCCAGTCCGACCACAAACACCACCGGAAATTCCAACCCCTTGCTGGCGTGGACTGTCAGCAGGCGCACCACGTCCTCGTTTTCCCCAAGCACGCGGGCACTGCCCATATCTTTCCCCTGTTCCCGGAACTTCTCCAGAAACCTGAGAAACCGAAAGAGCCCGCGGTAATGTGTCCCCTCAAAACGACAGGCACGGTCATAGAGAACACGCAGGTTGGCCTGGCGTTGGGGGCCGCCCGGGAGTGTGCCGACATACGCCAGATACCCGGTCTCTTCATAGAGCAGGGACAGAAGTTCAGCTAAAGAATGACGGCGGGCGAAAGTCCGCCACTTTTGCAAGTTCTGCCAGAAAGAAGTAAGCTTTGCGCTTAAGTCAGAAGACAAGGCTGCGGCAGCATCTTTCCCACTATCGCCGGTGGTATCCTGATCTTTGCCAGATACCTCCGTCATACTTGCTTGTGCCGGTGCCCCCACTGCCAGAGCTAGGGCATCATAAAATTCCCCCTGCGGCAGGACTAGGCGCAGCTTGCCCAGCTCGGCCCCGTTAAGCCCAACCAACGGGGAACGCAAAACCGCTGCCAGCGGAATATCCTGGCGCGGATTATCAATCACCTTAAGCAGGGAAATAATCGTCTCCACTTCGCTAAAACCAAAATACCCGCTCTTAGTATCAGCAAAGACCGGAACCTGCATATTTTGCAGTTCTTCGGCATAGAGAGGAGCCAGCGCCGAATACGAACGCATGAGGATCACAATATCTGCATAGCGCACCGGTCGAAAAGTGCTAACTTTTTTATCAAAAACCTGGAATTCTCCGTCCTCCACCATCTTCTTAATACGCAGCCCCACAAAACGGGCTTCGTGGCGCGCGGCTTCAAGCTCCTCGCGGGTTCCTTCTTCCAGTTCATCTCGGGCTGCCTCATTTCCTACGAGCACCTCACCGGTGATCTCATCCCCGGTGAACTGAGCCGCGGCAGCTTCAATCGACCCAATTCCTTCATTTCCAGTCCCGGACACCCCACCCTCAGACTCTCCTTCACTTACAGTAAGCGTTACTTCCTTGGGATCGAACAGATGCACTTCCACCGGACCCTCAGCTGTAAGCAGACCTTCCCTGCTGCTAACATAGGATGCTCCGTACTGCAAGGCCGCCTTATCATCATAAGCAATCTCGGCTGAGCCTGCAGTCATGAACTGGCGAAAGAGAAAGTTCACTCCTTCCACCACCTCCAGGCGGCTGCGGAAATTGCGGGCCAAATCAATCACAAGGTTCGAGCGTTCCGGCAATTCCTCGCCTGCACTCGCGCCCCCTATTTTCGAGGCGCTCGCACTCTCCCTCGCTGTTTTACTTTGCCAATGAGGCCACAGCATGTATTTTTCCAAGAACAAGCCGGGGTCGGCCATGCGAAAACGGTAGATACTCTGTTTCACATCCCCCACCATAAAACAAGAACCTTCGGGAAAGCCGGAGACAAGCTGCAGGATGCGTTCCTGTACGGGATTAATGTCCTGATATTCATCGACCAGAACCTCGCCAAAACGTTCCTGCAGGCTTAAGGCCAGGGGACCGGCTTCATTATCTTGTTCCAACAGACTTAAAGCCATATGCTCTAAATCGTTAAAGTCAACAAGGTTTCTCCTCTTCTTAAGTCGCGAATATTCTCCGGCAAAGTTCAGTACGAGCTTGGCTAAATCCTCAACTAAATCTCCCGTCCGGCGTAAAGCAGGGATTTGCTCCGCCAACGGCCAGGCAAATAACTCCTCTTTCAACTTATTAAAGATCCCTTTACCTTCATCCCTTAATTTACGCGCCTGTTCGCGCAGCCGCACCGGATCATCCGGGCTTAAGGGAGCGCTCTCTTCCTTACCTTGCTTGCTTCCTTTGCCGCGGGCGGCAGGCAAGCGACCGAATTCCACGCTTGCAACCGCCTCCTCGACTACGCTCCAGTTCCCAGAAGTAAGCTCCCGCGCCAGCACATACAAACTTCTAAGTTCATCTTCCAGTACCGTCAGGTATTGCACAGGCCCGGCAGGTTTGTGCGCAATCGCGGCAGCGCGTGCGAGCAAATCACACACAGCACTTACCCGGTCTGCCAACCCCTGGCGTACAGCTTTACCCCAAGGGCTCTGGGCAAGCTCCTCTGCCTCATGCCAGCGATAAGCGGCGGCAAGACCCTGTAGCCATGCTTGCGGACGGGCATGGCTAAAAGCAAAAATATATAACTTAAGAACTTGCTCCATGAGCGGACGGTCATCCCGGTCCGAGCCAAAAGCTTCCACAAGGCGGTGAAAGCTCGGTTCTCCCTGCTCATACAAGGAGTCAAACATATCTTCAATTACATCCTGACGTAAAAGCTCAACTTCAGCTTCATCAGCAATGCGGAAAGCGGGGTCAAGTTCAAGCCGGTAAAAATGCTGGCGCGCCAGTTCGAGACAGAAAGAGTGCAAAGTCGTAATATTTGCGCGCGCAAGCAGATGAAGCTGACGTAGAAGACGCTCAGCCCGTACCTTGTCATGTTCCAGCCAGAGCGCATCCTCCAACGCCTTCCCAACCCGCTCACGCATCTCTGCCGCCGCCGCTTTGGTAAAAGTCACAACTAACAGGCGGTCAAGCTCAAGGGGATCTGCAGCATCCATGATCCTTCTGAGCACGCGTTCAACCAAGACCGCGGTTTTTCCTGAACCGGCAGCCGCCGCCACCAGCAAATTCCCCCGTAAAGTTATCGCCGCCAGCTGTTCTTTGGTCCACTCTGTCTTACCCATTCTCTGGTTCTCCTCCTTCCGCCTGCGCCTTACTAATCTCCATCATGGAATGCATAACATCTTCGGTCGCTAGAGGCGGCAATACCCGGTACCTGTTCTCAGGCAGGAACGGGTCAAAATGGCAAACAGGTTTGTAAGAACAGTATTGACACCCGTTTCTTTTTCCTTGACGGTAAGGAGCAAGAGCAATATCCCCTTCTAAGATCTGCTCTCCATACTGCTTTAAGATGCGGTAAAGATGAACGCGCAAAGCTTGGAACTCTTCTAAAGACAAGACCTTGCTGTTTTTACGGAAACTGCCGTCATTGTTGAGCTTAAGGCCGAGTAAATCTGATTTCCCGTCTGCCAAAGCCTTGTCCATCGCTTGTAAAACTGAAGGATTAGCCAAAAAATACCCGGCAACTTTAACAGACTTCAACCGCTTCTCCTCTAATTGACTCTCGCCAAGCGGACGTAACTCATGCAAGCGAGGCTCAAGCACTGGAAAATAGATAAACCCGGCTGGCACAGCCTCCCCGTCTTCTACACCCGCCATTCCCGGCAGGAAAAGCTCACTCCCCTGAAGTGCTACATCCAGGTAAGCCAAAAGCTGCAGATCAAGGCCATAATAAACATCACTTAAAGAAAATGTCGATTCCCTCGACTTGTAATCGATAATGCGCATATAAACTTGTCCTTCTAAGACTGCCGCATCAATACGGTCAATCTGCCCCTGCAATACAAGGCTGTCTCCGTCTGCCAAAGGCAAATCAACTCCAGGCAAGGTAGACCCGGGGCCAAACCGCACCTCCAGCTCAATCGGAACAAACACCCCGGAGCGCGCATGCTCAGAGAGAACCCTTACTGCGTGCAATACTGTCCGCTGCAGCTTATGCGTAAGATAGCGATAGCGCGCACTGCTGGAGAGTATGTTATGAGGAAGCTCAGCAGCAACCACCGGAGTCAGTTCTGCGAGTAAAGCCTGCGACTGTTCCTTCGTGAGTGCCGCCCAATCCAACTGTTGCAGGCGTACCTTCTCCGCGAACTTATACAACAAGCCATGAAAAAATTTACCCATATCCGGACGCGAGAGTTGAAAAACTTCGCGTTCGCGTAAACGCAGTGCATAATCGGCATAATGAGAAAACGGACATTGGGCAAATCTCTCCAAGCGGGAAACGCTGGCTAAAAGCCGACGGCCGTAGAGACGGCGGGCCAAGGGACGCGACAGCTTCTCTTCCCGGTTGGTGGCAGCTGCCCCTGTAAGCAGAAGCTTAGCCTGTCCGGCCGTTCCAGGACTCTGGGTTAACCATTTTTCTGCTGCCCGCCACAACGGAGTTAGGCCTTCCCCGCTGCGCAGCTTGCGCAGTTGCAGGGCATATAGAGGGAGGAGAGGAAGCGGATGGCTTACCACCTCAAGACCGTCTTCCTGCCCCCATATCTCCTCCTTTATACCAGGCAAGAGTGATTTTAGGCGGGCAATAACCGGAGATGGAGCAAGCCCTTTCCCTTCCTCATCTGTTAGAGGGTAAGTTAGATAAAGAAACTCCCGCGCCCGCGTCAAAGCGGTATAAATAAAATACTGCTCCTCATGAATTTGGGATCCGGGTGACAGAGCCAGACCATTCTCCCCCAGTTTGTCCCTGTCCTCGGCGTTCAAAAGACCATTAAACTGCCCCCGGGCAGGCAGTACCCCTTCACTCGCACCTAAAATAAAAAGCACTCTTACTTCCGGATTACGCGAACGGTCGAGAGATCCGATCAAGACCTGATCAAGGCCTGGGGGAATCAACCCCAGATGCAGGCTTTCAAGCCCGGAAGAAAGCACAAAGGCATACTCTTCCAAAGCAAGCTCTTCATCCCCCAGACCTGCTGTCATCTCATCCAGCAAGTCCACAACCGCCTGCCAGATTTGTTCCTGCAGGCCCGCCCCGGCCAAGTCTCCCTCCGCTGTTGCCTGTTCAGTCCAGCTCTTTAAATGTTCAGGAACCCCGAGTTTTTCAAGTAAAAAATAGAGCGCTTCTGTTACTTCCCTGACCTTCGCCAGTTTGCCATCTGGGCGGGGGGCTACTGCCGCGACAAACGGTTCCAAAATAGCATAAACCAGCCTGCGGCTCGCATTTAGTGCTTTTTCCTCTTCTTTAAGTTGGGTCATCCCTTCTTTAAACTCGCGCCGGGGGCTCACTTGCCAGTCTTTGTCCGCAGGCCAAGCCCGCCCGTCGATCCCCGCACTTAGGCAATAATTTTCCAAACGGTCCACTTGATCGCGCTCAAGTGGAAAAAAATCTGTCTTCAAGCAGCGGAACAAGGGCTCATAAGCCCAATTAGATGCCGCCGCTTCCAGAGCGGAGAGCAAAAGCTCAATTAAAGGATGATGGATAACCGGACGTTTATAATCGAGAAAGTGAGGAATTTCATAAAGTCTAAAAACTTGAGCGATCAGTTCGACATACTCAGACAAATCGCGGCTAAGTATAGCCATCTCTTGCCAGCGCAACCCTTGAACTCGGGCTAATTTGCGCATCTCCCGCGCGATCCCCTCCACTTCAGCACGGGGGTTGGGGGCGGCCGCGATGTGCACAGGGATTGCCTGTTCACCCTCAGCCCGGTGAGGCTGACTCGGATACACGAAGAAAAACCGCTCCAAATAGGAAAATATCTCCTCTTGCTTGAATCTATGGCCTTCGGTTAATAACACCGGCGGCAACAAGGCGGGAGCTGGAGATGGAGCAGAAGCAGAAGTAGAAGTAGAAGTAGAAGTAGAAGCTAAGCGCCTAAGTTCCTGGTAAGTCTGCCAAGGGCCGTAAAAAACCCCTTCACCCACATCTCCTTCCGTGAGTGCAGGATCGAGCGGAATGGTTACTGTCACATCTGCGGCTAAACCCAGCAGTTCTTCCACAATCTTAAGTTCTTGCGGAGTAAACCCTTTGAAGCCATCAATCCAAATCTTTGCTCCATGCAAAGATAAAGCTGCCGGGAGCTTGTCAGCTGCCAGGGACAAGTCATCATCAGGGTCGCGCACATTGGCCAAGACCTGTTCAAATTCTGCGTACAGAAAAGCCAGATCCCCAAGTTTATCTGCCAAGGTTTGATCTGCTACAGACAATTCCTCTAAATCACGGGGAGAAATGCGGTAAGCTTTAAACTCGGAAATCGTCCGGGCCAAGCTTTCCGCCATACCAGGGCGAGTTGCGGACCGGGCAAAGGTTCGCAATTCCTCTCTGTGCCTCAGGAGAATCCGGCTCAGAAGCATGCGTTTAGCAGTTTCTCCGATGCGTACTTTTTGTCCGCCGCCGGTTTCGGACAGTATTCTCCAACTTAAACGCTTAAAACTCAAGATCTGAGCGCGCATGATGCCACCCAGATCCGGAGTGTTGGCTAAAGCCACTTCCATCTGATACGTGGCTTGTTCCGGCACAAGTAAGATAAGAGGAGCTCCAAGCGGTTGTTCCCTGAGTTCCGCGCGGATTTCTTCCAGGCAGAATGTACTTTTCCCACTTCCCGCCCGCCCTAATACTAAGCGCAAGCTCACGAATCCTTCCTCCTCTTTGTACTCTTTCTCTCTTTCTCTCTTTCTCTCTTTCTCAATAGAATTCTACTCTATCTATTCATTGCGTCTATTCATTACGCACAAAGCCGCGCCCTAAGACCTCACTGGCATTTTGCACAATCATAAATGCCTCCGGGTCAACCTCCCGCACTACTTGTTTCAGGCGTCCCACCTCCGGCAGGCTTACGACGCACATAATAATTTCTTTTTGACTGTCTGAGTAAGCACCCTGTCCGTGGAGGAAGGTCGCCCCGCGTTTAATGTCAATCAAGATGCGCTCAGCTACTTCTTCAGCTTTGCCTGAAACGATCATGACAGCCTTGGCCGGAATCCCACTAATAACCGCATCGATGGTGCGGCTGTAAGTAAACATATATACCAGAGTGTAGAGAACAGTCTTAGGTCCGAGTATAGCCCAGGCAGCCAAAATGATAAACACATTAAAGAACAGGGAAGTCGTACCCATGCCCCAGCCAAATTTCCTTTGAATTACTTTAGCCACGATATCCGTACCGCCGAGGCTGCCGCCAAAACGGAACACAATCCCGCCGCCAATCCCGCCGACCACTCCTCCGTAAAGCGCAGCTAATAACACATCATCAATAGGAAGCGGTTTAATCCCTTTGAACAGATCAAGAAAAAGAACAAATGTAGCCAGTCCTAGCAAGGTCTTGACGATAAAGCGCTTGCTTACTTCCCGCCAACCCAGAACAAAGAGGGGAATGTTAAGGATTAAAGTCATTACCCCAATCGGCCAGCCTAAAGTGTAATAAAGCAGGAGGGCTATACCGCCTATACCTCCGCCCGCCAGCCCGGCGTGCACAATAAAAGCCTGGATACTATATGCGGATATTATTGCTCCTAAGACGATCCCCAGCAGCCAGCCAAGAAAACGCAGCCCCCTTATCCAAGACTTCAACCTTTTCTCTCCTTTGCACAAACTTGAAAACATACGCTTCTTGACGCATTTGCAGACAGCAATCGCGCCCATATGTTTTAGCAACGATCAAACTAATTATAGAATGCCTGAGTGTAAACAACAAGTTATAACAATGGTGCCACGAGCCGAGCATGTGCCTCAAGCAATCTCGTTCGCAGTCCTCTCTCCCTGAATTCATCAAGTTCCACTTGTTCAGATTCACTCAGATCATTTTCAAACTCCCTTTCCAGCTTGTTCACGAGCTTGCTGTCATAGATGGCAGCCGTAACTTCCAAATCCAGTTCAAAACTGCGGATGTCAAAGTTTGCTGAGCCCACGAAAGCCATGAAACCATCCACGGTGACAATTTTGGCATGTAATATCCCTTTTTGATACTGATAGATTTCCACTCCTGCTTCAAGCAATTCCTGAAAATAAGACCGTGAGGCCCAATAGACAATCCGATGATCTGGGACTCCCTGCACCAATACTTTAACTTCGAGACCGCTTAAAGCTGCTGTTTGGAGCATAGTTAGCATGCTTTCATCCGGTACCAAGTAAGGAGTGGTAATGTAAATTTTCTTGGTGGCACCTGCCAGGGCCGCAAATAACACTTGCTTGAATGCATACCATTTGGAATCAGGACCGCTGGCTATAATTTGCGTAAGCTGGTTCCCACTTGGCCCAGGCGTAGGATAATATTCCTCTCCGCCTACTTCCCGCTTAGTGCAGAAAATCCAGTCATTAAGAAATGTAGTCTGTAAGACATGCACTGCCTCGCCCTTTATTCTTAAATGCGTATCGCGCCAAAACCCATAGCGCGGATCACGGCTTAAATACTCATCCCCAACGTTCATCCCGCCGAGAAAGCCCGTCTTCCCGTCAATGACCACGATCTTACGGTGATTGCGATAATTAACCCTGCTTCCTATATACGGAAAACGAATCGGGAAAAACACCCCGACTTCTATCCCCTCTTCTTTTAAGGACTTAAGAAAGGAAGTCGGCAAGCCTTTGCTGCCCACCCCATCCAGCAACAAACGTACCTGTACCCCTTCCCGGCTCTTTCTGCTTAATAGGTCCTGAATTTCCCGCCCTATCTTATCATCCCGGAAAATATAATACTCCGCGTGGATGTGATGAGATGCTCCCTCCAGCTCTTCCCTGAGCGCCCGAAATTTTTCCCGGCCATTAGTCAAGAGTATCGTTTCATTATTGATGGTCAAGTGAGATGAAGCATTTGCAAGGATAAGCCTAGTTAATTTTTTCTGATAATCCTGGTTTTCCCCTAGCATTACATGCTGTGTTTGCAGCTTACTCTTTTGCTTGTCTGCGATCTGTTTGATCTTTTTTCCCTGGGCGTGTTTATGGGGGAAAAGCCTTCCCCTGCGCGCTTGCAGGCCCATAAGTAAATAAAGGATAAAACCGGCAACAGGAAGCGCTCCCAGCACTGTCAGCCACTGGCGCGTTTTCTCTGGGTACCGGTTTTCCAGTAGAATCAAGCTCTCGGCAATTATCAACTGCAAACTAAACAGTATTAATACTCCTAAACCCGCTATTCCCCACACAACCTGTGCTCGCCACCTCACAGAAAAACGTCTTATTACGATATCAGCCCATATTATTATGCCGACATTGCCCAAAAGTGTTTCATTGTAGTTCTAGGAAGATAATGGAATACATAAACCTTATACTAGACGAACATCCGGTAAATTGCTCGCTCAAAGTATTACACAGGATTAAGCGATGAACAGGAGGCAGAGCGTGACTAAACGGCTCACCGCAAAAAAATGCCCGATGTGCGGACACACGGTTTACCTAACCGCTGAGATATGTCCAGATTGCGGAGCACACCAAAATCCGCTGCGCTCAGCGCCTTCCGGCGTAAGTGGGCGGCGCTTAAAGGCCATCTTCCTAGCTTTCTTTCTCGGCTCTCTTGGCCTACATAAATTCTATCTCGGGCGAACTGCCCAGGGGCTACTTTATCTTGTATTTTGTTGGACCTTAATTCCAGCAATCGCCGGAATAATTGAAAGCCTAAATTACCTTAGCTTAAGCGATGAGGCCTTCGAATCGAAATACGGTTTGTTCAGTTCCAAATCAACCAATGTAAACAAAACATATAATGCCCATCACTGAACAAAGCCCTCCACTAAAGGAGGGCTTTGGCGCGTTACATCTTAGGAGCAAAGGTTGCGCAGTCTGTCGTGTCACTGTCAGAAGCGTTCGGTGGTTGAACCTCGATAGATTCAGCATGGCAGTGATTTGAATGCCAGTAATTGCAGGAATTGACTACACACTTAACTCGGCTGATAGGGTCGTTCGATCTATTCACTCTTCCAGACATTTTGTTGCCTCCTTTCGCAATCTGACATTAGAGTGCGCACTTTGAGAAAACTTTATAACTACTCTTTAATAAAAAAAGCTTATTTTTATTTCAAGACCAGAATTTCGCATTATGCATCTTTGGAATCACGTATAGGCAAAACCCAAGTGTATTCGCCATTATAACGGTCCCTGAGCACTGCCAGTTCTTTGCGTCTTTTTATATATTCCGCAACCTTGCCCGGAAGCCATTCCCGAAAATGATATTTATGGTTTTCATACTCAAACCTGTTCCCGGGTTTATCCATTTTCCATAGTATTCCGTCCGGACCGAACACAAGATGGGCTTCCTGTCCACAGAAGGGACAGACCGCGCGGTTGGGCTCGGGGAACTTCCAAATTTCCGACCAACAAGTCGGGCACTCCCCTTGCCTATGGGTGCGGCCCTGTCCAAACAAGGCCTGGCCCATCTGTCGTACCCGTTTGATGTTTTCTTCTTGCTCCAGCACTTCCCCAGGCAAGGCACCAACAAACATATTAGCATCTTTGACATCCAGCCCCAGCAAGCGGCTCAACTGCACCAGACCGGATAACGTATACCCTTCCCAGCCCTCGATTCCGGCTGTGCCTATGACTACACTGGGTTTGCCCCAGAAATCATCAGCCAGCTGCGCCAGGGCTAAAACCCGGTCAGCCCACAGCTTGACCGCAGCGGACGGGCCGAGGGCATAGCAAGGAGCAGACAAGATTATCCCATCTGCTTCTTTAATTTTGTCTGCTAAAAAATACAAGTCATCCTTAAGCGGGCACAGCTTGCCCGGAGTCAGGCAGGTGTAACAACCACGGCAAGTTTCCAGCTTCAAATCAGGCAGCCGTATTAACTCAAGCTCATGCTCCACTCCACTGGCAGCGGCCGCTTCTTTGACCAAGATCTCACCGTTGGCCAGCTTGCGTTGGGAACCAATTATCCCCAAGATCTTTTTCATTTTTCTCCCCCCTCTTTAAGTGTGTCAGGCTGGTTCAGCCAGCTTTCTTTTGTTGTTTCTTGGTAGTCTGAATCAGGAGCACCGCCACCAGAACCAGGGCGCTTCCGAATACCTGAACCACATTAAGGATCTCGCCCAAGATAATAAAAGCACTCACTGCCCCGACTACCGGTTCCAAGGAACTGATTAAATTCGCCTGAAAAGGCCCGAGCTTCTTAATCCCTTTGAAATACAAACCAAAAGGTAACACCGTGGCAAATACCGCAATATAAAGAAACTGCAGCCAGGCAGTCAAATCGTAACGTATAAACAATATCCAAGGAGCCTGATACAAGAACCAGGCGAGCGAGGCAAATCCCATGCCCCAGTTCAAAACTGCCCACGGGGAATATTTCCTTAATCCATACTGGGCGTAAACCGTATAAAAGGCCCAAGACAGTGCGGCCCCTAACCCCATGGCGAGTCCAGGCAGACTTATTCCCAGACCTGTTCCCTGCCCGCGTACAATCAAATATCCGCCACCGAGTGCAGCTGATAAAGCGATAATCTTGGACCAAGAAAAACGCTCGGTCCTGGTCATAAACCCATAAATAAGGACAAGGGCTGGTGCCAGGTACTCCAGAAAAATAGCAGTTGCGACATTGGTAAGACTAATGGCCATTAAGTAAGTAAGCTGAACCGCACCCAGCCCGACTATCCCGAAGATAGCAAAATACCCGAGATCCGCTTTTGCAAGCGTAAGCTGTTTACGGTTAAAAACAGCGAGAATCAGAGTAATGAGCGCAAACGAAAGCAGGGCGCGTGCCTGAGCTAAATCATATGGAGACATTTCGTTGTTAAAGAGATATTTGGCAAAGGTGCCTGACGTTCCCCATAAGAAGGCAGCTAACGCTACCTGGAGCACGCCGACCCAGCCCCGAGCTGTGTTTGACATCATTACCCCACTTTACCTATTTGAGTTATTCTATAGAAATAAATGTTTTTTGAAAAAACATATTACTTCTACATCATTCTATGAAATAAAGGTTACTTGAAAGTATATATAAGGTAACCCAAATAAACAGCTGATAACCACATAATCACTGCTGAAACCCTGTTAATAACCCTCACACTGTTTTTGAAAGCCATGCGTCCAGCCCAATGCCCCATGATGGATAGTATAAAAAACCATAACCACGAAACAGAGGCACAGGCTGCCACAAAGGCTAACCTTTCGGCCAAAGTTGAGTAAACAGACGCGCTCCCACCAATCACGGCTAGAGTATCAATTAAGGCATGAGGATTAAACAGGGACACAGATAGAGTAAATGTAATTTGACGGCGCGGCGGCCAGGCCGTCTCCGTAAGGCCGCTAGTAGCAGCACCATGGTCCCGCCAGCTCGTTAAGCCCATATACAGCAAAAAGATGATTCCAAGCGCGCCGATAGTATAACGGAACCACGTTATCTGAAAGGCCGCAGCCGAAACCCCCAGCACTCCTAAACTTATGAGCAAGGTATCAGCAAGCCCGGCAGTGATAAAGGTGGGTAATAAATTTACCCACCTTTTATGTACTACACCCTGAAAAAGAATAAACCCATTTTGCATTCCTATGGGAATAATGAGCCCAATAGCCAAGATAAAGCCATGAATTGCTGCTGCTAAAACCACGGTAACCCTCCGAACCAGCTGTCAGATCTAAAATCTAAATTCAACATCACAAATCACAGATATATTCTTAAAATATTCTACTTTCATATGGTTTATCCTGCTTAGGTTAATTACTTCACTGTCACCGCGGTCCCGGAGGCGCTTACCATCAACATGCTTTGCCCGACAACTTCATAGTCGAGGTCTATCCCAACAACTGCATTCCCTCCGAGTCTTAAAGCCTGTTGCTCTAATTCCTGCAAAGCAATATTGCGGGCATCATGTAATTTCTCTTCGTAAGCCCCGGAGCGCCCGCCGATGATATCCGTAATACTGGCGAACAAGTCGCGCACAATATTCGCGCCCATAATAGCCTCTCCAGTTACAATTCCGTGGTAAGTAATGATCTCACGTCCTTCAATATTAGGAGTGGTAGTCAAAATCATTCTATATTCCTCCTTTTTTAGCTTTTTATATCGTATACCAAAATCTTACTGAAGGCAAGAACGCCATTTCTCTTTTTAGAACTTTAGTTGATGATCCTATTCCTTTATCGACCATAAATCAGGCAACGTTTAGCACGAATCAGTAAATTTACAAACAGCTGCTATTTCAAAAATTTCAGATAATGAACTACCGTTCACGGCATTAATTCAACCATTCACCCACGCAATTACACCACTTAACCCCTAGGTTATGACACCTGTCTCATAGTTCCGTTATAATAACCGTATCTATAGAAGGAATGAGGTTCCTTTTTCCGGAACACGGAAGGAACGCGAACGCAAGCGAAAAGGAGGGTAGAAATAGTTTACCGAAAATTTACTTTATTCTAAAACGCAGAATAGGTGGAATTAACGAAAGAAGGAGTGAGTAGTTTAATGAAAAAAGTCATTGCCCTTATCTTATCCGCTTTCCTCACCCTTACCCTGGCAGGCTGCGGTGGCAGTAGCACGCAAACCGGTGGGGACTCAGGCAAGGTAGAAAAAATCAATATCGGAACCGGTACAACCTCAGGCGCTTATTATCCGATTGGGAATGCCCTGGCCAAGATCTGGACTGACAAGGTAACCGGTGTCCGTGCTTCAGCGCAGGCAACTGAGGCGAGTGCCAAGAACATAACCCTCCTCCAGCAAAAAGAATCGGAAATCGGCTTTACCATGGCTAATGTGGCTTTTTCGGCTTATGAAGGGAAAGACACCTTCGAGGGCCGTGCGTATAAAGACTTGCGTGGTCTGAGCCAGCTTTATCCCAATGTGACTCAGATTGTAGTGCGCAAGGACTCAGAAATTAACTCTATCAAGGACCTTAAAGGCAAGCGCTTCGTACCAGGTGCCACCGGCAGCGGAACCCTTTTTAACTCCAAAGAAGTGCTCGGAATTTATGGCCTTAACTTCTGGGATAAAGACGCCAAGAACGTAAATCCGGACTATGTCGGCTTTACGGAAGCAGCAGAGTTAATCAAGAACAACCAGGCAGATGCTGCTAACTTCTCCGGTGCCATGCCTTTAGCAGCCATCATGGACATGGCGAACTCGATCAATGTTAAAGTGCTCTCCCTCGAACCTGATATGATCAAGGAAATTATTAAACAATACCCGTTCTATTATGAATACACGATCCCGGCCGGAACCTATAAAGGACAAGACCAAGATGTCAAAACTGTTGCCCTGGCTAACCTACTTGTAACCCGGGCCGACCTCAGTGAAGAAATGGTGTACAAACTCACCAAAGGGATGTATGAAAACCTTCCTGACCTTGTAGCAGCACATTCAACTGCCAAATTCATCACGAAAGAAAACGGCCCACAAGGAATGGGGACAATCCCCTTACATCCGGGAGCAGCTAAATACTTCAAAGAAGTTGGGGTACTCAAGTAAGGAAGGTGCCTAATGAGCAATCAAGAAAAAGGAAAGAAAATATCGGCTGATCAAATAGCCTCAGATGAAGTTGTACAAGAATTGCTCGAAAAGTACGACAGTGAATCTCGATTTAGAAAGTTTGCTCCCAGAACCAAAATGGCTATCTTTGTTTCAACAGTTGCCATCTTGTGGTCTGCATTCCAACTGTGGACCGCAGGGTTTGGCACCCTGGAAGCCATTAAAATGCGCGCTGCGCACCTAACATTTGTGCTAGTCTTGATTTTCCTGCTCTACCCTGCCCGCAAAAAGAACATGAAATCCCTTCCGTCCATCTTCGACTGGGGGCTCATTGCTCTAAGTATTGCAGTAGGGGCGTATATCTTCATTGCCAATGACGAACTCGCGATGCGCGGGGGCTTAGCCATTACCCGTGACTATTTCTTTGGTGCCTTGGCAATCTTGGTCGTATTCGAGGGCGGTCGCAGGGCTCTCGGCAAAGAACTTCCCATTTTGGGATTGTTATTTTTGGTCTATGCCTACCTGGGCGAGTACATCCCCGGTTCTTTCGGTCATAGCGGTTTTTCCCTTAAGCGGATTATCGAGCACATGTATCTCGGTACTGAAGGAATCTTTGGTACGGCCTTAGGGGTATCTGCCTCCTACATCTTCTTATTCGTCCTCTTTGGTGCCTTCTTAGGGGAAACCGGCATGGCCAAATTTATTAATGACTCATCCATGGCCTTAGCTGGCACTTCTCCCGGCGGCCCGGCCAAAGTTGCAGTCTTTGCCAGCGGCCTTATGGGCACCATTAACGGCAGTGCCGTGGCCAACGTAGCCACTACCGGTGCTTTTACAATTCCCTTAATGAAAAGTGTCGGCTATAAACCGCATTTCGCAGGGGCGGTGGAAGCAGTCGCCTCCACGGGTGGACAGATCATGCCTCCGGTCATGGGCGCAGCCGCTTTCATCATGGCGGAATTCCTCAATATTCCGTACAAGAACATCATGATCGCTGCTCTCCTGCCTGCATTCCTCTATTATCTGGCAGTGTTTGTGATGGTACACCTGGAAGCGCTCAAAACCGGTCTTTCCGGCATACCCCGCGAAGAACTCCCTTCGATGAAGGTAGTTGTTAAAGAGCGCGGACACTTAGTATTGCCGTTAATAGCTATAATTTACTTGCTCGTCAAAGGGGTTACCCCCACTTATGCTGCCTTCTACGGCATTATTATCGCCGTTCTTGCCAGCTATCTGCGCAAAAGCACTCGCATGAGTTTCAAAGGTATTCTGATGGCGATGGAAATGGGCGCCAAAGGGAGCATTGGGGTAGCAATCGCCACCGCAGTCGTAGGATTCATCGTTGGGGTCTCTTCCCTCACCAGTCTCGGCATTACCCTCGGTGACAATATGGTTGACCTGGCCCACGGCAGCCTGATTCTAACTTTGATCCTGTCTATGATCACAGCCATTATCCTTGGCATGGGCATGCCCACAACTGCTGTCTACATTGTTGGGGCTACCATCGTTGCTCCGGCTCTGGTTAAACTTGGAGTTGATCCGCTTTCCGCCCACTTGTTTGTTTTCTACTTTGGCAACATTTCCAACGTCACCCCGCCTGTAGCTCTCGCAGCCTTCACCGGGGCCGGAATTGCCGGAGCAGACCCGAGTAAAGTGGGGTGGACAGCCGCCCGCTTGGCTATTGCCGGCTTTCTCATTCCTTTCATCTGGATCTACTCTCCTGCTTTAATCGCGCAAGGTCATCCAACGGAAATTTTGCTGGCAGCGATTACTGCAAGTGTTGGGGTTATAGCCTTAGCCGCAGCCAGTCAGGGATTCCTTGTAACCAAGACTAGTACAGTACAGCGGGTGCTGCTAGCTGCTGCAGCCTTAGGCTTGATAAAACCCGGCTTGATTACAGACATTTTCGGCCTTTCAGTGCTCGTTATCGTCTATCTCTGGCAGAAGAAGCAAAAAAGCAGCACAGCTAATGCCTACGGCCACTCAGCGTAAGTAACTTTAAGCAAGTCAGCTTTTGTGAAGAATTAATAGTTGCACAGCGCAAGATAAGGGCCGCCACTGAGGGCGGTCCTTATTTAAATTACCCTGAAAAATTCCTATAAGAAGAGGCCAATAGGCTAAATTGGAATTGAAATAAGGGAGCCATTTTCGCTCCCCTGCTTACCATTCTAGGATTTTTTCGAATATCCGTGGAACCCTATTTTATCAGTTAACAAGCGGTATTCACTTAGACTGTATCCGTATGGTTGAATGCGGCCTACATCCGGACGTCCCTTTTCATCCAGAATATCCTCATTATAATGTATCGCTAAAACATCGGCAATAAACGCGTCATGACTTCCTAAGGAAAGGATTTGCCTGACCCGGCACTCAATATTAACCGGGCATTCTGCGATTAACGGTGCTTTAACATGGTTAGCCGCGACGGGAGTTAATCCTGTCTCTTTGAATTTATTAACTCTTTTCCCTGACACCACTCCGCAAAAGTCTACCTCTTTTGCCTGACTGGCAGTAGGAATGTTAATAACATATTCCCCTGACTCCTTAATTAAGCCGTGGGAATACCGCACAGGGTTAACCCCGATATAAACAATCGGCGGTTCTGAATTCATAATTCCTGTCCAAGCGATTGTAATCATATTGGGCTCCCCGCCCTCAACCTGAGAGGTCACGAGGATAGTTGGTACCGGAAACAAAACCGGAGCCGGCTTTGTCGCAACTTTCTTAATCATTATCATCTCCCTTCGCGACATCGCATATTAGCTTTTATTATACCACTAACCGGTATATTCATGAATACTTCTTCCATAAAAAAGGGCGGGTATGGTATAATTTTATGACTTTGATAGTCAGTGAGGTGTCATCACATTTGAATCCTATCACACTTTTCCTCGAATTAAAAATAGAAGCCTTAAACAGGGGGCGGGATAACGCTAGGAACACTCTGGAATATATGACTAAACTCTTCAACTCTGTCCAGGATAAAGAGGAGTATTTTGTATTTATCAATGAAGTGTCCGCTGTCCCCCAGCCCCGCAGCCGCGTGGCTAAGGTGTGTGAGGACTGTTTCCAACTGTTCTGTCTTCAAAAAGAGGGATATCCCCGTTTAGTTAGAATCCTTATCTTTTTCAAAGAGAAAACTTATGATAATTTTTTGATTAGGTTGGATGATGAACGCAATCTCTGTGAAATTGAAGATATCCAAATGGATGAAATCAGTGACCGGGGTATTGGTTCCGTCTGCCTTAAAAACCTGGAAACGGTTTTAAGTAAAAGCACAAGGATTAACCGCATAATCGCCGGAATCTCACCGCGCGATTACGAGCGGCGCAAGCACCTTTACCACTTTTACCGCGATAAAAATGGATATCAAATTAAAAAGGGTGTAACCAGAACTTCCTGGGGCTTGGTGGAGAAACTCCTTCCAATAGATTCCTAATGAAAATGAGCTTAGAATATAATATCAGATTCGATCTGATGATTTACGAATTCCCCGTGATCTGGTATATTAAAAGTGCTTTTCAGATTATTTCAACTTATATCACACGATGCTGCACCATGCTTTTCACAGGAATTATTCATGTTAATCAGATTTACTTTGGTAGTTAACCTAAATTTACTTAAAACGGGGTCGAGCATGTGAAGTCAAAATTAATGCCCTATCTTATGTTAGTTGGTGTTACCTTCATCTGGAGCACCAACTTTATCGTTGGCAAAGCTTTAGCCGATTTCCCTCCCATCTTCCTGGGCACAGCTCGGTTTGCGGTGGCAGGGGTTATTCTAGCGGTAATCATGTATCTGCAAAAATCCACCATACCCACAAGGGATGTATGGCAGAAAATCATTTTTATGGGACTTACCGGAGTATTCATTTTCAACCCCCTGATCTATTGGGGCCTTCATTATACGACCAGCATCAACGCCACGATGATTAACTCTTTAAGCCCCTTGACTGTAGCCCTTCTCAGTCACTTTTGGCTTAAAGAAAGATTAACTGCGCCCAAAATAACTGGGCTTGTGCTGTCGATCATAGGAATCGCCTGGATCGCCGGGAACGGCCACCTATCCAACCTCATGAGCCTGAAACTTAATCCCGGAGACATTATCATTCTCCTCGACACTTTTGTCTGGGCGGTCTACACAATCCTGATTAAACTTTCTTCAAAACACCTGACCCCTGTTCAGAGTACTGCGTGGGCCGTGTGGACAGGACTTATATTTCTGGTTCCCACCAGTTTCATTGAGAACGTGTGGTTGCCCTTTCCCTCACTAACCATGTCCACAGGTGCGGCTCTGATTTATCTGGGGCTGTTTCCGTCTGTGATCGCTTTTTTCCTGTGGAACACGGCTGTAAGTAAAGTCGGCCCCACACAGGCAGGGATTTTTTATAACCTTATTCCTTTTTTTAACGCGCTCTTAGCTTCACAATTTCTTAACGAAAGCCTCATGCCCTATCACATGCTCGGCGGTTTTCTCATTATCTCGGGCGTGATTATTTCCTCCCTGCCGAACTTCAGGTTTGCACGTTTCGCCCGCCGCACCAGACCCCAATAGCTCCATTAATTTAAGCAAACGTTAGCCACATTTTTGATTTGCGCGCATAAAGTATGAGAGCAGGTGTTATCCCCTGCTCTCATGCTTTATGCTATAAGTAAATATAAGATTTTGCTTAGCTATTGCACATTGTACATGCCATGGGACTGCATGTAATTAAAGAGATCTTCCCCGTGCTGCTGTTCTTCTTTTTGAATGTGGTTTAGAGCCTGGCGCACACCACTGTTAGCGCTCTCGAAAATTACGGTGTCATAAGTTCCGGAAATATACTTTTCCGTCATCAGCATGTCATTAACCATTTGCGCATCGTTTTGATTATATCCTGCCTGCGCGGCTTGCGTGGATGCGGCTGTCATCCCCTGCTGAGCTTGCTGCTGACCTTGTTGACCCTGAGCCATATTCGGGATCTGTCCACTTAAGATTTGGTTAATCGTGTTAAAATGTTCTCTTTCATGGCTTGCATGCTGGGTGAAGATTTGTTTTAAGGCCTGGTCTTGGGCCTCATTGGCATACCTGGTGTACTTTTGAATGCAGGTATCCTCATGGGTTTTTTGGTCTTGGAGCAACATTCTTTCTTTTTGGCTAAGTTTAATTGTCAAAAAGGGTACCTCCTTCGGGACTTTTTTACTCTGCTCTAGTTTCTTTCTTTCGCCTAAATTTTATACCCCACCAACCAGTAATAAAAATAGGGAATAAGTTCACTCTCGCCCTTTGCTCAAATATACATAGTTTTGGGTTAGTGCGGTTGAGAGGAGAGTTTGCTATGTGGAGGCGGCCAATAATTTTCCTTGTCCCTAGAAACTTGTTAGTGCTGGCTGGCTTGATCGGGCTCATGCTGATTGCCGGATCTTTCGGATGGCGGGCAGTCTGGGGAGCAGGGATTAAAGACAGGGTAATTGTGATCGATGCGGGCCATGGAGGAAAGGACCCCGGTGCCCAATACGGCGGCTTAAAAGAAAAAGACATTAATCTCGATGTGGCTCTGCGCCTGCGCACTGTCCTCGAACAAAAAGGCTCTAAAGTAGTGCTTACGCGCGATTCAGACCAAGATTTTTATGCTCCGGGAAATGTCATCGGACGCATGGCCAAAAGGATCGAACTTAACCAAAGAGTTGAACTGGCTTCAAACAATAACGCCGATCTTTTCATCAGCATCCATACCAATAGTTTCCCTCAGAGAAGCTCATATGGCATGGAGACTTACTACCACTTAAAGTCAGCCTCAGGACTGGCTCTGGCAGAACGTATTCAGCAAGCGCTGCGCTCTGTTCAACCCGAAAATATGCGCAAAGCTAAACCTGGAGACTATTATCTAATCAATCAAACGAAGATGCCGGCCGTTATTGTAGAAATTGGATTCCTGTCCAATTCTAAAGAGCGCAAGCTTTTACTTAACGACACTTATAAAGATTCGGTAGCACAGGCGATTGCGGTTGGAATTGATAATTACTTTAAAGATTATCCCCTGGGAGTTCAAGAGGGTGCCCCGACCCTGTCCCAGCTTGCCGGGCCTCCACCCGCGACCGCAGACACCTTCAGGCTGTATTTTCCTAGCAACGGTTGGGAGGAACTTGCTACGGAAGAGCGTCAGGCTCCTTCCACCAAATGGCCTGCCTTACATGCTCCTGCCAAAATAGCCCTGATTCTAAATGAACTGATTAAAGGTCCAGCCTCCCCAGCCCACGTTCAGGCAGTACCATCGCAAACGCAAATCTTGGCTGTAGAAGTCAAAAACGGAATCGCCACCATTAACCTGAGCCATGAAATTCGCGATAATTTCCCGGGTGGAGCCTTAGTGGAAGACATGGCAGTGAACTCACTGGTGTGGTCAGCTTCCCAGATTCCAGGGATTCAAGGAGTAAGAATCCTGATTGATGGTCAATTTGCCGACTCTATAGGCGGGCATGTAATTTTAGACCATACTTTTACACCCACACCTCCTGCCGCCAGGGCCGCAATCGTAATTGACGACTGGGGCATCAACAACCCCGGAACCCAAGAAATCCTTAACACGGAGGTAGCATTTACAGCCGCTGTGATGCCTAACATGCTCTATACCCGCAAAGAAGCTGAACTTCTCCACGAAAAAGGGCACGAAATCATCATGCACATGCCGCTGGAAGCCAAAGGCGGGCGGACTGACTGGCTGGGACCAGGTGCTCTCCTCAGCGGCTTAAGTGCTCAAGAACTCCGAAGCAGACTGAATCAGAGCTTTGACACCGTCCCGTATGCAGTGGGGTTAAGCAACCACATGGGATCTAAAGGGAGCGAAAATATCCTGATTACTCGGGAAATTATCAAGATGGCTCAGGACAACAACTTATTTATCCTGGACAGTAAAACCAGTGAATCATCCATCTTGGCTCAAGAGGCCAAGAAAGCCGGGCTCCCCTGGGGTGTGCGCGATGTTTTTCTCGATAACTCAGCTGAACTTAATTCCATCAAGAAACAGCTCCGTCTGCTTATCACTACAGCGAAGAAGAATGGAAAGGCAATCGGCATCGGACATGTCGGCCCGCAGGGTCCAAACACTGCACAGGCCATCAAGGAATTACTCCCCGAATTCGCTAAGGCAGGCGTACAAATAGTTCCACTGTCAGAACTAATCCAACATTAATTAGACTCTCTTGTAGCCCTCTAACTCGTGATACTTTTCCAAGCAATCTAACAGATAAGCCGCCGCAGACAACTTCTTGCGAGAATCTTGCTGCGGCATTTTCGACACCTTTTTACTTATTTCAGAGAAGTCTACGGAATCTTCGCCTGGAAATGACATAAAAATTACAGCTAAATTCTCTGAGACGTAGGATTTTCAACCCATCATGTCGAATGAATCAACTTTGGAAACAACCTTCGGAGGTAATAACGTGCAACCACGTTTACGGAGTAAAACTTCGCGGCCAACTTTTGCTGTTTACCGGCCTTCTGGTGCTGGTTCCTCTGCTTCTGATAGGTTATCTGGTCGACCAACGTGTAAGTGCGGCCATGACCGAGCAAGCCTTGGCCCATAATGCACATGTCGGTAACCTGGTACAGACTGAAGTGCAGCGCTTTGTCGAAATTGGAACAGCAAACCCTCGCCGTAGCCGCGTCCTCAGCTGATCTCTGGGATGTCTCTAAACGCCAGCAGCATCTTGACCACCTATACAACATGATGAGTCATTGGAAAAGAGTGTATATTGCAGACGCGGAGACAGGGAAAATCCTCAACAGCACATCAGACGAAGACATGAGTAAACTCCCTTCAAATTATGATGCCCGCCTGCGTGATTGGTACCACCGGGCCCTAGTTAATCCCGGGGTATCTGTGAGTGAAATATACCCGGATACTGTTGTAACCGGAGAAGATATGATTTCTTTTTCCACCGTTATCCGCAATGAGGATGGTAAATTGATAGGAGTCTTGGCAGCCGACCTTACCCGGGACTCCTTGCGCAAAAGTTTGCAGGAAAAAATCGCAGATGCCATGACTTCGGACAGAGCATACCGCAAAGCACTCTCCCTTGACGAAGCTCTTAAAGAACTTAAGCGCGGAGCCGGCAAACAATTTGACCAGGAAATGGTAGAAGTTTTTCTCACTATCCCCCGCCCTCTCTTAGTCAAATGTATCTCCACTTCGTACGAAACTAAAAATAAACCGCGTGCCTTTATCAGCAGTATACAAAAGCGCCACCAGGGCGCTTTTTTACATAACTCAAAGCTTTTATATGACATAGCCTTTATTATTTGCATTATCCGCTATTTTGAGGGTTTAATCATCATCCCATTATTAAAATGATTCATCGACCCCACGAGATCGATCACGGCCAAAATTTCTACGATCTGTTGATCACTGAAACCGGCTTCGCGTAATTCTTCCCCATAGTTGTTAATACACATTTCGCAGTTATTTACAGTTGATACTGCAAAAGCTATCGCCAGCTTGGTCTCTTTGGTAAGAGCGTCCGAACCCATTACAGTTTCCATCTTTTGTAACACAAGTTTAAGATACTCGGGGTGATTGGCCATCGCCCGTAGCGGAGGAGGAACCTCCCCGTACTTTTCTTTAAGTTTGGCAAAAATAGGTTTAACTTCAGCACTGACATTGTCTTCGGATAATAGTTCAACACTGGGCATCGTATTAATTCCCTCCTTCGATTAAATCTTTCTTATTATGTCACCCCAAAAAAATTTAATCCTGCTTAAAAGTTTACTCGCAAGCTTCTGCTAGCAGGAATTCCCAGCTATCATGTGGAACTCTTCTTACACTGAAGTCATTTTTAGAAAAAGGGAGTGAATGAGATGTCTCTCTTCGAAATGTTAGGCATCGTGCTTCATGAAGATGGCTGGAACTGTGAGACGGATGCCAAAAATCAGATCGTGCGCCTCGAAATCCGTGGGGTGAATGCAGCTTTTTATGCCTTCATCATTGCAGATGATGAACAAGAATCTCTTTTGTGCAATACCCACATCAAGCTGCGAGTTCCCGCAGCTAAGCACCTTGAAGTGTGTGAATTCATGAACCGGGTTAATTATGAGCTGGCCAATGGCAACTTCGAGATGGATATGGAAGACGGAGAAATTCGGTTCCGCACCTATCTCGATTTATCTGGAGCAAAACCATCTAAGGAACAAATACTTAACCTAATTTGGAATGGAGTCCAAAGCTTTGACAACTATTATCCTGGCTTACTTAAAATTATTCATAACGGATTCACCGCTGAAGAATCAATCCGTTTTTGCGAAAATTCCCAGGAACAAGACAGGCAGGCTTACTAATAGAGTTCCATCAAAACTAGCTCCGTTATAAAATCGTATATAACTATAGTTTCCATATACAACCGTAAATTCCAAACTAATGTGAGGGATATACATCATGCCATTTTTGGATAATCTCCGATAGAACAGCAACAATTACCTGAGTAACTTAATCGTAATAACAAATAATAAGAACGTCTCCAATACATCCAAAATTCTAAAGGAGGGACCCAATCATGGCAGGAGAAAGAAGCACTAACACCCCCGCATCACAAGGAGCTAGCCAAGCGTTGGATCAATTCAAATATGAAGTTGCCAACGAGCTTGGAGCTCAACTCGGTGGTGACCGCACAAGCCGTGAAAACGGTTCTGTCGGTGGTCAGATGACCAAACGCATGATCCAATTCGCCGAAGAAAACCTGAAGAGGGGTACCCGCATCTAACTAGTTTCATGAGTAATTAATTTCTCACAAGAGGGATATCCACTGGATATCCCTCTTATTTTATGGTCTTTTATCCTCTGCCCACATGTGACAAGCGCGCCCTCAGCCACCCAAAGAACGGAGCATGAAGAAAAGCAGCTCCCACAGCCCCCAGAAAAGCTACCATGGCTGACAGCCACAAATTTTCGACCATCCCCCAGCCCCAGTCAAGCATAATCCCGGCTACGGCTGGGGCGGCCATCTGGCCAAGCCCAAAAGCAACAGTAACAGCTCCAAAAGCAGTGGGTGCCAGCTGCGGTCCTACTTCGTCCCCACAGGCTGCATTCATAATCGCCGGAATGCTGAAAATACTTAGTCCGTATATTAGGGCTGCCACCGTAATGCCGGCGTCCCAGGGTAGAACTGCAAACGCCACCAAACAAGATCCATGCAAAAAGTAAACCAGGAACAGTCCCCAGCGCCGCCCTAAACGGTCGGAAACCCAGCCCCATAAGAAACCGCTGCCGAGGCTAAAGATACCGACCCATGACCAGAGCCGCCCGGCAGCAACTGTTGTCCACCCCCGGGTTTCAGTTAGATATGCTCCGAAGAAAGTCGTAAAAATAACATAGGAAAAGCCAAACGCAAAGTACACCAGACCGAGTTTACGCAGCACCGGTTTTGTACGCCAAACCCTATAAATCTGGACCCAAATGCTCTCCTTGTTTTCCTTCCCTACCGTCGCTGCCTGTTTGCCGCCGGAGTTGCCTGGGCGGTCGCGCAAAACGATAGCTGACCAGAGCCCAATGACTAAAACCATTACTCCCAACCAAATCCAGGCAGTACGCCATCCTTGACCCCCAGCCTTATTTAGCCAGTGCGGGATTGTGTACCCATTTATCAAAAGCCCAAAACCTGAGCCACTTACTAAAAGTCCTGACGCTAAGCCCCGCCGTTGCGGTGGAACCCAGGCGCTTACCATAGCCATTACCGGCACATTCGCCCCTGCCATTCCAACCCCGGCCAAAGCCAGCCAGGCCAAAGGAGACCAGAAACCATCCACCATGCCCGTGGTTACCAAGGAGGCTCCTTCTACAAGCAAGGACAAGGCTATCACTTTACGCGGTCCCCATGCCGACGCTGCAATTCCAGACCCCAGGCTGAAAGAGAGATAGCCCAGGAAAGCAGCAGTAACCATAACGCCCATTTCAGAATGGCTTAAACTTAGACCCGCTTGCATGGTGGGCAAAATGAGGGCCATGCTGAAACGTCCAAAACCTAAAGAACCAAGAACCACTAGGACACCGGTAATTAAAATGACTAAAACTTGCGTATTACTGGATCGCACCTTGCGTTTTACTTTGCGGTTTGCCTCATCCGCCATAATCAGCCCTCCATTCTAAATATTTTATATCTTTAGAATATTTAGTATAAATATTATTCGTTACTAACAGCGCCATTCCTGCCTCTCCGTCAATAAATTTAGCATACTTTGCTAATAATTTAACTGTTTATTGTATAAGGGTGTATCTAAAGCAGCAGGAAAGTAGAGTAATACAGAGAATTTTAAGAAGGGTGGTTTTTAGTTCAAACACAAATTAGAAGGAGCTGATCCAACTTGTACCAAACACAGGCTTATGCCGAACTAAAATACGCGCATCTTCTGCCTCGAGCCTTAACTGTCTTGCGCTCAGTTGGGGAAAGCGAACTCATCCAATCCTGGTCCAGCCTCGTTGAAGAATTAAGTGCAGCCGAACCAGCTTGGTCTAAAATACTCACTCACTACCACCGTTTCTTCATGCTGGTAGCGGAAAATTCATGGTCTGACGGGATAATTAATCTGGTCTTGGAATCTGACAACACATTCAGCCGCTGTTCAGCTCAGTCCGGGGCAGACGTGGCTGGGACTGAGCCCGTGCTGGCTGACCTCGCAGCCCGCGATCTTAACCTGTTGCAGGAGATATCCCGCTTTACCCCTTCCCGGCTGCAAGCGTTGGCTCGATCCAGGTTCGAGCTAACCAAGGACGAAGAGAACGCTTCATATCTAAGCTCCACTCCCCTCGCCCCTGAGCACTGGCCGCATTGGGAACAAAGCCATGCCCGCCCGGACTCCGGCCTGGCAGCAGCCGGCAAAAATCCGGACAGAGCTGCCCGAACATCACCTCATAACTCAGCTGGGCTATGGCTTAAGCACATGCGGGAGAATCTTTACACCGAGTTCAGGCAGGCCTCATCTTGGGACAAAGCACTGCCGGCCTTGGCAGAGTATTTTCACCACCTTGGGTTTGGAGTATGCAACAACTTCCTGGCCTTCCGCTGGCGGCAAGATCACACCTCTCCTTTAGAAGGGGTGGCTAATCCGGATTCAATCCAGCTCGAGCAATTAATAGGCCTGGAACGGGAAAAAGGAATCGTGACGGAAAACACGGATAGTTTCCTGGAGGGAAGGCCTGCCAACAATATAATCCTATATGGCAACAGGGGTACTGGGAAATCCTCCATGGTCAAAGCCCTGCTTCAAGCTTATGCCAGCCGCGGCTTGCGCTTAGTTGAGCTCGGCAAATCCGATCTAAGCGGTTTTCCTCAAGCTTATAGATTATTAGCTGATATTCCTTTGAAATTTATCATTTTTATCGATGACTTGTCCTTTGACGAAACAGAACCAGAGTATAAAGCACTGAAGACTCTGCTCGAAGGAGGTTTGGCTGCAAAACCGCACAACGTCTTAATCTATGCAACTTCAAACCGGCGTCATCTGGTAAAAGAAAGCTTCGCTGAACGCCAGGGGGATGAGATTAATGTACGTGACAGCATGGAAGAGAAACTCTCCCTTGCAGACAGGTTCGGGATCACTGTCACTTTCCCGGCCCCTGCCCAGGAAGATTACCTAAGGATCGTCGAAGGCTTAGCCCTTCAGCGCAAGTTGGACATCAACCCGGCTGACCTGCGCCAATTGGCCCTGCGCTGGGAGATGTGGCATAACGGTCGTTCCGGGCGCTCTGCCCGCCAGTTTATCGACCATTTAACAGCACAGTTGAGCAAACACCAGGTCTAGCGCCCTTTCACATGCTGCCAGCGCACAAGTACTTTTTCCGCAAGATCCACTACGAGAAAGAGCAACACTCCGAGCAAACCCATAACCAAGATTCCGGCAAACATCTCGTCCGGAGCAGAGCGGCTCCAGGCATCCATAATAAAATAGCCCAAGCCTTGGGTAGTGGCAAAAGATTCCGCGAAGAATAGCACCGCGATGGCTGTTCCCATACTAAGCCTTAATGCTGTTAGAACATCAGGCAGGCAGGCCGGCAAGAGGAGGTAGCGGTATACCTGATAGTGGCTTGCACCCAGAGAAAGCAGGGAATCCACTCTTTCGGGCGGGACTTTGCGTACAGCATCCCGTGTAGTTACGAGAATCTGGAAAGAGACGATAAGGGTAATCAGGAAGATCTTAGAGGTATTACCCAGCCCTAAGAAAAGCAAAATTAAAGGTAAAAACACGATTTTCGGGATTGGGTATGTTAAATAAACCAAAGGGGCGAGAAAGCGGTCAAGCTTTGGTTCAAATCCCATAATTAACCCCAGGGGCAGTCCGATAAGCAGGGACAAAGCAGTAGAGAGCACCACCCTATAGGTACTGATCCAGAGATGGCTTGTCAGTCCCTGTCCGATGAGCCTTCCCGTAGCGCGTAAGGACTCACCCGGCGTGGGCAGCATCGGGCTGTTCACGCCCAGAGATGCCCCCTGCCAGATCAGAAGCAAAAATACCGCTGCCAGCACATATCCTCTTGTTGCCCTCACTTTTCTCCCCTGCCTTCTAATAACGCGCGCACCGTGGAACAGCGCCGGTAAAACAGCTCTGTTCCACGATAACCATCTGTTCCCACTTCCGGATTATCAACTTCCCCCAGAATCTCAGTCGGCCTTCTGTCCGCCAGCACCAGGATTCTGCGTCCCAAAAAAACCGCCTCTTCGATGCTGTGCGTAACTAAGACCGCCGTCAGATGCTCACGCCTCCAGATGTCCAAGAGCAGGTACTGTAAGCGTTCCCGCGTCAAGGCATCTAATGCAGAAAGCGGTTCATCCATCAATAAGAGGTTAGGTTCGAGGCTTAAGGCCCGAGCCAAGGCCACCCGCTGACGCTGTCCACCGCTCAACTGCCCGGGAAAGTGGTCATGCACTTCCTCTAAGCCCATATCAGCGACCAGCTTCCTTACCTTGGGACGGTAGTGGCGTCTGGGCCACCCGCGCACACGCAGACCAAGGCTCACATTATCCTCAACTGTGAGCCAGGGAAAAAGCCCATATTCCTGTAAAATAAAAGCAGACTGTTGCCGCGGTTCCCGAACCAGCTGCCCCTCTATCCGTATTTCACCCTCACTGGGATTAAGCAAGCCGGCAATTAGGTAAAGGAGCGTGCTCTTGCCACAGCCTGACGACCCGATCAAGACCAGACTCTCACCTTGAGCAATATGCAAATTAAAATCCCGGTAGACCTCAAGGCGCGACTTGTCCCGTTCATACACCAAGCCGCAGTGGGAAATATCTATCAACCTCTGTTCATACCTTTCCCCTACACAATTGAGCCGAAAATTCAAACGCAAAGCAAGCGTTTGACATTTCCATAAATCCAATTAACAAACCTTTTTTTAAACACTGTTAATCTAAGCCGTTGGGAGAAGGCTGGGGTTAACCAGTTCCTGATAAGGGTATGGAGCAGGGAGTAGCTTCTTGTTTACCATCCACTGCATCACACTGTTAACTTCCTCTTCACTGGGAAGACGCAGCGCAGAAAATGTAGGAACAGGGTAAGAAGATTTCAGCGGGTCCGGAATCTTGGCCTTTTCTATAACCAAATTCCGATACTTCTCAGGTTCTTTCGTCAAAGCCTGCCCAGCATCCCCGTAAACTTTAACGACGGCCTTTATTCCCTGCAGATTAGACTTAATGCTGGCCGCACGGAACAGTATTACTGTCTGGGAAACATTGCGGTAAGTATCATCCACCACAAGCTGTGCTCCTTGCGCTACAGCCAAAGTTGCCAGGGGGTCAGGAAGGCAGGCCGCTTCAATCTTGTTCGCCAAGAGCATATCTTTGCGCACAGGCATATTAGGGATGGGCATTTTCTTAATCTCAGCCGGAGTTAGCTTGGCATCACCCAGCATTTGGTCTGTAACATAGTCGATAATGGAATTTTCGGATACCCCTATTTCCACATTTTTTAAGTCTTGAGGCTTTTTAATCTTGGAATTCGGCGAGGACAGAATGGCGAAGCGGCCTTCTTTCGGAGTTGCCCCCATGCCAATCGCTGCTATCTTGATGTCCGTACCGGCCTTTTTAATTAATCCGACCGCCACTAAATCAGCCACTTCCCCGTCAATCTGGCCTGCTTGCAAAGCAACATCACGTTCTTGGGCGCTGGTAAATGGCACAAGTTGAACATTCACGCCCGCTTTGCCGAAAAATCCGTCCTGCTCAGCCACATAAAAAGGCAGATTATCCTCAATCGGCAGCACTCCGATTTTAACAGGCTTACCCTGATCTTGAGAAGTGCCCGGAGCTTGCTGCTGGGGTCCACACCCGCCTACAGTCAAGGCCACAGCCAGCATTATCATTAAAACTACACCATAAGACTTCTTAAGCACAACAATCACTCCCTTATTTCTAACCTGTTTCAATTTCGACATGACATCTACAATTCCTGCCGGAACTTTAAGGTTTTACATAACTCTTAAAACAACTTCGACCGCAAAAGAGCGCAGTAGTTTCGCCTAACGCCCTGAAACATCAGGGTTAGTATGTCAGTAAGACAGTCTCTCTAATCTCTAATCTCTAATCTCTAATCTCTAATCTCTAATCTCTAATCTCTAATCTCTAATCTCTAATCAATATTCTATATCAATAACGAAAAAAGCGTCCTTAAATAGGGCGCTTTCATATTTCAACTGTTTACTTAGCTACTGGAAAGCTCTTTAACCATTCCGGGAACCCACCCAGCAGAGAAAGCGCATCAAAGCCGTTCATCTTCAAGACTGCTATCACCTGACCTGAGGTTTGGCCGGACAATACACAATAATTTGCTTATCTTTGGGCAAGCCGGCAAACCTTTGGCCCATCTCAGAAAACGGAATATTGACTGCATCGGGAATATGCCCAACAGCATAATCTTCCGGCTTGCGGATATCAATCAGATATAATTTCTCAAGGTCATGCAGTTTAGCTTTAAGCCCCGGACCGTCGATCAAATTATAACTAGGAGGGATGTTCGCGAAATAATCTTCGGTAGCTTTCCGCAGTTAGTATATCCTAACTTATGCCCTGGAGCAACCACCTCAGCCCCACAGCATGTTGCTCCTTTGTTCGTCCGATCCTCAATTCTCCTTTCTTACACAACCACCTCCTATTTCTCTAAATCTCGAAATTTTCCTGCCGCATAAGAGACTTTTTTGTCGAATAATAAAGAAGGATTTTCAGCTTCTGTTGGCGAAATATTAAGATAATACAGAAACCTGGGGGGTGTACACTTGAAGCCGGATACAAAGCAAAAAGTTCTACTCGCTCTTTATACCGAATACCAGAGAGATCTGCCCAATTTTGATGATATCACCGCGGCTTCATTGGGAATGAACCCGGATATATTCAATATAGCCATCAAAAAACTCCAGGACGAAGAATTAATTGGGGATGTACACCTTATTTGGGGGGAAGAAAAAGATTCTGTTCCTATGGGGGTAGTCCTGAGCGTCTGCAGATTGACCAGACTGGGAATCGACTATGTGGAAAAAAACTTTGGCATTGAAAACGGTTTGCCTGTCAGAGAGAAGATTATTGTGCTCAGTGGCAAATTCGCAGACTGGGGACTGCAGGAATTAAATGTGCTGGTAGCCCGTGTCCTGGCAGAAACGGCTTAAGCAAATAAGCGTATATTGTTATACTTTTCTATTTTTTTTAGAGGGAGCAAGAATGCTCCCTCTTGAATGATCCCTGTGGTTTTTTACAGAATATGCCTTTAATTTGCAAGAAAGCTGCTTTAATCAAAATAAGATTAGAACAGCTTTTTTATTAGGCGTACACTTAAAACTAATACATTCCTGGATTAGTAACCATCGCAGTAATGCTGACATATACTACGCTATCTAATTGATAACGATTATCCTTATCGGAGCTAGGAGGGCGAGAGTTTATGTGTGGAATTATTGGCTGGGTTGATTGGAACAGGGATCTTAGAAACGGGCAAAATGTGATCAGAGCAATGACTGAACGTTTAAGCGCGCGCGGCCCGGACGCTGAAGAGTACTGGCTTGCCGAGCGGGCAGCTTTCGGTCACCGCCGACTGATAGTGATTGACGCTGAAGGCGGACGGCAGCCTATGCGAGGCGCGGCAGGAGAACATAGTTGCACTCTCATCTACAACGGAGAGATATACAATACGGAAGAGTTGCGCCAGGAACTGCTGCTCAAGGGTTATACCTTTAGCGGGCATTCGGACACCGAAGTTTTATTAAAGTCATACCTAGCTTGGGGAGCAGAGTGTGTCCAACGCTTAAATGGAATTTTCTCTTTTGCTGTCTGGGATGATCAAAGAGAACGTCTTTTCCTTGCCCGCGACCGTTTAGGAGTTAAACCGCTCTTTTACACTGAAAGGCCCGGTTTTATCCTCTTTGCATCCGAGCTTAAAGCTCTGCTGGCTCACCCAGAGATTGAACCGATTGTCGACAAAGACGGACTGAGTGAAATCTTGCTCGTAGGACCGGCCCGCACGCCCGGGAACGGTATCTATAAAGGGATTCGTGAACTAAAGGGAGGGCAGGCTTTACTATATTCGCGTCAGGGTATGCGCATCTACTCCTATTGGCAATTGCAAGCTCATGCTCATCTTGATGATCCTGCCACAACGGTCGGCAACGTGCGGGAATTATTTCTAGACGCCGTAAAGCGTCAGTTAGTCTCGGACGTACCCATTGGGACTCTTCTCTCCGGAGGGTTGGATTCGAGCGCAATTACTGCGGTAGCGAGCGATCTTTTCTCCCCGCTTCCTACCTTTTCTGTCGATTACGTTGATAATGAGAAATATTTTCAGCCTAATGACTTTCAGCCGAATCCCGATGAACCCTGGATTGAACGAGTCTCCCGCCATTTTGGCACTGAACACCGCTCAGTTGTCCTCAGGACAGAGGATTTAGCAAGTTCTCTGGCCGACTCGATGCGGGCCCGTGATCTTCCGGGCATGGCAGACATTGATTCTTCTCTCTTGCTTTTCGCCAAAGAGATCAAAAAGGACATTACAGTCGGTCTCTCCGGAGAGTGTGCAGATGAAGTGTTCGGAGGCTATCCCTGGTTTCACCGGGAGGAAGCACTGCAGGCAGCAACTTTTCCCTGGGCCCTGCGCCTTGAACACCGCTTGGCAGTGCTTGCGCCCACACTTATTCAGGAACTGAACGGACAGGAATACCTAAGACACCGCTACCAGGAAGCTTTAGCCGAAGTTCCGCAAGAATCTGAACAGAAGAATCTGATAGCTCCGGGTAAACCTAGTATGGAAAAGCGGCTGCGTGAAATTTCTTACCTTACTTTAACCCGCTTTATGCCAACTCTCCTCGATCGTAAAGACCGCATGACCATGGCCTCTGGACTTGAAGTGCGTGTTCCTTTTTGTGATCATCGTCTGGTGGAATATGTCTGGAATATTCCCTGGGAACTCAAGAATTATCAAGGACGAGAGAAAGGACTGCTGCGGCAAGCCCTGACTGGGATCTTGCCTGAAGATGTGTTGTGGCGGCGTAAAAGCCCTTATCCCAAAACTCATAATCCGCTATATCTTGAAAAAGTCGGCCTCTGGCTAAGCGAGATCCTCGCCGACAGCAATTCTCCCCTCAGGCCTCTCCTTAATGTGCCTACGCTTAAAGAATTAATCAAAACCTCATCAAGTATGCCGTCAGGACGGCCATGGTTTGGCCAGCTCATGGATCTTCCCCAACTGTTTGCCTACCTAATCCAGACTGATCTTTGGCTGCGCGAATACAGGGTGTCACTTTCCCTGTGAGGTTGTTATTCTTTCCTTTGGAGGTTTGTCGTTCTAAAAATAGTAAGTACTTCTTGGTCATCTTCCGTCCCAATAATATTATAAAGCAAGTTCTCCCAAGAGGAGATTTGAGCTGTACCCTGCTCAATTGCCGTGGGGCAAGAAGGGATTTGTTCTACGGCATCAGGGACTGCTCTATCCTTAATCGCCTGAGGCAACGTTGGAGTTGTTGGAGTGGAAGTGGGTATAAATAAATCTTCTAAGCTAAAATCTAACTCGCTCTCCGTGTGACCATCATCGCCGGATCGTTCTCTATCATAGCTTCCATTTTCACTCGCTCTGCGATTATGTTCTCTGCTATCGTTATCAATCCAATCGTTCTCTCTGTGCGCATTCTTTCTCGCAATACTCTCTCTATTAGGGCTAATATCCTCACTGTCAGTACCTTCAAAACGAGTTTCAGCAGGCGGAAGTGACCCTAAAAAAGCCTGACGCAAAGCCGCTTTAACTAAACGAGCGCGGTTTTCCGGTTTGATTGCAGCCAAAACCTGCCACAAATCATCATCCTCTTCTTCAAAATACAAGGGTAAAAATGGCTGTTCGGACATCATACTCCAGTATTCGCCTTCTTCGTCAGGTTATTGACCATATTGGCTGCCATAATCCTAAAACCGGTGGCATTGCCAAACTGAGGATCACTGATTAGTACCTTATTCTCAAATTCCAGATGTTCGTAGATCAGCTCTCCAACTTTACCGGCTACCAGCACGGTATGGATTTTCCCCATCATCGGTTTTAAGGACTTTTTAACCTCGCGTGCAATATCAGTTCCTAACTGTTTGAGCATCAATTTCATAATCGGGTTTAAGTTTATCGCTCCGTCATTCCAGGGAAAGTGCCCGCCGTTCACGCGGAAGATCTTGTCCAACTCCTGGTCATTCGTTTCCAAAGGATTAAGGTGATTACCTGTCATCTCTTTCAGTTTTTCCGAAACTCCGGTATAAGCCCATCTTAACCCTTTCTCGATACTGAAAGAATTGGGGGGGTCAAGCATAACTCCGTCATAAAAGGTGGCTACATCTGTGGTACGGAAACCTGGATCAATAACGATCACATATCCCCCAAAAAGTTTGGGGCTTGTTGGAATGCCATACTCATTCAGAGTTTCCTTAATAAAGACACCGTAACTCTGAGGCAAGACGCGCGAACGCAGAATATTAAGGCTGCGCGTCTCCCCTGCCCAGGGGCCGGAGCGGAAAGTAACAGAGAAAGAACCCTTTAACTCGGATTCATACCGTTCTTTGAGGCTAGCATAATACTTGACTGGCACTCCTGTACCCAGATAAACATTGGCCTTGGGACCCTGTTGAGCCAAAGCGATGGCTACCACTAACAAGGCCGTGGCCTCTTCATCCGTAGACTTATCTTCATCCCAACAATAATGGGCTTCATTCGGGTTCAGACTCTCCGCCAGACTGCCCATGAAGTAGTGGCGCTCAACCCCGGTAGAATTATTTTTGACAATTACATCAAGAGCAGAGATTTGTGTTTCAAGGTCAGACCCTCTATGAACGGCAGCATTCCCTAGAGTTGAGAATATGCGCTCATTGCCTTTGCAGATCACAGCCGGGAATAACACTTTCGTATCTCCGACATCAAGTTTAATGGCACCAAAACCGGGATCTCCACCAGCGATCAGTATATCGTTTTCAAACACAAACGTTCCCCCTCAAAATTACATTAATCAGAGCAATTCATTAAAATCAATATTAATTTTACACTAAAGTGCACAAATTCAACAGGGGGAATTTTACATATAATAAAACGCAAAGATAAATTTTCCACCCGCCTTTAGTTGATCCCTTACATGACTTGGGGGTGGTACACGATACGCACCCAAAATCCACTGAAATCACAAAGCGCGTGAGATCTTTTAACAAATCGACAGTTTCATCGCAGTTAACAACTTGATTTATAAACACACAAAAACCGCAGCCAGTAGCTACGGCCTTTTTTTAGGTTATAGACTATGAAGAGAATTATTCACTACAGGCCATGTTAATAAAAATATGCTATTTTCAAGAGTGATAACACTATAATAAGGACTCAATCTCTTCTACTTTTAGGAGAACCTCTTTCCCCTCAGCTGCCGCTGTTCCGATTAAGCGGTACCCTTTAGGGCCTCCTTTTAGAGAACATATTACAGCCTGCATCTTCCCGGTCTGCTGCAGGTTTTTCTGCGTGTTTTCCATCTTGTAAATCCCGAAAACTAAAGTATCTTCAGCCCGAACTTCTTTCACTTTTCCCACCACGATTAAATGCGGATTTCCTTCCTGTGATGCCGTCACCAGCGGCACAAAAGGCACCTGGGGAATTAACTCCTGAATTTCTTGGGGTATGTTCATCTCCTCTTCGCCTCCTTGCCCTTATTATAAAACATGGTGAGACAAAGTTCTAGCGTAATTTTCTTAACAGTCTTAATTTTACATCAATAGTTTTTTATAAATGCACCTCTATCACTAATTATACTTCCCCATAACTTTCCATAACTAAAGGCCACACCTCCGCTGGCTTAATTCCATAGTTTAGATAAGAGATTTGCTAAAGCAAATGGAAAGAGGCGGTGGTTATAGATGATAGCATTAACTATAGAGGAGGGAACTGCATGAACGAAGGCATGAGTCCCTTCTTAGTACAGAATGTGGCCGTACCACTTAAACTAGAACGAGAAAAACCGGCTGCTAAGTTAAAAACTCTGGCACGTTACCTCGGCCCGGCATTCATCGTCAGTGTTGCGTACATCGATCCCGGTAATTTCGCGACGAACATAAGCGGAGGTTCAAATTTTAACTATACCCTCATCTGGGTTGTACTTTGGAGCAACCTCATGGCAATTTTTTTGCAGACTCTCTCTGCAAAATTAGGGATTGTGACCGGGGTTGATTTGGCTACCCATTGTGGGCGGGTATTCAGCAAACCAGTTAATTTGCTGCTCTGGACAGTCATGCTCCTGGCGGCAATTGCAACATATATGGCTGAATTCCTGGGTGCCACACTTGGGTTTTACCTTCTGTTTAACATTCCTCTACTTGTTGCCGGGCTCCTGACAATCGGCGTTACCTTTGTTATAGTGTATTTGCAGCGTTTTGGCCAGCATGTAGTGGAAAGAATTGTGGTAACCTTAGTTGCAGTGATCGGAATATCCTATATGATTGAAATGCTCCTGGCCAAACCAGCCTGGACGGAAATCGCATACCACACCCTTGTGCCCAGCTTAGGTCCGGAGAGCGTGCTCGTTGCGGTCGGAATGCTCGGAGCCACCGTCATGCCTCATGTTATCTTTCTCCATTCGGAATTGGTTAAAGCACGCCGTCAAAGCGATGAACTTGAGGAAGCACGTAAGCATTTCCGAATGGAACGTCTGGATATCGTCATCGCTATGAATATTGCCTTTCTGGTTAATGCAGCCATGGTAATCGTTGCAGCGTCCGTGTTTTACTCCAAAGGATTGCCTGTGGATTCGATCGAAGATGCGCACCGCTCCCTGACTCCCCTGCTCGGAAACCTTTCGAGCGGTGCTTTCGGCCTCGCCCTCCTTGCTTCAGGCCTCTCATCTTCTACTGTGGGGGCTATGGCCGGAGAATGTATGATGAAAGGGTTTATCGGCCTTGACCTCCCAATCAATGTTCGGCGTACTATCACGATGATTCCTGCCCTGGTCTTACTTGCCCTCGGATTTAACCCCATGAAAATCCTAATTATAAGCCAGGTAACTCTAAGCTTTGCTCTTCCGGCGGCTATCATTCCCCTTCTTCTCATTACCAGCCGCAAGGATATCATGGGGGAATTGGCAAACCGCCGCCTCACCAATGTGATTGGCGGAGTAATCGTATCCCTGATCATCAGTCTTAACGCTCTCCTCGTCTATTTAACTTTCACCTCTTAGGCAGGGTTCCAATACAGGTCTAATTAGATACATGAAATATTTCTTAGGCTTTATCTTGTCAGCCAGTCCCCCATGTGCTATGCTATGAGCAAAACTAACTACACGCTTTGTTTGAGGTGCCCTTCGGGGAGAATAGGGAAGTCCGGAATATTACAAGTATAGGCCGGCGCGGACCCACCACTGTAAACGCTGAGCTGCCGCAGACTGCCACTGGCCGATGGGCTGGGAAGGCGCGGTTAAGTGAGGAAGCGAAAGCCAGTTGACCTGCCTCAAGCAAATAAGTCTTCCCTTGTGTGGAGGAGCGGCGGAGATGAAGGCAAAGTCCCGACCACAGCTATGTGGTTAGGACTTTTTATTTTAGTCAAATTTAATTTTAGGAGGAGAAAAACATGCAAGCACTTACCCAACTCGAACAAGAATTAGAAAGCCTTCTTAACAAGATCACCGGACTCGATGAAGAAGCAATGGCCCAAACCCAAGCACGCCTGGATTCCTTCACGAAACCGCAAGGAAGCCTTGGTCAGTTGGAGGAAATCGCCAAACAACTGGCAGGGATGCAGCAGACCCCTCGACCGCAGATCCACAAAAAGGCCGTCCTCCTGATGGCCGGAGATCACGGCGTCGTAGCGGAAGGGGTCAGCGCTTTTCCCCAGGAAGTAACCCCACAAATGGTGTATAATTTCCTTAATGGCGGTGCAGCTATAAATGTCCTCTCACGCCAGGCGGGTGCGGAGGTTATCTGCACTGATGTGGGCGTAGCTTTCCCGCTCGAACCTGCTGAACTAATGAGCCGTAGAGTTATGAGTGGAACCAAGAACATGGCTCAAGGCCCGGCCATGACCCGCGCCGAGGCAATAAAAGCAATCCTGGTGGAGCCGCCGTTGCCAAAGAGCAAATTGACGCCGGGGCCAACCTCCTTACCACCGGGGACATGGGCATCGGCAACACGACTCCCAGCTCCGCCATTGTCTCTTTATATACCGGTCTGCCGGTCGAGCAAGTTGTAGGAAGAGGAACAGGGGTTGACGATCGCGGACTGGCCCGCAAGATTAAGGTTATCAGGAAAGCAATCTCCGTTAATAAGCCGGACATTGGCGACCCGCTTGACGTTTTGGCCAAGGTTGGCGGCTTGGAGATTGCAGCCATTGCCGGGGCTGTCCTACAAGCCGCAGCCAGCCGGGCGGCGATCATAGTGGACGGGTTCATTTCCACTGCCGGAGGACTCATTGCAGCCAAATTAAGTCCGAATTCTACCCGTTACATGCTCCCCTCGCACTCCTCGGTCGAACCGGGTCACCTCAGGGCCTTAAAAATTATGGGATTGGAGCCGATGCTCAATTTGAACATGCGCTTAGGGGAAGGAACCGGAGCAGCTTTAAGTATTTATCTTGTGGAAGCAGCAATTCATATTTTGGAAGAAATGGCCACCTCCGCCGATGCCGGAGTCAGTGAACAAGGTAGGTGATTACGCTTATGTCCAAATTTATTCTCGTAACCGGCGGTGCTCGCAGCGGTAAGAGCACCTTCGCTGAACTCGTGGCCGACCACAGCGGCCAGAAGGTTACGTATATCGCGACCGCCCAAATATGGGACGAAGAAATGGCTTTCCGCGTGCGCAAACATAAAGAATCCCGCCCGCCAGAGTGGGAACTTATAGAAGAGCCGCTTAATATTACTGAGGTGTTGTTGACCCTGAGAGAGCGGGACGGGGTAGTTCTCCTTGACTGTGTCACACTCTGGCTCTCAAACTTGATACTTGCGCACAGTTCTTTTCAGGCTGAGGGAAATATGGGGGAAAACTTGAAACATTCCAGCCTCCAGGCGGAACAGGAAATTCTAAATAAAGTGCGAGAGGCTGCCGCAGCAGCCTCGGGGATTAAACCCACAGTAATTTTTGTAACGAATGAAGTGGGCTTGGGGATAGTGCCTGATAATCCTCTGGCGCGCGCCTACCGAGACTTGGCAGGACGCAGCAATCAGATCCTAGCTCAGGCGGCTGATACGGTGTACTTAGTGGTCGCGGGTTACCCCTTGGAAGTTAAAGGGCCAGGTCAAAAAATTCTGGATGAGTTACGGGAGCGTTAAAATGCGTGCACTTCTTATTGCCTTCACTTTCCTGACCAGAATCCCGCTCCCTCAGCGCAGGATGTCACAGCTGAGGAGTTCGCGCGTTCACAGCGTTATTATCCGCTGATCGGGCTCTTTCTGGTATTGGTACTCTGGGGCACAGCTACTCTTGTCGGGTTATTGTACCCTCCTTTGGCAGTCGCTGCTATCCTCCTGGCCCTGGAAATAATCCTGACCGGAGGGTTGCACCTCGATGGGTTTATGGAAAGCATGGACGGCCTGCTTTCGTCACGTACGCGGGAACGCATGCTGGAAATAATGAAGGACAGCCGGGTTGGGGCTCACGCCTCCATCACCCTTGCTGCCCTCTTAATCCTGAAATTCTCCCTTTTAGCTAGCTTTAGTCCCAGCTCTTACAGTATTTTAATCCTGCCACCTTTACTGGCACGCTGGGCTTTCCTCATTGCTGTGATCCACTTCCCATACGCCCGCAGTCAAGGCCTGGGCAAAGGGTTTCATGAATCTTCGCGCTGGCTTTTTTTCATCTTGGAAGGAGTCGCCATCACCGCCTTGGTCTTCTGGTTTTTCGGTCTGGCAGGAGTAAGCGCTGTTCTTACCGCTCTCCTTTTTGTCACGCTCTTCTCCTGGCGGGTCGCCCGCCTTTTGGGAGGATTGACCGGAGACATCTATGGGGCTACCATCGAGATTACCGAAGTTGTCGTGCTTATTGTAACTGTGCCTTTCCTCTAATTAACAGACCCCTGTTCCGCTGACGCGGCACCATTCGAAGGATGAAAATCTGCAAGTTGCATTTGCTTAGCGAACCGTCCGAGCAGAGGAGCATCGTGAACGCAGCCGCTGAAGCGCAATGCAACTTGCAGAATTACCAGATGCTATTTCTTAATCACACGACCCCGGACACGAGCTGGCTTAGAGCGCGGATAAACTTCTGGTTTTGCTCCAAAGTGCCGATGCTTACGCGCAGAAATTCGGGGAGCCCGAAAATACTGGCTGGTCTGACGATTACTCCTAGCTTCATCAATTCCTGAAACACCTTGTTCGAATCCTCTTTAACATTAACCAAGATAAAGTTGGCCTGGGTGGGCACATACTCAAGCCCCATTTCCGCCAAAGCCCGGTACAGATATTCCCTGCCTGCTTTGTTGCTGGCGAGGGAATGCCTGATATATTCAGGATCATTAAGGGCAGCCACAGCTGCTGCCTGGGCTACACTATCCACATTAAAGACCTGGCGCACGCGGGCCACATACCCGGCCAGTTCACTCGTGGCCAAGGCATAGCCCACTCTCAACCCTGCCAGGGAATAGGCCTTCGAGAAAGTCCTAAGGACAATCACATTCTTTCCCGCTTTAACCCAGTCAATACCTTTGGGGTAGCTGGGGTCATCAATATATTCCCCGTAGGCTTCATCATAAATAACGAGGACATTCTCAGGCACGCGCTCCATAAAATCTCTCAGCTTCGAAGCTTCCACGATCGTTCCGGTTGGATTATTAGGGTTGCAGATATATATAAGTTTGGTTTTTGGGGTTATAGCCTTTAGGCAGGCTTCTAAATCTATTATATGATCATGCAAAGGAATAGCTTTAACCACTCCGCCTGCAAGCTTTACTGCTGACACATATTCCCCGAATGAAGGCAGGGGAATGACCGCTTCTTCGTCCGGATTCAAGAAAGTAGAAGTGATGAGAAAGATCAGTTCATGCGCCCCATTGCCAAACACCAGGTTGTCTTGCGCAACCTGCCAATACCGCGCCAGTTCTTCCCTTAAATAGGTGCAGTTCGGATCAGGGTAAAAGTTACACTCACTTACTGCTGCAGCAGCAGCTTCTGCCGCCTTCGGGGAGGGGCCGAGGGGGTTCTCATTTGAAGCCATTTTAATGATCCCGGTAATACCCAGTTCTGCTTCCACTGCCTTAATGTGCCTGCCCGGAATATAGGGCGTAAGAGTCAGTATCTCCTCACGGATCAGTTCTGATGCTTTCGTCATCTTTATCTTCCTCCTTTAATCTTTTGACCTTATTTTCCCTTTCTACTCTGGCAATGATCTTCTCCAAATATAAAAACCCCGCCCCCAGTCAGGGACGAGGTTATTTTCTCGCGGTACCACCCTTGTTGGTTTGCAAGCAAACCCACTCAAATCAGCAAGGTACGGGAACAGTTGTTCCGATACCCCCTTCGCGCTAACGGTCGAACTCCGGCCCCACCTACTATCCCTTCTGCTAACGGGAATTCAGCTGGCAACTCAGAGGAGAACTTCAACCTAGACTCATTGACCGGGCTCACACCCTCCCCGGCTCGCTTGGCAAATAATTTAAGCCTACTTTTCCTCATCATAGTTATTTAAGAATATAACTTTAGTTCAAGTTTAGCACGGGAAAATGCAAAAAGCAAGAATCTGTTACGGCTTTCTCGGGAAATCCAAACGTACCTTTTACTCGTACCTCTACTGTTATTCCCCGGTTACAATCTTGCCTTTACCGCTGTTCTTCCCTTCGTACAACCGTTGGTCAGCCAAGCGGTAAAGCCCTTCATAAGTACTTGTTTCCCTGGGAAATTCCGCAACCCCAATGCTTACTCCCAAACGGGTCTTTGACACTTGCATTAAAAGAGAAATCCCTACAAGCCTTGAAAACAGGGCTTTTTTTATTGATAATCTGTCAAATTTGTCCTGGATAGTAGTGCGTAATGTTGCGTAATGTGGTATAATGTAAGGGATTGGAGGGATCCCTTATCATGAGGCTGAGCGTATCAAAGTCCAAAAATGCCATCTCGCTTTATGTCATACAATCTGTTTATGAGAACGGTAGGCGTTCTACTAAAGTTGTTGAGAAGTTAGGTACGATTGCCGAGTTACAAAAGAAACTAAATGGGCATGACCCCATTGAATGGGCCAAGTCATACATCGAGGAGCTTAATAAAAAAGAAAAAGAGCAGTCGCGTGAAATCATAGTCAAATATTCACCTTCTAAAGTAATTTCTAAAGACCATCAGCACCTGTTTAACGGCGGTTATCTTTTTCTGCAGCAGGTCTATCATGAACTTAATCTCCATAAGGTTTCTGCTGAGATATCAAAAAGACATAAGTTTTCCTTTGATCTGAATGCTATTTTGTCACGGCTCCTATACGGACGGATCCTTTTCCCTTCCTCCAAGCTCTCTACATATCTGCATTCCTCAAGGTTCATTGAGCAACCCGGTTTTGAACTACAGCATGTTTATAGGGCGCTTGAGGTCATTTCTAAGGAAATGGATTTTATACAGTCTTCTCTTTATCACAACAGTCTTAGGATCTCTAAAAGAAATACAAGCATCCTCTATTATGACTGCACTAATTATTTCTTTGAGATCGAACAGGAGGACGGCCTTAAACAGTATGGTGCCTCAAAAGAACACCGGCCTAACCCCATCATTCAAATGGGTCTGTTCATGGATGGGGACGGCATTCCCCTTGCTTTTAGCTTAAATAGTGGCAATACTAATGAGCAAGTAACACTTAAACCTCTGGAAGAAAAAATTCTTACCGATTTTAAACTTTCTAAATTTGTTGTTTGCACGGACGCCGGCCTGGCTTCCGTGAGGAATAGAAAATTTAACGACGAGGGCCAGCGAGCATTTATCACAACCCAATCGATTAAAAAACTGAAAAAACATTTAAGGGAATGGGCACTCGATCCAGAGGGTTGGCATCTTACGGATCATGATAAAACTTACGATATCACTAAACTTGATGAAGAAAGCTGCTGGGACAAATACTTTTACAAAGAACGCTGGATTAAAGAAGATGATCTGGAACAAAAGCTCATTGTCACTTATTCCGTTAAGTACAAAAATTACCAACGTCAAATTCGCAACTCGCAAATCGAACGCGCTCAAAAGGTAATCGATACTAATCCCACCAAAATCTCAAAGAATAATCAGAATGACTATAAACGCTTCATCAAGAAAACCAGTTGCACATCTGACGGCGAAGTAGCAAGCAATGAAATTTATGCACTAAACACCGAATCTATTTCTGCCGAAGAGGTCTATGATGGATTTTATGCCGTTTGCACGAACCTTGAAGGCTGTGCGCAGGAGATTATCCGGATTAATCAACAGCGCTGGGAGATTGAAGAATGCTTCCGGATTATGAAAAGCGAATTCAGAGCGCGACCCGTATATTTGAGTCGCGAAGATAGAATTAAGGCCCATTTTACTACCTGCTTCATTTCGCTTATTATCTACCGATTACTGGAAAAGAAACTGAATAGTAAATTTACCTGCAGTGAGATCATTAACGGGCTAAGGGACATGAATTTCTACAAGGTCAAGGATGAGGGATATATACCCGTTTATACGAGAACCGATTTTACCGATGCCTTACATGGAACTTTTGGCTTCAGAACTGACTACGAGATAATAAAAAATAAACAGATGAAAAATATTTTTCGTGCGACAAAAGGATAGAAAATATTACTCACTTTTTTAAATCGCAAAAAAGCTTGGAAGTGCCGTGGGTACAACGTTTCCAAGCTTTTTGTAATCTTTAACTGTCAAAGATGAGAGAATATAACTTTAGTTCAAGTTTAGCACGGGAAAATGCAAAAAGCAAGAATCTGTTACGGCTTTCTCGGGAAATCCAAACGTACCTTTTACTCGTACCTCTACTGTTATTCCCCGGTTACAATCTTGCCTTTACCGCTGTTCTTCCCTTCGTACAACCGTTGGTCAGCCAAGCGGTAAAGCCCTTCATAAGTACTTGTTTCCCTGGGAAATTCCGCAACCCCAATGCTTACTCCCAAACCGTACTCTTCAAGGCCCATATTCTCCCTCAATCTTTCGATGATGTCGATTGTACCAGTACTTTTCTTAAGATCCGTGAGCACCAAGGTGAACTCATCCCCACCAGTGCGGGCCACGATATCCTCTTCCCGCACTGATAAACGCAGATTTTGCGCGAGTTTGCGCAAAGCGTCATCTCCTACCGGATGCCCTTTGGTATCGTTTAAATGTTTGAACCCGTCGAGATCGAGAATGAGAAAGACAAAACTGGAGTTACGGCGGGAGGTTCCAGCCATTTCCTCGTGAATGCGCTGCTCAAACCCCTGGCGGTTAAGAATTCCAGTCAAGCGGTCAGTAGATGCCAGCCGCTCTAATTCTCGGCGCTGACGGATAGTCTCCAAGGCAACCCCTAAACCGCGCACGAAAGCCCCAAGAATCTCCTGGCGCTGTTCCAGAGCCTTAGCCCGCGAATCCATAAGCCAGAGTTCGCCCACAACTCCCGAATGCGTACGTAAAGGCTCAATCAGGATTTTCTTCCACTGGAATGGGAACCTTTCACTGGCACTATCCTCCCCAAAAGAACGCAACGTGAAATTTTGCTGGGGAACATAACTTTCGGAGGAATTAACAAGCTTCAGAACTTCATCCGTCCAGTTGGTTTCATTATGCTTAAGCCTGCCGAAAGGAGCGCGTACTTGCCACTTATACCCATCCTGCATTAAGAAAAAGCCTGCTTCGAGGTAGAGAATTTCCATGGCCATTTCACCTGCCTCGGTAAGGAGCTGTTCCTCAGAATCTGCCTGGACTAAAATCTCCGTCCCGCGCAAGAGCAGAGTTAAAGCCTGCTCTTTATCCCAAGCCGCCAAGAGCAGCTGCTGCTCATACACAGAAGAAGATATTAAAGGTATAAGTTGGTTAAGCCAGCGGACACTCAGCTCATCGAAAGAATCATTTTCTGAACTAAAAAGGGTCAAAACACCTAACAACTGTCCAAAATGCAGGAGTGGCACACATAGCAGCCGTTTGATCCCAAATTCAAGCAGTTTTTCCTTCCAGCTATTAAAAGGTCCGGTAAAACCATCAGGAGTATCACTGATCCGGCCGATATCCTGAAGAATCATCTTCCTCTGCAAGCATTCCTGTGCCCCCAGCCCATCTTTTTCAAACATCCTGAAATCAGCCGGGAAGATCGTGTCATTCAAAAAGTGCTCTTGCTCATTATCCCGGGCGCTATTAGCCAGGGATTGAAACTCCTCATCCCGCCACAGCCAAATTCCGGCCATGGCAGAATTAAATATATCCAGGCTGCGGCGAGTAACTACTTTTAAGCCCTCTTCTAGGTTTTTTTCGTGATTCATCTCCTGGAGCAATCCCAAGATGTTTTCGGGATTAAGTCTACTGCCATTGGTTAAGTTTGACAGGATAGACACAGGCTTTCTCACCTTTCGCCATTCTGCGTTAACCTTGTCATCAATTTAGGAAGTACCCTTGACTGCATTCTCTTTGGATACTAGGCTATATGTTACACTAATATGCGCCTAGTTATCCCCTACTATTTTAGCACAACTTTAGATAAGTAGAAATTTCTTTTACGAATACGTGCTTAGCGGGTAATTCAAGAGTTCATAAATTCTTCAAAATTTCGCCATACTCTAGTCATAAGTCTAGGGTATTCTATAATTGTCCCGGGTGAGAAAAATTAAAAATCCGGAGCAAAAATTTTAAGGAGGTCTCAAACCATGAAAAAAAGATTAGCTGCGGGTATACTTACGGTAGCCCTGCTCGTAGGCGGTGCCAGCGCCGTTCTCGGAGCAACTGATCCTGACAAACTGAGCGAAATCAAAGGACTGTACCAGCAAATGTTCAACCTTCAAAAACAAATCGCTGACAAAGAAGCTGAGGCAGGCATGATTACCGCCGATCAGGCCACCAGTATTAAGAGCAACATCGATCAAAAAACCCAGTATAACAGCCAGGCTTTAGACAATGGCATTGTTCCCAATATGGGGATGCGCGGCGGTCACGGGGGCATGGGCATGAACGGTGGCCAGCCTTTGACCCAGGAGCAGATCGATGCTATGAATCAATTGCACCAACAGCGCCTCGATCAGTATAATGAGGCTGTTAAAAACGGAACCATCACTCCCGGCCAATTTGCACCCGGAACGGGAATGGGTGGAATGCGCGGTGGCCGCTTCGGCGGACAAGGGCAATTTGCCGTTCCGCCGGCTGCCGGCAGTTCAACCTCGAGCAACTAACAAACTGAGCACAAATGCTCTAAAAGTTAGAAGTAAACATCGTATTAAAGATAATGAAAACACTCGATCAAACCGCAGGTACCCCCTAAGCATGCTTTGGGGGTACCTATTATTTTGGAGTCCTCTACTTTCTTAGAATCTTCTGCGTTCATTCGGAATTTAGGCAAGATCCCGAGCCACCATTTTCACAGCATCGATCGTCCGGTCTATCTCTTCCTCAGTCGTAAAATGCGACGGGCTTAAGCGCACAACTCCCTGCTCCATAGTTCCGAGTGTTCTGTGAGCATGAGGCGCACAGTGCAGCCCCGCGCGGGCGACAATTCCGGCCGTTTGTTCAAGAGTAAAGGCGACAAAAGTTGAGTCAAGATCCCCAATATTAAAAGAAACGATCGGGGCTTTGGCGCTGGCGTCCGTACCGCCGTAAAGGGTTAATTCCGGAATTTCCAGCAATCCTTGAGTCAAGCGTCGGCACAGAGTTTGCTCTTGGTGCCGGATCTTATCCAGACCCTGGGCCTTTAGATAACGCAAGCCCGCACCTAAGCCCGCAATCCCTGCCCCATTTAAAGTTCCACTTTCTAAAGCATCTGGCAAAAAATCCGGCTGCTCATCCGATTCGGACAGACTGCCTGTTCCCCCATAAAGGAGTGGCTTCAGCTTTACATAAGGTTTTAAGATTAGCCCTCCGGTACCCTGCGGCCCCAGCAAACCTTTATGGCCCGGAAACGCCAGCAAGTCAAGCGGAACGTGCCCCAAGTCAAGCGGGAAGACACCGGCAGTTTGAGAAGCATCAAGAAGATAAAAAGCCCCATGCCTTCGTGCTATCCTGCCTATGCGTTCAATTGGCAGCAAGGTTCCGGTGACATTGGAAGCGTGTAAAGTCACAACTAATTTAGTGTTTTTCCTGAATGCCTGTTCGTACTCAGCCCACGGAAATTCCTGTTCCGGAACTACGAGGATCTCCGTCACTTCAACTCCCTGGTCGGCCAACACCTTAAGCGGCCTTGTCACCGCATTATGTTCCAGGGAAGAAGTGATGACATGATCCCCCGGCTGGAGCAGACCGAAAAGAGCCTGATTCAAGGCATGAGTGGCATTGTGCGTGAAAATCACCTGAGTCGGGTCGTCCGTCCCCAAAAACTCGCATAAGTCTTCCCTGACCTGATGCAAAAGACGCTGGGCCTGCACAGACGCGCTATGCCCGCCCCGCCCGGCATTCCCGCCCAAGTTCAAGGCTTCGATCATACTCTGTTGGACCTCAGGCGGTTTTGGCCAAGTCGTAGCCGCATTATCAAGATAGATCATTCTCGCTCCTCCTCTAAGACATTCATTGTGTCAGCAAAAACCTTCTTATCTGCAGAGAGAAATTTATTCAAAAATCAGTGTTTCTCACCTGATTGATCTGCTAACCATAAACTCAACTTAATCATACACTAATCCATTATCAATATCGAAATATTATATTATTTTTTGCTATAAAAGTGTCATTTGTATGCATTATTTTAGCCTATACGTACAACCTATAGATGTATAGCGTCCAAGAATCAATTTTCTGAGGGGGAACTGTCATGTCGCTTACCAAATTTCAATCCAGTGTCACCTGGGAACATGAAAGCGTGCGCTGCGTTGCCGATATTAGAGGGAAGAAAATAATGATCGACGAACCGGAGCAACTTGGCGGAACCGATCGGGGGCCAAACCCCGTAGAACTCGTATTAGCTGCCTTGGGAGGGTGCTTAAATATTCTGGCAACATCTTTTGCCGCGCAACATGATGTAATGCTTAAGGACGTCCGCATCGAAGTTGAAGGAGATTTAGACCCGGACGGGTTTATGGGAAAGAACAAATCCGTACGGCCTGGCTTTCAGAAAATCCGGTATCGGATTATTGTCGATTCCCCCTCCCCCCAGGAAAACGTGGCTGAACTGCTAGCTCACATTGAAAGTATTTGTCCGGTTAAAGATACCTTAAGCGGTGTGCCTGTGATACGCAGCTAGTTAATGTCCCGCTAAAAAGTCGCTTAATTTGCGTTCGAACTTCCCGCAATGCCAGAACCAAAAAAACACCGAAACCATGCCTCAACGGCTGTTCGGTGTTTTTTCGTTCTCTACAGTTGAGCGTCCTACAGGTCTGGATATATGCACTACGATAGGATGCTCGACCATTTACCCTGCACAGACCCCGCTTACCGTGCGCTGCTCCTGGTAAACTTTGGACCACAGATCAAACAAGCCTTCCTGCAGACTCCATTCCGGCTCCCACTCAAGTAGTGCCATGGCACGGACCGGCGAGAGAACACTTTTGGCAACCCCAACCGCGCCCTCAGGGGCAAATATAATTTCCAGCTGTCTTGCGCTCGCTTCCTTAAGATTCTCCACCACATCAAGAATCGTGTGGGCCCGACCGCTAGAAATATTGAGAATTTCCCCGAAAAGATCACTGTGGCAAGCCAAATAATTAGCCCTTGCCACATCATACACAGACACAAAATCCCTGCTTTGGCTTCCTCTGCCGTTGATCAGCAGGGGGAGCCTGTTTTCTATCCGGTTAGCAAAAACACGGCACACACCTTTGGGATTCGTGTCATTGGGATAAGGACCATAAACATTGGCATAACGCAAAGCCACCCACGGTATTTCCCAGCGGCTGCCCCACAGATCCAAATACCTCTCGGCTGTCATCTTCCCTAACCCGTAGGGTGAACAGGGTTCAGGAGCTTCGTGCTCCCGCACAACTCCGGGATTGGCCCCGTACACAGCTGCCGATGAGGCAAACACAAAGCGCACCTGTCCTAAAGACCGGCATAACTCCAGTAATCGCAGGGTTCCTTCCACGTTAATTCTTAAGTCTTCTTGCGGACATTCCCAGGAAGCCTCCACATCAACGCGGGCGGCTAAGTGGATCACGGCCTGGGGCTTAAACCTGGACAAGGCTTCAGCCACTTGTTCAGAAAAAATGTCGGCCTTGAGCAAGCGTGCCGGTGCAGGCGGTCTGACATGGCCGACACTAAAGTCGTCCACTACCAAAACCTCATCCCCGGAATCCACTAAATAATTCACTGTATGACTGCCGATGAATCCGGCCCCTCCTGTCACTACTACACGCACTCTTATTCCTTCCCTTCTGACTTCTACTGCTTTAAGCCAGGGCCCGGACTCCGTCATCAGCCCTTATTTCCCGGTAGATTTGTTCGTATGCATCAATCATGTTCATCAAAGAGTATTCCCGAAGGCATTTGGCGTAACAGCCCTCTCCCATCCGGTGGCGCAATTCGTTCTCACTTAGACGGTGAAGAGCGGTTTCCGCTTGCCTAGCGTCCCCTATTTTATATAAGAATGCACATGGATCTTCATCAAACATTTTCACCAGCCCTGGCAGTGCCGGAGCCACGATCGGGATTTTATGGCTCATGCTTTCAAGAACAGCTAACGGCATCCCTTCCGAGCGGGAACTTAGAAACAACACATCTATGCACCCTAAAGCTTTCTCAATATCCTTAGTCTCTCCAGCAAAGAGAATCCTGCCCGGAAAGGCCGTGTTCAATTGCCTTAGCTGGCTCTGATCTCCCGCGCCAAACCAGACAAAGAATGTTTCAACATTTTCCCCCCAACACTCAAGGAAATTGAGAGCGACCTTGAGCCAAAACTCAGGGTTCTTGATCCAGGCCACGCGGGCCAAATTCCCAATCACATACGCATCAGGGGGGATTCCCAAGGACTCCCTTAACTTCTCAATCTCCGCCTGATCCTTTTCCCTCTGAGGCTCCACTGAAACTCCGTTAGGCACAACTCTGACCACACCTGAACCATGCCAAAACCACCCCTGTGTTCTACCTTCCTCCAAATCCGCTGCACTCACAAAGACTAAAGCGCTCGTCAATCGCGCCAGTCGACTTTCAACCCAATGGTAGAAGGTCCTTTGCCAGCGGGGGTGATCCGGGCTTACCCCAAATCCATGTACTGTAAAACAAACAGGGAGGTGTTTCCACCGTGCAAGCAAGCGTACGAGCGCCCCTGCCTTGCTCGAATGGGCATGCACCACATCATAACCTTGCCCCAGTTCACGCCAGAGAACCAAGCCCGCACGCATATCGTCCAGCCCTATTCCTCTGTGCAAGAACTGGTTCGAACGCACATTTATACCCGACTTCTTAAGCTCTGCTGCCAATCGCCCCTGTTCCCCGCACATCACAGTCACAGTGTGACCAAGATTACGCTGAGCCACAGCCAACTGATACACGATCTTTTGCGCTCCGCCCCATTCCGAACGCGTGATTACATGGAGAATCTTCAAGTTAACGACCCTTTCTGTGGAGTATGGACGGAATAGTTGCCAGCAAAACCCGGGTTTCTTCCCACAATCCTTGACGGCGCAAATGCTGAAGATCATAAGAGAGCTTAGCTTCGGGGCTTGCGTCATATCCCACCCGGATTTGGGCCTGGCCCGTAAGCCCGGGAGGAATGAGATGGCGCAATTCGTAAGCAGGGAGATACTTCCGGAATTTACGCACAAAAGCCGGGCGCTCCGGCCGTGGGCCTACCCACTTCATTTCCCCGCGTACAATATTTAAAAGCTGTGGTAATTCGTCTAAATGCGTGTGGCGTAGGAAGCGTCCAACCCTGGTGATGCGTTGATCATCCTCTTGACAGAACACCGGTCCACTTTGTGCTTCTGCATCTGTAACCATCGTTCTAAATTTCCAGAGCGCAAAAGTCTTGCCCTTGTGCCCAACCCGTTCCTGCCAGTAAAAAACAGGCCCCCTGGAATCCAGGCGGATAATTATCGCTATTACCACTAACAGAGGGGATGTGAGCAATAACAATAGCAGGGCCGATGCCCTGTGAAGCCACTGCCAGCGCTCCCTGTGTTCGGGTCTGATAGCAGGAAAAAATACTAAAGGAATATCCCCGATCGTAACAGGCTCTGCCAGGAGGGACTCATACGCACCAGGAATAACAGCAGTCCTGATCTCAAGTTTTAAAGCCGTTAGCAGTGCCTTTTCCCTTTCCACAAGGGTCAAATCCCGGCCTAAGACTAATAGGATTACCTTGTGCCCCTGAATCAATTCATCTAATTCACCCTCAGACAGAGCCTGGCGCAAGGCACATGGGTAATACTCTGCAGTCAGACTGCGCTCCAGCCCCTCTTCCAGGCTGCAGCTATAAAGTATAATAAGCCTTTCTTCCATGTTCTCCACGCCCCTGTTATTACCTCTGCTATCCAGATACATCCGCATACACCTGTTCATACTGATCAAGGCAGTTGTCCCACGTACGCTCCGCAATTCTTGTGCGGGCCTGGGATAGCATAGCTTCCTTCTGAGACGGAGTTAAAGCTAAATACTCTCTAACCCCGCGCACCAGTCCTGCAACTGATGGTTCAACCAATATCCCCGCTCCTCCTTCCAACAAGGGAGGAACTCCGCCCACACCGGTTGCCAGGACAGGCTTGCCTCTGGCCATTCCTTCTAACAGAGCTAGAGGTTCTCCTTCCCGCCGGGAAGGAAGGACCATCAGCTCGGCCCCAGCCATCACCTGCCAAGGATCACTGAGCCAACCGCAAAATATTATCTCCTGAGCGCAAGTTAGGCTTTCTTTTTCCAGCCTAGTACGCTCTGGTCCGTCCCCGGCAATTAAAGTCTTAATCTCAATTCCCTCGTGCGCAAGGTTGCGCACCGCCTTAAGCCACAGATCCAACCCTTTTTCCGGAACTAAGCGGGCCACGATCCCGACTGCAATCTCTGTCTCTCTTTTATCTTTTATCTTAATCTTTAGCTCGCTATTTTCACTAGTGTGGCATATCTCATTAGCTTGCCTGTCCTCTACTTTCCCACCCTCAAGTTCCACAGCATTGGGAATATAGCGGGCTTCTACCATCTGCGCAAGTGCGGGAGAAACTGCACAGCGCTTAACTTTGAGAACTTTGAGCCAAATTCGTGTTAACTTAAGCTTCCAGGCCGGGCTCCCGTGCAGGGTGAGCACAGTCCTGGCACGGATGCGGCCCAGGCGTTGAAGTGCGCGCACGAAAAATGCCAACGGAGCCGTGTGCACATGCACAATATCGAAGTTTTCACGGCGCATGAGGCGGTAGAGCCTGAGCCAGACTGCAGGGAGCAACCATTTCCACTTAGATGAGAGCGGCAGCTTAATGACCTCAAGACCCGCTTCCCGAAGTTTAGTGCCATAAATCCCAGCAGCTGCGATCACGGTTACTTTGTGCCCGCGCTGATGCAAACCCAGAGCCAAATGATAGAGCATTTTTTCCGCCCCGCCAATACTCAGTTGCGCCGTGATCAGGGCGATTTTCATCTCTGGCCCACCGAGCGGCGGGCAATTTTCCCGCTTGAAAGCTTAGGTAAACTCTCGACCTGTTCCCATGCGCGCGGAATCTTATAATCGGCCAAATGCTGGCGGCAGAACTCCCGAAGCTCAGTCTGGCGTATGCTGCGGTTAGCTACAAAATACGCTTTGCTCACTTCTCCCTTAGTCTGATGAGGTACTCCTACAACTGCAGCCTCTTTAATTCCGGGGTATGAAAGCAGAACATCTTCCACCTCACGCGGGGAAAACTTGAGCCCCCCCGAATGGATAAGGTCTTTAATCCGGCCCTCAATAAACAAATATCGATCTCGGTCAAAGCGCGCTAAATCCCCGGTTCTGAGCCAGCCGTCACGCAGGGCAGCCGCCGTCAGATCCGGCCTGTCCAAATACCCCCGCATCACATTGGCTCCGCGGTACCATAACTCCCCAATCTGACCATATGGCAATTCCCGTCCCAGGGAATCGCAAATCTTGGCTTCCACCAAGGGAGCAGGCCGACCTACGGACCCTGTCTTTTTAATTAATGGGTTCTCAAAAGCCACACATCCCTCAGACAAACCGTACTGCTGATAGACAGGGACGTGGAACAAACTTTCAAATTTTTCTTCCCACTGGCGGTAAAGGTAGGCTCCTCCGGTATTGATCCCTCTTAAGGCCAGATTCTCCGAGATCTCCTGCTCCTCAAGCTGAATCAGCAACCCGATTAAAGTCGGAACCAGCCAGGCAAAAGTCACCCCGGTTTCCTGCCAGCAGCGCACAATCTGCCGCGGATGCACGCTCTCTTCCACCACAATTTCTGCCCCTACGCTTAAAGCCAAGATCAGGCGGTCAGGCCTAAATACGAACGGTATCCCCAGGAAAAAAACATCTCCGGCTGCGGCGTAATGCCCAGGACACCCGACTCGGCACAACATGTTGGCCTGGGTCAAAGCTACTGCTTTCGGCTCACCCTGAGAACCGGAAGTAAAACGCAAGTGAGCCAGCCCTAGATCAGGACGGCGGGCTTCCCTGCAAGGGTCGTTATTCTTCCACTCCCATCCGGTGCCGGTCCAGAGCCCAATGTGGGCGACCGTGGATGCGGCCACAGCTTCCCTGGACTCCTCCCACTCAGGCAAATCAGTAAGATACCATTTCGGCTTAACCAAATCCAGGACGCGCGCCAGTTCACGGCCCGTGAGTCTGAGCGCTACAGGAGCCGCAACCCCCTCAGCCCTGGAGATTCCTCCGTAGGCCGCTAAATACCCATAGTTATTGCCAAAACGCATTAAGACAAAGTCTCCGGGCTCAAATCCTTGAGCCTGGAGTTCGCGGGCCAGGATATCCCCATCTTGCCCCCATTCAGTGTAAGTGTATCTCTCTCCCCGGCTGTAATCCCGGAAAATAAAATGTTCGGGAAATTCATCACAAATGTGGGCAATAAAATCTCCTACTCTGTTGATGCCTTCAGTTTTTATCCCCGCAGTCACATTAGTCCATCCTTCCCGTTAAGAGTAGACCATAGCTTCTCTTCAATAACAGTGTGTCCGGCAACACTGATATGCTGCCCGTCCAACCATAAAGCCTCATTACCCATAGTGAGCAATTCAGGGTAAATATCGCAGACCTCGTAGCAGTCAGAAAATCTTAAGAGCAATTGACGTACACGCTCTAAATTATCCTGCCCCCGCACAAAAAACTCCGGATTCGCGGGCGTGGGGGTAAGCACAATAACCCTAGCCGGGCTTTGCTTCAAGAGAATGCTTATCTCCTGCCAAGTTTGCTCGATATGGGACCAGTTTTCCCGGTGTCCCCCCAAAAGTAAAATTCCTGCCCTTTTGGCAATCCAGTACGCCTTGCCCTGGCTAGCCGGTTTCCAGGCTGTGGGGGCAAACCAATTTAAAGCCGGTTCTTCTGCCTTGCTTTCCCCACCAAAACCCAAACGCCTGAGCGTGCGATCCCAAGTAGGCAACACTAAAGCAGCCTGGATGTTGACAATAATCAAATCCGGAAAGCGCGCCAGGACTTCCCTGCAAGTCTCGAGCAAGGAGTCCCAGCGTGCTGCATACGGCACCAGGTCAAAATGGACATCACGCGACCCTTGGCGCCAGCGTTTCCACAGCCTGCGCACAAAACCGTACTGCACCCCGTGTGGCTTGCCAACTAAGTGACAGCCACCAATAAATACTACTTTCATGCTCATCTCCGTCAAAAATATCTAGTACACACCTATTTGTCTAATTATAATTCTTGTCTAATTAAAACTTCGACAAATCAAAAATAAATCCTGCCAAAGCGGCAGGATTAACAACAGAGAAAAACTTCTACTCTTGCCCACGGGCTATTTTTGCCAGTTCAAGTGCATCTTCCTGATAAATACGTGTCAATAGCCACTTATCGCCCTGCCAGGAGAATTCCCAGAACTCTGTAAAGTACAGCCGTTTATCCGCGTCTCCGGCAATCGTCCTCCCCGAGGACTCTATGGTGTAGTCTAGCAAACTGGCTGAGAGCATTACGATAAAGCGCTCTCCTTCTTCGCTTAAGTCACTGTCAATAAACTCAATATCACCCTGATTAAGCACGGGTTCCTTGATTAGATTGCGTTCCCCCCGCATCTTCATGCGCTCAAGATCTGAGCGGTATTTAGCAGTCAAGTCCGGTGCCAGATATTCAGGCGCTTCACTTAGGTCCTGCCGACTCCAGGCATCCTGAAACCAGAAGAAAACCTGGCGTATCCGCCCGCTTAAATAAGCGCGGTCCCAGCGCGGAAAAGTCTGGGCAAAGTAGAGCATATTATCACGAGTGAACGATATCGCCTGGGCAAAGCGCCGCAAATTGTCAGCATTGGTTATAGGACGTCCGCTAATATCGACAACGGAAGCTTGACCCTCCCCCGGGGTCTGCCACGTATCTTGCTTGCGACCAAGCGGCGGAAAACCACTGTTGCCACCACCATAATGACTACCGCGTCCGTCCCCGAAGTTACCCCCGCGCCGTCCGCCTCCGAAGTTGCTGCCGCGCCAACTGCGCGAGGCGCGCATGGCCTTAAAGACCAGGTACAAGATCAGGATTACAAAGAGGAATCCGAATAGTCCCCCGAAAATTGAACCACCGGTATAACCTGTGCCTCCGATAAAAAATGGAAACGGGAAGAATCCTCCTGAAAAACTGCGCCCGGAGAAACCTCCCCCGGAGAAGGAACCACCGGAGAAAGAACCGCTGCTAAATGAACGACCGGCACTCCCTCCGAGGCTGCCTCCTATGCCTCCGCCTGCACGAGCCAACACAAATGAAGCCTGGCTTGCAAGCAAAAATAAAGTTGTAAAGGTTATCCCGAATCCCTTTCTCCACTTGCCCACTGTTATCACCTACTTGCGGCCTTTTTCAGGCTCTCTTCATTCTAATCCTAACTATAGAAAGTATCAATCACTTTTTTATTGTTCTTTATTAAGTTCTGCTTTAAGTTTGGCCAGTTCGTCTTCAACTTCAGAATTGGCTCTACTTTTTTCGAGTTCTGCAAATTGGTCCTCAATCGAATTTCCGGTTGAGATCATCGTCTTTGAAGCCTTGGCCTCAGCTTCCGCTCTCTCCACCTGCTCTTTCATGCGGTCGATATCAGCCAGAGGATCGCGGGTCGAAACCCCCGAGATCGCCTCATTGGCTTTTTTCATAGTCTGAGCCCGGCGTTGACGCATCACGAGATTATTTCTCTCCAGTTTTGCTTTTTCCAGCTTTTCTGTCAGAATCCGTAAATTCTCCTGCAAATCAGTCACAGCCTTGGCCTGGTCGGCTAACTGAACCTCGTAATCCCGCAAGCTTGCTTCCGCATCTTTTTTGAGAGAAAGAGCGGTGCGCGCCAAGTCATCCTTGTTTTGCTGCACAGCTAACTTCGCTTGCTCACTCCGTTGTGTGATTTCGCTGCCTAAGGTTTCGATGCGTTCTTCCAGTTGAATTTTATCGGCTACCGCCCGGTTAACCTGAATCTGGAAGTTGCGCACCTCTTCCGTGGCCCGCTCCACATATAAGTTTAGCATTTTCTCCGGATCTTCGTTTTTATTAACGATATCCATAATGTTTGCTTGCAGTAAATCTTTTACTCTACTAAATAAACCCATTGTACCTTTCCCCTTTCAACTTATTTGTTCACCATTTGAATTATAGTGGTAAAATATTGTGTCCGCTCTTTTGTCAATCCGCGGCTGTCACCCGACTATCTTATTTTACATATTCTCTCTCCTTTCCGAAAATTCCTGTCATGTTGCCCTCAAAATTAAGAAACTTGCCTTCCTTTTGAAAACTGTGTTATGCGAATATCCACAAATTAATAAAAGACCTCACCCCCTCTGGGCAAGGTCTTGCAACAGCATTGCTTGGGATAGGCCGGATCCTTTAGGGATCGTTTTGACGACTCTACCCACGGTATCACTACCGCTTGCTACTCCCCTTATTCCACGTGTATTTACCTGACAGCTTGAATTATAGTTAAAAAGTTGTTGCTTGTCAAGCCCCCGTAAAGATATAATAAAATAACAAGCTAATTTAATATTATAAGTATTTAGAGGAGTATGGGGAGTGTTTATGCAGAAAGGAATGCTGGTTGATTTTCACATCCATATCCTACCCGGTTTAGATGACGGAGCCTGCTATTGGGAAGAAAGTCTGGATATGGCTAAGGCAGCTATAGCCGAGGGCACGACCGCGGGTCTTTGACACTTGCGCTTATATAGAAATTTCTACAAGCCTTGAAAACAGGGCTTTTTTTATTGGAAAAATGTCAAATTTTCTCCAATCCTTAGTGCGTAATTTAGCGTAATGTGTTATAATGTAAGGGATTGGAGGAGATTGTTACTATGCGACTTAGTATATCCAAGTCTAAAAATGCTACTTCGCTTTATGTCATACAATCTATTTACGAGAACGGTAGGCGTTCCACAAAAGTTGTTGAAAAGTTAGGGACGCTTGCTGAATTACAGCAAAAACTAAATGGGCGAGATCCTATTGAATGGGCTAAATCATACATAGAAGACCTTAACAAAAAAGAGAAAGAGCAATCGCGAGAAGTCATCGTTAAATACTCTCCATCTAAAGTAATCTCCAAGGATCAACAACACTTCTTCAACGGTGGTTATCTTTTTCTCCAGCAGATCTATCACGAACTCAATCTTCATAAGGTTTCCGCTGAGATATCAAAAAAGTATAAGTTCTTTTTTGATCTGAATGCTATACTGTCACGGCTCCTTTACGGACGGATCCTTTTTCCTTCTTCCAAACTCGCTACCTACAAGCATTCCTCAAAGTTCATTGAACAAACTGACTTTGAATTGCAGCATGTGTACAGAGCACTTGAAGTCATTTCCAAAGAAATGGACTTCATTCAGTCTTCTCTTTATAGCAACAGCCTCAAAATTTCAAAGAGAAACACGGGTATTCTCTATTATGACTGTACCAATTATTTCTTTGAAATCGAGCAAGAAGAAGGCCTTAAACAGTATGGCGCTTCAAAAGAACACCGACCGAACCCTATCATCCAAATGGGTCTGTTCATGGATGGAGACGGTATTCCTCTTGCTTTTAATCTCAACAGCGGCAACACGAATGAACAGATTACGCTTAAACCCTTAGAGCAAAAAATACTTTCCGATTTTAAACTTTCCAAATTTGTTGTCTGTACAGATGCCGGACTGGCTTCTGAAAAGAACAGAAGGTTCAACAACGAAGGCGAACGCGCATTTATCACGACCCAATCGATTAAAAAACTAAAAAAGCATTTAAAAGAATGGTCTCTTGATTCAAAAGACTGGCATCTTGCAGATCATGATAAAACTTATGATATCGCCCAGCTTGACGAGGAAACCTATAAAGACAAATGCTTCTTCAAAGAACGCTGGATTAAAGAAAATGGCCTAGAACAAAAACTTATTGTCACTTACTCCATCAAGTATAAAAACTATCAACGTCAAATTCGTAATTCACAAATCGAACGTGCTCAGAAATTACTTGATTCGAATCCGACTAAAATTTCAAAAAGCAATCAGAACGACTATAAACGTTTTATCAAGAAAACCAGCTGTACGTCTGATGGCGAAATAGCCGACAATGAACTCTATGCCTTAAATAACGAAACCATCGTTGCCGAAGAAGCCTATGACGGATTTTATGCCGTTTGCACGAACCTCGAAGGTAGTGCTCAGGAAATCATCCGAATTAACCAGCGGCGCTGGGAGATTGAAGAATGTTTCCGGATCATGAAAAGCGAGTTTAAAGCCCGACCAGTGTACTTAAGTCGCGAAGATAGAATTAAAGCACATTTTACTACCTGCTTTATGGCCCTCATCATTTATCGATTATTGGAAAAGAAACTAGGAAATAAGTTTACATGCAGTGAAATCGTCAACGGATTGAGAGAAATGAATTTCTATGAGATCAAGGGCGAGGGATATATACCGACCTACACAAGAACTGATTTTACAGATGCTCTGCATGAATCTTTCTGCTTTCGAACAGATTTCGAGATTATAAAAAAGACACAGATGAAAAAAATTCTAAGCACGACTAAGAAATAAAAAAATTACTCACTTTTTTAAAATACAAAAAAAGCTTGAACACCTTGCAAATACAGGGCTTTCAAGCTTTTTATAGTTTTTAACTGTCAAAGATGAGATTATAGTTAAAAAGTTGTTGCTTGTCAAGCCCCCGTAAAGATATAATAAAATAACAAGCTAATTTAATATTATAAGTATTTAGAGGAGTATGGGGAGTGTTTATGCAGAAAGGAATGCTGGTTGATTTTCACATCCATATCCTACCCGGTTTAGATGACGGAGCCTGCTATTGGGAAGAAAGTCTGGATATGGCTAAGGCAGCTATAGCCGAGGGCACGACCGCAATGGTGGTAAGCCCGCATTATATTGACATGCGTTACCATTCCACCAAAGACAAGGTAAGCAGAAAAATCGATGAGTTTAAAGGAATTTTGGCTCAAAAAAACTTAAAGCTTAAAATTTACCAGGCTGCGGAAGTTCAGCTTACTGAGGAAATACCACGCCTGGCAGCTACAGATGTTATCCCGACAATAAATAACACTAATTATATGCTGATTGAATTTCCTTTTACCGCGGAATTAGGGACAGTACAGGAACGTCTTGACAGTCTGACTGAGCAAGGAATAATTCCCGTATTGGTACATCCTGAACGCTACCGTGAAGTGCGCGCTCACCCCGAATGGCTGGACCGGTTTATTGGATCAGGGGCATTAACCCAGGTAAATGCTGGGAGCTTACTCGGGGAACACGGTGCGGAAGCTCAGGAATTTGTGCAAATGCTTGTGCGCAAGCACTTAGCACATCTGCTAGGCTCAGACTCCCACGGAGTTTGGCAGCGCAAACCGGGATTGGCTAAAGGTGTGGCGAAAATTCGCCAACTGGCAGGGGAGGAATGGGCAATGTTCATGACCTCCTCCTGCCCCCAGCTCATCTTGGCAGGAAAAAGGATTAACGCTAAAGGAAGCAAAAGAATAGGCGTTCAGTAGCTAAAGCGAGCTTTAAGCTCGCCTTAGCTATATTAGAAAAGATTATACCCAAAATTCTTAAGCTCCTCGGTCGGAATATCGAAGACAAGTCCGTTATTCGGGAGCGGCTCCGTCCGGAAATACGAGGGCACATCATTGTGAGTCGCCCCGATTCCGGCTTCAGAGTTGAAAGCCTGTTCCGCCTTCAGAATCTCACAAGCTTGCGCGCTCAGCATCTCTTCCGTGATACGCTCTCCAGTGAAAGAACTTACCAGGGAAGCAAACACCGGCATGTTGTCAGCGAGCGGGCCTACGAATATGCACACTCCCAGAATATCACACACCATCGTCCACACCTGGAGGTTGCGGGATAATGCTATCTGACCTTCCACTTGGTCTGGTTTGAGTCCGCCCCGGCCAGGAAGAGCATTCCCGGCTGTGTGATCCGCACCCATGGTCGAAGTGGCATAAGTCACACCGGTCCCTTTAAGAGCGCGCGGATCATAAGCCGACATTGACTGCCCTTTAACTGCGGGAACCCTTTCTACTCCAAACATGCGGCCTGTAACCGTGGCACCTTGCCCGAGAACCCGCCCTAAGCTGCCATTATGAGCAACTTCCGTTACAGCTGCTGTCATGCGCTCAAAATCCCCAAATGGCAAGGCACCTGCCTCCATGGCAACCCCTAGGGCACCACCCATCTCCATCGTATCAATCCCCAAGTCATCACACAAACGATCAAGGCGGGCAATCCCATCCAAGTCATTTAGTCCGCAGTTGGAACCCAAAAGTGCAATGGTCTCGTATTCAAGTCCGGAAGTTACATAGTTCCCCTCCGCATCATGAAAGATGTTGGAGCACCTGATAGCACAACCTCTGGAACAGGCGTGGCCAGTGGAACCGCCCCTCTCCGTGCAGAGCTGGTGCAGTTTTTCTCCCCCGATGTCCTCAGCCTTGTCATTATGGCCGCTCGAAAAGTTGCGGGTCGGCAGCCCCCCGACGGCATTAATGGCATTTACGAGCATTGCTGTGCCATAAGTAGTAAGTCCTTTTTTGGATTCGCTTAAAGCTTTGGCAAATTCCTTAGCTTTCTCTTTGAACTCTGTTTCCTTGGCCGCTTCAACCACTTGTTTATCCGGGCGGGCGATCACAATAGCCTTAATTCCCTTGCTCGCTAAGACCGCTCCCATTCCGCCCCTGCCGGCGTGACGTGCCGGCCGCCCTTCCATATCACTCACCGCTATCGTGGCTACAGCAGCCCCCGCCTCCCCCGCCGGACCGACACAGATGACCGCACTTTTCTCTCCATATTCTGCTCTTAACTTTTCTACCGCCTCATAGTTTCCTAATCCGGCTAAGTTGCCTTTGACTTCAAACTTGACTTTTTGACCGGTAATAATCAAAACCCAGGAGTGCCGGGCCTTGGGCAGTCCTTCGATCACGACCGCTTTAATGCCGTGGCCTGCGAGATATTGCCCGGCTAAGCCGCCGACATTGCTTTCTTTAATCGTTCCAGTAAGCGGGCTCTTGGCACCGATGGACGTCCTGCCGGTTGAAGGAGCGCTGGTACCGGTAAGCAGCCCGGGAGCTATAATCACCTTATTATCCTCGCCCAAAGCATAGCAGCGTGGATTGACTTCATCAACCAGAAACTTGGAAGTTAACCCTCTGCCCCCTAGGCCTGTATATACCTGCGGTGCTGGCTCGACCTTGGCTTCCTGGGTGGTCATGTTGATGCGGATAAAATTCATTAAGCTCTCCCCTTTCCTTCTTTACTTTTTCTTTCTTACATGTCCTTTTTTATTTGAATTTACCTTTATATAATTCTCCGACAAGTCTGAAACTTCCTTCATCTACATCGCAATTCTATACAGTTCTTCGATATCTTTAAGCGTAGTCTGCCTCGGGTTCACCAGGACATTTCCACTCTTCATGGCATCAACTGCCATGTTGGGGATAAGATCTTCCTTTACTCCTACCTCAGAGAGATTCTTGGGAATTCCTATTTCATTGGACAACTGCCTGATCTCCTCGACCAAAGTGACGGGGGTAAACCCTTCGCTTACCTTGCCATCCTTAATATAATTAAAGATTTTCTGGTATTTGCCCTTATCTGCCAGGGCATTAAACTCCAATACTGTTGGAAGCAGAACAGCATTGGCAATTCCATGAGCGATGCCGAAGAATCCGCCCAGAGGATGAGCCATGGCGTGGACATCTCCCAGCCGCGCCCAGGCGAACGCAATCCCTGCAAACATACTGCCCAGAAGCATCCCTGAGGCAGCCTCGATGTCCGCGCGGTTAGCGACAAACAAGCGGATATTTTTCCCGAGAAGCTCCATGGCCTTTTCCGCCATGTCATCAGAGAACGGAGAAGCTACTCTCGAAATATAGGCTTCAATGGCATGTGTCAGGGCGTCCATGCCGGTTGAGGCCGCTACCAGCGGGGGCAGCGTAGTAATTAATTCCGGGTCTAACAAGGCCACACCCGGGATTATCTTATCGGTAAATACCGTGAGCTTATAATTCTTGCTCCGGTCCGTGATCACCGCAAACGGTGTCACTTCACTGCCCGTGCCCGCTGTGGTCGGAATCGCGATCACTGTGGCCGGATTTTCCTTAACTTTGTACGCACCTTCATAATCTTGGATTTTCCCACCGTTTACTACCAGCACCGCAATTGCTTTGGCCGTATCCATCGGGCTGCCGCCACCAAGGCAGACGATCCCTTCAAGAGCATGTTCCTGATAAATCTGTACTCCTTTGTCCACCGTCTCACTTGAAGGGTTAGCTTCCACATCAAGGTAAGAAACACAGCCAATCCCGCTCTCATCTAAAATGGCCGTAACCTTGCCGACGAAACCCGCTGCTTCCAAACCGTGATCTGACACCAGTAAGACCTTCCCGAGTCCCTTATTCTTAATGATACCGGGGAGCTTAGCCAGGCTCCCAGCCCCGAAGATCACTTCGCCGGGAATCATGAAAGAAAACGGTTGAAAAGACATTACAATTCCTCCTTACCCCGCTTTTTCTATTTTTTCGACCACCTTGATTTGTTGCATCTTAGGAACTCCGATTTTTTGCACGACTAAGTAAAGAACAATACCAGATGCCAAGCCGTAAGTTGGACCGGCAATCGCCAAAATTGCGCCGAGAACTCCGGCCACTCCCTGTTCTTCTTTGGTTTTAAGCATTTCAATGGCAATATAGAAACAGGCGAATCCTTGCACCATAGTGGTAAGAGCAATTGCAATCGGCAAGATTGGCTTAAAGAAAGCAACTAAAGGCAAGGACAGTATCGCCATCCATTTGACGATATTAAAAGTACCAGACCCGCCGAAGATGGAATCCATCGCTTTGCGCCCTTGCTTATAGCGTTCAGCCACGGCCACAGTCATAGCCGCCCACAGGGGACCGGCCAAGGTAACCGTCGGAAACATCGTTCCTTCAATGAGGTTACGGACACCGCACAGGATATTGGTTCGGTTGGCGTTCATATCAATGTACTCATCATCGCGGAATTCATTGGCTTTCTCGATCACAGTCTGACCGATGATAATATCACCAAAAGCAATGATATAGGCTACAATAGCCATCGGCAGTGCTGCTATAAACGTAGAGAGAGAGGGAATCCCCACTGCAAAGGCGTTGAAAGTGCTGAATACTTCGCCGACCCGGGGAACAAAAAAGCCCCACTGGTCGATTTTCGGCATCTGGACTTCGCCCACAGCAATCCCAACTACCATCGCGCCGATGATCCCGGGCACCATACCGTATTTAGCAAATATCCCAACAATCGAGCCGCCTTTGGCTTTCATCACTTCGAATCCCTTGGCATACAGGAGAAAAAATGCCAGGGCAATCCCTACTGACATCGAGACAGGATACTTGGCGAACCCGACTCCACCTTGTGCTGCGGGTAGGAAACCGTATTTGCCGACAATGGCAGCAATTCCGGCACCGAGCACGATTCCCGCTTTAATGGAATTCGGTAAAACATCCAAAATCTTTTTAGCCAGACCGGTACTACCTAGAATTAAAAACATAACTCCTACCGTAATTTGCAAAGCGATTAAAGCTTCAATCCGGTCTACACCTAACGTAAATTTCGATAAAAAGGCTACGGTCAACGGAATAGCCGGAGTAATCCAGCCGGCAATGATCGGATCCCCAAAGAGCTGATGCAAACTATAAGTAATCTCGTGGAAAAGTACGATCGTGAGTGCTACTTCAAAAGGAATCCCAAACATGTCCTCCAAAAACTTGGTAGCAGCTAAGCCGGTAACAAACATAAAAATAGCTTGAATAATTTCCGGCACCTCAATACCGTAATGAATGAACGGCAGCCGTAATTTGAAGATCCCAAGGGGAATATAAGGCTGTTCGGCACCATATTTGCGTTTAGAACTGGGCAATCCAATTGCCATTCTCCTCATCTCCTTCTCCAATGCTTGGTTTGATACGGTGCAACAATGTGCGCTGTGTTCTAAAGATGTACACTTAGCCAGCAAAAACTGCTTGCCCTCGTATTGTGCCCTCCTCACCCCTTCGTGCTTGCAACATTCTTACATTTGCTTCCATTCTTAATTTTGCAATAATTATGCCAATTATGAAAAGCTCCTCAAATACGCATTTTCAAAATGCATCGCGCATTTAATAACAAAAAGTGAGTCCCAAAAGACTCACTCATTCCCGTTTTCCTTATCTCAAAACCATATGATACCTTGATCTCTTCGTTATGATTACCTTTGTACTCAGTGATTATATTTAGATTCGCGAAGTCCTCCAGTTTACCTCAAATATGACGCCATATTTCTTAATCTTTTTCATTAAGGCTGATTGACTCATACCTAAAACGCGGGCGGCTTTACGCGTAGACTTATGTTCTTTAAGCGCTTTCAAGATCATCGATTTTTCTAATTGAGCCACCAGTGCAGGCAGAGATTCTGATTTTTCCAGCCCTTGTGGTGCCTTCGGGATGAACTGGAGGGGCAAGTCATCTGCGCGGATAACATCATGAGCCACAGTTACCGCCAGTCTTTCTAAAGTGTTAACAAGTTCCCGAATATTCCCGGGCCACTCATACTGATAAAAAATATCGATAACTGCAGGGGCCAGGATCTTGTCTGTTTTGTATTTCTGATTAAAATATCTGAGGTAAGACGCAGTAATAGGCAAGATATCCTCTTTGCGTTCGCGTAAAGGAGGAATGACTAAAGGAACTACATTTAAGCGGTAGTACAGGTCTTCACGGAAAAGCTTGTCCTGGACCATTTTAGCCAAATCTTTATTAGTCGCCGACAGCAGCCTGACGTCGATTTTTATCGGCTTCGTTCCTCCTAGGCGCGTTAGTTCCCCTTCCTGCAAGACTCGTAAGAGCTTTACCTGCAAATTCAAGGGCAGATCCGCTATCTCGTCCAGGAAAACCGTACCCTTATCTGCGATTGCGAATAGTCCAGCTTTGCCGCCTTTGCGCGCTCCGCTGAAAGCACCTTCTTCATACCCGAACAGTTCTGATTCCAATAGGTCCGCCGGAATTGCGCCACAGTTGACTTTGATAAACGTCCCTTCCTCAGCTCTGGGACTGTTTTCGTGAATCAACTGCGCCACCAGTTCTTTTCCTACCCCGGACTCCCCCAGAATAAGAACTGTAGTATCTACTTTTGCCAGCCGTTCAGCCAGTTCGACCACGTTTCTCATGGTTAAGCTTTGCGCGATGATATGACGGCCGCCTTCATACCTGTTTTTTAGCTGCGAGATTTCTCTCTCATAATGAGCTTTCAACTCCAGAGTATGTTCAAGCTTTTTTTCAAGCTCCCTTAGTTCTGTCATATCACGGACATTCGTCACTACTCTGTTGATCTCGCCTTTTTCATTAAATATAGGACTCCCGGTGACTAGAATCTCCTTACCCGTACTGATCGTTTGCTTAATCGTTAGAGCCTTCCGTTCCTTAAGGATTTTGAAGGTGATCGATTCACTAATTAATCCCTCATCCACAATATCTTTAATATTGCGTCCAACTAACTTCTCTAAAGGGAGTCCTGTAACCCTCTGATACGCGCTGTTAACTTTTAGAGTTTTCCCATCAGCACCCGTAACATAGATCCCATCGTATGAAGTTTCAAAAATAGCATTTAGTTCAGCGGCTAGCTCCTCAACTGTCTCTGCTTGGTGGTGGGTGGCTCCCTCGCCTAAATGATCTTGATTTCCTGCTTTAAAATTTATGCTATGCTCCATATGCCTTTCTCCTTAGTCGATACAACTAACTTCTTTTCATCAATAATTCGCTGCTACATCCAAACTCTCCTGTATGAGTAAACAGTAAACTTTTGGCAAATACTAGTTCGTAATCCAAGATTCAGTACAAAACACATGTTGAAACGGAAGGAAGAGACTTGAGACTCCGCACTTTCGCCCTAGTAAGCCTGATTATTGTGGCCGCTTTCGTAGGAGCTAATATCACCTCCTGGAAACTTCCCTATCCCATGCCGGAAGATGCCCAGGAAGGAAAAGCAGTATGGCAAAAGCATAACTGCGTAAGTTGTCATACCCTTTTTGGCAATGGCGGGTATGTTGGGGATGACATGACTAATATCCTCAAACGCCGAACCGCGGAGGATGTCCAGCGCTACCTCACTAACCCGCCCGTAATGAGGCCGAACCGGGAACACCTTCATCCCCCTTTAGAACCCGGAGAAGCAGAATTTCTCACTAGTTATCTCAGGTTTGTAGGGGATATCCCTACTTTGGGCTGGCCTCCTGAACCACGGGAGGCTAAACAATGATTTTTGAACGCAGTGTACTTGGGTACATATTCAGAAAACTGGCAGGAAGACAACAAGCGCAAGAAAACCAAGATACGGGCGCATACCAAGGAGCGAACAGTAAGGAATTGAACGCCAGCCACGGAACGGACAGCAAGCAAACGAACACGAACCAACGGACAGGAACCCAAGGGCAAGTCTTTAAAGCGCAAATCATTGCACGCAACTATACCCTTGCCGCTGCGCTCTTGTTTGGAACTCAAGGGATAGTAGCCCTCCTGGGCGCGATCGAACTGATAATACCGGACCTACCTTCGCCCATTCCCTTCGAATACGGAAGATCTATTCACTTGAGCCTGGCTGTACTCTGGCCTTTAATCGGCACCATGGGCATGGTCTATTACTTTGTGACCGAAGACCTAGACCGGGAGATTTTTTCCCCACGTCTCGCCAAATGGCAGTTTTGGCTTATCTTAGCCGCGAGTCTCTCAATTTACGCCAGCCTCACTTTTCGCCTAGGGCGCGGACGCGAATATTTAGAGGGACTCCCTCTGTCCTATGCAGGTGTATCTTTGGCTCTGGGGCTGTTTTCATACAACCTTATGCGCACACTAATTAAACACAAGCAGAGAATCACCCCTGCAGCCATGATCATGACAGCAGGAAGTGTACTTCTCCTTATGTTCTTGATTCCTAACATTTTATCCGTTACTAACCCAATTGCAGATGAAGCTACGAAGTTCTGGGTTGTGCACGCTTGGGAAGAGATGGCTTTCGAACTAACCACCTCCGGGTTCCTGGCTTCTTACCTTAAAAACACGGGTTTAGCTGCTAAAAAAGACATTGAAAAGTGGCTTTACCTGGAAGCAGCCTTAACTGTGGCTGCGGGCTTGTTTGGAACCGGGCACCACTATTACTGGATCGGCTTTCCCGCCTATTGGCTCTTAGTCGGATTCTTGTTCAGTTTTTTACAGCTGATTCCGGTTGCTTTACTGGTACTGATGGTGTATAAAGGTCTGAAAAAACGGCCACAACTCGGCAACAGGCAAAAACTCACCCTCGCGTTCATTCTCAGCAGCATGTTTTACCATGTCACCGGCGCGTCCCTGCTCGGATTTATCATTACCGTTCCCTGGATTAACCTTTATATGCATGGCACTTATATAACCTCTGGTCACGCTCATCTTGCCCTGTTCGGGAGTTTGGGCTTTTTAGTCTTAGGTGGCTCATATTATATTTTAAGCCGCGGCACTCAGCCAGACCGCAAAACTTACCGGCGAGGAATAATGGCAGTGTTAGCCCTGAATGTCGGCCTTCTGACAATGAGCACGTCCTTGATCATCGCCGGGTTTCTCCAGGCTTACCGCGCTCGTTATTTAGGCATGGATTTTATGGAAGTAAACCTGCAGTTAAATCTCTACCTTATCGCCCGCGTTGCGGGCGGAGCAATTTTTACTAGTGGGGATCTACTGCTCACCTGGCAAATTCTCAAGGCTTGGCGCAAAAGCAAAAACCCTGTGAGCTAATCTTTCCCCTCTGCATACGCCCGGTGTAAGAGTTATTCAAGTCTCGTGAGGAGTTCCCCGATCTTGTCAATTCTGACCGTAACTTCATCTCCAGACTTAAGCCATACCTGTTTGTCCTTCGGATACCCGTGCACTACTCCTTCCGGCGTCCCGGTAAAGATTAAATCTCCGGGCCTAAGCGTCATATGCTTCGAGATATAGCTTACAAGAGAGGCACAGCTAAAGATCATGTCTCTAGTATTGGAAGACTGGCGCACCTCGCCATTTACCCTACTCTCTAAGGCTAAGCTGTTGGGATTAGGAATTTCATCTGCTGTTACCAAGTAAGGCCCGAGCGGAGCGAAGCCGTCACACGTTTTCCCCAGGAGCCACTGGCTTGTACGCATTTGCAAGTCGCGGGCCGAGAGATCATTACCAGCAGTGTATCCAAAAACATATGAAAGGGCTTCTGCTTCGGGGACGTCCTTAGCTTCTTTGCCTATGACTATGGCGAGTTCAACTTCATAATCAAACTCACGGGCCTCCTGGGGCAAACGTACCGTTTGGCCGTGACCTAAAAGGGCATTGGAAAATTTGCTGAAAAGCACCGGGGAAGTGGGAATAGGATGATTAGTCTCCTCCGCGTGCTTACGGTAATTTAAACCAACACAAAGAATCTTTTCCGGGCTCGTAACACAAGGGGCAAACTCAATTTTTTCTTCCTGCAGCCACAGCCTATCTCCGTTCATACCTTTATCGGTGCCTTTGTCACTGTCTTCTGCCAGCTTAACAAGCAGTTCCAGTGCCTGCACCTGCTCCTCAGGGTTTTGCAGAACCTCTGCTAAACTTACAGGTACTTGCTTGCCTAAGAGCCGCCCGGCTCTAGTGACATCAAGAACCCCTCTTTCCGTTTTGACTCCAAGTATAAGGTTATCTCCCGTGCGCATTGTCAATAATCTCAACTCAATCTCCCCTTTATCACTTATTTATTTTACACGCCCGCTATCAAAAGCGAAGGATGTTCAGGCAAATTATAATCAATCGGCGGATTAAGAGGCTCGTCTCCCTGAAACAGCATACGTACACACGGTCGGCTCGGGTAGCCGATGTTCTGTTTGATCACTAATAGTTTACATTGACCAGCCGCATCTTCTTACCGCTCCTTACCTGCGCACCATTAGCTTCTTAATCGCTGCGTCCAAGCCTTCAAGCGTTAATTCATACATGGGGAAAATCTTTCTAACCATGTCCAAGGTTTGATGCCCAAAAATCCTGTCCCAATGCTTGCCCGGAAGCGGATTCAGCCAGACACTGTAGGGAAAATGGCGCGCAAGTCTCTCCAGCCAGGTAATCCCAGACTCGTTATTGCCAATTTCCCAGTAAATGTTGCCGCCTGCCATTAACAGCTCGCTTGGTGCCATCGCAGCATCCCCTACTAAAATCAATTTATAATCAGTGCCCAGATTATGCAAGACAGTCTCCGTAGGCACTGAGCGGTAAGGACTACAGTCAGAGTCTAAATACAAGTTTTCGTAGACACAATTATGAAAGTAATAAAACTGCAGATCTTTAAAATGAGTAGCCTGGTGAACTGCTGAAAACAACTGACTGCAAATCTTGGCGTACGGGGTCATCGACCCACCCACATCCATAAGCACCACTATTTTTACCGTATTTTTGCGCGGCCGCGTCCACACCAATTCAAGGCGGCCTGCATTTTTACAGGTGGCAGTGATTGTTTCTTCAAGATCCAGCTCATCTTTAGGCCCCTCCAGTCTGGTACTGAACTGGCGCAGGCGGCGCAAAGCCACTTCAAACTGGCGCACACCCAGAGTCTCATCTGCCCGGTAGGGTCGGTAATTGCGCTCTGCAGCCACTTTTACCGCCGAACGGGAGTGGGATTCTCCTCCGATCCTGATCCCACCGGGATGGAAGCCTGAATGCCCAAAAGGAGAAGTGCCACCGGTCCCGATCCAGTTAGCCCCGCCGTGATGGGGTCCGTCTTGCGTGCGCAGACGCTCTTCCAAGGCGCTTTTTAAAGCTTCCCAATCAGGCAAGCCCAGCTTTTGTAAAAGCGCTGCGCGCTCCTCTTCTGAGAACTCGCGCGGGGGAAGCGGATTATCCAGCCATTCTGAAACCTGCTTAAGCAATTCCTCATCTTGCTCAATTCCCTGGAAGTAGCGGTAAAAAGCTAAGTCAAAGCGGTCAAGATTACTCTCGGATTTCACTAAGACAGTGCGGCCCAAATGATAAAATCCGGAAAGAGTGGATCCTGCAAGCCCCGCGTGCAGAGCTTCCATAAAAGTCATCCATTCTGTCAAGGACACTGGAATTCCTTCTTGGCGCAGAAGATAAAAAAATCCGGTAAACATCGCTTACCAGCCTCTACTCGTGCCCCTGGCCGCGCCACCCGCAGTACGGGTATGCAACTGCCTTAAAGCAAGATCAAAATCTTGGTTCTTTTTAAGCAAAGCCCCTAAAAAAGGCAGTTCTTTCACAATTCTGTCCGGATCAATCCCGCCTATGACCAGAGCCTGCACCCAATCAAGCAGTTCGCTTGTACTCGGTTTTTTCTGGAGTCCGGAAAGAGAGCGCAACCAATAGAAGGCTTTCAAAGCCTCAGTAAGTAGGAAATCCTCAAGTGTAGGAAAATGCACATGGACAATCCTTTCCATCATTTCCTGATCCGGAAAGGAAATATAATGGAAAACACACCGTCTTAAGAAAGCGTCCGGCAATTCCTTTTCCGCATTACTCGTGATGATTACGATTGGGCGCTGGGCAGCATTTATCGTCTCCCCTGTCTCCGGGATATGGTAATTCATCACATCGAGTTCCCATAGCAAATCATTGGGAAATTCCAGATCAGCTTTATCAATCTCATCGATCAGCAGCACGAGCCTTTCCGTGGAAACAAAAGCTTCTCCCAGTTTACCGAGCCTAATATACTGTTTGATGTTTGAGACGTCTTTGTCCCCGAACTGGCTGTCATACAAGCGTTGAACCGTGTCATAGACATAGAGCCCTTCCTGGGCTTTGGTTGTGGACTTAATGTTCCATACTAATAGCTTTAGACCTAAAGAATTGGCAATACTCTCCGCCAGCACGGTTTTTCCGGTTCCAGGCTCCCCCTTGATCAAAAGCGGGCGTTTAAGTGCAATTGCAATATTTACCGCGTTGCGCAGCTCTTCCGAAACGATGTAATTCTCTGTTTCATGAAAGAGCAAATTTTCTGATTCCCAACCGTTCATGTTCCCCCTCCGTCTCCTTCTATCTCTATTTATAGTAAAATATTCTACGCCAAAAGCCCAGCTCCTTCGTCTGACGGAAAGTTTTCTAAGAAATGGTGCTATTTATTCTACCTCTCAAATTTTGAGTGCTTTCAAAATAACACTTATTACTCGGGTTAGAACGAATAATAAATATCCCCATCTGCGGTTTCATTTGACGGTATTGTTCCTTCAATTCCTTTTTTCTGTCCATCGCTTAATACCCCATCTCCTTTAATATTGTTGCTAAAGTACGCAAGCGTTCTCCTATAAGTTCATCATCATCACTGAGAGCTTGGCAGAATAATTTAATATCCTCATTAATCTTTTCATTGTCAGTACATACAGCCACTGTCATGGCGTCACCCTGTAACCCTACTCTGTCTATAACAGGATTATTTATATCATATAATTTTTCATAGCGATAAGCCTCTCGAAAATGGAGTTTTGCTCTGCAAACAAGAATTGTAAGATCGAGCACGCGGTGAAGCGGTAATTCTTCAGACTGTCTAGACCATTTTTCTCCTGTGTATCTCCATACTTTGGCAGAAATATCTACCTTACCACGATCATTCCACTGAGCTAATCCTAATGAAAGGCCCTTGGCATCTGTATTATAAGCATATCTCCCGTCAACATTTTCATAGTTTTCAGATACAATAACCGGTTTATGCTTTAAAGTAGTTGGTATCTTCATTATCTAACCCCCATGTATTTACTAGACTAGTTATTTACTAAATTACAAACTTCATTGTAACCCTCCTAACAAGCAATGTCAATACGAAATACTCAATTGCTCTACCAAACTCATCAACTCTTGTTAGAGTTCTGCCAGACGTGCTTAATCTGCTCGAATATTCCGGCACCACACATTTTAGAGTCTTTACTAAATGTTTTGCATATAGACATACTAATAGCATGTCATCTTAAATATCCAACACTATGGAGGTAGCTATGGTAAATACTGGCAAACAGATCAATAAACTCATTAACGAAAAAAGCCCCTATCTCCTCCAGCACGCCCACAATCCTGTAGACTGGTATCCCTGGGGAGAAGAGGCTTTTATGAAGGCAACATCCGTAAATAAACCAATTTTCCTAAGTATCGGCTATTCCACTTGCCATTGATGGCACTCCTATTTCTGTAACCAAAAAACCGTTCAGCAAATTTATATTGAACTCATTAATCGAATTTTGTAAGTTCCCACACAAATTGAGATATTTTTTTAGTCAAAATTAAACGTACTCGACTCGGCACATCAGCGTGTTTGAAAACACATTGGTTATTGTATCTGAGTTCGAATCCCCTCGCCTCTACTGGCGTATCTACTATAAAATGATGAAATGCACACCCCCTGGGTAATCTTTCAACGATTTCAAAGGTGGGGGTATGCATTTTGCACACCCTCCCAAGCACCGTCACTTTATTGTTTTCAAAATGGATATTACGGTTTAAAAGAGTAACTATTCCGATGCTTATCTCGAGTAACCACTCCGGTGAGTACGGAGTGAGTGCCAGATTAATTAGGCCGAATTCCATTTGGTATTATATAGATAATGCTCAATTCACAAATCGACAGTATTGGTCGATTAAAACATTAATGGGAAGTATATATCACTCCCAGATTTTCCTACTCGGGCATGCTTTATAGCTGGTTCACGCTTTATTCAAGACGCTTTGAAATTCAAGATACACTTTCACCCTTTTGATTCTGAATATTTCCTTCACGCAAATGTTCAGGAAGCATTTTATCAATTTCTGACGCCCTAAAAAACTGTTCTTCCTCTTCCTTGAGAATTTTTTGCGCAGCAGAATAGCTTTTGGAGTTCGTCGAAGGAGCCACCCTATAAATTTCTGCCGTGCGATCTTGCAGTTCATCTCTTTTCTGCATAATAACTTCTTCACTCAGCATATCAAAATCAGTAAGAAGAGAGATATACCTTTCTCGGACAATCCATAAATCATCAGCTGTTGTGCGATGTTTCTTAATGTCATCAGCAAGATTAAAGTCCTTGAAAAACAGGTTCAATGCGAGTAGTACAGTTGACACAATACCACCAATCCATGTCATTATAATCTGATTGGCAATCACAGCGCCAAGAAATCCACCGGTAGAAATAGCAGATAGTCCAATTTGCCAATACTTGATTCTAATATTGTAATTGTTAAGTTGCTCTACCTGCTTTAAATGTGTTGTATAGGTATAAACTAGTCGCCCATACGCCTCGCGAACTTGAACTTTTAAGTCCTTTTTATAAGACAGAGAGCTTTGCACCATAAATTCCCTCCATTCTTACTATCATTCAGCAATATAATTCATAATTTTTTTCAAACATTCAAGACTGCTTCTTATATCTACTTCCTGGCCGCTTCCAGGGGCGGTCAATAAGAGTGTCGACCACAACACTGTTCTTTGATTGAGGTAATCAAGTAAAACACGTTCATAATCGCCCTTTGAAGAAGTCGAAGTTTCACCTCCAGACAACCACATCCAGCTTCCCATTGCCATATAAACGAAGCTGTCTATCACAATTCCTGACAGGTGATAACTGCTGAAATGGTTATCCCTTACACTCCGAAGATGCTTGCAAGTATCATAGAGCAAACCGTTACTACTGTTATTTTTTTGCTTCATTGCGTCTTGTTCAGCTTTTGGATTTGTGGATCGCCAGTTCCCGCCCATATTTGTGTCGGGATAATTATATGTACCGTCCCATTGACCAAACCAGTTAACTTTTTTAAATGCAGGAAGTATTTCAAACTGCATGCCATCACTGAAGGAGATTTTTACCACCTGCCCGTCTGCTCTAACATCGCTACGTGGATAGGTATTTAGTATTGAGCTTCTAACCGCCTGCAACAAACGAGATTGCCCGTTGCCCCTCGTATGATCGTAACGGCTATATTCGCTTTGTGGCAATTCAACCAAAATATCGAGATCACTCGTGTCTATGGCCGTTCCGCGCCCATAGGAGCCGACATACAGGCTATTTTGTGTTTCGCTTTGGCTGTTCCAAAACTCGCGGTTTATTGCCCGTGTCACAGTGTGATAACGTGTTGATATAGTGCTTCTTGTTTCTCGTGAAATAATTTCGCCATGTTTAAGAACCGGTAAACTCATCCTATCTATCTCCTTTTCTATATCAACCAGAAGAAAGCTTATAATTTTCATATCCGAAAATACGTACTAAGCAAGTCTTTTTGGAAAAAGCCAAATTCCTTTTTTCGCAAATAATAATAGTGTATGCCTTACGTTGTTGTTCAAATAGATCACTCTAGGGCTGCATTGACATTTTCGCTATACACTTACCACATAATAACATTACCAGGTTGCATTTGAAGCGTATTCCTGTCGTTTTAATTCAATTAATTGGGATAACGCTTTAAGTTCTGATAATAATTCATTGTGACTCCCATCAGTATTATCATATGTGAGAACTTTAATGTTTCTGTTCTTCTGTAGGCTTTTGGCTATTTCTTCATTAATACTTCCATTCGCAGTAATAAAATAGTGAGGTTTGCAATTTGGAAAAGAAAAATTCCAGTTTTCTAGATTCAATTGAATGTCTGGATCATTTATGCCACACCCAATGAAAATAAAAGTATTAGTCAATAATAATGCATCCAAGAGTCTGTAAAACGAAGCATATTGATACCTAACGCGATTGTATTGCTCATGTGTAAATACAATGTTTTGAGGGTCATCTACACATCCATGAGCTTTTATTATTAAGTAATCCGGTTGTCGGAGAAATGGTGCTATATCATCATAATACTTCTTGGTAACCACAGTAGCGTAAGAACTAGTATTTGCACATTGTTCATATATTTTATCAATATTGGGAGTTATAACAATTCGGGAATCTAAGCCATAGATGACATCATGAATTATGCTAGGCTGAAACCCCGGTCTCCGAAATTCATCAGCAGCCAATTCCCCAAAATCTCGATTTCCCAACTGAGCTATAATGATCTCACATGCCAGTAGATAATCTTTCTTATCTATCAGTTCACATATAATACCTAGTTGTTCTCTAAGTTCAACTGCTCTTTTATCTTTAATACTTCTCAGAAAAGCATCCCACGTTGCTGGATGTTTGGTACCATCAGCACTTTTTGAATTGGCAGAAACACCTGAGCCGAGATATAATACACATTTTCTTCTAGCAATATCGTTAACTACTTCATCAGGCCAGCTTATCATCCCAATGCCTCCATGTTAGAGTGAGTTAAATTAGCAATACGATCCATTAATTCGCCATATTCTTTAACTTTTTGATAATGAGCACCTACAACTCCGTCAGAATTTGTTAACGAAAAAACCGGCTTGTGAGCGCTTTGTGACATAGGGATAAGGCTATAAAAGTTAGGAACAGAACCCAATTCATATTTAATGGCATGCGTCAAGTCTTGATTGATTTTTATTACCAAATTATGGTCTATCTTTTCAGGCAATTGCTCTAATATTTTCTCATAAGCTTGAACAATTCGCTTGTTTCCGTCTATAAACTTTGTTATATATTGCTGATATATATAGCCTAAGAACTTAATCGTACTTTGGTCTTTCATTCCTTCCAGACCTTCTCTATCATCTGGTAGTAATCCTTTAGTAGTATTATTGAACTTATTTTTCCAGTCAACTAAAGAGGATCCAATGTTTTCTAGAGCTAAAATACTGAATAAATCGGAAGACATTGGAGTGATAAAATAATCACAAGCAAGTAAGACAGCTCGATTTATAGCCCCCAATGAAGGCCCCATATCAAAAAACACATAATCGTAATTCTTGCACTTCCTTAGCAAGTCAAAGAACAACATATTTGATCGAATCCCTCGAATTTCACTTGCTTTTATATCCTTCCAGTCTCCGGACAAAAAGTCTTCACTGATTGCCAGTTTTGGACTTCCAGCAATAATATCAAATCCAAAACCTGCGGAACGAATTACATTGATTTTATCCTTTTCTATGTAAGCGCCTCGAGTTTTCAAAGGGAGTACAATATCATTTAACGTAAAATAAGTAGACTCGTAATATACTTTCAAAAAATCGTCATCTTCTAATACATATGTGGTGCTATTACATTGAGGGTCTGCATCAATTAATAAGACCTTTTTCTTCATAAATAAACTTAACCACCCTGCTAAGTTACAAAGAATTGTAGTCTTTCCAACGCCGCCCTTATTGTTGAACATTGCAATAGATTTCATATTATTCTCCTTATGTTTATGTTATGGTTTCCTTCTGCACCTTTAAAATCACTTTTTAATATTCTTTGCTTTCCATTATTACTATTACAAGTATTCTACATTCACCATTATTTTCCTTTGAACTAAAACAGCTTTCAACAAAATACACCCTCCGATGACAATGGGTGTATCTTGAATGGGGCATATTATATCGAATACGTTATCATAGTAGCAACGAACTCGCGTTATAGCCAAAATCGACTTATGATTCAATCTCCGAACTATCCTTAAAGCTAAATACTATACTGCCATAAGGGATTTATTCTGGCGCTCACACTTCAGATTCTCAAGTTCAGCCACACGCTCCGTGGCCTTACGGTGCCGGTCTAGATAAGTGTTGTTACACTCACTCCATTCATCCTGGTTGACAGCGATGTGGGCATTCTCATTGATTGCCTCTTTGGACAGTTCAGTAACTAGCTTGAAAACAAATTATTCTAGGATTTTCTATTCTTTCTGCTGCAATTATAGCAAACCCCAAGATTAATATGATTGATTCCTCCGTAGGAACCAAACTTGTCCTCGGTCTCGACGGCACCACATATTTCGCACTTGATCCATCGTCTTCCAAGGGAATCCCGCACTTGTGTTTCCTGTTGAATCATGTGAAGAATAACTTCTTCCCTGCTCTGTTCATAGGTAAGGTCCTGCGTGACAACCTTTGAAGGTGTTTGCTCTTTTTTGGCATCTTCTATGTGGCCCAGTGGTGAAACAGGCGATTGATTTGATATATTCCCTCGTAGTCGCTCTTTCTGTTCCTCCCGAAACAATCGATTTTTCTCTTGTACTTGGCGTCGGTTTTCCTCCTCGCGTTTCCGGTTTTCTTCTTGCAATCTTATTTTTTCATTAAAAGTAGCACGCTTCTTAACAAGCCATTTTTGATATCTTCCATGATATCCGGCAAATGACAGCTCGTTATCTTCAAAGGTTAAATCGTTTAATGTTGCATATTCCATGTATGTATCCAAATAGTTATCTGATGAAAAAATTCGCCCATTATATTTATATTTATTGGGATCCGCTTTATACTGCGCCACCTCACTACCGTCCCAGTTTACTACTAATAAATCCTTATTTGTTGATTCGTTTAGAAGATAGCGTTTTAAAAAGAAAGTCTGATTTTCTCTTACAAGAGTGTTCGGATTTCCAAGTACAATCCATTTTACAGCAATATCTTTTTTACGATATTCATTGGTTAATGAATCAATTCTGTTTGCAGATAGCCGTTGGGTACCGATTTCAACGGCTATCTGACTACCATCAGCCATATAGAAAAGAAGATGGGTATAGTGATGATCAAGAATTTTAACTTCAGGGCGGACTTGATAACCCTTGTTTTTAAAATGCTCATAAATAATCCTTCTAATGGTTCGCATAACTTGAGTAGTCTCTTTATCGAATCTAGCGTAATCGCAATGTTCATTATTAAGATGTGCGAAGAAGGCATCCTTGATCTCTCCATGACAATAACGAAGGACAGGAAATCGGCATAATGGATCAGGACAACGCAGTTCTTTACGTCCACTTGCCTTGCGAATTTTTTTCTCTAACAAGTAGTCATCTGCTAACTCCGAAGCAATTAACAACTGTCCGTTCCAAAATGCATTTTCCATAGCCAACCTCCTAAATCAAATTATATCAAACTCAAGATTTGTTCTAATGAAATTACACTGGTTATTTTATTGTTTCAAATCCATATTTCTTGAACACGGCCAGCATCTTTTTCCAGTGCGGTGGATAACCGTTGCTGCCATACTTTCGTAGCTTATTACCCTTTTCGAACTCAATAGTTAGTTCCCATTGGGTACCATCAAGGATATTTTTATCAACATAGCGCTGTTTCCAGTCTGTGATGTAGCAACGAAATAGGTTATGGATAAAACCCATCCACTGGTCAAAGGAAAGTTCCTTCCCGTATTCCACAAATTCCGGATTGCCAGAAGGCGGAAGGTATCGGGCAACAATTGCAAGTTCTGTTTTCATAATTGTCAAGTCGTAATAACCCTCATGGAAACCGGTAATTGTCAAGATAGTTGTCGCATTTGACCAAAATTACTTTATTACACGATGTGTTAATTACGACGAAAACAAGCCCGGACGCTCGGGCGCTTGCTAGAAGGAACTTTTGTGATCTGCGGATCAAAAAGTCCATTCGGTCCTTTAGCGTATTTGTTCGCTAGTGTCACTGGGATGCTAGCGCGCATATCCTCAGCCTTCGGCCTCCGGTATCCCGCGTGCACCCTGACACTTAACTCTTTACTTCGATGAAACAGCCCCTATGATGCATCCGTTTTAGACTCAACTCGATCCTCGTCTTGAGACTTCTCTGGATTAAGCCACACTTCATTCGGCAAGGTCCAGTTCCTTGTTTGTCGTGTCCAGCGTTCTGGATGACGGGCTTTCGCAGCCTCATAGAGCTGGTGCCGTTTCTTAAGTATCTCTTCACCCTGGCCACTGTGACGTTGGTGTGGTGTAAGAAATTTGATCCCACTATGGTGATGGTTGTAGTTGTACCAATGGACGAATTCCTTGACCCATGCCCTGGCATCATTAATCGTAGCAAATCCTCCGATTGGATAGCTCGGGCGGTATTTACAGGTCCGGAAAATGGACTCTGAATAAGGATTGTCGTTGCTAACCCTTGGGCGACTTCGAGAAGGCGTAATACCCAATTGATAGAGTGTTTCCAGCATTGATGCTCCTTTCATGGGGCTACCATTATCGGAATGTAAGACCAAAGGTTCTTCTTGTCGGGTTATATTCTGGGCCATGACTGCTCGCCGAATGAGTTGACTGGCATGTTCTGCACTTTCTTCGAGCCAGACTTCCCAACCGACAATGTCTCGACTAAAGATGTCCAGGATAAGGTATAAGTAAAAGTAGAGCCCTTTAGCAGGTCCGGGGAGATACGTAATATCCCACGACCATACACGATTCGGTTCGGTAGCGCAATGCGTGGCTTTAGGCTTGCTGGAGGGGGCCTTACAACGACCACGATGATTCTGTTCACCGGCTTGGCGCATGATTCGATAGAAGGTTGATTCGGAGGCGATATAGGTACCTTGATCCGCAAGAATCGGGACAATCTCACTGGGCGGCAAACTTTTAAATTCAGGTTGATTGACGATTTCTAGAATCTCCTTGCGTTCTGCTTCCGTAAGTTTATTCGCCGGTTCAGGACGCTTGGTCAAGGGTCTCTGATCGGATCCATGTTCCACGGCTTTACACCAACGTTGAAAGGTTCGTACGGATATACCAACTTCTTCACAAGCAAGCTGTTGGTTTGCTCCGCTTGCTACTGCTTCTTCTACCAGCTTAATAATGATGTCGCGATTTGCAGTGCTGGTCAGACCTCCTCGTCCTTTGGTCCCCAAATCGCATTGGCTTTTTTTCTTAGCACAAGCAGGGCTGCCGTTTCAGCTAGCGCTGACTCTTTTCGCTGAAGTTCTTTCTTAACCTGTTTTAGCTCTTTCTCTATTTCTTTTTCTCGCCGTTGTGCGAGGGCTAGTTCCTGAGCCACACCGCCGTTGGCCTGCATGCAGTTGTCCTGCCAGGACTTGACCTGTTCAACATACAAACCCTTCTTACGACAGTATTCCGCGAATTCAATTTCACTAAGGGTGGATGTCTCAACCACGATGAGGAACTTGTCGCGTGTGCTCCACTGCTCACTTTGCTGTTCACCAGCAGGGGCAGCAAAGCCCTTTTCACGTATTTCCTTACGCCATAGCTTCAATGTCCCTTCGGGGACACCTGTCTCCTGCTGAATCTGACTGAGAGACTGATTGTTTGGCGGTAACATCTTTGTAATAATAGAGTTTTTCAACTCTTTGGGATATCTCATATCGTTTTCCCCTCCTGTGTTCCTTCAAGGATACTTTTCTTTAGTTCCTACGTCAACTATCCTAACACAGGGGGAAACCGCCAAGCGAAAAATGAATTTTCTTTACCCCCATTTCCATGTCATACGTTGGTCTACCAAAGTCGTTTTTACATTCGTTGCAGTGGTATGAAGGATCGCAGTCAGTAATGCAGCAGCCGCCGAGCACAACTTCCCCTTTATCTATTTTTTCTTGCAACTCAGGACTCCATGCGGGCATACCCCTTAGTGTTGTAGCTGTGTTCCGTGACCCACATCGTGGACAAATGCGTCTTGCCATATACTATACCTCCATCGAAATCCGCGCTAATCACTCAGTCTTCTGTTCCTCTTATATACGGAACATATTGAATACTGCCTCCAACTCTCGCTTTCCCCGATTCAATAATGGTATGTTCCAGCCGTTCTACTTCGCTTCTTGTCAGTTCAAGCTTACTTTTGAATTTAGTTTTATAATTATTAAGAAAACAAACAAATTTTCTTTTGTTATCTTGATCTTGCAAGATAAATATTGTGTCGCATGCCGATAACAGTGGGAATTCATCGCTTTCAATCTGGGCTTCGTTTTCTACTATATATTCCACACTGGTAAAGCCTCGTTGGGGCTTATCTTCAGTGTCAGGGATTAACCAATCGCGCCCGTTCTTTTTTGCATGTCTTAATTTTCCGCGTCTTATCCATTGCCGCACCGTAACGGGCTCAATTCCAAGCATAGAGGCATATTGTTCAACAGTAAGGTAATCGCATTCAACCGTGATTAATGTGTATTCAATGGTTGATGTCATGCTGCTGATCTCGTCATTTTCAACTTCAATCTCATCAGCCTGACACAGATTCAACTCCATGCTATTGTCTAAAAACTGATATTCATAGTACCACCAAAGTTCCGTTAAGACTGGAAGTTTGCATTTTTTTACTGCTGCAATAAATTTTTTACATAGTTTAACCCTGTTTTTTACAACTTCATCCGAATAGGCTGGTTCTTCATTTAATCTTTCGTGTTCAACAAATAATTCTAATGACTTTAAAATGTCTTCCCGCGTAAATAGATAATCCTCTCGGAATATTTTTTCTGTAATGTCCATCGAGAACCCTCCAATAACCATTTGAACTTATTGTAACGCACCGTTACAATAAGTTCAAGCTATCATAGACACATTTTATTTCTTAAAATAATGACGTTTCAGGCTATCTCACTTCTGTAAAAACCTATGCTTCAATCTCCATATGATCCTCAAAGCTGAATAACAGCCTACCGTCCTGCATGAGCGTGACCTTTCGTCCTGCCACTGTTCACAGCTTGACTTTTCAGCTTTTTAGAGTGATTGCTTATAGCAAAATTCAAAGGAGCGATAGTATGGACCAAAAAAATGCAGAAAACGAAATGAGATATCGGCTTGTCAAAATAGTGCTCACCGTAATGCTCGAAGAAGGAATCATTAGCGAATCCGAGTTTGAAGCTATTCGAAAAAAACTTATAAAGAAGTTAAAACCGCTCATCGGCAGTCTCGATTAAGGCGGTGTATCATTTGGAACGCAGAGTTATTAAGATTGACCCCGTTCCCGTGGTTAACACTGTATCAGGATCCTCATTTCAAAAGAGACGTGTGGCGGCATATGCTCGTGTTTCAACATCTAGCGATGAGCAACTCCTAAGCGTCGAAGCCCAAAAAGATTATTATCCTCATTATATAGCTACCTATCCGAACTGGGAGTTTGTCGCCCTTTATGCTGATGAAGGGATTTCTGGCACATCGAGTAAAAACCGCTCTGAATTTAACCGAATGATTGAAGATGCTCTTAACGATAAAATTGACCTCATTATCACTAAATCAATTTCACGTTTTGCCCGCAATACAGTCGATACGCTTACGGCAATTCGCAAACTTAAAGAATTTGGCGTAGAAGTGTTTTTTGAGAAGGAGCAGATTTTTACATTTGACAGCAAAGGTGAGTTTATGCTGACCCTGCTCTCAAGCATGGCTCAAGAGGAAAGCCGGTCCATATCAGAAAATGTAAAGTGGGGTCTGCGCAAACGAATGGCAGATGGGAAGTATTCCTTGCCCTATCGACAGTTTCTCGGTTATAAAAAAGGCTTAGATGGCAAACCAGAGATCGTTGAGGAAGAGGCCGCCATAATACGGCGAATTTACAGAATGTATCTTGAGGGCAGAACTCCTTCAAATATCGCAGCTATTTTGACGGATGAAAACATACCAACACCAGCAGGTTGTTCGCGATGGATGAACAAAACAGTTATCAGCATCCTTACAAACGAAAAATACTACGGCGCTGCGCTGTTGCAGAAAACCTTTATCGAGGATTTTCTCACTAAGAAATGGCGAAAGAATAATGGAGAATTAGCACAGTATTTTATTCAGGATGACCATGACCCAATCATTAGCAAAGCAGTTTTTGATGAAGTCCAAGTGAGAATACTTTGCCAGAATAGAGTTCTGGATAACCCTAGTCACAACACATTTGCAAATAAGCTGATATGCGGAGACTGCGGTGGAAAGTTTGGCCGGAAAATAGTTGGTAGTTATAAGAACAATAAAAAGTATCGTCATATTGCCTGGAAATGTAATGACCGATACAACCACTCAGATAAATGTATGGTTCCACACCTGTATGAAGAGGTTATCGTTCACGCGTTCAACGAAGCCATTATAAGTAAACTAAAAGACGATCCTGAATTGATCGAACTCTGCCGCCACCTTACAGTCTCATCAATCCGCTCAAATATACCTTATCTTTTGAAGAGAGAAAGAGATCAGCTAGTTTCGGACTTCCTGGCAGATTTTCTGATCAAATCGCCCAAAGAACTATTCTTTGATGATTCCGAATGGCGGGTAATGATAAACCATGCTGTTATTACAAGAGATCGAAAAATGACAATGTATTTTATTGACGGAAGCAATTATGTCTATACCATTCCAAAATTTTCTCCCATACAAAAAAAGAATGCCCTAAAATAAGCAGCCCAAAAATAGCCCATAAACTGGATAAACAATTTATTGGCTATTTATTTTTTATCCCTCGATGTCCGTGCCATCCTTGAAGCTGAATACCATCCTGCCATCCGTCATAACCGTTACTTTCTCAACTGCCACTGCCCACAGCTTATCGTCGAACTCCTCCAAAGCCAGCGGGCGTGATTCAATGCCTTTGATAAATTTATCTATCATCAGGAATTTATTCTGGCGCTCGCACTTCAGCTTCTCAAGTTCAGCCACCCGCTCCGTTGCCTTGCGATGCCGATCCAGATAGATGTTGTTGCGCTCACTCCATTCATCCTGGCTGACAGCCATCCGGGCGTTTTCATAAATTGCCTTTTTAGATAGTTCGGTAACCACCTCGATTTCACGCCTCAATTCCTCAAGCTCAGCTTCAATCGCCGAATAGTCGCAAAGGATACTCTGGGAGAGTCGGCAGTTGGCAATTAACTCCTCCCGGTCTCCCATTAGTCTATTAAATGCTGTGAGAAAACGCTGTTTTACATCATCCTCGGTTACGTGTGGCGTACTACACCTTTTATCACCCTTGTACTTTTCATTGCACCTCCAGATTACCCGGCGGTATTTTGTGTTGGAACCCCAGACTTTAGTACCGTAAAAACCACCGCAATCACCACAGACAATCTTCGTCGTGAAAGGGCTGTTGCAGCCGGATGGCCTCCCGAGACCCTTGCGCCGCTCGATTTCTGCCTGAACCGCGTCGAACTCTTCAGGCTCGATAATAGCTGGGTGGCTGTTCTGTACATAATATTGTGGAACCTCACCCTCGTTTACTTTAGTGGCTTTGGTGAGGAAATCAACCGTAAAGCGTTTCTGGAGAAGGGCATCGCCCTTATATTTCTCGTTGGCCAGAATGCTTTTCACCGTGGCCACCTGCCATGTCTTTTTCCCAGCTGGCGACGGGATACCCTGGCTGGCGAGCTGCTTTGCAATCACCGAAGGTGTTTTACCCTCTATAAATAACCTAAATATCATTCGTACAATCTCAGCTTCAGATTCTACAATCTTAGGCAGACCTTCCTCTCCCTTCTCGTAACCAAGGAACTGGCCGTAGGGAAGACTGATTTTTCCATCCGCCATGCGCTTGCGCTGCCCCCATGTTACATTCTCGGAAATGGAGCGGCTTTCTTCCTGCGCAAGGCTGGACATTATGGTGATGAGAAGCTCACCCTTACTGTCCAGAGTATAAATGTTTTCCTTCTCAAAGTAGACCTCCACCCCTTTTTCCTTAAGCTGGCGCACCGTCACAAGGCTATCTACAGTGTTCCGAGCAAAGCGGCTAACCGACTTTGTAATAATCAAATCAATCTGCCCGTACAAAGCATCAGCGACCATCTGCTTAAAGCCGTCGCGTTTCTTAGTATTGGTAGCCGAGATACCTTCGTCTGTATAAACTCGGACAAATTCCCAATCAGCCCGTTCCTTGATGTATTTGGTATAGTAATCCACCTGGGCCTCGTAACTGGTTAATTGCTCTTCGCTATCCGTGGAAACTCTGGCGTAAGCTGCAGTTCTTCGTTTGGCACTCAGATGCGTACCTTGAGCCGAATTTCGCTGAAGGGTTGCTGGTATTACTCTTACATTTGACGCCATTTCTACCGCCTCCCTTTTGCTTTTTCACGAGCTGCCTGGCGCATCTCATCAGTCCAAATTTCACGGTGCGACCGGTATTGCCAGACCTTTTCAGCTATATGTCCGTCTCGGAACACGAAGACCAGCTTATTGAACTCAGGTACCCGGATTTCTACAATTTCTTTTGCGAAGAGTCCAGCGTTAAATTCTTCCTGACCGAGAACCTCAGCACTGGTTGTATAAAGCACCTGTTCCGGTATTTGCTTGGTCTGACAGGCGGCCTTACCCCACTTCAAAAAAGTGGAACACTGCCAGGCTGGTTTGCCGTCTCTGACTTTCCGCTTATACATCTTGCCGCAACTTCCACACTCGATTATGCCGCTGAAGGGATATCGGTTACGGGTATTACTCTTTGCCCCAAAAAGCCTGCGCCGCTCTTTCATGACTGCTTGCGCTTTTTCAAAGGTTTCCATGTCAATAATAGCTGGATGAGTGCCTTCCGCAAAATACATTGGAAGAATACCTTTGTTCCTGACTAGCTTTTTTGTTAAATGGTCTGCTACATATTTTTTCTGCAACAATGCATTTCCAGCGTATTTTTCATTTTTAAGGATGGCTATCACGCGTTCACTATTCCAGTCACCACTGCGCACAGTGGCTATGTTCATTTCTTTTAGCTTCTCTGCAATCTTGCCACCGCCCATGCCATTGATATAGTCCTCAAAAATCATGCGGACGACAGCAGCTTGCTCAGGATCGAGCTTCACCTTGCCCTTAACAATCTGGTAACCAAACATGAACCTTAGGTTGGCCAATTCTCCTTCTTCAAACTGTTTGCGTATGCGCCATTTGCAGTTTTCACTTGCCGACAGGCTTTCCTCCTGTGCGTAGGACGCGAGAATGGTCAGCATAAGCTCCCCGTCACCACTGATGGAGTGGATGTTCTGCTCTTCAAAGAATACGTCCACACCGAGCAGCTTGAGTTCCCGCACAGTCTCTAGAAGAGTAACGGTATTCCTGGCAAAACGTGAAATTGATTTTGTAATGATCGTATCAATTTTTCCGTCCTTGCAGTCAGAAATCATACGCAGGAATTCTGGTCGGTTATCCTTTGTTCCAGTCAGTGCTTCATCTGCATAGACACCGGCGTATTCCCAATCCGGCCGTTGCTGTATCAGGCCGCTGTAATAGCTGACCTGGGCAGCAAGGGACTGAAGCATCGCATCCTTTCCGCTTGATACGCGCGCATAGGCGGCAACCCTCCGCCTCGTGGGAATTGACGGAGCAGCCAAGGCTATTTTTGTAATAATTCTTCCCATAAAAAACCTCCTTCCGCTATAACATGTTCACTCTAAACACCTGTAATATCAAGCGTTAAGCGATATATACTTCGTGAAGAAAGTCCGTATTTTTGGGCTATTAGTACATCAATTCTTGAAAGTTCCTCTTTGGTGATGATGCCCTCGGCAAGCCATTTTATAAAAACTGTCATGGCCGTCCTGTAATGGATGATTGCCTGTTCCTTACTCATGACGCACCACCTTTGACTTACCGTAGCAAGCGCGGGAACAGTATTTTCGTCTCTTATTGCCGTAACTTTCAAAAGCAGTACCACAATGGGCGCATGTAAAGGGATAAAAAGCTTTTCGCCTTACAGCTTCCGGATGAGTATTCCACCAAGCCATACGGCATCTATCGGAACAGAACCGCTTTTGTTTGACCCCGACGGTGTAGGTAAGCGGCATTCCACACTGACAGCAACGAATGCCGTCATCTTGACTAGCGTTACACACACCGATACCACCGAGGTTGTTCCGGCGGCAGAATGATTTCACCGTGTTCTCTGAAATGCCAAGCTTATCCGCTATCTTCGAATAGCTAAAGCCCTCGCTGCGCATTTGTTTAATCGTTTCTTTTTGCTGATATGTCATAGAACTACCTCCTCCGAAGGCTAATCCCAGATGCCTTCGCTGTAAGCCAGCTAAGGAGGTAAAATCGGACGGTTTGGGTGCAAAAAAAGACCTGTGGATTTTGCTCCACAGGTCCTCTAAAGTAATATTCAATGTTTTGGAATGTTAAAATCCATCCTTGTTTGTTGGATTGTTCAGGATTCCAAACGCAGCAGCTGCTGCAAAAATTAGGTTAGTAAGCTCTTTGAAACTGTCCTCTGTTAAACCAATTGCCGAAAGTAATCCGTAAGTCTTTAAGATAAATAGGGCAAGGGCTGCTAATGCTCCCCATGCCACTGGGCTCTTAAGTCGATTTTGAAACATTGTTCTTTGCCTCCTTCAATAATTAAACTGCTACTTTTTCAAGCAACGGTCAAATAACTTAAGATTTAATGTCCAGAACAATTACAACTTGTTAATTGTACTTACAATTGTTTCAGACATATTTTCGAGCAATACCTTTATGTCTTTTTTATCTTCTAATTCTAGGTATAACAAATCATCATTTAACGTTTCAAGGAACTTTTCATAATTCTTTTCGAACTTCTGCTTTACCCTAGTACAATGACGCTGGTTTCCCAGAATTTTTGCTTGTTGTTCCAAGTGCCTAATCTTTTTATCTTTTTCCATAAGCTTAAACTCTTTTGTCCTTAACTCCCTTTCAAGTTTTTTGATTTCTTTCTGTGTTAAATCTTGTTCCTCTTTTAATCGATCTATAGTATTCTTAATTTCTTTAGGAATATCATCGCGATCCTTACTTTTTGACTTTGTTTCCTTAGTCGAAGCTTTCACATGTTCTATTACATCTTCTAAATCTGTTTGAAAAATTGTTATTGGTCCCAAGGAGACAAATTTATTTCCCTTAAGGTTTATCATGTCACGCACTTCTACCAACTTCTCGAACGCGCTATCTCTTACTTTCTTAGGAATTCCCTCTATGGATAGAGGTTTGCACCAGCGATGAGCCATTAGACCACCTCCTAGTACATTCCTATTACCAATCCAGAATGTCCTATTATCTACATTACCATTTGGTAAAAAATACTTATCCAGATAATAAGGCTTAGGATATTTGCCGTATATCTAATATAATTTTCGTACTTTTCACCATCTCTATAATACCAAAACCGATAGATTGGCCTTCTGGGTTTATGTCTATTTAAAGGCCATAACAACCTAACCCCATTATCTGTAAATGAATCAGCAAGTATATGCATTAAGTACGATAACGAAAAGGCAATAACTATTGCTTTAATAGGAAAATCCATTATTCCTATTATCCAGCAACACAGTAAGGTTAAGAAGGTAACCAATATTGAAAGCAACATCCAAATTGTTATGCTATGTGAAATTTCGCGGTGTGGCAATTTGAATTTCCCATCAATTTTATCCGGACTCTTAGAAGTTATAAATACAATTGGAGTTAGCAATAAAAGAATAAGGAATTGACACAATGTTCTAGAATTGTATACCAGGTTGATGACAATTGAATATGCTGCCATTCCAATAGCCTCATGAGTTACATGCCTCATATTTACACCCCCAGATATTCCTATTAAGAATTAACTAGGGGTATGAGCAAATTAATTCTAAAGCCCTAATTTCTTGCCAACTTCCGCGACCGTTTCAAACCAATTAGCTCCGGCAAGTATTGTTTGATTAGGATGATTGACTTCACCCCCGCCAATGACTACTAAATGCTTCGCTGTTTTAATGGCCTCTGGTGGCATACCCTGTTCATTGCGCATAAAAATAGCAACCTCATTGTTTAAGGTTGCCGCCAAACGCCTGGCCGGTACAAAATCATCCGGACCAAAGATTAAAATTCCTTCATCCACGTTTTCATCTTCCTTCATTAAAATTAATAACCTCTTGAACATAACGTTCATAAGGAAAATTAGTCCCCGGGCAATCCGTGGCATACTGATCTTTATGCCGCTTGATCGTTAGCGTCGAAGGAATAATCCCAAACTCCCTACACTTTTGGGCGCAGTGCCGTACTGATGACCAGAATTGGGGTTCACCCATGATATCCTGCATAAAGTTTCCGATGTGCGAGATAGCATAAGCAACTTGATTCATTGGAATCCCATCAGGTGATAGCCCTAAATCATGCGCTCCGGCATACTTAGTATCTCGGCCTTTCCCCACAGTCCCGTCGGGCTCAATTACCGCATTGTAACCAATGTCGCCCCACCCCTGTATCAAATGCTCTTGGCGTACAGCTTCGGTATTCGATTCATGTCCTGCAGTATGGTGTAAATCAATATAGGAATAAGGATATTTTCGTAATTCCATCAGTGTTTCTCCATTCTGCGCTCAATTCGCTCCACAGATTCTTTAATCTCTTTCACAACGGAAAAGTTTTTGGCCTGTTCGTCAATAACCGTAATATACCTTTTTTCCCGGTCATCATTTGTCCGGAGTATCCAACGAACCAGCCAAACTAATCCCCCGACCGTAAGTATAAATAAGGCTAAAAATATCATGTCATTATCTAAAGCATAAGTTACAACACTCTCCAATCGCCCTTCCTCCTAACGCGAAGAATTAATAGGTCTTGTCACTAACCGCTATGTTCTTATATAACTACAACCACCGCTAACTATTTCTTAATTATTCCCACAACGAGAGTTTTGTCTGTCATACTTACTATCCTTGAGTAGACTTGAATCCCCAGCATTATAACCGGATGATCTATGTCCCTGTCTAATTGGTCTTTTGCAGCCTGAATCCCAGCTTCATCAGGCATAGATACGTTAAACAGAGATTCATCCGGGTTTCCCGAAACTAGTGTGCTATTAGGGGTTATAAGAGCTCCAGAAACGTCATTAAACTTTAGATACATTATTAAGCTATCAATAGAGAACATATTAGGACTCCTCCTACATATCTGTAAATATGCCCATAGTAGAGTTAAACCAGTTGTAAGTACCGTCATTCAATACTACCCCTGAGCCTAAAGCACCATCGCTTCCAGCTAAAAAGGCGGGACAAGTTGCAAGCCAGACACTATTAAAATTAAACATCTTTTTCCCAAAGGCTGTTTGACCTGCGGCATTGCGATAATTTGAGCCACAACCACTATCATTAACTATATAATCTCCGTTGTAAGGATACCAACTGTTGTAATAGTGTCGTCCATACCAATGTCCATCATCACCCTTAACAAAAGCAAACCCAAGATGATATGGATAATTTGATTCAAGAACTAGAGAATTCGGACCAGCAAGAACTTTTACCCAAGCATTGCTTGTATACCAATTGCCGCTAGTTTCAGACTGACCGCCTAATGAGCTAGTATTAGCCAAATTCATAATATAGTGATACAAATAGTTCGACTGGTTTTGCAACTTGATATAGTGACCGCTATCCCCTACTTGGAAAACTACAGTTCTCATTGATGTGACAGGAGGGTTATTATCAGATATAACTGTAACCAACCCTGGGTATAAATTTTGTACCGCAGAAAGTATAACGCCTATCGCGGCATTAGCATCACCATAGGAACCTCCATTTCCCGTCTGATAAGTTGAGTAAAGCTGATAAGGCAATTTGTCACTACCTCCTCTTATTGTACTGTCCAACTTGCCATACTTGTTTGCGTAACAATTTTATCGATTACTGTACCAGAGAAATTTGGGAAATTCTTAATCAAAGGTGGGTTTACAACCGGAATAAGCCCTGGAAAAGCCACTCTTAAAATTGTGTTCCCCCCAGCACCATAATAATTCGTGGGGGAAGGTGCCATTCCAGCAATTACCCCAACTAGGAAGCCGTCATTCCAGTCATCCTGGCTCATAAAGCCTACCCCCTAAAAAATTACATTCACAACCCTACCGGATGTGCTAGTCAGTTGAGTTATTCTACCATTACCGTCTTTTGCCCAAGACCAACTATCGGCAATTCCATCCATAACCGTATCAAACCCTGTCCCGTCGCTGCGATAGGTTAAGGTTATGCTGTCTGCCGGTTTCCCTATTTTTTTGCTGCCTACATAAAATCCATCTGGTCTTACCTCCGGTCGATTTCCTGCGTTGCTCTCTGAGAAGTAAAAATCAATCATATTTGTGGCAAGGTAAATATAATTTGAGTCATTCCATTTCCAACGGATTGCATGACCAATCCCCTGCAATAAGTTGTAAGTAGCATCAATCGCAGGGTTTCCGTCACTAATTAATCCGTCAGCACCTATACTGCCTGCCTCAAACAGGCGGATAATTGGATTTTGCACATCATTATCAGTGAGTTGGTCAACTTTTATGGTTGCTGTGGCGATTTCGTTTCTCGCAATCGTCGTGACCTGGGCTTCATCTAATCCCCCGCTACTCGGTAGATTATTGACATTGGCGACATCGGAGGGAAGGTTGTCCCACGTCAAAACCACCGTCGGAGCAAAAGTGACTTGACCCGTAGCCCCATCATAGATAATCATCCCGCCGATATTTAACACTTCATCATCTAACCCGATGCTTAATTTTCCTGATTTGCTTGAGAGTGTCCCGGTTTTTACAATCCCGGCGGTAAGTGATCCGGTGTCGACGAAGTCAGCTACGATATGACCATCGGTGGTAATCGCCGTTCGGTAAGGGCCGTTATAGCCAGTGCCTGAATAACCCAACCCTCCTTGATTCCAGCGCCAAACCTTAGTTGCGGTGTTCACATCCTTAGTATCCATAATGAGCAGTTCGCCGTTTCGCTTCAAGACATAGCCGCCCAGGGCCGAGTTGATCTGCAACGTGGCATTATCGATGGCGGTCTGCAAATCGGTTTTATCTTGGACTTGTTGATTTCCCAGGGCTTGAATCGTACTATTAATACCCGAAAGAGTATCGGCAATGTTAAGTCTAAAGCTGCCCAACTCAACTTCCTCAATTCGGTTAATGAGTTCGTTTTTCTTAATCCGGATCACCTTGCATTTTAGGTCGAGGTTTAATTTGGAATGTCGGACGGTTACCGTATCACCTAAGTAAACCGTTTCCAGAATTGAATAATGTTTATATTCCTCTGTCTTGGTGAGCTCGATAAAGTCAACCGCATAATTTACGAGGGGCTTGTCGTACTGGCTCAGATAATTTTGTCCGGCTGTTCTCAGTTCTGCTTCAGTATCAATATCTGTGAACTCAACAGGTTTGACAATTGGATGAGGATAATTACCGATAAGTGAACTGTCCAGGTACTTTTCGGGAAGAAGAAGTCCATCCTTACCGATGGGCAGGATTCTAGTTACAACCCCTCCCATGTCCAAGGTTTCATCTATGCCCACAATATTCTTACCATAACTGACAAGTACGCCCCGATCCATTCCCCTTTCCTGCAGTAAGCTGATGGTAAAGTTGTCACGAACTAATTCCCCGCCATATCTCGAAATGACTCCATTTTCTCCTAGAATGGCTCCAACAGGATTCTGCTTATAAATAGTATAGGTATTGGAGACATCTATATCGGACATGGAAGTGTAGCCTTGTGTATATTGAGTGTCGGATAATATAGCATTTAAGGCCCCGGCAGCATTCAAATTCCCGATGATGCAGCTCTCCACCAAATTGTCCAAGAGATCATAGAAAATATGCCGGGCACTCACCTTAATCCCGGTCATTGTCTTTTCTTTGTGGTAAATCCGAAACAACTGCCCATCGGCTTTTAAGATATTTCCTTCTATTAAATAGGCCCATTTCCCACGCGTATCGATAGGGTATTCCAGTTCAAGTTCGTATTTCCCGTTGAGCTCCTCTTCAACAAAAGCACTCTTGCAATCTCTTAGAACCACAAGACCGTTATATGTAAAATTAGTCTCGATTGAGTCGTAGAGATTAATCACTATAACCACCGCCAATTCGGGGTTATTTGCACGGATGAAACGGCTCCCGTCCAACTAATAGTATTATTTCCGGATAGCAATAGTGGGAAATCCCCGTTCATTAAGCTATTTTGAAGAACCGTATCCTTGTAAGCATCCTTCAGTACACTGTCAATAGTAATAGAACCGCTAACCCCGGTGAGCAGGATATTCACTCCATTGATCGTAAGGTTATATCTCCATCACCCGTAACGAGGATAACAGGCTCACTGGCCACCGTCCCAGGGTTCGTGATGGTTCCAGCAGACGTTAAGGTAATCGCCATGTTATCTAAGTCATACTTAAACGGCCTGCAGCGGAAATTAACGAGGAACTTGCCGAATACCTTAAACTCCTGGCCAATATCCACCTGATCGGATACATGGGCCAGGTAATACTTATCCAGCTGGTTGCTAAAAATAAGTGGTCCTTCTCCACTGTCTAACCAGGCCTTGACCAAGTCGGCCTTATCCGTAACGAACGTATCGCTAAACCCACACTGGATAGGAATGATCATATCCTTATAGGTTGCATCATCAATTTTCAAACTTCCACTTCGTCCCGGGACTTCAACATACTGAATGTTCCTCTGCTGTTTCGGGATAATCGGCCTTTTTTCGACCTTTATCCCGAAATCGGTGTAGCTATCCTTCCCTTGGAAATTGAAACTGAACACTCACGCCCCTCCTCTCGCCGCAGCCGCCTGCCCCCGGTAAAACTCAAGTTTATACGCTAAATCCCGGATATCCATGTCACCCGAGATCACGATTTTATCGGTATGCAAAAGGGAGCCATAAGAATAAGAGTTGTTCACTGATGTGACCGGACTCTTGCCCGCAGCTATAGCGCGAGTTGAATAATTCCCCCAGTTGAGACTCCCGCGAATCTGCGGCGACAGCACATTATTAAGCTGTGCCTGGAGTTTAGGAGCTCCGGCTTGAATTCCTGCCGTCAACATCTTCATGAGGTTGGGCATCCATTGATCTGCTCCGGATCCGGGACCTGCCTCGGTCGGAGAATGAAACCCTAAGTAGGCCGCAATTTTGCTAGCGATTTCCCCAGCGGCATTGGCTACTTGCCCGGCTAAAGCTTTGATTCCAGCAATAAGACTCCGGATAATATTAGCTCCCCAATCCCACGCTTCGTCCGCAAGGTTGGAGAACCAATCCCTTAATCCCCCAAATATATGGGTAACTGAATTAAAAGCATTTTGAGCCAGGCTTCCTATGGTATTTGCAACTTTATTCCAAACCGAGCTCGCCGTTTCCTCAATTCGATTCCAGATTCCCGCTAGAAAATCTCTGACAGGGGTGAATATTGACTGAAGCCCTAAGACGAGATTTTGCCAGAGGTTTTGCAGACTCCCTGAAAGTGAATCCCAAACTTGGAGAGCTGTGTCCGAAATACTGTTCCATAAAGATACAAGAGTATTGGTTAAAGCACCCCAGGCCTGAGTAGCCGCAGATTGTATTAAAGCCCAGGTTGTGTTCAAATACTGAGTGACTAAATTCCATACTTCTGTGGTCTTTTGTTGCAGATTCAACCAGGCCCGAGCCGCAAAATCGACAAGATCCTTGAAGTAGTAGTTGTGGTTGTACATCCACTTGGCGGCACCCACCACTCCGTTTTTAATCCCATCCCACACATTGATTGTTTTACCCTTTAGCGCAGACCAGAGATTAGAGACAGTGGTTGTTAAACCCGTCCAGGCGTTCTTGACGCCGATAACGACAACCCCTGCAGCATGGGTTATCGTGGATTTAATTTGTTCCCAGTGTTGGGTCACTGCATAAATAATCAGCCCAATAGGCCCTGTAGCCGCCGCAAGAATGAGTAGCCCCCAATTGGTCAGAAATCCTACAATCGCATTGAGAGCGCCCGAGAAGATATTCTTTATTCCTTCCCAAAGACCAAAAAACCAGGTTTTCACCTGGTCCCAATGCTTATAGAGCTCATATCCGGCAACCGCCAGAGCCCCTACTGCTATCACAATCCATCCAATTGGATTGCTAGCTAAACCAATCAAACCCATCGCAGCGTTCAATGAGGTAAATGCAGTTTTCACTGTATTTATCACGTTTACCACAGCGGTGATAGTTTTAAGCGCAGCAAAACCCGCTGCCATTCCTACGAGAGCTGCCTTTACGAATTCGCCATGAGCAGAGACGAATAAAAAGAATTCCTTAAGAACCGGGAAGGCCACTTTGGCCATATCTGCGATGATCTCCCCAAATACCTTAAAGGTCCCGACCACTCCCGGTGGTAGAATATTATTAAGCGCAGCTCCCAGTCCGCTTTTGGCTAGAGTATCACTAAATCGACCCACTTGTTCCAAGATCGTCGGCATGAGTTCCTTTAGCTTATTAAACACCGGCTCCATGACTTTACCGATTGTCATATTGACATTGTCCTTTAAGGTACTCATCATGCCGGAAAAAGTCTTAGACTGGGCATCGGCCATCCCGCCATATTTGCTCTGGACAATTTTCTGCACTGCGGTTAAAGCCTGTTCGACGCTGCCTTTGTAAGAACCGCCTTTGTCAAACTCCAAACCGGCCCCCGTAAGCATCTCCCGGGAAATTCCGAAGTCCCGCAATCGCTCAAAGGCTTCTCCGAAGTCACCCGATTTTAACCGGGCAATGGCACTGGCCACCTCGCCAATCGTTGCCTGTGGATTGGCTGCAGCTAAATCTCCTACCCATTTGATGGTGTCTTTGACATTTAGCCCTACCACTTGTAAGGTACGTCCCGCTTCCGATACATCCGGGAATTCAAACGGGGTACTTGCTGAGTACTGATACAAATCCTGTACAGTTTGTTTCGCCTGTTCGGCTGAACCGGTGAGGACTTGAAAGGCGATCTGGTTTTGTTCAAGTTGGGCATTGGTGCCGATCCCGGCCTCTGTGATCCCCTTGAGTGCGTTCTTGGCTCCTTCAAATACGGCTATGCCGCCGGCAAATCCGGCAACGGTCTTACCAATTCCCGAAGAGGAGAGTTTGTCACCCACCGATTTTGTCTGCTCACCAGCCCTCTGCACACTCTTAGAGAACTTAGCCCAAAGGGAAGTATCCTTTTCAACCTCAGACTCATTGCGTTTGAGCTCACCGGTCAACTTAGCCAGCTCGGTCTGAGCTTTTAACAGCCGGACTTGGACATCCTGGCTGGCCTTACTGTCCTTGCTCTTGGCCGAAACAAGCTGTTCATACGCGCCTTGCAGCGCGGCAACTTTTTGCTTCTGAAGTTCAATTTGCCGTATTAGAGACTCCGCCTTAAGGCGTTCTTGGTCCTCCGCCGACCCGTATTGCCCCAAAGAGGCTTTAGCCTTTTCAAACTCGGCCTGCACAACCCGCATTTGCCGGTTGATGGTACTGACGTTGTTGAGAAACCCGGTACTGTCCAGCCCAACCCGAACGAGCAGTTTGCCGATCTCTTGTTCCCCGGCCATAAGCCTCGCCTCCTAGAGCACTTGATCAATAAAACCTGATGGTTCTTCCCCGTCAGGCTCCGTTTTGTGAAAACGCTCATGTTGACGCCAAAGAGTTGTCAACTTACGCAATGTACACTTCCAAAATGTTTCTTCGTCTAGGCCTAAGACAACCCGACCCAAATAATACAACCACGCCCAGTCTAAGCTTCCTTGTCCGTTGCTTGGCTGGGCGCTGTCCGGTTTGGGTCAGGTAATGCCGCCTCGACTGCTTCGAGAATTTTTTGAGAGACGAGCGTGAGACCGGAGAGTCCGACCAGTGTCCCGGCCTGACTTTGGGTTAGCTCCGGATCCTCGGAGATGAGTCCGGCCCAGAGTAAGGCGCGAATGGCTTTCGCGGACCCTTTTTCGACTTCAGCAAAAGCTTGGTCAACCGCCCCATATGTCTCTTCCAAAGCAGACAAGGCATTTAGATCATAAACAAGGTTGCGCTTTTTATCCAATTCAATGGGTACCTTTTTCGGAATTACGTCACTCATTGGCATCTTTGTTCCTCCTAAAAAAAATAAAAGAGAGCAATTGACTCATTAAGCCGTGGTAAAGTTCGTGACACTCGTTGCAGCTAAGGCATTACCATTGGTATCCTTGACATTCTGAGTGCAGATGGCCACATAATCCGTAACAGCAGCCAGATTATTGGTTGGATCAAAAGTAACCACCGTCTGAGCCGCATTAATGGAAAGCGTACCACTGACCGGGATACCATCCGCTTGCATAACAAAGAAGTTACCCGAAGTAACCAGGCTGCTCTGAATGGCCTTACTGAAAGTCCAGACAATGTTGGCATCAACGGCAACGGTACTCGCACCATCCAGTGGGGTTACTGTTACCGTAGGCGCTGTGGTATCCACCACTCCGGCATATACCGCATTAAACCATGTTGGACCCGCGCTAAACCCGGCCTCATCTTCGTCTCCGACGACCTGCCAGGCTAGATCATTATCCCTACGGATAAATGAACCCTTTATCTTTGGAGTTTGGAACTTAGGTTTATCTTCTTGGGTTGCGTATTCCTGGTCAGGCGGCATAAACTTACCCTTAAAGAGCCAGACATAACGGAAATTGCCGTTCGACTTCTTGCTCTTAAAGCCGAGCGCCACATACGGGGCATTATCACTGGCTTTTCTTATAATCGCCCCATCGGTTACGGTATGGCCGAGGAGCGCCGCCTGTGTGTTTAAATCCAAATCCTTCGTTTCGAGTTCCACATCGATCTCACCTAAAGCCGTCGCAACTTCTGCAGGACCATCATCCGCATACAGAGTTTCACTATTGGATTTGGGTGTGATTTTGGCATTAATTGCACCGGCAACCTTTACCGGTGCGGAATAAGTAACTCCTGTTTCATCATCTTTGGTTAATAAGGCATAATGCAGGTCATTGAGACCGACTTGAACGCCTTTGCCCATATTCATTCCTCCAGTTCTACCGTTGTTGAAAAGCGAAGGACTTTATGGTATACCCCTGTATCGTCTTCGTAGAGATCCGTGGCCGAGTCCCGAGCGAAACCCAAACCTTTCATGGTTCGGGCGACCTCAAGGGAGATATCTGTGGTATTACCTTTGCACCACACATCGATCTGCAGAGTGATGTCGCTCGCCATTTCCGTATCGTCCGCAAAGACTGACCCTATATTGGACATCTCAAAGAAGGTAATGCGCGGGAACTGCTTGGCATCCGGAGCTATTTGAAAGTAAATGGCCTCACCGCCGAGAAGCGCAATCAGTTGTGAGTTTACTTTGAGTGCACTGAGCACTTGCGATTTGACGCTGATCATAGACCTAACCCCGCTCTCAACTGTGCCTTTATTGTTTCAAGGACTTCTCCTTGGCTTTCTTTGGCTGCCGGTCCCATGAAGGGCCGGGCTGACATTTTACTCGTTCCGAACTCCAGAAACTTCGCATAAAAAAACTCGCTGTTATCTCCGCGAGTTGGCCCGACTTCTACGTATTTAATTCCTTCTTTGATTTTGACTCCGCTTATCTTAATATGATCGGCCATGTGCCGTTTCGCTTGGCGGCTTCTTGGAGCCAATTCTGATGCTCTTTTCTGCACTACTGCTCCGCCCGCTTTCAGCGCTTTATTTTCAATGCGGCTCGCCTGATCGCCCAGCTGCTGCACTCGGTTAAGTATTTCTTCAAGTCCCTCTAAACTAAGCTCCGTGGCCACCGATCATCACCTCCCGGCACAAAAGGTTAAGTTCCTGATGTTTCTCTTCCGGGTCGATAGGAGCTTGAATATCGAATACACGGGATCCGTACAAGATCCGCATCGCCGATGTGATTCCTGCCCGGAACCGTATCCGGATGCGCGTGGTCACTTCTGCGGCAATCGACTGGGCCGCTAGGAGTTCGCGTCCTTGAAGCGGTTGAACCGCTGCCCACACGGTCGCGATATCCACCCAATTTTCTACCATGACGCCTTCAGCATCTTGACTTGGATTGTTTTGCTGGATCGTTACTTGATGCTTCAGTTTTCCTGGATCCATGCTAGCCTCCTCCATTAAGTCGGTATGATGCGGTCCTGCCACAAAATCGCGGATACGGTAAAGGCAATTTCTCCAGGGACCTGGCCCGTTTCGCTTAAGGGAATTCTATTTTCATACCAATGGCTTACCAGAAGTTTCATCGCTTGCTTCACCTTTTCCGGGACGCTGTCAGCAGTATCACCATACCCGCAGGCAAACTCAATCACGACCGCATCAAGCGGCCAAGGGACAAAAGGTGGCCAGGGCTGCCCAAACACTGGAGCAACCGTGCCAAGGACACCCCGGTTGCTCACCACGTAATGCGTGTTTTCCGTGAGAGTTGTTATCCCGCCACTTGAATTCTTATAGCCGATCGAATTTATCTTTTGCAGGTTCCCACTTGGGATTTGAATTACCTCAGCTGGCCAGTAGTGAAAGCTTAGCTGCCAGGTTTGGGTGATAAAGGCCCTGTTCTGAAAACTTTCACAGTACTCCCGAGCCGCAGTGATCAAGGCTTCCAGATAGGCATCATCGGTGAGCCCATCGTCCAATCGCAAGTAGCTCCTTAATTCCGTTAAGGAAAGGGGTTCCGTGGCCGACGGCTTAACTAACACAAGATTCATATACCTCTCCCCCCTCAATTAACCTGCCGTTAATCTACGATATCACTGGGAGGGGTATTGCCGCCGTAACGTAAATCGGCCAGAAGATACTGTGCTGCAGTGATGTTGGTGGGGTCCGAAGCCGCCGTTTTAACGGTGATACAATCAAAACCATTATTCACATCCAAATGGGCCGGATCAATTTGGAAGATGACCAGTTTGTGTTTGATCGTAGCTAAGGTGGTAAAATCAACATCCTCTGGCTTCTGAACAAGGGCATCCGTTGCCCCACAGTCTTCATTAGCCCAAATAGGTATAGCATTAGTAATGACCTTGCTGTTTGTACCGGCCACATCCTGTGCTTGTTCAATCGTGATGGCAACCTGAGCCGCATTTGCCTGGTCGATATGAACGATAACAAAACAAAGTTCAGCATCCCTTAGGGATACATAATCGCCCGTTATAGCACCCCCGGCTTGAGGAGTGATGGCTTCTACGATTTTAGTAGTTTCAGGAATCATTTTATTACCTCCGTTTCAGTCAGATTAGGATCTGGTTGCCAGAGCCACAAAAGGGCTCAAGGTATTTGAACCTTTAAATGGCTGCAGCGGTGCATTCCAGACCGGCTGTCCGTCTACCCGATAGATAAAGCGGAACACGTTCTCGTCATAGAGAAAGCGCACATGGATGGAAGACGCCGCATTGATCCCTCCTTTGTCGATCAGCAGATACTGTGAAAAGTCGGCCAGGATAATATCTCCTAATGTACCTAAGGTTTCACATTGCTCCAAAGGAATGACTGGACGGCCAAACAAGGTACTGTAGGGTGAACCGGAAACACCGCTCGCCGGCATGTAAACCGGAATCCCACCGGTGCCGACAGCCAAAGACATGGTGAAAAGCTGGGGCTCGATATCCTGGTTAATATACCAGGCCGCATTTTGCCGTGACCTGCCCCAGCAGCGTGACCACATATTCACCACGTTTTGCACATTAATAGTACCGGCTGCTTGTCCAGCTTCTTTAGATACGGTAACTAACGCTTTGCTGTTTAGTATCCCTTGTGGCATGCCGGCACCGGATCCGTTGATGATGGCATCATCCACTTTGAACCCGAACTCCTCAGAAAACCCTTGCATAATCACGGCTTCAAGAGCAGAAGCATCCGACAACAGTTCATCCGTGGCATAGCAGAGTCCAGTGAGTTTGCGAAGATTTAGCTCCATTTGTCTGAACTTGGGTTTGCTTCCGGCCAAGGCATCGGCCTCACCTTCCCAGTAGGCTTGAATGCCGCCCCAACGGGATCCATTCTTCCGGCTGGTTTCATCGATGCCGTTAATCTTCATGGAGTTGGCTGCAGTGCTTAGAGGGATTTTGTTACACTTGCTGGCCAAAATGCCGGTATCATAGGTTCGCTTAAGAAGTTCCTTGGTGAAGTCTTCTTCAACTAAAAAGCCTCCGTCACTACCCACGGACTCATTGAGCCCGGAAGCAGCTCTGATGGAAAGCCGGGAATCGATAGACCCGCCCGGCTTTGCCGCTTCAACAACGGCTCGTAATTGTTCCCCGAAGGTTGAAAACTTTTTCTCATCCTTCGATTTAGGTTGAGCATATATCGGCGGATTGACCGGGGTGTTCATCCCAGTTTGCCGGTCCTCTACGGCTTTTTGAGCAGCGAGAGTCTTTTCCAGATCGTCAATTTCTGTTTGCAGGGCATCGAATCGGGCTTGTTCTTCAGCCGTCAGCCCTCTTTCCGCATCCATTGCGGTCTGAATAAGGGCTTGTTGGGCATCAATTTTCTTTTTAAGCAGGGCTTTAAACATGGGCTAATCGCCTCCTATTGATTTGGATTTGGGCAGCAAATAAATTAACCGGCATGAGCCGGTTTTCTATCGGGATGGTATGGTCTTTTTCCGAAGTGTTATTTTTGCTCATCTGCTCGAGAACTTCTGATAGCAAGGTACTGGCTTGCCTAATCCGCTCTTCATTAGCAGCTGATAAGGTACTTCCTTCGTTCAACACCTCGGGTCTCTCTGTAATGGGCTGGCCATTGGGCTTCGGTGGGTTGCGGTAACGACTTAGATCAAAGGTCATGCCATTCATTAAGAGTTGTCCCTGGTTCAAGGAAGCCGCTAGTTGTTTATTCTTTTCAATTTCATCGGCAAAACCTAAAGTGACCGCTTCCTCAGCGGTCATCCACGTTTCAGCATTTACCATATCGATGATCTTGTCTTTCCCTAGTCCTGTTTTGGTTTCATAGGTGACTAAAATGCTTTCATCAATTTTGTCCATGTCATCAGCGAGTTTCCTAAAGTCGTTGGCGTTTCCTAAACCGAAGGTCCAGGCTTTGTGAATCATAATCATGGCGTTTTGCGGCATATACACGATATCACCCGCCATGGCAATGACGGAGGCAATACTTGCGGCTAAGCCATCCACATAAACCTTCTTTGTAGCCTTATGGCGTTTGAGCATGGAGTAAATCGCTTGTCCGGCAAAAACATCTCCACCGCCGCTGTTGATATAGATATTTAAGGTGCTGATATCTCCAAGGTCATCGAGGTCTTGTTTAAAAGCTTTGGGGGTCACTTCATCGCCCCACCAGGTAGAGCTGGAAATATCCCCGTAAAGCAGAAGCTCTCCTTCCTCGGTTCCGATATCCTTTTTGGCCCGGAACTGCCAAAACTTCTTATTTTGTTTAGACACTCCTCTCACCTCTTTCTATGATTAATTTGTAGATATCCTCGGCTAGAGCTTTTGTTTCATCCTGGACTTTTTGAGTTCCGGCTTCGATCATATTCGAAGGAGTCAAGTAAATATCCCCATTTGGGATGGGCGGCATATTCTCGAGTTTGCGGATATCATTAACGCTAAGCCAACCCCACTGTCTGCCCGTGGCATAGGCTGTCGCCCGGCTTTGAGCATCCCCTCGCAAAAGGTTGTCTATTTTGAACTCAATATAAAACCCCGCTTTTCGTTCCAGCGGGGTTAAGAGTTGCATATTGATATTTTCTTCCCAGCGTTTGAACCAGGGGAGCATCGTGTACATTACAAACTCCAGACTCTGATGCTCAATATTATTGTTTGTCGCCCGGTCAAGATTTTGGATCAAATGGAGCGGTACTCGATAAATCCGGGCAATATCTTCAAGCTGAAATTTCTTGCTTTCGATTAGCTGCGCATCAGCTGGCTTAATCGTGAGCTGACTAAACTTGGCCCCTCCTTCTAAGATGATCGGCTTTCCGGTATTGGCCAGCCCCTGATAACTCTTGGCAAAATCCTTCTTCAAACGCTCATATGCTTGATCCGCTAGAGCGCCCGGATATTCAATAACCCCTGAAGAGTTAGCTCCATTTTTATAGAAGTTGACCCCGAAGAGTTCATACGAAAGACCCAGGCGGATTGCCGAAGAAACGTACTCAATGGGAGATAGCCCAATGACCCCATCCATGCTGAGCCCCGCAATGTGAAAGACCTGACCCCTGGGCATATCCAGTTGCTTCGTCCCATCCCGGATTTTATACATTAAGCGGCTTGTAGTTGGATCCCGGGTGATGTTGACCTTTGACCATTCATAGGGGTATAGGCCAATGAGTTCACCATATTTATTCACTAACTTTTGACTAACAGAGTTGCCACCGAGGTTAAGAGAAACCATAGCAACTTCCTTATAGTTGAAGGGGGACATTTCCTCGTTAGGTTGATTATGCAGTACGTCATAAGCAGCGAGGTCGTTTCTTGTTTCTCGATCGCCATTCTTTTTCTTTCGATAAAGCATGACAGGGGTACCGGCGAGCGTTTCGGAAAGAACCCTTACACAAGCAAAAACAGCCGTGTACTTCATGGCTGTTTGGGAGTCAACCTGGCCTGGGTGGTTGATATCCGGAACATCTTCTCCGGTTAGGAAACGCTGGATATAATCATCAAAGCTTTGACCAAAGAATAATTTTACTCGTTGTAAGAAACGCAATTATTATCACCTCCTCAGCTTCAACTTTCTTACAAGGGCATAAAAACAGCCCATGCCGTTTGGCACAGGCTAAAATTAGCCTTCAAAAGCCTTCTCAAAATGCAAAAGTGACGCAGTATCAGAAAACTACCTAACAAAGAAGGCTCTGAACATTTTCAAGTTCGGAGCCCTTTCCTTATGATGGATTCAAGGTGTTATAAACTTTTACGGCACTTTCTAGCATCATGATTGTCTTAGGCAATTGATCCCACATTTTCTGAAGAAAGCTAGTTCTCAATGTTCCCTCTTCGCTTTTCTTTTTAAGGTCTCCTAAGATTTCTGTAGCATCCTGTATTTCATCTAATTTAAGTCCGGGGATTGTTTTTATCTCACTTAAAAATTTTTCATATGCTTGAATTTCTTGTGCTCCCCAAGTAACGGTTTGACTCACATGTTCTCCCATGTTTACTGCGCTTCCAGTGACATTGCCCGTAATGTTCATATGTCGACCATCGATTTTAACCACTCCCCCTTCATTTACATGTATTGCCACCCCTGCCTCTGGTAGTTGACTAATAGGTTTTTCACCAGAAAAGGAAGCAACTAAGCCATTACCATCATTAGGCAACTTGTCCGTTTTTTTTTAGTTGCTGCCGATAATCCTCGTTAAAACGGAAAGCAACAAACATTCTATCTGCATCGGCTTGATACTCTACCCCACAATTGTGACAAGTAAAATACTCATCCGGATCTAAATATTCATTTAATGGAAACGCTTCACCTTTATGGTTATTCGGACAAAACAAAATTTTATAAGGGTTTAAACAGTATGGAGATCTTGATAGAAGATAATTGAACGTCTCCGAATAAAAACTTTTACCCAGACCAATGGCGGTTAGTACATTACTCACCGTGAAATCAATAATTGGAGAATTATTAAGCGCCCACTGTTGTAAAAGTTCATCGATTTCAACATAGGGCAACATTTTAAACACTCCTTTCAAAACTTCCTTCGCCTACCGCAATTTCTTTCTGTGCATTAACGACTTCTTCTTTAGCTACTTTTTCCTGGCTATGTCTTTCGACGTATACTTTAATAAATGCTTCAAGAATATGTTCTATAACCTTTTCCGATACGCTACCTGAAAGAAATTTAAAACCGCCGCTCAGAATATTTATTTCGAAAACAACATGAAAATCAATCTTACTAATGGGATCAGTAAATTTTATTGTACATGTTTCATCCAGAGTTTCATCCGTTGATAGACTCAATTGGCTATTAATTAACCTTAATATTTCATTAAAGACTTTGTCTTCCCTTAAATCAACATCCTTTATTCCATTAAAGCGCACACTACCAACAGTGCTAGGTATAGCAATATGAGAAGAAGACAAATTTGCGGAGAGGAGTTCAGAAATTCTCTTGGCCTCTTCTTTTGTGACAGATGTCAACCATGCCCATTCTTCATTCTTCATATTGGCAGGAAATCCGAGTAAATCCTTAATAAAAGACAAGTAGTGGTGTCTTTCAGGATAACCACATCTTAATTCTACTACTCGATCACTGAAATGGACTACAGCTGAAGCAATATGTGCATAAGGCTCTTTAACGTTTCTCCATCCGCGTTTTCTAGTTCCGATTTTTTCTTCAACCATTCTTAATAAACACATCTGATCCATCTTGAATGATCCCACATAGCTTTATCTTGGAACTATACCTACATTCCCACAAGGTTCCTACTTGACCTTGAGTAATTTTCTTTTCCTTAATCAGTTTATTAACAAACTTTTCTGCCGTGTTAGCTGATTCAGGGAAACTTCGTTCGGGCTTGCAAACCGTTAATGCCTTAGTCGCCTCAGCGAACCGGAATTGTTCATCAAGATATTCAAGTGTATTAGTGAGTCCTTCTTTCTCTAATTCCTCGATTACTTTATCTATTGATTCACCGCGAATTTTGATCTTCTTCACTTTAGCAAGAGAATTTATAATCCTTTTGGGAATATAATACATGTCCCCTATTTCCTCCGCTATATCGCACCTGTATTAGAGGACTAGTTTGGTAAAATTGGTTAGAATAGGCTGTCCCCTGCCCATAATATATCACTATTTATATAAAGAAGGATGTAATAATCTGTCGAAAAATAAATTCTTTAAAAAGTTAATTATTGATATGGCATTTGCTAGGGCTAATTTAACCCTAACTGAATTTGTTTAGGGGCTGTCCTTTACATTTTCCTACAACTGTTTATTAGAAGTTCTCCATCTCTAGCAAAACTATTTTTTAAAGTATTAACAGCCCACGCTTTTCATAAATACTCCCGTTATCCAAATGCCGGAGTGCTCTGTCCAATGCCATAATCAAAGCCACAGCACCGTCAATACGTTCGGTGCTTTTTTCTTTATCGGGTTTTATATTACCCGCAGGATCTGTTTTAACAAAGATATTATCCATCATCCACCTTAAAACAGGATGTCCACCATGTGCCAGTTTTCCTTCTAAGGTTAACTTCATCAGTTCTTTGGTAGGAGGGCTCATATCCTTAAAGCCTTGACCAAAAGGGACAACAGTAAACCCAAGGTTTTCAAGGTTCTGAGTCATCTGCACAGCACCCCAGCGGTCAAAAGCAATCTCCCGGATGTTATACCGTTCACCAAGGCTTTCGATGAACTTCTCGATGTATCCGTAGTGGACCACGTTTCCATCAGTGGTCATCAGAAAACCCTGCTTCTCCCAGAGATCGTACTGCACATGATCACGACGCACCCGCAGGTCGATGTTGTCTTCCGGCATCCAAAAGAATGGAAGGACCTGAAACTTGTCGCTTTCATTCATTGAAGGAAAGACCAGCACAAAGGCTGTAATGTCTGTGGTAGACGATAGATCCAGTCCACCATAGCAGATGCGTCCTTCCAGTTCTTCAGCGGAAACAGGAAAGGCACAAGCATCCCATTTCACCATTGGCATCCAACGCACTGCCTGTTTGACCCATTGGTTTAGCCTGAGTTGCCGGAAACTGTTCTCCTCGGCAGGGTTTTGCTTTGCCGATTCACACGCCGCTTTCACTTTATCGATGCTGACCGTAATTCCGAGGCTGGGATTGGCTTTTTTCCATACCTTGGGGTCTGTCCAGTCGTCATCTTCTTTTGCGCCGTAGATCACTGGATAGAAAGTAGGATCAGATTTCCTGCCTTCCAAAAGATCAAGGGCTTTCTGATGCGTTTCGTAGCAGATACTCTGTGTATCCGTACCGGCAGTAGTGATTAGAAAATACAGCGGTTGTGTCCTGGCATCACCAGAGCCCTTTGTCATGACATCAAAGAGCTTCCGGTTTGGCTGTGTATGCAGTTCGTCAAAGACCACACCGTGGATGTTGAAGCCGTGTTTTGAGTAGGCTTCGGCAGAGAGCACCTGATAGAAGCTGTTTGTCGGCAGGTACACGATTCTCTTGGTCGAAGCCAGAATTTTTACCCGACGATTGAGTGCTGGACACATACGCACCATGTCAGCTGCAACCTCAAAGACGATGGACGCCTGCTGACGATCGGCCGCGCATCCGTACACTTCAGCGCGTTCCTCACCATCACCGCAAGTCAAGAGCAACGCAATGGCAGCGGCCAATTCACTCTTACCCATTTTCTTAGGGATCTCCACGTATGCTGTATTGAACTGGCGATACCCATTTGGTTTCATAATACCGAATACATCCCGGACGATCTGTTCCTGCCAGTCGATCAGTTCAAAAGGTTTGCCTGCCCAGTTTCCCTTGGTGTGGGAGAGGGCTTCGATGAATGCGACCGCATAGTCTGCGGCAGCTTGGTTATAGATACTGCCCCCGGCCATGAAGGCCGTCGGTTTATACTTTTCCAATTTCCGCATTGCCTCTTAGCCCTCCTTTCAGGAAAAATGGGCAAAGAAAAGAGCCTCTGAATCGAAGCCCTTTGCCTTATTTCGTAGGAGTTCTTGTTTGGTTGTACATTTTCAACAGCTTTTCATAGACCGCCTTCACCGCTGCATATCTTTACCGGCGTTTCACGTTATCTTCACCGTACACTACACCAAGAGTAGAGCCACTGTCCCAGTCGCAGAAAATTGTACCGGTATCATCCACGAAATCCACGGTACCCTTGTCACCGGGCTTCAGCTTGGAATAGGGGTCGTTCATCCGCACCAGTTCAACCCGGCAGCCGTGTGGATACTGCTTTCGAAGCCGATCGACGGTTTCCTTGGAAGGAAATTTATTCATGGCGCACCTCACTTTCGGGGTGATCATCCTCTTCTGCCTTCATCGGTCGGCCGTTCTTGAAAGCCGAGTTACCGCTCAAATTGTTAAGCAAAATTTTTCTCGCTGCCTTATAATCATCGCCCACGAAGCCCAGCCGAATGAGGAATACCCGAAAGGCGAATTTTTCGTTGTCGACTTCCTTTTCGCGAGCGGTGACCCTCTTTTGTTCCTTGGCCGCCGCACAAAGCGCGCCAATGAATCGGGAGTAGGCAGCCACCTCATCACTTTCAGCAGGGAGTTTGAACCAGGGGAATTTGAGTGTGTTCTCCGTCCTTTCGATGGGAAGTGCATCTGCACCAATGGCCTTCTTAATAAGGTTTGCTTTGCTGGCAATCAGCTTTTCAAGATTGGTAAGCCCATCCTCAGTAAAACCCTCCAGCGGCATTTCGATGATCAATTGGTCTGATGTCTCGGATTCCACAAAATCAAAGCCCCTTTCTGATAGACCCTCCATGACCTTCTTCACCAATTCACTGTCCAGTTCGACAGGGTAGCTAAGCGTCCCGTTTTTGTCGATAGAAAAATCGCCGACTTCATAGGCGAAAGTGGGCGCGCCCTTGTAGTTCAGCGGTTCACCCACAAGTTCGCAAATAGCAGAAACCATCTCTTTTCGCCTTACACCCGTCACGTTATACTTGAGTTCCATATTTGTAAGCCTCCTTTGCTTCTTTGTGAGTACATATATCACTCAGAAGCTGTGGAATAGCAAGTTATTTGAATGACAAAAGTCTTTGTTTTTCAGCATTACGAAGCAACACCCATATTCCAACCCGTGAAATAACTACGCTTCTGCAAGCACTTTAACATCTGAAAAATGGACCTTTTCACCGTCTCGAATGAGATAGACATCCTTGTCCGAACCAACCTGCTCGATGAATCTTTTCACAATGACATCGCAGAACTTTTCTTCCATTTCCGCGGTGTAGCTGATCCGATCAGTCTGCTCACAGGCGATCAAGGTGGAGCCACTGCCTCCGAAGGGATCGAGGACAATGCAGCCTGTCATGGAACTGTTAACGATCGGATAAGCGATGAGCGGGACCGGTTTCATCGTCGGGTGATCGGTGTTCTTTTTCGGTTTGTCGAACTCCCAAATGGTGGACTGCTTGCGATCAGAATACCAAGCATGCTTGCCGGCTTTCTTCCAACCAAACAAAACCGGTTCATGCTGCCACTGATACGGAGAACGCCCCAGAACCAGTGACTGCTTCTTCCAAATGCAGGTGCCGGACAAATAGAATCCGGCGTCAGAAAAGGCCTTGCGGAAGTTCAGCCCTTCGGTATCGGCATGGAACACATAGATGCTGGCATCCCGTGCCATAACCTTTTCGGTAAGAGTGAATGCGTCCAGCAGAAACTGGTAGAACTTGTCGGCTGCCATGTTGTCGTTCTTGATTTTCCCGGCAGTGCCTTCATAGTTGACGTTGTAAGGTGGGTCGGTGACTGTAAGGTTGGCCTGCTTCCCGTCCATGAGCAGTTCAAATGTTCCCGATTTCGTGCTATCGCCACAGACCATGCGATGCTTACCAAGTAGCCATAGGTCCCCTGCTTTAGTAATAGCAGGCTTCTTTAGCTCTGCGTCCACGTCAAAATTGTCGTCTTTGACATCTTCCAAACCGCCCAACAGCTTATTGAGTTCAGCGTTGTCGAAACCGAGGAGTGAGATATCAAAATCTGCACCTTGCAGATCAGCAATCTCCACCGAAAGTATCTCAGCATCCCAACCCGCATTCAAAGCAAGTCGGTTATCGGCAATGATGTAGGCGCGCTTTTGTGCTTCGGTAAGGTGCTCGGCAAACACGCAGGGAACCTCTGTAATACCCTCTTCCTTGGCGGCCAGGATTCTGCCGTGACCAGCTATGATGTTTAGATCCTTATCGACGATGACCGGGTTGACGAAGCCAAACTCCCGAAGAGATGCCCGAAGCTGGAGTATTTGCTCCTTGCTGTGGGTGCGGGCGTTCCTGGCATACGGAACCAGCCTGTCTATATTTACTTTTTCAAAACGCTCCGATGTATTCATGTAGCGTTACCGTCCTTTCCTGCCTGTTAACAGTGCTTCCATAATGTCGTCCTGCGGATTGCTCACAAAGGCTGTGGTGCTGTTTTGCTTAACGATGTCGAAGATTTCATACCAGAGTAGATTGGCCTGTTTCTGGAAGGACTGGCTCATCTGCACGAAAGGGCTGGTTATCGCCCCGCCCGTTGTGGGATGCTTGCCTAGAAGGCCATAAATACTGATGGCTTCCTCGCATTGAATATAACGGGTGAACGCCTGGGCATACGCTTCGATGAGCCTTGGGTTAACGAACTTCTCACACCCGCGATCCTTGAGCCAACGCCACGATTCGATGAAGAGCGCATCAGCACCCAGCGGCTTACCGTCCTTCTGCCTGGCGCTAAGGTAATCACTCGGCGCAGGCATATCTTCTCCATAAAGATCGGAGGCACCGTCTAAATCCTCAGCTTCCAGAATGGATTCTGGATGCAGGTCCGGTACCTCCAAGATCTTTGCGGCTTTGCCTTTTATAATTTTATCTGCCAGGGGCTGTGGCTTATCGCCAGCGCGAACACGTCTTCCGCCCCTGTTAGTTCCGTCTTTTGCCACGCGCCGTCATCTCCTTTTTTCGCTGTGGCGGGTTAATCCCCCGTTTGAACCGGCATTTTTGCGCGCGTGACCCCCCGCCCGGTCCCCTTTCAAGCGGTCGGGAGGATTTATACCCCCCCACTGCCTAGTTAAATGCAAGTTAACAAAATATTTTATCAAAATTGTATTTTTCTCTTGACAACTCTTTTAGTACTCATGGTAGATTTTCCTTAGGAAGGGAGGTGATGGAATGCCTAAGAAAAATATTAAACCACTTACCCCTGGGACAAAATCTCCATTATCCGGGCAAGGAATTGAAGTTGGCCCAAGAGGCGGTAATCCAAGTAAAACAGAAGTAACCTTAGTACAAGGAAAAAAAGTACCACCAACGTCTGCACCTGGGCGGAAAATACAAATTGTTGATGAAACTAAACACAAGAAAAAGTAGTCAAACAATAAAGCGTCTTTCTAAGTAGACGCTTTATTGCTTTTAATTGCCCAGCGTCCATCGTTTTGAGCCGTCTTGCTGTCGTGACATGCTTTGCATAAGCTCTGCCAGTTACTCTCATCCCAGAACAGTTCCTTATTTCCTTTGTGGGGCTTAATATGGTCAACGACATTAGCCGGAGTGAGTTTACCTTCCTGCTCACACAGAACACAAAGAGGATGAGCTTTTAGATAACGTTCCCTGGCTTTTCGCCAACGGCTGTCATACCCTCGAGAAGCAGCAGAGCCACGTTGACGGTTATATTCTTTTTCGGTCTCTTGATGATGCTTCTCACAAAACCGTCCAGACGTTAGCCTTGGACAGCCAGGGTTAGAGCACGGCCGTTTGGGTTTGTAGGGCACTGGGATCACCTCGTTTTGGCATGCAAAAAGCCCCCGCGGTTTTTATTTCCGCGAAGGCTCTTGATATAGCTTTCGATACTATTATTATACAGTGTCTTTAGGCAAAGACTCCCTCGGAATTCCCTCATTAGTACCCATTGTTACGACTCGTCATTACGTTGCAAAAGCACTTTCCCTCCAACAAAAACTACTGCAGTAAGTACAAGTCCGGCAATTCCCAAAGCACCTTTACTAAACAATCCATCAATAAATTTTTTGTTCTCTGAATCTTTATCAAACTCTTTTTTGCCTGTTTCCATAATGCTATCAACAATATGCTTTCTATATTCCGCGTCTTGATTCTCCTTCTCTAGCTCACCCTTTAAGATCTCCCTAATCTCATGATAGGCATTATGAACATTATCCTGACTTTCCTTATTTGCAGTTAAAGATGATTTGTGCTCCTTTTCCATTACATCCAACGCATCAGTTGCAAATTTTGTAAACTCAGGAAGTTTCTCTATTATCTTAAAAGCAACTTCTTTATCCATATCAGGCATCATTGCTGCAAATCTAATCATCTTATCTTTTGAAAGGTTTTTCCATGAATCAATCTCTAGCACTTTTTTTATATCATCTTCATTCTTAAACTTCATGTGAGGCCTCCATTATTTATTTTTTATAAATCGATTTTAGCAAATTTGCCAATATAATTAAATCTCAAACAGTTATAATCCAAGATACTTCTTGCAGTACGCCTCAACTTTATCTGCAAAGGCTCCAGGAATTTTTTCCTGCCAATAGGGAACAGAAGCTATCAGGGACTTAAGTGCTTTTTGATACTTGCTTTCTCCCAGCTCTGTTTTTATTTTTCCCATCAAATACTCTAGGTCCTTATATTTCAAAACGCGTGTGTTGGGATCGCCATTAACCAGATTAGCAAGAACCGTCAAATAAATGAAGGCGCTGCCTCGGTTCATTCCTGTCTTCACGGACACCTCAGTGCTGAGTGGATTGATTTCACCGGACCCTTCGATATGCCTTAAGAATGCAAGCCACACTTCATCAACCATCGCAGTGGTAATCCTGCTGTTGCTGCGTGTAGAAGCTTTTGAATCGTCTTCAAAAGAGTCCTCGAAATCCTCGGTGATTTCTGGTTCTGATCGCTTTGACACTGTTCCGGCCATCGTCATCGGTAATCCCTTTTCCAGGGCAACTCTCCTCAGAAAAATACTAACCGCAATCTCCGTATTCATTCCGAGGGAATGCAGAATTTTCTCTGCTTCATGTAGGGTTGCATCATCGATATTGATTTCAACCTTTGCCATTCTGAACACCTCCAAAAATACTATTGCCTTTCTTGGGCTTACTATATCATTTCTATATTTACTTGTAAATAGTATTTTGTAGTATTTTTATTTCTACAATAGAAAGTGATAGTATTTATGAATCAACAGTATAGAAGGCTCCGAAGATGGTTTAGGGCATTCGATCGAAGGCGCTCAATATGGCTTTCGCTGTAATTAAGTTCGTTCATTAAGCGATAGGTCGCGCCAGATTTTCGGTTATCCGTCATATAGAACTCCGAAAGGACGTGCTGCTCGGCATCCGTCAGGTTCGCCCACGCAGGCTCGAACCAAGCCATGTATTCGATGGCCAGGCTGTAACGCTCTCGCAGAATGTCCAGCTTATCTATCTGGGCTGCCAATTTATCTGTCCCAGCCTGTGGATTCCTTATTGAAGGCATTCCTGAGAGCTTCGGGCTTCTTGGCGATATCATCTGCTCGTACACATCCTTGATTTCCTGTGGGGTGTTGTTGATGATAAACCGCATGTTTTCATAGTCGCGGATGGCGGCTACGGTAGCGGCGTTCTTGTTGATGTATTTCAGTGCAATCATGCGACAGCCTCCTTCTTCAAGTTGGCCCTGACCGCTTCAATCAGTGCAGTCTGGGTTTTATCTTTTAGCATGAGGGCTTTCATGACTTGTTCGTCAATCGTGCCCTTGGCCATGAGATGGTGAATGACTACAGTATCTTTCTGTCCCTGCCGCCAGAGCCTGGCATTCGTCTGCTGGTAGAGTTCCAGGCTCCAGGTTAGTGAAAACCAAACGAGGGTTGAACCACCTGCCTGCAGGTTCAGGCCGTGACCCGCCGAAGCAGGATGAATCACAGCAATGGGAATTTTACCTGCGTTCCACAGGCGGATGCTCTCCGTCGAATCCAGCTGTTTTGCAGGAAACCGCTCGAGTATTCGCTGGAGGTCATGTTTGAACCAGTAGGCGATCAGAACCGGTTTTCCGTTGGCCGCCTCAATCAGATCCTCCAGTACGTCCAGCTTGCGATCATGTAGATGGGCGACTCCATGATTCTCGTCATAGACTGCGCCATTGGCCATCTGTAGCAGTTTCCCGGAGAGGGCAGCCGCATTAGCTGCATCGATTTCCTTACCTTTTAAGGACAATACCATCTCATCCTTCATGGTCTGGTAGTGCTCCTCCTCAGACGCCGACATCTGGACAGGGACTTCGTTTATCACCAGTTCCGGTAATTTCAGATAATCACTGCCCTTCATGGAAATCGTTATATCCGAAATCAGGCGGTAGATAGCTTCCTCCGCACCGGGTCTCGGCTTATAGGAAAACACTACCTGGGCATTTCGTTTGTCGGGAACAAAGTAGGTGGAGCGGAAGTCTCCGATAAACCGTCCAAGCCTCTGACCCATGTCTAGAAGTCTGAATTCGGCCCACAGATCCATAAGGCCATTACTTGAGGGCGTTCCCGTAAGCCCCACAATTCGCTTCACACCGGGCCGCACTTTTAGAAGACTCCTAAATCGCTTGGCCTGATGAGACTTAAAGGACGACAATTCATCGACCACAACCATATCGAAGTCAAAAGGAAGCCCGCTTTTTGTGACCAGCCATTCCACGTTTTCACGGTTGATAAGATAAACCTGAGCTTTTTGCATCATCGCAGACTTCCGCTCTTTTTCATTCCCGACAGCAACGGTGTATTTCAGGCCATACAGATGATCCCATTTCTCGATTTCAGCAGGCCAAGTATCCCGGGCTACTCGCAACGGAGCTATGACTAAAACCTTACGGACAAGAAAACTGTCCAGTGTCAGGTCAAAGATGGCCGTCAGTGTTATCACCGACTTGCCAAGACCCATATCAAGGAGGATTGCAGCAACAGGATTCTGGAGGATATACTCTGTGGCAAAAACCTGATATTCATGTGGTTCGTATTTCATCGAGTATCCCTCCAATCTGCTCTTCATCATCCATGACATATACCAAAAAACCCAGTCTCCGAAGCATCACATGCCTACTGATCTGCAATGGGCGTGGTTTACATCCCATCGCTTTAACCTCAACAAACGCCATCTTCCCTCCAGGAAGCAACACAATGCGATCAGGCATTCCATCGTAACCAGGCGATACAAACTTCACGGCGATTCCACCGGCTGCTTTGACTGCCCGGACAAGTTTCTGTTCAGTCAATTTCTCGCGCATAAGAACCTCCTTGTGCCGATGTTCATGCCCAAGCGTTTTAAACTATTACGCGCGTATACGCGCATATACGTGCCTATTACTTCCTTATTACTAATAACTACAACATTGAATAGATGAGTTATCGGCACAATGGGAACAAGCACGGTAAGAAGCCTGCTGAATAAAGGGCTCGCGACTTTGCCCACCTTGTGTGCTTTACTCGTTATGGGCATCATCGGCATATGCCTGCACCTCACTTTCAGAGCGAACGAATACACGCTGAGGGCCATAAAGCGGTACATGCTTTTTGCCAGTCTTGTTGCCCGTGAATTTTACCCAGCCACCGATCTTGCCCAAGATACTCTCAATTTCATAAGAATCGCCCTTTTTGATAGTTTCACGGCTTTTGCCAAAGCACTCACACCAGATTTCCATAACGCAAACCTGTTGCCGGCGCTCCGTTCCGACTCGGGTTTCACCGCCGAACTCGCTGCCGGACAGGAAATTGCGTCGCTGATAAAGGTCCATCTTGTCCCAGTCTTCAGGAAGTAAAGCGTCAAGATACTCATCCACCAAACCTTCGCGATCGTCGCTTTCCATAGCATCCCGCTGCTGCGAGACCGCTTCTTCAGCCAAAGCCCCTTTGAGGAAAAGCTCCTCACCAACCTTATAGCGTTCTACGGCCTCGGCCCAGATCTGGTCGACCTCGGTGAGCTCCCACGCATGATATTTGCCATGACCTATGACACGCACCGGCCAGAACCGGCGATTGCCGGTAATATCCCGGAGGAACCCACCGTCAGAGTTAGTGGTGCCAACAATAATGCAGGAGCGCGGGTGGCTTTCCACCGACACGCCATAAGACTGGCGATACTTATCATCGGTTCGTGTGATGAACGACTTCACCGTCTCCACGTCCATCTTCTTGATGCCCGCCAGTTCGCCAAGCTCCAGTATCCAGTAGCCCTGCAGCTTCTCTGGTGCGGTCTTATCCTTCATATCAGAGATGGAGAGTGAGTCAGAGTACCACTGACCGCCCAGCCTAGCAAATAGCGTGGATTTGCCGATGCCTTGAGAGCCGTTTAGGACGAGGATGGAGTCAAACTTTATGCCGGGTCTGTAAATGCGGGCAACCGCAGCCACCAGCGTTTTCCGTGTGACCGCACGGACATAGGGAGTTTCCTCTGCGCCCAGATAGTCAATGAGCAGCGTGTCGAGCCGTTCGATCCCGTCCCATTGGAGCGAACCGAGGTATTCCTTGACCGGATGATAGAGCCGCTCTACTGAAACCACGCCAAGAAGCGCGTCTTTGAACTTGGTCGGTGACCAAATCCCATAGGTGCGCTCAAAATACAGCTTGGCACAAGCCAAGTCGGTATCGCTCCAACCTGGCTTAACTTGCGGCCACGGTAGTTCGCCTACCACTTCGATCAAGTTTTTAAACTGGTTGAATACGATTGTCTGCAGCGCCGGATCAAACCGCAGAATGGTGGAAATATTGGAAAGGGTGTCCTTGATCTTGCCGTTCTTTTCAAGCTCAAGCCGGCCTTGCCAGTCCTCGTCATCTGAAAACTCCTCTTCAATCTGGACTTTTCGTTCCTGGGCAAACTGCGCCTTTACCCGCGCATCTTTAACCGCAAATTCGGACATCGCTTTGAACGATGACTTTTCATCGAGATCAGGATATTTATGAAGCCGCACCAAATCAAAAGCGTTCAGCAGCTTCCCGTAGACCGGATCCGTGGCGTGGTGTGAATAAGCAAACTTACCTCCGTAGATAACCACCCCGGCACTGGAGTCGGCTGGGATATAGTCAAACCGGCCTTCCATCGCGGAGGGTTCGTAGACATCGGACAAAAACACTGCGATGGCGTCCTCTATGGGATAAGCCCTGCAGAAAGCACCGACCACACCACTTTTTTCGAGCGGGTCTTTCTGTTGCTTCAAGACACGCTGGATAACTTCCGATTGCCGTTTTGAGGTCGGCCACATGGAAGTATCCCGCCAGTCGGCGTACTTTGAAAGGTAGCTATCAGGATCAAGCAGAACACCGTCCTTTTCATGGAACACAAAATCTCCGTCCGATGACGTGGAAGGCCAGTACATCAGGCGGGAGGGCTCATAGGTGGTATCATCAAACATATCAATGCCGATTTCTTTGGCCACCATACGTCCCAGTGCCGGATACTCATCCTCACTAACCTCGCGGGCTAGTGGGATAACCAGTCGAAGACGTGGAGCCTCCGGTGTATGCTTGTGGGTGGAATACAGGCAGCAGGCCCAATCGTAGAGGGAGTCAATCTGCGCCCAGGTATCGGGCGTAGCGTAGTCCATGTCCAGCGTGAGCATGGATCGGCAAAGCACATTACCGTTTCTGCGCTTGCCTTCCCGTAATGCCCCGCCCACGAAACCGCCGATGTCTTTTATGGAATCCTGGCGTGCCTTTGTCATCTTGCGATACTCAGACACCGTCTCAGTCGTACGCTTCGTGGTGCGAGCCGTATCTTTAAAGGCTAGCCAGGCGATATCCTTGTTCTTCCGCTTTTTATCCATCCGGCTGTTGCCGATTGCTATCTTCATTCGAAAACCTCCTCACAGACATCGCTGAAACGGCGGATGGGTATTCCACGCTTTTTTGCCTTCGCGATCTCCCGTTCCATACCACTGGATATATGGCGGCCGAACACCCATAGTTCGTCGCACTTGCCGAGCCAGACCATCCCGAAGGACAACCCTAGCTCACGCTCGGAAGGATCATCTTCGTCCAGCACCTGCGGATAAAGCAGGTGGGGCGCGAAGGGAATCGCGCCACTCACCACTGCAAACCGCATGTACCGAATGGCTCTCATCGTGTTTCCTGCGATATCCCCAGCAAATGGCGAGCAGATGAACACGCAGGGTTTTCGTGTCTTTGCTTTTCCCTCACGAACCACGGCAGCCAGTGCATCGGCAGCCGTGGGATCGGGGTAGTGTTCAGCATTAAATCTGTCCATTGCCGCCACCTCCGCTTAAGAAATAGTTAACGAAATACTGCTGGCCCTTGCCCGTAACCTTGGTGGTCTTGGAGATGGTGACATGACCATCTGAATGTGTAATGGCTGTTTCTTTGACCTTGAACAGTCCCAGTTCCATAGCCTTCTGAGTTGGTGCATTGTAGTCGGTACCCTTGCGCTTAATCAGAAAGCCATCCTGCCTAAGCCGCTCAAATAGACGATTCTGTCCAATCTCAATTCCGTTGCCTTTCAGGATTTTGGCAAGCTCGCCAATGAGAATTGTTCCATCCGATACCGACACCGCATCGGCAAAGACCACTTTCGGCCTGTCCACTGCAGCCTGAAGCTGGAGTTGTTCCTTCGCCTGGCGTTCTTCCTTTAGTGCGGTCAGTACCTTGATCCAGGCATCGGGGTCGTTCATGATTTCTTCCAGCTTTTTAGAGGTGATATATGCCCCATGCTGTCGGATGGATGGCAGGACTTCGTGGGTGACCCAGCGTTTGAATTTCCGCGCTTCAGGTTTTCGTGAAAGCAGAATAACACTGTAAAGCCCGCTCTCGCTGATTATGGTAATAGGAGTGTTGCTCTGCGACCCTAAGTAATGTTTAGGGTCAACTTTTTGCCGTTCATCCTCTTCAAGCCTGTCTGCAATCATGCTGGGATTACTTAGATCCAGCACATCGCACACGTCCTTCAGCACCCACCACGGCTCGCCATTCCTCTGAATTGTTCTGACTTCCTTTCCCTCGTAGGAGAAAACCTGTAAATTGTTCATAAAAGAACCGTCCTTTCTGAAGGCGCGAAGATTTTAGTTTGGCCTTCGCTTTAAGCCAGGAGAAAGGACAGTTTCGGACGGTCAATTTAATAAGTTCCTCAATCTTTTTTATAAAATGAGCACACAAAACCATCGGAACGAAGTAAAAGCCCTTTTGCCCAAGACGGGACCCTGCTCATTTGCTCGCAGAGAGCTTCCACTGACACTCGCATGTCAGCTTCGATCACGATCTCGTCATGGACGTGCATGACAATTTCAGAGTTCCGAAACATCTGAAGTGCATGACAGAGAATGTCACGGGAAACAGCCTGGACGATGTTCTCCACCAGCTTCGGACCGTAGGTTTCGATGCGTTCCCATTTTTTCGTTGCACCCACACCTTCGTAAGTCACCGCATCGTTCCCAAATCGATTCTGGCCTATCTTCGGCTTTACATAAGAGAGACATCTGCCTGAAGGAAGCGTCACAAACAGCATCCCGCTTCTGCATTCAAAGCGAATCCCGTGGGTATCTGTGGCAGTACGCTCCCGGACAGCTGTCATGGCAGCTTTGTCCACGTCCCACCAAAACCGGACTATGTTTGGATTCGCTGCACGCCATATGTTGACCAGCGGCTGCAGTTCATCTTCACCGACACCCATATCAAGCGCGCCCATGGCTTTCAGCGCACCAACCGACCCGCCAAAACCGAGGGCGAGCTCTGCAATTTTACCTTTTTGTCGCAAGGGGCTACCCTTAGTGATTTCATCGATGGGCACGTGGAACATCTGACTAGCTGATGCTTCATAGATCCGCCCGTGGGTAGCAAACACCTCGTTTCGCCAGGTCTCCCCAGCGAGCCACGCAATAACACGGGCTTCGATCGCCGAAAAGTCAGCTGCGATGAATTGATGACCGGGTTTCGGTATAAAGGCGGTCCGGATGAGTTCCGACAACACATCTGGCACGGCATCGTAGAGGGTTTCCAGTATCTCGTAGTCGCTGGATTTTACGATCTGCCTTGCATGGTCTAAATCGGGCAGATGGTTCTGGGGCAAATTTTGCACCTGCACGAGTCTCCCGGCCCAGCGACCGGTGCGGTTCGCACCATAAAACTGCAAAAGGCCTCGAACCCTGCCATCTGAACAGACTGCATTCTGCATCGCCGTGTATTTTTTAACGCTGCTTTTAGCCAATAACTGCCTCAGTTCCAGCACCTTTCCCAGTGGCTCTGGTGCAGTCTTTAGAAGCTCTTTTACCGCAGCTTTTCCCAGCGTGTCGGTCTCCAGCCCTTGCTCAGAGAGCCATACCTTCATCTGAGCGACCGAGTTGGGGTTCTCTAGGGCAGTGATCTGATGCATCAAGTGGGTCAGTTCGTTTTTTGCCCGGTTATCAAAGCGGATGGCTTCCTTAACCAGATCCATGTCCAGCCTGATGCCTCGGTCGTTGATCTCCTGATCGAGAATATAATTTTGCCACTCAAAGTCGGGTACGGGAAACTTGCGAAGTTTTGCCTGGATCTCGATCTCAGTCTCTACATCGCGGGAATTGTAGACCTTGTACTGCTCCCACTTATCCTTAGCATCGGAAGGTAGGTTGCGTTCATGTCCACCGTTAGCCTTTGAAGGTTTACAGGGCATAGAGAAATAGCGGATCAGTTCTTTCCCTTCCTTGAGCTTTTGCTTTTCCAGCCCCAGCACCATGCCAGCGCCTTCCAGCGAAAGCGGCAGACCCATGTATGCCGACCAGACCATGGAGCAGCGCCACGATGAAGGGTTGAGAAATGGGCTCTCTGGATTACCCTGGTCCGGGGTGATACCCAGCCGTTTAAGCCAGCGGGAAAGACAGACCCGCTCAAACTGAGCGTTGAAGGCCCATTTTACAACATGTTCATCCGTTAATGCTTGGATGATCTCATCCGGCAGGGTTTCGCCGCTGGCAAGGTCTATGACCTTTACTTCACCGCCATCTATTGAATAACCGAACAAAAGAATGTCGAAGTCTGGGGACTCCGAGTATTTGTACACACCGCATTTGGCTAGATCGGCGCTAGAATACGTCTCAATATCGATTGATAGTGTCTTCATATTCTCTCCGTAGCGGAAAAGAGCGGCAAGGAATCCCGCCGCCCAATCCGTCATATTGTTGGTTTTCCTTATCCAAGGAAGTCATCGCCATCGTAATCTGAAGCGAAATCGTCTGCTGCGCTGTTCTTGCCACCAAGTGGCTCACCATCGCGAACTTTCTGGATGTTGCCCAGGCCGCAGGCGATACCACGATTGCCATTGGAATTGAAGGCATAGAAGTTGATACTGACCCTCGCATAAACTCCGGAATAAACCTCAGAACGGATCATGATGGGGTTCAGGGACTTGTCTACGATCTCCGGCGCGGAATTGGAATTGGCATTTACAAAATAGCTGTCTGCATACGCCTCATCATCTGGACGGTCGATATCTCCGTCACGTAGCGGCAATTTGAGCGCTGACCTATTAGGGATTTTTCCGCCGAATTTCCCACGGCCTTCTTCAATGGCGGCGTTCACCGCTTTGTTAATTGCATCAATGGTCTTGGTATCGGATTTAGGAATGATGAGCGAGACGCTGTATTTCTCTGCGCCTCCGTTGATGCTCTTTGGCTCCCAGACGTTGGCGTAGGACAAACGCACAATGCCTGTGACGACCTTGGTGGGATTTGCTTTTGAACCTGTGTTCATTCTGTTTGCAGTATTTGGCATGTTACATTTCCTCCTTAAAATCGTGTTTTGCGGATGTAATGATTTCCGGGCGTTTGTCGGTTATGGGTACCAGCGCCGGTTTTCCCGGCGATCTTTCAATGAGTCTCTCGAAAATTTCGCTGAATTTTGGCTTGCCCATTAACTTTTCCATCTCAGAGAGGGTGATCAGGCTTTGTCTGTAGATATCTCGGTAACCAGCTGCCTTTGCAGCTTCTGCGACGGCTAGTTCGTCCTTGTACTTCCTATTTGATCGACCTTCGACCAGTTTGAAGCCGTTCCAGTGTTTGCCGTGACTGACCGCGGCTTCCAGCGCGTAGGATTTGATGTCGTTCGCCCAGGATGACAGGTCGTCCAGCTTTGCAAGCATACCTTCAATGTCATCGTCGGTAAGAAGCGGTGGCAAGGAGAACTCAAACCTTGCAAGGTTAAGCTTTTCCTCAGCACGCGCCCGACACTTGACTGCCGCCCGGCAGAACTTGCACCAGTCACCACAACAATATTCACCGCCGCCCTCAAAGGCTAGCTTGGCTGTTGGTATCAGGACATCTTCTGCCCACTGGTAGATCGATTCCTTAAAGACTGTGTATGTGTTGACGTTCTCCCGGCGCGGCTGATATATGGTCATGGCCACCTCGTTGATGTCATAAATGCCGTCAAAAAGATCCAAGGCACCGAGGGCGTACAGCTTCATCTGTGGATTGCCTTCTGCGTGAACTAAGACTCCTTGACCGTACTTGAAGTCGACGATGTGAAGTGTTCCATCCCCGATGACCACACAGTCGCCTGTTCCAAAGCCGTCTGGTACAAAGCGGGAAAAGTCCAGGCGCTGCTCGATCAGGACCGTAGGATCAGAGCAGGACTGCTTTAGTCCTGCTCTGATCTCTAGCACGAACTCCAAATATCCGTCCGTATAGGCATCCATTTCATCTGAGTCGTACTGGGAGGTTGGCTTTTTCGAACGCATCTTGAGGGCTTTTCGCAGCTTGTGTTCTGCAAGCGCATGGGCAGCCGAGCCCTCGGCAGCCGCCTCGCCGCTGTTGTCTGTAAATTCCCGTTCCAACCTTGCGGATGGCGTACAGTTTATCCAGCGGTGCGCTCCGGACGCGGATAGGATTGCGTGATCGCTCATTTGAGTTCCTCCGCATCTGCCAGAAGAGGAGCGTAGTTTGCTGGGGCAATCTGGCTTAGTTTTGGCGCACCGTACTTTTCCAAAAGCCCACGCACCTCTACGGTAAACCCAGCTTGGCTTTTTTCTGCCAGCACGGCTCGTACTTGCTCGAGCGAAACTGCTTTAACCGCGGGCATCGTTTCAGCAGCCGGGGGTTGCTGAGGTGCAGGTTCGGCAGGTTCTTTGCCCGCCATCGCCTCCGCTGCCAACTGGATGCTGTCCGCCAGAGAGCGCATCCCTTCTACCACATCAAGTAATAGCTTGATTTTGCTCACCGTTTTCACCTCCCACCTCAACTATGGACAGCGTCTTTACGCTGTCGCCGGGAACGATGACCGTCAGTCTTTGCTTATCGCCCAGCAGAAAGCGAACCAGTCGCTCCCGTATGGTGACATGTCGGCAGCCGACGATCCCTCCGCCTGGCGGTTCTTTCGAAACACTGATTCTGAGTGTGTGTCTCATGTGAATCACCTTGCCTTTCTGAAGGCTGGTTTTGTTTGTGCCTTCTGATGTAAGCCAAGAGAAAGGGCCGAATCGGACTGCCTATTCCAGAAACTTTTTGAGTTTCTTCTTGGCGCGATCCACGGCATGGCGTATGGCTGATTCGTCCTTGCCCTCCAGTATGGCGAGATCGGTGTATGACCAACCTTCCAGCAAGCACTTGCGGATCAGGTACTGTTGTCGATCGTTCAGGCAGGTCATGGCATGGCTGATGACTTCAGATTCGATTAAGTCCGCAAGCAGGTCTGTACCATCACTGAAGTAGCGGATGTCCTCGTATTCAAATGTGGATAGCTGGGAGTGACGATCAGGACGTGAATTTTTGCGGTCGTTTTTCTTTTCTGCTTCGGTTGACTCCAGGTAGAAGGTACCGACTTTTTCGGACACTTCAAGTTCGAGAATTTTGCCATCGGTGTCTTTGTAGTTGATTAATATTGATTTTTTTGGCTGCTGATTGTCATTGATTGGCATAAATAAGCCCCTTTCTCGGGCGAGAAAAGGGCATGACAATCTGCCAAAAAACTCGCGTTTTTTTAAAACGGGAGCCTTTTGGCCTTCATTTTCTTCGGTCAGCATCAAATGCCAGATTGTTTATTAGGGATCCTTGTCCAACCGCCAACTCGATTTTATAAGTAAAAAGGTTTGTCCACACGGGCATGAAATGTCCGCCTGATTTGGATTGAATACATGAAAAAAGCCCCTAAAAACGGGTCGTATGGACTCGTTTTTAGGGGCAAATAGTGTAAATTATCGCGTAGAAGTGTAAAAAAGACCCGGACACAGAATGTCTGGGTTGGGCGAATATTTTTTACTTTTCTTTTGTTAACGGGTCAAGTTCTAACCTTCTGAGAATATCGTTGCATTCTATAACCGTTTTCGTGTAGCAGGAGTTGAGTAAAAACCGATATGTCAGATGCTTCGGGCTGACACCGAGTGAACAAGCCGACCGGCTAATTAGCGCTTCGCTAACCACTGGCGGTAATTGCAAAGCGATACAAATCGCGACTATGGTTTCAATCGTGGTCTCATATTCTTCGTTGTTTCTCATTCTTTGAATAGTTTTGGGATCAAGACAGCAGTCTCCCGCAAGCTCTTCGACTGTTTTCTCTTTCCAAGCCATGAGCGACTTCAGTGCCCCTGAAAACCCGCCGGGCAGATTCTGCATAACTTCAGCAAGTTCCTTATTGTAAGCGATGATGGCTTTCGTCTGGGCGTCGACATCGTCATTGATATTTGAATCACAGTAGTGTGCTTCAAATATAATATCGGATGTGGCGTCCCTATAGAGAACGCACTCCGTATAGAACTCCTTGCCATAACTGTTGGCAGTTCTCTGAATAGTCAAATCAAAAACAAGGCAACATTCGTCGATATGGTACCTCGCATAGTCAGTCAGAAAAGCCTGGTCGTGTCCATCGTATGCTATGTACCTTGGATCATTTATGCAGAAGTGAGAATCAACAAAGAGGTAGTTGCCACTTTGTATTTTCTCTCGTAGCACCGGATTCATAGAACTTTCAAACACTGCATCCCGCTCGCTGATTGAATAGGTCTGGTACCGTTTGAGCGTACCTGGTTTGAATGCATGCGGCTTGACATAACGCCCGTCTATATATGTAAACGTGCCGATTGCATCTTCAAACCCGAGATCAACCATGCGAATTTTTGCAGCGAAACGTGAAACGCAGAAGAAAAGAGCCACCTCATCGATGACAGCTTCCATGATGTCAATAGATTCGCAACCCGGAAACAGCTTTAAATATTTTCTTATAAATTCTGCCGCCTTGATTTTTGTCTGGGTATATGGCATTTGGATGCGCGGAGCAAGCGCATTTGCCTGCCATTCCATCCAGTCGGTTGCCGACCGGATTTTGTTATCTTTTATCCCACCGACCACCTGGCATTTAATCTGGGTGGCATTCTCATTAGCCGTTCCAATTCAAAGGCTTTTCTGTGCTTATCCCAATGTACGCATTCGTGAACAATAGTGTTGTTGACAGATCCCAGATTACGAAGGAAAAAGGAATCCGGGTCAACGAATATGGTACCTTTTCTTACTTGGATGTTAGTAAATTCTGAGTTTTCTTTATCATAATATTCCGTTTCGCAATCCGTGAAGAAGACCTGACCAAAAACGGTAAAATCTGCGGTTATATGTTTTAGCTGGATCGAAAGCCCCATACGTTTGGCTAGGATATCAGGATCGATAGCCATGGGCTTATATAGAGCTTCTTGATAGTAGCGCTCCAAAAAGTCTTTGGCAAACTCTTCTAATTGTTCGCTTTTTATAATTGGCACCAGCGAATCCGACATAGGGTTTTGTCGTTTATTTTTGTTATTGTATTCTTCAATTGCGAAGATTGAAAAATCATCAAGATTGCGGGAGAGGTCACCAGCACATGAGATCTTAAACCATTGTATTTTTTCATCATAACGGTCAGTATGCCTGTCAGTCTCTGATATCTCAAATTCCGCTTCCAAAAGAACGTAAAAGGCGATTTTCATGCCAGGCAGGTTATCTACAAAAACGTTTTTAATTTCGATATTTGATAATTCGGCGTTGTCGATTTGACGCACTTTTCTAGAGGAGACATCCAAATCCCGATGATTCTGTTCAAGATAGCCGGATACTGCATCGAACAGCTCGTCATAAAAACGATGTGTTATATATTCTTTAATCGAACAACTTTGGGCCATCTCCATCCCTCCGTAAATCATCTTATTTAAATGTGTATTGGGAGTATAGGCGTCAGAAAAAATCCTTTTCATAAATAAATAAATTGTATCACTATGCAAAGAATCATTCAATGATCTCTAAATAAAAATCGAGCGAACGTAAAGATATTTGATTGTTTTCATAGTGTTGATATGGTATGCTTAAATATATTTAATCATGACCTACCACTGTGGAGAGGTGATTTCGATGGCTATTAGCTATAAAAAACTTTGGAAACTATTAATTGATAAGGACATGAAGAAAAAAGATCTGCAAAGAGTTGCCAGTATCAGCTCCGCCTCCATTACAAAACTTGGAAAAAACGAAAATGTAAATACTGAAATATTGCAGAAAATCTGCACTGCTTTGGATTGTGACATAGCCGACATCATGGAGATATTACCAGACGGGAAGTAAGTCCGTTATATGGGACAGCAATGAGCGTAGTATTTTAGTGACAACCTATAGATAGGAGCAAAATTATGGCTGCATTAACCGATTTAATCAATCAGGTGGAGGATAAAACCTTACAAGAGCGGCTGCTGCAGGAAGCTGCCCGCCTGAGCAAACAAAAGAAATTCGGCCTTGTTTTTGAAGAGCACATCCCGGAGTGTACTCCTCTTTATGGAATTTCCATAAAACGAGGAAGTACCGTGGCAAAGAAGGCCGGACCTATTAATGATATATTCCGCGTAACCAGGATTAATGGTGAAGAGGCTCTGTGCCTCCATTTTTCTACCGGCGAAACTGAAACTGTCGCACTTTCGGAACTGGTGCCCGTAGCACAGTTTGGTGAGCCGATCTAACCTGCCCTGCAGCCTACGAATTCTGTGGAAAACGCGCCGGATAGTAACCTGTGGCATACGCTTATCGAAGCGGATAATTATCACGCTTTGCAGCTCTTGGAATATCTTTATCCCAAGAAAGTGGACTGCATTTATATTGATCCTCCTTACAACACAGGTGCACGTGATTGGAAGTACAACAACGATTACGTTGATTCGTCAGACGCTTGGAGGCACAGCAAGTGGCTTTCCATGATGCAGAAGCGCTTGAAGATAGCGAAGCGGATATTGAATCCGGATAATTCCGTAATGATTATTACCATTGACGAAAAGGAATATCTGCATCTCGGCTGCTTGCTGGAAGAGATGTTTCCTGAAGCGAGAATCCAAATGGTGAGTAGTGTTATTAACTCCGCAGGTGTAACAAGAGGCGATGAATTTTCACGTTCAAACGAATTTCTATATTTTGTTAAGATGGGAAAATCTTCGCCTGTAGCACTCGCTCTATCAGAAGAGTGGCGCGGTCACACTAAAACATCAAAAAAGGAAGCCTTGGTATGGAATCAGCTGATGCGCTCCGGGACTGGTGCACGGCGTGTTGATAGACCAAATATGTTCTATCCAATATATGTAAATCAAGATGGCACGAAAATCGTTGAAATTGGACAATCAATTGAGAGAGATGTTGATCGTACCTCAGTTGAGCCTCCGGAAGGCACAAGAATTATTTGGCCAATTCGTTCAAATGGAGAGGAAGGAAGGTGGAGAATTGGACGGGATAATTTATTAGAGATATATAAAAAAGGTTATGTTAGATTAGGTGCATTTACCGATAAAGGAATGGCATTGACATACCTGGCTAATGGGGAGCAAAAGAAAGTTGAAAATGGAGTCTTCAAAATTGCAGGATATCGTGATGATGGTTCAATTGTTGAGGGCGACATGGAAGAAGCTCGGACGTTTATTCCGGGTACCCAATGGGATATTCCTTCACACAATGCTACATATTTTGGATCACAGTTGCTAAACAAATTAATAGGAGAAAAGCGTTTTGATTTTCCGAAATCCCTATATGCTGTTCAAGACGCTATCCGTTTCTTCACAGCGGATAATCCCAATGCTTTGGTTGTAGACTTCTTTGCTGGTTCTGGCACAACACTACACGCTGTTAATCTTCTTAATGCTGGGGACGGCGGGCACCGTCGCTGCATCATGGTCACCAATAATGAGGTGTCTGCTGATGAAGCAAAAAAACTGACTGCACAAGGGTATCAACCCGGTGATTCAGAATGGGAAAAGCTCGGCATTGCTCAATATGTCACATGGCCACGTACCGTTTGCAGTATAGAAGGTCATGATATCAATGGTAATCCGTTGAAGGGCGATTACATTGGCAGTGATCGTCCAATGTCCGACGGTTTCCCAGCGAATTGTGAATACTTCAAGCTGGGTTTTCTTGATAAAAACGACGTTGCTATGGGAAAGCAATTTATGGAAATCCTGCCGCTATTGTGGCTCAAAGCAGGTGCTATTGGCAAGCGTCCGGAGCTCGATGGCAGTGAAATCCCTGACATGCTGATTCTACCTCAGAACAAAATGGCCGTGCTTGCCAATGAAAGCGACCTTATGGAATTTGAAGCGGAGCTCGACGAGCATCCCGGAATTGAAACCGTGTTCATTGTTACGGATTCAGAGAGAGCATACAGAGAGATGATTTCCGGTCTCAAAGTGAAGTACACCTATCAGCTCTACCGTGATTATCTGGATAATTTCCGCATCAACGCGAGGAGGTAAGTAAGATGAAAGTTGAATTATTCCCGTTTCAGAAGCTGGCCCTCAGCAATCTGAGAGCCCAGACCGCAGAAGCTCTAGGCAGCTATCGTCGCACCCATACTCCTCAAATCGTGTCCTATACCGCGCCCACAGGTGCAGGAAAAACAATCGTTATGTCCGCTCTGATTGAAAGCATCTTTTTCGGAGATGAAGTATATCCGGACCAGATTGACGCCATCTTAGTATGGCTTTCCGATTCTCCGGAACTGAATCAACAGTCAAAAAATAAGATTGACATGAAGGCGGACAAAATCCGCCTTGATAAGTGCACCATTATTGCGGATGAGTCCTTTGACCAAGAAATACTGGAGGACGGCAACATCTATTTTCTCAACACACAGAAGCTGGGTAAAGGAAGCAACCTGACAAAGCATGGTGATGGCAGAACTTATACCATTTGGGAGACACTCGGTAATACTGTCCGCGAAAAATCCGACAGGCTCTATTTCATTATCGACGAAGCGCACCGTGGTATGCAAGGCCGTGATGCTGCCCGCGCAACTACAATCATGCAGAAGTTCCTGAAAGGCAGTCCGGAGGACAAACTTCCGGCAATGCCTGTTGTCATCGGTATGACCGCGACCCCGGAACGCTTCAACAATCTCGCTGCCGGTATCATGTCCACAACGCATTATGTCGTGACTACGGCAGACGAGGTTCGTGCCTCCGGTCTGCTGAAGGATAGAATCGTTATAACTTATCCGGATACTATCAACAACGATATGGCTGTGCTTCAGGCTGCTGTGGACGATTGGAAGCAGAAATGGGAGCATTGGACACAGTATTGCTATGAGCAGCACTACGCCTATGTAAATCCTATTTTTATTGTTCAGGTGCAGAATGGTAGCGGAAATCAGATCTCCGCTACTGATTTGGACGATTGCCTGCGGAAGATTGAAGAACGCACTGGAGAGCGATTCCAGTACGGAGAAGTTGTCCACACCTTTGGACAGACAAGCACGTCTCTCACGTTGAATGGTATAGAGGTTTGCTATTGTGAGCCCTCTCGAATCGCGGAGGATAGAAAAATCAAGGTGGTGTTCTTCAAGGAGAACCTTTCTACCGGCTGGGATTGCCCTCGTGCAGAAACAATGATGTCCTTCCGTCACGCAAACGACTCGACTTATATCGCGCAGCTTCTGGGACGCATGGTAAGAACACCTATGCAAATGCATATCATGGTGGACGATGTTTTGAATGATGTCCATCTGTTTTTGCCGTACTTCAATGCCGATACAGTTAATGATGTTGCCGAAGCTCTTCAAAGTACCGAGGGCGGCAATATCCCGACAGAGGTGTATGGCGAGTCTTTCGGCGAGAGGGTTTTTGACACGCTCACAGTACGGCCGAGACGAACTCCACAGGTGAATACTGCGCCTCGCCAGATACCGCAGGTGGCAGGACAGCTTACCGTTACAGACATTCAGCAGCCTTCCGGTGAAAGCACTCCGGCAGAGGGAACGAATATTGCTGAAACGCATATCGCAACTTCTGCGCCATCAGATTCCAGCAATCACATTACGTCGGCTCAGACCCCTGAGACACACGACAAAGTACATGCTCCTGCTGATACAAATCAGCCTGACGCACCTTCTAAAGCTGCGACAGAGGAAGTGCCGGAAGTTGAATCGGCGTTTGACCGCGAGGATGTCATGAAAGCAATCAATGATGCTGGTCTTTTGACCTATGATGTCAGAAGTGTGCGCATCAACAATTACCTTCATTCTCTGTTTGCGCTGGCACATCTGTTTAGCCAGTCTCAAATCCATGCCGGTGCTTACGATGAAGTCGTGACCGATATTGTTGGTATGATTCACGACCACATTGAGACGCTGAAGGCAACCGGAAAATACTCCGAGTTGGCTGCTAAAGTGATGCAGTTCAAGCTGAACACGCAGGTGTTTGATGTCTTTGGTGAAAGCGTTGATAATAATGCCATTCATGACCTGTTCTCTGCCACAGATACCGATTTGGATAGGCAGTTCAGACTTGCCGAAACGAAGCTCGGTAATGAAGGCGTCGGAATCAAGTATGGTCGTCAGTACGAGGAAGAAGACAATCCAAATGCCTACAAAATTGATGTGATTCTTTATGCAGCTGACAGTGACTGCATTGCGGCGCTCAACTCTTATGCAAAAGACCATTTCCATCAGATGAACGACACATACCGTCGCCGCACGACGTCACTTTCCACTCGCTTCAAGAAAAAATACAACGATATTGTATCTGACGGTGATATTGTCAGCGAACACAATTTTACATTACCCGAAACCATAACTTGTGAACGTAATGCAGGTGGACGTGTTTATTTTAACCATCTTTTTGTCGGTGACGAAGGCACAGCAACTATCGCATTGAATACTTGGGAAGAAGGCGTTTTGGATGAAGAGTCTGTTCGACCGGACTTCGTCTGCTGGCTTCGGAACCCGTCTAGAAAATCATGGTCTCTGTGTATTCCGTATGAAAAAGATGGAGTCAAAAAGCCTAGCTACCCGGATTTCATTATTATCCGGAAAGACGAGAACGGCGGATATATTATCGACATTCTCGAACCGCACGATCCCACAAGAACGGACAACCTTGGGAAAGCTAAAGGCTTCGCCGAATATGCGCGTCAAAATCCCGGCGTAGGTCGTATTCAGCTTATAAGAGAAGGCCGCGACGCATCCAATAGACCGAGATTCAAACGCCTTGACATGTCAAAGAGCGCTATCCGTGATAAAGTAACTCGCGCAATAAATGATGACGAGCTTGGGCATATCTTTGATACAGACGGCTTCTTTGATTGATTTCAAAGCAAGAAATCGCTGAGAATTGGTATCGCTTGTACGAAACCCTGCTTTCGGGACTGTAACATGATAGCTAACATTCGAGGGAGGGATGTCTATGATTTCTAACTGGAGTACCGCTATCGGATTTTTTTGTTTGGTAACCGTGAAACTGCTAGGCTTTATAGCCCCTCTTGATTGTTTGGGGTTACAGTGGTTAACAACTAAGATATATTATTTATACCCCCAATATTTCAACGATTACCTGTTGGCTATGCACACCCCCTGCTAAGTTTCAACGATTACCCCGGCAAACTCCACGGATAAATGCAGGGTAATATCTTGTCATCACCAACATACTATGCCACAAAACTATAAAAGCCGCTCTCGCATAACGCAGGAGCGGCTATATTACTGCACTTTAAGATAAAATAAATTCACCAGTTGATAAAATTCTTTTTATCAATAGATGATAGATTATTTGTCTAATAACTCAATAATTGATACAAATTAACGATACACTCGCTCTTTGCAAAGGGGGGTGCATTTTTCGAGGGGGGTGCATTTCTGCATATCATTTAGAACACTGCGAAGTTAATTACGACTTACGCTTAGTTATAAATTGGTCGCATTCCAAACCCTTTATGCTTGTTCAAATCATATACCCTGATAAAATACTCATTCTTTTCAATAGTATCGGTAAACTCATTGCCACCATCAACCTTAATTAAATACTTGGTTGGTTGATTATTGGTAATCATGCCGAAAAATACGCCATAATCTTTCTCTGAATTAGTCCCTTCATTTGTAACCAATACTATAGGGGACCCTTGAAAGAAGATATCATATTTGTATTTATTATTTGGCAGACGTTTAAATGCCGCTAGTCCAGTCACTTGAGGAAAATTTGGGGTTGGTTGGTATGACAAAAGCAGTAGATGCAAATTGTCAACATCTTTTTCTAACGCAATAGTAAAGTTTTTTGGTTCACCCTGAAACCAGTATCCCCCTGTGTTAGGATAGTTGACGTAGGAACTAAAGAAAAGTATCCTTGAAGGAACACAGGAGGGGAAAACGATATGAGATATCCCAAAGAGTTGAAAAACTCTATTATTACAAAGATGTTACCGCCAAACAATCAGTCTCTCAGTCAGATTCAGCAGGAGACAGGTGTCCCCGAAGGGACATTGAAGCTATGGCGTAAGGAAATACGTGAAAAGGGCTTTGCTGCCCCTGCTGGTGAACAGCAAAGTGAGCAGTGGAGCACACGCGACAAGTTCCTCATCGTGGTTGAGACATCCACCCTTAGTGAAATTGAATTCGCGGAATACTGTCGTAAGAAGGGTTTGTATGTTGAACAGGTCAAGTCCTGGCAGGACAACTGCATGCAGGCCAACGGCGGTGTGGCTCAGGAACTAGCCCTCGCACAACGGCGAGAAAAAGAAATAGAGAAAGAGCTAAAACAGGTTAAGAAAGAACTTCAGCGAAAAGAGTCAGCGCTAGCTGAAACGGCAGCCCTGCTTGTGCTAAGAAAAAAAGCCAATGCGATTTGGGGACCAAAGGACGAGGAGGTCTGACCAGCACTGCAAATCGCGACATCATTATTAAGCTGGTAGAAGAAGCAGTAGCAAGCGGAGCAAACCAACAGCTTGCTTGTGAAGAAGTTGGTATATCCGTACGAACCTTTCAACGTTGGTGTAAAGCCGTGGAACATGGATCCGATCAGAGACCCTTGACCAAGCGTCCTGAACCGGCGAATAAACTTACGGAAGCAGAACGCAAGGAGATTCTAGAAATCGTCAATCAACCTGAATTTAAAAGTTTGCCGCCCAGTGAGATTGTCCCGATTCTTGCGGATCAAGGTACCTATATCGCCTCCGAATCAACCTTCTATCGAATCATGCGCCAAGCCGGTGAACAGAATCATCGTGGTCGTTGTAAGGCCCCCTCCAGCAAGCCTAAAGCCACGCATTGCGCTACCGAACCGAATCGTGTATGGTCGTGGGATATTACGTATCTCCCCGGACCTGCTAAAGGGCTCTACTTTTACTTATACCTTATCCTGGACATCTTTAGTCGAGACATTGTCGGTTGGGAAGTCTGGCTCGAAGAAAGTGCAGAACATGCCAGTCAACTCATTCGGCGAGCAGTCATGGCCCAGAATATAACCCGACAAGAAGAACCTTTGGTCTTACATTCCGATAATGGTAGCCCCATGAAAGGAGCATCAATGCTGGAAACACTCTATCAATTGGGTATTACGCCTTCTCGAAGTCGCCCAAGGGTTAGCAACGACAATCCTTATTCAGAGTCCATTTTCCGGACCTGTAAATACCGCCCGAGCTATCCAATCGGAGGATTTGCTACGATTAATGATGCCAGGGCATGGGTCAAGGAATTCGTCCATTGGTACAACTACAACCATCACCATAGTGGGATCAAATTTCTTACACCACACCAACGTCACAGTGGCCAGGGTGAAGAGATACTTAAGAAACGGCACCAGCTCTATGAGGCTGCGAAAGCCCGTCATCCAGAACGCTGGACACGACAAACAAGGAACTGGACCTTGCCGAATGAAGTGTGGCTTAATCCAGAGAAGTCTCAAGACGAGGATCGAGTTGAGTCTAAAACGGATGCATCATAGGGGCTGTTTCATCGAAGTAAAGAGTTAAGTGTCAGGGTGCACGCGGGATACCGGAGGCCGAAGGCTGAGGATATGCGCGCTAGCATCCCAGTGACACTAGCGAACAAATACGCTAAAGGACCGAATGGACTTTTTGATCCGCAGATCACAAAAGTTCCTTCTGGCAAGCGCCCGAGCGTCCGGGCTTGTTTTCGTCGTAATTAACACATCGTGTAATAAAGTAATTTTGGTCAAATGCGACAACTATCTTGACAATTACCGGTATTGGTCAATACATTTTGTTAGTTCATCGTGCGTTAAATCTTTGTTCGCAATGTATGCTTTACTATTAGTGTAAACGGAAAATCCGTAAGCCCCAATTATCAGTATAATACCAACTAAAACTACTAGAAATTTCGCCTTATCTTTTATCACTATATCCCACCCTCTTATGGCAGATACCTCCTTTAACCTTGACCCATGTCATCTATTAACCACGGTGCATTGTCACTTTCTTTAATCAAAGTAAAATATTCAGTTTGCAATCCACTTGACCACGGTGGAGTATTTTTGCTATACACGGATACATAAGTGACTTTGTACGCCACAACATTGTTCGGTTTAACTCCGTTAACTTTCCCACGACCACACGCCAAATAACCATTAACTGTGGTCATATCGTTATTTCCAATTCTCAAAAGCTTTATGAATATTAGATTCTTAAAACCAAGAACCATGTTAGATTGGTCATGCCAGCTTGTAAAGGTGGATAACAACCCCTGCCTATTTTTCTGATTATAGTATTTAAAGTAGTTTTCGATTACTTGTTTTGGTTGTAATGAATTATTATTGTTGGTAGAAATGCTTTTATTACCGTATCCTATTAAGATAATAAACAAAAAACTGATAAGCCCAACGATTACTAAAGTTTTTTTCAAGTTAACTCCTCATTTACGCACCAACAGCAATCCCACCAATCCCCGCCGTTGCGGGTGTGAGTCCAACTCCCAGAAACAATCCGCAGCCAATCCCAAGACTAGCGTATATTATCCAATTTTTCATTAAGTAACCGAATTAACTCATCCATTTTCTTTAACAACTCGCGATCATTTTGGGTTTTATCTCTGAAAAATCTAATTGCAGTTATCACAAGATATATCCCCAGTACAATTAATGCAATGTAAATTAGTATTACCAAGATACCAATTCCCGCCATGTGATCCACATCCTTATTTTTTTCTAATACTCGTAATTATTTTCTGCACTGTGAACAATCCAATCAGACAAGCCAGTTTTGCTAAATAGAACCCTATTTCCAATCTTGAAATAGGGAATCCCTTTCCCTTCTTAAGCTAAAATCAATTCTTTTACCATTATTGGGTTTTGACGTTTCCCTGTAACGCGGTTAACGTCTTGATGGCATTTTGCTCGGATGCGGCTGTTTTTAAGTCGGTATAAGCAATCATTTTTGTTCCGTCAAAAGCAAACAGATAAAATGTCGCGTTGTTTAATTTAAAATTATTGATATTATAGATTGTAAACTCAATTTTTTTGCCTTTGTATTGCGTGAAAAGTTCTTTTTGATCGGTAAGTTCTTTTATGGGAGGACTCACAACAAAATCGTCCGTTATAGTTACCGGGAAATTAACGCCGCTATTTGGAGTAATTTCACGGTCATCTCCAATCACGGAATAGATCTGCTTATCCCTCTCCATACTTTGCTTTTGTAATTTACTGTAAGAATCCTCGATGTTTTTTATAGCTGAAACCTTATTCAGATAATTCGCGAAAGAATCCGGGCTGGCCACCGCCTGTTTCACCGTATCGGCTGTAAAATACTCCATACCGTACCGGTCGCTTAAATTTTCCCTATTGTAATAGGCCCCGTCAAAGTCACCATATGAATCGTAAAGCCTGAACCAAATCTCACTGTCGTTGGGAATCAAGCTGAACATCACGGCTGCATTTTTATTCCATGCGGTCTCAATATCCTCCCTAAAACGGTAATTAGCTCGGCAGTCAACCTGATAGTTGACCGTAATCCCATATGGCTCACTGTCCGTTTTCAGCTCAAAGGATTTTATGGGTAGATCGGTATAATCAAGCGCATGAACTATTGCCCCTACATTAGAGTTATCACCGGTGTAAGTTCCGTGATATTGATATAATTTTTCAGCATAGCCGCTCAGCTGGCCCGAGGTACTTTCAAGCCCCCGATTGGAGTTTTTCTGTTGATTGCCGGAACTTTCCTGAATATTGCTACAACCTACTATTGCACCAACAAAACCTGTCAGGATCAAAACAAACAACAGCGACCAAATACTTTTCTTTTTTATTCTTCTGTTTAATTCATTCACAATAAAACCTTCTCCATATCAAAATTAAACTCAGTGAATACCCACGTCTATGTACCCAAGCTAGGATAATGTTGAACATTGAGCCAACATAACGGTTCGAAAGATGATAGCATCATTTCATTCATAAGATTTCTTTTACATTGAGTTTAACTACAAAATCTTCATCCTTACCATACTCCGATATACATTTAAGAGAAAAATAGAGGTTATCTTTTATTGAACTAATATTTTTGTCATTAAACAATTTCTCGCCGCTTAATTGTCCAACATCTTTATTTAATAATAACTCTTCAGGAAAGGTCATCCCCGGGATACCTGTAGTATTCGATACCGAATTAGATAAGACTGGGTCTTTACTCCCTTGTTTATCTAGATAAATGGTTTTAGAGTACGACTTTATATTTTCTAATTTGTTGCCAATATATTGTATTTGACCACCGTTAACGATTTGTTTACCTGAGGAGATAATAATAATGCCATTGCTTAATTGAATATCATTACCTGCTCCTTCGAACGTATATACTTTTAATACTTGATTGTCAATTTTATCCTTGTAAAATACGGTTGTCCCAATAAATATGAGATTCGTAATAATTAACAAAACAATAACTAATTTAGTCCAATTTCTCATAACCTTTCCCCATTCGACAAGTTTTTACGTTATATGTTAAGTGCAATTCCAATCTTATACTCACTTGATCGTAACGGTTGTTTCTTGAAAAGATACCTTTTGAAATCCCGGGTTTTCGGGGAGTGGTTTAACGCTCAAACGGAATTCCAGTTCAGAAACGTTATCCGGTAAGGCAGGAGTAATTATAAAAGAGTGCTGCATCCCTTTTCCGTGGCCAGATCCATGGCCTTGTCTGCACTGATATTCCGGGGAAATAAATAATTCGAAACTAGCGTGTCCCAAAATTACATACGGTTCAGGAGTATTTATTTCAGTTTCGACATACACTACGCTGGCATTGCTGTATTGCTTCATATGTGTTACGGCATACGCCATATTGTCAATTTCTACAGATTTCAATATAGGAACAAACTTTAAAAAGCCTGTTGGTTCAACAGGTGGTTGCAAACGCCCCTCGTGAAGCATATATGCTGCAAAGATTCTCCGGAGCCAATTCTCGTTTAGCCCATACTTTTGGCTCCATTCTGAAATAAGCTCAAGACTCGGAAACCCAGGATTGTTATTAGAAAGCTTTTTACGCTTTGCGAGTAGTCCACAAATTTGCTCATCAATGGGAGCCAGGTCTTTATAGTAGTAATCAGTAGGTGGACGAAACGGCATTTCCATCAAGTTCATTACCCCCATATCTCATCTGAATTTTTGAGGCACATCATTTTGGTTGACGTACTCAATCTTATCCGCTAGAAAAGGTTGCCCATCCTTATTTGTTACCTTGAAAACCACCGGGATATCGATACCTGCAGAAATAACTTTATTGGTAATTTTATCTCTAACATACAGTGTAATTTTCATATACACGTAGATATCACCGTCATATTTATGTTGATTTAATTCCTTAATTACCAAGTCTGCCTTTTTAGACGGGTATTCAGTTTTAAATATTTCATTAATATTGGATTTCTTGTAAACATCCAATGACATGTGTTTTGCGACTTCAGAATTATAACCACCATCAGTTGTATAAGCTTCTTCCACTAAATTGTTAATATCTACATAATGGTGTTGGCTAGATTTTGTCAAAAGCCCTATCGTGAGAAAAACGGTAAGAATAATAATTATAACTATCATATTTCGTACATTTAATAACGATTTAATTTTCATATTCCACACTCCGAGCCACTACTTCACCCACATTTCCACTTTTCCTAGCAGAAAGAGTGCAACAAAGCTAACAATCACGAATAGTATCAACTTTTCAATAAGATTCATCTTGAGCTTTGCACCACAATGGGGACAAACCGTAGCAGACTGTGCGACTTCTTTAGAACAATTTTTGCAAGCCGTTAATTGATCCATCGCCAACACCCCTTTACAACGACAACCAGGAAAAAATACTGTATGGTAAAAACAGCCACGAATCACCGACAATCTCGAAAATTGCGAACCACAGCAAAAAACCTGCAGCTACAGCAATTACTGAATGGTAAAGTTTTGTTATGAGTCTAAGAGAGTGACCAATTGCCAAGGCCAATAACCCAAAAGCCACGCTTAAAGTATATCCCCTAAAATCCCACATTCCAGCAAAGCTGAAAATGTACACACAGATTCCGGCCAGCCAATATACCCACTTAGAGTCACTTAAGCTGGCAATGATTATTTTCAGTAAAGTAAGTCCAAAGGAAAGCACAAATATAAATTCTCCCATTTCCCCACCTTCTATGGCCTATCGATAATCAAAACCAAAAAGGGGCTCGCCATTGTTCGCATCGACCACTGTATTAAATTCGTGGTGCGTATACAGTTTTTGATTTATAGACGGCCCAGCAGGTACTGAATAACCTTATTGCTCACAAAAGAAACGATGAATACCGGCTCTTTTGAAAGACTGTGGCCTCCCGCCGTTGCTGTCATTAATTGATATTCTACATTTATCCTATCGAGGCTGAATAACCGTGGGTGATAAGTCTTAACTGCATCTACAATAGCAACAATGGGGTTTATTTTTGCAGGGGCATTCGGAGTGTCGATTATAATGTTCATACTATTCAAAGCAGTCTTGTCTTGATAGGTTACTCCATTTGATGCTATATGAACTTTGGAGAACAGAAATAAACTCCCGATTACGAGAACTAACAAAATTATCATAGAGAGCCATTTAATCAATCTCACGTAATTCTCACCTCTGAGGCAGCTTCTCGACTCCAACAAAATCACTTCGCTGGAACCCATGTAAACGATACGGTTTGTGCTTTCGGAGCAACCGTAGTTTCTGTCCATTGAATCGGAGTGTTCGCAATTATTACTATATGCTCCGAATTCCCCTCGTGCAGGCTAATAATTGAATCAACCAGATTCCTTGGATCTCCATTTCCATAACCTAGTTTTGTCGCTGGCATCACAGTATCGAGAGTAGAGTATTGGGTATCATTAGGTCATAGAGTATTGGATTTTTACTGGTGGCATTGGCCAGTAGTAATTTTTCTGTTGTCGTCTTACCAAATAACGTTTGTGCTTCAGATGTAGAGATCTCTTGCCAACTCAACATATCTTGCCAAAACTATAATCCGGCGTTTTTTCGGCTAATCCAATATCAAAAGTGAATTGTTCTTGGGAATCAACGCTTAAATGAAACCCCTGAATTTGCCATTGTTCCTTTACACCAACCTGTGGACTATGCGGAGTAAACCATGGTTTTGACTCGGAACATCCGACAAGGGCCAACATTGAAACTATAATCACGAAGATAGTTAAAAAGCGGTTCTTCATTTTTTCTATACCTCTTCGGAGTGTTATCACAGAGAGATCAACTTCAAAATGGCTATGAATATATTACAGCTAGATACTCATTAGTCAAGAATTCCACAAGTTCCCTGGGATTCCTTCAAAATTCAAAAACAAACCGGTCGAAGTCATCTCAACTCCGACCGCTATTTTGTTCTCACTTGATATGTAGGAGAGAATTATAATTGTTAAAGCCTTACTTTGATCCTGTTTACTTCTCAATAGCATGTGTTAATTGTGATTAAACACACCGATAACTGTCTTACCGTCAACAGCATACAGCGGGATTTGAGCACTACCCGGTTTACGGTTATTTTGCATGTCCAATGCCTCTTCTGGTGTCTTCGGCATATTGCCCATTAGATCTACATATCTAACGTACCCATTAGTACCATCCGCACCTCTTGCCGCAATCAAATCCGGCTGTGGGTTTCCCATAATGGCACCCAAATTTGAGCCATACGTCTGTCCATTCTCGTTGGTCTGATATTGGGGTGCAAGCGCAGGATTTTGGCTAAATTCCGTCTTCCATTCCTCATTTTTTAGCCAATTATAAAGTGCTACTGATTCCAAATAATTTACTTTATTGGTTCTTGCTTCAATTAAGACAACTACATCTTGTTCGTAATGTATATACTTTCCTATAGATTGGGCATCAACTTCCTGTCCATTTATTTGGGTATACCATGCAGGATAAAGCAAGGTTTGAAACCCGTCTGAACCAGTTATATGCAAAACGGATGGTCCGATATTGTGATGAACAAAAGCATCGACTGCTTCTGTTGCTGGAATTGCTGCCGTATATGGTTTCGCAGTCTTTAACCATGATGATACTTGAGATAAAACGGAATTTTGACTATTCGGACTCCAATAAATCCCTGCTGGCGAATCGTCACTTATGCTAATCGAACGGATTGATGCTGGTAAAATGTATGATGTTTGTTGATTAGAAGTTGGTACTGAATTAATATTAGGCATGATACTTGACGTAGATGCCTCTAACATTACCAAACCCGAAGCTTGATCATTGTTCAACGTAATATTTTTTATCGAGTATTGCGTATCTCCGAGTAGAATTATACCAGTTTCGGGGGTATTTCCGGAACCATTTACTGGGAAACTCACAATTTGATTGCCACCGAAGATAATTCTTAATACCAGATTATTTGATGTATCTCTATCTAAAAGCCATTGCTCATTTTTGGTAGAGAATTTTTCCTTAAATGGAAAAGGAATTGTAATTGAGCCGTCTGAATTCTTTTTTGCCGAGGTTGGCATTGGTAAACTGCGATTTTCAGTAATATTTACTCCAGCTGAAGCAGAACTACTGCTATTTGTATTCAAGCTTTGCGTATAGAGAATGCTTCCACTGTTTGACAATCCAGTGATAGTGAAATCTGGACCTGCCGATTTATCTAAGAAGACATACCACATCAAATCCGCACCTGTTCCAACAATCTTAGCCTGAACTTTGTTAGTTGTGCCGTTTTCCGATACGTCTATGAACTTAACATTTGGGACCTTTATTTCGCCGAATACTAATGGAAATGGAGTAGTTTTTACATAGGGAAAATATTGAGCACTAAAACCCATTGGGGTTGAATCAGAATGTTCTCCACCCCAAGCCCATTCCCATCCCCATAATGTTTTTTTGATGTAACCAGAGGCATTAGTCACCCCTCCGTTACCAATGGCCTTTTTGTAGAAAACTACAACTCCGCCTTTAACTTCCTCAGCATCCACCACTTTAGAAACGTTTCGCCCAGATTTCCGGATAGCTTCAATTATCGTTTTCCCTGTGGAACGACTCGGAAAAAGTGAACCATTTACGGAATTTGTCAGGCCCAAAATGCCTATTAGAGCCAACAACCCCACAGCTACTATAGACAATTTCCAAGAGGGCCGTTTGAACGATGTGATCATAGCCAGCCTTCGCTTAATGCTAGACTTCCTATTTGTCATCCCCGTGGTCACTGGCAGCAAGATGGGTCTGGAAACTGTTTTTAACACACATAAAATAGTCTCCCCATATTTTGGGTGTTCTTCTTTATTAAGATGCTGTAAGACATTAGCATCACATGCTACTTCGCAGTCTTCCTGCATTTTGGCAAAGGCATACCAGATGACGGGATTAAACCAGTATACGGCCCTCAAAAGTAAGGTAAGCCAATTCATCCATAGGTCCCTGCGCTTGAGGTGGGACAATTCGTGCAAGAGTACATATCGTTTTTCATCATCTGAGAGAGCGGAGAGTATTTCTATAGGAACCAGCAAGGAAGGATTAATAAGACCGAACATTGATGGAGTATTCACATGTCTGCTATAGAAGATTAATATTTTTGAGCGAATTCCCATTTCTTGTTTGCATTTTTCGATAGCCTTAATAATAACTGGGTCACTGCAATTATTCCCATTATTCAGCTTTAATACATTGCTGGCGTAGACTAGGACTAAATACAGTACTATCATAATTGCACCGATTAACCAGGCTATTCCCAGCAGATCTACGAAGCTCAAACTACTTTTTTGGGGGAAAGTATTAGCCCTACTGTTTGGAGTTGATTCGTTATACGGAACACCGGGAGTGGAACTAGCATTAATTAGCGAGCCGGGATTACTTTCAGGTACAGTGAACACGAAATTGTTTCCGGTAATATTAATGTTACTAATCTCTTGAATGGCAGGGTTCAAAATATTTAAGGCACTTAAAGAACTCTCAGGTGCATAGGGAACCAGAAGTCTAAAAATTAACAGGAACCATATATAATGGTGCCACTGGGCTGACAACTTGTTTTTAAACAGCGCTTTACTAACAAGAATTAGTACAACTAGAACGCTTGCTGATATTGATAGAGAAAGCACCTCTCTAAATATTTCGGTTAGCATCATAGTCCCGACTCACCTCCAACTAATCTCTTTTTTGGCGGAGGATTTGCTCTAACTCCTCTAATTCCTCGGGTGAAAGCCTAGCTTCTTTGAGGAAATTAACAGCCATCAACTTGAAGGAGCCATTATAAACTCTTTGCAGAAAAGACTTAGTTTCAGCCTGTTTACAATCTGATTCTGTTACTTCCGGAAAATATAAATAGGTTTTACTGCCGGTGTTTACCGAAAGAGCTTTCTTCTTAACAAGTCGGCTAATAAGAGTATGGATGGTTTTGGGTTTCCAATCAGTAGTAGCCTCTAACGCTTCAATTATCGCACTAAATGGCAGTGGTGTCTGTGAGGCCCAGAAGACTTTCATTACCCGCCACTCCGCATCTGAAATTTGCGGAATCTCTTTCACGCTAAAACCCCCTCTGTCCTACGTCAGTAATCCATGTTTTTATCTTACATGTGTAGTCCTTCCATTGTCAAGTAGGTAATGTAAATTTTGGGTAAGCCGAGTCAAAGTAATTAATTTTTTATAATGGTTCGAGGTTGCAAGCAAAAGAATACTCTTTAGAACTTACCACCCTACAGATAATCCGTAATATTCAAAAAGATAAACCCGAAAGGTTAGCATTATTGCCAACCCGCAGGCGTCTTGTTTTTGGGTATTATCCCTTTACCACCGTGCCGTCCCTAAAGGTAAACAGGACATCATCATCAGCAAAGACCGTGACTTTATCTATAACCGCAATCCAAAGATCTTCGTCAAACTCCGTCAAAACAGAATCCTGCCGCAGCAATGTACTAAGAAAGGTATCCAATTTCTCTCGCTTTATCCGGCGGGCTTGCCGCTGTTCTTCGATTTTTTCCAGCTTAGCCTTGGCTTCTTCGTACCTTGCTTCAAAGCTTGAGTACCGTTATTGGTATTCAGCCTGGTCTAATTTTACACGGGCATTCTCCTCCACAACTGTCTGGTTAACTGGGTTTTCCCTTTTATAATAATAGGAATAATCCTTTATAATCGCTTAATATCTTGACATACTAATATCAATGTCACGTTCAATAACCACACTTTGGAGGACAAAATGATAACTACCGACAAACAACCTAACAGACTGCTAAGAGAAAAAAGCCCATATCTCTTGCAACATGCCTATAATCCCGTAGACTGGCATCCTTGGAACGAGGAAGCTTTCACAAAGGCCTCGAGGGAAAATAAGCCTATTTTCCTAAGTATTGGATACTCGACCTGCCATTGGTGTCATGTGATGGAGAGAGAATCTTTTGAAAACGATGAAGTTGCCGCCTTGCTCAACCGTTATTTCATCGCAATTAAGGTCGACCGCGAGGAGCGCCCGGATATCGACCATATCTATATGGCATTCTGCCAGGCGCTTACAGGTTCGGGAGGATGGCCGTTAACGATTCTGATGACCCCCGAGAAACGACCGTTTTTTGCGGGGACTTATTTCCCCAAGAACCGCCGCTACGGTCGCCAGGGACTGCTGGAAATTCTGGAACAAGTCGGGTCGCTCTGGGTGGAAGATGACCATAAACTTCGCGGGGCTGCGGAGGAAATTTTTGATGCCGTGCAAGCGCATACCCAAACCAAAACCGCACCGCTCATAGACAATGACCCCAGTAATGCACCTCTGCTTGGTCAAGACGCATCCCTTATAAAAGAGCAGGGAATAAAGCTAATAAACGAAACCTTTAGCCGTCTGGCCCATACTTTTGATAACCGCTATGGGGGGTTCGGGCAAGCACCTAAATTCCCATCCCCGCATGTACTCGGTTTTCTCTTGCGCTATGCCTTTAGTGAACCGGACAGTTCTGCTTTGGTTATGGCCTCTAAAACCCTGGACGGTATGGCACGCGGAGGAATGTATGACCACATAGGGTACGGATTTGCGCGTTACAGTACGGATGAGAAATGGCTGGTGCCACACTTTGAGAAAATGCTCTATGACAATGCCCTGTTGGCATACGTGTACCTGGAAGGGTTCCAAATGACACATAATGATGATTACCGCCGGGTGGCTGAAGAGATTTTCACTTACATTGAACGCGATTTGACCGCGCCCACGGGCGGGTTTTATTCCGCAGAAGATGCCGATTCCGAAGGAGTGGAAGGAAAATTCTATGTATGGAGCCCTGAAGAAGTCATTGAAATCTTAGGTTTGGAACAGGGCAAGCTCTATTGTGCTACTTACGACATTACGCCAGCGGGCAACTTCGAAGGTAAAAGTATACCTAATATAATTAATTCAGATCACCAACTCTTGGCACAGGAGTATGCACTCAGTCTGAAAGAACTTGAGTCTGCACTCACCAAAGCCCGCAGAACCCTTTTTCAGGTGCGGGAAGGGCGCATTCATCCCCATAAGGACGACAAAATCCTCACTTCTTGGAACGGCCTCATGATCGCTGCTCTAGCTAAGGGAGCACAAGTACTCCAAAATGACCGCTACTTGCTCTTGGCTAAGCGTGCTGTCAAATTTATCCTTAAGAACCTGCGCCGCCCTGATGGGCGTCTTTTAGCGCGCTACCGGGACGGAGAAGCAGCCTATCCGGCTTACCTTGACGATTATGCTTATCTCATATGGGGTCTGCTCGAACTTTACAGCGCACAGGGTCAAAGCAGTTACCTTGAAACAGCACTTGAACTGCAGCAGGACCAAAATCGGCTTTTCAGCGATGAGCAAAATGGTGGCTACTACCTGACCGGAACAGATGCCGAGGAACTCCTCATCCGCCCCCACGAAACTTATGACGGGGCCACACCTTCCGGTAATTCGGTCAGTGCTCTTAACCTCCTGAGGCTGGCGCGTCTAACCGGAGATACGCAGTGGGATGAAAAAGCCGCTAAGGCACTCTCTGCTTTAATGATGGCAGCAGTTGAATACCCTACCGGCTATACTGCGTCTTTACAAGCTTTGCAATTTTCCCTCTACCCAGGCCAGGAGATTGTGCTGGCCTCTCGTTCGCAGGCAGAAGAGCTTCCAGCTTTTCGCAAGACATTTTTCTCTGATTTACGTCCCTACTCAACCCTACTCTATCAAGACGGGAGCCTCGAAGAAATCCCCTGGCTTAAGGATTATCCAATCCCGGATGCAGGAGTTACTGCGTATGTCTGTCAAAATTTTGCATGTCAACAACCTGTACACACGCCAGAGGAATTTCAAAGCCTTATGTCACATTAGTTGACTCAAGCAATTTCCCGGGAGGATTCACTGGTTGCCAAATATCACTCATTTTCCACTTTAACTATCATAAGCGATGGATGTTCAGCAAGGTTAAGATCAATGGGGGCTAACAGAGGGCTGTTTTCCTCATACAGAGCCCGCACAAACGGGCGGCTTGGAAAAGACTGGTTTTGCTTTACCACATTCCCTCTAAGCCCGTTGCTGAGACGAACTCCCGAACCAGTTGGATAAATAGCGACATTTTTCGTAAATGAATCTACTATCTTGGGTTCAAAGTGAGTTCCGGAATTGGCCATCAGATACTCGAAAGCCTTATAAGGCTGGAAAGCAGGACGGTAAACTCTTCTGCTTGTTAAGGCCTCGAACACGTCAGCCACAGCGGTAATACGGCCGTATTCATGGATTTCTGTCCCTTTTAAACCCCGCGGGTACCCACTCCCATCCCATTTTTCCTGATGTTGAAAGGCAACATGAGTGGAAAGCAAACTAAAATCCCGATTTTTGCGCAAGATTTCATACCCATATATCGTGTGTTTTTTAATCTCATCAAACTCATCTAGTGTTAAAGGGGCAGTCTTGTTCAAAATTTCATCAGGAACCTTTATTTTCCCTACGTCATGCATAAGTACACCCATGCCAAGCTCAAGCAGTTTAGATTCAGAATATCCTGCGGCCAAAGCCAAAATCAAGGCTAAAACTGTAGTATTAATAGAATGCTGAAAAGTGTATTCGTCATATACTTGTATCTCAGTTAAATTCCCGACAATGTCCCTGCTGTTTAGTAAATCTTCAATCATTTCCTCAACTGCCGTGCGCACCTGTTCAATCGGAAGGGCATTATCCCGACCTGTGCCGATATGCCCGGTAATTTGTTTAAGGGTCTTATGGGCTAACTCTCTTGTAGGTGTGCTGATAGCTGGCTGAATTTCTACATCAGCTAAACGCTCATCTTCAATGAATACAACTTCACAGCCATAATTCTGCAGGCGGGATATGTAAGAAGAAGTAAGTTTTACCCCCGCTTGCAGCAAGACCTGGCACATAGCATTCATCACAGGCCGTGCGAGCACAGCCCCCTCTTTTAAATAATTAACATTTACTAAACGCATAAACATCTCCCTAAAAACTTTAATTTTTTGTCTATAATGCGTTTACATTCAGTAGTTTGCTGAATACCCCTTCTGCCTTATAAAAAAATCAGCCAACAATACTCTCTCAGCCGGATTTACTTTTCGTTATTTGCACTTTTGCCGCTAACCATATTTACTCGTACTAGCTAATTTTCGCACAAATAGTCCTTAATCCCGGCTTGTTCTTTGTGTTAATCTAATTTCTGCGCAAATTCGAAAATACCTGTCTCTGGTTGAAAATTTTCCCTTTAGTCCTATGCCTTTTAGGCCTAGTCCCATCAGCATCGTTGCGATTTTCCTTGCTTCTGATAAACAGCCAAATCTTACTTGAATCCTTCCCTTATATAAAAATTAAAAACGCAGAACTACTACTGTTGTGTCCTGCGCCACTACTAAACGGTTTTTTCCATTGGCCCCATTCATGAAGGTTATTTTTGCCCTTGGCGCTCCCACTCTACAACTGCGAGCAGAGCCGCGCCGCCAATAGCCCTTGCCTTTTCTGAGAGTGTGAAACAATAATCCTGTTCGCCCCGGGGGTCGATGTCACCGGTCTTAACTTTTTCCTTAACATACGTACCGGCGCGCAAAAGCCCGCGCAACATGCCCGTAATTGTTGCCCTCACTTCCGCTTGTGCTCCTTGTGCCTCCTGGATTATCCCCAACACTTCCCCTGCGCTCACGTGCTCGCCGATCTTTTTAAAGGGGCTGAACACTCCGGCTTGAGGGGAATAAACGACTCGTTCAGCTGCCACCCCGCCTATTTCTCCCGGGACTCCCGTGTTAGGCTCAGCCATACCTTCATAAATCAGGCGGGCCAGATTATGACCGCGGTTGGTCTCTAGCACTAGATCTACGTCTTTACCGGCGCTGAACCCCGGCCCTAAACCTATTGTCAAAGGGGCCATGTCTCTATTCGTTCCTAAGTTGCGTTTAGCCATGATGGCATCAATCACAACCACAGGCTTAATCTCAGGCAGAGTTTGCAAGTCGGGATCAATGAAAATCGGCACTGCCCCGAGATCCCACAAGCGTGAACACGCACCCGGTTCACTTGCCAGACGGGCTTGCACCCCTTCTACTTCCCATTTCCCTTCGGCGATGGCCGTCCCAAAACAGACCGGCCAGCGCACCATCAGGGGTTGGCTTACTTCCGTCATAAGGACACGAAATCCCGCTTTGGCCAAAGTCCACCCTACTCCTGTAGCCAGTTCTCCTGCTCCCCGCACCAAGACTATGGGACCCCTAAGCACTCTGGTATTATTAATCTTAAGATAAGTCATATTTAACACCCTAACTTTATTTAACATGATTTTAAGCAAGAAAATCTTATTTTTTCAAAGTTAATTATTCTAAACAATACCTATACCCTTTAACTGTGCTATTTTGAGTTTACACTCAAACGGATGCTAGATTAAGGGGCTTACCCGTTCCTCCCTTGAGCTCTTTCACAAGTTCTGCAGTCATACTCAGAGCAACTTCATACGGGGTTTCCCCGCCGAGGTCAAGACCCACCGGGCCGCGCACCTTAGCCCATTGTTCTTCACTTAACCCGCTCTCAAGCACCTGTTTGTGCAGAGCGGTAATTTTGCGCTTGCTGCCCATAACGCCGACGTAACGCAGCTCATGCTGCAAAACTTCGGATAAAATCTCTTGTTCCTGGCCCAGAGAGACCACAAAGAAAATCGTTTCTGAGGTAACATTACACTGCTTTAATCCTTCAAGGTAATCCGTACAGATCAATTGTACCCCTGATTTCGGAAAATAACTCTCATTTACCAGCTCAGGCCTAGGATCAATTAGCACTACCGGCAAACTGAGCTGGGCTGTTAAAGTCGCTAAGGGCTGGGCCACATGCCCAGCTCCAAAAATGACAACCTGAGGTGCGATGGTGTATACCTCATGGAACACTTCGATCGTGCCGCCACAATGCATTCCAATTCCTTCCGGAATAAGGTCATAGCGTTTCAATGTGCTCTGGCGGTTATTGAGAAGCTCCTGAGCGTCTTCAATTGCTAAATACTCGAGCTTGCCCCCTCCGATCGTCCCCTCAATTTTCCCGTTAGCCCGTACGATCATCTTGGCTCCCAAGCTGCGGGGCGTAGAACCCTCAGCGCGGACAATTGTGGCCAGAACGAAGGTTTCCCCGGCAGCACGCAACTCCTGAACCCTTGCAAGAATATCCATACTTCTCCCTTAAACGGGCCCACCTCCGCACCTCGTAATTTTCATGAATAAGTGGAACTGCTTGTCCCAATTTATTTCACCTGGACTGTCTCGGAAATTTCGAACGCGATTAAAGAACTTTTTCAGGGGACACTATTCACACTTTCTTAAACTTATTATACTCCTCCGGAGTATCTAAATCAGTAAAGAAGTCAGAATTTACTTGATAGGTTTTTAATTTTCCCTCATAGTTTTTAAGAACAGTTTTCCCCCCTTGCTCACCACTTAATGAAGATAATTCGGGGATCAGTTTGCGGTGAAAAAACACAGGAGAACCTGGCACCATTCCCGCGACTGGAACGAGTGCATCAGGTTCTGTGTGGGCAAAATTCTTAATAAGCCTGGCTAAAACTGGACTGTTAACTCCAACTTGATCCCCCGGTAAAAAGGCAATCCCCACAACATCATCACTCACACCCTCAAGTCCGGTTTTGATCGTTTGTGCCAGGGGTACCGGATCCGGGAGCAAACGCCACTTTCCTTTATTCTTGGTAAAAAGTGCATGCACTGAGGGAGAAAGGTAGACCGCAGGGGGTTTACGGGCAATAACTACTAGTTCGCCATTGAGCCCGGACTCTGCCAGAGCATCCAAGGCCTCGTGCACAACATATCCCAGCACGGTCGCACCGTACCAAGCTAAGGCTAATTTATCAGTGCCCATGCGCGTTGCCTGCCCCGCTGCCATTACCACCAGTCTAATCAACCGAACTGCCTCCCTCGGCGAGTCGCCATATTCTTAAACCGTTTCTAATCTTAGACACAGATCAACTTCTTAAGCAACTTGGATTTACCATAGCATTTAGGAAGCTTATTTGCAACCATTGTATTATCAGGTTGCTTGCAACATTACATCATCAGCGTGTATTATCCCTCCATCATTGAGCTAATTTCCTCAATGCCAACCTTAGCTGCTTTCGCCGCCCTAAACATTTTCTCCCTTTGAAATGAAGAACTAAAACCCACGATCCAGATCGCTGCTACCAACCAGCCGCGGGCATCAAGGAGGGGGACACTGACCGCATGTACGCCGTGGATATATTCCTCAAAATCTGTGGCAAACCCTGCTTCACGCACACGTTCTAATTCTACCAGATACTCATCTTCATCTGTAATAGATTTGTCTGTGAATTTAGGGAGGGTTCGCTCCTGCAAAATCCTGCGCTGCTGAGGTTTATCGAGGCTTGCCAAAAAAGATTTAGCTGCTGCCCCTGCAAAGAACGGAATACGGGCACCGACCGGTGCCGACACTTTTAGTTCAACCGGGCTCTCTGCTTTCTCAATAATAGTAATCCCGTATTCGTCAAACCTTCCTAAAAACACTGTCTGTTCGAATTCCTCAGCCAGCTTCAGCATGAACGGACGGGCTAGGCTGCGCAAACTGATCCCGGCCAAAGACTGGTTCCCAAGCTGAATTAAAGCCGGGCCCAGCCTGAACTTCTTACTGGCCCCATCCTGGCGCAAAGCTCCCAAGTCTAGTAGAGCCTGAGTAACTCCGAATACCGTGCTCTTATTAATATTAAGCACGCGGGAGAGATCGCTTATCCCCAGGGAGCCGGGAGTTTTTGCCACTTCCTGCAAAACAGCGAAGGCTTTATACACAATGGGTGCGCTATAAGCATTGCTGTTACCGTTGCTATGACCCTCTTTTACAATCCTCTCATTCATTGTTCTTTCACCTGCTTTCGCTGCTTTTGATTCAGAATTTACTATGAGCTAATACCTCATTTAGAATCCCGTTCGCTCTTATCTTTCAAGGCCCGCCAGATTTTCTCATAAGACATGGGCAAAGAATTAATGCGGACGCCAAGCGCATCAAAGATGGCATTGGAGATAGAACCCATGGTCGGGGTAGTTGCACCTTCCCCCACTTCTTTAACCCCCCAGGGAGCGTTTGGTTCATAACTGTCCACCAGCTCAGAGTTAAACTTAGGCATATCTAAGGCGGTAGGAAGACGGTATTCGGCCAAATTGGGATTGAGGATCCTGCCTTGGTCGTCAAAAAGCACCTCTTCCCACACTGACTCACCCATGCCCATATAGAAAGCACCGTGCACCTGCGCGTGGAGCAAGGCCGGATTTATCACCTTGCCGCAGTCATGCACATCCCAAGCTTCCAGAATTTTAACTTCCCCGGTCTCCTCATCTATTTCTACTTCCGTTACCTGAGCTGCGAAGCTGTAAGCAGGAGAGGTACCGACAGCAGCCCCTTTGAATTTGCCCCCCAGCTTAGGCGGGGTATATGATCCTTTTCCTACGAGCGGCCCTTTCTTCACAAAAAACTCCTGGGCGACTTCCCTAAAGGTTTTACTTATCTCCGGCTTTTCTTTCATAAATATCAGCTCATCCCGGCACTCCAACTCCTCCGCACTGGAACCCATCATCAGCCCAGCTGTTTCGAGAAGCTGGGTTTTAATCTCTTCCCCTGCCCTCTTGACGGCCCAGCCCGACATCAAGGTCTGGCGGCTGGCGTAAGCGCCGAAATCATGGGGCGCAGCTTCAGTATCAGCTGAGACTATGCGCATCTTATCAAAGGAAAAACCCATAGCTTCCGCGGCCATCTGGCAGAGAATGGTGTCACTCCCCTGACCGATGTCCACTGCTCCTGTGTACAGAGTTGCGGAACTGCCGTCCTCATTAACCTTGATCACTGCGGACGCTTGCGGCAAATTAGTGCGGTAAATCGGATACCCTGCGCCTGAGACAAAGGCTCCCAGGCCAATCCCGATTCCCCGCCCTTGAGGCCTGTCTTTGCGCTTTTCGTCCCAGTTGGAGGTTTCGCGCGCTTTCTCTATCGCTTCCGTAAGGGCACAGGATTCCACCTTAAATTCATTAGGAGTAATGGTATTGGCCTTACGAGCATTTCTTAGCCTAAGTTCAATCGGGTCAATTCCCAAATCTTTGGCGATATTGTCCAAATGACTCTCGAAAGCAAAGCGTGGCTGTGGGTGCCCGTGCCCGCGCTGCGCTCCACAGGCAGGCAGGTTTGTATAAACCCGGTACATATCAAACTTGTAATTCTCAAAGTCGTAAAGAATCGTAAGCAAGGCTCCCGCATAATACGCACTCGCAACCCCCAAGCTGGTATAAGCCCCGCCGTCCATGATAAAATCCGCATGCACCCCCAGGATCTTCCCGTTTTGGTCCACACCGGTCGTGAGCTTCATATACTGGCGATGACGTCCCCTGTTGTGAGCAAACATTTCATGGCGGTCATAAAACATTTTCACGGCACGACCGGTAAGTTTGGACAGAGCCGCCCCGGCAAACTCCAGCCCGGTCGGTTCAAGTTTCCCCCCGAAACCGCCCCCAATGTGCGTCTTAATTACGCGCACATTCCCCATGGGCATCCCAAACTGGCGGGCAATATAGTATTGGAAATAATGCGGGGACTGGGTGCTGGAATAGACTGTGAGTTTGTCATCCTCCCAGATCGAGATGGCAGAATGAGGCTCGATCGGGCTTTGATAAGCCCGTTGCCCGACAAAGTAGTCAGTGCGTACATGATAGGCTTGGGCCAACGCCTGCTCTACATCCCCAAAACTTTGGTGAATCTCAGTGTTAAGGTTGCGCTCATATTCCTCATGGATTTGCGCAGCATCCTCATCCATGGCATGCAGGGGGTCAAGTACCGGGGGGAGCACTTCGTATTCAACCTTGATTAACTTAAGCGCTTTATAAACGGTCTCTTCGTCCACCGCCGCTACCGCAGCCACTTTATCCCCGACAAACAAGACTTTGTCGATACAGAAAATGTTTTCATCCCAGCGCGCCGGACTGATGCCGTATTTTATGCTGGGCACATCTTTGTGCGTAATGACCGCTTTAACCCCGGGGAGGTTCTCAGCTTCTGAGATGTCTATACTAAGAATGCGAGCGTGAGCATGAGGACTGGTAAGGATTTTACCGTAAAGCATACCTGGGAATTTGAGATCGCCCGTATACTTTGCCTGGCCGGTGGCTTTAACCCGTCCGTCAAGCCGGCCCACACTCTTGCCGATAACAGAGTATTCTTGACTTACGGAATTACCCTGAGCAACCGCTGTTTCCTCCGTATTAAATTTTGCCTGAATCGCATTTTTTTCCTGAATAGCAGATTCTTTCTCAGCCACGGAGTTGTCCCTCCTCTCTTATTCCCGCTCAGAGGCAGCGAGAATAGCTTTCACAATATTTACATACCCGGTACAGCGGCAAAGGTTGCCGGAAATCGCTGCCCGAACTTCCTCTTCGGTGGGATGCGGGTTCTGCGTAAGCAAGGCCTTGCCGGATAAGATCATACCAGGAGTGCAGTACCCGCATTGAATCGCGGCATGATCAATGAACGATTCCTGCAGTTTATCGAGCTTGTCATTAGGGGCAACCCCTTCGATTGTCGTAATCTCCAACTCCTCTGCCTCAACTGCCAGGACTAAGCAGGAATTAACAGGCTTGCCATCGATAAGGATCGTACACGAGCCACAGTCCCCCAACTCGCACCCCTTTTTTGTTCCTGTTAACTCCAGATCATCGCGCAAAACATTCACTAGCAAAGAATTCCCTTTAACCATCAAGGTATGGGTATCCCCGTTAACCTTAAGATTAACTAAATAGCGTTTAACCCCTTGGGCATCTGTAACATCCTGGGCCACCTCTATCCACCCCTCTCTAAATTTAGCTGAGATAATTCTCCGTCACTTCATAAAACCAGTGTAAGCTCTTGTCGCGTTCAACAATATTCTGAAATCGAGCTAAGTTCCTTCCATTCAAAAAAGACATCTATTTGAAACAACTTTGTTACAATATAAAGAGACTTTACTCGGAACTCCTCGCAACAATTAATTTTCTCAAAAATCCATTAATCCAATGCAATCTATGCTTGCTTAGACATTTCCCTCATTTATTGCCTTCCGTAAGGCCCTGCGGGTTAAAACCCGTACTAAATCCCTACGGTATTCCTCTGAACCCCGGATGCTGGTACGTGGCCTGCTCTCATGCGCCGCCTGCACCCCCGCTTCTTCCAACAACTCATCCGTGACTTTTTGGTTTTTAAACACCTGTTCAGCCGCCTTAGCCCGCATGGGCACAGGCGCAGCCGCAGCCAAGACAATCTTCACCTCGTGGCAGATTTCCCCGTCCATTGTTACACTCACGGCAGCCCCGGCCACAGCCAAGGCTCCGGACCGGCGCAGCCCAAAACGGATATAGGTGCTGCCCGTCGAGTCTTGGTCCGGAATCATCACTGCGGTTAAGACCTCATCTGCTTTGATCTGTGTCTGGTGGACGCCCAGGAAAAACTCCTCCAGCGGCATGGTTCGCTCCCCTGCCACCCCCACCAATTTTATCACTGCGCCTAAAGCGATCAGAATCGGCGGCAAATCAGCAGAAGGCACAGCATTGACAATATTTCCTCCAACTGTCCCAAGATGGCGAATTTGATTGTTTGCCATATGATGTGCAGCTTCGGCTACAGAACGATACTTCTCTTGAATGATCGGAGAATTGGCAATTTCATTATGCGTTGCCCTGGCTCCGATCACTACTCCCGTACCTTTCTCATACCTGATTTCCTTCAATGCCCCCAAATTATTCAGGGAAATAATCACTTCCGGGCTTAGCTCACCGTGCTTCATCTTGTGTAAAAGGTCTGTCCCGCCTGCCAATATTTTAGCCTTAGACCCATGTTCAGCCAACAGCCAACAAGCTTCCTCCACACTCTCCGGCGCATAATAATCAAAATCCGGCAAGTACACTGCTTTCCCCCCTTTAAGTCTCCTATAAAGAACAATCTTTCAGTATGGGAATACTATACCATCAAACACACCGGTTGTCAGTAAATTCTGATAAAATGTTGATTTAGAGTGGTAAACAGTCGTTTTCTTAAGAGAGCAGAAGCTGGGATCTTATTCCCAGCTTCTAGAGCTTAATTTGACCCCTATTACTCCTGAAAACCATAATCTTTCCATTTTTCAAGAACACTATCTAAAACTGAATCAGTTAGTTCAATATTAATCGGTTTTTCTTCCCATTCATAGGGAATACAACAATCCATGATTATTCTGGATGTAATATCTCTGTTCTCAATAGGCAAAGATGGATCAAGAGGAGTCGAGCGCCCACGAGAGATAATCTGAACCCCTCTTCCTGGTGCCATGCGGGTGCTCATCGCCCAGATGACACGGCCCATATCATCAGCCGGAATATCTTCATCGACCACGACCACAACTTTTATGCCATAAGAACCGGTGGACGTAGAGATAACCGCGTTTCCAACATGAGCAGAATGGCCAGGATACATTTGTTTAACTGAGACAACAGCCATAAAGCGTCCACAGGACTCAGGAGGAATATAAACGGATTGAATACCAGGGATCTTCATAGCCTCAAGATCAGCCCAGAGTGTGGACGTTCTGTTCATCGCTTGAATCATGTGAGTATCAGTCACGGGGCGACCCACCGTTGTAGCATGGAACACCATGTTGTTACGATAGGTGACAGCTTTAACGTCGATGTAGTGCCTTGGCACTGTACCCTTGCCGGAATAGTAGCCTGTATATTCACCAAAGGGCCCCTCATCCCTCAGCTTCTCAGGCCACAGCTCTCCTTCAATCACCATCTCAGCACCAGCAGGAATAGGCAGATCAACATATTCGCCCTTAACGACTTCCACGGGGAACCCGCGCAGGGAACCGATATAGTTATACTCATCTTCCCCGGCCCCAATGAGGGTGCTTGACGCCAAGAACATTAGAGGGTCATAGCCAACAACTGCGGCGACCTGCATCGGCTTGTTCAGCTTGGCATATTTCATGCGGTGAAGGTCGCCATGTTTTCCTTTGATCAACTGGATGCCGCATGTTTTATCATCAAGAATTTGCATGCGGTAAGTCCCCAAGTTCACCCAGCCTGTCTCCGGATCTTTCGTAATAACACTGACAAACGTGCCAATATATCTCCCGCCGTCCATTTCATAAAATTTGGGCACCGGAAACTTAAAAAGGTTTACATCGTCACCCTTGTCAATATTTTCTTTAACAGGGCCCGTCTCGACCCATACGGGGGGAATCAATTCTTTGGTCCGGTCGACCCACTCCCTGGCCATCTGGCTGAGCGTGGTATTAATAGGCATATGCATAGCGAGCGCAAGACGTTGAGTAGAAGAGAGGGCACTTACAAAAACCGGAATACTGTAGTCCTTAACATTCTCGAACAGGAGTGCGGGGCCATTTTTTTCTTCATTTACTTTAGCGATATGAGATAGCTCCAAATTCCAGTCTACCTCGGTCTTTATCCTCATTAATTGACCCTGTGCCTCTAATTCCTTAATGAAATCTCTTAAGTCTTTAATTGCCATAAAATGCTCCTCCTAAATTCATAATCTTCAGGAAATAGCAGGTGAATCGCCTAAGACATTTAATATTCCCTTAGTGATTGGAGACAAGCCTGTCATTCGCAGACATCCCTCCCCAGACTGTAACCGGCCTACTTTGGAGAATCAACAGATTTCTGGGGAAAGGAACATCTCTGTCTAAGGCCCACTCAATGTCCTGCGGCCTGCCATAATGTCCTTCGATAGACATAGCTGTTTGAGCCAACAATTTGATCTCCATTGCTGTCAAACACGAAATCTTCTGTCTTTCCTTGGGTACTTCCCACGGTACCGTTTCGCCGGAGTTAGGATCTCGAATAAACTCCATGGTTTTGGGTGAGATCCACTGTTCTTTAATCTCCAAAGTTTTTTTGTCCACCACGAAATGATCCGGAGTGATAAATCCTCCGACAATGCCTTCCCCAAGACCCCAAGCCGCATCAATCACCACACGGTCGTGGTTCCCACTCACAGGGTCAACAGTGAAAGCCACGCCTGAGACTTTAGCATTCACCATTTTCTGCACCACTACTGCCATCGCTTCGTCGTCCAAATTAATTTCATTGCTCGAACGATAATGCAGCGCGTGGCTGGAAAACATACTTGCCCAGCATTGAAGAGTCTTGCTCAACACATTGTCTTCACCGTACACATTTAGGAAAGTCTCATGCTGCCCGGCGAAACTCGTGTTCGCGCTGTCTTCCATCGTAGCACTGGAGCGCACAGCCACTAATACATTGTCTCCTGTTCGCTCGCACAACTGCCTGTATGCGCTGCGAACCGCTATTTCGACCTCTTGCGGTATCCGGGCCTTTTCAATATACGGATAGAATTCTGTCTTTAATCTATCGTCTGAAACTTCACGTCCTTTTGACATGAGTTCAGTCAGTAATTCATTAATCCCGGCAATGTTCGCAAATTTGCGGTAGGCGTTGACTGTGATCGAAAACCCAGGCGGCACTTGCTTGCCTGCTTTGCTCAGTTCCCCCAGACTTGCGCCCTTGCCCCCTACCAGAAAAACATCTTCCTTCGAACATTCTTCCAGAAAGCGGATCATGTTTAGCCCCTCCTCCTAATCGTCAAGAATCTCTACCACGCCTTTGGTACCATTAATGCGGACACGATCCCCTGTCTTTACGCCCTCTGTCACTCTTTTTCCCCGCGTTATTGTGCCGACCACAGCCGGAATGTTGTATTCCCGAGCGCAAATTGCGGCATGGGCCAGCATCCCTCCACTATCGGTAGCCACACCCTTAATCTTAGAGAATAGAGGCGTCCAGGCCGGGGTCGTAAAGGGTGCGATCAGTACATCGCCAGGCATGATCTGAGAGAAACCTTCATACCCATATATTACCTTGGCGGTTCCTTCGATGATTCCCGGGGCACCTGGGAACCCTTCATACCTGTTCTCTACATCGATTTCAGGTACGGCCTGTCCCCTGATAACCTCGTTGGTCATGCCCCAGATCTTAATAAACACCGGATCGTCGACCCTGCCCTCGGGCACGGTGCCGATAATGGTCGGCACTTTCACATCGTGCAGCGCTTGCCAAACGGTCTTGCGCCGCTCGACCATGCTCTTCACCCGCGGCTGGTGTTCAGCCAGGGCAATTTTTTTGTCCAGAACGATATCTTCCATAACTTCTTCCAGTTCGTCGATGGTCATGAAGAACACGTCATCAGTCTTATCGAAGAATCCCCAATGAGCCAGGCGGCGGCCACATTCCTGGATGGCGTAACGCAGTTCAGAGTAGGTCCACTGCTCCACATAAAAGTTGTGGTCTTCGTTGAAAGGATAGGAGTACTGGGCATGCTTCAGAGCCTGTAGGAACTCATCCCTGTTCTCCGCCGGAATTTCACTCACGGTCTTGGCGATGTACTCGTCCCTCTCCTGGATTATCTTTTCGGTGTGTTCCTCGAAGTCGAAGCCGCCTTTCAGGATATAAGTTTGAATGGTTGAAAAGGCCGGCATGGGATCTTCGATCCAGGTTTTGTAGTAGGGATCGAAGAGAGCAGCCGTGGTCCTGCGCCCGTATTTGGCCAGGAAGTCGTTGAATTTGCCCAGCCACAGCTTGCCTTTGGTGCTGCTGCCCAGCCGTTCCTGCAACTCTTCCTGCCTGGAAATCTCGTTGAATTCTTCTACCAGTTCCAATTCGCTGGCCAAATCCGCCAAACGCCACAATCCCCGGTCGATTTCATACATTTTGGTTTCAAACCCCTGCAGAAAAGTGCGCATCTGCCTTTCTTCGATGCCGTGCTTCTGGCAGATCGCCTCAAAGGTCATATAGGCGAAGATGGAGGGGTACATGGCAATAAAGTGCAGCTCCCAGCTGCGCTTGGATATCTTCACCGCGTCTTTGAGCACCGTGATCAACCGGTCCGTAGGCAGAGTCTTCTTATCTATTCCTTTCAAATAGCTGAGGGAAGCTGTCCATTCCTCCACAATGTCCGCATAGCGTTTAGGCCAGTTATCCAGCATATCCTTAAGTTTGGCACCGAAAACCGGCTCTTTGGCCTGTATCACCTCGGGATCTGCAATAGGCACAGGTCCGGGGAAGATGCGCCCGTAGTAAAGGACAAAGTCAAAACCCTCAGAATAGGGAAAAGTAAAGTATTCCGAGGCAACACGGGCTCCCCGCGGCCAGTGATAGACTGATGCCCCCATGGGACTGATGGGAGGGGTATTGTGCAGGTTATCATGGAACCATAACCTTTGGGAGTCCTCTTCGCGGTAGGCTCTCTCTGGCAGCCACTCCACTTGATGATCACTGAATTCCAAATTTTCGCTGTTCAAATAATTCTCCTCCTTAAATTTTAACTTTTATGTCCTATTTCATCCTTAACAGTGCCAGGGTCTTGTCAAATCACCCCCCAGGCTTGAATTACCCGGCCTGTCCCCGGAGTATTACTCACCTCGTGGGTCTTAGCCTGCTATTTTCCCTTCCTGCTTCAACTTCCCGGCTATTATCTCACGCAAGCCCTTCTTGTTAATCTTTGACTCAGAAGCCAGGGGGAATGTCTCTACTATTTCCAGCCTTTCAGGCAATTTGTAGTTGGCAAGCTTTTTGGTCTTTAAATAATCGACCATTTCTTCAAAGGTTAACGGATCTTGGCGCTCAGCCGGAATCACAAAAACACAGGCCTTCTCTCCCATGATACGGTCCGGCATAGCTACCACTGCAACATTCGAAACTTTGGGATGGGACATCAGAGCATTTTCGATCTCGCCGGGATAAATGTTTTGCCCGCCGCGGATGATAATATCTTTCTTGCGTCCCGCAATCATTATGAACCCATCATCGTCAATCTTGACAAGATCACCCGGAGAAGCCCAGCCTTCTGCATCATACGCTTCGGAAAATGTCTTTTCCGGATCCCGATAATAGCCGCTGGAATTTTGGGGGCCGCGGAAATATAGCTGCCCCACCTCACCTTGAGGCACGCGGTTCCCGTCATCATCGACGAGTTTAATTTCATTTCCGGGCAGAGGCCGACCGACTGTTGAACGACGTTTTTCTGCCGAATCAGTGGCGGAGATTCCGGAAATTGATCCCGTGTCTTGCGATCCATACGTGCTTAAAATTGGTCCTGCCAACAACCGTTCAACTTCCTCAGCGAGAGTTGGGGAGAGATAACCACCGGAACAACGCACGGCTCGAATTGATTTTAGGTTATGGCTCTTAGGCAGTTCCTGAATCATTTGCGCCAGCTGTGCAGGAACCACACAGGGAATTGTAACCTTTTCTTGCTCAAAGAACTCTAACGCCTTTTGAGCAGTATACTCGTATAAGAGTGCTATCTTGGCCGCAACCTGCGGAGCGCAGAAATAGGTAGGAGTTCCTCCCGCCGCACCGGCCGCAGGTGCAACCGCACACACAACATCGTCCGGTCCAAGTCTCCAGTTCTTGACATGACTTTTAGTGCTCCACAACCGCGCGGCCATTGTCTGTTCTACAACTTTAGGAACACCGGTTGTACCGGTTGTTGTCGTTAAAAATCCTACATGAGTTGGATTCAGGCGACGGCTGACTAACAAATCCAGGGGATATTTTTCCTCAAGCGGTTCGTTTACAATATTTTCAAATGGCAAAGCCCCCTCAGGTACATCGGATCCGATAACAATAATATTTTTTAAGAGAGGCAACGATTCTTGAATTTCTTTGATCATTTCGTAATAATTAAAGTTTTTATATATATAGGGAATTACGATGGTGGTGGCCTCAATCAAGCCAATGATCTCTAACAGTTCCTTATGCCTTAAAGTGTGCATTAAGGTCATGGAAATAACTCCGGCCTTTTCGCACGCTACCCTGGCCACAAACCCCTCCACGCAGTTTGGCAATTGAATGACTACCCTGGCATCTTGGGGAATACCCCACTCGATAAATTTAAGCGCAACCCGGTCTGTTTGTTCCTTGGCTTGGGCCCACGTAAGGCGTGAACCCTTAGAATCAAGCAATGCTTCTTTATCTGGATATTCCCTCGCATTCCTCTCCCAAAAATCCGCAAAAACCTCATCTGTCCAATATCCTTTAGCCCGATAATCCTCCACTTGTTCTTCACTGTAACGAACTGGTTTCACCCTGCGTCCCTCCTCAACATCGAATCTCCCATAATTTCTTTAAATGCCTTAAGTACAGCTTCGGCGAATTCCGGTTCATCCAGGTTTGCATTCACTTCTATAACTTCTACATGATCTTTAACCTGTTGTTTTATTTCCTGAATGAAAATCGAATCACTCTCTGGCTGATAGACAGCACATCCCTCAATATCGAAAGAAGCCCATCCTTTGAGAGGAATAAGAAATTTTACCCGACTTTTAGCAAGATTAAGTTTTGGGGCCATGGTACGGGCCACAATTAAGAGTTCTTCATCATTTAGCCGCAAAAATGTCCGCAGAGCATCTAAATCATATTTCTGCCGTTGGTAATAATCAGGTTTGTATTTGCTGCGTGGCGGAGTCATCAAATTTACGGCACAGGGAGCAATGATTTGAGGAATTCCGTTTTTGCCCGCAGCCTCCAACCGATTGGGTCCTGCTGCCCGCGTTCCCCCGAAAATTTGTTCTCCTACTCCCCCAGGAGCCAGATCAATCACTGCAGCGAACATGTTTTCTTTTGTGATTAATTCTTCCATTGCTTTATCTGCAACGCCTGTCGCAGAAAAGCCAATCACTTGATAACCTTCTTCCTCTAAGCGTTCACGGACCAGGCTTGCCGTGCGCTCACACAGGCTTAACTGAGTCATCGCAACTAACTTTTTGGATTTATTAGATTTTATTTTAACGACTTCTTCAGATTTTTGTACCATGCCCACAATAGAGCCCGCCGCCCGCTCCAAAACATCACGAATTAAATCATTTAATCCGGTAAAATCTACAACAGAATGTAAGATCGCAATGTCAGACGTGCCAAAATACCGGCTGGCTAATCCCTGAGCGGCTGCCACACTGCAAACCATTAGTTTCGGCACCCCAAAAGGCAGCGTGCGCATGATATTCGTTTCCATCAGAGAATTGGTTGCCCCACCGATTCCAATGACACCCTGCACTTTACCGGCAGCATAAAGCTCGCTAATCTTGGCGCTGGCCCCAGCGGTCATAATTTCTCCCAGTTTCACCCGGTCTTCAGCGGCAAAGGCTCCATCACCAATGTTGCCCCGTGCAAAAATTTCTTCCCTCGTCACATCTGCCGGGATTCCTGCCAGCCCCCTGGTTCCCAGATCTAAAACAATCGTGTCGCATCCCCGCATTTCTATCTGGGCTTTTAGAAAATAAGTCTCAGCCGCCTTGGTATCCAGGGTGCTGAAAATGCCTACCGTCTTGCGCATACTCAACTTCACCTCCTCGTGTGATAATTTTCAATATTTTGAATTTTTAGTTACTATTAGTGTTATATTACACCTAATAAATATGATCGGCTATTCACACACTGGGTAAAAAGTTCAGTCAAAGCTTAGCCACTCTAGGTAAATTATCTTAAATTCCTGCCTCGTTAAAACGTCTTTCTAATTCTTGTAGAGCAATTCTCCGGGCAGAAGCAGTAAAAAACCAGCGATCCGTTTTACTTTCCAGCCATTTAAGGCGTTCTGGGATATCCGGGCCAAACCGTGCCAGATAAAAAGCTAACCCCTCTGCACTAAACCGGAATAGTTTATCCGAATCTTTGACAATTTGATCACTGCCGGAAATTGGTGTCAGGCGGGAATCATGTCCATCGATAATAGCCAAAATCTCTTCGGATTGTGCGGAATTGTAGCCCACCTGATCTAAAATTCCCCTAGCGATTTTAACTCCTTCAACCTCATGAATCCGATTTAGGTCTTTATCATAATTGCCCGGTCCAAACGCCTTAAGCTGTTCGTCTTCGCTTAATTTGCTCCACCCAACATCGTGGAGCAAGACTGCAGGAATGACGATTTTAGAATCCCCTTTTTCCTCCTGTAATAAGGTTTCTGCGAATCCCCGGGAAACAGGAACATGGATTTCATTACCCCTTGTCTGCAAATAAGGGGATGCCAAAGTAAAAATCTGCTCGTAAATCTTCATTAACAGTCCCTCCAAGCTTTTATAAAAACTTTAACGCCATCTGTACTTGAAGACTAACTTCCGGATCTGCCAAATCAAGTTTTGAGATTTCCTGAATCCTCTTAAGCCTGTATTTTAAGGTCCCATCATTGATGAATCCCCGTCGCGCTGTCGCCTGGATATTCTGATTGTTTTGATAGTAAAGTTTCAGAGTCTGAACTAACTCCGTTTTGTGTTTTTCGTCATACTCTATCACTTCTCCCAAAAGTTTCTTGGCAAACCATACAAACCGCTCGGGGTGAATTCCCAACATGCCATAGATCCCGAGCTTTTCGTACCTAAAGCAGGTGTGGTTCTTCTTCAAATTCTTCATAATCTTATTGGCTGCGTTCGCATTTTTATAGTTCTCTCTTGCCTCTGAAATGCTAAGGCTGCTGGCACCGATGGTAATCCACCAATCTAAGTAAGGTATAGACTCCAATCCTTTGATGAACTCCTGCATAATTGATTCAATCATTTTGTTTCCTTTGTCTTGATAAACCATTGCAATAATCCTATTTTCCTCAAAACCCATCACACCGTTGGCTGGAATGATATCCAGCGCTTCTTTAATCCATTTGCTCATGTACCCGGTTCGATCCCCTTCAAAGTCTAAGACCAGCTGGCTGATTGGGTACTCAAGTTTCAGGCCCAGTTTAACCGTTAGATCCAATACCCGTTCCTCACTGAATGACTCGCTGTATAACCATTCATCCAACAGGTTTTTGACGAAACTGCGTTTATTTTCGATTAAAACCTTCATTTTGAGTATTTCCAAGGCAATAACGATACTGGCATCACGTAAAATGATTCTTTTTTCTTCAGTGAGTTGAGTATTTCTAAGTTCTACCGTAAGAAAACCAAGAATTTCTTTACCACCCATCACCGGTGTAAGGCAGCGCCGAACTTGTTCCCCTAAGGAGTTGACTGTTTGAATAACAATCGTTTGCTTTTTGGAAAACAATTCGTGGCTCTCTGCCGGAAACATAGCCAATAATTCGGAAGAAGCCATTTGTTCTGTAATCTTAGCTGAAGCTAAGATCCTAAAATCAGCATCCTCAATCAGCACAGGGAGTCCCAGCGTGTGTGAGATAGCCTCAACAATCTGCTTCAAACCTAAATTCTCTAAAACCAGACCTGTGAGTTTATCGTGCAGATCTAAGGACTTCTGAAGAGATTTCTGTTGCTTTACCAAATGTTCGTTCACTTGCTTAAGTTCAGAATTCTTTTCCTGCAATTGACGATCGGTCAAGCGGTATAGTCTGGTGTTTTCCATCACCATCGCCACTTGTACCGCTAACATCGATAGCAGATTTTCGTCATATTCCGTAAAACCTTCTCCTGAGAGTTTATTGGCCACAAATAAATATCCTAACTGACGGTTTTTCAATACCAGGGGAACCCCAAGCAGGTCATTATTGATACCAAGAAAGGCTCCCGTTGTCGGAAGTTGGGACCCGTTAAGGCGGATGGTCACACCACCTGCCATAATATTCCCTAATGTTCCTTCTATTAGCCCCCGATATTCGGAAGCAAGGTTGGGAACCAAGTCATAACGGAAAATACGTGAAGCCTCGGAATCCTCTTCTTTGAGCACGAGCAAGGCTTTATCGCAAGCTACCAACTGGCAAACCTGATGATAAAACTCTTTTTCAGATTCGTTAAAATTCAAGCCATTCGATAAATGTAAGGTAAGTTCATTGAGAAATTTCCATTGATTAATGCGCTCCCTTTCCTCTTTGAGCATATACTGCAGGCTTTTAACAGCGGTATTCGGCTGCAGATCAAACCAATTTCTATCGGCTAAACCGTCCCATTCGTCTTTAGCCCTAACCTCATATTCACAATAGGGATCACCCTTAGCCACACATTTAGTTTCTACACAAACCGCTTCCTGGCCGAAAAATCCGCTGCAGTAGCCACTGGCATATCCGACGAGAGTCCAACAGACCGCTTCTGAGTTGCTCCCATACATTTTTAGATACTCTTCCGCTTCATAGGAGAATTCCCATTTGCCGCGCATGTAAAAATGCCCCAGACTACGATCATAGTCCAGCACCTCATTCGTGGCTCGCACCATGCCTTCAAGGGTGTGAATCTTAGGACCAAACAACATCCACTCGGCATCAGATTCAAAATCAAAAAGATGCTTGAAACTCTGACTATCGTTAAACCCGCAGCGATAGCCAAATCGTGCCAGAATCCCCCTGGCTAAGTCATAGCCAAGGCTTTTGATAAGCTCATCTTTTAATTGACTCAACGCATCCGCATGAAATAACAGCAATCTGTTATCTCGCAGAGAAATCAGGCCATCGCGTGGATAAATTGTGACGGCATCTTGAAGCTTCAGCCATTCCAAATCCATTAGTTTTCTTACCTCCTTAAATACGCGGGTAAGATACCTGAATATTCAGAATGTTTTTAACAAGTTTATTCCCTATACTCTGCAAAGTCTATTACTTATCTGGGTAAACGTGCGTTCATTAAATTACCTACTATAGATAAATTTAATTGGTTCAGACACTAATCAGTACAACTTTTTTGTCCCTGAGATAAAATCGAATCATGATCAAGTCCGGGTACCGAACGGGCAAGAGTCTACGCGGGAAATCATAAAAGTTCCTAGTACAGTAGCTATTGAAGCTATTCATGAAGAGGAATTGCTTTTAGTACGGTCATTTTTTCTGGAGTAACGACTTAGTATGGGACACTCTGTCTCCTGATGAAGAAGAATTTGTTGAACTTGAACGAGTTTCGTGGACACACGCACTTCATATGGCTTACGCAGGACAATTTACAGATGCGAAAACTGTTTTAGGCATTCTTCTAGCGCACGGGAAAATGACAGCGAAATAGTTTTCTCGAATATGGCAGCCCATTAAAATATTAACAGGAAAGAATCGGTGCATCAGTCTCTTTTTAATCGGCGACACAAATCTCAGCGTGAACGGTCTGTTTCTCAGGGTAAACAGTGGTGAATTTGTTGTTGAACACCTGGATTTTCTGCCAAAAATGAAAGCTGTTATTAAGCAGAGCCTAATAACAGCTTAGAGCGGCATTATTTTATCCCACTAGTCCTATGCGCAGTGCGAATTCATCCTAAATGTCAGTCCCCACAGGGTGTTCGTTCTCCTGCACTTGAAATACCCTTGAACCCACACCCATAATCAGGAGGCAGCTAATTCCCATCAGCACCCCGTCTAAAATCAGAGGTGTACTCCAGCCCCCTGTGCTGTCACGCAATGCCCCTGAAATAACCGGCGATAGAACAGCGCCAATTTCCGCAATTAGATTCCACATACCAAAGGCTGCCCCCCGTTGTTTTTCAGGAGCGGTTTCAGCCGTAAGAGCATGCGACACGGACTGTAAAGCGAAAAAAATCAAGCCGGAAATGAAGAGAATGAGAGACATTATTACCTTATCTTTTCTTCCTGACATCACATATCCAGCAAAGATAAAGATAAATACAGTAAGTGCTGCGGTAAGAGCCATCAAAACATTGCGTCGACCATTGGCTTATGTGCCATGTGATCCGAGATCCTTCCTCCGATTGGAAAACCTATAAGCCCGGCGGCAGCATTAAACGAAGCTACCAGCGCTGCCGAAGTCAAAGCTCCACCCCCGAAATCTTTGACAATTGCTACAGACCAAAACCCATAAAACCAAAGGTGCCACAGAATGGGGATTGCTGAAAGGTAAATAAGAATGAGGTTCGGATTTTTAAGGACGGGTTTAACCTCCCGAGCCTTATTTTTATAAATAAACACGATCAGGAGGAGCACCAGACCCGTTAGAGTGAAGGAAATCGCAACATCCGAAAGTCCTAAACTGTTGGTCAAAAAGTAGATTGCCATAATGGCGATTAGAAATACCAGTGAATACCTGATAAGGCTAAGGAGTGCCTTGGCAAAGGGTTCCCCTCCCTTTTCCCCTGGAGTATAAGATCTTATAAACTTGGAGATGATCATGGCAATTATGAAAGTGGTAACACCAAGCATCAGAAATGGATCCTTCCACGCATTAAGCCCCATCATCGGCTTAGCCCAATTAATCAAGTAAATGGTACCTATAAGCGCAGCGGTTAAGCCGACTGAAGTCCCCCTATAACTACACCCATGCCTAGACCCAATTTTTGGGGTGGGGTAATTTGCGCAATCAGGGAACGATCATTTGAATAAAAAACTCCCTCTCCTAAACCGGTCAGAACACGTAAGGCGATAAAAACAACCAGACCGCTTGTGAGTCCTGTTAAGAATGTCGTAATCCCTGCCCAAAAAATGCTGATGATAATAATCGTTCTATAACCAAACTTGTCCCCGAAATACCCTCCGGGAAATTGAGTAAGCATATAACCCGCAAAAAACAAACTCCCCAAAAGCCCACCAAAGCATGTGGATTTGCCGCAGCGTGCAAAAAGCCAACATTGTTTGCAATCATCCAGGTAACAACAGGTCCTGTAAGCGTACGATCAGCATAGGAAAAAACCCACCCTTAAAACAGCATTGCCCATATCGTATGGTAATGTTGCCAGCCCCCAGCTGCTTTCTTGCTCATTATTAATCCTCCCTCACTATACGACATTATTTAAGACATTATTCTTAAGCGTTCATCCAGTACCCGTCTGGATTTCATCTCAAACCGGGGTAGTGAAGCAGGCTCAGCAATTTCGACATTAAATCTTAAGCCGATTCTTTCCCGCAGCAATTTTTCAAGCTGTTTCTTCACATCATGCACATTTGTCTCAATTTGAACTTTAACTTGATTCATCTCCTCCTCAGTGTAGTACACGATCCGAAACTCACTGATATCCGAAAACTCCCGCACAATAGCCTCGATAGACTGGGGATAGATATTGATTCCACGAATGACAACCATGTCATCAGCCCGTCCCACGATTCCTCCCGGCAAATGGCGGTACTCATTGCCGCAGTCACACAATTTACTCGTCTTCTTGACTAGATCTCCAGTCCGGTAACGAATGAGAGGGTACCCTAAACGGCCCAAGTTTGTAAGCACTAACTCTCCATTCTCCCCTTCTTCCATCGGCTCCATAGTTTGAGGATTTATGACTTCGGCTATAAATTCCGCTTCGTTAATATGAAGTCCATTTTGATGAGAGCAGGAGTACCCGTAAGCACCCATTTCCGTCATACCCACGTGGTCATACACCTTGGCATTCCACGAACTTTCAATCCGCACCCGCACGGATGGAATAGACCCCCCTGGTTCACCGGCCAAAATAAGTCTGCCAATACGTGAATTCTTAATATCTAGGTTTTGTTCACTGGCTAACTCCGCCAAATGCAAAGCATAACTGGGCGTACATAACAAAACTGAGGCTTTATTTTCGATAATACTGTGTAACCTATCCGGAGAAGACTGTCCACCGCCTGGAATTACCAGAGCACCAATTTTTTTTGCAGCTTCATATGCAGACCAAAATCCAATAAACGGTCCAAAAGAAAAAGCCAAGAACACCCGGTCGTGATGGTCAACACCCGCTGCTTTGAATACTTCTACCCAGCAATCACGCCACCAATCCCAGCTCTCCTGAGTATCTAATACTTTCAGAGGCCGTCCGGTGGTCCCTGATGTTTGATGATACCTGACATATTGAGACTCTTCGTAGGTATGGTTACGCCCAAACGGCGGATAATTCACCTGTTCTGCTACAAGTTCCTTTTTCGTGGTGAAGGGAAGTTTACGTAGATCATCAAGCGAACAAAGCGGCAAACACGCAGATTCTAATTTTTCCTTATAGAATTCATTGAAATGAGTTACGTGAACCAACAGCTGATTCAGCTTTTGTAACTGGAGCATCTTAAGCTCCTTAGAGGAATGATGCGATTGTATAGGTATTGACATAGATAACCCTCCCACTCAACAGCTCTTCCATGCATTTATGTGTCATAACCTTCCTGCCGATGGCTATACTCCTATAAAAAACCCCCTTTCACTATAGTAATAATGCTATTATGAATTTTCTGTTAAATCAATCTAAGCGCGGTTAATCATTTAAAACCAAACCTCAAATGCTTAAATCCGGCTGTGAACGGGAATTCTCACGTTGCTACTCCAAAGCAAAAAGTGTGCCCACGGCACACTTTACCTTGTTCATATATCTTTTTACCATACATCTACCGAGCGTATTTCTCCTGCTCTGCCGTTCCCGGCAGCCAGGCGCAAGTGAAGGGGCTTTTCCCTCAAACTGTACAAGTCGCGAACATCATCGTTTGGCAATAGCTCTTCGATATCAGTCATTTCGCCTACGCCCTTGTCATTAAAAAACACTACCCACTGCATCTTGGTATAATTCGCAGAAAAAGCAGGAGAACCAAAGAGATATTCCCACAATACTCCTTTATCCCACACTCTGCCGTTTAGGGCTTGACAGCATTCAGGCCGGTGAATTTCTGTGCCTGAAAGCTTCCTCCCCCAGAGAGTACCGTCAATAACTAGGATTGCACATTCTGTCGTGGACGGGATTTGGGGCTCATGCTCAGCCCAGCACTTAAGCCCCCGTTCTTTAGCTCCATCTCCTTCTATTACCCACAACCGGCTGCCCGGTAAATAAGCCTTCCTACCGAGATCTCGTCCGCTTACGTGGTTTAGTCTTGTTCCATTTCCGTATAGGTAAATTGGTACGGCTCCGGTGTTATTTACAGCTTTATCTACTGATTCAAGCTTAGGCCCGACCCATTTTCCGCTCTCCTGCTCTTCCCTGGCATACCAAAACCAGATGGCAGGGTTAATCAAATCGGCAACATTGCTTGAATTAGTAGAACTAGCATAATCATCATCGCTAAGCAAGTGAGCGTGCTTGCCTAAATCGTAAGGTGTATTCGGTGGTGGCTCCGTAGGGTTCTTCCAGGCCACAATGTCAGCCAACGGCCACACCTTAGTCGTCGTTGTAAGCACAGCTTCATAACCTGCTGCCTGAATTTCCCGTCCTAACCGCTGCAGGGACGTTGTCTTTCCACCCGCGCCTATCAAAGTAATTACCCTGACGCACCCAGTCATTTCCCACAGAGTGCCTATCCGAATCAAGATAGCCCCCTCTTTCCTCTTGTGTAACCGTATTATTTTCCTTATGTAGCCGGATCAATGGTATATGGCATAAACCGGGCTTGCACTCTTTCGATTGACCGCGCGCCGCTCTTAGCGCAGACCCTCATTGACTTTTTGCGCTATTGCTGCCGCCAAACTGTTTCCTTCCTCCGCCAAGGAAGACGAGACAACCAGCAAATCTCGTTTGTTTTCCTCTGATTTTAAGCTTACAGCATTGATGCGCACATTATAAAGGGCCCCGTCTAACCCGGCCTTGAACATAAGGGCTGCCACACCCATATCGCTTAAGGCATTGGGATTGGCGTCTGTCAGAAGCTTGGGAACTTCGCGCAACCCTTCAAGGCAAAGCCTAGCCGTCTGCAAAGGGATTTCCGCAGCTTTGAAGGTGGCATTTTCCATCGCTTCACGCCGCCCTGCCTTCTCTTCATCCGTAGTTTTCGGCAAGCTTAAAGCATCCATCACAGCCTTGAACCCTTGGGTATCTTCATCGACGAGGGACAGCAGCCGCTCCCCTTTTTCTTCCGCAGTATCGAGCAGAGCACGCATCTGTCCTTCAACCGCCGCATATTTTTCTCGTCCGAGCGTAAGGCGGCAAACCATCGCGATCAGGGCAAACCCCTGACTCCCGGCATAGGCCGCCACGCTTCCTCCTCCCGGAGCCGGGGACAAGGATGCTACTTCCTCAACGAAACCTTCTAAAGTCAGATCGATCAAGTTCATTATACTACCACCTCGGTTATAACATTTTTTGTATTGTGTTCGATAATGCCAATATTTCTGCATCCACTAATCAACAAAAACTTTGGTAATACTTAACTTTTCTACATCCACCAACCCCAGGTCGGTGATCTTCAATTCCGGAATAACCGGCAAGGACATAAAAGCTAAGGTCATGAACGGGTCGATATCAGGGGACATCCCCAAGGCATGACCCTGAGCATGTAAATGGGACAACTGCTCGGCCACTTCTTCCGGGGATTTGTCCGTCATAAGGCCGGCAAGCGGTAAGGGCAGCTTGCCGATAACTTTCTCGCCCTCGATTAAGCATAACCCCCCACCCATCTTAACCACAGTCCTGATCGCAAGATCCATTTCTTGATCGCTCATCCCCGCGACCACAAGATTATGAGAATCATGGGCAACCGTTGAAGCCACCGCCCCCTTCTTGAGACCCAAGCCCTTAATAAAGCCTACCCCAACCCCACCGGTCGCGTGGTGCCGTTCCAGAACAGCTATTTTGGCAATATCCTGCTCAGGGTCCGGCTCGATGCAGCCGTTTACAAGCGGAAGCTCTGCAACTAGGGCGGAGGTAACAAGAGAATGTTCTTGAACCCCAATCACGCGCACTTTGCTCCTCGCTTGACCCTGGGTGAAGCCCTTAGTTTCAGCGGGTCCGGGAGGAACCTTTACCTCTAGCTTTACTTGATCCCATTTTCCTATGTTAACACTTTCCGTGAGACCCTGAGTGCTTGCATGCAAAAACGATGGTCTTTTCCCCTTGCTGCTCATTTTTTGCCCGTGCCAGTAAACATCTTCGATTTGAAAACTTTCAAGATCGCTAAGAATAAGGAAATCCGCCTGGTAACCGGGGGCTACAGCTCCGAGACGGGAAAGTCCTAAGGCGTGGGCCGCATTGATCGTACCCATTTGTACTGCCCTTACTGGCGGCTGCCCGGCCTTGATTGCCAGACGCACCAGGTGATCAATGCTCCCTTCGTTTAAGAGGTCAGCGGGATGGCGGTCATCTGTCACAAACAAGCACCGGTGGGCATTGCCGTTGTTCACTGCAGGCAGTAAATCCAGAAGGTTCTTGGCGGCACTTCCTTCCCGGAGCATCAGATTAAATCCGCGCCGCAAACGCTCCCTGGCTTCAGCGGGGGTCGTACACTCATGCTCCGTACGAATTCCCGCCACAAAGTACGCATTAAGATCCTCACCTGAAATTCCCGGCGCATGCCCGTCTTTCAGGTGTAAGGGAAGTTCCAGTTTGGCCACCATGTCAGCCTTGCCCTCGATCACACTCTGGTAATCCATTACCTCCCCTAAGCCAATAACTTGCGGATGCCCGACAAACTCCCGCAGTTCTTCAGCGCCAAGCCGGGCTCCGGATGTTTCGAGTTCTGTTGCCGGCACACAGGACGGGAGCACCACAAAAGCATTAAAAGGAAGGGGCTTAAGACTGTCAAGCATATACCTTATCCCCTTTACCCCGAGGACATTGGCAATTTCATGCGGATCAACCACAGCACTGGTGACTCCGTGAGCAAGCAAAAGGGAACAGAGCTCTTCCGGACAAAGCTGGGAACTCTCGATATGCACATGCCCATCAATAAGCCCGGGCACTACATACTTTCCATCAACGTCAAGCTCATGCACAGCCTTTGTATATGACCCAATTCCTACAAATTGTCCGTTATGGATGCCGATATCAGTGCTATGAACCTCGCCTGAGAATACATTAACCAGCCGGGCCCGCCGTAACACTAAATCGACCTCGGCCAAACCACGGGCTTGATCCATTCTCTCTTTCCATCCAGACATCTGTCCCCACCCCTCATCATACACGAAACTTCTTCACAGGGGAACTGCCCAGCCCACACCTGAACGCGTTAGTCCGGCTTTATCAAGCAAGCCCTACTCTTTGCAGCACTCGTTTCAAGCTGCGGGTAGAGCTTTGTTTAAGGCGGGCAATATCTATTGTTGGCAAGTTGCGGTCTTGCATCACAATTTGCCCGTCCACCATGGTCAGTGTCACATCTGATGACCGAGCTTGATATACCAGTTGGGAATATACGTCAACGTTTTCCTGGGGCCAAGTATGAAGCCCTCCTAGGTTGACAACTGCTAAGTCTGCTTTCTTGCCCACTTCAAGGCTGCCTAGATCATGTTCATGCCCGATGGCTTTCGCTCCTCCCAGAGTGGCCAATTCAAAAACCTGTTTGGCCGGCATCGCCGTCGGGCCGTGTAAAGGCTTCTGGATTAAAGCCGCATGCCGCATCTCCACGAAAGCGTCCAGATTATTGTTGCAGGGTGCACCGTCCGCTCCTAAAGAAACTTGGGCCCCCCTGCTTATAAGTTCAGGAATTGAGGCAATCCCTGACGCAAGCTTCAAGTTTGATGAAGGGCAGTGAGCAACTCTGGTCTGGCTTTGGACCAGAATTTCCTTTTCCCGGTCATCTAGCCAAATACAATGCGCTAAAATCAGGTTGGGGCCGGTCAGACCTACTTTTTCCAAGAACACCACATTGCGCAAGTTGCGGGTTCGCTCGACCACTTCGATTTCTCCCCGGTTCTCCGAGGCGTGAGTATGCACAAAAGCTCCTTTGTCTTTGGCTAAACGCGCCACCTCCTTTAACAGAGGATCCGTACAGGAAATAACAAAACGAGGGGTAAAGGCAACTTCCAGGCGGCCATTCCCCTTGCCGTGATATTTATCAAATAGGTCCACGCTTTCCTGCAAAGAGGCGTCTGTTGATTCCTGCAGGCTTTTAGGAATGTCGTCATCATATGCGTCCATCATGCACTTGCCGGAAATTGCCCTGATTCCGCTGTCAAGGATGGCCTGAAAGGCGTGTTCCGTGTGATGGACAGTTTCCATATCGACGATTGTGGTGGTCCCGCCCAGGAAGAGCTCTCCGATTCCCAACAGGGCTGAATCGTATAAAGATTCCGGGTCATGTCCCCCTTCCAGAGGCCATATTTTTAACTTCAGCCAATCCAACAGTTCAAGATCGTCAGCCTGGCCGCGGAATAAGGTCTGGCATAGGTGAATATGAGTCTGAATCAAACCGGGAATAAGCAAGTCCCCGTTGAGCTCGATTACTTTAGCAGCAGGGTCGTTTACATTCCCGATGGCGGCAATACCCGAACCGTCTACCAGCAAATTCCCTTTGATCACGTCACGCTGGGCATTCATCGTGACCATGGTTGCATTCTTAAAAAGTGTGCGCATAGGCAAAACTCCCCTCCTTGAAAGATAGGCAGGCAGTTGAATACCGCCGCTTGCCCGTTGCGGACAAGCGGCAATGGCTAAAGTCTTCTGTTTGGATTAATAAACAGCGTTATGCCCCTGACGACAGGATGAAGTGCAAAATGAAGAGAACCGTTAAAGTATAGGTTACGGGATTATTCTCTTTATGACGCCCGGTAACAAGTTTAATAATCGTATAGGACATAAAACCGAAGGCTAAACCTTGAGCGATCGAGAAAGTAAGCGGCATCATCACAATGGTCATGAAAGCCGGAAAAGCTTCAGTAAAGTCGTCAAACTTGATCTGGACAATTTCGCTCATCATCAAAACGCCTACCAGGATCAGAACGGGTGCAGTGGCTTGACCCGGAATCAGCCCGACCAAAGGAGCAAAGACAATCGAGACACCGAAGAGCACTGCAACAGTCACAGCAGTTAAACCTGTTCTTCCTCCTTCAGCCACACCGGAGGCACTTTCAATATAGGAAGTAACAGTAGGAGTTCCCATTACAGAACCGAACATTGTACCAATCGAATCACTCATTAAAGCTTTGCCGGCACGGGGTAAGTTGCCCTTTTCATCCAACAATCCCGCTTTGCGTGAGACCCCGAGCAAAGTCCCGATATTATCAAATAGATCGACAAAGGTAAAGGCGAAAAGGATTGAGATCAGGCCGTAGTTCAACGCTCCCAAAATGTCAAGTTGCATGAATGTCGGCGCGACCGCAGCGATCGGATTAGTGGGAGCAATGATACTGGAGATTCCGGTAGGCGCCGGGGAGACTTTGGCGATCATGCTAACAATAGTCGTTGCAAAAATCCCAATTAAGAGGCCGCCTTTAACTTTCTTGGCCATCAGCGCACCAGTGACGATCAGGCCGAATACCGCCACCAGCACTCCCGGATCTTTCATATTGCCCAGCATAACAAAGGTATCTTTGTTTCCAACAACGATCCCGGCATTTTTTAAGCCGATGAAGGCAATAAAGAGACCAATGCCGACGCCGATGGATAATCTGAGTGCCTGAGGTACGCCCTCAATGATCCATTCCCGGACCTTAGTTACGGTCAACAAGAAGAACACAACCCCGGAAATAAATACCGCCCCCAAGGCTGTTTGCCAAGGAAGGCCCATTCCAAGCACAACAGCGTAAGTGAAGAAAGCGTTTAAGCCCATCCCGGGAGCAAGCGCAATTGGATAGTTGGCATAAAGACCCATAATTAAGGTAGCCACAGCCGCAGATATGGCCGTGGCCGCAAACGTCGCCGTCACAGGCATCCCGGCGTCCTTTAAGATCATGGGATTAACAAAAAGGATATAGGCCATCGTCAAAAACGTAGTGACGCCGGCTAAGATTTCCTTGCGAACATTAGTCTTGTATTCGCTCAGATGAAAGATTCGTTCTAACAGTCCGTTAGAACCTTGAACTGTTGGCATGCACAACCCTCCCTAAGTTTTCTACTCTCTGAACTTTTGAGAAACAACACTGAATTTTTTTGACCCAGGTCACCTCCTTTCTCCTTCAAGTTCTTTCTCTGCCAGGGCAGCCAGGATTTTTTCCGGGGTAGCCGGCAAAGAAGTGATCCGCACCCCTACGGCATCATCGATGGCATTAATAACCGCGGCGGCCACAGGCAGCATTGCAGGCTCTCCCAGCCCTTTGGCCCCATACGGGCCGCTGCTCTCTGCCTCTTCGACAATGATGCTCTCTATTTCAGGCACATCCAAGGCCGTAGGAATTAAATAACTGGACAAAGCCGGGTTTTGAATTTTCCCTTCCTTAAGCTCTACCTGTTCGAGCAGAGCGTACCCAAGCCCTTGGGCGATCCCTCCGGCAATTTGTCCCTCCACCTGAGTAGGGTTCATAGCTTTACCCACATCGTGGGCCGCCACTATCCTTATGATGCGCACGATACCCGTCTCTGTATCCACTTCCACTTCTGCTACTTGACAGCCAAAAGCATAAGGCCAATACGGAGCACCCTGGCCGCTTTCCATATCTACCGGAGTAGTACGGGCCGTGAAACTATCAGCACTGATGAAGCGCTCCCCGTTCAAGCGGGCTTGGCTGACCATATCCCTCAGCGACATTGTGCGCGATGGATCTCCCTTAACCCCGATATAGCCGTCCCTCAGTTCAATCCCTTGGGGCGTGGTACAGGAAAAAGCGCGGGCTGCGTAGTCCAGTAATTTGCTTTTAGCTTGACGTACAGCTCTAAGCACGGCATTGCCTGTGTTGTAAGTCTGCCTCGTGGCCGCAGTTGTGCCTGAGTCCGGCGCTACATCTGTATCTCCAGTCACGACAGTTATATCTTCAGGTTGTATCCCTAATTCTTCAGCGACAATCTGAGCATAGACAGAACTGCTCCCCTGCCCCACATCAATAGCTCCGGTTAGGACAGTTGCCGAACCGTCTTCATGAATTTCAATGAAAGCGCTTGAAACATCAGGAAAGCCATTGCCGTACCCCGTACCGTACCAGGTGCAGCTTAAGCCTACTCCGCGTTTCTTCATTTTTGCCCCTCCTTGTCTGCCAGATAAGGGAGCACTGCCTTCAGACAGACTTCCATCCCCACGCTTTCCGTCAAGACCTGGCCCGTAGCGGTCGTGCTGCCGATCTTAAAGAGGTTGCGCAACCGTATTTCGACAGGAGATATTCCCAATTTCTTGGCTAGCAGATCCATTTGACTTTCATAAGCCAGAACCGGCTGGGCGGCACCAAAACCGCGCATGGCACCGGTATAGGGATTATTGGTATAAACAGCGTAACTGTCCACTTTAACGTTTGGAACCGTATAAGGTCCGGTCGCATGAACCGCGGCTTTGCGCAAAATATTCGGGCTCCAGGAAGTGTAGGCCCCTGCATCCCCTATTATTTTCGCTTCGAGGGCCAGCAAGCGTCCATCTTTGGCAGCTCCCGTTTTGAAGTACATCTTCATGGGATGGCGTTTGGAATGCGAGTAAAACGACTCCTCCCGCGTGTTCTCAAGCTTAACAGGGCGCAGGGTTTTCCAGGCCATGAGCGCTGCTATAATTTGCAGGGAAAGGTCTTCCCTGCCCCCAAATGCTCCGCCTACTGCCGTGGTTTTAACTTGAACCCGGTTGTTTTTAAGCCCGAGAGCATGAGCAATTTCTCCCCTGTCATAATGTGCATACTGGGTGGCAACCCGGACTACTACATGTCCCCGTTCATCAACATGCGCCAGAACCGCTTCCGGTTGCAGGAAGGCATGATCTACCATTTGCGTGCTGTACTCTCTTTCCACCACTACTTCAGCCAGCGCCCAGCCCTCATCCATATTACCGCGTCTGACCGGTAGATGGTAAAGAATGTTGGTATTAGGATAAAGTTCAGGATGCAAAGGCAGGGAAGATCCTCTCATACTCTCTTCCGGGTCGAAAACTCCGGGCAATATTTCATAATCTATCTCAACCAATTCAGCCGCTTTACGGGCAAGTTTTATGCTTTCCGCTCCGATGGCCACAACCGGGTCGCCGACCATCCGCACACGTTCCCCGGCCAGTACCGGTTGATCCCGAAACAGCACCCCATGGGCATTAGAAGCCACATCGGCAGCCGTCAGAATCGACACCACTCCCGAAATTCTGGCTTTTTCCACGTTAATCCCGCGGATGCGGGCATGAGCATGAGGGCTGCGCACTACCACCCCATAAAGCTGGCCTGGCAAATTTACATCAGCCGGATATTTAGCCTGGCCAAACACCTTGCCCCAGGCATCTTCCCGGATACTACGGGTACCCACAACCTCTGTTTTCATTCCGCCACCTCCTTTGAGGCTTTCCGGACAGCTCGCAGAATTTTATCGTAGCCCGTGCAGCGGCAAAGGTTGCCGGACATGCCCACGGCGATCTCGGCATCAGTGGGGTTGGAATTCTCATCGAGGAGTGCTTTGGCCGCGAGAACCATGCCCGGTGTGCAGAACCCGCATTGTACCGCTCCTTCTTCCACCAGGGCTTTTTGCACCGGATGGGGTGAACGCCTGTTGCCCACACCCTCAATCGTGGTAATACTGCGGCCATCCGCCTGGCCTGCCAATACCAAGCAAGAGTTGACCGTCTTGCCATCCATAATTACGGTACAGACACCGCATTCCCCTTCCCCGCAGCCCTCTTTCGTCCCCATAAGCCCCAGCCGGTTGCGCAACACATCCAGCAGGCGTTCATCCTCTGCTACTTCCAATAGGTAATCTTTGTCATTGACCGTAATTTTAATCTCCACCGATCTTCCCTCCTCCCAGGGCAAAGTCCAACGCCTGACGCATTACACCGCCAACAGCCACACGCTTATAAGGAGCTGAAGCCCTTGAACCTAAAGATTCCGCGACCACAGTCTGCGAGCCTTTGACCGCATCTTCCAACCACGAATCGTTCATTTCGCGTCCACTTAAACTCTGGGCCAGAGCCTCACTTAGAAAAGCCCGTTTGCCCACCGCGCCAAAAGCTACCCGCACTGCCACAGCAACTTTGTCTTTGCGCTTAACGGCAATCGCTGCGCTTAGGCGGGCGATCGCCAAGGCTTGACGGCGGGCAAGCTTGGCAAACCCGCTGTCCCAGCCATGAAGGGGGATGACAAATCTTTTGATCAGAGTTCCAGACTCAAGAAGTTGGCTCCGTGCCAGCAGGGCAGCGAGGGGCAGCTTTTCTTCTCCCTTGGCCGATACCAACTGAACCTCAGCCCCTAGAGCCAAAAGAGGAGGCAATCCGTCTGCGGCCGCGGAACAGTTGCCTAAGTTGCCGCCAAGTGTTGCCTGGTGCCTGATCTGAGGCGACCCCATAGTTTGGCAAGCTTGCCACAAAGCAAAAGCTTGCTCCCAGATCAACTCGCTACGCCCCAAATCAGCAAACGTAGCCATGCTTCCAATCTCCAAGCACCCTTCAAACTGCCGGATTCCCTGAAGTTCCGGAATTCTCCCCAGATCAATCAAGCCATTAGGCTTAACTATCCCGTCTTTCATGTGCAAGCTAAGATCAGTTCCCCCGGCTAAGAAAAACATGCCGGGGTTTTGGGCCAGCTTAAGCGCTTCTTCAGTGCTCTGGGGCCGGAAATAGTTCATCATTACACCTCCGTATCCCAAAATCATGTACTACAAATAAAAAACCGAACCACCGCAACTGACCTGAGAGTAAACACAAAGTAAACTCTCATAGTCAGATGATTTGCGGTCATCCGGTAGAAACTCTTGGCCCAATTACCAAGTATATATGAGGTAATGATTAAAGTATTTAATTAAACCACTTTTTCGCCAGTCCTCATATGATCTTTTTATCTTACTAATAACTTTTATGCATATAGACTCTGTATATTCTTTAGATTCGACCTCCGCTAGAAAATTCCTTCTAAAGTCTTCAGAAAATTTTTTATAACCCAAACCAAACTTGGCAACGCGTATTACTAGCACATAAGTATTGACAAACCAATTTAGATTTCATATAATAATTTTTGTTACGCGGTCGTGGCGGAACTGGCAGACGCGCTAGATTCAGGTTCTAGTGCTCGCAAGGGCATGGAGGTTCAAGTCCTCTCGACCGCACCACTGATAAATAAAGGCCTTCGGGCCTTTTTTGTTTTGGGTTGTTAACTATGAAAATCAAAAATAGTCAACAAAACTTTTTCTTCTAAACCTAAACACAACGGACTGCTATAATTATTTAAGCTAGTCCGTTCGTGAATAGGATTTTAATTAAGAGCAGTTCCAGAGCTTTAGTAAAATAATGGATTTTGGTATATTTTTTGGAAATATTAGGTCTCATCTAATATTGGGAGGTAAAAGGTTAAGCTTTTGAGTTTAACCGAAATTTCATGGATATGATATTACGCGGTGGGTTAGCAGGTATGATTGGATACACAGCCTGTGGCTTATCTAATTTGGTTTTTTATGGGTTAGGAATCTTGCCCTCTACCGGGGTCCATTATAATGCTGTATTTTTGACAGCTCCAAATACTCCAATAACCAGTTTTACCTTACTAATAGGGGTAATTGCCTGTTTAATGGTTACAGGTCCCTTTGTCGGTGTTATTATAGCCTACTTATTATCGCTGACGGGCTACGACTATGCATGGCTAAAAGGTTACGGTGTAGCCACGGTGCTTTGGCCTGTACATGTAGCCATAATTCCAAATCTGATGGCCCTACATTTATACTCAACTTTACCGCCTATAATGGTTTTTTGAAGCTGTTTTCGGCATTGTTAGGGCTTTAACGCTGCAATTTTGGCAAAAAAGAAAACCCCTAAAGGCGATACCACATGGTAACTAATGTCTTAATTTCCGGTTCAATAGCCGGATTAATAGCTATCGCCTTTGGTACTATACTAGATTACTATTTATTTCGAATAGGCATAATGGATAATAATATTTCAGTGTATGTTTCAGCCATTTTACTACGAAAAGAATTCTCAGGTGACAGAACATCAAAATACATCGGCCTAATTGGTCACCTTATTATGAGCATTCTTTTTGGAATAATTATTTCATTAACACTTTACCTTACTGGTTATCGCTATTCATATTTTAAGGGTATATTTATTGGTGGTGTTTTTTGGCTTATCCTTCATCAGGCTTTAACCGAAAAATTCTGGGTTCCAATAGAATATAATATATCTTCTAAAGGAGTACTGTGGCAATTTATTATTCACCTTTTTGAAGGATTCGTTACAGTATTTTTCATAAAATTAATTTAGTCATTTAGATTAATATCCTCTTTCGCACTTGGTATCCATGACCTAATATTTATTGCCTTAAAGAGAGAGCGACGCTGGGGCTGCGCCCTATCCGTCGCTCTCTCTTATTTTATATATACATTTTCTTGTTCATTATCCTGTTCCAAATAAGTCTTATACTCTTGCCTTTCCCGGATTTTCTGCCATAATATCACAGCAGCTATTACGCCAAAAACAATAAGAAATATTACTAACCCTATCTTGAAAAGTGGCAGTAGCATTGACTTATAAAACATAGCTGTAGTATTAAACACGGGAAACAGCTCCTTTCTCTTGCATGAATTTAGTGGACCCCATGCCTTGGAGGAAGGCTGGGAGTTTGACGTACTCATGTGTTTCATAGACATTTTTATATTTGTTGATGAATGGCACGATGCGAAATCCTTCCGGTTCGCCCAATACTCCGCCATAAGACCTTACGAAGAAGAAGCCAAGTCTTTTCCAGCTTTTACAGACATGGGTATGAAAAGTTAATTCTCTGAGGACGGTATCAACCCGTTTGTGGCTTTGGGCTGTCCAGAGCACTTTTAAGCCGGATTTCCTTACTTGGGCTCGTTTCCAAAGAAGTGCACCCGGGACCTTGGCCCAGACCCTTGCTTGTATCCAAAGGTTTACTTCGTCCAGGATGACCAGGCCATTTTCCGCGTTCACGAGGTCTTCCCAATCATCCATGACGTAGATTGGCCCGTTGCCTGGTAAGTTTAGCTCGATGTTTGTGTAGACCGGCATCATGGGGAATCTCTCTCTAAGAATGTAGGCATCGGCGCCCATGGTATAGGACTTGCCGGAGCCAGGGAGGCCGAGATAGCCTTCCACGCTGCACTGCAGGTAGAAACCGGCTGCCGTTTTTTCTTTGCCTTGAGCAAACTGAGCCAGGTCCATTTGGATTTCTCGCTGATTAGCTTAAACATTATGGTTTCACCAGCCTCCATATCCAGATCACGCCGCGGATCGTCATCATAGTTAACTCGAAAGATACTACTATGCCCAGTACTGTGATTAGTGCCGATATTTCTACGAAGTAATTGACCCCGGCAATGGCTCCAACGAATTGTTCCAATGCACTGAGGTCTAAGCTGCTGTTGGGGAACAAGTTAACGAGCCAGGTTAAGATGGCGAGGACAGCCGTGATTATTGCATCAGTTATCATCGGTCGCCACCCCCGCCTGTCAGACTGCGGTATTGTTTGTACCCGAAGATCAGAAGGGATGCCCATATCAGGAATGTCGTGACCGGCCGGATTTTGTCCACCCTGCCTACTGTGATCGGGAACTCCATTATATTGCCTATAATGGGGAGCTTTAAGGCTGGGGGAGCATTGGACTGCATGCCGCTAACTATTCGTTGCAACATGCTAAAGCTTTGGCCGACCCAGGCAAAGGGAGCATGCTGCATTAAGGGATTATGTATTGAACAACTGGTTCGACACATATTAACTCAAGTTTTTGTTTTTTAACCGTAATTCATGCCCGAACAACATGTCCAGCCGAGGCATAATAAAAGACCCCACGAGTGAGGTCTAGCCATTATGTATACGTTCAATTTGACTAACTAAATAATTAAAATCCAGTTCATACATACGCCCAATAAAGTCTTCATTCCTTATCACAGCTCGCAATTGTCGTCTTGTCAGGTGGATTAATCTTAGGCCCTGCACCCATGAAGGTTTCGGCAATCCAGACTTACGCCAGTTAAGAATTGGTATTTTAAATTGGTCAAAGTATTTTGGCGGATCGTCTGGCGGTACCGATGTAGTTGCCACTAGCAACAACAAATCTTGTTCATCTTCGTCCACTATAATCGTCGGTCTAACTTTGGATTCACCGGGAAGATCCTGATATCCAACATCAAGCCAAAAAATCTCGCCTACAGCAAACTCGTACATCGTTGATTTATTATTCCCCTTCAACAATGTAACGATGATCCTTGTTATCTTTGTCAAATAATAACTTCTTATCCTTGATTTCTGTTGGTCGAACCGTTATTTCCTGAATCTTTTTGGGGGTCAAGGATAATTTCTTATAGCCTTGTTCTTTGGCAACAGCGCTCAGATCTTCCCCCTCCTTAATCTTTATATCTTCATCCTTGTCCATATCATACCACCTTCTAAACATTCCTTCAATGAGTAGTATGCCCATAATTACCCACTTAGAAGATGCATAAATGAACTGGAATTGAGTTCCTGATGTTGCGATTACTGCTTGCTGAGAAACTCAATACTACTAGACCAGCCCTAGTTATTCTAGTGCATTTTCTTTTTACGTGAAAATCCTGCCCAACAAAATGCCCAACAGATTCTCAAAAACGTTCTAAACAACGTCTTGATATTTTTTAACGTTGCATATCGCGCAACATCCCCCTCTTAAATTAAGGCTTTTAGAATCGACATTTCCCTAGATCCGACTTTTTTATTGCGATACTCATCGTTCCCGGATTCAGGTTCTAGTGCTCGCAAGGGCATGGAGGTTCAAGTCCTCTCGACCGCACCATAAGCTGATTAACGTGATTTCCGTAAGGGAGTCGCGTTTTTTGCTTTACCTACATTTTGAATAAAAACCACCTGCAGGTCTGTATCTCAAACTTTAGCTCAAAAGGCTTTAACTGTCCACCTATTTCGCTCTGGCAACGATAAATTTTCATTCTGTTTCCTGCCAGCTTTTCTTCAGTAATATGACACACCTGTTCTACTTTAATAACCTCTCCATCAACGCGGAATCGAATGGGCCGGGGCAGCCCATCGCAATTAAACCAGGCTATCATTTCGATGGGCTTCATTATTATTTTCATCGAAATCACCTCACAACAGGCTTGTCATCATCGGGTATTCTTCATTTTCCATCACTCCGCCAGTTAGAGCGTGAAGGCCGGAGCGGAGAAATGACGAGCGGTAAATTGTCTGCGAACCATACTTGGCCCGGATGGCATCTACCGCCCGATCCAGCTTGCGCTGCTTTTCGTAGCTTTTCGCAAACAGAGAGGTTTGCACAAAATCGTTTTGGCATAGCTCTGTGACCCGGAGTCCCATATGTCTTAAGGGATGGCTTTGCCACATCTCGTTAAAAAGCCCGCAGGCAATTTCCCATATCTCTTCCGTGCAATCCGTAGGGTTCCAGAGCTTACGCTGATGAGAGCAGTCATAAAACTCGTTGGTTCGGCAGCTTACCGAAACCACTCTTCCCAGCACCTCAGCCTGCCGCAGACGGGTGCTTACCGTTTCGGCCAGGGATAAAAGCACGAGATGAGCGGTTTCCTTATCCTCTAAGTCGAAGGGAATCGTAGTGGAGTTTCCCATGCCTTTAATTTCGATAGCATCGTTTGGATGAACCGGGGAGTAGTCGATCCCGTTAGCATAGTTCCAAATGAGCACGCCATGACTCTTGAGAAACGGCTTCAACCACTCGAGATTGAAATTGGCCAGCTCGCCAATTGTTTGTATCCCTCTGGAACGCAGCTTCTTTGAAGTCGCCCGGCCTACCATAAACAACTCTTCAATCGGAAGCGGCCACATCTTCAGAGGGATTTCCTCCGGAAAGATTGTATGCACCCTATCCGGCTTTTTTAGCTCAGAAGCCATTTTGGCCAGAAGCTTATTCACGGAAATACCGACATTAACGGTGAAGCCCAGTTCCTTTTTAATTCTGTCTTTCATTGCATACGCCGTAGCCACCGGATTATCTGAAATAAGCCCCATGCCGGAGAAGTCCATAAAGCACTCATCTACGGAAAACCGCTGAACCAACGGGCTGTATTCCCGCAGGATCGCCACCATGGCGTCGCTGCATTGTCTATACAGCCTATAGTTTGGAGAAATAACAATAAGTCCGGGACACTTCATTTTGGCGGAAAACAGGGTCTCACCCGTTTCAATTTTGTACTTTTTAGCCGGGATAGATTTTGCCAGCACAATGCCATGCCGTGAAGCGGGATCGCCGCCAACTACCGACGGAACGGTTCTAAGATCAAGCGGATCACCCTGCTGAAGCCTATATACGGCTTCCCATGAAAGATAGGCCGAATTGGCGTCAACATGAAATATATACCGCTGTGCATTCATTTCTTTTCACCACCGGAATTAGTATGCTTCAATTCTATCAGAACATACGTTCTATGTAAATGGAACATATTGTCGTTTACGTTTGTGCAAATTCATTAGCAACTCGTCACCCCTGTCTAGTATTGTACATAAATTGGACCAGGAGGTGATTTTGTGTATACTTCAGACTATCATGTTCACTCTTATGGAACCCGCACATCCTGCGTCAACGGGCATGTCCACTGCATGGAAGGTGTTACAGGAAATACGGTTCCGTACGGAAGCTCACATGTCCATTACTACCGTGGCGTTACTACCTTTGATTATGGCCATGTTCACTGCTACTCCGGGGTAACCGGACCGGCAATCTATCTACCTGGAGGCGGCCATACCCATTCTTATTGTGGTACTACTACTTTCGATGATCGCCATGCGCACTTATATCAAGGGCAAACATCCAAGGCAGAATTTGCACATCTATTTAATAAAGCCTATAACTAAAAAACCCGGCCTAGCGCCGGGTAACTCCTTATATTCGAACCTGACTCTCTATTCCATTAAACATTTGTTTTCTTCTCCAGCACCGACTTAGGATTAGCGATTCAATGCGTTATTGGTCGGGGCTATCTGGATCACCGGTTGACTCTGATGACCCGCCTGCCGGTCTTGTTTAATAACGACCAAGGTCGCCGCACAGGCAAAGTAAACATTGAGAATGGTTAACACCGGGTCAATCAACGGATTGATGGCCAGCAATAGAATAATCGCAGCCCCAGCCGGTAAATTCAGAGGGGTCAGCACGATGGAAATCATAGACAGAGCGACCACAGCGGGGGCCCCTGCTCCGGCCAAGGCTGCCAGAATGGAACCGCCAAAAATCAGGAGCAATTGCTGGATGCCTATGGGATAGTGATATAACTGCAGCATAAACAAACTGCCGACGCTAAACACCAGCACCATGCTATAACGGCAAATGACAATACTTAACGGTACAATGAGGTTAACCATATCCTGTGACAGCCGGAAACGCTCCCGCAAAGTATCCAGTACAGTTGGCATTGCAGCAAAGCTATTGCTCGTGCCAAAGGCAATCACAATGGGATCGCGCAAGGCACTTAAAACGGAAAAAAAGTTTTTCTTAGCCACAAATGATATTATCAAAGTACCCACTAATACTAAAAATATGACAGACAAATAGATGAGCATGACAAATTTAGTCATCGCCAGGACAACACCCAATCCGGAGAGGGCAATTTCCGCGGCAATCACACAGAACAAACCAAACGGCAGCAGGTACATAGCCATCGCGATCGCTTTTGTAAATGCCTTAAAGGCGACTTCTGTCAAATTGAGAAATTGAATACGCTCTCCAGATGGGACTAAACCCACTGTAATTCCGAAAACAATCGCAAAGAAAAGCACTTGCAGAGTTTTGCCGTCACTGAGGGCTGTAAAAACATTAGCAGGTATCAGCATGTTTAAAAAACCAGTCAAATTCTGCGTCTGCGGTGCGGTTTGCACGGTCTGGGAACTCTGACTTTGATCTTCGCCATTCATCAGCACATTGCCAAGCGCATTGCGCGTGGTCTGATTCAACCCCTGACCGGGATTACCCGTTATGCCGGCGACCAGCCCTACCAAGGATGTCAAGGCCAGACCAAACACAAACACGATGACAATTCTTTTTAGATACGCGGCAGCTTCCCGGGAGGATAAAAGTCGTCCGACGCTGGTTATGACTGCAGTTCCCATAATCGGTATCACCATCATACTCAGAAAAGACAGATAGAGTTGCCCGAACGCACCTAAGGCTAGCGCAGTGTTTTTAGCAAATAATCCGGTGCCTGCCCCAGCCAGGATTGAGCCCAAAAGTACCCAGGGATTACGCAGCCAGTCTTTGAAACGGGCCTTTAGCACGGCTGTCATCTCAGTTACCTCCTTGGTACCTTTTTACCATCTGATCTATCTCCATTTTTCCTTGCATCTGATCGAGATAGAGGTTTAGCCACTGCAGGAGATGTCCGTTATCCGGAGCTACGGCAATGGCAATGGGGTCCCGGCGGTCCGTGAGCACAAACAGTTGTAGGTTGATCGCGGCATCCGGATGCTTGTGCAGGTAACTCTTCAATTCGTTATCATCGTAATATGCCGCTAAAACCTCCCCTTGATTCGCCGCTTGCATGATCCCGTCCGCCCCGTCGACTTGGATAATCCCGGCATCCGGAAACGTCTGCCGGGCATAATCGACGTAGGAAGTTGCGGTGCGCACCGCTATATTATCCGTGGTGCCAAGGATCAGCTGTAAAGGATCTTTGTCCGGATGCTGGGACTGCAAGGCGGCCAATTTCAGGCGGTTGACCAGGAGGGCTTGCTGAAAAACCACATAAGGACAGGTAAAACTAACGCGCTGAGCCCGGTTTAAGGTTACGCTCAATTTGGAAACGGCAACATCCGCTTGACCGGCAGCCACTTGATCGATCACCCCGTCAAATGAATCTGACGAACGGAGAAACTCTGCTTTTACACCGAGCCAGCGAGCAATATCGGTCGCTAGACTGACATCAATTCCCGTCAATCGACCCGTTTGGTCTTTGTAAAAAAATGGAGGACGGTCTTCTCTGTACAAGGCGACGATCAGTTTCCCCCGCGTCTTGATTGCGGCAATATCCGGAGTTAATGGCACGGAACCCTGATATTGAGCCACGGCAAGATTGGTGGCGTCCTCAGCATCATTCACGGAAACCGTATTAACCATTGCAGAGGTTGTGTCGACCGTGGTGGATTGAACTGTGCTTTCTTGTTTTTGGCAAGCGGTTACCATCAATAATAAGAGGACAACGCTAAATCCTAATAGCGTATTTCTGAAGTTTTTCCTCATTTTTTCCTTCCCCTTACGTTACTAAAAACCGTCCCGGCTTGCTACCAAAACATAGGGATCGGGTTGAGCTCATCTTCAGTATGGGGTCTTTGCAGCCAGCCCATCTTCACGGGCACGTCGTACAAACGGCCCGGGGCCAAACGCGCCCAAAAGTGTCTTAAGCCGGGTACTATGACCTTAACCACGGGCATGCCGATGTCCGGGCGGGTTTGGTCCAAGACCAGCATCTCCATACTCTGTTCCTCCACAATTCCCCGGCAATATTCAATGTCGATGAGTATATCCTGGTGAAAGGGCTGCCGATAGTCCGTGAGTTGTTTGACGGGTACTGTGGGATCCGGAGTCAGGTAAGGTTGGTTGACCAGGGTAGCCTCCTTCAGCCACTTTAGAGTAACTGCGTCCTCCAGTGGGGCCCGTCCGCTAATGGCCAAATCAAGAATGGAAAGAGACTGGTTCATTTCCGTTATAGCCCTAGACAAAGCGATTTTAGGATCAAGGTGCGTGCCAAAGCCAAATATTAGCTGGCTCCCCGTACCGCCGGTTCGGCAACTGACAGCTGCGAAAGTTGGAATGCCCAGGTCAGAGGTGAGGTCGATCGCCCATATCTTCCGCTCCATCCGGTTGTATTCTTCCTTAAGCTCCTTATAATAAGGCTCGCCGAAGCTTCCCATGTCCACTCCGGGACGTTGCAGCCGGTTGTACCACCACAGGCCAACAGCGTCACGCTCCACCAGCTCGAAAAATCCATGCAGCACGGCCTCCTCCAGGGTGTTGCCGGAGGCGTTGCCGTTAGAGTCGCCAAGGGCAAAGCGGGCGTAAGGATAATTAAAATAGCAGTACTCGGTAGGCAAGTAGCGAAAGCACCGGTGCGTCAGCGACCAGACCGGGGTCCAGTCAATCACGGCCTCCTCGTCAAAGGGTTTTGGCACATAATAGAAGTTTATCTCCTGGCGGTTGATTTCTTGGCGCTGCTCGTACTGGCGAGGGCTAAAGTGCTGGCAGGCGTCCAAGTGGATGGCTTCCTCACCAAGCTGGCGAAAGCTAGCCCGGCGCACGGGCTCGTCGCCCCGGAAAACCCCCGAGCTGCGCTCCAAGGCCTCGCATAGGGCGCTTGCTTTGGCTTGAGCGTCGGTCATACCTTTACCTGCGCTGTTGGAGCGCAGGCTGGCTTTTAGCTTTTTAAGGTTATAGCGACCATGGTACAGGGCCGTGTTTTCGCCGGCAAAGTAAAGGTGAACCTGGCTATCCTCCGGTCTCATGCGTGTGACTTGACTTACCAGACCGGTCAAAGGGTCGACCAGGTGGGCATATTTTTTATAAGTTTCGGCCGGTCGCAGCACCCGGTGACCGCCTTCAGCCACAAATGTTTTCAAGCAGCTCTTCAGTTGCAGGGGACGGGCTTCAACCAGGTTGGCATTCCCGCAGGACGGGCACTGGGGCAGGCGCTGGACGGGATGGGTTTGAATTGTAAACTTGCTGAAATCTAAAGTGATTAGGTTGTTAAACAGCACTGAGTTTTCCTTCCTAACAATCCACTTAACTAACTCCAAGGCAGCCAGGTTTAGGGCCGCCTGTTCCCCGGCGGGCATGCCCCCCCCGGCCGCGGGAATAACAGTCAGCCTTCCCTCCATCCTCTCCACCGCTTGCTCCACCTTGAGATTGGCCTTCATACGGGCGGCCAGGCACTCCCAACAGGCGGTTTTCCCCGGCTCAAACAGGGGACCCACCATGGCCTCCACGCCTGTGGGCTTTACGATTAGCCACGGGATGCCCTTCGCTTGGGATTCCCTGTTAAGACTGGCTAGCTCCTCGCTCAGATAATCATCAGTCAGCACTACCCACACGCTGCCCTCGGTAGCTACAGTCACACCCATTGATTCAAGAATGTTTGTATACGGGGCTGGGGACAGTCCGCCAAGAGTGCGAACCTCTACCTTTACCGCGGCTAGTTTTGCCCCAGCTTGAGCTGGAATGATTCCTAGCGCGCTCCAGAACGCTGCCTGTGCTGGCTCGAGGGAATCAGACTCCTCCGTGATGTACCCCTTCTTTTCCAGTTCGGTCAAGGCATCCCACACTGCGGATTCCGTGAGTACTCCATCAAGGGCCCTGACAATATCGTCAAGAGTATTTTTTCCATTCAGCAAAGGGGCCAAGGCGACATAGGTCTTGCCTTTGAGCACAAAGTGCTGTTGACTGGATAGTAAAAATACGGCCCTTTCCTCTGCTACTACATCCACCCGAAAATGATGTTTGAATCTTGGTCTTATCCAGAACATCAGCATACTACTCCTTTTTTCTATTGCCATCCCGTTTGGGAAGGCTGCCATGCACTGCACGCGAAAGATCCGGAGGAGGGGAAAATGCCCCCTCCCCCGGATCTAGGTCACTGTGGTCCAACCTCAATCGATGTCTAGATGACCGTGTATACAGAGAAGTCCTCCTGCCACTGAGTCCAAGGTCTCGTCGGAAAGTTCGTCACTTTGGGTGGGCAGGACAAGATAAAGCGTGTTGGCAGGTTGCTCGATCACCTTAACTTCCATGGCAGCAGGCAGCTTGGCGCCACCTTTCAGTTTGCCCATTTCTTTTTCCACGACCGCTTTAGGGTTGGCGAGCAGTTCCTGGCGGAAGCTCTCATCTTTGAGAGCCCTTGTGATCAGTCCATCATTGAACTCTTGCCAGCCGGGCAGTTTTGAATTTTGGTTACTCATTTTGTTTGCCTCCCTTTTATTTAATAAAATTTTTTTATTGAAAACGTATTTGTTAACAAACACGCATTTCACTTTTTTCTTTCTACTGGTTAATACGTCTTGGGCTTCACTTCATTACACACCCCAAAAAAATTTTTCATTCTAACGATGTAAGGACCGGGCATGCCCGCACTCCGGACAACGTTCCTCTTGGAAGCTGGAAGCAGCACGATTACAACCACATATGGCACAGCCGGCGGCTGACGGACCGGCAACTCCACCCACCACCTCGCTCAGATTGAGTTCATCCAACTCTTGGTCCGTTCCATTCCACCCCGGGTCCAGTTCTTCACCGAAGTTCCCACCCCTATCTGCAGCTGAGTCGGCATCTTCTCGGCTCATCTTAGCCAATAACTTGCTCAATAATTTCGCGCGCACTTGACTCTCCGGTTCAAAATCCGTTGTAAGGCATAGTTTTGCTGCTAGTAAGGCTGGTTCCAGTTGCCTGGGATAATTTTGCCTGAATGACTTTTTCCCTCTCCCCATCAGGACGTTAAGTTCCCGCTCAAACTGCTCAGCCCAGCTATGTTCATCCATGCTTTTCCCTCCACGGGGCCAAACGCTCGGCCAAACGGCGGGTGGCGCGATAGATAATTACGGCCACATTCGTTTCGTTCAATCCCGCTATGACAGCAATTTGTTTATTGCTCAAGCAGGCCCAGTACTTCAGACCGAGCAGGTCCTGTTCCCTTTGTGATAGACTTTTAATGGCCTCCAGCAACTCCGCCTGCGTTTCCCGTTCGATCACGCGGTCTGCGGGATCAGCTGTCGAACATCCGATCTCCCGGATGGCATCCAAATTGATAGAGGGATGCCTTTTTTGCTGGCGAAAGTAATCGGCAACAGTGTTCCGGACGATGCTCCACAGCCATCCCGCAAACTGGCCGAGTTCGGGATGGTAGGTAGACAGCTTGACCAGGACCCGTTCAAAAACCTTGCTGGTCAGGTCATCCGCAATGTCAGGCTTTTGCACCCGGCAGCGTATGTAATTATAGACGCGGCCAAAGTATAGGTTATACAAACGGGTGAAGGCCTCGGGATCGTTGCAGGCCTGTGCCACTAATTGTGGATCATCGACATTCTCCGTCCACAACGACAATTGCCGCACCTCCTATTCGTTAATACGTCCTAGGTCAATTTTCATTACACTTTAATGCGCCCCATCGAGGTAAACAAACGATTGGTTCTGTACTTGTTTCAAAACAACCAGATTGCCTTTTTCCTCTCCGGATTGGTCAAAACTATGCCGGCCGAGTACTCCGGACCAGTCGCGCAGAGCATGGAGCTGGGCAGCGATTTTCGCCGGCTCAGTAGATTCTGCCCTGCTGATCGCTGCAGCCAATAAATTAACGGCATCGTAGCCTGTGGCCGCCCATTGACCGGGTATGCTGCCGTATTTTGCCTGGTAAGCCTGTTCGAATTTGCTGACTTCCGGCCGACCGTCCTGTGGATTAAAGAACGACCCCACCACGGTTCCTTCCGCTGCCTGGCCGGCTGATTTGATCAGGTTGGGGGAATCTAGGGCATTGCCGGCTAAGAAAGGTACATTGATTCCCACCTGGCGGGCATCGGCCATAAACTGGCCGCCGTCCGGCAAAGAATTAGCCACAAATACCCCATCATAGTCCATAGCCTGCCATTTTTTAGCTAAGTCGGCCAACTGCTTAAGTTGTCCGTAATAGGAGATGCGATCGACAATCGTCAAGCCGGCTTCCGTGGCACTATCCTCAAAAGCGTTGGCTAAGCCACGGCCATAGGCATCCCCGGAATAGTAAATGGCTATCCGTTTATGCCCTTGCTGACGGGCGTAATCAGCCAGGCGGCGAGCTATTTCCGCATCACTGGGGATGCTCCGGAATACATATTGAAATCCTTGTTCAGTGAGTTCAGGTGCCGTTGATCCCGGAGTTAACATGACCAGACCGGCCTCCTCATAAATCGCAGAGGCCGGCAGGGAAACAAACGAATTACGGTCACCGATCACGGCGACTACGTTTTTATTTTCGGAGAAGGCCTGAGCCACTGCTTCCCCTTTGGTGACTGAACCTTCGTCATCCTGAGGCAGGATGCGCAAGTGGCGTCCAGCGATCCCACCGCTATTGTTAATCTCGCTGACGGCCAGTTCCACCCCTTGGGAGAGCCCGCCATCATTGCCGGCCAGCGGCCAAGCCAGTCCGATCAGAATATCCCCTTGCCCTTGGGCTGCAGCATTAGCCCTTAATTCTGCCAAGGCCATCTGACTGGCACAACCGGTGACCAAGCTTACGAGGATCAGAGTCGACGCCATGATCAAAATCAGTTTCTTCTTCATCATCGAGCCCCCTCCCTTAAGCCAACTGCCGCTTCGCCAATTCCGCAAACAGTCCTTCCTGGCGAATCAGTTCCTGATAATTACCCGTCTGCACCAATTTGCCCTGATCGAGAACAAAAATCCGATCGGCATTAATAATGGTGCTTAAACGGTGAGCAATGACCACCCGGGTCGCTTTTAAACCTTCCAAGCTGCGACTAACGATCGCCTGTGTCCGGTTGTCCAAAGCACTGGTGGCTTCATCGAAAAATATGATGCGCGGCTTACTCACCACGGCGCGGGCAATCAAGAGGCGCTGCCGCTGGCCGCCGGAGAGAGTGGAGCCCCCTTCGCTGACCATGGTGTACATGCCCATTGGCATTTGCCGGATGTCTTCATCCAGACCGACCATCCGGGCAGCCTCCCCGGCATCCTTGATTGTGAGTTGTTTACTGCCCACAATATTGGAAAAAATGTCGCCAACCATTAGATGGCTATTCTGCAGCACCACACCCAACTGTTGGCGCACTCCCCGCAGATCCAGTTGGCTTAAATCCTGTCCGTCGTAATAAACGGTGCCGGACTGCGCTTGCTCGAACCCTAGCAAAAGGCGGAGAAGGGTAGACTTGCCGCTGCCGGATGATCCGACCACCGCCACAAATTCGCCGGGTTTGATGTTAAGGGAAACATCGTTCAGAATGTTAGGCCCGTCCTCGGTGTAGCGGAAATAGACGTGGTTTACCTCGATGTCCCCACTCAATTCCCCGGGCATAGCTTTCGCTTCATCAATTTCAGGCAATGTCTCCAGAATTGGCCTAGCCCGTTGGTAGAGCGGCAATACATTGCTGCTGGCAATCAACGCAGCCGTGGTGGCCGTCGCCGCTGCGATAAACGAGGTGAAGGCACTGTAAAAGGCTAGAAAACTGCCGGTGGAAAGCCCGCCGGTAACCGCTGTGCCAGCCCCGGCATAGAGAACGAGGGAAGCCAGCACCGGGAAGGCACTGTTAAAAGTCGTTAAATAGTTGGTGATGCGCGCGGTTTCCCAAGTTACCTTCCGCATATCTCCAAAAGCACGGGCCCACAGCGCAAAAGCCCGCTTTTCCGCACCCGCTACCCCAAATTTAGCAATACCACGGATCAATTGCAGAATCAGACCTTGGATTTTACCCCCCCGCTCAGCCAATTCGCGTTGCTTACGCATTTGCAGCAGGCCGAATGCAACGGTAAAGGCAATCATCACGATCACGAGCACTAAGGCCTTTAGCGCCAGTTTAAGGTCATATGCGAACAGCAAAAAGAAGTTAAACGAAGAAAACACCCCGGAAATGATGGCTGTAATCGTTAAGCCGGAGAGGATTTTGCGGATGGTATTCATGCTGTTGGCCCTGTCCGCTAAATCCCCCACGCTATATTGGCGAAAAAAGGGAGCCGGCAGGTTTATGACGCGGTCCCAGACCGCTCCCTGCACATCGGCATTGAGGCGGCCTTCCATGCGCAGGAGGGCAACAGAACGGGTTAGTTCAAACATGGCGACTGCCAGAATACTGACAATGAGAATAAAGGTCAGTTGCCCCAGTTGACCACGTTCTGCCTGCGGGATAATGCTGTCGATCAGCTTGCCGGTGGCAATCGGGGTGGCCAGGTTTAACAGCCCGCCTACAATTCCCATCAGTAAGATCATGAGCAGATCCCGCCGCACTTTGCTTTTACCGGCAAACAGAAATAAATCCTTTACCTGTAGGGCGTGCGCCGGGAAAGTACGATAAAAGGCATAAGCAAACGGCTTGATCTGGGCGGCCACTTTGTTATCAACGCGGATCATGGTTTGGCGCACCGGATCATAAAGCTTATAAGCCCCAGCCCGCACCGGGAGCAATGCCACCGGGCACTCATCCTCTTCCAGATACCCTAAGAGGGGGCCATTGTCAGCGCGCCACCACTCCCCCTTCAGGGCGACTTGGCGTGTCCGGATCCGCGATACCTTGGCGATATCATCCAAAGGGTCGCGTGAAGGGCTTTTTTTCAGGCTCGGCGGCAATGGTCTGATTTCAATATTGGCCGCCTCACCCACAAGCCGACAGGCTGCCCACAGGGGATCGTTTACCGCTTCCCGGCCAAGCCCTTCGCTGGCTGACCTATCTAAGACGGCTGACAAATTGAGCAGGGATTCCTCCATCACTCCCTGTTGATCGGCCAACTTCTTGATCTGGCGGGCCCGCTCCTCTTTGTGCGCCTCGGTATGCAGGGCCAACCAATACTTAAACAGGAGTAGGTAGTAATTCCCGAAGTTCAACTTTTGATTCCTGACCAAAAACTCCTGACTGGTCATTATGTCCAACCGGCTGGCGTCCGCCGCCTCCAGCCATGTTCCCGGGGTCACGGGCACAAAGGTGCCGTCCAAGATAGCGTTTGCCGGATCATCTAACCAAGTTAGGCTGCCTTGGCGCAGTCTTGCCCATACGAGTCCTTGGTTGACACTTAAGATTTGTGCTCCGTCCACTTGATACTCCGTTGCCAGCGCTAACTTGACAAAACTCTTAGGTACGGATTTACGAACCACTGCTGCCGTTAATTGGATCAGCCAATTTTCCAGAAGCCCGACTATATTCGAGGTTTGAAGCTTGAGGTTCGAGGTGCGAGTGGATGTATCACTCTTGGGTTTTGAAGGGCTTCGTAGGTCGTAATCATTCTCAACTGGTACTACCTTAGCGGCATGGGGACCTGCTCCAGATATCTGGTCGGTTGCCTTGTTTAGGGCTAAGGCCAGAAAATCTCCCCAGGTGGTTTTGCGCACTTGCGTTCCCGGGGTGCCGTTTACTAGCAGTTGTAATCCCGCCGGCAAGCTCTCCTGATCCAATCCGAACAAAGCCTGGCCCGGCAGGACAGAGAGCAGGTGAAAACGCCGCCCCGTCCTTGTCCGTTCGTTCCCGGGTACGACAAATAATTCGGCCTGACCAGTCTCCACGACCCAGACTACTTCTGGATCATCCAGCCAAAACGTGTTGTTTCCTCCCACCGAAATGGGATCCCCGTTCAACTGGAATAAGTCAAGAGTCTCTTCCGGCACCTGTCTTCCCCCGCTTCATTAAAGTTTTTTCATCGGACTATTGCGCTTGAATCAAATCCTGGTAATGACCCGGCTGCTCTATTAACTGGTCATGAGTACCCCGTTGCACCACTTTACCCCGATCCAAAACAATGATCTCATCGCAATCCCGGATCGTGCTCAACCGATGGGCCACAATCACACAGGTACAGCCACGCCGCCTGAAACTGGCATCGACCTGCTGTTCGGTCTTCGGATCAAGAGCACTGGTCGCTTCATCAAGGATTAAGATGGTCGGATTATTGACTAAGGCGCGGGCTATCTCCATTCTTTGTAACTGACCGCCGCTATAATTACGCCCGCCTTCGGCCATCGGCGCGTCATACCCCCCCGGCCGGGCGGCAATGATCTCGTGAATACAACTATCTTTGGCTGCATGGATTAAATCACTTTCCAAAACTGTGCTATCCCAGAGTGTCAAGTTGTCCTTGATACTGCCCTCGAACATCTGGATATCCTGATCGACCACGGCAAGCGAATTGGTTAAGACTGAACGCGGAATTTGCGTCCTCGGCCGGCCGTCCAACAACACTTCACCCGCCCATGGTTCATAGAGTCCGGTCAGCACCTTGGCCACTGTCGATTTGCCACTGCCGGACGCTCCTACGATAGCTACCCGGGAACCCGGATCTATACTTAAATTGAAATTCTCAATCAGAGGCGGCTCCAGTGGACTATAGCCAAATGTTAAATTGCGCAGTTCAACCCGGCCGCTTAGCTTAACCGATATTTCAGGCATTTCCGGTGCCTCTGATATTGCCGCTGCCTCATCAGAGCCTTCCGATTGCATAATGTGCTGGGCCAAGGGATACTTAAAAACATCGTCGAGCTTATTCATATCCCCTTCCACTTTTTTAAGGGTCCCACCCAACTGCACCATCTGGTTGACCGGTGCCATAAAGCTGGTCATCAGGCTCTGGAAGGCCACCAGCATCCCAATTGTCATATTGCCGCCGATCACCTCATAACCGCCGACGGTCAAAATAACCACATTATTCAATGCGGTCAGAAGATTGGGTACCGCCGTCAGGAAGAGGTTAGTTACTCCGATTTCCTGTTCAGCATTCATCAATTTGGCCTGGTTACCGGCCCACTTGCTGAAAAAGTCTGATTCGGCACCCGTCGCTTTCAACGTTTCAATAATCTGCAAGCCGCCCATCGAAGTACCGACCAGTTTGCCGGATTCCATGGATAAGCGCAAGGTCTGATCCGTTCTCCGCCTGTCGGTCAACCTAAGAAAGGCCATGTTGAGCAGGGCTGCCGCCACGCCGATCACTGTTAAACGCAGATTATATTGAATCATTAAGAATAAGTAAAAAACGATCATCACCAAGTTGAGGGCAGCGTCGGCTAAATCCCGAGTTAAGAGTTGGGCCACCCGGTCATTGAGCATCACCCGAAACCCGATTTCACCGGCCTGACGCTGGTTAAAAAACTCAATGGGCAAGCGCAGGATGTGCCAGAAAAATTCTCCGGACGTGCGCAAGGCGATTTTGGTTTCCAAGCGCAGCAGATAATATTCCTGCAGCCAGGTCAGCCCACCCCGCAACAAGGCGGTCGCCATCATGCCCATTAGTAAAGGCATCAGCCAGTTTTCCATCCGACCCAGTAAAATGTGATCAATGAAAACTTTGCCAAACACAGGAATTAACAAGCCCGGAACCACCAGCAACAAACCGGCTAAGACCACATACACTAAAGCCGATTTAGAACCCCTTAGCCTTGGTCTGAGGGTTTTTAGCAGATTGCGTTTGCCTTTCTCCGGCACAAAATCCGCGGTAGGCGTAAAGATAAGAACTACTCCGGTGAAAGAATTATCAAATTCTTCCGCTGTCACCACACGGGGACCAAAAGCCGGGTCATTCAGGTAAACTTTATCCTGCTTAAACCCTTCCAAAACCAAAAAATGATTAAAATTCCAGTGAATTATGGCCGGTAGCCGTATTGCCCTCAAGGCTTCCGGTTCCTTGCGGTAAGCTTTAGTTTCAAACCCGTATTGGCGGGCTGCCTTGAGGATGTTAGAGGCTTTGCTGCCGTCGCGAGATACCCCACACACGATGCGCAATTCCTCCAAGGGCACTACCCGGCCGTAATAACCAAGGATGATGGCCAAAGAAGCAGCACCGCACTCAACGGCTTCCATTTGCAAAACAGTAGGAGTTTTCACTCTCTTTTGGGTAATCTTTTGGGTATTGCTTCTCATTCATTTCACTCCTCGGAAACTGCTGCAAAACCTTTAAGGGTTCAAATTCAACCAGGCCTCTAATTAAATTGGGGGAAAACCAAAGCTATGGGACGTTGTTTTTTTATCGTGATGGAGCCGCTGGCCAACGTCCCACTGTTCAATCTGAGCGGGGGGCCGCTGGGGGTTGACCATTTATACCTGCTGTATGTATTACTATCCGGGATGATGTCTACTTTCACTTCCAGTGGTGCCCCCATGCCGGACAGTTGGTGTACCAGATTCTCATTGCCTAGGGTCTTCATCATCCCTTGCGCGGTGGCCGGGAATTCTCCGACCGACGTTACCCGGCCCAGCAACAGACCGTATTCCTCTTTCTGAACGGAGGAAGGTGCCAGATTTACTTCCATGCCGGGCATAATTTGTTTGCCTTGGGTCGCCGGAACATACAGAACCGCTTCCAGGTCCTTAATTTGGGCCCCGGAAAGTTCGATACTAATCACCGGTTGCCCCGGCGTGACAAAATCCCCGATGCCGGCTTGCACTTCGAGCACTCGACCGTCAAAGGAGCTGACAACTTGAGAACTGGTTGCTAGTTTATCTTGTAATCCTTTAATATTTTGCTGCTGCTCAGTTATTTTCGCCTGGTTTGCTCCGCTTTTGAGCATTTCCTGCAGCTGCGCCTGGGCGGTGGTAATAAGGACCACTAAATCAGGCTGATCGATGCGTGCAATCACTTCTCCCTTGTGCACCACATGATTGGGCAGCACCCGGATATCCGTGATTTGACCGCCTGAACCGGCGGCGATTTGATGGATTCCCCCGGATTTAAGCAGAATTCCATGGGCCTCGATTTTAGTGGGAAGCGAACCGAATATCCCCCACCCGATCACTGCGGTAATGATTAGACCAAATGCCGTCAAGGTGATCCACCCCCGGGGGGAAGTGACAGTCATCAAGCTGTCCAATTGTTCCGGTGACGATAACCGTTCCAGAGAAACTTTACGGTAGATTTGGGTGCTCATACTCACTCGGCCTCTCCTCTCTCATCTCTCATCAGTATCCGGCATTTGTGTTATAATTCACTTCCTAAAAATATAAGCTATGAGATTAAGATCACTGATAGCTTTTGTGTCTTTTCATCACAGACTTCTCAAAGGGTAAAATATATCATTTGCACTTATTATTTATTCTATATTTTTCGAACTTCATCTGACAATGTACCTAGGTACAGCCGCACAAAATTAAAAGTACAGTCTCTTTTAACTAGAGACTGTACTTTTAGACAGTGACCTGTTATTATCCCCTCAGCAACTGGTTTTTGCATCCGCTACCAGCCCCCTCCGGGCAGCATAGGCAATCACCTGCGCTCTGTTTTCGAGATGCAGCAGTTCGAGGATTCTCTCCACATGGTATTTTACGGTCCGTTCGCTAAGTCCCAAAGACTTCCCCACGTCCCTATATGCTATGCCCTCGGCAATCATCCTGAGTACCTCTAATTGCCGTTGGGTGAGATTCTCTCTCTTGGTGCCATCTACTGTCTGTGGCGAAGTCTTATGGTTATTGGCGTCACTGCGTCTGAATTCTCGTAAGAGCTTGGCTGCAAGGCCGGGGGAAAGAGGAATCTCATCCTTTTCAAGATCGGTCAACCTCTCAACAAGCTCTTGGGCATTAGTGTTTTTTAACAAGTATCCTGATGCACCACACTTTATCGCTTCAAAAAGGTCCTCATCCTCTTCTGATGTAGTAAGCATGACAATCTTGATCTCCGGCATTTCAGCCTTAATCAGCTTCAAAGCATCCAGCCCGCTGACGTCAGGCATCCTAATATCCATTAAAATGATGTCCGGCTCCAGTATCCGGGCTTTTGCATAGGCTTCCCTGCCGTTTATTGCTACACCGGCAACACCAATTCCATGGGTTTCAAGAAGGTACTGTAAACCTTCCAGGAATAGAGGATGGTCATCTACCAGCATTAATTTCATTTATATTAATCCCCTTCTCTTTCCTTAATCGGGACAAATAAATCAATCCGGCTTCCTTTTCCTATTATTGATTTTATATCAATTTGTGCACCAATTTCCGAGGCACGCTCCCGCATTATCTTTAATCCAAACTTGGTTTTATTCGTGTTATCATGCAGCTCCATATCAAAACCTTTCCCGTCATCCTCTACTGTGGCACACAACTGCTCCCGGGCCAGTGAAAATGATATTCTTACATTAGCGGCTTCTGCATGTTTCCTGATATTGTTCAAGGCTTCTTTAAGAATGTTCAGTATATTAAAGCGTAGATTCGGTTTAACTTCTTCCCCGGCAAATCCAAGAGGAATATCCAGTCTTACCTTCAATCCGGTCTGTTCCTCAAAACTCAAAATATCCTTGGTCAATGCCGTCATAAAATCCATTTCCATAGATGCGGTACTCCTGGCATTACGGATATATTCCCTTATCTCATTATGAGCGGATTGAGTCGCTTCCACCAGTTTGTTAAGTTTGGGTGATGCAATTTCAACACCCGCGTTCATGAGCTCCTGCCTGATGCCCTGCGCCTGAAGGTTGATAAAGCCCAGCACCTGCCCCAGGTTATCGTGCATATCCCGGGCCTGCCGTTCCCTCTCCTCTGTGACTGCAAGTTTCCACTGCTGTTTCAAATACTCCTGGTGCGCCTGCTTTTTTTCAGTTATATCATAGTTAACAATAAGCCTGCCAATCAAGGTGCCCTTGCTGTCGGTAAGTGGAGAAATGAATAACTCATAAACCTTTGACACTCCGTTTATGTTTATTGAAAACTCTCTTTGAGCAATACTCCTGTCAACACAGGCGTTTACCAATTCCGGGATTTTAACGCACACTTCTTTAACTGTTTTTGAAATAATTCGGGCCACAGGATAACCGACTATTTTTTCAAAGGCTGGATTTATATCTAATACCCTATCTTGTAAATCCAGGACCATAACCCCTGCGTCCATGGTCTCAATCACAGTGGCACGTGCTACAGGAACTACGTCAAATAGCTTAAAGCGATAGATTCCGAAGGCAATAATCAAATTGGCCGGCCCAAAAAGCGCCGCTGTAATATCGAATCTTTTTACCGGACTGAGGCCCAAAACATATAGAATATTGGGTATTAAGGTTAAACTTAAGCCAATAAACAGTGCCATCGCCTGTTTCCTGTAAACGCTCTTTTTAAAAAATACCGCAACTATAAGCAGTACCCAGGCGGATATATTCAGCAAATGTGCGTACAGCGCATGGACAAGAAAAACAGGGCCATATTCTTTCTCGAGCACCGGAAATGCACCGCTGTAATCCATATGTATATCATATCTAACCAAGCCATATAGTCTGTCAGTCCAGACAAGCAGGATGATGATCGTCGGTATAACCGCAATCCATAACAAAAATTTTTTATTCCGAATCCACCGGTCATATCCACTGAATTCCATGCACAAGGCAAGCAGGATTACGGGAGAATAGCCATAGGCGATATACTGTATGTTCGCCCAAAAAAGCTTAGTGGAGAAATCTGTACTGGACATCTCCAGAGCATTGCCTGAAGTCCATATTGCAACCAGAATCATAAGCAATATGAAATATGTGGAACCTTTCACATTTCGCCGCTTTACTAGGGCATAGATTCCAAGGGATAGTGAGATTAAGGCAGAGGCGATTAGCGGCCATATGTAGGGAATATATTGAAACGCTATAATCTCCTCCCCCCCTTCACTGATGTCCTTTTCTTCGTGGAGTTAGTAGCCAATTTATGTATTATTAACCTTATCGTAGCACAAAAAGACTGTGTTTTAAACACAGTCTTCCTCTTAAAATGGCCGCCATTTAGGCGCTTATTTCTTCAACCCGTATAAATGTGGATTGCATCTCTTAGAAATGCTGCCGATCCAGGTTGTTTCTCATCATAATATGCGGTAAACCTCGGATCATCGACATACATCTGAGCCACTCCTGCATGCGCCTCTTTCGAGTAGCTATCCCAATAATAGCATAACCACCGGCGATGAAGATCTGCTGCTTTTTGGGCTAATTCGCCGGCAGGATCACCGGTTTGAAACGCCGCCTGAAGGGTTTCCATAACCTTATTCGTAAGCTTCGTAACCTCATCGTATTGTTCTCATCACGGGATAACTATACACCTTTACGTTACGTTAATGTAAAGCGGTTTTTAATATCCCATCTCCTTAAGAATCCTTGATAAAGTACGCAAGCGCTCACCTATAAGCTCGTCATCATTACTGAGAGCCTGGTTGAATAATTTAAGATCTTCATCGATCTTTTCATTATCAGTACAGACGGCCACCGTCATGGCATCACCCTGTAAACCCACTCTGTCAATAATAGGATTTTCGGTATCGTATAATTTTTCATAGCGATAAGCTTCACGAAAATGAAGTTTTGCTCTACAGATTAGAATTGCAAGATCCAGTACACGGTGAAGTGGTAATTCCTCAGACTGTCTCGACCATTTTTCTCCGGTATATCTCCATACCTTGGCTGAAACATCAACCTTACCACGATCATTCCACTGAGCTAATCCTAAAGAAAGCCCTTTTGCATCAGAATTATAAGCATATCTTCCATCCACATTTTCATAGTTCTCAGAGACAATTACCGGTTTATGCTTTAAAGTTGTTGGTATTTTCATGAATTCAACCTCCAAATTTGTTTACTGATCTAGTAACCTAGTTGTTTACTAAGTAACTAGGCTGATTATACTTCTTCTAACACGCCATGTCAAATAAAACGGAAAAACCGCTACAAAAGTAACGGCTTCAAATTCATTTGCTTTTTAAGTTGTTTTGCCTTTATTTAATAATTATCATAAGTCGCTCCTAGAACTCTTCAACTTCCTTTACTGTCCTTAGCCTATTTCTTTGGAAGAAAGCAATCATCAGGATAGCCGCAATCAGCGCCATAACTGAACCATAATAAAATGGTGCTCTGTTATTAACCTGATCGTAAAGTAAGCCTGCAATAACACTGGCCGGAAGAAGTGTTATTCCTATCAGGCTATTGTATATTCCCAGGCCGGTGCCCCTTTTATTCTTATCAATGAGATCTGAAACCAAAGCCTTCTGAACCCCGTCCGTTGCAGCACTGTAAAGTCCGTACAAGGCAAAGAGCATAACGAGCACAACTTTGCTGCTTGTCCTGCCGAATCCGAAATAGATAATTGAATAAAGCAGGTAACCAAAGATAATCAGTCTTTCCCTCCCAATTTTGTCTGACAATATTCCGGCAGGAACAGCGAATATGACCGACACAGAGTTGAATATCAAATAAACAATGGGTATAAGGGCAGCTTGAATTCCTATATCACTGGCTTTAACTAAAAGGAGAGCATCTGTTGAGTTCCCCAAAGTAAAGATAAAAACTATTCCTAAAAAAACATAGTATTTTTTGGAGAAATCCTTAAAAGTAATCTTTCCGAGGGGTGCCGCCTTCTCAGATTTTGCTTCCTTAACAAAACGAATAATAGAAATCAGCCCCAATAAGCCCGGTGTGGCGGCAAGGACAAATACCAGGCGGTAATTGCCAGGGAAAAGCAATAAGATGCCTGAGGCCAGAAGTGGTCCTATTATGGCTCCGCTGTTATCCATCGCTTTATGAAAGCCAAAATTCTTACCTCTTGTGGAATCTCCCGAAGAAACGGCTATTAAACTGTCCCTAGGAGCTGTTCTTATTCCTTTGCCAACCCTTTCGGTAAACCGAATAATTAGAACCTGAAACGGAGTCGTTACTAAGGAAAAGAGGGGGGACAGAATTGCTGTGAACGCATATCCAACGATCATAAAAGGTTTGTTCTTGCGAATTTTATCACTCCACCAGCCTGATAATGCTTTCAGGATCGAAGCTGTGCTTTCGGCAATTCCTTCAATTAAAGAAAGCTCCGTTTTCGAGGCTCCTAAGGTCATTAAGAATAACGGCATAACAGCATAGATCATTTTTGTGGTAGTATCCGTTAAAAAGCTGGTAATTCCAACGAAAAAAATGTTTCGTTCAATGCCTAAAATCTTTTTTGAGGACATTTTTTCTTCACTCATCATTACTACCTCATTAAGTTCTTTACCGGCGGTATCAATCTCGCCGATGAGTATATTAACGTTTTCGAGAAGCATGGGCACTGGAAAGACTCTGCGATCATCATCCAGGGTGATGGGGTTCTCAACTTAAAATTCAGGCGGGGTAATTGCCGAAATAAATATCAAATCCTCTGTACCAATGCTCCAAATCTTATGAGGAATACTGGAAAAATAGTAGATACTATCTCCTTCGGCCAAAAAGTAAACTTCTTCCCCGATCTGAATTTTCATCTCACCCTGAATCACGACAATGTTCTCTTCTCCAGGGTGAGTTAGTGGTTCATCGCAGGTCACTGCACCCGGCTCCAAACGTGCCATCATCATCTCAATGCTGCGGTTTAAATCAGGTGATAAGAGCTCAAAGGTAAGATGGGAATCGGGAAACTTCAAAATCTGACGCTCATCTTTTCTTACGACTGGGTTTGATTTGGCCTCATCCATAAGGAAATAAAATATGGGTACATTAAGCGCATTGGATATACGTCTTAAGGTAGTGATGGACGGATCCGTTAGACCCCGCTCGACTTGGCTTAAAAACCCTTGAGTTACACCGGTCCTTTCTGCCAACTCCTTGAGAGTGAGTTGCTTCTCCATTCTTTTAAGGCGAATCTTATTACCCAACATGCTAATAATACTCTCCTATCTCTCCTCCCTGTCATATGACAGGCCTAATGCTCCGGGCGCAGCAAGCCGTCCCTTGTGCCGCGCTACGACCATCACTAAAACAATAACTGTAAACAGATAGGGAAGCATTTTGAGAATAAAAGGCGAAATTGCGACGCCCATTACCTGAAGACGAAAACCCAAGGAATCAATTCCGCCGAACAGATAAGCGCCCAGCAAGGCTCGCAACGGGTTCCAGAGGGCAAAGATAACCAAGGCTACAGCAATCCAGCCGCGGCCTGCCGTCATGTTCTCCAGCCAACTGGGGGCATAAGCCAGAGAGAGGTAGGCTCCCCCAATCCCACTCAAGACGCCGCCTGCAACGACATAAACATATTTTAAGGCAAAGACATTTAGACCCAGGGCATCCGTCGCCGCCGGATTTTCACCCAGTGCCCGCAGATTTAATCCTGGCCGGGTATGATACATGAAATAGAAAAGAAGTATCACCAACCCATAGCTGATATAAACTAAAACATCATGTTGAAACAGAACCGGGCCGAGTACCGGGATGTCTGCTAAAGGACCCAGCGGTACGGGAGTAAAAGCCTTCGGCACGGGAATTCCGACGTAGTTTTTGCCCAAGTACCCACTGAGCCCTGTTCCAAAGATCACTAAGGCTAATCCACTTACTACCTGATTGGCCCGTAAGGTAATAGTTAGAACGGCATGAATCAGGGCAACTGCACCCCCTGCCAGCATTGATGCCAACAAACCCATCCAAGGGCTGCCGGTAGCAACAGTCATCATAAACCCAGCCACCGCTCCAACAAGCATAATTCCTTCAACACCCAAATTGATAATTCCCGCACGTTCAGTAATCAGTTCTCCCAGAGCGGCAAAGAGAATGGGCGTACCAGCGGTGACAGCGGCTGCCAATAACGGTATCAAGAACTCATTACTCATTTTTCAATTCCGCCCCTTTCCCTCTTGCCAGTTTGACGCGGTAATTTGTAAGCACTTCCCCGCCCAGTACGAAGAATAGGATCGCACCCTGGAGCATTGCTGCTACGGCAGCGGGAACACCTTCAATTTGAACTGCGTAACCGCCTACCTGGAGAGCCCCGAATAGAACAGATACTATAACAATGACCAGCGGATTCAATTTACTGAGCCATGCGATAATAATGGCGGTATATCCGTAGCCCGAGCTGAGGCCGTGTTGAAGCCGTCCAACGATGCCGCTTACCTCGGTCATCCCGGCCAGTCCCGATATTGCTCCACTAATTAACATAACCAGAAAAATATTTCTTTTAATATTTATGCCTGCATACTGGGCTGCCCTTTCACTTGAGCCAATCACTTTAAGGTCATAGCCCCAACGCGAGTACTTGAAAATCACGGTCAGGAGAATAGATAATAGCACCGCAATAAGTAAACCGGCATGGACACGGGAATCTCCCAACCCTGGCAGCCTTGCTGCCTCAGGAAAAGGAGCAGTGAAAGGAAAATTTAAGCCCTTTGGATCCTTCCAAGGACCGTAAACTAGGTAGTCCACCCATAGGATCGCGACATAATTAAGCATTAAGGTGGTAATAATTTCGTTGACCTTCCAAATAGCTCTCGGTATCGCAGGCAGAAGACCCCAGATTCCGCCCGCCGCCATGCCCAACAAAGCCATACCCGGCAACATCAAATAGCCTGGCAGGTTAGGATAGGTCAAAGGGAGCCAGGTTGCGGCAAGCGCCCCCATGTATAATTGTCCCTCGGCACCGATGTTCCACAGTTGCATTTTGAAGGCCACAGAAATCCCCAAAGCGCTAAGCATGAGAGGGATGGCTTTGACGATTGTCTCAGAGATTCCATATTTCGAACCTAAGGCTTCCCCAAACATCGTGGCGTAAACCGCAAGCGGGTTTTCTCCGGTTAAGGATAAAAAGACCGCCCCCAACATCAGGGCCAACAACACCGATATGAAAGGCACGGTTATAACCATTACCGGCGAAGGGTTCAATCGTTTTTCGAGATTAAATGTAAGCCGGCTCATTGTCATTGTTCCTTTCTTTCACTGAGCGGGAACCCGTCATTAAAAGCCCCACTTCTTCCAAATCAGTTTGTTCAATGGGGAAATCCCCGTTCAGTTGACCATTGAACATCACACCTACCCGGTCAGCTAATTTGAAAATTTCATCTAAGTCCTCGGATATGAGCAGAATCGCTGTCTTGCGAGTCTTTAGCTCCAGCAGCAGTTTATGCACCGCCTCAGTGGCCCCGATATCAAGCCCACGGGCCGGGTAAATGACGACCATAAGTCTGGGTGAACCGGAAATTTCCCTTGCTAATAATAGCTTTTGCAGGTTCCCGCCAGAGAGCATTTTTACCGGCTGGCGCAGATTGGCGAGCTTCACCTGGTACTGGTTAACCAGAGTCTCTGCATGCTTTTGGATTACCTTTGGTTTCAGCAGCCAACGTCCCGAGTATTGGGGCTGATGATAGTTTTTCAAAATCAGATTTTCCATGGCATTAAGTTGGGGCACCAACCCCATGCCTAGGCGATCCTCAGGAACATAACTTACCCCCAGGTCAATAATCTGACGGGGCGATAGCTTGGAAAGATCCTGGTTATCCATGCGAATTTTACCGTTTACAAGCGGCCGTAAACCTGCAATGACTTCTGCCAGTTCGCGCTGACCATTTCCAGCAACCCCTGCAAGACCAAATATTTCCCCTTCCCGTACCTGAAGCGAGAACTCCCGTAAGGAAGGAAGCCCCAAATCATTGAGGGCTGTCACCTTATCCAGTTCTAAAACAACCCGGCCCCCGGAAGAAGGTTTTCTATCATAATTCATAACTACATCCCTGCCAACCATTAAACGGACCATCTCCTCGGCAGTGACTTGGCTCTTTTCCAGTACTCCGGCCAGCTTTCCCTGGCGCAGTACAGTAACCCGGTCTGCCACCTCCTGAACTTCATTTAATTTATGAGTTATCAGGACCACGGCACAGCCTGCAGCAGCCATGTTGCGTAAATTGATAAACAGTTCTCTCGCTTCCTGAGGTGTTAGCACAGCAGTGGGTTCATCCAATATCAAGACTTTAGAACCGCGGTAAAGCATGCGCACGATCTCGACTCGCTGCTTTTCACCCACGGAGAGCTGCCAAATTTTAGCGTCTGGATTCAAAACCAGCCCGTATTTTTTGCTAAGCTCATTAATCTCTGATTTAAGTTTTTCCGCTGATAGAATAAAGGAACCTTTTTCGCCAAGAGTAATATTTTCAGCCACACTAAAGGGCTCTACCAGCTTAAAGTGCTGGTGCACCATTCCAATACCGCAGGCAATGGCATCCCTGGGTGAACGGAATTTTTGCTCAACTCCACTTACCAGTATCTTGCCGGCATCAGGCCGGTATAGTCCGGCAAGTATAGACATTAGGGTACTTTTCCCGGACCCATTTTCTCCTAAGACAGCATGGATTTCTCCGGGGTAAATATCCAGGTCCACCTGATCATTCGCCAGCACCCCTGGAAATTTCTTTTCAATTCCCTGTAATTTAATGAGTGGCTGTTTCATTTCTTTACCCCTTAATTAAGACTGAATTTGATGTAGACTGCTATCATGCTTAAAACAGGAGGCTGTGATTTTAGTCAGCCCCCTGTTGTATTAGAACAATTAATTAAGAATCATTTAGGGCGTGGGAATTGTACCCTCCACTCCTTGAACAAACCAGTTAAAGCTTAGCAATTCTGCATCGGTCATCTTCTGTCCCTTGGCAACTTTCACTTCACCCTTTTGGTTTTTAATCTCACCGGTGAAGACATCCCATTGTTTACTTAAGATTTTTTGTTTTGCCTGTTCGACGAGTGCTTTAGTTTCCTCACTTACCATCGGGCCATAAGGTGCCAGTCCGATGATCCCTTCACTTAGGTCACCCCAGTACTGTTCATTCGTCCAGGTGCCTTTTTGAACCGCTTCTACCGTTTTAACATAGTAAGGACCCCAATTCCAAATCGCAGAGGTAAGGACAGCCTTCGGTGCCATCTTAGACATATCGGTGTTGTAGCCGATACCGAATTTACCCTGGTCTTCAGCAGCCTGCATCGGTCCGGGGGTATCCTGATGCTGAGCGATTACATCGGCACCCGCTGCCAAGAGAGTTTTCCCAGCATCTTTTTCAGCAGCCGGATCATACCAGGTATTGGTCCAAACTACTTTGACTTTAGCATTCGGATTCACGGATTGTACCCCTAAAGTAAAAGCGTTGATACCACGAATGACTTCAGGAATGGGATGGGCTGCGACGTAGCCAATCGTGTTGCTTTTCGTGGCTTTACCTGCTACGATGCCGCTCATATATCGGGCCTGATACATGCGGCCGAAATAAGTACCGACATTTTTAGCCGTTTTAAATCCTGAATTATGCATAAACACGACATCCGGATATTTTTCAGCCACCTTAATTGTTGGATCCATGTAACCAAAACTGGTCGTGAAAATGATCTTGTTCCCTTTTTCGGCTAATTGAGTAATAACCCGCTCAGAGTCGGCACCCTCAGGTACACTCTCCATAATGGTCGTTTCCACATTCGGCATTTTTTCAACTAAGTATTTACGCCCGTTATCATGGGCTGTGGTCCAACCTGCATCCCCTACCGGTCCAACATAGACAAAGGCTACTTTAATTTTTTCTGCCGCAGCCGGTGTTGCAGGTGCATCTGCCGGCTTGGTTGCAGTATCCTTGCTGCTGCCACATCCGGCAATAATCAAAATAAGAGACATCAACACCACAACAAATACTGAACTTCGACGCTTCAATTTCATTTCTCCTGTTTTCCCCTTTCTTTACAATGCCAATCTAAAGATCAATTTGACCAATACAGTGAGCTGTGCCTATGGCTGTTTCCCAGCTCTAAGCTCACTCCTGGGCAACCCCCCCTTCGTTGGCTTTACAGAGGTTAAGTTTTTACTCTGATTTAAATAAAAAGAAGCTTCCTTGAGATAGTAGATAATAGATAATATATCTCAGTAAGCTTCTTTGCTTTACAAGTTTGAGTTACTTATAACCGTATTATATTACTTATAATTAACAATTACAATGAATTTTTAGTATGAGTAAAAAGCCCTTTATGCATGTTAACCCCCTCAATAACTAGTAAGTTATCTTTAGCAACAAGTCTTGACACGTTAGTTATAAGCGTGACCTTTACGTTTTTATCACTCTTTTAACAAATTACGACCCAAATTGATAGATAATATAATTGCTAATAGTACAAGAGCATACGAAACTATCACTACAATGATCGCTGGTCCATAGGAACCAAGGAGATCATAAATAAAACCAAAAACGCTTACCCCTATACCAACCATTAAATTTAAAGCCATCATTACGTAGGAGAATATGGTGCTATAATCTTTTGAACCGAAAACCTGTCGTACCAGTAATGGTGGTTCAATTGCTGATACCGATATGCCAATCCCAAAAAGTACGGCTCCGGCAGTAAGCAGAGTTGTATTCTGTCCGCTGACTAGGAGGACTGCCAATCCCGCTATTACAACCACAATTGCTATGGTAGAAGCCTTAATAATACCAATTTTGTCATTAAGCGCACCCAGAGCAATTTTGGCTATTATTGAAACAAGCATAATAATCGATATCATAGTTGCTCCTGTAGTCGCCGACAACCCAAGTGAAATAATATAGGAAGGAATATGTTGAGTGAAAATCCCATTAAAGGAAAGTAAACCTGCCGTGATAAAAATAAGCCAAAATGACGGTGACTTTAGCGCTCTTGAGGCCGAAACTCCTGATAAAGAAGCTGCTGTTTGCTGTTGGGATATGCTTGCAACATCAGTCGACTCTTCTTCTCCATAAGCCAACATTCCTTTATCTGCTGGTTTAAAACGGACAAGCAAAAGCGTACAAGGCAATACCAAAGCCAACCCGATTAGTCCAAGACCCCAATAACCGGTCCTCCAGCCATAATCCTTGATTAGCATCGATCCAATCATGTTAAAGGCTGCTCCACCGACTCCGGTGAAAGCCATCGCTATCCCGATAGCAAACCCGGTCTTCTTCTTAAACCAGTTACCTAACATGATCGGTACAGCCAAAAAGCCCGTAAATGCTAAGGCGATACCGCTTATTGCACCGCTAATATACCAGCCAAGCAAGGAATGATATTGAGACATAGCCATAAACGATGATAACAAAGCTATCAAAACTAAACTTTGAACCAATCTAAAATTTAATTTGGGGAGCATTCTGCCGGCAAAAGGTAAAGTTAACATCGTAACAATTGCTTGAATCATCATGTATGTTGCCAACGGCCCTCTGCCGACTCCCAATTCTTTAGCCACAGGAGTGAAAAATATACCTGCGCTCTGACCGGCTATACCAATTGAAACACCCATAATAATACATGCGGAAAATAAAATGACCCATGCATAATGAACACCTTTGTTATTCATTTTAAACCTCCCAGTAATTTACTATCCGACGGCACTTCATCCGTAGAATGACGTACAGTTACTTTTTCTTCGCGCCGTTAAAGCGAGTGGCAGCGACAAAGGCCTCCGTGAAGCTCGGCTCGATAGTCAGCTCAACGTACTCTACCTGACTTGCGACGCGTTCTGCCTCGGCGCGTTTTTCCTTGTTCAACAGCGCCATGCGCGCGCCATCGCCGGCTGCGTTCCCCACTGCATAGACCCTATTTAGATCGCAATCAGGAAACAGTCCGATAGTCAGAGCTCTTTGGCGGTCAATCACTGCTCCAAAACCGCCAGCTAGGATAACTTTATCCGGCTTCTCAACTCCGTACCTCCTCAGGAGCATTTGCGCGCCGGCATACATCGAGGCCTTAGCGAGCTGGATTGCAACAACATCCTCGGTGGTAACTGTGATGTCCTGGTCGATAGACGTCTCTTCCCGCAAGGCTATCACGAATTCTGGTTTCCCATCGGTGCCTGTGCGCAGACGTGATGAGGCTAACGACTTGTCGAAGTGTCCCCTCTTATCGATGATCCCAGCGGTGAGCATCTCAGCCAGTGCGTCGATGATTCCTGAGCCACAGATACCGCGCGCTTGCACTTCTTCCGCGCGTTGCTGCGTATTCCACTTTGGACAGCCAATCACGCTGAAGCGCACCTCCAGCGTTTGGGGGTCGATACGCACTTTGTCAATCGCCCTGCGGGTGGCGCGCATGCCGAACTTGATGCTCGCGCCCTCGAACGCCGGTCCTGTAGCGCATGAGGTTGAGAGCAGATGCTTGCGGTTCCCCAAGATCAGTTCTCCGTTTGTTCCGATATCGATGATTAGCCGGACGTCATCGTGATTATATGGTTCCTCGGCGATCAGCACCGCGACGTTGTCGGCCCCGACGTAGCCAGCCTCGATTGGCAGGAGATGAACGTTGGCCGAGGGCAAGATAGCCAGCCCCAAGTCGCGGGCTTTAACATTTACCGAGTGACGGATGGCTGGAGTGTAAGGCGCCATGCCCAACTGAGCAATGTCGAGACCCAGCAGAATATGATGCATCACGGTGTTCCCTACTAAGACTGCCTCTTGGATGTCTTCTGGCAACAGCCCGACCTGCAAAGTGACATTGCGGGCAATCTCGTCCAGTCCATTCATGATCGCCCGGTTCAGCGCATCTAAGCCGCCTGGCTGCTGGGCATAAGAAATTCGGGCAATAATGTCCTCTCCAAACTCCACCTGTGGATTCATCATCGCCTCGGTCGCCACTATCTCACCACTTGCCAAATCACAGAGGTGACCGGCAACCGTCGTGGAGCCGACATCTACCGCGAGGCCATAGGCCCGCTCGACATAACCAGGCTCAACACGAATGATCTCCTTCTGATCCCAAACGCTGATGGTAACCTGCCATCTTCCCCTGCGCAGCGCACTGGAGAGAGTCCGCAGTGCAGCATGATCGATAGAAAGGTTGCGCAACCCAAAGCGGCTTTCCAGCTCGACAATCAGGCGCTCCCAGTCGCTAGCAGGGTCATCGAAGGTGGGTGCAGATAGCTCGACATAGTATTTACGGATCGTAGGGATGACAGTAATCGCTTGCTGCCCGACCGCCTTGCGCACTATCTGCGACTCGACGCGGCTCTCGTCTGGCACGAACACGGCCACGTCTCCGTGCACAAGAGCCTGGCATGATAACCGCTCATCGGGCCGTAGCCCATGCCGTTCAGCAGTACGCTTTTCGTTGTCCCCAAGTGGCGATAGATGGGACATGCTCGATATAATACTGTGCTCCTTGAAGACGCCCTCCAATATCCGCACCTTGCACTTGCCGCAGGTCGCTCGCTCGCCACAGATCGTTTCAATGCCCTCGCCGAGAGAGCGAGCTGCTGTCCGTAATAGTACACCATCCTCGACTAGACCGTTCCTTTCTGAGGGAAGAAAGAGAATATGATGAAGGCTCAAAGCATCAACTCCTTAAAAGGCCAATTCAAGCATTGCCATCAAGAGACAAAACCTTGCTCGCACAGGAGGCGTAAGATTTGCTCTGCCAGATAGTCCGGTTCTCCTTCAAGGATGTTCCCGTTCTTATAACGTATTCCGGCTTAAATGGCTTGCGCAACCCGGCTTTCTCTGCCAGCAAAGAGTTAACCCCATCAGCGGCAATGACCACGTTGGCATACATCTCTCCTTGATCCCGTCGGGCACGCACCCCCACTACGCGACTATTTTCCATGATTAGGTCGTCGATGACTGTCCGGTTAACAAGTAACGCACCTGCCTCCACCGCTTTTTGCGCGAACCAGCGATCGAATAAATTACGCCGCACAGAATAGCCGTTATTAGGTGGCATACTAAGACGGTTACTATCTAACTCAATATTCAAGGCGTTATCCTCACCGAGTATACTGATTACCATCTTAGAAATTGGACGCTCCAGCGGTGCCTCCTCCCAATAGTTAGGAATTAATTCATTAAATACGTGCCCGTAGACAACGCCTCCAAACATGTTCTTCTCACCGGGGAATTCGCCCCGCTCGAACAGAACTACATCCATTCCTGCCTTCGCTAAGACAAAGGCGGCGGCGATGCCAGCTGGTCCTGCTCCGACAATGATCACATCGTGTTTCTTCATTCCTTGCCACCTCCTTCCGCACTTGCTTTCCGCTCACGAATTCCCTTGATCAGCGCGGGGATCACCTGATGGAGGTCACCAACGATGCCCAAGTCGGCTAGCTTCAAGATGGGCGCTCCTTTGTCTTTGTTGATGGCAATGATTAGCTTTGCGTTGCTCATACCCGATACGTGTTGACTGGCGCCAGAAACGCCAGCCCCTATATATAGCTGTGGGTTCGTTGTTCTGCCCGTCACCCCGACAAGTCGTTCTTCTGGAGCGCAACCTTGATCCAAGGCTAAGCGCGTCGCCCCAACAGACCCACCCACCACACTGGCCAGTTCCTCGATGATGGACCACTGTTGAGGACCGCCCACGCCTCGACCGCCAACGACGACAATATCCGCCTCTTTTAAGTCTACAGTTAAAGGGTCGGCCTTAATAAGCCCTACGACCTTCGTACGGATCTCCTCGGAAGAGATGTTTACCTCCACGGGGATAACCTCCGCTTTACGATTTTTTTTCGGTTTGTCGACACCAATTGCTCCGGGTATAATGGTCACGATTTTTGGTGAAGTCAAACACGTCAAAGTGGTGTAGACCCTGTCGCCGTAGCTAGGACGGATCATCAACAATCCACCTTGTTCGTCGTTCTTCAATATGACGCAATTGCTCATAGACCAACGTTGAGGCGAGCAGCCAAACGGGGCGCTAGATCATTGCCATTGGGCGTACCCCCAATCATTACGACCTCAGGATTGTGTTCTTTAATTAAGCCGGCTAGTGCAGATACATAGGCGTCGGTAGTGTACTGCGCGAGCAGGGCATGTTCCAATAGAAAGACCTTCTGCGCTCCAAAGTGGGCCAGAGTCTCTGATAAAGCAGCCACTCCATCGCCCATCAAAACTGCGCAGAGAGACACACCCCGCTTCATTGCCAGCTTGCGCGCATCGCCGAGCAACTCCAGTGTAACCTCGTGCAGCTCGTCACCCTGTCGTTCCACTAGCACCCAAACGTCTGCTGCCATTGTCATCCTCCTATCCTTTGACTAACATATCAAATATTACTGTCATAACGGGATCACGGGATGCACCATCCGCACCCCACCGCCCAAATAGGTGTTCTCTGCGAGCGATAACACCGATATTTGAAAATAATTCCATGGTCACCTTGCAACAAGTGGGGGCCGGCTGCAAATCAGCGACCCCCGCTCTACAAGGCCCTCTTTTAGCAGAGCTTAGAGTTGGCGACCCACCTTGTGACCATCATAGATTGCAGAACCTACTAGCCGTGCCGCTAAGCAATCGCCGATGCGGTGCAACTCTTTGACCTTCCCTTTTAGGGCAAAGTACAAATCCTCGTTAGGCTTTCTCCCTGTGTTGAAGATGACAGTGACCCCTTCCACCACTCGTTTAGAGCCGGTGAGCAGGTCAATCAAGGTAACGCTGTCCTTGTCGATGCTAACAACAAAGGTTTGCGGGGACAACTTGACACCGGCCTTTGCAAGGCGCTTTAAGACATGACCATTGGTCGTCCCCTCCACGTCACTCGCAATAAAGTTATGTCGATCAACGATCATAACTTCTTTACCCTGGGCTGCGAGGATCTCCGCCACACCTGGCGCCTTGACGTTTGCCTCCTCATCGAGAATCACGACCTTGTCTGTGGTCACTTCCTTACCCTCAATAACATCGTCCACTACCATGGTGTATCCGCTGTCCCAGCCAGGAATAGGATATCCGGTTACCCCTTGGAATCCGTTACGGTATGGAGTCGAACCATTCGCCAGAACTACGGCATCAGGGTTTTCCTTAAGCACGTCCTCGGCGGTCATCTCCTTACCGAGTACAATCTTCACTCCATGTTTGGCTGCCATTACCTTACGGTACCGAACCCATTCATCCGACTCAGCTCGGCCCGGCAGCTTAGACGCAAGGTTGATCTGACCACCCAACTCCTGCTCCTTCTCATACAGGGTGACTTCGTGACCTCGCGCTGCTGCTACCCAAGCGGCTTCCAATCCCGCAGGACCACCGCCCACGACCATGACCCGTTTCTTAGTGACTGCCTGATCCATAGTCCCGATGCCCCATGCTTTCTCTCTTCCCATAGTGGGATTCTGGGTACAGTCACAAGGCAATGACTTCGTTACGTTACCAATACAGCTCTGCAAACAACCCGTGCACGACCGAATCTCGTCCAGCCGCCCGTCTCTCGCTTTGTTACCCAGCTCCGGATCGGCGATTTGAGCACGAGTCATGGCGATGAGGTCGCCATGTCCGTCGGCAAGAATCTTCTCCCCCTCTAGGGGGTGTACGATACGCATATTGGCGACCACTGGTAGGTCTACAGCTTCTTTCAACTGTGCACAATAGGGGATAATGGTACAGTGTGGCTCGTACATCGTCAACCCTATTGAGCCCCCGTGAAAGCCTGTGGCAACATTAAAGTAATCTACCTTTCCCGTTGCCTCAATCAGCTGGGCGATTTCCTTAACGTCCTCGATGCCTAGACCACCTGGTGAGAAGTCATCAACTGTGAGACGGTAGCCCAAAGCCATACCGTCCCCAATTATACTCCGTACTTTATCGATGACCTGCATAGCGAAGCGCATACGGTTCTCTAGAGAGCCTCCGTACTCGTCCGTGCGCTTGTTCCACAAGGGGGAAAGAAACTGGTGGAAGAGGTAACTCGTTCCGCCGTGCAACTCGATTCCGTCGAACCCGGCCTCCCGACAGTTTGCGGCGGACAGACCGAAGTACTCGATGACCTCTTGGATTTCTTCGATCTCCATCGGATGTGGACCCTCTCTGCTTACCATTGTGCCCAGACCGGGGGTCCTGAGGCAGCCCAAACAGGGCGTCTACTCACAACGCCGCTGGCGTGCGCCCCTCCGTGTGCTAGCTGGCAGAATATCTTAGCTCCATTAGCATGCACCATTTCTGTACTCAGTTTCATCAATGGAACAGCCTCTTTGGGCCAGCCACAGCTCATCACGCCGTGCACTTGAAAGGCCGCGGTTGGGTGAACCTTATCGTCACCGAAGAACACCAAGCCAGCACCGCCCTTGGCCCGTTCAGCGAGGTAGTAGGCATATCGTTCATTAAAGAGTCCGGGAGATCCTGTACTCCACTCCTCTACCGGGTAGCCTACGCTTGGGTATGGATCAACATAACCAGTGCCATGTGCGGTTGTCATAAGTCGGTTTTTCAGGGTCACCGGCCCCACTTTAAGGGGCGTAAACAGGTACTTGAATTCGTCAGCCATTTCCATTTCCTCCTCTTTTCCTAGGCCTATGTTTCCATATGCCTGAGGTTATCTTGATTCGCCTGACTACTGTCAAAGCCGCTACAAATGAATATGAACATGTCCGTTCACTGTTGTGTCACGGTTGTCGGTGTCAACTTACCTGCACGATTTGCCTTCAAGTAGTTCCGACAATAATCGTCGCTGCCAGCGAGCGTGGCCGCCGCAACAAGTGTCGCCATCACCTCCCGATCTCGTACGTTTACCATGAACCCTTTGAGACCTAATGCCGTTATCATTGCCACGAACGTCCGGTTAAGAAGGCGTCGCTGCGGCATCTCAAAGCTAACATTGCTTGGAGCGCAAAACGTTCCAACTTCAGGATAACGCTCTCGGATCAGTCTCAGCGTCTGCAAGAAAACGGAGCCAGCGGTGTGATCCGCAGCAACCGTCATTACCAAGGGATCGAGATAAATGTCTTCGGGCTTAATGCCAGCCGCAGTCGCGCGCTCAATGAGCATATCGGCGACAACCAGCCTCCCCTCAGCGTCCATCGGGACGCCCCGTTCACTCATACAAAGCGCAACCAGACCACAGTTATATTCAACTGCAAGTGGAATCACAGTATTAAGTCGTTCCTGTTCTGCGTTTATTGAGCTTAGAATAGGGCGCGCTCCACGATACACCTTGATACCGGCGCGCAACGCCGCAGGGTTAGAGCTATCCAGAACGAGTGGCACATCAACAACACTCTGTACGATATCAACCATCCAAGCCAGATTCGCATCCTCATCTAGTCCGGCCAAGCCCCCCGCGTTGACGTCGAGCATTTGGGCACCACATTCTACCTGGGTTCGAGCCAGCGCCGCGATAGCGTTTTCGTCGTGGGCAACTATCGCTTCCCTAACTGTTGGAATGGTGCCGTTAAGAGACTCTCCAATGATCAGCATTTTTCACCTCAGATTCTGCCTCGATTATTTCTGAATTATCTAATTTTATGAGTCTAAAAAAAACGCACCCCGAGGCTGGTGTGCTCAGTGCCGCTGGTAAATGGGTCACACTATAGTCGCTAGCGCCGCAGCTTTCTTCTTGGCGACAAATGTTTGAGCCATCTGAACAGCTTGCATGGCATCTTTACCGAAAGCGTCAGCTCCAATCTTGACAGCCCATTGTGCGTCTAGAACACACCCCCCGATCATCGTGAAGATTTGGTCCCGCACACCAGCAGCTTTCAAACCTTCTTCAATTGCAATCATCTCACTTGCAACAGAGGTCACGAAGGCCGATGAACCGACGACATCAGCGGAGTTTTCCACCGCGATTCTAACAAACTCTTCGGCTGGAACGTTTTCTCCAAGGTTGAATACTTTGAATCCGGAAACTTCCATGAACAATGCTACGATGTTCTTACCAATGCTGTGCACGTCTCCTTTGACAGTGCCAATAACCACTGTACCCAAAGGCTCCTGGACCTCGCTACTACCTTCTGGTTTAAGAAAAGCGCTGCCCGCTTTCATGGCTTCGGCAGATGCTAAAACATCGGGAAGAAAATATTCCTTATTTTCCCAAAGGTTTCCGACTGTTTGCATAGCCTTTGTCATGCCTTCATTGAGAATGTCCACTACATCCACACCTGCTTCTTTTGCTTCAGCGCAGGCCTTCTCCGTTTGTCCGGAATCACCATCGACAATGGCTTTCCTAATTGCCGCAAGCAAGTTATTCTTTTCCATGATCTTCCTCCTTAACCACCTTTTCTTTGCAAGCTAGTCCTACGAATCAGAATTTCAAAGGAAGTTGACCGTACTCTTTAGCTGCTTCCATGAAGACATCCAAGTGCTCCGCCGGGGTACTGTAGTCCAAGGCATCCGTAGCCAGGCAGAAGTGACCTCCTGGTGCCCCTATCTTAACGATCCGCTTGACTTCTTCGCGAATCTTCTCCGCGGGACCATGCACTAGTAATTGAGCATTTATACCGTAGCGCAACATTGTCTTGTGCCTCATCGACCATTCTTTGGCTTTGTCCAGTGGTTGACCACTGAAAGCGTAGAAGCCCTCTACCCCAGCCTCGGCATGTGAATCTAATGTGTGCGTCCAGTCCTCAGCACCCCTAATGGCAACAGGTCCTTTCACAGATTTAACAAGTGCGGCTACATAAGGGTATTCGAATTCTCTATGCTGCTTATAGGATACCTGGTCATCAACTCCCACTAGGCGCACCATATCAGCCCCTGCATCGAACATGGCATTTACGAAATCGATAAGATGTTTCGTCGTGAGGGCTGCGAGACAGTGGGCCAGCTCAGGATTGTTGCGCAACGCTAAGAACAATTTTTGCATTGGCAGGATGACGGGGGTGATTCCCCCCGGTATGGCTGTGAACCCATAGATTGGCATAATGTCGCCGAGTTTGTCTTTTAATGCGCTAATCATCCATAACTCCCAGGGCAATTGACCATCCTTGCGTACGTTAGGGAACTTGATCTTGTCAAGATCGGCCGCTGTCTTTACAGGACTATCCACCAGCGTCGGTATCGAGCCAGCAGCGCTGTCCAAGATCCCGCCAAACTCCTTCTCGCCAATGCTAAAGCGAAAAGGTGAGAGCGTGTCGTACCCGAACCGTTCTATGTGGGTTAGATAAGCTAAGAGCGATACCTTTGGATCGGAGTACAAGTCGGGCGGCATCACGCCGTAGGTCACAGCAGAGTGGAGGCCGACAGCGTTCACCTCGATGGGGATACGGTCAGGCTGCTCCCCTCTCTTAACAGCTTCAATACGCTGACGAGGAGTCATGCGCTCCTTCGCTACCCGATTACGGATGCTCTCACATAATCGGTTGACCTTGTCCTCCTCTTCTTTTGTCAGTTGAATTCCATAGTCTTCCACAGTTGCACCTTCCTTTCTCTGATTGAAAAATCCCACACTATGTACATGTTAGCAAAACAATATTCGCAATAGTTCAGCATTATTTCGGCAAGAGTTCAGCAGGTCATTTCCGTGCGCGAATCTAACAGGGAAACACACAGACCCGCCACAATAGAATTAAGCATCTATCATAACGGGTCTGTGTCAGTTTACTCCGCTTCGAGCCGGATGATCTCTTTGAGCAATCGATGGCTTTCGGTGAGCCATGGCACTAGTTTCAGTATTGCATTATGTGGGTCTCAGTTGGAGGCAAAACGAGGATAAGCCACTGCCGGATCTGGGCGACCAAATGTCGGGTACCCAGCGCATCGGCGCTGGCGAGTGCGCTGGATAACTGTTGGACGGCCTCCGCTGCATAGCCCCGTTCCCTGGCCAGGCGCCCGAGATTGGCCTTTAGTCGAGCCGCATGGTAGGGGAATACCTGCCGTTCGGCCATGTCCAATCCTTCGGTAAAATATCTTTCGGCAGCCTCCAGGTCGCCCCTGGCGAGCTCAATCTCTCCGAGAATGGATAGGAGATGGCAGTGGAACTCAAGTAAGCCCTTCTCGTGGGCCAGATGCAACCCAGAGAGTGCGTGCTCTAATGCCTCAGTGTCGTGTATCAAATACAAGTAGTGGCTCAAGTTAATCCTGGCCACAACGATCTGATCCAGCGCAGTATCCTGATCCCGTGATCCCATAGCAACGGCCAACGCTGCCTGGTAGCAGGCAATAGCCTGGGGAAGATCGCCCTGCTGCGCAGCGATGAGGCCCAGACCGATTTTGATCTGGGCAAGGATCTTCGGTTCGACGTCTGATTCCTCACCGTAGAGTGCATCCGCGGTCCTAAAATGGTTCGCCGCTTCGGCGAGATCGGCCCCCTCAAGCAGCGGCGTTGCCCCCCAGAAGAACTCCTTGAGATCCACCTTCTCTACCATTAGTGCCGCCCCCAGATACCTCTCTGCCAAGGCTGCATCGCCACGCGACCTAGCGATCGCCGCAGCGCGGCGATAGACCTCGGCAGTCCGGGCGCTCTGCCCCGCTAAGAAATAGGTTTCGCCCAAGGCAGACAGAACGACAATCTGCTCCTTCTCATCAGAACCCGCAAGCGCCTGTTCGTAGAAAGCGATGGCCTCCGTATACGCACCAAGGCGCGTAGCCCGATTTCCAGCGCGCAATGCGTAGCGTTTGGCCCGGTCCGGTGCATCTCCCTCTCCAAAGTGCCATGCGAGGAGACCGGCGATACCTTCAAGGCGATCGTGGTAGATGCTTTCAAGTGCTTCAGCGATTCGACGGTGAAGCGATTGTCGCCGAGCTTTGCCAATCTCTCGACCAGCCACCTCCATCGTCAAGCTGTGGTCAAAGGTGTACCTGTTTCCGTCCGCTAGACGAACCAAGCCTGCAGCAACCAGTTCGTCAAGCCCGTCTACTGCCGCGCTTTCCGAAAGGGCGACAGCTCGGGCCACGACCTTGAACTCGAACTCCTGCCCGACCACCGCCGCCGTATCCAGGACACAACGCGCCGCCTCGGAAAGGTGCTCCAGACGCGCCCGAATGAAGCTGCGTACCGTCTGGGGCACAACCGGCGCGGCCGAAAGGACATTCATGTTCATTTCTCCGTCTGCGAGTAAGAGGCCGATTTCCCGTGCGTGGCGGACAAGCTCCGCGAGGATGTACGGGTTACCCTCGGATGTACGCGCCAACCACTCGGCCAGCATATGGGCGTTAGTTGTACTGAGCTGGTGGGCCACGGCGGTGACGTCGTCGTGCTCAAGGCGCGACAGGGGGAAGCGCAGCAGGAGACCTCCACGGTCGAGCGCGTGCAACAGCGCACCCAAGGAGGAACGAGGCGTAAAGTGGCGTGTTGTCGCGACGAACATGATTGGCTCCTCGGCCTTCTGGCGAAGCAGATAACCCAGCAGGCCAAGCGTGGAGGCGTCGGCCCAGTGGATATCGTCGAGAAAGACGATCACTGGTTGCTGATCGGCAAGGACGAATAGGAACTGTTTAACCGCTTCCCAAAGGCGGCGCTCATCCATAGCAATACTGTTGCGCTGGTCCGGAGCCGATGAGCCCGCCATTTCCGGGAGCAAACGGTCAATCTCCGCGCGCCACACAGGGGCAAGCTTGGTGCGTAGTATGCTATCGAGAGTAGTCCAATCCGGACGAAATAAAATCCCACGGAGCATTTCGACAATGGGCTGGTAGGGAAGGATCTGTTCTAGCTCGTGAGCGGTGCCTCTAATGGTTAGTGCACCTGACTCGCGCAGGAACTCTTCGACCAGACGTGTCTTGCCAATACCGGGCTCTCCTTCGATCAGTGCAAATCCGGGTTCCGCACCCAAAGCTAAACCGCGTAAGGCACTCAATTCGGCCTCACGCCCGACGAAGGGCAGCGGTGTCGACACCTGTAACGGCCCACTGCGGGCCGGACGCTTGTCCCGCAATACGCAAGCACTTGCTCGGTATTGGTCGCCGGTGCCCAACATCTTGTCCGTGATAATAGCTTCGTACAGCGCCTGAGTTTGCGGCATCGGCGGTACACCCATCTCCTGGTCAAGGAGTCCGCGCAGCTTCTCGAAGCGTCGAATCGCGCCTGCCCGATCTCCAGCAAGACAGTGCAGGCGCATGCAGGCACAATACAAGTCTTCTTGCAAGGGATCGAATTCCAACGCCCGATTTAGGGCTTCCAACGCATCGAGATAATTTTTGCGCTTTTCATGCTGCTCTGCCACGGCTGTCAGTCCTCGTATAGTGAGCCGGCGATACCGCTCGCGTTCGGCAACCGCCCAATTGTCGAACTCCGGTAGGTCGGGCAGGCTGAAACCCTCGAGGAAATCGCCACGATACAGGTTCAGCGTTGCGGTGAGCAACTCGAGATCGGCTACAGGAGGGGAAAGACGTTCCTCAAACAGATGCGCATCGATGGCAACCTCCGCGGCTACGGCTAGCGTGTCGTTGTCCGCGCGCAACGCATCACCCATCGTTTTACGCAGCTCGTGCAATGTGGCACCCAGCGCACGCTGCGCAGCCAGGCGGTCTTGATCTGGCCAGAGAAAAGCAAGCGCATGCTCACGGCTCAGTGCGCTGCTATGCGCTGCTATGTAGTAAAGGAGGGCACGTGACTTACGACGTCCCACCCGGAGCGGCTGACCGCTGCGCAGCACTCGCGGCGGTCCGAGAATCTCCAGCGAAAGCACACAGCCCCCGCCACGCTGTCGACGTGTCTCAGTCAACATTGCGGAATCACCCCCACGTGTACAAGAGGAGCCCGGCCACTCCGAGACAAAAGGTACAGTGCGAGTGATTGAAATGCGACGATACTTCGACAATGGCACGCTCCCAATGTGCAGCAATTGGCGCACACCGGCACTGCCATTTCGGATACGAGGCCAGTAGGCTACTATATCCATTATATTTCGTTGGGAAAATAAGACAAGATCAAGTCCGTCACATGTCAAAAATGGCGGGTGAAACGTTTAACGACGCATTCTAAACACCTATCGAACTCCTTAATGACTTAGTGCCTCTTGCGCTGCCTGCAGGATAAAGGCTCTTGTCGGAGTGGCTGGCCTCCCTGTGAGAACGGCTACCGCGTCGCTCGAAATATCGTAGACGCCGCTGGAATAGGCCTTGTAGATTTCCAGCATAAAATCGACTCTAAAATCCGGCAAGCCTGCAGCGACCATTGCCTGCCGAAAAGTATCCGGTGAAGCTTTTAGGAAAGAGATTGGTTTTCCGGCAATCTCTGATGCAATCTCCGCAAGATCGTTCCAGTCAAGTGACTCAGGGCCACATATTTCGTAGATCTTGTCTTGATGTCCATCGGTTGCCAGAACAGCGGCTGCGGCAGCTGCGCAATCGGTCCGGGTGACCGCAGTCACCTTCCCTTCGTCGACCGGCATGCTCATTTCACCGGATTTTATAGCGCCAAGAACATCTCTCACCAACACGTCTGCGTAAAGATTGTCTCGCAAGATCGTATAGGTGAGACCCGTTGCAAATATTGCTTCCTCAGTCTTGTCATGCACTTTCCCAATCGGACTCATTGTCTCTTTGGTACCACTGGTATAGACGATGTGCTTTACGCCTGCCTCGACCGCCGCCGCCACCGCATTTTTGTGCTCCGATAGCGGATCGCCCAAACCAGTCGTTGAAACAATAAGAACCTTTTCGGCCCCGGCAAAGGCACGCACCACAGACGCACGGTCTGTAAAGTCTGCCTTTCGAACATCAATTCCAGCAGCCGCCAGGTCTGCCGCTTTTTCCGGCTCTCTTACACTCACGGCTATTTGTGAAGCCGGTATACGTTCTCTGAGAAAGTTAACTGCCTGTCTGCCCAGATTTCCGTTAGCCCCAGTCACTACAATCATTTGTTTTCCTCCTAATTCTTGATTAATATATTCTTCATGGATTCACTAATTACTTTTTCCCCAGTAAATATCCTCTCCTTTTTTGTTTGATTATTTAGACAATTCCCAATATAATCTTAGAGTAAGGGATTCATATTTACAAGTACGCATATTTTAGATAGATACTCATAAAAAAAGTACTATTGTTAATGGAGGTATTTCTCCAGTGGTTAAAAAAAATTCAAGAGTACACTTGTCCCGTTGCTGTTGTGCAGAATGTAATTTCGGGAAAATGGAAGATAGTTATCTTATGGCAGTTAAGTCAAAAAACAAGAAGGTTTAATGAACTACAAAAACTCTTACCCGAAATATCACAGGGGATACTTACACAACAGCTACGTGAACTCGAACGTGATGGGCTTGTGCATCGGGAGGTATATAAAGAAGTACCGCCAAAAGTTGAATACTCATTAACAGATATCGGAAAAAGTTTTATACCTGTATTAGAAGTAATCGCTGAGTGGGCTGATCGTTATATGAGCTTTTTGGTCAGATAATTGCCATTGGATTCCTTTCAAGTTTATTAAGTCCGAAGGCTGGTTTGCAGCGGCATTATTCTTATGGGCATCAAAATCAGGCTTTCCGATTAACACACGGAGCTTTTTTGTCAGCAAAAGAAGAGTTTTACCATCTACTATGTCCTAATGTTACTTTCACCTATTCTAAATGAGATTTGGTCGTTGAAGTCAAGACAAAGAGATATGGCAGTGAATCTACCCAGGTTAAATTCTAAGCACTAATGCCTTGCATAAACCGATAAACCTTTTCCGGATCTTTCCGGCCAGGTCTCTCTTCTACACCGGTTAAGACATCAACTGCATAGGGGTTCGTTTCGTGAATAAGTTGAAGGACATTTGCCGGATTTAACCCCCCGGCCAGTATCACCGGTAAAGCAATTTCTTGCCGAATGGTTTTAAATGCTGACAAGTTAACAGTAACTCCTGTCCCTCCCGGTCGGGAGGCGGTATAGGAATCTACCAGTAAAGCAGAAATTTTAGTCTTTGCCAGGGCCCGTGCTGCCATAGCAGGATCGGTAAATTCAAAAGCACACTTCCCATCACCGTCAATACGCAAAGCCTTGATCGTTTTTATTCCCAGCAGGCTAAGCCGATGAGCTAACTCTTTTACTTCCTGCAACGTTTCTTGATAATGTAGTTGAACGATATTAGCACGGGTGGCTTTCGCTATGGCCAAGATTTTCTCTACCGGCCCCCCCGTTACCACACTGGAACTTACAAAAGGTGGCACCTTATTAATTAGCTTCCTGGCTTCGGCCTTTGTCAGGTTCCATGGTACCGGTACGGGGAAATCTACCACAAACCCTAAAGTATGCACCCCGGCCTTCACACACAGAGATATATCTTCTTCATTCATTATGCCGCACATCTTAACTCGTGTCATACGCTTTTCATCCCGGTTTTACTAAGAGAACGGTACATTTCTACAGGATCTTTGGCTTGCAGGATGGCGGTTCCCACCAAAACTGCGTGGGCACCTGCTGCTAGGGCTCGCTGCACATCTGCGGAGGAAGATATTGAACTTTCACTAACCACTAAAACCTCCGGACGTACTAAGCTGGCCAGCTTTTCAGTATTATTCACACTTCCGTCATCCATTTCCAATTCCACAATATTACGATTGTTAATTCCTATGATATTTAACTTTAACTCGTTAGTGGAAATTATCTCTGATTCGTTATGGGTTTCCACCAGGGGCTCCAAACCCAGCATCAAGGCATCTTCAATCAACTGAAATAGCCGTTTCTTTTCTAACATGGAAGCAATCAGCAGGACTGCGCTGGCACCCAGATCCACACTCTCCTGCAATTGTACGCGGCTATTAATAAAGTCCTTACGAAGAACCGGCAGAGAAGTAGCCAGCGCAATCCGCTGCAGCAATTCCGGTGAGCCTTCGAAATATCTCGGTTCGGTTACCACAGAAAGCGCAGGTGCACCCGCTGCTTCCAAAGCTTGCGCGAACTTAACCGGGTCCCGCCCCTGGAGCAGGTCTCCTTCTTGAGGCGACCTGGATTTGATATCAGGGATAACCGGTATCTTACCGGAATGGTATTGATTCCACAATGCCGTGGAAAATTTCTTCATTTTAATTCACCAACCTGAAATCCTGAGAAGCAGTTATAAGCTGCTTCAATTTGGCCTGGGCTGCACCGCTGTCAATAATCTCACCGGCCAACTGTATTCCTTCTGCGAAGGAATTTGCTTTACCCCCTATATACAAAGCTCCAGCAGCATTTATAATTACCGCATCGCGACGAGGGCCCTTATTGTTCACGGAGAAAACATCGCGGATTACGCCGGCATTCACTTCCGGGGTTCCCGTGGCGATATCTTCAAGCGTGCAGCGAGTCAAACCAAAATCCTCCGGGGAAATTTCATAGGTTCTAATTGAACCGTTTTTTATTTCATTAATCCTTGTTGTACCTAAAAGGGAAATTTCATCGAGACCGTCCAGGCCATGTACAAACATCCCACGAGTATAACCTAACGACAAAGCAATCTGGGAAACTGTATCCAACAACTCAGGCTTGTAGACGCCTAAAATATGCCGCGTAGCTTTGGCAGGATTGATCAGGGGACCAATAATGGTGTAAAAGATGGTCTTTATACCCAGCGCTTGTTCCGGTGGCAGTACTTTATGCATTACCGGGTGGAACAGAGGAGCATAAATAAAAGCAATGCCAACTTCTTCGATAAGCTTTTCTATACCCCTAGGAGAAAGATTTATTTCTACACCGAGGGCTTCCAAAACGTCAGCGCTGCCGGAAAGGCTGGATATAGAGCGGCTTCCGTGTTTTGCCACAGGAATACCCGCCGCAGCAGCAACTAAGGCTACGGCAGTTGAAATATTAAAGGTGCTCAAGCCTCCACCGGTACCGCAAGTATCCATGAGTTCGTCACTTACCCTCGGTGAAATGCCGATGCAGTTATCACGCATGGCTTGGGCTATGGCAGTTATCTCTGTAATTGTTGGCCCCTTCATTAACAAGGCTACCTGAAAACCTGCGATCTGCACATCACTAAGCTCGTCATTTTTAATAGCAATAATTAAATTATAAGCTTCATCAGCCGTTAAATCTTCTTTAATCGTTAATTTCTGCAAAATGTTTTTAATCAAATCTCTCTCTCCTTCGTCATGCAGTTACTGACACACCGCTTTCTTCATTACCCGCACATATTCCGCCACATAGGGCACACAGTCCACGCCATATTGCTCCACTATTTTAACAATCGCGCTTCCCACAATCACGCCGTCGGCAAACCGGATCATCTTCGCCGCCTGTTCAGGGGTGGAGATGCCAAAACCGATGGCGCAAGGGATATCTTTGACCGCTTTAACCAGTTTGACCATTTCGGCAACGTCAGTGCTGATCTCCTGCCGCACGCCGGTAACGCCCATTGAGGATACGCAGTAAACGAATCCCTGCGCCTCCCTGGCAATCATGCGGATGCGGTCGTGTGAGGTCGGCGCGATCAGCGAGATCAAGTCGACGCTGTATTTTGAGCAATATGGCATGAGCTCTTCTTTTTCTTCAAATGGCACATCAGGAACAATCACTGCGTCAATACCCGTCTCCTGACAGTTTTTCATAAACCGGTCGGTACCGTAGGTAAAGACCGGGTTCACATAGGTCATGAACGCCAGGGGTACATTACATACCTTGCGGATACGCCGCACCATGTCAAAGATTTTGTCGGTCGTTGTGCCGCCTGCCAGCGCACGCTCATCCGCGCGCTGAATAACGAGTCCCTCCGCGACCGGATCTGAAAACGGAATGCCCAGCTCGATCAGGTCTGCGCCTTCCTCTGCCATCTTAATCACCAGCTGTTCGGTTATTTCCAATGATGGATCGCCGGCCGTTATAAATGGAATAAACGCCTTACCCTTTGCAAACGCCTGCTGTACCTTATTCATAGATTTGTACCCTCCTGTACCGTGCAATCGCAGCGACATCTTTATCCCCTCTGCCGGAAAGATTGATTACCAGGATTCGGTCTTTGCCCATCGTAGGTGCAAGTTTTCTCGCGTATGCAACCGCATGTGCGCTTTCGATCGCAGGAATAATTCCCTCAGTACGCGAAAGGTATTCAAAGGCCTCCACCGCTTCGTCGTCGGTAACCGGCACATATTTCGCCCTTCCAATATCGTGCAGATTGGCATGCTCGGGACCCACGCCCGGATAGTCAAGCCCCGCGGAAATAGAATAGACCGGCGCGATCTGACCGTACTGATCCTGACAGAAGTAGGACTTCATTCCGTGAAAGATGCCTACCGTTCCGGTTGCCATTGTGGCGGCGTTCTTGTCTGTGTCGATGCCATGTCCCGCCGCCTCACAGCCGATCAGTTCAACCCCTGGATCTCCGATAAAATCATAAAACAGTCCCATCGCATTGCTGCCGCCGCCAACGCAGGCGATTAGCGCGTCGGGCAACCTGCCCTCCTTTTGCAGCATCTGCTGTTTGACTTCGCGACCGATCACGCTTTGAAAATCACGAACAATGGTCGGAAACGGATGCGGTCCCATTACAGAGCCGAGCACATAGTGAGTGTCATCCACCCGTGCCGTCCATTCACGCATCGTTTCGTTCACCGCATCTTTAAGCGTTTGAGTGCCACTAGTGACCGAATGCACCTTCGCGCCCAGTAACTCCATTCGGTAAACATTGAGCGCCTGACGGTCAGTGTCCTCCTTTCCCATGTAAATTTCGCATTTCATCCCCATAAGTGCAGCGGCGGTTGCTGTGGCAACGCCGTGCTGTCCGGCACCCGTCTCCGCGATCACACGGGACTTGCCCATTCGCTTGGCAAGAAGCACCTGTCCAAGAACATTGTTGATCTTATGTGAGCCGGAGTGGTTGAGATCCTCCCGCTTAAGATAGATCTTCGCACCGCCCAGATCTCTAGTCATCTTTTCTGCATAATATAGCAGCGAGGGCCGCCCCGCATAATTTTTGAGCAGATCTTCCAATTCCTCCTTAAAGTCAGGATCGTTCTTATAGTGGTTGTATGACTCTTCCAATTCGATCACTGCGTTCATTAGCGTCTCGGGAATATATTGTCCGCCATGGGTTCCAAACCGTCCTTTTAACATATATAACTATCCCTTCCTAGAAAGTGCACTTTCTATAAAATTAAAAGCCTTTGTCCACATAAGGGACAAAGACTAAACTCTGCGGTTCCACCCAAATTGCGTATAAAACGCCACTCGTATCGTGCACTAATATACACGCTCCATTGATAACGGGTGGAGTTCCCGGCTGACATACTCTCTTAAAAATTTCTGTCAAGCCCTCATGAGACCATTCACAATAAGCTTTACCACCGCAATTACACCACCTGCGGCTCTCTATGGATAAAGTGGATTATGCTACTATTCTCAATCTACGGTTTGTTGTTTGTAATATTTTGTGTTTAATGTTACTTTGTAAAACTTTCTTTGTCAATGGGAAAGTTTACCTGACAAACGCCCAATTTTCGGCTGCTTTTTCACACTTCGCCCCAGAGTTGTGATCTGCGGGCCTGTAGCAAAGCGGCACAGAGCCAGCTGGTGCAGTCAGAGAAAATGGCAGCCTTTGGCAGGGATAATTTGATAATACCGGGGAATATTGATCTAATTTCCTTGCAAGAGCGCTAATTTAGACTGTGAAGGAGAAGAGAACATGCTTAGTGGTGGATACTGTTTACGGTGCTGGAGCAGTAGGCTTGAGAGCAATCATGGCTGCTAAAATTACCAGTTGCAGGCACATCATTGCCGTCGATATCCATGACAGCCGCCTTGAATTAGCCAAGGAACTGGGAGCTATCCATGCTTTTAACGGTAAAGAGGTTGATGTAGTTAAAGAAATCAAAGAGGTAACCGGGGGCGGCACTAATTATGCTAAAGACTCAAACTGAGCCCGAGGCATAGCACCATATTGAAACCCTAAAGCCCTTGAAAATCAAGGGCTTTAGGGTTTATCTTTATCCGTATTATTATCATTACATAGTATCTACCTATTTCCCTCCCCGGGCAATAAATTCAAGCACCTTCTGGCAGGTTTCAAAACGATCCTTGCCAGAAATCAGAATTGCACGATCAACAGGCTTTATGCTTCCACCGATCATATAAACATTTTGAGCGGCTTCGATATCCTCATGCTTCATGGCATCCAAGCAACTTACAGGCGCTTTTAGATAGTCTGCAAGGTACCCAGCTGCACGCTCATCGGGTCCCCGGCCAACAAGAATTAAATCCATAAATCTTTTCTCTCCTTCTAACCATTTTAATGGGTCAATATCCTGAATATTTGTCCATGACCCCTTTCTCACTTCAAAGTGCAAATGTAGCCCCGTACTTTGTCCAGTGCTGCCCATCTTTCCCATGACAGCCCCTTCAGTTACTTGCTGGCCGTCGGTAACCGAACAACTGGACAGGTGGGCATAGATCACGTCATATTGACCACAACGAACAATAATATAGTTTCCCCAACCTGCTGGATCCGCACCTTGACCTGGAGCATAACGAGCCACAATAACTGTTCCAGACACTGCGCAATAAATATTGTACTCGTCAGATACGAGATCAACGCCGGTATGATATCCCTTAGCGTATCTAGCATTTTTGACTCCGTAAGGATAGGTGACACGGTATGATTTTAAGGGAAACATCTAAATACCTCCTTTCCCACAAATATATGCAATAAGGGCTACGATTGTAGCCCCCGCTCCATGCATCCCGGCACGTGTTATGTTATAATCATTTCCGTAATATCGGAAATTCCCGTGCTGAAAAACTGACTATAGGGTGAGAAGATCACATGAAAAGAACAATACTCATCATTTCTGTGGCTATACTCTTGTTGGGAGGGCTGGGAGCAGCGGCCTTATCTATTGATAACCCTCTAAGACCCGGCAACCTTAGTGCAGAGCCTCCGGAAGCAGATCTCGCGTTCGCAGTTCTAGGAGATATTCATGGGAACACTGACAGTTTCCAGGAAGCTATTAAAGATTTACATAAGATTAATCCCGCTCTCGATACGCTTGTGTTAAATGGGGACACCGTTGATCAAGGGATTGACAAGCAATATGATTCAATCACTAAGGTTCTTGCCAAAAATAAGTCGTTACAGCCCCAAACGATAATCAAAAATATCGGTAATCACGAGTTCCATGACTACGAGCAAGGAAAAGTAAATAGCCCTGCGGACGTTGAGGCATTTATTGGCAGGTATCTTGCATTCGCCGGTGAGGATAAAGTATATCACGATACTTGGATCAACGGTTATCACTTTATATCTTTAGGATCAGAGGATGGTAATTCTAATACCACCAATTCAACAAGGGCTTATCTATCTCAAACCCAACTAAAGTGGTTTCAAGATAAACTTGCTGAAAAATACGAAACGGGAAAACCAATCTTCGTGTTCTTACATCAGCACTTGGATAATACGAATGGATGGATTGGTGTCGATCCAGCCGGAGCAAAGGTGTTAAGGGAAATTTTATCGCGCTACCCAGAAGCAGTATTGTTCACTTCGCACACTCACCGGCAGTTAGACCAAACCAGTGTTAAATTAAATCAACCTTTTACCATGGTGCATACGGGGGCCATAAATTATACAATTATCCCGGATTCCACTGGTAAAGGCGGAATGACCAGAGAGTCTTTGATACAGGGTTTATACGTTGAGGTCAAGGGAAATGAAGTTACGATCAAAGGGAGAGATATTAAAAAAACATCCTGGATTTTCACCCAGGAGCTTAATGGTCCCTAAACTTTCCTATGCGGCTGAGCCTTTTGGTCAAGTCAAATTAAGCGCAGAATATCTGCCGTTCCCAGAGGAGATCTTTTACGACTGCTGAACAGCCTGATCCGGATTAGGAGTTCTCTGAGTTTATACTGATCCAAAAAAACGCCTTCCGTCTTGAGCAATTCCTGGAGTTCCTTCGTTCCAGAGTATTTGCCAAAGGCAACCGAGTGTTCCCGTGCGATGCTTTCCGGAGGAAATGACTGATAATTGGCGATGTCCTTTCTGATTCCGTCGAGATGAACCGATGAAGTATGGGTGAACACATCAGCACCCACAATCGGCTTGGCCCGGGGTATAGCTCTATGCGTTATGGAACTTACCAGGGAACAAATCGAATTAACCTGACTGATATCGAACGAAATTGGCCGATTCAGAATATGCTTGAGCGCCACCGCAACTTCTTCGAGGGGTGCATTTCCAGCCCTTTCACCCAAACCCCCAACCGTGACGCTAACCGCTTTGAACCCCGCCCTTATGGCAGTAATTGCATTCGCGGCAGCCATACCCAGATCGTTGTGGGCGTGGAACTCAAGCGGTATCGAAATTTGGCCGGTCAAGTGGGAAAAGCGACAGTAAACTTCGAGCGGATCTAAAATGCCCAGGGTATCCGCAACCCTTATCCGGTCGATCCCTAGTCGCTCTGCCTCTTTTCCGATATCCATGAGAAAATCAACATCTGCTCGGCTCGCATCTTCCAGGCCCAAACAGATATATTTACCCTCTTTCTTAGCCAGGGTAACACATTCCCCCATTTTCTCCATCACCCATGACCGGCTTTTCTTTAACTTGTGCCGAAGATGTTGATCTGACACGGGAATTGAAATTCCAACCCCCTTTACCCCCGTCCGAAAACTTGCTTCAAGGTCAGATTGAACTGCCCGGTTCCAGGTACTTAACCGCGTAGGGAGACGCAAATTCACAAGCCTTTTGATTGAGTCCAGCTCGTCCGGACCGACAGAAGGAACCCCGACTTCAAGTTCATCAATTCCAGCACCGGCCAACCGGGTTGCGATCATTTTTTTCTCCGCGTAACTGAACGCTACACCCGGAGCCTGTTCCCCATCTCTGAGTGTTGTATCACAAAGCCATACATTATCCGGCACGGGTTATCCCCCCTTAAACCAGACCAATCGCATCAGCCCGACACTGTTGGCAATGAGTCATCTGTGGCAAAATGTGGGCTAAGTGCTGCCGGTGGTTTATCATCTCTTTCGGTGTTGGCGAAGTATGGCGCCTAAACTTTCCCTGAGGAATCAGCGGCACGAGGTTTAATAGATGCGCTCCTCTCCGCTTGACTTCCCGTGCCAGAGCCTCCAGTCCGGAATCATTCAATCCGGGAATGACCACGGTATTAACTTTAATCGTTAGTCCTGCTTCTGAAGCCAACTCAATGCCCAACAGTTGGTTTTCTAACAAGACCCGTACAGCATCAAGGCCTATCAATGTCTGCCCTTGCCATTGAATGTAACTATAGATTGCTGAAGCTGTCTCTTCATTCAGAGCATTAACCGTTACCGTAAGATGAGAGACACCCAGTCTTACCAAGTCATCCATTTTTTCCGGGAGAAGCAGACCGTTCGTACTCAAGCACAGGGATAAGTCAGGAAAGTGCTCCCGCACCAAAGCTAACGTCTCAAATGTGGCTGGGTTCGCCAAAGGATCCCCCGGCCCGGCAATACCCACGACGTTTAGATATTGTCCGATGGCAGACTGCTTGGCCTCACGAACTTGTTCTAAAGCTTCTTCAGGTGTAGCCAGTTTGCTCGTTACACCGGGGCGCGATTCATTCGCACAGTCAAATTTGCGCACACAATAATTGCAGGAGATGTTGCAGGCGGGTGCCACGGGTAAATGAATGCGACCAGCCTTAATATGCCTGCCGGTAGCAAAGCAAGGATGACCTTGGTTAAGACGGGAACTTGTTGTTTCAGGAATTAATTCCTGAACGCAGCTGTGCATAGCCAACACCTCCCTTCTTCTGTAACCACCGGGGTGGATTTTTTATGAGTAAGCGCTGCAGCCTTTGGGCTGCATCTTCGATCAGTGTACCTGCTTCAGCCTTTAAAGGGAAAATTTTTTGCTGGATAAGCCTGGCTGCGGCAGGCCCTCCAATATTGGTACAATAGAGGATAGAACAATCTTTGACTGCATTGAGCCGTTGGTTAACTTTGTCTTCTTCCTGATCTTTATAACCTTCATCCTCTGTACTATTAAGGCTAACCGTATCTACCGCCCGATATGAAGATGGATCAAATTCATAAATAACGATCGTAGAACTTTGAGCAAAATGGGAATCAATGTGGATTTCATCCTTGCTACAGAAAGCAACTCTAATCATTAACCTCTCCTCCTAACCTGCCATAGTATTTAAGGCGTCAACTAAAAATTGCCGGGTACCACGGTAACCAGTCCATACTTTGAGATTTTCGCCCGCCCGGTCAAACACGGGAAGCCCCGCTCTTAAATGGGGAAGGCGGAGAGCGGATGCCGCTTGTCTGCCGTTCGAGTTGGCGATGATTAAGTTACTTCCGCCTGCCCGATCTTCCAGATCTTCCAAATCCCCCACCTGAACGGGGATTGTTGCGGGAAATCGATTCATTTCTTGTTTGGAAGCCCCTAAAGCCGTTGTAATTTCCGCCCCCACTTCTAACAAAGCCGTGGCTAAGGAGTAGAGTAAGTCAGTTTCCAAAGCCAACGCAATGTGTTTGCCACCGATTTGGTCGTGATAATCAGCATACATATCGAGAAGTTGACTTCTTTGTTGTTGAAGCTTAGCGGGAACCGGTTTCTGAGCCAAGTTCGCTAATGCCATTACCAAAGTGTCGGTGGCTTTAAGTCCCGTGAGGGAGGGGAGATTAAGATGTGGAACATGAAACTTTTCCTGAAAATATTGTCCAACTTTTTGCATGCTGAGACCAAAAGAGAAAGCTGCTTTACAATAAGGAAGTTGAAGGATTTCATTGAGTGTTGTCCCCCCCTGAACCACAGGAGCGGGATCAAGTTCTGTATGCCCATCCAGTGACGTGGACAAGTCCGGAACAACAAGCGGCTGAAACCCGAAAAGGCTGATCATTTCTTTTAATTCCGCGACATCCCCGGGGCTTAGATGAAGGCCGGGAAAAAGAGCAATAGCACGTAGGGAACCTTGGATTGATGAGTGAACCGTGCGGGTAGCAGAAGATTTAAGGATAGTGGCCAGGAGAGATAAGACTGTTTGTTGATACCCTTCCTGCATGGAGCCCGTATAGTCCGGCGTACGGCTTAAGACGACCGGGAATTCTGTTAGGTCAGGCCGTTCCAGACGCAATTCCGCAAGGGCGCTTTCCATGTCATCCCCATAGGTCTCGGTCAACCCTGTACTCATGACTCCAATGATTTCCGGTCGGAATTTATCAATCGCTTTGGCAATTCCTTGCTTTAGATGGTCCCAGCCGCCAAAGATGGAGGAATCCTCCAATAAAGCGGTCGAATTAAGAGGGATCGGTTCCTTAAAATGCCGGGAAAGTTGCAGCCTGATAAACGTAGAGCAGCCCTGTGAGCCGTGGAGTAAGGCAAGCAGCCCGTTGATTCCCAAATAGGCCAGCGTGGCGCCCAAAGCCGGACTGTTTTTTTGCGGATTCCCTCCATAATGACGCATATTACTCATTGCTGCCCCCTCCTTCCCCGGCAAATGGTTGTCCTAAGAGATCCCAGACCGGACTGAAGACAGTTCGGGTCACCGCTTGGGCAAAAGTGATCATCCCCTGATATCCTGCATAAGGAAGTTTGCGGCCATGGTTGATATCCAAAAATGGGGTCCTCGTTTTATATGCCAGGTATTTTGTTTTGCCGCCGGCCACAATCAGATCCGGTTTCTTTTCCTTAATAAGTCTTAAAAAGCCGTCTGCACTGGTATCTTCAATAATATGGGCCGAAGGATCCATCATCGCTTTCATCCGTAAAAAGTCTTCGGGGGTGGAATTTTGAGTGCCCCCCGCCAGGACTTCAATTCCTAATTCTTTTAAGGTCGAAACCATGGACCAAGTCTTAATTCCACCGGTAAAGAGAATTGCAGTCTTCCCTGCAAGTTTCTCCTTATGGGGGACGAGCTTGGCCCGGGTAAAAATCTCCCGTTCCTTGACATACTGTCTGGTTCGGTGGAGCAAATCAGGATCCCCTAAAGCCTTGGCAATGTTCACAAGAGCATTTGAAGTTTCCACAACTCCATAAAATGAGGCATCAATAAAAGGAATTTCCCAACTAAGTTCCATTTGACGCGCGAGATTGGTCAAACTCTTGGAACAAACCAAGACATTGAGGCTTGCCCGATGGGCCGACCTGAGATCATCAAATTGGGCGTTCCCTGTAATCGCCGCTTGTAAGGTGATCCCTAGATTCTCGAACTCAGGCAGAACTCCCCATAGATCTCCGGCAATGTTATATTCTCCGATTAAATTAATGGCCTTGGGATTTTTCGCATAAGGTATGCTCGGGTCTATTTCCTGACCGATAACATATTTCAAAAGAATGTCCCCAGCGATCCGGTTGCCAATGTTTTTGTCTCCCAGAAATCCCGGAGCGTTGACCGGTATCACCGGCAGACTCAAGGCGGTTTGGACTTGTTGGCAGATAAGATCAAGGTCTTCCCCGATCAGTGAAGAAACGCACGTGTTATAGACGAAAATCGCCTTTGGATGATGTTTATCGGCAATTTCCAGTAAAGCCTGATGCAATTTCTCTTCCCCACCGTAAATGATATCATTCTCCCGCAGATCGGTTGTCAAACCGCGCCGAAAGAGTTGGGAACCAGAGGAGCGCGCCCCTCTGTTGTCCCATGAGTTGCCCGCACAGGCAATCGGCCCGTGAACCACGTGAGCTGCATCAGTAATAGGCATGAGGACCACGCGTGCTCCATCAAAAGCGCAACTGCGTTCAGCCCCTTCACCCGGGAGAGCCCGCATGCAAAGCTTGGGTGCACCTTTCTCAGCAACCTCCCGGTTATCCTTTAAATCAAGGTTCGAGAGTTTAACAAACATACGAGTCTCCCCCCTAAATTCTTGTATAAAAGGTTTCTCAACAGGCTACCTCAAGAGTTCGAAATGAGCATTGTCCGCTGTCCGATCTTTTTCTTCAAGCAAAGTGTTGGCGATCATTGTAATTAAATTCAGCGTTCCTTCGTAACCAATAATCGGGTAGCGGTGGAGGTTTACCCGGTCTGTAATCGGGAAACCGATGCGAACGAGCGGGATTCCGGCATCCCGAGCCGCATATTTCCCATGCGAATCCCCGATCAGCAAATCCACAGGGTCGTTCATGAGCAAGGAGCGCAGATGCCAAAGGTCTTTTCCCACATGCACGGTTGCGGACTGGCCGAAAGAGCTGGTTCTGAGCAACCCTTCCATATCTTTACGGAACGATGGATTTCCATTACTTGAGATAATGTGCACAGGGACGCCACCCATATCAAGCAAGAAACCGACGACGCCTAAAAGGACGTCCGGATCACCGAAGAGAGCGAAGCGCTTCCCATGGATATAGGGGTGAGCATCGGTCGCCGCATCAACTGCCCGACCGCGCTCAGCTTCGATATCCTCCGGAATGGGCTTACCCGTCATCTCCGCCACCTTGGTTAAAAACCGGTCGGTATTGGAAATCCCAATCGGCATCAGAACGGATTCAGTCGGTATTTTTTCTTTATTTTGGAGGTGCTTCCGGGTCGCTGTCGTGGAATAAGACTGGAGGAATAAGAAGCCCACAGCGTTTAAGGCTTCAATCACTTCATTCAAAGGGGTTCCTCCGGGATACATTTCGAACGTGCCGGTATTAGGAGAATCGACCACATCACTGTAGTCTGAAAGTAAGGTGTACTGAACCCCGATTCTCTCCAACAAACGCTTAATTTCCCTAAGGTTAGCCGGATAGGGATCAAAGCCAGGCACTACATATAACCGGTTATTTAAGGTTTTTTCATCCCGCGGCTTAGCCAAGGATTGAATGAAGCCTTTGAGCATATTGTCATACCCGGTAATATGAGAACCCTTGAAACTGGGAGTATGAGCCAGAGCCACTGGAAAATCCTTAGGAATCGCCTCTTCTTGTCGAGCTTTATCGACATAAGCGCCGATATCATCTCCGATTACTTCAGCCATACAGCTCGTGAACACAGCCATTATTTTCGGCTTATAGAGTGTATGAGCATTTTGCAAACCTTCAACGAGATTCCGTTGTCCTCCAAAAACTGCCCCGTCTTCCGTCATGGAATCGGATACGGCGGAAATCGGCTCACGGTAGTGACGGGATAAATTGTTCCTGAAATAGGCAGCACATCCCTGAGATCCGTGGACAAAAGGAAGACAACCTTCCACTCCCAGGGCACAAAGCATGGCACCCAGAGGTTGACAGGCTTTGGCCGGATTGATCACTAAGTCCTTCCGCTCAAAATTTAAGTTGTGATAGTCTTTGGTATTGATCCATTCTGCAACGGTATTGGCCGAACTCACCTTGCTGCCACCTCCTTATTCGTGGAAGTCTTCCAGGGACTCTGAATCAGATTCCAGGTGGGACTATTGATGGCCATATCCATATCTCGGGCAAAGATGGGAAATCCGTCATATCCGTGGTAGGGTCCGGAATAATCCCAGGAATGCATTTGTCGAAATGGAAGTCCCATCTTTTCAAATACATATTTTTCTTTAATTCCGGCACCGATAAGATCGGGTGCCAGTCGTTTGGCAAATTCTTCGAGTTCATACGCTGATACATCATCATAAATCAACGTGCCATCCTGAACTTTTTCAAAGGTTCTCTCATAGTCGTCATTGTGGGCGAACTCGTAGCCTGTTCCGATGATCTCCATCCCCAGATCTTCATAGGCTCCGATAACATGGCGCGGCCGAAGTCCACCCACATAGAGCATCACTTTTTTCCCTTCCAAACGGGGGCGGTAGGTTTCGATGACTTCAGCCATCATCGGTTCATACTTGGCAATCACTTTCTGCGCATTTTCCTGGATGGTGTCATCAAAAAACTCTGCGATTTTGAGCAGGGATTCTTTAATCTTGGTTGGCCCGAAAAAGTTAAACTCCATCCATGGTATTTGATAATTATCTTCCATATGGCGGGCAATATAGTTCATACTCCGGTAGCAGTGAATCAAATTTAGTTTGACCTGATGACCGGTTTGAATCATTTCCAACGTTGAATCCCCTGTCCAGACATTCCGAACTTTTAACCCGATCTCTTCCAGGATTTTCTTAGTAGCCCAGGCATCTCCGCCGATGTTGTAATCCCCGATCAGCCCGACATCATAGGGTCCCACATCCGTTCGGAATGCTTTGCCCAGAATGTAATCCCGGATGCTGTCATTGGCAATATGATGGCCCAGAGATTGGCTTATGCCCCGGAACCCTTCACAGCGAACAGGTATGATGGGGAGCTTCAATTCTTCAGATAATCGCCGCGCCACACTCTCGATATCGTCCCCGATAAGCCCAACCGGACATTCCGATTGGATAGAGATCCCTTTGGCGTTGGGAAAAAGCTGAACAATTTCGCGTAAGATCCGTTCTAACTTTTTATCTCCACCATAGACGATATCATTTTCCTGAAAATCAGAAGTGAATTGAAAAGGTACGAAATTATCCACCCCAAGCGTTCCTTCAGCCAGGTTGCGCCGGGTACTCCAGGAGTAATAACCACAGCCAACCGGTCCGTGCGAAAGATGAACAATATCTTTAATTGGCCCATAAACAACCCCTTTAGAACCCGCGAAGGCACACCCCCGGGCAGTCATGACACCCGGTACCGTCCTAACATTTGACTTAAGGGCACACCCTTTGCATTCATCATCCTTAACGGCGAGATGTTTGCTCCGAATTTTTTGAGCCTTTTCAGGGTAAAGCTTGAGGATCTCTTCAACCGTTTCTTTCATTTGACTTACAGAATTCATACCGACCCCTCCTAATCTTACAATGATGCCCTATTCCTCTAAAATGCCGTATTCCATTAGCAGTTCCTCTAATTCCTCCATGGCCAGAGGGGTAGGAATGGTAAGATCCTGATTTTCATCGATTTTGCTGCCTAAGGCTCGGTATTCATCAGCCTGAGGATGCCCTGGACTGTATTCGATAACGGTCATTTTGCGCAATTCTGCACGCTGAACTTGATTATCCCGAGGCAAGAAGTGGATCATCTTGGTATTTAGGCGTTTGGCCAACTCTTCGATCAGTTCATATTCTTTATCCACTTTGCGGCTGTTACAGATTAACCCGCCCAGTCTGACACTTCCGGTGGTGGCATACTTTAAAATCCCTTTGGCAATATTATTCGCGGCATACATGGCCATCATCTCGCCGGAGGTTACGATATAAATCTCCTGAGCTTTGTTTTCACGGATTGGCATCGCAAATCCGCCACAGACCACATCCCCTAAAACATCGTAAAAAACATAATCAGTATCCGTTGCATAGGCCCCGTTTTCTTCTAAGAAATTAATGGCGGTAATAACCCCCCGGCCCGCACACCCCACACCAGGTTCAGGCCCTCCGGATTCGGCACAACGGATTCCGGCATACCCTTCTAGCAGGACTTCCTCCAGCTCCAGGTCTTCTACGGAACCTCTTTCCCGGGCTAAATCCATGACAGTCGATTGCGCTTTGCTATGAAGGATCAAGCGTGTGGAATCTGCTTTCGGATCACACCCAACGATGGTTACCTTCTTCCCCATTTCGGCAAGCGCAGCGACGGTGTTCTGGGTGGTTGTGGATTTTCCGATTCCGCCTTTGCCGTAAATTGCAACTTGTCTCATATCCTACATCTCCTCATTCCTATTTGTTAAGTAAGTGTTACTTTTCAGGTATTCAGAATTTAGAATACTTCCGGACGATAAACCGTCCTCTCATGCTGACTCCTGACTCCTGGCTCCTGACTTCTGAGTAGTTTCTTCACTTTTTTCCGTACCTTTAGCTAACCGCATTCTTGCCCTTTTCCTTGGTCCGAACCCGAATCACTTCGACAAGCGGACAAACAAATATTTTACCGTCTCCGACATTTCCCGTTTGATTGACTTGGGTAATGGTTTTGACAACGTCTTCCACCTCATCATCTTGGACGATCAACGTAAGCATCCGCTTCGGAATCCAGTTAATTCGCGTTTCGGTGGCGTATTGCGGTTTCATCACCTTATTGAGCTCAGGGTCAAGTTCCGCAGCCCATCCCCCAATCCCATACTGCTTTCCACGTCCTTCTACACTCTGAATTGTGAGAGCAGGAAAGCCGGCATCTTCAAGCGCTTTTTTCGTAGGAGGAACCTGATGCCTCCGAATAAAGGCTATAATTTCCTTCATATTTACAACCCCTTCGTACTTTTGCTTATGGTATAAGCCTCTTCTACTTCAGTGATAAAGATTTTTCCATCTCCCATCGTACCGGTTACAGAGTTTTCAAGGATAATGTCTATCGCTTGATCCAGATTCTCATCTTCGACCACCATGAGCAACAAGGTTTTAGGAAATTCGTCATAAACAACGTCTCCAATGCGTATGCCTTTGGTGCGCCCCCGTCCAAAGACGTGCATCTTAGTTAAGGAAGTTAGCCCCGCATCTGCCAGAGCTTCGGCAACAGCTTCCGCTTTCTCTGGTCTGATAATGGATCGAATCATCTTCATTTCTCAATTCCTCCTTAAGTGCGCACGTTGTGCGCTTCATATACATTTCTCAGAAATCATCGCTCCTGCGTTGCGATGTAAGACAACCGACCCACCTCATGCGAAAGCCTCTGGGGGACAACAGCATGTCGGTAAAGTCAGGATTAGACAGCACTTGCTGTCGAGTAGCCTGGCGAGTCAGGCCATATATGGTAAAGCCTGTGGGCTGAATCCGGGTCCGTGGCTGTGGAACGCTGCCGGACGTAAAACACCGGTATCAATGGGTATACCCAATATATTAGGGATTGGATATAAGCAGGCCTGTTGACGCACCTGCGGTAAGCAGGGTAACGACCAACCGGATACCTACGTATGGAGATACTATATGAAGCTGTCAAACGTGACCTGCCTAAGTGCCGTTCTCGGCATATGGCAGAGAGCCCTAACAGTAGCCTAACGGCCTTCTGTAATGGAAGGCACCTGGTGAAGGGGGGCAGTATTCCAAGTTCCAATTTTGAGAGGAGTTGCTTTGAATGGAGCAATCAAAACTTGTGGAAAGATTGGAAGGTTATCGCCGTCGAAACAATGCCGACCATTGCTATGTTAACGGTGACCTTTACCGCTTGTTCTACAACAGAGACCTGTACATCATCGCTTACAACTCCGTCAAGTCCAACGACGGCGCGGAGACCTCCGGCGCTGATGGCACCTCCCTGCACGGCTTCGGCGAGGAATGGATTACGGAACTTATCGCTTCCATGCGTGACGAGTCCTACCAGCCTCAGCCAAACAGAACAACGATGATACCTAAACGCAATGGTAAAATGCGCAAGCTCAGCTTTCCAAACGGAAAGGACAAGCTCGTTCAGGAGGCAGTCCGCATTATCCTGGAGTGCATCTACGAACCTACCTTTTCGAACCTCTCGCACGGCTTCCGGCCAAAACGGTCTACCCAAAGCGCCATTGCCGAGGTGGAAACATGGAGAGGTACGATTTGGTGTATTGAGGGTGATATCTCCGCCTGCTTTGATGAAATTGACCATCGCACACTTGAAAAGATACTGCGGGAGCGTATCAGCGACGAACGCTTCATCCGGCTTATCAACAAGATACTCAAGGCTGGCTACTTCGACATGCAGCACGTTTACCATGGGACTAAGACCGGAAACGCCCAAGGCTCCTGCTGCAGTCCCATACTCTGCAACATCTATCTTGATAAGCTGGACAGATTTATGGAAAACATGATCGAGACAGACACCACAGGTGATTACCGCAGGCAAAACCCGGACTACGCCAAGGCAAGATACCAATACAAAAAGGCAGTCAGCAACGGCAGCGACCCGAAAACCATTAAGCACCTGAAGTGTAAAATGGAAAACCTCCCGTCCAGTGATAGATTCGACCCCAATTTCCGCAGAGTAAAGTACTTGAGATACGCTGATGACTTTCTGATTGGCCTGATTGCTCCTAAAGCTTATGCAGAGGACTTGAAGCGGAAAATCAAGGAGTTTCTGAAAAACGAACTCTGCCTGAGGTTGAGCGACGAGAAAACCAAAATCACGCATGCCGCTGATCATGACGTGACCTTTCTCGGATATATCATCCGCAAGGGCGCTGTCAAACACGGTAAATTTCAAAGCAACCCTTTTGACCCAGCCCTTCGTATCTACATGAATACGGAGGGCATCCTGAATAAGCTACGGGAAAATGGCATGTGCACAGGCAATGGCTATCCCATTGGTATCACTCGCCTCCTTAGAGAATCTCCGGAAGAAATCATCAAATACGGCAACCAGGTACTGCGTGGACTCCTGACAGGGCAGCGCGGCTGCGCCAATTTCTATGAGGGTGCGCGCATCCAATACATCGTGCATTTTTCCATAGCTAAAACTCTGGCGCGCAAATTCGACATCAGTATCAAGAAAGTGTTCGCCCGGTACGGCAGGGCTCTTATGGTCAATTACAAGAATGCAAAAGGTAAAGCCTGCTCAGTCAGTCTGGCACTGTACAAATCTTTTGCGAGACAAAAGGACTTCTTCGCTAATATCAAGTTGGCAGTTAAATCGTTCTTCTTCCTGCCCATGTACAACTTGATGGACCCGCTTGCCCGTGGCTGCTACATCTGCGGCAATCCGCACTACAATGTCAGCATGTATCACAGGAAAACGAAGAAGAAGCTCGATGAGCCCTATTCGCCGATTATTACTGTCATGCTGTCCATCAACCGGCGACAGATACCCCTTTGCGCGCACTGTTTTGCCGATGTCGAAGCCGACAGGTTTCAGCTTAATCAGCTAAAACGACGATGACCCATTTGGAATATGGAGAGCCGTATGCGGTGAAAGTCGCTTGTACGGTTCGGGAAGGGGCGGGTTACTTTGCTAATCCGCCTATTTCATAATATGTGATCTTCGCCATTTTTTCAGGTTGTGTATCCTCATGACATCTCTTTGAGATCGACAATCACCACCCTTCATAAACAAAACTCGGCTTGCGCTAAGGTACGCAGACGGAAGTCCGAAAAAAAGTCCCGTGGACTTTTTGCGCTTTAGCTTCGTTTCCTTATCCACCTTGAGACTGATACGTTCCTAACGGGAAATAAAAAGAGAGCCCCCAAATCATCGATAAATAGGGGCTCTCTTAAACTCTCTAACACTACAAGTCAAGATGACTTGTTGCCCAGTTTATTGGGTTTACACCATTTACTACAAAAACAGCCGTACGCTAATCCAGAAAACCGGATCATTGTACGGCATCGTTGCCATATCGTTGATACTTAAAGTAGAAAGGGTTACTTTCACTTTGTTAATTTGATTATACTGCAAATTAGGATATCCGGCTAGGGGATTCAGAAAATAACACTGTATACAGGAAAAGATTGAGAGCCCAAAGTCTATTCCACTACAAACGAGGAAATATAGTTACTCAACGAACAGATTCTTGTATAATAAGAGATATTAAGTCCTAGGAGAGTGAATTGATGAAAAAAATCGAAGCTATTATTCGACCCGGAAAACTGGACGATGTAAAAAACGCTTTAATGGAATTAGGTATTTACGGAATAACCCTTAGCAATGTTTTGGGTTGTGGAAATCAAAAAGGATATACTCAAGTTTACCGTGGGCAAGAAGTCATCACTAAGCTCTTACCGAAGGTCAAACTCGAGATTGTCACTTCTGATGAGAAAGCCGAAGAAGTCATTTCAACGATCATCAGATCAGCAAAAACTGGTGAGGTTGGGGATGGAAAAATATTTGTTTCTCATATTGAGGAGGCTATTCGTATTCGTACAGGTGAAAGCGGAGATCAAGGGCTTTAAGATTCCCACCATTCAGAGTCAAGTCCAGTGAATCACATAAAGAGGTTCTCACTTAATTCAAAGTCCGGGTAAGCATTTTCCCCATGCTGAGTTAAATCTAATCCGTTCACTTGCTCTTCGTCCGTTGCTTTTAATGGGGTAAGAAGAGCAACTACTTTTAATAGAAGCCATGTCATCCCACCAGTGAATAAATACGTGACGACAATGGCCAAGATTTGAATAAAGACTGGCTCCAATCCTCCTCCATTCATTAAACCATTTTTACCTAGGGGATTGAGGGAAAGATCAACAAAGATCCCCGTAGCCAGAGTACCCCAAGTGCCACCAATTCCATGAATTCCAAAAACATCCAGTGCATCGTCATAATCCAGCTTATTTTTTATGATACTGACTCCTAAATAACAAAGTCCTCCAGCGACAAAGCCGATGAGAAGTGAACTGGTCGGAGAAACAAAGCCAGAAGCCGGCGTAATTGCGACAAGCCCTGAAATGGCACCGCTTATTGCACCAAATACCGTCACTTTACGATGATAGAACCATTCACCCAGCACCCATCCGATCATACCTGCTGCACCGGCAAGCTGGGTCGTTACAAAGGCAAGTACGGCTACGGCATTGGCCCCCATTGCGCCCCCGGCGTTGAACCCGAACCAACCAAACCACAGAAGTCCTCCCCCCAACAGAACATTCGGCATGTGATGGGGTATCGTTAAATCATCTTTACTTCTTAACCTCTTACCGATGACAAGGGCCGCAACCAGTCCTGATACTCCGGAAGCCATTTCTACGACAGTTCCCCCGGCGAAATCCAGGAGTCCGAGATTTCGGAGCCAACCCCCAACACCCCAAACCCAATGAGATAGCGGCACATAAACAAAAATGGTCCACAAAGCAGTAAATAATAAGAAGGCTGGAAAGCGTAATCTTTCTGCCGTTGCTCCACTCAAGACAGCCGGTGTAATGATCGCAAACATCAGTTGAAACAAGAAAAACAATAAGTGCGGGATCGTCGGAGCATAATCCGGGTTAGCGTTTAAATCGACTCCCTTTAGAGCAAACCAATCCAGGCTACCGATAAGATGGCCGTGATCCGGTCCAAAAGCTAAAGAGTAGCCGAACAAGGCCCAAATAACCGTTACTACGCCAATCGTCGAAAAGCTTTGCATCATGATGGATAGAACATGGCGTTTACGAACCATTCCTCCATAGAAAAAAGCTAATCCGGGTGTCATTAAAAAGACCAAAGCAGTACACATAAGTACAAAAGCATTATCTCCAGTATTAAACGACATACTCTATCCCCCTGAGAACAATAATCTTGCGAAAAATCCCGTAAAAAGGCAAAAAGAAGCTCTAAAAAGCGAAATGCTTTTTCAGAGCTTCTTTGCTCCCACTAAACCATTGCTAACCTAACGATGATTATAGCATTTGATAAATTGAGCGTCTAGGTATGATCGTTTCGGAATACTGTATACATTATATTCTTTATAATAGCACCCAAGAGATAAAAATTACCAAAAAAGAGAGAACCCCTATTAAAAAAGGTTCTCTCGAGTTATTATTTATAGACCTTTTTCACCTCGGTCTCCTGTTCGCAGGCGAACCGCTTCTTCTACTGGATAAACGAAAATTTTGCCATCTCCAACTTGCCCTGTTTTAGCGATCTTCGAAATAATGCCAATGATTTGTTCTACACTTTCATCTAGAGTGACAATCTCGAGTTTGACTTTCGGTAGTAATTGAATAATCACCTCTTGCCCCCGATAGATCTGGATATATCCCTTTTGCCGTCCACACCCCAAGACATTGCTTACAGTCAAACCGTATATTCCTTCGGTAGAAAGGGCTTCTTTAATTTCATCAAGTTTTCCTGGCCGGATAATGGCCTCTACTTTTTTCATAGTTTGACCTCCTGCATATTACCGGATACTTTCGCAGCGGATAGCATATCGATATCTGAACGAATAAGATGATCGGGATAAGCTAACATGCCCATTTCAGGTAGATCCAGTCCGGAGATTTCATCTTCAAGCTTAACCCGCATTCCCAGGGTAGAGTTCAGTACTTTATAGAAGAGGAAGGAAAGTCCAACGCCCCAGACTAAAATTGCGGCCACATCGATAAGCTGTGCCATGAATTGACCTGCATTACCGTAAAATAAACCCGTTACTCCGCCCGCAACACCATTCAGGCCGTCGCCATAGGTCCCGTCGGCAAAGAGTCCTGTAGCCAGAATCCCCCAAATCCCGTTGACAAAGTGAACTGAGATGGCTCCGACGGGATCATCAATTTTCAGTTTGCGGTCAACGAGCAAGACACTTGCAACCACCAAAGCCCCGGCTATAGCTCCGATGAGAACTGCACTATTGACATTGACAAACGCAGAAGGTGCAGTAATCGCAACCAGCCCTGCTAAAGCGCCATTGCACATCATCGAAGGATCCGGCTTTTTATAGAAAATCCACATGATCATCATGGCCACAAATCCGCCAAACGCTCCTGCGAGCATCGTATTAACCGCGACAACTGAGATCCGAAGATCGGTTCCTGCTAATGTACTCCCTGGGTTAAACCCAAACCAACCAAAGAATAAAATAATGGTGCCAAGGATTGCCATCGGGATATCATGCCCTGGTAGGACGTTGACTTTACCGTCTTTTGAGTATTTGCCAATTCGTGGTCCAATAATAATTGCTGAGGCCAAAGCCGCACTTCCACCGATCGAATGCACAACCCCGGATCCGGCGAAGTCAACTACACCATGACCAAGGCCAAGCTTCACTCCAAGTTGGGACAACCAGCCACCGCCCCAGACCCAGTTACCAAAGATAGGATAAAGAATCATTGCAATAAAGAAGCTGCCAATAACTACAGCAGAAAACTTAACACGCTCAGCCATGGCTCCGGTGGGAATGGTCACTGCTGTATCCATAAAGACCATTTGGAACAGGAAAAGAACAAAGACTCCAACATCATAAGCCCCGCCTGAAGTCAGAAAAAAACCTGTGTGGCCAAAGAGTCCCCAGCCATTGACTGCAAATTCGTTAGTCAATGGTGCAGTTCCGCCTAAAGCTCCGATGGCACCGACTCCTCCAAATTCTAAGCCAAAACCAACGAGATAATAACCAATCGCACCCACAAGGAAGACCATCAAGTTCATCGCCATGGTGTGAGCCGCATTCTTAGCTTGGGTAAATCCGGTCTCTACTAAAGCAAACCCGGCTTGCATGAAGAAGACCAAGAAACCCGTCAGCAGTACCCAAACAAAATTAATCCCAATTTTATTTTTGCCGACCTGAGTTGCAACCTCTTCTAATGTCGGGTGTCCTGCCGTCGCCGCTGTAATATCACCAATTCCACCGGTCGACGCTCCAGATGGGTCCCCGGCCAAAGCCACTGACGCAAATATCAGTACAAAAAACAGAGCTAAAAATAGTGTTCTCAATCCACGTTTTGCCAACATGTTCCATTACCCCTATCCTTTTCATTTTTTTCGACCTAAAATCTTCTCCAATTTGATCCCCTTGGTTCTTTTAAAAATATTTCTAAGATGAAAGCTTTGGTATATTCCATAAAGAAGAGTAAGCACTCCTAAATAGAGTGGAGAGACCGTCTGGTTAAAAGCAACCATCGGAATCGATGCATAAGGACCGAAAATGATCCAACCCAACCCCATCAAAATCAATAAACTATCTAAAACCATTAAAGTATAGATCACCTTCATTTAACTTGATCACCTCCTTAAAAAAGAAGAGAGAGCCGCTTCATTTCCAGAAAGGGCTCTCTCTTCACTCTTTGACACTCCAAATCGTTTGGATTTGGTGCCCGCCACTCAACACTTACTCTGCTTACTCTGCTTACTCTACTTACTCAATCTTTACGGATTTATTACACTCGTATAATCCAGTAAACCAACTCTACAATGCGGCTTCGCCAACTTCTCCGGTTCTAATTTTTATAGCATTCTCCACAGGAGTAATAAAGATTTTGCCATCCCCAATTTCTCCAGTTCTTGCTGCATCAGAAATTATTTTAATGACGTCTTCAATATACTTGTCCGGTATAACCACTTCGACTTTTACTTTAGGAAGTAGGTAAACCGAATACTCCACTCCCCTGTAAACCTGGGTATGACCCTTTTGATTCCCGCATCCAATCACTTGGCTCACCGTCAGCCCGTTTACTCCAAACTTATCTAAAGCATCTTTAACACTATCCAGCTTACCTGGTCGGATAATCGCCTCAATTTTTTTCATTTGAGTATTACCTCCTCGCTCTTTTCATGATTGAACCGGCTTAACCAAGCATCCCTTACCTTACTGGGCAGGTTGCCCGCTGGTAGCAGTTTTAATGGCCATAGCTTTAGCCGTAGAGACTGGGGTTGGCAGAAACCCACTACCGATAAAATCCGGATATGCCTCCTCTCCATGCATCGACAAATCCATTCCTGCCTCTTCCTCTTCGGAAGATGCCCGTAGTTTTGTAAACACGCCTACCACTTTCAGGATCACGAATGTAGCAATGGCTGCAAGAGCAATGGTAATAACAATACTTAAAGCCTGAATTCCCAGTTGTGCAGGATTACCATACAAGAGGCCATCTGCTCCCGCGGGATTGATCGTCTTGGTAGCAAATAGACCCGTTGCTAAGGCACCCCACATTCCACCTATACCGTGGCAGCCGAAAGCATCCAGCGCATCATCATAGCCCAATTTTGCTTTCAGTACACTCACTGCGAAGTAGCAGAGAGTTCCTCCGACTAAACCGATCACGATAGCAGATAATGGAGTGACAAAACCTGCCCCCGGTGTAATTGCAACTAAGCCAGCTACTGCACCGCTCGCTGCGCCGAGAACCGTAGGCTTACCCCGATGGAGCCATTCTGCCAACATCCAGGCTAAAGCGGCTACCGCTGCAGAGGTATTCGTTGTGACAAAAGCAATTCCCGCCAATCCATTGGCTCCAAGAGCACTCCCGGCATTGAAACCAAACCAGCCGAACCAGAGTAACCCAGCCCCCAAGACCGTCATAGGGATCTGATGGGGAGCCATGGGTTCTTTACCATACCCCTTGCGTTTACCCAGGACTAGAGCAGCAACTAATCCAGAAACACCGGAACTAATGTGCACGACCGTGCCGCCTGCGAAGTCAAGGGCTCCCATAGTACGTAAGAATCCTCCAACACCCCAAACCCAGTGAGCTAAGGGGTCATAAACAAAGGTCATCCATAAGAGAACAAAGGCCAGGAAGGCGGGAAACCTCATCCGTTCTGCAATAGAACCTGAAATTAAAGCCGGTGTAATGATCGCAAACATTAACTGAAAAGCCATAAATACAATTGCTGGAATGGTTGCCGCATAATCTGGATTAGGGTCTATACCTACTCCGGAAAGTCCCAGCCAATTTAAACCTCCAATTAAACCGCCTTGGTCTGGGCCAAAGGCTAATGTAAATCCTATCAGAATCCATTGAATCGAGGCTAAAGCCATAATAATAAAACTATGCATGGTCGTACTTAACACATTTTTCTTTCTGACCATTCCGCCATAGAAAAGAGCTAAACCAGGAGTCATCAAAAAGACTAAAGCTGCTGAAACAAGGATAAAGCTCGTATCACCCGTATCGATTGCTGAACCATCTGCCGCCAAAACCGTGGCGGGAAGCGCTAATACACTTATAAGAGCAATTAACAAAATCCATAACTTCTTCATCACTTTTCCCCCTTTTATAAATCCATAAGATTCTCAAACGTTTTCAATCCAGCAATTGTCTTGACCCTCATTATCAGTTGGTTTTCAATGCAGAGTCTTTTCAGGACATCACCTCCTTAATCTAATTTTTTATTTAAAGTTTCTAAAAAAGAAGAGAGAAACACCTATCCTTTCAGATAAGGGCTCTCTCTATCACTATTACGCTCCAAACCCAGGTTTGGTGCCCACTCATATGAAGTGGCCTTGGCCACAAATTGCACTCGACTTTGAACTCTAAATCTCTAAAAAACTCTAAATCTCTTAATCTCTAAGTCTCTGAATCTCTCAGTAAAAAAATAAGCGCCATATAATTATCCAGGTAGACCCAGATAACTATATGGCGCCATTGCCATACTATAGTATCCCAACACATCAATGTCTCTTCGTTGTTTGATGAAGTCATTATAGCGCAAACTTGAGAATCTGGCTAGTCGTTTTAGTGAATAACATTGTATACTTGACACCCCGTTGTTGAGTATTTTCAATGATGAAATCTATCGAGAATTACATTCTCAATCCCAAAACGAAAACGTTAATACTGAATATCGCAACTTTTTCGTAATCCCCTAATGGCTGCCCCTTGCGTGGCAAGCTAATACTTGAAACAGTTCTATGGCAAGGATACCGAGATTATGCTATCTTTTCGACGTCAGTGCCATCGACATGACTACCCACCACTTCAGTCATAACAGCGATGATATAAAAGTGTTTTGCACTACTCTTCTTTAAAACACCTAATAAGTTAAGGAAGAAAATACACTAGAATTTCCTCCATGGCCACTCAGGCTCATTATATAATCGCAAACGTAAGATTCTCCATATCTCCTTAAAGCCCTCTTGAATATTTTCTGCGCTATGGCCCAAGGCCCGGAAACAATAAACCTGCTTACAAATTGCAGTTCCGGCAATCAAAATATTATAGCGTTCAGCCATATGTTCCAGAAAACCGTTTTCATCTTCCGTGTTTCGCTGCAGTAATTCAATCATCAGTTTTTGTAGATTAGGATCAATAGCCCAAAATGTGCCCATATGGGTATAGCCATGCATTACCCCAAGTGGACTATTCCAAGTTTGCAAATATGGCGGTACCTTTTGCGGCTCCAGCATAAACCGATCACTAAAAATCAATTCATGGTCAAGAAAAATATGGGTCTGCTGGTCAAGCAAATTATATTTAAACAGCTCTTGCCGGGCTGCTCGCCCAGGTGCAGTGATTTCCCAAAAAAATGCGGAAGCTTCACTTGATATTTGGAGATTCATACGACTGAATAAACAGGCTTCGGCAAAGGGTATGACCACTTCTGGCATATATTCAAGTCTTGCCCCTTGCTCAACGATCAAGGTTGTGAATTGCCTCGAAAGTATTCCTTGCGGTGAGCGGAAAACCTTGGTAGCCCCTTGACCGAAAACAACGGCCTGAGAATCCTGCTTTACCCGCACTAAAATACTATGCTGGTCCCCTTGCAGAAGACCAGCAGCCGGATTCATGATATAGAAAAAAACCGCTCCCTTGTCATTCGCATAGAGAGGGTTTGAAGCCCGTAGCGGCATTCTCTGCCGAAGAGAGCTGATAATACTCCTACCTTTTTCCTGTTGGACTTCAACTTGAAGAATACCGTGTTTTAACGGTGCAATCATTAGGTAATATCCTCCATGATCACGTTTTTCCGTATCCACAGTAAGACATTATCTAAACCTTCTTCAGTTTTCAGATTGGTAAACAAAAAGGGTCGTTTACCGCGCATGCGCAGTGAATCTTTGGCCATCACTTCTAAACTGGCTCCGACATAAGGGGCAAGATCCGTTTTATTGATGATCAAAAGATCCGAACGGGTAATACCAGGGCCACCTTTACGGGGTATTTTTTCGCCTTGGGCCACATCGATGATATAAATTGCAACATCGACTAATTCGGGGCTAAAGGTAGCCGCCAAATTATCCCCGCCACTTTCCACAAAAATAATGTTCAGATCCGGGAATCTTTCCTTAAGCGTATCAATCGCTTCCAGGTTCATAGAGGCATCTTCCCTTATGGCTGTATGGGGACATCCTCCCGTTTCGACTCCAATGATTCGATCCCGTGGCAAAATACCGTTACGACAAAGGAATTCAGCATCTTCCTTTGTAAAAATGTCATTGGTTATCACTGCAATACTATAATCTACTGCCAGATAGCGTGTTAGTTTTTCTACAAGAGCAGTTTTACCTGAACCGACAGGACCCCCTACCCCGATACGAATCGGCCACACAAAAAAACCTCCTTCAAGACATAAATATACGGGAATATAATCTTTCGTGAGCCATACCGGCCCAATCGAAGGCTGGTGCACTGCCACCCCAATCTTTTTCAGTGGCAGTGGTTGCCCATTGAATACAAGAGTTGAGCAAAGGTTGAAGAAGCGCGAGCACCTGCTGTCCACTCGTCTGTCCCAGCGGAATAGCCCGTACGCCATTCGCAATAAGAGACGCAATGGTCATATGTGCAAAGGCAACGAGCAGCAGGGGTAATTCAATTCTTGAGATCGCTCCATAGTGTCCCAAAATGATGGCATGGTGGCCCAAGGGGAATTTAACGTCTGAAATATAATGGACATCAATTTCAGAAAGTAATTGTCGAAGCCTTCTACCCATCTTAAGACTACCTTCACGGCTTTCAGACGGTAATTTCATGGCATTTAACCGTCTGTCCAGTAAATTAAGGTGCTTCAGATCTGATTGCTGTGCTGCATTCCAAGCGAGTTTTACCGCTAGTAGATCAGTAGGCCGCCAAGTGTAGTAGAGAAAGGTCTGCATAAACTGGGCTAATTCTTGCTTGGTTTTAATGTCACTGCGTTGAATAAACGTTTCTAGACCAAAAGATTGGGTAAAGCTACCCGAAGGAAAGGATGAATCTGCTAACTGCATTAATCGCAATCCTTTTTCCAAAGATGGTTGGTGAATCATGGTGCAAAAGCCCGATCTTCTTTAACCGGGGATAACCCTAGCTTAGATAAATGCTCTTGTAATACAGGATTATAGGGCGTAATCACAGACTCACTCTTCACCTCGATCGGGGCATGCATATTACCAATAGCATGTGCAGCTAACCCCATTTCCGTCATGTTCCTGACCGGAACGATCAAAACAGCCTCTTCTTTTACCCTTACGACAATTACGTGGTTTTCTTCCCGGTAAAGAATATCCCCAGGATGCAAATGTTCACTCTCCAGTTGTATCCCTATATCTCTGCCCACATCTGTTGTTTTACGAAGAATCCTTTTCTGAAGTTCATCCCAGGAAAGAAATACCTGTTCAATGGTTAAAGCCTCTTTTCCGCGATGCTGGTCGTGTTCCAAGTCAGTAAGTTTACCCACCACTTTAGTAACTATCATAGCTTACATACTCCTCATCAATATTTCGTCCAAACTTAAAACATAAAGTACCGCTGTGCCAGAGGCAGGACATCAGCCGGTTCGCAAGTAAGGTTCTCTCCATCTGCGGTGACTTGATAGGTTTCAGGATCGACAGAAATGTGCGGCGTAGCAGAGTTATGTTTCATATCAGCCTTACCAATTTGACGGCAATTTTTCACCGGAACAAGTTGTTTATCCAGTTTTAGTTCCTTAGCCAGCTTTTCCGAATCCGCTGCTTGGGATATAAAAGTTACGGAACAAGAAGCGATCGCTTTACCAAACGCAGCAAACATTGGCCGTTGGATAACCGGTTGTGGTGTGGGAATGGACGCATTGGCATCGCCCATAGCGGCATACATGATAAACCCGCCTTTGATCACCATTGCAGGTTTTACCCCGAAAAACTTCGGATTCCACAGGACGAGGTCCGCTAATTTACCCTTTTCAACCGAACCCACAACATGGCTGATTCCATGAGTGATCGCAGGATTAATGGTATATTTACTAATGTAGCGTTTAATTCGTTTATTATCACTAGCTATACTATCAGACTCCAATGAACCACGCTGAAGCTTCATCTTATGCGCTGTCTGCCAGGTTCTAATGATAACTTCGCCAACCCGCCCCATCGCTTGAGAGTCTGAAGACATCATGGAGATGACACCTAAATCATGTAAAATATCCTCAGCCGCAATCGTTTCAGGGCGGATACGGGAATCAGCAAAAGCGATATCCTCAGGGACTTGTTTATCAAGATGATGACAAACCATTAACATATCGAGATGTTCTTCGAGCGTGTTCACCGTAAACGGCCGGGTAGGATTGGTTGAGGATGGCAACACATTGGGCAAAGAGGCAACTTTAATAATGTCTGGGGCGTGGCCTCCTCCAGCTCCTTCGGTATGAAAAGTATGGATAGTACGCCCGGCAATTGCAGCAATTGTATCTTCGACAAAGCCGGCTTCATTTAGGGTATCCGTATGGATGGCGACCTGAATATCATATTCATCCGCAACTTTGAGGCAGCAGTCTATAGCGGCAGGCGTCGATCCCCAATCCTCATGAAGTTTAAGGCCCATTGCTCCGGCTTTAACTTGGGCTATCAGCGGTTCAGGACAAGAATTGTTCCCTTTTCCGAAAAAACCGATATTAACCGGAAACGCTTCAGCAGACTGCAGCATCCGGAATATATTCCATTCACCTGGGGTACAGGTTGTAGCATTTGTTCCAGCTGCTGGGCCGGTACCGCCTCCTAACATGGTTGTGATACCGGAAGCAATCGCTGTTTCAACTTGCTGCGGACTAATAAAGTGAATATGGCTATCAATTCCGCCTGCAGTCACGATATAGTTCTCTCCTGCAATCACCTCAGTGCCTGCCCCTATAGGAAGGTTAACCTCGGCCATCGTCTTGGGATTTCCTGTGTGGCCAAGGCCATAAATACGTCCTTCCTTAATACCTATGTCAGCCTTAATAATACCCCAATGGTCAATAATTACTGCATTGGTAATGACCAAATCCATAGCCTCATCCAGCGCCTGTGGGTCTTGCCCCATACCATCGCGAATGACCTTACCGCCACCAAATTTTGCTTCATCACCTGGTCTGGTAAGATCATCTTCCACTTCTAACCATAATTCTGTATCGGCTAATCGAATTTTATCGCCAGTGGTTGGCCCATACATATCAGCATGTTGACGGCGTGACATACTCAAAGTCACATTTGTTCCCCCTAACGTACTTATTTTATAAACCCTTGCTGTTTAGCTTGATCGATACTTTTCGTCTTGTCCATATAACCCGCAGTTAAGTTATTTGCTCCAAACCAAGGCCCCTCACCTGAAAATTGAACAAGCTTAACCGTGCGGCTTTCTCCAGGTTCGAAACGAACAGCGGTACCTGATGGAATGTTTAAACGCATGCCCCAAGCTAATGTTCGATCAAAGACTAAATACCTGTTCACTTCAAAAAAATGATAATGAGAGCCGACCTGGATGGGACGGTCACCCGTGTTTTCAACCGTTATTATTTCTGTATTCAGGCCTTGATTCGCATTGATTGCGCCTTCAGCCAATTTGACCTCTCCTGGTATCATTAACTTTTACCCCCTTGATCTGGTTTCCACTCCGTTCGGCGATAAGCATTACCTTTACGTTTGGCCTCACGGCGTAAGTTTCCACTGGAGACTCACGTCTCTGTCCCTGACTTCTTTTGTAGCGGTTAGCCATTGGATAAACGTATAGGATGATGTACTGTCACTAATTTAGTCCCATCAGGAAAGGTTCCCTCAACCTGAATTTCCTCAATCATTTCAGGGACTCCCTCCATAACTTGGTCACGCTTCAGGATCTTTGTCCCCATCTCCATGAGTTGGGCAACTGTAAACCCATCCCGGATTCGTTCCAGCAGTTCAGCAGTAATCAAGGACACTGCTTCTGGATAATTCAACTTCAATCCACGGTTTAAACGTTCACGGGCTACCTGTCCTGCTGTATAAATCAACAGTTTATCTTTTTCAGTCGGACTAAGATGCATCGTTTAACCTCCCGTTCCTTATAATGATTTAAATGGCCATCCGTTTCTGAATTTCCTCTTGATTTATATCCTTAGTGAAGCCTTTTGTCACAATCTGTCCTTTTTCCATCACGTAATAATAATCTGAAAAATCAACGACAAACTCCAAATATTGCTCAACAATCAGGATCGTTAAGTTCACTTCCTGCTTTAATTGTTTGATGACCCGGCTGATATCCTGGATCACGGACGGCTGTATCCCTTCGGTTGGTTCATCGAGGATAAGTAATTTGGGCTTAGACACTAGGGCCCGGGCAATAGCCAGTTGCTGCTGCTGCCCTCCGCTTAAGTCTCCCCCTTTTCTTTTAAGCATGGCCTTCAAAACCGGAAACAATTCATAGATCTTTTCATCGATACTTCCATTACCTCCGAATACCTCAAGGCCAAGTAAAAGGTTTTCATGGACGGTTAATTGAGGGAAGATATCCCTACCTTGCGGAACATAACTAATCCCTTGCCTAGCCCTAAAATAGGTGGGCTTCGTAATGATTTCCTTGCCGTTAAACGTAATACTTCCTTTAGGGGTACGAACCAATCCCATAATACTTTTTAAGAAAGTTGTCTTTCCTACCCCGTTTCGGCCGAGAATGCAGACAACTTGCCCTTCGGGTACACGCAAATTGATATTGTTTAGAATAATACTTTCTCCATAGTAGGCCTTAAGGTTTGTTACATCAAGCATCGCGTTCCCCACCCCGTCCAAGGTACACATCGATTACCTTTTGATTATTCTGAACGTCATATACACTGCCTTCATCCAATATTGCCCCTTCATGGAGGACCGTAACCTTACTTGCATAATCCCTTACAAATTCCATATCATGTTCGACAACGATAATGGTACAATTTTGAGCTATCTTCTTCAAAAGTTCCCCGGTCTTATCAGTTTCAGACCGGCCCATTCCGGCAACAGGTTCATCCAACAGCATGAGTTTAGGCTCTTGGGCGAGCAGCATACCGATTTCAAGCCATTGCTTTTCACCATGAGATAATGCTGTCGGAGTGTTAAAACGTTTATCATACAGACCAATCGTGACTAAGATATCTTCAATTCTCTCGTTCTGTTCCTTTTTCAGTTTATGAAACATGGAAGTATACAACGAACGATCCTTCACGACAGCAAGTTCCATGTTTTCGTAAACGGTCATGTTAGTAAATACGGAGGGTACCTGAAACTTCCTTCCTATTCCTATATTTACAATCTCATGCTCTGAATACCGGGTAACGTCTACAGTGCCAGAAAAGATAATTTGTCCTGACCGAGGCTTAACCCGCCCGCAAATAGCATCAAGCAAAGTTGTTTTTCCAGCACCGTTCGGTCCGATAAAAAAATGAATTTCGCCTTTCTCAATCCCGGTATTCACATTATTAACTGCCTTAAATCCATTAAAACTTACAGTTAGATTATCAATCTGCAATATCGAATCCATACCCCCACCGCCTTTCAAATTATCGACTAAAAAATAGCCTTTGTGCTGGTTTAATTTGTTGATTAAGCCGCTTTATCAGTACTCTTCCGCTGATTGTCGTTCAGTACTTGATTGCTAAATTTCGCTGCTATTTTCTTGACCAGTCCGACAATACCGTTGGGCATAAACAATACTACAAAAATAAAGGCTAACCCAATAAAGTAAGACCATATATCGGGGAAACTTTCACTGATGCCGCTTTTCAAGGCATTCACAAGTATCGCCCCAATCACAGCGCCTATCAATGTTCCGCGCCCACCAATTGCCACCCAAATAATCATTTCAATCGATGGCACTATACCCATTGCAGCCGGGGAAATAATACCGACCTGGGGCACAAAGATTGCTCCGGCAAGCCCTGCTAAGGCTGCAGATAGACAATAAACAAAAATCTTATAAGTTGTAGGATTATAACCCGAGAACCTGACTCGATTTTCTCCGTCCCGGATGGCGACAAGAATCCTACCTATTCTTCGTTTAACCAAAACGTTGCAAAAGGCATAGGTCAAAACGAGAAGGCCGATCGAGATATAATATAAAACGAGCTTTGTTGAGTCATTCGATAATGAAAAGCCCATGATGCTTTTATAGTTTGTCAGGCCGTTTGTTCCACCGGTATAGGCCTGTTGCCCTACAAACAGAACAACAAAAATCATGGATAGGGCTTGGGATAAGATGGAGAAATAGACTCCCCGGATACGATTCTTAAAGGTGAAAAACCCAATTAAGAACGCCAATACGGTTGGAATCAGGATTGCCATTGCGATTGCAAAAGCACTGTTGATAAAGGGTTTCCAAAACCACGGAAGGACTTCCCGCCCGCTCCAAGACATAAAATCCGGTAGTTTTCCGTGGGCAGCTTCTAACTTAAGGTACATTGCCATACAGTATGCTCCAAGTCCGAAAAACACACCGTGCCCAAGACTTAAAATCCCTGTAAATCCCCATATCAAATCTAATCCAATTGCCAAAATAGCATAGGCAATAAATTTTCCAAGTAAATTCACTCTAAATATGGATAGAAATAATGGAGCGAGTACTAAAATTAAGATGATTATTGAGAACACGAATTCTTCTTTTGATTTCTTACCTTTAAAAATAGTCAATATCATATCCCCCTTTCCGTAATAATTTATTTTATTCGTCTAAAGAACGGCTACTGATATTAAACAGTCCTTTGGGCCTCCATTGTAAGAATGAAATAATTAAGATAAAGACAAGGACCTTACCCAGCGATGTATTCGTGAAAAATTCAAGCGTAGTGTTCGCTGTCCCAATTAATAGTCCACCGGCAGCAGTTCCCATGAGCGTTCCTACTCCGCCAAGAACGACAACCATAAACGTATCGACAATATAATTAGTCCCTAAGGTGGACCCGATCGAACCGAGTAAGGTTAAAGCACACCCGGCAATTCCAGCAAACCCTGAGCCTATAGCAAAAGTATAAGCATCCACCCTTCGGGTATTTATCCCCATACTCTCTGCCATTTCCCGATTCTGCATGACCGCTCGAATTCGTCGTCCAGTTTTACTTTTATAAAGCAGTACAAACATACCAACGAGACAAGCAATAACTAAAGCGATAATAAACAGTCGCTTATAGGGTAATTGTAGCCCTTGGCGTATAACAAGTCCGCCCTCCAACCAACTTGGGCTTTTCACATCGACATTAGGCGCTCCAAATATATTTCTTGCAAGTTGCTGTAGCACTAAACTAACACCCCAAGTTGCCAGGATGCTATCCAATGGTCTATTGTAAAGGTGGCGTATCACTGTACCTTCTAGAATAAATCCTATAAGACCGGAAACAATAAACGAAGCTGGAATAGCAAAAATGAAGTATAGTCCAAAAAGGCTCTTATCCAAATGCGCCATGAATTGATTTTGAATGAGATAAGTTACATAGGCACCGATCATGATGAACTCACCGTGAGCCATATTGATGACTTTCATCAAACCAAAAGTAATAGCAAGTCCTAGAGCGGCTAATATAAGAATCGAGCTAACACTGATTCCATTAAATATTTGAAGGATATAGGTATTCATTCTTCCACTACCTTTTAAATAAAGTATTGGTTTAACGGTGCAGGTCAATAAACCTACACCGTTAAACCACAGTCCACTGAGTTTATCTACTAATTGCTGAGTCCCTTGGCCCAATCGTATGATTTTAGGTACGGATCCGGTTTTACTGCCTTGTCAGTGCTCCAGATCTCTTTAATCAAGCCATCTTCGGTTACCTCGCCAATTCTTACAGGTTTCCAAAGATGTTGATTTTCACCCTCAATTTTAACCAGACCTTCAGGTGCTTTAAATTCAATTCCTTTAGCAGCTTCCTTAACCTTGTTCACATCCGTTGTACCTGCTTTTTTAACAGCTGCTGCCCATAAGTACACTGCATCATAAGCCGCTTCGATCGGATCATCGGTTACACGGTCAGCACCATATTTTGCTTTGTATTTCTTAACGAATTCTTTATTCTCAGGTGTATCGGTGGTTTGATAGTAGTTCCATGATACCAGATGACCCTTCATGTTTTCGGCGCCAATACCGCGAACTTCTTCCTCAGCGACACTTACTGAAAGGGTTATCAGATCTTTGGAAGTTATTCCTGCATCCTTAAGCTGCTTGAAGAAGGCAACGTTACTGTCACCATTCAACGTGTTGAACACGACATCAGGCTTGGAGGCTTTGATCTTATTGATAATGGTACTATAGTCGGTATGTCCAAGGGGTGTGTACTCTTCGGCAATCACTTCGCCGCCTAGCGCTTTGACTTGAGCTTTAATAATCTTATTAGCGGTTCTTGGGAACACATAATCAGATCCTAGCAGGAAGAATTTCTTTCCTTTATTCTTAAATAACCACTCTACCGCCGGAACGATCTGCTGATTAGGAGCAGCCCCAGTGTAGAAAATATTGGGTGATGCTTCCATGCCTTCATATTGAACGGGGTACCAGAGTAAACCGTTGTTCTCTTCGAATACAGGCAGCATTGCCTTACGGCTAGCTGAAGTCCAGCCGCCAAATACGGTTGCTACCTTATCTTGTTGTAACAGTTTCTTGGCCTTTTCTGCAAAGGTAGGCCAGTCTGAAGCACCATCTTCGATAATTGGCTCGATTTTTTTCCCTAATACACCGCCAGATGCGTTGATCTCTTCAATGGCCATCATTTCTGCATCCTTGACCGATACTTCACTGATTGCCATCGTTCCACTTAATGAATGTAAGATACCGACTTTAATTGTATCTCCTGAACTCGTGGTTTCTGTTGGTTTGCCTGTCTGACTGGATGCACATCCGGTCACCAGTAATCCTGCAATAAGCGTTAATGAGATTGCTCCCGTTATTTGTTTTTTCATTTTTGATGTAAAAAAGTTTCTCATAAACTGCCACCCTCCTTGCTTTCATTTAGCAACAACCTAAGTGATTCTGCGATGGATTGTCCCATTTATTGAGGAATTAGCAAAACTATCTTAGAATCCTTGGTTATTAATCCGAAAATTTATGAATGAATTTCTAGGCCTTTCCGCAGGACATCACCTTCTTTAATTTGGATTTTCTCATAATTGCTTTTTTATAAAAAAAAGAGAGAAACACCTATCCTTTCAGATAAGGGCTCTCTCTATCACTATTACGCTCCAAACCCAGGTTTGGTGCCCACTCATATGAAGTGGCCTTGGCCACAAATTGCACTCGACTTTGAACTCTAAATCTCTAAAAAACTCTAAATCTCTTAATCTCTCAGTAAAAAATAAGCGCCATATAATTATCCAGGTAGACCCAGATAACTATATGGCGCCATTGCCATACTATAGTATCCCAACACATCAATATCTCTTCGTTGTTTGATGAAGTCATTATAGCGCAAACTTGAGAATCTGGCTAGTCGTTTTAGTGAATAACATTGTATACTTGACACCCCGTCAGTTCCTTATAGAGATTTCCTCACCTCTTGAGTAATCCTACACTATTTCCGCCAGTCATGTAACTGTTCTAATTGGATATCCCCTATTATAATGAGGCTTTCAGCTTCTGCAAGAGGAAAAAGCCAAATCGTCTAAAGTCTAAATATTATACAAAAAAGTAGGGACATCCCTACTTTTTGTTCATGTTAAATTTGAACTTAAAAGCTCTGATAGACAGCTTTACGCTGCTGATTCCGTGCAAAAACAGATAAGGCATAGTTTAAGACAAAATACGTTAAAGCAATCATTCCGAACAGGGTAAACACCTGCGCTGTTGATCCGAACTGCCCCATGATGATTAAACCTTTACCTGTCAATTCTTCCACTCCTACAGCCCAGACAAAAGAAGTATCCTTCAACACCGTAATAAACTGGGAAACGAGTGGGGGGATCATTTTACGTAATGCTTGAGGCAAGATAATATGAACCAGAGTCTGTACATACGAAAAACCTTGTGACTTAGCCGCTTCCCACTGCCCTCTATCGACAGATTTCAATCCGCCCCGCACGATTTCAGCAATAATAGCTGAGGTAAAAATTGTCATCGCAAGAATCCCTGAATTAATCGGCTTTAACGTCGTCGCAAAGCGCATCACTAAGATAAACAAAAGTAAGGGAATGTTACGCACGATCTCAATATAGACAGCGGGAATCTGAGAAAGGATTGTTTTTTGAGAATAACGAGCAATCCCCAGGATTGTTCCAAAAACATAACTCAGTATAATCGTCATGATAGCTAAGTAGAGAGTCGTAACTAGCCCTTGACCCAAAAAGCGGAAGACATACGGCTGAAATACCTCCTGCATTACATCGACACCTCCGTCTTACGCTCCAGATATCGAGCGAATTGGGCTAAGGGGAAGCATAACGCAAGATAAAGCAATCCCACCGTAACATAAGCTGGACCGTAATAAATGTTATCTGCAGACCAGGAATCTGCACGATACATGAGATCTCCACCAGCAACCATGGCTAAGACGGAGGTATTCTTGATCAAACTGACGGCTTGATTCGTCAGAGGGGGTAAAACGACCCGAGCCGCTTGAGGTAGAATGACATACCGCATCGCTTCCCAAAACGAGAACCCCTGAGATAAAGCGGCTTCCATCTGCCCACGATGAATTGACTGAATGCCAGCCCTCACCACTTCCGCAATATAGGCTCCGTGATAAATTCCTACACTTAATATCCCAACGGTTAAAACAGGAATCATGATTCCCAAATGGGGCAATCCGTTATAGATAAAGAACACCTGAATAACCAGAGGGGTATTTTGAATAAATTCGACGTAGACGCGGTTTACTGCCTTGAAAGGCTTATTATGCGTCGTTCCCAACACCCCAAACACGATGCCTAAAGCTAAAGCCAAGGCTAAGGCTAGCGCTAGGACGGATGCCAATATTGTATTTCCAAAACCCTCTGCAAAAACACGCCAATCTTGGAAGAGTGCTTGCCATTTAAACCAGGCAAATGGTCCAACCACTTTTACAGACCCCACTTCTTAATGAGTTTATCTAGCTCACCGGATTTTTTGAGTTCACCCACCGTATCATTCACTAATTTAGCGAGTCCGTCATTTCCTTTTTTGGTCGCAACACCATATTCTTGTGGGCTAAATATATCCGGTAACATGGCCGTTGAATCGTCTAAATAACCAAATAAAATCGAGCGGTCAACCGAGAAAGCATCTACCCGCCCGGAATCCAAAGCTGCCTTAATTTCCGGATAGGTCGCAAATTCTTGGAACGTAACTTTAATCCCTAATTTATCCGCTTCATCTTGGACCGCCTTTTTACTGGTTGCGCTCTGAGCTACCCCAATCTTCTTCCCGTTTAGATCTTTCAAACTTTGGTATCCGGGAGCTTTTTTAACGAGTAAACCTACACCGTCTGTATAGTAGGGATCGGTAAAATCATAGCTTTTTTTACGTTCTTCCGTAATCGTAAACGTCGAAATATCCATATCAACATTTCCATTGTCCAGTAGAGGGCCCCGGGTATAACTTTAACTACCAAACTTCCAACAAGCAGAGCGCTCACCATTAAAATCCCAAACTTTCTCATAAAAAATCCTCCTCCGTCTTTCTTTTTTTGCGTCGTTACGAACGCAGAATTCAACTCAGAAACTGTTTAGTCCGTTCATGGGTTGGGTTTGAAAAGAAATGTTCGGGGGTTCCTTGTTCTAAGATCTGTCCTTCATCCATAAACACCACGCGGTCAGCGACTTGCCGAGTAAATCCCATTTCATGAGTAACTACGACCATTGTGATTCCTTCATGAGCCAAGTCAACCATTACATCCAGAACTTCTTGAATCATTTCCGGATCCAAAGCAGAAGTTGGCTCATCAAAAAGCATAATTTTCGGGCGCATATTCAGCGCTCTGGCAATCGCGACCCGTTGTTGCTGCCCACCGGAAAGTTGAGCAGGATAGGCATTCGCTTTCTGCTTCAATACGACTCGATCCAAAAAGGCCAGCCCTGATTCCTCTGCCTCAGCCTTTGGAACTTTTTTAATTAAAATAGGAGCAAGGGTCAGATTTTCTAAAATCGTTTTATGAGGATAGAGATTAAATTGTTGAAAAACCATAGCCACGGATTGACGAACTTTAGCCACTTGAGCTTTGTGCGCCGTGATTTCTACGCCATCAACGGTTACTTTACCTGAACTCGGCTTTTCTAAGAGATTCATACAGCGGATAAGGGTACTCTTGCCTGAACCACTGGGGCCGATCACCACTAATTTTTCACACGATCCAACCTTAAGATTGATCCCCTTTAGAACATGCAACTCGAAGAAATGCTTATGCATTTCTTCGAGTTGTATCACTAGTCCATCCTCCTACTCTAGTTCGCTGGTGTAGCTTCTCACCTAAAATGACGGCATTACTGTCACCGCCAATGGCGGAACAATCATACTGACAATATGCCAAAGGCCGAAGAATTTCACCGTCAATCATTATCTCACGCGCCACATGCCAGCCAATGTTGAAAATGTGGATATGGATAGTCCCCACTATGCACATGCCAATCCATGTGTATAGTGGGGACAGTGTGGATATGCTAAATAACTATGCCTCGTTGCCGTTCGCTATCGGCTAAAACAGGGGTAGCAAGGTTTGCCTGACCCGAAGCTTATGGGATCTTCGTTCCACAGGCTGCGACGCTGGGGACACTTCCGGTGTCCTCGCCTTAACTGGTTTGGATTTAGACTTAACCCGTTCATGGATACTGCGACTCATGTCCAAGGGCCGGGCATCTGGCAGTCGGTTTTCTTCATGCCAAACTTGCATAACCTTGAGATCATAGGGGTCAAAGCGGATGGTAACCGCTTGACCATCCAGGGAATCCGCCACCTCGTAGGTATTGCCGAAGACGCTGACACAGCCGGTCTTATCTACTTTACGATCTTCTTCCCACAGAAATATTTCGTTTAGTTCAACCATCGGTACCTGGCGCATGGTCCGCTTCAGGCCCGCCGCCCTCTCCCGGGGAGACTGGCCGGTGCTGCCGTGTTTGCGTAAGTGGTAATACCCATCCAGCCAGGCAGTAAAGGCCTCATTCAACTGTTTTAACGTCGTGAGGCTGCCGTTTTCAATTTGCACATGGGCTTCAGGCCGAAAACTTGTGTCGACAAACCTAAATAACGTTCAATTTTGCCTCGGTTATGTGAAGTTTCACATAACCGAGGCCTTGTGGGCGGTATGGTCGGGAATGAGAGAGGCGAATTTTTAATCTTGCACAGATCCGAACGAGGTGATGGGAAGAAAAAACGCTGCCATTATCACAGTAAAACTGCTCGGGCACCCCGTGCCGTAATATGGCTTTCTTAAGCGCATCCTCTAAGCGCGGTAGCTTCTCATCCCAATAGAACTCGCCGTGCACAATCAGGCGGGAGTAATCGTCGATGATGGCAAACAGCATCGCTAGGCTGGCGGGCCGATGATGTTTCCTCTTTCTCATTTATCCTTTCTTCTTAATTGGCATGTGCTTATGTTAGTCCACATGTCAATCATTATCTACTATCACCGACATATTGGGCAAGAAAAAAGCGCTCCTTTCTCGCTGCCCCGAGTACGGTTGGCTTGCCCCGATGAAGCCACTCCACAATCATCCAGGACAAGGCGGCTGCCGCAGCCGAGGTGTTGGTTGTGACAAGCACTACACCCGCTAAGCCATTGGCACCTAATGCACTTCCCGCATTAAGGCCGAACCAACCGAACCACAGTAATCCTGCCCCTAATACCGTCATGGGGATCTGATGGGGGGCCATCGGTTCTTTCCCAAACCCTTTGCGTTTACCCAGCACCAGCGCGGCTACTAAGCCGGAAACCCCGGAACTAATATGCACGACCGTTCCGCCTGCAAAATCAAGCGCCCCCATGGTGCGTAAAAATCCGCCGACACCCCAAACCCAGTGAGCCAAGGGAGCATAGACAGCTGTCATCCACAATAAAACAAAGGCGAGAAAAGCAGGAAACCTCATGCGTTCGGCAATCGAGCCGGTAAGCAAGGCCGGTGTGATTATCGCAAACATCAATTGAAAAGCCATAAAGACTAAAGCCGGAATGGTTGCCGCGTAATCCGGATTGGGATCTATGCCAACCCCGGCAAGTCCAAGCCAGTTCAGGCCTCCGATCAGACCGGCATGATCCGGACCAAAGGCTAAGCTGTACCCGATCAATATCCACTGAATTGAAGCCACAGCCATGATGATGAAACTATGCATAATCGTACTGAGTACATTCTTTTTCCGTACCATTCCCCCATAGAAAAGTACTAATCCCGGAGTCATCAAAAACACTAAGGCTGCTGAAAAGATGATAAAACTGGTATCGCCGGTATCGATAGCCGGGGTATCTGCCGCCATTACCGTTGCGGGAAGGGCTAACATGCTTATAAGTGCAATAATTAAGAACCATAATCTCTTCATAGTTTTTTCCTCCTGTCTAATCAAATTTTCAAGTAAAGGTTAACAGACATAAATTTTTCTTTAATCCCCCCTCGTAGCATCGGCAACAAAAAATACCCGTCTATCAGCTACCTACCGGCATTGGGTTAAACGTATGGGCAAAAAGAAAGCATTAATTGCTCTAGGTCATCTAATTTTACGGATTGCCTATAAGATATTGCTCACTCGAAAACCCTATCAGGAATTTGGCCCAGAATACTTGGTCAACCGAGAGAAAGAACGGGAACAGCGTATAATTCGTTCACTTCAGTTGAAAGGATATCAAGTCTCAAAGATTTCTGAACTATAGTCAAATCGATATCACCTAGGGTAATAACATTACCGGGCATCCTATTGCCCATTTTTGAATAGGTACAATAGAACGCCCGGTAAATAGAGCTTACTTCAATACATTTTCGTAAGAAAAGAAGAGAGAACCCCTACGTTGCTTGAATAAGGGCTCTCTCTTTAACACTAATACACTCCAAATCCACCGGATTTGGCACCCGTAAAATATGTTATGGTCTTAGCCATAAGTTTGTACAAAACGACTAAATCCCTCTGTTACTCTCTAAAGGAATGCTTGACTTGTGCAAAGCCTCAGGCGCAAGCGCAAGCTTTAGCTACAAATGCATATACCCAAGACCTACCCGGCAATGTTCTGACAGTGCGTGCAAAGACGCGCGTCCAAACATAGCGATGGCAATCCACTTCCTGTCTGTGATCATCCCGATCTTGAGCGCAAAACTGGCATTGCTGTTGGTATGAATAAAGATACCATTGCTGGCTTCCAAAGCCGCATGAACCACCGCATGAATTTCTCTGGCATCTTTTTTGATCACACCTGTATTAATAGCTGCAGCTATGATGGAGTGAGTCAGTTTGCCTGTCGGTTGCAGCGTTGCCACCGTGCCTCCAATTTCCGTAACCGCACAATACAAGCTTTGAGAAATTAATAACTGTTTTAACTCTTCCTCTTTTTCCCTACTATCTGTTAAAGCTAAGGCAAGGGCAGTACGTTCCAATGAAGGTTTATCACCGTTACCTAGAATCTCTTGCATACAAGCCCTCCCCCCCCTCAAAAAAATAAAGTGCCGTCAATGACCTGAGAGTCCAGATCATTGCACGGCACCGTTGCCTCTTTTCGATAAAGTTATTATACTCCGCTCTACGGAGAAACGCCAGTAGTATTTGTCAAGAACATTGTATACTTCTAGTGCGATTAATTCAGGAAAACACTGTTTTAAGGATAACCGTAAGCATTTCTGCTAACGCCCAAAGATAATCAACGAGGTTCCGATGATCATTAACACTGTATCCATAACAAGAACTTTAGTGATCTTCCCTTCGACATCTAACAGCAGCGGGCTTATAGCAATCGCAAACCATACTCTCGTGTTGTAGAGAACGTTCACAATCACTATCGGGGACCGTGCTAAAGCTGAATTTAAGAAAATTATCGCCAATCCGCCAGTTAGACCGGAAGCACAAAAATTAAGCACCGTTCGTCGGTTAAACTTTCTGATCTCATGCTTCCCAACATCGATACAAGCGTGACGGTCTCCCCTAACAAGAGTACGCTAAATAGGAAAGCGACCAAAGTCTGACTTAAAGATAACGAAATCGACCTAGCTGCGCCTATCCTTCGCACAGCCTGGTAATTCAGAGTCCGGCCCAGCACGTTACCCATGAGGCCGCCACCGACCGCATACAACACACCTTCCAAATTCAAAGTATGAAGCCCCTCAAGCTGAGAGGTAAGCACCAGGAAAAACGCAAACAGCAAGTTGTTAAAGAACAAATTAATAGTAACCCCAGCGGAGGCTGAGGCTTTCCTCATTCCCCGCTGGGCTATCCCTGGCCTGTTTATCTTCGTTGCTTAGAGCCAGACGGGAAAGTCCCCCCTGCTCTGTTGCACCGAAACGCGCTAAAGAGTTAAAACGATCCTGCATTCTAGCTAGATTAATTTTCATGGTTGCTCCTCCTCACCTAATTGCTCAGGTAACAATTGCAAAATTCCAGGGAATTTATACTGAAGCAAACATTACTGCTTGGCTCTCACTGCTATCGCACTAGGTCCCACTTCCAATCCAGGAACTCCGCTTTTGCGTCCAGCATGGCTAAGCTGGATTCCCGCATTAGCTCCAAACTGATGAATCACATCCACAATTCTCTTAAGGCCTGGAATAAATTTGTCATCCCAAATTCCTAAACAAGCTTCAGTAATACGCCCATTGAATTGGACACCTGTAGCTTCCACTATTATCAGACCAACACCGCCTACAGCGCGGGTGGCATAGTGAACCCTGTAGCTACCTGAAGAAATATTAATAATTCTCCCGCCCTTAGACGTTTTGACCATCTCTTTGCCAGCTGCTTGGCACATTAAAAATGCTCCCTTTAGATTAACGTCAATTACACGGTCCCATTCCTCCTCGCTCATCTCTAATAGGAGAGAATTTGGATAGATGCCAGCATTGTTAACAATAATATCTAGGCTGTTAAACCTTTCTATAAATGAGTATATCATGGGATTCTACTTGAGTTTGGAGGTAATATCAGCTGAATAAATATTCGCACGCTCTTGTAAATCTCCAAGCTCTACCCAAACCTTTTCTAACTGAAGCTGGTCTAAATCATTAAGCATAACGCACGCATCATCTTGCAGAAAGCTTTTGGCAATCGCCAGTCCGATTCCCCTACTAGCTCCAGTTACCAAAACGATTTTTCCGGAAAACATAACTTCACCTCCGTGCTTTAATTAAGATTATGTTTAGATTATCGCCGATAACAACGGGAGAACTGTTTGGATTAATAAAGAAAGTACAAAAAGATTGGGCAAACCTATGTCCGAAATTATAGGTCGTAACGTTAGGGATTTAGAAGAGGAAAAGCTTTAGCACCCTTCCGGTATACGTATGGTTTTGGAAACGGTCCAACCAACTAGCGTTGTTCAATCTATAGACACTGGAAGTAAGTTTTTAGTTACGTCCAATATCCTGTATGATGCGCGTGGAGATACTTATGCGTAGGTTCATAAGATATGGAATCAGCCCCCAATCGTAGTAGGACTTTTGGTACAAAAAGTCCCACGCATTCACTCAGATTGGATATTCCGGTATCTCAGACCTAATATACGACTTTTCGCACCGATTTCTTTGACTAATATTCTGACAATTCGTACAATGTAAGGAAAGACACGGATTATGGAGGTTGGTAGGATGGTGCATAAGAAAACTATTATCGCTGCAGCCATTGCAGAGATCCGTGGTAACAAGACTGATAAAGAATTTGCCGAAGCCTTGGGGGAATTCACACAAGGAGAACTTCACCCAAGCCCCACAACTATTCAGAAATATCGTACCGGCCAGCGCCAGCCAAGTTATGCTGATTTTAGCCGCATTCTTGATTACGGGCGTAAAAACGATTTGATCTCCCCTATTACCGGACAAAGACTAGCTGACTTCTTTCATTTAACCGAATTACGTGGGGATTTTGTAAAACTGCAGCAAGAGCTGTTTGTTCTACAGGCCCAATTAGCTGAAAGTCAGGAACAAGCCGTTAGTAGCGAGGATAAATATCTTGAAGACAGCCTGCCAAAGAATAATATCTCTGGCAACAGCGCAACCCTAGGCAAAGACAATCCTTCCGCGCATGCTCCTGCGTCCAAATCCAAGCTATGTAAGCAGTTGGGAGACGTTTTGAATATCCCGATTTTGGTTGAGATCCCCTTTACCTATCCACATAAAATTGATGAAAACTGTGAAGGGTATGTCACAATGCCCCGGAGCATGCTCTCAGGCTCTGATTATTTCTTCCTCAAGATTTTTGGGGATGCCATGAACAATGCGGGGATTAATGATGGTGACTTAGTCTTGGTTCGCAGAACTGAAAGCGCAGAAGACGGTCAAACAGTAATCGCCCGTCTTAACGGTGTAGAACTATGCAAAAAATACTTCCGCACCGGCGTTGGGATTATTCTTCTACCTGCTGATCACAACTTTGAGCCTGTCCAGTCCGGCAATTTTCAGCTGATAGGGGTTGTGGAGAAAGTAACGCGAAACCTATAAGCCAAGCATAACCCATCACGCTCCTGTCTCCCTCATCGCGCCCTCTAGCTCCCCCCTCCCGTAGTTTCCCCCTCGCCAGCACTCCTGTTGCACCTCCTCCCGTACTTTTCATCCTTGGGAACATGGCTAACCCATATTGTCTGGTTCTCGCCTTGCTGCTATAATTATTATAATTATAGGACAAGCTCAGCGGTAAAATCTGAAAGGAGATTATAAGATGCTTGAGTACTTCAAACAATTGGTCCCTTTGCTCGATCAAGCCACCTTTGGCAAGGGCTCCATTGGCCTGTATGACCGCGAACAATACCTGGTCGTGACACAAGGCAGCAAACTTCAGATACCCCTAAAAGCAGGCGACCCGATAGCCCCTGGCACCAGCTCTTATAATGTAATTCGTTCGGGCAAACCTTATGTGGCAGAAGTCAGTGCGGAAGCCTTAGGAATTCCTTATTTTGCTGCTGCTTATCCGATTGTGGTTGACGGCGAGATAATTGGCGGCTTGGTTGCCGCCGTGCCTACGGAAATGAAACATATAAGCGAAGAACTCCTAAATACCGCCACTTCCCTATCCGCTGCCATGCAGCAAATCTCAGCTTCGGTAGAAGAAATCGCCTCCTCATCTCAGTTCCTAGCCGGAGCCGGGCAAACACTCTCTGCTTCTTCCCAGAATGTTAAGCAAAAGGCTGAGGAAACAGAAAAAGTTGTACATTACATAGATTCCGTTGCTACCAACACCAAGTTGTTAGGGCTCAACGCTTCCATCGAAGCAGCCCGGGCCGGCGAAGTAGGACGCGGCTTTGGTGTTGTCGCCAATGAGATTCAGAAAATGGCCGTCTCCAGTGCGGATTCTGCTAAGGAAATACGCACTATCGTTCAGGGAATTCGCGACTTAATTGGGGGCATGGTAACTAATCTCGATCAGTTAAGCAGTAATACCAGCGATGTGTCGGCAGCAATTCAGGAAATCGGCTCTTCCCTTTCATCTTTGATAGAAACAACCGAACACCTTAAAGAGCTTGCCACTAAGCTTTAATACTCGTTTCTCCTAGAGTAGCACCTTATAGATAACGCTCATGCCGGGCGCACCATTCAAACGGACCGTCTTAGAAGATGGCCCGTTTTTTTACTCATCTTTCGACCTTGCCCATCTCTCACTTTAGAATATATCCCCCTGATTGCGCTCCCTACCCTATCCAAGTTATCCTGCAAATGTCGGAGCACTGGGTATACTCCGGTAGGAATACTTCCTTGACACGCCAAATCCAGGACATCGTTCGAACCTATGGTAATCGCTTTTCAACTTAAATCCAGGCCCATCTACTATCACATAGTAAAACCCTGGTAGTATTCAGCCGCTCTTAAAATGGCATAATATAGCAAGCTGCAAAATTCAACATAAAGGAAGAGTTTAATGGCTGTACCATCAATAAACATTGAAGTTTCCCCCGGTAAGTCCCTGGTCGAAGTGGTTGACATAACCCTGGTAGAACGAAAACTCGAAGAAATTGCGAACAATGCCCAGGGAGTAATCCAAGACTCCTGCGTCAACTTAATCAGCGCAGGGGGTAAGAGAGTGCGGCCGATGCTGACCCTCTTAAGTGCAATGTGTTTCAGCACAATTAAAAGTGAAACAATCCTGGCGGCAGTTGCAGCTGAATTGATCCACATGGCTTCCCTTATTCATGATGATATTATCGACAACTCAGCCAGCCGCAGGGGTAAACCCACAGTACATGCCCTCCATGGCAATAAAATCGCTGTGCTCACAGGAGATTACCTGTTTGCGGAGGCTTTCCGGATCTTATCATCCGCGCAGTTGCAAGCAAGTATGGGCTATTTGGTCACAGCTATTAAAGAGATGTGTGATGGGGAAGTAAATCAAGCTGCCGATTTATTTGTTTATACATTGGACCAGGATCAATATTTTAGCCGCATTGCCCAAAAAACCGGAATCCTACTCTCGGCCTGCTGCCAATCCGGTGCCGCCGTGGCAGGCGCTAACAAGGAACAAATCGATCTCCTCGGGGCCTATGGCCTTTACCTGGGTCAGGCTTATCAAATTATGGACGATATTATGGACTTTTACGGAAATCCCGCTGACCTGGGTAAACCGGTCGGACAGGACTTCCTTAGCGGTAATATCACCCTGCCTGCCATCTTCTTGCTCCAGAACCCTCTGTACCAAGAATGGGTACAAGAGTTAATTACTAAGAAAAAGATTAATAAAACTACCCTTAAAACCTTGCGCGAAGCACTTATAAAATCAGGCAGTATTGATGCGGCTTATGCTGTAGCGGCCGAGTCAATCATCAAGGCGCAGGAATCATTAGCCGAACTCCCGGACGGGCAAGCAAAAAAAGCCCTGCTGTGGTTGGCAGAGCGGGTAATTCAGACTAATAAGCTAAAATAGGATAGGATCTGCGAGAGCAATCTTAAAGAATATCACGTCGGCGCAGTTCCAGACACATTCTGTGCAGCAAGCGCACTCCTGTGCCACTGGCTGCTAACACCTGCTTACTGACATGCTTGATTTCAGATTCCGAAGTTTTAGGGTCTGACAGATACATGCCTAATAGACCTTGGATCACAGCGCGATGGAACCTCGGATAATTTAGCTGGTCAGCTTCGTCCAGAGAGTTGAGCAAAAAAGACTGAAGCCTCTCCCCCATCTCGTGTGAGCTTTGATAATAGGCGACAAAATTAAGCTGATTGCTTTCCTTGTCTTCTGTTAGATCTATAAAATAGTCGAGCAAGATATGTAAGCCACTAATCCAGGGAAAATATGCCTCTTTAATTTTTCTAACCTGGGGTACTGTTATACTCTCATCACAAGCGACCGCTGCCAGGCAGTAGACTCCGAGCGTGGAACCGGTGGCAGCCGCAAATTCCCAGGCAGAGATTTCCGGGTAGCGGGTCAAATGCGGCTCAATCCATTCCAACATTTTCTGTTCCCGCACTGCCAGAGCGAGATGTTTATAAGTCTGAAGCTTGGCATAAAGGCTAGCTAACCACACGATCTCGGACTTTATATTATCATAAGAAGGTAAAGATGCTACATACCCCTGACAGGTCTTAATTAAGGAATTTAAGTAGCCCCCATCCTCCCGATAAGGGTAATACAAATAATAGTCCGACAAGTCAGCATGCGGGTCCAATGCCTCTGTCATCGCCAGATGAAGCTGGGCAAAAGCTTGCTCATCCTCGACATCCACACTGTCCACCAAATTATCAAGATAGTCGCTGATCGTCTGGTACGCCACGATAAACTCGACAGTCTTCGCGGTGTTAACTCCAGGGTAGAGAGCATATATACTTCCGCCCTGGCAGTGAAACGCTTTAGTCTTGATGCTCGCCAATGCCTGCTCACGCAGACCCTGTTCGGGTATGCTCTCTGCTGCCAGTTGCCAGCGGGCAAGCTCTTTTTTTACCAGGGGAAAGACCTTTTTTACGAAACGATAGATTAACACGGGATTGCTGGTTTGTTTAACCACACATTCCTCACTAACGGACATTTGAAGGCTCCTTTAACTTATGTACTTATTTGCTAAATAATATTCTTACCAGGTTTCCCATTATTAGTATTGTAACAGAAAACCGCTCTGGCAACATGCCTCTGTGGATAAAAATGTGCGTGCTGCAATGCTCGCTCACCAGCACGCACGAGCCGTATAGGTAGCGTTTTCAGGATGGATCCCGATAAAAATTTGAACGCAAGCCAAGAGAATGTTTACCGGACACTACTTAAAACCAGAGTGTAAAGTATGAAAGCTGCGACACGAGCACAGAAGTCCCAAACATGGCTGCAAAGGGTCTGACGGCGCGCGCCTTTCCTTCATCTTTCCCCTTGCGCCGCATCCAAAAGGACAGTAAAATGCTCAAAGGGACTAACAGGTTTTGTTCTCCTCCTTATTGACTTACTTAATCAGGGAAACTAATATGTCAGGGTGTCAGGGGGACGGTTCGGGTGACAGCGGGGTATCTTTGTCAAGCGAACGGTTCCGAATGGAATAACTTTATGATTGACGGAGGAAAAAGATGATCGTTGAATCTCTGAGAGTATTTGTGACCGTCGTAGATAAAAAAAGTTTCTCGCGGGCCGCAGATGAATTATTCATCTCCCAGCCCAGCGTAAGCCTGCACATTAGAAACCTGGAAAACGAGTTCAATGTCAAACTTCTTAACCGTTCGCCCAAGCAAGTTGAGCCCACCGAATCCGGGCGCATTCTTTATGAACAAGCCAGGCAAATCCTACTTCTTTATAATCAAGCCAAAGAGAACATCGATGAACTGCGCAACGTCGTTAAAGGAAACTTGAAAATCGGTGCTAGTTTTACCATTGGAGAATATGTTCTCCCCCGCCTCATGGCAGAGTACGCAACCCAGTACCCTTATGTTGAAATCGAGGTCATGATCGCCAATACGGAGGAAGTTATTCAGGCGCTCAGAGCCAATCAATTGCATATTGGGTTGGTCGAAGGAAAAGTAACACATACGGACATTCTGAGCGAGCCGTTCATGGAAGACGAGATGATTCTAGTGGTGCCGCCCAAGCATCCCCTGGCAGGGCATCAAGAAGTTATGGCAGAGCGTTTGCACGATCAGGTATGGATCCTGAGGGAGCACGGCTCAGGGACGCGGATGTTCAGCGATTATTTAATCGAGGAGTATAAACTGAGCGTGAAGCGTTCTTTTGTGTTCAGCAGCAGCCAGGGAGTAAAGGAAGCGGTGGCGGCAGGTTTGGGCATAGCTCTCGTTTCACGCCTGATTGTCCAGCGCGAGTTAACTTCCGGAGAATTAATCGGGTTAAGAATCAAAGGCAAACGAATCACCCGCCGCTTTGTGATCATTGTCCTGCCAACTTCCGCCAGCTCCAAAGCCCTTGAAGTCTTCATGGACAAGGTAACCTCATACCAGTGGGAAACTCAGTAAGAAAAATGTATCATAACCGTTATTTTTACACACCCTAAAACCGTGCACGTTTAATTTAGAATGCTAAAGGAGGATTGTCCGTGAAAACACAACAACCGCCCCAGTTAACCACCAAAAATCTCATGATCTTGAGTGATCAACTCGGGGCTGAAGCCTTGCTTGTACACAAATACACGCAAGCTTCCCAGGGAGTTTCTGATCCGGCCGTGAAAACCCAGCTTAGCTCTATGGCTGACCAACACCGTCAGCATTATCAAACCTTACTGACTTACCTCAACTCACATCAATAATCTTGGAAAGGGTGAATTAGATGTCGGCACAACAAGCCCAGCCTTGGCAAGCATCTCAGCAGCAGAATCTTTCCGAACAAGAAATCCTGACTGATCTTTTGGCGACGGAAAAACATATAACCTCTGCCTATAACACCTTTATTACGGAAACAACCTGCGCCAACTTGCGCCAGCAGCTGAAAAACATCCTGGCGGATGAACAAGTGATTCACGAGAACATCTATAACGTCATGAACCAAAAGGGCTGGTACACTCCCAGCGATGCTCCGAGTCAGGAAGTGCAACAGCTCAAAGATAAATATAATCAAATGCAGGTGTAAAGCAGATATTAATTCGTTTCGATCAAAGTGGGAGTCTTAGGTGGCAGTTAGCCATCGGATAAACGAGGGCTATTCCAAGCAAATTGCTCATAGGAACAGCCCTTAAAATGCCTATAAAAGGACGATTACCGGCTTGCCAGCTTTTCTAACTAATTGAAATGACTTTCTCAGCTTCGTTCATCGTTTCAACGATCTCCAGCATATTGGAAACTTCCCCAACTGCGATCTGCTCCCGAATGCCATAATAATCGAGGCATGTCTGACAGGCCAAGAGCCGAACCCCTTGAGCCTCAAGATTCTGCAAAGCCACCAAAGCCGGATAATCCGGCAGAAGCAGTTTAACGCCGCGCTCTACAAACAGAATGTGCGTAGGTTTTTTATAAGCCTGGACCAACTTAAGCAGAAAATTCTTCATTAAAGTTTGGCCCAGCTCTTCATCCTGGCTCCCGATTTTATTTGAGGAAATAAAGTAAATAAAGTCCGCCATGTTTTAAGCCCCTTTCTTGACCACTTATTTGTTTATCACAAGACGCCAACCTCTTAAGTTCTTTTATTTCCTTGCGGAACTTCCACGACTTTTTTATAAAATCCAAATACATATTCAGGTTTTTCATCTCTTCTCCTACCATTGATATATTATCATCTATACATTATTGTGTAAATAACAATTTGATTATAAGTAATTAATATTGCCTTTCTCTTCGAACAGGCGGGCGATTTCCTGGGCACTATGGGGACAATAACGGTAGGTCGTTGCCAGGTAAATCGAAAGGACTACGAGAACACTCGTAGTCCTTTCCCATTTCCGGCCTCCGATTTCTGTTACGACCGATAAATTAAGAGACCATCTGAATCAAGATCGCTGCTTTGAGTTATCAACTAGGGTCCGACGGCAAAATAATGTTTACTAGATCGGTCTTCAGTGTAAAGCACACCACTTAGACTTTGAGTATACATGCTAGCCCCTAGTTGGCCAACGTAAACCATGACATTATTTGTTTGCTATATGGTAAATCCCCCTTTCTCTATCAGGATATTGCACACAGTAGAGGACGGTTCCATAAATGTCAACGTTTGCAACTCTCAGCATTCAGACAGTAGTAGCGTTGAGCACGCTATATATTCAAGGAATAAGTTTTAAGGAAATCGGGGCAAAGAAACTAATGGCTTCCGCCTCATACTTCTCTTGGCCTACCCGGATCTTCCGCCGGTATGCATAGTACTTAATTGGAGGTTCTTCCCCTTCTTTGACGCTTTCTTCATAAATAACGTGGGTAAAGAGCTCAGGAGGGATGGGCTGGTCCCACTTGCGCTAGGTGATATAGAGGACTCCCATCCGGTCCAGTTTTTGAAAGAGCTTGGAGTCATAACCTCCCCGATCAAAGACGACGATGAGGGGGGATTGGGTTCCGGTTTCCGCCATCAATTCCTGTGCATCTTTAACCATGTCGGGAATGATGTCGGTGAATTTGACCGCGGCGGAGGTAAGGCGGAAAAAGATCGGTCTCCCTTTGGGTTCATTAGCAAAATAAGGGTGGTTTCCTTTCAGAGCCAGACGCCGGGTGGTGAAATATCCTTTAGCAATATGGGACTTACCGTAGTTAGGGACAAAGTTCCCATCCAGGTACAGGCTGCCGAGTTGGACAATATGTCCAGCTTCAAGTACTGCCGGGCTAGCTTCATGGCTACAGCGCCAGATGTCTCCAGGGCGGCAACCCCCTCCAAGAAGCGCCGCAGGGTCTTTACGACCGGTACCTTCAAAGCCCCGAGCAACGGGCCAAAGGCCTTCCGGTCCGCTAACTTGAAGGCTTCTATCGAGGGAAACCGGAATACAATCCAGATAGACCAGTGTCAAAAACATCTGGGCCAGGTTATACAACCGCTCGGGGTTTAACAGTTCCTGTAGGTTATCGGCCACTGTTCTGGCTTTATCTGCGCACGCATCCTTTTGGGCTAACACGGACTGGGCCAGGATGGGGATTAGCTCCAGTTTCTGCAGGAAAGGGGTTAAAATCAGGGCGGCACCGTAACGGCTATCCATTCCTTGGCTCAATCGGCTGATTAAAGCATCCTCTGTCTGAGAAGATGAGCTCACCGGCAGCTCATCTTCTTTGTTAGGAAGGTCGGTTACCGGGAGTTCAGTCTCCTCGGGCTCCATGGGTAAAGCGGTAGCATCATCTTTTTCCGCAACCACAGTGTCAAGGCTATCCTCTTCAATACTTAGCTGCACGGGCTCTGGCTGATTTTGCCTCTGCTGCTGCCGGTATGCCGATAATACCCGGCCAACACCGGCCCGGTGAATGGTCACCTGAAACTTTTCTTCTATGCCTTTTGGCAATCGCTTGCTGGGTCAGTCCAGGTTCCTCGGCAGCCAGTTCCCCGATGAATTCCCAGATGGGGGGAGTGACCTTCCAGGGGGTGGTAGTGCCCTTAGGACCCGGTGTTTTCCGAACAAGCCCCTCCAAACGATTTTCATCGTAGGCTTGTATATACCGATTGACGGTATTGTAATGACATTCAAAGGCTTGGGCTAATTTCCGTTGAGATACCAACTGTGACCCAGCCAGGTTCACAATGGCATATCGTTCAGTAATCTCATCGCTCACCGGATATTGAGTAAACAACGCATAGTTAACATAGATACTGCGAATTTCGTTAAAAGTTTCTATCCAAACGGCTCGGCTAATCTTAATAACCTCCGGACGTTCCGTGATATCGAATAAAACATCTGCCATGGCGCAGCCCCCCTTGACAATATTATTCCATCAAGAGGAACCCTTGTCATCACATTAAAGGAAAATATCACCAATGATTATTGCGCACATACCCGGTATCACTGGGTTTCCGGTTTACGCCAGTGGCGGGGGTTCCGAGGTTCTAGGGAGGAATTGGTAAACCCGTAATGTCATATCATGTCCAGAGTTCTGAACTTGACTATTCCACTTTTCGGGCTTCCTCATATCTTGCAGAGTTACCCGTCAAGCCAGCCAGCCTCGGTTTGCTTTCGCTCCGTTCCACAGTTTGCCTTCAGGCCCTTCGGACCCCTCCTCACGGACGACGCCCTGTCTGTCAGCTAGTGCTTCCGAGTGGAATCGGCGCACAGAGGAACTTTAATCCTCCAATGCAGATAGAACTGCCCGGCGCACAAGAAAAGTGAGGCCTTGCCTCACTTTTTTTAACACCAACTTCTTAATGTTCATGCCATCATTTTAGCGGCAGCCAGACTCCTGCCATAACGATTGAGTACCTTAAGGTTATCCCACCAACGAACAATGCTAACCCGCATAAAGTGAGGAGAGCTTTCTTGTCATGCAGAGCAAAGATTTCGATCGCAAGCGGAATAACTAACCCTGTGATAACAAACAAGCCCCAAAATGGCAGTGCGAAAAAACCTCGGAACAGGATGTCTACACTGGCCACGGCTGCAGGGTTTCCTTTAGCCGAAAGATAAAATAAGTCTGTCAACAGAATGATTTCACCAAGAATTAACCAGAGATCACACTTGAGAAGCGAAGACAAATCCACTATTTTCTCGCTCGAGTTCTTTTTCTTCATCATGGAGATAAGCATTAGAAATCCAGCACCTGACGATAAGGCAGAAATCAGGAATAAAACCGGTAAAATCACAGGATGGTTCCAAAACGGAATCGCTTTCACGACTCCGAGCAAAAGCCCTGTATAGGTTGCCGTTCCGATGGCAAGTAAACACCCCACATAATCAAGGATTCGCGGACTTACCCTTTTCTGGATTACGTTCAGATAGATCTGCCCTAAGCCATTCAGGATAAAGAGGACTAATATGATTGTTCCTACGGAAATCATCGATGAATATGGACGCAGTACGGCTAAAAATGCCCAAAGAGGTCTGCCTAAATCCGCGAGGAGGAATAAGGTGCCCAATCCAACCAAGGCTGGTCCAAAGATATAGCCTGATCGTTTCCACGTCCCATCCTTACGTAGAATCTCGTTTCCTATCCCCAATAAATAAACACCCGCTCCCGTTCCTGCCAAAAAAAGATACCAAATTACAAGGCTACCCCAAACCTGTTGAACTGCCATTCCCATCCCCCCTAATCCTTTAAACTCTTCGGGTCCGGAATGTAAAAAACGGATGGACCGGTTCCGGCCTTCACTAGAAGCTGAAAGATCGGATTATCCTTGATTAGTCTAGCGATTTCACTCTTTGGATCGCTTAAATCCCCAAAGATCCGGGCATGAGCAGGACAGCTCACGACACAAGCTGGGTCTTTCCCTTGCTCGACGCGATCATAACAAAAAACACATTTAGAGGGGGTACCTGAAATATGTTGGGAATAACCCTGTTTCTCTAAAGGGGTAAGCCCCCATTCAGGAAAATACCCTGCTGTCTTTTCATTAAAGCTGCGTGCCTGATAAGGACAGGCGACCATACAGTATTTGCAACCAATACATTGATGTTGGTCCACTGCAACAATCCCATCCGGTCGTTTATAGGTGGCTCCTGTCGGGCAAACCTCCTGGCAGGGGGGATTGGCGCAGTGATTGCAAAGCATGGGAGTAAAGGTCATTCGAGCCTTCGGATACTCACCCTTTTCTTCTACAACAACCCGATTCCAGGATACTCCCTTAGGAGTGGCGTGTTCAGCCTTACAGGCCATCACGCAAGCAAAACATCCCACGCAGCGGCGCAGATCTATCAACATTCCATATCTCGGCATCACGTAAACCCTCCCGTTCCTAAGCTTAAATCTTCCGGATCTTTACTTTGAGATCTCGATCTAAAGATACTTTGAGTGGATTGAATACGTCCTCCGAAAGTTTAAGCAAATCGCCAAACGAAGGGCCTTTTTTGGCCTCCGCAATGATATTCTCTGAGTGCAGTCCATAAGCCCCAGCGATTCCCAAGACATTCTCATGAATCAACTGAGTTAACTTAATGTTTCCTTGAATCTTCCCCCCAGTAAACCCTTCGATTTCGATCCGGTCCCCATCCTGTAAACCTCGTTTGAGTGCCGTTGATCGGTTCATCATAATCTTTAACGCATATGGATCCTGGTCCTCAGTCAGTTCCATTAACCAAGCATTCGTGATGTTATTGGCAAAATGATGCTGCATATTCTTATAGTTAATGCAGTAAAGATCATATTCCTTCGACGCTCGATGCTCAGGATGCGCTTCCCAGTAAGGTAAAGCTGAAAGTTGTTTCAAGACATATTCATTACTGGGCTTACGCTTTACCCCTTTCTCCTCTAGCTCCTTTTGGAAGCGAAGGCGATGGGATACAAACTCTTCAAGATAAAGGGGGACTCGCGCTTTCGGGTAACGAGTCGCTGCATAATACTTTTCAACATCATAGACTTTGTAGGTCACCAAGCCGTTCTTCTTAAACCAATTGAGGTCATTTTGTCCCCCCGTTTTGGATAAGCAGAGCAAGTTCATAATTTGCTCCCAAGAATATTTCTGATTCGGATCAAGGAGAAAGGGGGTTTTTAAACCAAGGCTCTGATTAAGCCGTGACAATAATCCCTGTTCCTCATTGAGCATCCCCATCTTCTCGCACAGATCGAGGATAATTTGATTTCCCTCTTTCGAATTATACAAAGGCTGAGTGAGAACCGGCTGCTGTAAGGCCCAACCATAATCCCCTTTTTCTTTAAAAACATCCGTGAAAGAGGTCTTCGGGGTAAAGGGAGTTAAGCCATAGCGTTCCAACCAACTACTTTCGGGTAAAACAATATCGGCAAACTCTGTCGGTTCATCAAATTCATAGGAAATCGCAAACGTAAAAGGGAATTTACGGAAAACAGAGTCAATGCGTTCAGAATCCCCAAGAAGAACTTGCGGATTACCTCCCCATATCCCTAAAACTTCCGGAACATAGTCAAATCCGTAAGCCTGAGGATCGTTAAGGGTTAACCAGGCTAAACCCGAAGAAGAGCCGGTTATTGGGGATTGTTCTTGAAGACTGATTTTGTCAGGTTTTTGTTTAATCGATTGGTAGACCAACTCTTCAGAAGTATTTAAGCCATCAACCGGGTTAATATTCATCGTCGGGATGCCTGCCGCTTTCGCTGAACCGGGGACATCCGTGGCCCCCACAATTTCTGTTAGAATTTTGGTCGCATGAACCACCCTATAATTATCGACGTGACATTTCGATCCTTGTTCTGCAATAATCGCAACAGGTCGATAAGGAAAACTTTTACCATCAATCATTATCGTTTTGCCAATCTGAGCATTTTCCACCCATTCCTTAGCGAGTCGACGAATCGTTTCCGGAGAAATTCCGGTGATTTCCTTACCCTTTTCCGGGGTATATTCTTGAACATGCTCTTTTAAAACCTGAAATGCCGGGCGATAGAGTTTTCCCTCAATTGTAAAATGACCTTCAAGTGCTGGATCTTTAAGGCTGATATCGTCAAATGCCTTGGCTCGTTGATCAGCACGATCCCAAACCAGGGGTTTTCCCAGAAGGAGTCCTCTCACAAAATCTTTTTGCTGATTCTGATTACGAAGGTACAAACCCTCCTCCCCAATCAGATAGGGAGCATTGGTCCGTCCCTTTAAATACTCCTCGTCGTACACTTGAAGCTCGTTCAAGATAACATGGATCATCGAAAGGAGAAAAAAGCCACTGGTTCCAGGAATGATCGGAATCCAATCATCCGTTTTAGCCAAGGATGGACTTAAGATCGGGCTCACATTCACGACTTTTAGTCCGCGAGCACGAGCATTAATGAACCCTTCAATTTCTTCACTATTTCCCTTCCCGCCTTGTTGAGAGTTAGCTCCAAGGTTTAGGAAGTATTGACAGTAATTCATATCGGCACGCGCTTGGTAGCCGCCATTGACAATTTTATTTAAGGGGCTGCTCGATCCGCCACAACCGACGGAAGTCGCTCCAACGATGACATTCGGAGATCCAAATGTCTCAGCAAAATCGAGGTCCGTGTTAATATTAAGGCTAGCCGCGTGCCCTGTCATGAATACGAATTTACGGGGATTCTCGAACCGCACTTTTTTCAGGCGTTCAGAAATCGTGGTTAACGCTTCCTCCCATGAAATTTCCATCCATTGGGGATCAATTCCCCGACCCTTTTCGGGATTAGTTCGCTTGACTGGATATCTAACCCGGTAGGGATTGTATAGCGTAAGTAAGGCTGCGGCCGATTTGGCACAGTTTCGGCCTTGGTTCGTCGGAGATGCGGGGTTCCCTTCGACCTTTACGGCAACTCCATTGACCCGATGAACGAGTAAGTGACAGCGATTATCTGCCGCACACGCCTTACAATGGGTCGGAATCCAGACATCCTCATTTCCTGTTGTGGTCGAGGCTTTCATAATCTTTCCCGGTAAACCGGAAGAAACTAAGGCAAACGCACCCACAGCACTCGATAATCCAATAAATTTTCGCCGATTCAGTTTCATGCTTTTCCCCCCTGGTTCACCGAATTAACACTTACAGTTCTCCTCTTCAACAGCAGGGGCCGTCCCTGGAGTGCTGCTTGGAGCTGTACTACCCGGAGATTTATTGCTGCTATTACTTCCGGCTGGGTTTTGTTTAGGAGTCTCTGTGGAATTACTTTTGGGTGCTTCAGCAGGGGTTGTTTTTTGTGAATCACTTGGTGTTGTACCGGAGGGGCTAGTTTGGTTTGTTTTCGCCGGTTCTGAAGAGGCTGGAGCACTCGATTGTTGGCCGCACCCTGACAAGATAAAGATAAAGATTAAGCTTGCCGATAGCAAAGTGATCAAACTTCTTCTCAGCCATAATTTAGTCATGTCAAAATCCTCCTTACGCCTTTTTATGAATAGGTATGGAAACCGCACCCCCAAAGAGAGCTGCGGTTTCCAAAGATCGATGCAACTTCGGTCATTCATGCTGACATATCATTGAACGGACGCATTTCTTAAGGGTTAGTTATGAACTTTTGTTTCGTTTGGCTTGATAGGCTATGATCGCAATCGCGATGACCGCAATGACAATGGGCACAGCGATCGGTACACCCGTGTTCGCCGTAGGCGCTGGATCTGGGGATTTCTTCTCCTCTGTAGCACTTTTAGCCGTTTGACTACTCAATTGGGTAATTTTTGCTTGTTGTTCTGTGAGAAGACTGCCGGAAATTCGATTGACAAAATGCGATACTGTACGGCAGTTCACATTCAGCATCAAATCAATGTTTTTCCCTTTCGCACGATCTGCAAGATTTTGTGTCTTATTCCCTTTTGCATCTTCCACATGCCAGGCACTTACCGTTTGACCATCAAACTTATCGATGACGAGTTTAAAATATTGGTCTGGTCCAACAAACACGTTGTTGGTGCTATCGAGTACGATCTCTTCCTTATTTTCGAGCATCAACTCGATAAGCAATGAACAGGTGCTTCATGTGTCGGGCCGGACAATAAACCGATTGTCGCTCGGCCAGGTGCCCGGATTCTTTAACTTGAGCAGGTTGGTATAGCCAACTAGGGCGACTTTTCCATCATGGAAAGGCTTTCTGAAGGCATCGAGTTGAACCTGAACATCTTCCTTCTCAGAACGGACGGACAAGGTATTGCGAACAATCGGATCAGCAGGAAGATATTTGAAAGATTCATTCGTCAGGGGTCCCAATGACTTCTTCGTGACTTTCCCGTCTTTAGAAGTCAATTCAACGGTTGCCGAGTTCGAGGTCAGATCCATTACGGTTACGGTATAGTCACCTAGAGTTGCTTTTTCGCCCTTAGCCAAAAGCATTTCAACGGCAGGTTTATCACTTAACAACATCCAATCAATTGCACCCGTTGCAAATTCTTTGACATGAGCCCCTTCTGCCGTGACGTTATCCGCCACTAAGTAAGATTGGCCACTGGTTGCAACCGAGCTCCCATAATACTCGATTTGCCAGTTCTCGCCCTTTTCTCCGGGTTGATATGAGCCTTGTACTTTCTTAGTTCCTTGGTTCAGAGTTCCCTTAGTGATGTCGCTAAGTTTAGCATCATCCTCCACCGGAAAGTCTTCCCCATAGTAGTTCCCCGATGGTTTTAAGATCTGGAACGTTGCCTTCGGTGCATCAAATCCGTTCCCATCCACACTAATCGAGGAGAGTTCTAACCGTTTCGTCCCATCACCGATCGGCGTCGATTCTCCATTTTTAACATAGACGTCTTTTACGACATCAATGCGAGTCCCATTTTCTACAAGCGTATATTCCTTGCCCAAAATAAGCACTTTGTCACCTTGTAAAACTTTGGCCAGCGGTGTCCTCGTTGTGTAGTAAAGACCAGAAGGCGGAATAATGATTTTTCCGTTTTCGATTTTACTTTGGCGAATGATGAGCCCCTCATTTAAAGAAAGACTTCTGCCTGTCAGAGAATTCACTTTCGCATCTTTAAACCCCTCAAAACTCGCTACGAAGGCAGCATCCTTAGCCGGGGCTTTGAGAAGCACTCGATCAGAGGCCCCTAAAGCGGGTGTTACGGTGAAAGCTGTAAGTAAGGTTAGGGCCATAAAGATTACGAATAGCTTATTAGGGATTTTCTTCACAAAATCACTTCCTTCTTTTTGCTCTAGATAGTAATCGAAAACCCAATTTAAGATTTCACCTCCTTGGCCTATGGGAAAACCCATATCATATTTGGAATAAAAAGGGGCTGGCTCGTTATTTACTCGTTATTTACTCGTTATTTACTCGTTATTTACTCGTTATTTAATTGAAGCCAACCCCTCCACTCCCTACTTAATTACTTCACTATATTCCAATAGCCACCCAAAACGAGAACCGACAGGATATAACCTAGCGGGATGTTGACAATAACACCGGTTGTAAAGGCAGCCAGCGGCTTCCAACCCACAGAGGTTAATTCCTTGAAACGGGTCGTCATACCAATGTACAGGAAAGTGAAAACGAACGCCCAAGTCCTGAGTTCTTTGACTGGAGCAATAACGGTCGTGTTGATTGCTTTAGCAGTGTTGGCATCCACTGAAGCAATCAGGAGGGTTGTGATAATGGAAGCAACAAAGAACCCTAAGACGAATTTCGGGAAATGAACCCAGATCTCACTGGCGCTCGGTTTGGTCCCATCTTCACTTTTTTCCCACTTCGTGACGGCGATCAGGGCCATAATGAAGCACCAAATCCCGATAAACATATCCCGTCCCACGACTTTCATGAGGGTAAAGGTCTTAATGGCTTGCTCGTTAATCTGAGCTGCCGCGGCCATACCTGCAGCATCAGCAAACTCAGACGTCCCGATCCAGGCTCCAGCGGGTCCGGCTGGAATCCCGAAGGTTTTAATGAAGATTGGCAGGCAGATAACCATGATGATCGCCCAGACCACGACCAGGGAAATCGCGACAGAGACGTGTTGTTTTTCCGCTTTGACGGAACCACCAATAGCGATAGATGCCGAAACTCCGCAGATCGATCCGGCTGCTGCCAGAGTCGTGGCAAAACGCTTATCGAGTCCAAAGATACGGGTTCCCGCCTAGTAAATCGTGAGGAAGGTCGAAACCGCAACGATGGTTGCTTGCAGGAAGGCCATCGGTCCGGATTGGATGATTAAAGTGAAGGGCAAAGTTGCACTGAGTAAGACAATACCCGTTTTAACATATCTCCAACTCAAGCAATTCCCGGTATAAGTGTTTCTGTCGTTCGGCCAAAAAGAATCGCTCTTTCATGGATGAAGACTGCGGCTGTCGGAGGCGATTAAGGCGTGCGGAGGGAAGTTCAACGGTCAGCATCCCGGGCGTACCCGAGGCGGCCTCGGCGAGCAAGTCTGCTTTTGGGCCCAACACCAAAGCCCCACCACTGAATTGTTGCCCATATCCATTGCTCCCGCAGAGGTTGCATGCCCCGAGGTAAACCGAATTATCATAGGCCCTAGCACCCAAGTAACGGAGCCACAGTTCCTTGCGGTCTCCCGCAATGGCAGGGGAAGCATGAGGCGCAAAAAGAACCTCAGCACCCTTCAGAGAATAGATCCCGGCCACCTCGGGGAAATGCCAATCCCAACAAATGCCGACAGCAAACCTCACCCCGTGGCTCATGAATATTGGGAACTCATCACCTGCAGAGAAATACTCGACCTCATTGTGACCAAGATGCGTCTTACGATAACTTCTGACCTGTCCGTCGGGCAAGGCGATCAAATGCGACAAATAGGGTTTGCTCGGTTGTCGGTCATTGTATTCAGCCATCCCCACCAGCAATGTCATGTTCAACCTTTGAGCGCAGGTTGCAATTTCCCTCACCCTTGGGCTGTGCAACGGTTCTGCCAAAAGCCTGGCTTCCCCCAGAGCATAGCCGTGCAAGGCCATTTCCGGGAAGCAAAGATGCGTCACTTGTTCTTTTACCGCTGCCGCTGCACTGTCTAAGATCTTATTTAAATTGTCTTCTACCGCATTGACCTTGCTTTCCATCTGAACTAAGCCGATCCGGATATTCTGCTGCATAGCTTCCCTGGTCCTTCCCGCTATCGCGTCATTGAATCTCTGATACTCGAGGTACCCTTTACATGGCAGCATGACTTTCCAAACTGCAGTAATCCGTGTTCAAAACTTCGCAAAGACTTTCCCGATCATGCAGGAAATTAATAAAGAATCTTTCTTCCTTCGTTTCATTGGTTTGCGCCAAGGTCAAGATATTCAGAGGCCGGTAAATCGGAGCATCCTGAATTTGCAGGGTTTTAAAAATACGCTGATCACACTCCCGGCGTACCGTTAGGGAAGAGATAATCGTCATGCCCAATCCGGCAGACACGACCTGCTTAATGGCCTGCGTACTCCCGAGTTCCATCGTGATATCGAGTTTCTTCGGATCAAGCCCACGCTCTTGGAGGGCCAGTTCCAAGACTTTTCGAGTTCCAGATCCGACCTCGCGGGCAATCATGCGCTCACCTGCCAGTTCGTTCAAAGTGATACTCGTACGCTCCGCCCAGGGATGAAAATAGGGTACAACCACGACCAACTCATCTTGCCAAAACTGTTCAATGACCAAATCCTTATGATGAACCACTGGACCCTCAATTAAGCCGATATGGATATTCTTCTCCAGGACGTCCTGACTAATGACTTCCGTATTGGCAATCTTTACTTTAAAATCAATGTCCGGACGGATGTTGTAAAGATAGGCCAAAATATGTGGCAATACATATTCCCCGATGGTGAGCGTCGCCCCTAAGCAGACGACTCCTCGCCGATCCTCGACTAAGACACTTAATTTTTCCTGAACATCATGGAGAATATCCAGAATTTCGCACACGTGGTTATAAAAAACCTTGCCGCTCTGAGTCAAGGTCACTCCTTTGTTCGTCCGATCGAAGAAACGGGCTCCAAAATGACTTTCCAGATTTTGAATTTGAAGGCTAATGCTTGATTGACTCAGGTGTAATTTCTTGGCAGCCAGCGTAATGTTCCGGGTGTCAGCAACCGTCTTAAAAACAAAAAACTCTTGTTCGCTCATCAGACTTCCCCCTATACACTTGACTGAATCCCACCACCATTCACAGGACCCCCCATTTCCGGGAGTATTCTACGGTCAAGACAAATTCATCGTCACGAAATCCGTGCTGTCTCAAAACCTGCAACGCCTGATTGAAATCCAGCGTCTCCGTTTCCATGACAACTTGATCCTTGCGACTGGCCAGGCCCCATTCTCCATGAGCAGCCAACAGGAGTTCCATCATCGTCGCGATCCGCTCCAACCGCCAGGTAAGAAAGTCTTTGCTTGCCCTTAATACTTCGGGGCTGACCCCTTTATTTTGGCTCAGCCGCTGCCAGGGAGACTCCCTTTCCTTCCATCCGCCCTTGCCAAACAATGCGAAGGAAAACCGTACTTTTTGGACGCAGGTTTCATTCCCAGCGCGCATCAGCGCACCTCCTTAACTGCTTTGAGCCTGACCAGGAGCCTCCGTTCAAAGGAAGGCCCCTGGTCACTTCTGCTGCGAACTTCTGCCTCAAACGCACCCACTTTGTTTTAAACACACAGACCTATTTTACCATTGCCCAATAGTCACCCAGGACGATAACGGACAAGATGTAGCCTAGCGGCACATTGACCAATACCCCTGTTGTAAAGGCTGCGAAAGGCCGCCAGCCAACCGCCGCCAGATCTTTAAAACGCGTCGTCAGGCCAATACAAAGGAAGGTAAAGATGAACGCCCACAACCGGATCATGGAAATCGGAGCGATGATACTAGCTTTGACGCTCTTGGCCGTCGGTGCATCCACGAAGGCCAAGAGTAGGGTAATAATGATCGAAGCGGCAAAGAAGCCCAGGACAAATTTTGGGAAACGAATCCAGATTTCCTTACCGCTCGGTTTCGTTCCGTCATCCCGCTTTTCCCACTTCGTCACGGAAATCATGGCCATAATAAAGCACCAGATGCCCACGAACATATCACGTCCGACAACCTTCATAAGGGTAAAGGTCTTAATCGCCTGTTCGTTAATCGAAGCCGCAGCCGCAATACCGGCCGCATCGGCGAATTCGGAGGTTCCAATCCAGGCACCGCCCGGTCCGGGAGCAATATGCAAGACTTTAATCAGGAGCGGTAGGAGAAAGACCATGATCACCGCCCAGACAACGACGAGTGAGATAGCTACGGAAACATGGTTTTTTTCTGCTTTCACAGAGCCTCCGATGGCAATCGCAGCCGAGACCCCACAGATGGAACCCCCTGCAGCCAGCGCAGTCGAAAAACGTTTGTCCAAACCAAAGATCCGTGTTCCTGCCCAATAAATTGTCAAGAAAGTGGACACCGCCACGATCGTCGCCTGCAAAAACGCCATGGGACCGGATTGCAGGATCAGTGTAAAAGGAAGGGTCGCTCCCATCAAGACAATCCCGGTCTTCACATAAAACTCGGTGCGAAACGCCGTATCCAACCATTTCGGAATAGGAACAAAGTTGCCGATAATCAGCCCCACCAGCAGAGCCATCAACGGAGCCTCCAAACTCCACTTCTTAGCTGTTGTCGAAGCGCCAAGAATCGAGACCAGCACCCCCAAAATAAACAGAATCGTAAACCCGGGAACAAACGCTTTTAAGTCGTGTCCCAGAATCTTAACGGCAACTGAGAAAACGACCAAAAAGCAAAACCAGAGGCCGATAATCCCGCCTAAGTGTGTCCCGAAATAAGCAGCGACTTTGTCAAACTTATCCCAAGCCGGAAAACTGATCGCCAACGAGGGCATGACTTTACTACCTGCCGCCCAAAGAATGATGGCCAAAATCACGGTGCCAAGCCCAATCCATACCGCCCAGTAATCTTCCTTCTTAAACAGACCGGATCCGCCCCCTAGGGTAGGGGTCGTTTTAACGGTGGAGATATTGCTCATATTAGCTATCCTCCTCGTAATGGTCTCAACGATCCATTACATATTCATATATTCCGTCGCACAACTTATTAAAACTATGCTTTTAAGAAAAATAGTTCTTTCACAATATTACCTAGATCTTGCTTTTCCTTCCCCCTTTCTTAAACTCACCTCTCCTTCAGCCCCCATCTGCTCAATCGTTCTTTCCCCCTTCCGTTAAATTCTTTATGGCGTATAACCGTTTCGTTATTGCCTCCCCCCTTTCCCCAAAACCCATTTATTCTCCAGCAGCCCGTTTCTTGTTCCCCCACCTTACTTGATGATACGCTCCAGCCAGATTCACGAATGATGATGCCCAAGTGGGACAACTAAACACATGAATGTGATTGTAGGCCGCATAGATTCCCCGATACAAGATCCCGTCATGCTCCCCGTCGATGCCAAAACCCCGCTCCACACGCAGCCCAAACCTGACTTCGGGGTCAAGGTTCACAATCCGGGAATGATGAAATTCGTGCCCCCGCAGGCTTGGCGCGCCGCTAAACCAGGGATTATCCTCTAAAACCTCCATGCTGGTGTAACCATGCCCCTGCGGCTTCGCCTCCATCACGGTATCCAGCGGCAGAGCGCCGACCATTGTGAAGGTTCGTCCATTCACCCGGAGGCTCCGGCCCAAGTACATCAACCCTCCGCATTCCGCATAAACCGGAAGCCCCGCTTCGGTGGCGGCGTGAATAGCTTCACGCAAGCGTCTGTTGCTTTCCAGTTCCGCCGCAAACACTTCCGGAAATCCTCCACCAATATATAAACCATCCAAATCCTCAGGCAAGCAAACATCTGTTAGACTGTTGATCACGAGCACCTCAGCGCCAGAATGCCTCAAGGCCTGCAAATTTTCGGGATAGTAGAAGTTGAACACCCGATCTCGCAAGACCCCGATCCGCACCGGAAAACCTTGCCGGGGCGTCATACTCCCTAAATCACTTAAAGACCATCGACCGTGGTTCCCGACAACACCCCTTTCCCCGAACACAGCACCATATGCTGTCATCTCATCGTTATCTGGGATACTCTTGAGTGCGGCGACTTTGTGTGCGGCGGTGGTCTCTGCAGCGACGGTCTGTGCGGTTGCAGGCAATTCCGGCGCTGTTTCCGCCAGGGCGCGCACCGCGGCGAGATCCACATGTTTCTCGATAAGATCGGCCAATCGATCCAGGAGCGACACGGCTTCCACCATTTCCTCCCGTGTGACGAGACCCAGGTGGCGATCCGGTATGCTCACGGAAGCCTCTTTGGGCAGTGCCCCCAGCACCGGGAGACCGCAAAACATTTCGATGGCCTCGCGCATCAACTTCTCCTGACGCGCCCTTGCCACCTTGTTCAAGATTATCCCGACCACGCTGATTTCCGGATCGAAGGTTTGATACCCGTTGACCAAGGCCGCCACACTCCGGGTCATGCGGGTGGCATCGACGACCAGGATCACCGGGGACATCGTGATTTTCGCGATTTCCGCCGTCGAAGTACTGCCTGCCAGATCGATCCCGTCAAATAATCCCATGGCACCCTCGATGACCGTTAAAGCGCTGCCCTGGGACGCCTTGAGCAGAGAAGAGCGGATTTGCTCCGGGCTCATAAAGTAGGAGTCCAAGTTCCGGCAATCCCGCCCTGCCGCAGCCCGATGCCAACTTGGATCGATATAGTCAGGACCCTTCTTAAAGGGTTGCACGGCGACGCCCAGCCGGTTCAAGGCCCGCAAGAGCCCGAGCGTTACGGTCGTCTTTCCACTGCGCCCCTGGGGGGCTCCTATGATGATCCGGGGAACATGCCCTGACCCTTCGCCCTGGAAGCTCTGCAGTCGATCCTTCTCCCCAGTCCCCAGCATCGACCCCACACCCCTTCCCTACTCAGTGCTTTCCGTCGACTCCCTGTAAAAGGGGGGAGCCCCCCCGTGGGCTTAGACGCACCCTGTCGGTTTGGGCAGCCCGGCGATTTTGCAGGCTCCTTTCCCAGGGCCGCTCGGAAATAGCGCATAGATCTCTTGCAGACTCTTGCCGCTGTCCTTGACTAATTTGCGAACCATGGGCGCCACATTGTATTCTGCATAATAATTGCGCAGATAATTGATAAGCTCCCAGTGTTCCTCCGTAAGGACGACCTCCTCAGTGGCTGCCAACGCCAAAGCCACCTCTTCATTCCATTCGTCCGCATTCTCAAGAAAACCATCTTCATCCAGAGCCAGAGTGAGCGTCCCAACCACAATTTCTGCCATACGGATCTCCTCCTTTGTTCAGATAATCTATTTGAACCATAGCGGTTCAACAGCATCACTCGATCAATAACCCAATTCCCTCAGTTTCCTCAGTTTCCTCAGTTTCCTCAGTTTCCTCAGTTTCCTCAGTTTCCTCAGTTTCCTCAGTTTCCTCAGTTTCCTCAGTTTCCTCAACTTCCTCAACTTCCTCAACTTCCTCGGCAACTTCTTCAGCTTCCGTGGCTAGCTTTTACAGCTGACTCTTACTGCCGGCGCCGGATTATCCGGCTCCTACAGCAACCGACTTCGGCTTATTCGGGATTATCCGTGCGCTGCCAGAGATTCCTCCTCCCGCACGGCAATCGCGACCTTATAGAGAACGGTTAAAACCAACAATCCGATACTGTAAACGCCGAGCGTGATCCATATTTCCGGAAAAGTCGGCGCATACTCAGTGATTCGACCCATCGGATTAGGAATAAATCCGCCAACGATAAGCCCCAGACCCTTGTCGATCCAGGCCGCGATAAACACCGCCGCCAAAGCGAAAGGCAATACCCTCTCATTCTTGCGCGTGGACGGGTTAATCAGAAGCCCAATACCCACAAAGGCGAGAATGGCGGCGCTCCACATAAACCCAACCAGCCCCTGATGTCCGTCCAGCCCGAAGAACAGATAGCGAATGGGAGCCATGTGCTCAGGTATATGGCTGTAAAAGGCAGTGAACACCTCCAGCAGGAAGAAAAATACATTCGCACTCATGGCATAGGCCACGATTTTTGCCAAAGCCTGGATGCTTTCGCTCCCCGCGTCAAAGGTACTCAAGCGTCTCAGCAACAGGCAGAGGATGACGAGGAGTGCAGGACCGGCAGCAAAAGCCGAAGCCAGAAAGCGTGCCGCCATGATCGCCGTAAGCCAATGGCTTCTCCCAGGCAATCCGGCATACAAAAACGCTGTCACCGTATGAATGCTGACCGCCCACGGTATGGCGATATAGATCAGCGGTTTAACCCATGACGGAGGAGGAAATCCCTTGCGTTCCGCCCCCAGGGAAGTCCAGCCGATGATGAGGTTGAGCAGAAGATATCCGCTCAGCACGATCATGTCCCAAAACATCACGGAATGGGGCGTCGGATGGAGCAACACGTTCAGCACGCGCACCGGTTGACCCAAATCCACGAAGATGAACAAGACACACATGACCACAGAGGCGACCGCCAGAAACTCCCCTAAAATCACAATCTTACCGAACTTCTTGTAGTTGTGCAGATAGTAGGGAATGGCAACCATCACGGCCGAGGCCGCAACCCCCACCAGAAAGGTGAACTGAGCGATATATAACCCCCAGGACACATCCCGGCTCATGCCCGTGATCCCTAGCCCCTCATGATATTGCTTCAAGTAGGTACTGAACCCGACAGCAATCAATGCCAATAGAACCGCGACCCAGGCCCAATACCTTCGGCTTCCGCTTAGAGCTTTCTCAAGCATGCTCTTCCCCCCCACCGATGAGATAGTAAACGCTGGGTTCTGTACCCAATTCCGGTTTACGCCGGATGCTGTAATGCGTAGCTAAAACTTGGCGCACTTCCGAATTGGGATCATCCAGATCCCCAAAGATTAAGGCCCCGTTGCTTGCCTCAACACAGGCGGGTGGAAGCCCCTTCTCCAGCCTCTCCACGCAGAAATTGCACTTCTCCACAACCCCTTTGGTGCGAGTGGGAAAATCCGGATTCACCTGCTTGATAAAGGGCCGGGGATCCCGGAAATTAAAGCTTCTGGCTCCGAACGCGCAAGCTGCCATGCAAAAGCGACAGCCGATGCAGCGGTGGTAATCCATGGCTACGATCCCATCCGGGCGCTTAAACGTAGCCTGGGTCGGACAAACCCGCACACAAGCCGGATTCTCACAATGATTACACAGCACCGGGAAAAGTTTCTCTTTGATGCCCTCATTGAGATAACCATTCTCCTGCCCTGGGAAAGCATGTTCATACGTCTCAGTCCCCATCCACTTGATCTCATCTTTGCTGTTGCCAAAGTCGGGCACATTGTGGGTCCGATGGCAAGCATCGATCATCCGCTGAACATTCTCCGCCGATTTTAAGCGGTCTGAATCGATCACCATGGCCCAGTGCTTGGCTTTCAAGGCCTTTTGGTCCGTTAAAACATCGGAGGCCTCCGCACTTCCTCTCCAGAACCCATCCAGGGCCATAACGCCGCCGATCCCCGCCAAGGTCGTAAGGCCCAGCTTTAAAAATCTCCTGCGCGTCACACTCATTGGCTGGTCCCTCCCTGATTATGGCAGTCCCAACAGTAGGGCTTTACAGCGGCATACGTATGACAGGTGTTGCAAAACTGCTGTGGGTTGGAGTGACATTTAAGGCAGCTGTTTTCCAGGCTAATCGGGAACGACTGTCCCTGACTGTTGACATACACCGTTTTACCGTCGCGTAGCGCCGCGTCCCGCCATTGATTTAAGAGTTGCATATGCTCTGTTTTCATAAACGCAGCCGACTCCACACAGGTCTGAGTTGTTAGCTGTTGAATGAAGGGTGTATTCACTTGCGGGCTCGGCTTGGCCGCTGCCTTCCCAATGTTAATAAGAAATGGCATTAGCGCCAGGCAGGCAAAAAGTAGGAGCCCAGCGATGATCCTTCCTCCCTTATACATCAGGCCTCACCGTCCTTTCCAAGTAAAGGCATCCCGCGCAGATCCGTCGTCCGCTCCTTTTCCCCTTTCATGACCAAAGCATTGGCCACAAGCTCGTGTACCCCAGTCACACCGACGCCCGGAACCCAATAATCCATGAGCGTCGGCATGGCGGCCCGGTCCACCGCACAGATGTTAGCCAGCATGTTCACTCCGTATTTTTCCCGGACATAGCGCACAGCGTTAGCCCGTGGGAACCCACCCCGCAAACGGAGTTCCAGGTTCTCTCCGGCGTTAAGCCCTGATCCGCTCCCACAGCAGAGCGTCTTCTCCCGGATTGTCTCTTCCGGCATCTCATAAAAATGATTACAGACGTTCCGAATGATATAGCGCGGCTCTTCCAAAATCCCCATGCCCCGTGCCGTATTACAGGAATCGTGGAAGGTGACCCTCAAGTGATCATTGCGGCTTTTATCCAATTTCAGCTTATTATGCTGGATCAAATCCGCCGTAAACTCCGCAATGTGCACCATCTTGGCGGACTTAGCATTTTCAAATTTGGTTCCCGTGATAGGCGATACCGGCTCTTCCAAGAAATCCGCCGGACCGTTCCAGGTGTCCATATACTGATGAACCACCCGCCACATGTGCCCGCATTCCCCGCCGAGAATCCACTTCACCCCGAGGCGTTTAGCCTCAGCATAGATCTTGCTGTTCAGCCGCTTTGCTATCTCATTAGAAGTAAAAAAGCCAAAATTCCCGCCCTCGGAAGCATACGTGCTTAGGGTATAGTCCAACCCTAATTCCTCAAAAAGCATCAAATAGCCCATAAACGTGTACGTACCCGGTTCGGCGAAGAAGTCCCCCGATGGTGCCACAAACAGGATTTCTGCCCCTTTGCGGTTAAAGCTGGGCTCGATTTGAATACCCGTAACCGTCTCGATGTCTTCCACCATGAATTCGATGTTGCTGGTGATCGTCTGCGGCTCGAGCCCCACATGGTTTCCCTTCATGTAACAGTTAGCTACGGGGCCGGCGATCCAATCCGTATTGAGTCCCAGCAAATTGAGGAGTTCGCGGCCCATCATGGTCATCTCGGCCTGGTCGATCCCGTAAGGACAGAAGACCGAACAGCGGCGGCACTCCGTGCACTGGAAGAAGTAGTACCACCACTCTTTGAGCACGTCTGGCGTGAGTTCCCTAGCCCCAGCCCATCGGCCCAAGAGTTTTCCCGGTGTGGTAAAATAGCGGCGGTAAACCGAACGGAGAAGTTCTGCCCGCAATACCGGCATATTCTTCGGATCCCCTGAGCCCATGTAGAAGTGACACTTATCCGCGCAAGCCCCGCAGCGCACACAGACATCCAAAAACAGGCGAAAAGAACGATATTTTTTCAGTCGATCCGCGATCCCCTCCAGGATCGTTTCCTGCCAGTCCTCCGGTAGTTTCCAGTCCTCCTCGGTGGGCGACCAGTCACGGGCATTGGGGAACCCCACGGTCTGCAGATTTTTCCCCTTCGCACCCCAACAAAATGTGCCCGGCTTTAACTCCACTGGAGTGTCCACCCATTCCTGCCTTGGCGGCTTAAAGTCATACTGCAGTAATTCTTCCGGCTTCACCTTTTTAGCCATACCCCGTCACTCCGTTTCCAGCGGTAGCCCGGCCTTCTTCATCTTCGCCCGGAACTCCGCTTCGTACGCCTCATAAGCGTGTACCTGCACCGGATAATTCCAGGGATTGATATGCCGAACGCTACGGCTGTTGTTGATCATGTTGCGCGTCGGGCTCAGGAACACCCCTCCCATATGCATCAGCTTGCTGAGCGGAAAGTAGGCGAACAGAGCACTCACCAGGAAGAGATGAATGTAAAAGATGGCTCCGATCGCGAGTGGTACTTCCGGCCTCAGCGTGACCAAACTCATGGTTAACGCCTTCACCTCCACAATATCCACTTTCCACACATAGCGCATCAGCACGCCGCTGGCGGCGATCCCTAGGAGCAAAAACAGGGGAAAATAGTCTGCCGGCAGGGAAATGTAGCGAATCTGCGGCACGAGCACCCGGCGGAAAAAGAGGTAGGTTAAGGCCGCCAAAATGAGTCCATCTGTGATATACAAGAGAGGAACTCCGATTTGGAGAAAGCTATCTAAGTCACCCAACTGCGTGATCAACACCGGCACCGGCTCCATGAATAGCCTGAGATGCCGCAACACGATGATGAGGAAAGACCAGTGAAAGACCAGCCCTCCCAGCCACAACCACTTGGCGGAACCATAAGCTAAGCGATCTCCCCGCTTCTCTGTCTTCAGATTGCGAAAAAGGGAGCGAAACAGAAGGACTTCCAAAGCCATCCGACCGACAACGCCCAGAGCAGAGGACGGATTCTCAAGCCGATTCTGTTTAATCCAAGGCAAGGATTTCTGTTGCCCGCAGGTCGTCAGGATCCGAAAGGGAACAGGAGACCGGCCCCACGTGATCACCCTAACCATGAATCCGACCAGAAACAGCAAAAACGCCAGATAGGGAACAACCACCCCAAAAAGAACATTCAGATGCGCACCCGCAACTCCCGCGTACGCGAGTAAAACGAGGGCTAATACACCCAACAAAGGGTATAGAATCTTCAACTCCCTCACCTCTCTCCAAGCCCACATGCTTCCCACATCTTCCAGATTGGCTATCGACGTGCCTTTTAGTCTTTAGCCTGATGCGTCAGGCGCAGTTCTCTGACCCGAAGTTCGAAAATCTGCTCCCGACAACGAACGTACCCATCAAAGGCCAGCAAGGCCAGAGCGTCAATCCGCTCCTCCAGAGAAAAGAGTGCCGCAGCCTCTGGAGCCGATTGGCCTACAGTGGACATTTCCTCTTGCAGGATCCCCTTTAACTTGAGAATAAATCCTACGGCCTGGCTGGGACTCAGTTCCTGCGTCGCTCTCAGGCGCATCAGGGGATCCAGTGCTTGGGCGAGCTCCTGGGGTGTTTTCCCCTCCAAGAGCCCGTTCCAAACCTCATGAATGCCTGCTTCTAAGGCGTAGGCCACTGGGTTTGTAAAACGGGCGTCCTTGTTTTGAAAGAATCTCGCTGCACTCTCTGGATAACTCCCTAAGAGGACACTCTGCCACCTAGCCAAGATTCGCTCTTCTTTTTCCTTGAGAAGGCTTCCCATTTCCTTGAGAGGGCTTCCTACTTGTGCCATCTTCTCAGCTCCTCCAACTCATGCCCGACACTGCCTGACACATGCCCAACTTATCTAAGTTCCCCAGCTCCGGCACCGACGGCGTGAGCCAACGCCGTTGACCCACGCTCTTCGGCACGCTGAGTTCGTCAGTATTCACTTCGGTTCCCCGACCTTGCCCTTCAAGGCGACAAAGGTTGTCGTGATGTAGAGATACTCCACTTTATCTTCCAGGGCCAGTTCCTTGACGCCCAGGTCGACATCCGCCTTCTTTTCCCCGATAGCCTGAGCGATCTCTTTGCTCTTGGCCTTCTCAACGGTTTCCAGGTAAGCCAGGATCTTGGCTTTGATTTCAGGGTTGGCTGTCCCTTGCATCGGCATGGCACCCCCTTATTTAATCTTATCCCATCTTAGTACTTAAAGGCTGCCGTCGTCCTAAACGTCTCCTTGGAGAAGATAAAGTCGTCGATCAGCTTGTCGCTGAAAGGTAGCCCGGTCAGGCCAAAGAATTTCTCCCAGCCAATGCGCTCAATCCACTCGCCGACGCGCTCTCCGCGCCGAGCATACTTCATCCAGACATCCACGATATGATGCACCGCCTCGGTCACTTCCGGCCAGCGCGGCGGATTATTGGGCATAAACGGGATGACCAAACGGGAAAAGCTCGGAGCTGTCCGGGCGTTGGACACCTTGCCGCCCACGAGGATCGCCACACCATCATTCTTCTCATCCAATATTTGCATACCCGGAGACATCGTGTAGCAGTTCCCGCAATACATACAGCGGTCTTCGTTGACGACCACACTCTTGGTCTTGGGATTCGGACGAATCGCCCCCGTCGGACAGGCACCGACCAAGGTCGGGATCTCAGTTCCTTTCTGGATGATCTCATCGTTGACCCGCGGAGGCGTCCTATGCACGCCGAGAATCGCAATGTCACTGCAGTGCACCGCTCCGCACATGTTGAGGCAGCAGGCCATGGCAATCTTCAGCTTGGCGGGTAAGTCCATGTGGCCAAAATGCTCGAACAAGTCATCCATGACCGCCTTGACAATGCCGGAGGCATCGGTAGCCGGCGTATGGCAGTGCACCCAGCCTTGCGTATGCACAATATTGCTGAGGGCGTTGCCTGTTCCCCCGACCGGCAGCCCTTTGTCTTCCAGGGCTTGGAGCAGGGGGGCAACTTTGGCCGGATCCCCGACCAGGAACTCAATATTGTTCCGGCTGGTAAAGCGCAAATAGCCGTCACAGTAGGTATCGGCCAAATCACAGATCTCGCGGATGAAATCAATACTCACCAGACGCGGCGAGCCCACGCGCACACTGTAGAGTTCCGAGCCGTTTTCGCTGACGTGTTTTAAAACACCGGGCTGAGGAAGTTCATGATATTGCCATTTTCCGTAATTTTGCAAAATAATCGGCGGGAGCATCTCACGATAGTTAGGAGGACCGGCATCAATTCTGGACATTATGGACTCCACCTTTCCTACAATCTGATCTATTTATCTTATCTATTTCTCGATTTCATCCTGTGGCCAGAAAACATAAGGATTGGCCCGCGGCCTGAAGACCATTTGCGGTACCGGCGGGAGTCCGACTTCCCGCAGGAATCGGCCCATACCGACCCGGTAAATCAGTTCGCCCACCCGTTCGCGCGTCTTGCCATTCTCATCCCACCATTCCCAAATGCGCCGCATCAAATCCTTAAACTCCGTATAGGGAGCTTCCATCTTCATAAAGGGCACGATCACCCAGGAGAGAAAGGCAGATTGCACGATCGTGGATTTCCCACCCAGGAGGATAGTGGCACCCTTTTCCTGACCCGGTTGTACCGCTTTGGGCAACACGTTGATGCAGTGCATACAGCGCGAGCAATCTTCCGGTATGACATGTAGTTCCTGTTTTGCGGCATCATACTTGAGAGCCCGCGTCGGGCACTTGTCACAGACCATGCCTTGAATGTCAAGCCCTTCTGCGGCATAGGCCTTGATCGCATCCTGATCAATCGACAAGGTGTCTCTCCAGGTGCCAATGACCGAACAGTCAGCCCGGGCGATCGCGGCGACACAATCATTCGCACAGCCCGACATCTTGATTTTGAACTTATAAGGCCACATCGGACGGTGCAACTCATCCTGAAATTCGTTGGTGATGTCATAACACATATCCAAGGTGTCATAACAGGCGTGTTCACAGCGGCCTGGCCCCACACAGCAGCTTGGGGTGCGCAAATCCGAGCCGGAGCCTCCCAGGTCAAACCCGGCATCGCTGTACTCGTCAAAAGCCGGCTGCAAGTGCTCTGTCTTCGTTCCCAGCAAAATAATGTCTCCGGTAGAACCATGGAAGTTCGTCAAGCCACTCCCATGTTTCTCCCAAATGTCACAAATTTGGCGCAATTTATCCGTGGTATAAAACCAGCCGCTGGGTTGATTCAAGCGCATCGTATGAAATTCCGCGACATGGGGGAATTCCCCCGGCAAATCCGTATAGCGACCGATGACTCCCCCGCCATATCCTTTGACCCCGACGATTCCCCCATGTTTCCAGTGCCCTTTCTTGTCTTCGTACGAGCGTTCCAGCAGATTCAGCAGATCTTTCGCGGCCTCGCTTTTGACAGCGGCCTTCTTGATTTCGCTGACAAAGCTGGGCCAGGGTCCCTTTTCCAGCTCATCCAGCTGTGGCGTTTTTTTCTCCGTCATGGCACACCCTCCATTTTCGCTTATTTTTTATCCTACCGGATCTCAGCTAGAGTTCCTGGATCGTTACCGCTCCCGTCGGACAGACCGTGATACAGCTCTCACAACCCATACATTCCGTCGCCTCACCCGCAACTTCGGTCTTCTCCCCGTTGAATTTGAGTAGCCGTGCCGGACATCCTGACGTGCACGCGTTGCACCCGGAACAGAGTTCTTCATCGATGCTGACAATGTACATCCACAACACCCCCATTCATGTTCTTGCACTTTCTTTCTCAATCTACCTCTATTTAACACCCTATCGCTCAACCTGTAAAATATAGAATCCCGATTGCACAATCTGAAAACCTCATGGTTCGTTTATTCCTGATAGGCAGCCCATACCGCCATTCCGCCTTCAAGATAAGCTGGCTCCGAAAAACCTTGGCCTTGGAGAAAGCAAGCGGCTTCATACCCACGAATTCCCCGTTCACAGACCGCGACCACTTCAGCATCCGCCGGAATCTCCCGCCAACGTTGGCGTAGTTCCCCCAGAGGAATCCAGAGAACGCCCTGGATTTTGATCGGAAGATTTTCAACTTCCTCCCGCTCCCGAACATCCAAAAGACAGATCCCTTTTTCAGCTCCGAGCCGCTGCCGAAGCTCCTGAGCCTGGATTCCCGACACCCGCTTGCGCCGCTTGTTTTCCAACGTGTTAGCCGCATGGATGACGACATCCATTGCTGTGGCAAAAGGAGGAGCATACCCGAGATCCAGACCCATGACATCTTCCAGGGATCCGCCAAACTGAATCAGTGTCGTCAAAACATCTAAACGCTTGATGCCTTCACCCGGTCCGAGGACTTGAGCACCCAACAGTCGCCCCGAACGATCAGCCACCAGTTTCAACGTTAGGCTGGCATGAAATGGATGGTAATGGGTCGCATCATGGCCATTGATCAAGCCTGTGATGATCTCGAAACCTGAGTCTTTTGCCTCCTCCTCCCCCAAACCCGTTCGACCCATATTCCATTCAAAGGCCTGCAACACAGATGTTCCCAGAACGCCCTGAAAAACCGCCTCCAGGCCAGCAATTTGGTCAGCAATAATCCGCCCCTGTTTGTTTCCGGTCGAAGCCAGAGGGACATAGACGGGTTTACCAGACAGAAGATGCTTCTGTTCGGCACAGTCTCCTCCGGCGTAGATCCAGGGATCGCTAGTCCTCTGCCGGCTATCCACTTGAATGGCACCGGTCACACCGAGGCTTAGTCCAGCCTCCCGTGCCAATTCTACACGCGGCATAACGCCAGTCGCCAGAATGACAAGCTCCGTTTCGATCCGCCCCTGATCCGTCAATACGGCGCAGACCTTCCCGTGCTCATCCCCCTCCAGGGCCTGAACCCGACAATTTAGACGCAAATCAATCCCTCGGCGCACCATATGGGACTCCAAAAGCTTGGCCATGTCGCGATCAAAAACCTTCGCCAACACTTGTCCTTGTAACTCGCAAACACTTACCTGGATCCGCTGCGCAGCCAAGGCATCCGCCGCCTCCAGCCCGATGAGTCCGGCCCCAATGACGGTGGCCCGCCGCACGTTTCTCTGCCGCAACCCGTCTTTCAGCTGCCTGGCGTCTTCTGGGTGGTGCAGGACAGACACCCCCCGCAAATCCCGGCCAGGCAGCGGCGGCAGCACGGGTTGGGCTCCCGTCGCCAAAACCAAAACGTCGTAAGGCAAGCGTCTTTCCTGTCCTGTCACAAGATCTCTGACTAACACCTCTTTTTTCTCCCGCTCGATAGCTAGAACTCTGGTATGGTTCAAAATCTCGATATCCTTGTGTTCGCGAAAATACAAGGGATCGCGCACCAAACCAAAAGCCGTTGTACGCAAATCATCCAACTGCGGCACGAGGTTGCTCAGATACAGCGGAAGCCCACACCCACCGTAAGAGATGAGTTCCCCTTCCTCGACCACCGTGATCTCCGCCTCAGGTTGGAGTCGACGCAGACGGGCCGCGGTTTTAGGCCCTGTCGCCACACCCCCAATAATCACGACTTTCATCGCGAATTACCCTTCTTTCTCCTTTTCTTTCTCCTTTTCTAAGGTACTACGTTGGAACTTTACCACTCGTCCTTCACGCTTGCAGAAACTCCAAATAAGGCTTTTCCAAATCGGGCAAAGCATTCACCATAAGTTCCACCAACCCGCCGTAATGGACATTGAATTTTTCCGTCGTCTTGTAAAACTCCAAGAGTTCCCGGATCGTGCCTTTGCAATTGGAACAGGGGGCACAGACGTACTTCGGAATGCTGGGATCCGCGATGGTATCTTGAAAAGCACCTAAGATCTGATTGAACTTCAGGCGTCCGCTCACTTTGTCCCGAAACTGACCAAAATTTAAAGAGTTCATGATGGCAAAACCGCTGCCGCCGCCACAACAGTAATTATCAACCCCATGCGGCGTCATCTCCCAAAACTGCGGGCAGATCTGCTTGAGAATATGGCGCTGCGGTTGGACGATGCCCATCTGGCGCACCACATTGCAGGGATCGTGCAGGGTTACGGGAAAGTTGTTTTTCTGCGGATCAAACTTTAGCCTGCCCGTGCGCACCAAATCCCACAGAAGTGGTAGGAAGCTCTCCACGGGGATCTTGTCTTCCCCGACCGCCATGCGGTCAGCTGTTACAGCAGCCGCTTTATGCGCATGCCCGCATTCACCCATGACGATACGGCGGACGCCCAGATGCTTAGCCGTTTGGAATTGCTGCAAGGCAATCTTCTTTGCTTGCGTATCGTCATACCAAATCCCGTAGTTCACACTGTCATAACCCATGAGTTCCGTACTCAGCGTCCAATTCAACCCTGCCTCTTCAAAGAGAATCGCAAAAGCAGCCGGATTCTCCGGCCAGGCCACAAACTCCCCGGCATTATGAATGAGGAGGATATCCGCCCCTTTCTTGTCCAGGGGAAACTTGATTTTCTTGCCTGTTTTCTCTTCGATATCCTCTTCCAGGAATTCCAGCATGTCCAGAAAGGCTGGTCTAGTAATCCCTGTGGAAGACCCTGTTTTCAATTGAATCATGGAACCCTTGGCATGCAGGGGACTGGGGGCGATCCCCAGCTCCTGGCTGAAAATCTTACGGATCTCCTTGGCAAAGATTGAATTGTCCAGACCCAAGGGACAGGTCTGCGCGCACCGCCGACACAGATTGCAGCGGTAAGCCAATTCCCCCAGGCGAGCGATGCTCTCCCAGTTAACCTCGATGTCTGCCCCGACAAAGCGACCCAAAAGCCGCCCGCTGGGGGTAAAATACTTCTTGATCATTTTCCTCAGAGCCTCTGAACGAAAAATCGGTCGGTAAAGTTCGTTCCCGCCGGAGGCCTGAAAAACATGGCAGGCTTCAGAACACGTGTTGCATTTAGCACAATACTCTAACGACAACAAGAGTGGCTGCAGCATCCCATTGTTGGCATCCGATAGAATCTTTTCCAGCCCGTTTAAAAATTTCTGCACAAACTCCTTTTCTTCTTCCTTTGTCTTAGGCCGCTGCAACGTATCGATCCCGACAAACCCATCCAGGGACGTGCAGTATTTTTCTCGCCAGGCTCCTTTAACTTCGCCAAACGAACGCTCCATCCCCGGCTGATCATACGGTGGCAACAAAGGCATCAAAGTATCGACAACGATCAATTGTTCCTCCTGCCGTCCTAGATCGCTTGGTTTTAAGGTTTTCGCATCGTGCATGGTCAACCCCCCCTTTCCCTCATCACCTATCCTGATTTTGTGGACGAACCGTCTGCACATGCGGCGCCGACCACGCGTGGCCCGGTTTGTACCCGAGCGCAGCTTGTACTTTTTTCTCGATCTCGCTACCCGGCAGATTGGGATCATTTTCCCAGAGAACTTTGTGGAAGGTAAAGTATTTCCCTACATAATGACTCATTTTGCTGAGCGGAATATAAATGAACATAAAGCCCACCAGGATGACATGCAGGGTCAAGGCTCCTGTCGCTTGGGGTGGCGTAAGACTCAAGAAATCCGCCATCACCGTCCGTGCCTCCTGATAAAAAAGATCAGGAAGCCAAACAATCAGGCCGCTGACCAGAGCCGCCAAAAGCAGCAGGAGATTAAAATATTCCTGCGGTGTCGTATACTTGCGTAAAACAGGGTCAAAGGCCCGCCGCCAAAGCAAGGCCGCGGCGCCGAAGGTTGCACAGGCAAAACCCAGATTGCCGCATAGCGCCGTTAAATAATAAAGAAAAGCAGGCCACGCTCCAGGAAGGAGTCTGCCCCCGGCGCTAATCGGCATACCGGCCAAGCCGCTGAGCGCCCCGATGATGAGCAGAACCGTCCAGGCTGCCAAAAAATAAATCCCCAGATGCAGGGCATATGACACCCACCACAGAGACCGTTGATTCTGGAAGAGCTTCTTGATAAAGAGCATCTCTTTTAACATATCTTTCAATTCGCCAGTGCCAGATAACTCCCGGGGTTTGCGCCACCATTCCACTTCTTCAAAATAGGAGCCGCCGTATTCACTTTTCCCCTTTTCCTTCGGAACCGGGTAAAGCTCCATTCTTCCATGCAGCGGCATTTTGGCAAACACATAGGCCTTGTATCCGGATAACACCAAAAACAACAAGGCCGAACCATAGAAAATCCATAACATCGATACCGCCTCCTTGGCATTGAGATTCTTTGCCTGCACTCAGGATTAATGCACTTGTATTCATTAGCACTAAGTTCACCCCTATTAAACACCCATGCACAACTCCTGTAAAATATAGATTCCCGATTATGCAATACGGAAATTCGATGGTTCCGAGGAACTGTTACATGTGAGTTAAAAATTAAGGACTGCCCTGACCAAAGTCAGAACAGTCCTTTTCATAAAGGTCTATCACTCCATAAACTTCCCTGTGTCGCGCACATCATACCCGCCCAAGGCCAGGACATCCTCCTGAAACTCCCTACTCCTGATCACTGCGAGCATGTTCTGGATGCGTTCATCCTCCAGGTACGCAGCTGGGATGGCCAAGTCATAGCGTTCTTCCCCGATCGGGATGAAATCCAGGCCCAAAGTAGCAGCAGCGCTCTGAATCCCAAGCCCTGCGTCCGCAGCGCCGGAGGCCACTGCTACCGCAACCCCTAAATGCGTGAACTCCTCCCATTCGTACCCGTTAATCTGTTCTTTATCAATGCCCTGTTTCTCTAACAGGTAATCCAGCAAAACCCGGGTACCCGATCCTCCCTGGCGGTTGACAAACCGGATCCCTTCACGGGCCAGATCAGCGAGCTCCTTGAGGCTGCGCGGATTCCCTGTGGGAACAATCAGGCCTTGAGTACGGTAAACCAGGTTCAGGAGCCTGACATCCTGTCCGGGAAGAAACCGTGCCAGGTAAGAGCGGTTATATTCCCCGGTAGCGGGATCTAGCAAATGCACGCCCGCAAAATGAGCTTCCTGCTTGCGCAATGCCAGCAAACCTGCCAAACTCCCTACGTGGGCGGAAGCTACTGCCCCGCCCCCTCTGTGTAATCGCAAATGGCTGGTGAGCAAATCCAGGGTTAAATCATGGGATCCAATCCCGACCAAAGTATGTTCAAGCTCTGAGAGTGGTCGCAAGAGCTCGACTTTAACTGCCTCTCCATCGTGGAACCCTTCCTCAAGGCGCGGGATGCGGATAAACCCATCAGCCCGCACTAAGCTCATGGTAACCCCCGCACCGCGGCTGATCGGAGCAGCCACCCAGCGCTGTCCCACTTTCCCGATTTTCACGCGCACAAACTCTTCCAAACCTAAGCTGGAATAGAGCTTCTTCGTAAGTACTGCTTCCACCGTAAGCGCCGAGTCTGTGCTGAGCCCCAGCAAATACTTGACCCACGGTTCGAGAAACAGACGCGCTGTGACATAAGCTGAGACAGGATAACCCGGAATTCCGATCGCCGGTTTTCCCTTTATTTCTCCCAGAATAACAGGCTTACCGGGCTTAATTGCTACTCCATGAATCAAAAGCTTCCCGTACTTTTCGATAATGCGGGCGGTATAATCATCCCGTCCCTGGGACGAACCCGCAATAAATACCAGGATATCCTGAGATGATGCCATCTCTAACAAGACTTCTTCCAATTCATCCTGCTTATCCGGGGTAATGGGCCAAACCTTGCTTGTCCCACCCCATTCCTCTACCAATGAAGCCAAAACAGTAGAATTACTATCTGCGATATCACCGGGGCCCAAATCACTCTCCGGCGAACGTATTTCATCTCCGGTGGGTAATATCCCTACTTGCGGCTTCTTACGCACTTCCACCTTTAGTACCCCAGAGGCGAGCAAGGCACCCTGGTCTTGCGGGCGGATGCGGTGATTAACCGGAAGAATTACTTCTCCGGCCACAATATCTTCCCCAACCGGGCGCACATTCTCGCCCGGGGCAACTGGGCTCTGCACCAATATTCCTTCCCCGTTTTCTTCCAGCACTTCTTCGAGCATTATAACCGCGTCCATCCCGGCTGGCATCGCATCTCCGGTGTCAACCTGGACCGTTTCTCCGCCGAACTTGAGCCAATGCGGCTGTCGTTCCGAGATCCCGAAAGTATTTTTAGCCCGGATAGCATACCCGTCCATGGCAGCGGCCGGGTAGTGGGGAGAACTGCGGCGGGCATGCACCGTCTGCCCGGTGACCCGCCCTAGAGCCTGACGCACATCCACCCTTTCATTGACCGGTCCGCATTTATCCTGAAGGCTATTAAACATCATATCCAAAGCTTCTTGCCAAGCTTTATTATTTAAGTAAATTCCTTTCTCCATCGCACCCACCTCTAGCAATTCTAGCGCAAAAGCTGAATCTTAACCTTTTCCCCTGCCTGCAACCCTTCTGCTTCCAGGGGCACATGAACGAGAGCATCTGCCAAAACCATCGTACGGATTAAACCGGACTTGCCGCGCACCGGCTCAGCTATCCATTGTCCTTCCCGCTCTGCCAGTCGCACCCGTACAAACTCTTCCCTCCCGCTTCCGGAATAGAGATTTTGCGACAGTGCTGCCTCAGGCAAAGGCCGTTGCTCCTGGCGCAGCCAACTCCCATTCAGCCAGGGTTCAATTATCTCTGCAAAAACCACCATCGCTGATGCCGGATGGCCGGGAAGCCCAAAAATAAGCTTGTCCTTAACCACTCCGCCAATAGTCGGTTTTCCCGGGCGTAAAGCCAGCCCGTGAAATAAAAGGCCCGGCCGCCCCAGTTCGTCGATTAGTTGGGCCGTGAGATCGCGCGCCCCGACAGAACTGCCGCCCGAGAGCAAGACCATGTCATTTTCCGCAAGCATCTGGTCTAAGCGCGCTTTCATCTCAGAGGGGTCATCCCCGACAATTCCGTAATACTTGACGATAGCCCCGGCAGCCTGGGCTTGCCCGTAGAGAGTATATCCATTTATATCCCTGGTCTGGGCAGACATTGGCTTACGCTCCGGAGGGACAATCTCATCCCCTGTGGAAAGAATTCCGACCTTGAGGCGTTTTATCACCGGCACCTCAGATATTCCCTGCGCTGCTAAGAGCCCCATTTCCTGCGGTCGAATCTTGGTATAGCGCTCAAGGATCACCTCCCCGGTCTCGAGGTCTTCCCCGATATCGATAATGTTCTCACCCGGTGCTACCGGCTTGGTTACCCCGTAGAGCCCACCGTCAAAGTCATCAAGATGTTCGACCATGACCACAGCATCTGTACCCGCAGGAAGCATCCCGCCGGTCGGAATAAGCATTCCTTGTCCGCGCCCCACTTCTTGGGCAGGAGCCTGACCCATATGAACTTCACCCTCCGCTTGCACCAGTGACGGTAGGCTCTCACTCGCCCCAAACGTATCTGCTGCCCTCACAGCCAGTCCATCGACCGTGGATTTGCGGAAATGGGGCAAGGGGGAGGATGCAGGAATGTCCGCACTCACCAAGCGGCCCAAGCTCTTAAGCAAAGACACTGTTTCAGTGCGGGCAAAGAAAGGTTCAGCATACGGTTTAAGCATGCCGAAAGCCTCCTCCAGCGTTCTAACGGCAAACAATTCGTCCTTCTGTCCCATTTTGTGTAACCCCTCTTATTTAGTACAACTTATTCTCAAGTTTTTTATTAAAACTTTTATTTACTCAATAGTAAATTTCTCAAACTCCATTGCGAGCAGATCTATTTGGAGCCAGGCTTTTCTTAATACAGACTCTTTTCCGGTCAGAACCTTGACTGCTTCAGCAACGGCCAAGCTTGCCACTACTGCCGGTGTAAAAGGAGGATTCCCCAGAACTGTTTCTACTCCCCGTTCACCCTGACCGAACAAGTGAGCCATACTTCGATCTCCGGGGAAACTTACCCCTACCAGCCCGTACCAACCTGCAATTCCGGCAAAAACCAAGGGCAGATTCAGGGTGTGGCAGCTCCGCTCCAACTCCAGGCGCGCAGAAATGGAGTCCAAAGCATCACACACTAAGTCCGCGCCCGCTAAAAGGGTCTGTGCTTTCTCTTCCTTGAACCAATCCTGAAAAAGATCCAGCTTGACCTCAGAATTCACTTCCTGCAAGCGGGCACGCGCTGCTTCAACCTTAGGCGTTCCCACTGCCTTCTCCGTAGCGAAGAGCTGGCGGTTAAGATTACTGGCTTCGACCTTATCCCCGTCAATCAAGATGAGGTGCCCGACCCCAAGCCTGGCCAGTTCTTCGGCGATATAGCCCCCCAAACCCCCACAGCCAATAACCGCGACCGTAGAAGCTTTAAGCTTATCCTGGCTTGCGGGCGAGATTGTTTGGGCATTACGGCGGTAACGCTCCGGAAAGCTGCTCATCCTTATCCCCCTCCTACCGGAGGAAAAAGAGCAATGACGTCTCCATCCTCAAGAATTTGTCCGGCGGCAGCATCCCGCCCGTTAACGAGCTGGATCGAAACCTCCTCCGGCTTTACATTAAGCTTGACTAAGACCTCCGTGACCGTGGTTCCCGGTGGGAGTTCCCATTCTTCGGATTTAAAACGTCCCTCCCGGAACGTGGCAAACAGCTTAATTAAAACGCGCATTTTATTCCTCCATCTCATTTGGGAAAACTCTGAACTTATATCCAGTATAGCAAACATAGGAAAGAAAACCAAACCTCTTAAAACAGAAACCCACTGCCACAAAACAAAAAAGACCCCTCTTTAACTTTTGCCAGAAGGGCCTTATCTTATCGAATCAATAATTGTATTGAGGGCAAAATTACTCTTTGTTATCGTCTTTCGCAGTTTTTATCTCTTCCCTAGTAGTACTTTCTCCATCAGTAGCTGATTTGAACTCTTTGATTCCTTTACCTAAAGCTTTACCCAGATCAGGCAATTTACCCGGTCCGAAAATAACTAAGGCAATCACCAATAGAATAACCGCAACTGTAGGGCTTACAAATCCAAAAGTCGTAAGCATTTTCGTCCACCTCCACTGTCATCAATATAACATATCTTTTCCTCTACTGTCCAATGCAAGAAAACCTATTTTCTAAAGAAATAAGCTAGTTAGATATTTCACTATGTTTATCCTATCCTAACTTGGACCAACTTGCAACATCTTTTTCTAAAACTGCTCTGGAAATTAATGCTTGACGGGATACAAGCACTAACTGACTGCATCCCGTCCATTACCTCTTGCACATTCTATTTGTCGAACAGTTCCTCATACCCCAGATAAAGCTGCCAAATCACACTCCACAATTCATCGTCGGCTTCGATGACATTAAGGCCCAATTCCTGGGCTTCTCTTCTTCCGATCGGATAGCCATGAGAAAAATAGCCCTCCGTTAAAGCTTCCGTTACAACCGGAACCTTTTCCGGAGAGTCTTTTAGCATATAGCGGGAAAGCAAAGCTTCTGCATACTGTCGGGAAGCTTTTAATGTCTTTTCATAGTCTCCGATAAGCCAAGGATCAAGCTTGTCGAGAATAGGCGTGCTTATTGAAGTCGCGACTTCCGAGTCAGGGCTGTTGCTAATCGAGCGCTGCAAATACTCCAGACAATACCTTACCGCCTGAACTGGAACCCACAGATCTTTATAAACCGGGTGTTTCACTAAAGGGTCGATGGGGCCAAGCTCAGACAATGGACCCATTACAACCTCATCTGCGCCGAGCACCAGCATGGAAGCGGCAGATTTGGCTACAAAAGGAACAATTACGGCGAATTCCTGGCAGAATTCGCGGACGAGAGATACCACCTTAAACGGGGTGTCTACTGCCCCGCCAAAGCTATGCAAGACTAAGTCTATTTTGCGCGTAGGGCCGATCTCCTTAAGCTGTTGGTAGAGGGGAACCAAAATCCGGTCATCAAGCGGAGTATAAGAAAAGTAGACTAAAACCTTGGAGTCGCGCAATTGCTCTAACCGTTCCAGTAAAGTAAACCTGTCCTCGGCATTCACCCGATTCCCTCCCAGTAAAACGTATATTCCATTTTATTCCATCTACTGGTTGGGAGTGCGAGTAAAATTACTTTTCAAACCTCGAAGTTTTACGAGCTTTAAGCGTTAGGCAACTCAATCTTGAAGCCGGATTTAGTATGGCAATCGGTACAGTAACTCTCGCCACCCAAACCCTGTTTTTCATGACACGGATAACATTGTTTTGCAGGCTGCTGATTATTCTTTACAGCAAAGCCATGCCCATTCGAACCAGTAAGCCATTCTTCACGCGGGATAGAACTATGTGGGTTGCCAGGGTCATGCTGTTGCGAAAATATGATGACGGCCGCTAGGGCAGCCAGCAATCCAAGGGTAATTACGCTTCGTAGAACTCGTTTCCGGTCCAAACACAAGACCTCCTCGCACTCAGCAGAATCACCTTAGCGTCTTAATTACCGCTCGCGCCTGCTCCAGAGTATACTCAATGTCATCTCCGGAATGAGCGGTAGAGAGGAAAACAGCCTCATATTGGCTCGCAGCCAGATACACTCCGCGCTCAAGCATGGCGCGGAAATACCTGCCAAAACGCTCCGTATCCGAAGTGCACGCACTCTGATAATCTTTTACCGGAACTTCCGTGAAGAACGCTGAAAACATGGCCCCTACAGCATTGACCCAGAGCGGAATCCCGGCTTCAGCAGCTGCGTCTTTAAGACCCTGAGCCAACCGTGAAGTCTTCTGCTCCAGTTCCTCATAAGTCCTTGGCTGCTGCAAGAGCTTTATGGTGGCTAGCCCTGCTGCCATAGCCAAGGGATTCCCAGACAATGTTCCAGCCTGGTATACTGGGCCGCTCGGCGCAATCTGCTCCATATAACGGAGTTTCCCGCCATAAGCTGCCACCGGCAGCCCTCCGCCGATCACTTTGCCCAGACAGGTTAAGTCCGGGTCTATGCCGAAACGGCCCTGTGCCCCTCCATAACTCACCCGGAATCCGGTCATAACCTCATCAAAGATTAAGAGAGCGCCATATTCCAAAGTCAGGGCGCGCACCCCTTCCAGAAAACCCGGCTCAGGCAGTACCACACCCATATTTCCGGTTACAGGTTCCAGAATGACCGCCGCAATTTCTTCCCCATCCTTCTGGAAAAGTTCTCTTAGCCCTTCCAGATCGTTAAACGAAGCAGATATTGTCGTAGCCGCTGTCTGGGCAGGCACCCCGGGCGAATTTGGAACTCCCATGGTTAAAGCCCCGCTACCCGCCTTTATCAGCAACGCATCAGAGTGTCCGTGATAACACCCTTCAAACTTGACGATTTTCGTTCTCCCGGTAGCTGCGCGAGCCAGGCGCAAAGCGCTCATTGTGGCTTCTGTACCTGAGTTTACCATCCGTATCATTTCCATAGACGGATAGGCCTTCAAGACCTCTGCGGCCAGTTCTGTCTCAATTTCAGTGGGCGCTCCATAACTCGTTCCGCGCTCGGCAGCTTTCTGAATCTCTGCCACTACTTCCGGATGGGCGTGTCCTACGATAAGTGGCCCCCACGAACCTACATAATCTATGTAACTGTTCCCGTCAATATCCCACAAACGTGAGCCTGCCCCCCGTTCGATAAAGACAGGGTCGCGTCCTACGGATTGAAAGGCACGCACCGGAGAATTGACCCCGCCAGGAATAACTCGCTTAGCCCGCGCAAAGGCCTGACGGCTTTTTTCATCGTTAAAGGACATATATGCTTCCTCCCTCGCATTAAGGTTAGAACATCATCACTCACACAAAATACTTCATACTGCTCTTTTTAAGTTCTAGCAAGCTATAGAGCGCGTCATATTTAGTGATTCCAGTTGTGTGGGCGATCTTGGCAATCACTTGGCGGCATTCTTGTTCCGAGTGCCCATGCACCATTGTAAACAGATTATACGGCCAATCCGGCAGGGTCGGGCGTTCGTAGCAGTGGCTGACTTCTCGGAAAGACGCCATAAGCGGCCCCACTTCAACTGCCCTTTCAGACTCAACTTGCCAAACTCCCATGGCATTGGCCACAAAACCGGCTTTTTGATGGCGCAGAACCGCCCCCAAACGGCGAATAACTCCTTCCTCAAGCAACCTGTGAGTGTACTCAAGCACCATATTTTCTTCCCACTCCAGCTCCGTTGCCAGAGTTCTAAACGGATTAAGACCGTCCGGGAGATCCTCTTGCAGAAGCCTAATCAACGCTATCTCTTCTTCCGAGACAGCATAGGGCTGCTTGAGCAGAGAATCAGCACCTCGTTGTTTCATGTTTTGGTGCCGAGAGTTTAGGTTATCGCTCGTGTGATCCTCATTATCTGGTGTTTTATTATTGGTATTGAAATCAAAGTCAACATTTATTTTATATAATCTTAGAGCAGGAAGGCTGTATATCTCCTCAACCCCGCTTTGTGTTTTAACTCTGTTCAAAATTTCTGCTACCTCTGGGTACGAGGGGGCGATCAAGGTAAACCACATATTGTACGTGTGCGCGCGCAAGTAATTGTGCGTAACACCCGTAATTCCGGCCAAAATCTCTGTCAGGACCGGTATTTTCTCTTCCGGGACTTTGGCCGCACACAGGGTACTATAGTAGCCCAAGCGATGAGAGTCTAAAATTCCCCCTAATCTTCTGATATATCCTTGGGCACGCATTTCCTGAAGGCGTTGATAAGCCTCATTTTCCGTAATCCCAACTTCTTCCCCTAAGTTGAGGTAAGGACGGGATTCGACCGGAAACCGACTTTGAACAATGTTGAGCAACTCCCTGTTAACAGTGTCCAAGCTCATACCCCCTTCCGGCCGTGGAATAAACACCAGGGCTCTTCAGCCATGTAATCGCCGTCATTATAATAAGCAGCTCGGGCCCGGCAGCCGCCGCAGATTTTTTTATACTGACAAGTTCCGCATCCTCCTTTGTACTCCAGAGTGCGCAGAGTCTGGAACACTTCGTGGTTTTGCCAGATTTCATCAAAAGGAGTTTCGCGCACATCCCCCAGCGGAATATTGAGGTACGCACAAGGCTGAACCTGACCTTTAGGTCCGATAATGCAATAGTGAGTTCCCGCGAGGCAGCCCCGGCCAAAACGGACATCAACCCCCACTTCTTTTGCTATGCGCATAAACTGGGGCGCACAGGTGGGTTTAAGCTCGATCGATACAGTTTGCTGTTTCAGCATGATTCTTCTTAAAATATCTTCATACTCTTGAGCCCGTAAGGACTCTTCTTCGATCGTTACCGCCCTCCCGGTCGGCACCAGAAAAAAGAAATGGTGCGCCACCGCCCCTTCGGCCACGGCAAAATCCGTGATACTCTCGACCTCATGGGCATTCCAGTCCATCACTGTCGTATGAATCTGAAACGGCAACCCAACCTCACGGCAATTGCGCATCCCCTGTACCGCTTCATCCCATGCTCTCGGATATTTGCGAAAAGCGTCATGTTTGGCTTTGTCGAGGGAATCAAGGGAAATTCCCATGCCCATAGCCCCGGCTTCTTTCAAGCGCCTGGCCAGATCAAGTGTAAGCAGAGTTCCATTGGTGCCAAATACCGGACGCAAGCCCAGTGACTTGGCATAAGCTACCAAATCTACAATATCCGAACGCAGGAGAGGCTCCCCCCCGCTGAAAATCATGATTTTAAATCCCGCTTTAGCAATTTGCTCCAGCAAAGTCTTGGCTTCCGCCGTACTTAACTCTTCGTTTGCCTTGACCCCCGCATCCCGGTAACAATGGTCACAATACATATTACAGGCATTGGTAGTATTCCAGGAAACAATCATATCTAACTTCCCCCATTAACTTTCCACCCTAATATTCGAACTACGAACATCGAAAATCGAACTACGATCTAAGCCACCGCGCCACATCTAAGGCGAAATAAGTTATAATCAGGTCAGCTCCGGCCCGCTTCATGCCGACTAAAGCTTCCATCACAATCCTTTGTTCATCAATCCAGCCCTGCTTGGCGGCAGCCTTGATCATCGCATACTCCCCGCTGACATTATAAGCAGCGACCGGCAAGCCAAAACGCTCTTTCGTGCGGTAGATAATATCGCCGTAAGAAAGAGCAGGTTTTACAATAATCAAATCTGCCCCTTCTTCAACATCAAGCGCAGTTTCCAGCATCGCCTCGTTCGCGTTCGGAGGGTCCATTTGGTAAGTGCGGCGGTCTCCAAATTGAGGGGCAGAGCCGGCAGCTTCTCGGAAAGGCCCATAAAAACCGGAGGCAAATTTAGCTGAATAAGCCATGACCGGAATATCTTCAAACCCTTCGCGATCAAGCGCCCGGCGAATAGCCGCCACCCTGCCGTCCATCATATCTGAGGGGGCGACCATATCCGCACCCGCTTGGGCATGAGACACCGCCGTGCGCGCCAGCAGCTCAAGTGAGGGGTCATTAAGAACTTTCCCCTCGTGCACCAGTCCACAATGACCATGATCTGTGTACTCGCACAAACAAACATCTGTAATCACATAAAGCTGGGGATAGTTTTGCTTAACTAAGCGCACCGCTTTCTGCACGATGCCGTTATCATGATAGGCACCACTGCCAACCGGGTCTTTGCTTTCAGGGATACCAAAGAGGAGAATTGCGGGAATGCCCAAATGTACCAATTCATGCAGAGCTTCCACGAATTCATCGAGTGAGTATTGATACACGCCAGGCATGGAAGACACTTCCACGCGCAGATTTTCTCCCGGCATCACAAACATCGGATATATTAAGTCCTTGGTATGCACATGATTTTCCCGCACCATGCTGCGGATGGCCTCATTCGCGCGCAAACGCCGGGGACGCCTGATTAAATCCATCTCTCAAACCCCCTTGTATCTAACGATCTAACTTACTCGTGTTCTAGCAATTCTTACTAAAAAAGTATACACCCCTCAAGCTCATGCTAGTCCTATTTCCTCATCCGTAAGATAACAGGCCGGGTCAGACGCCCAGAAATCCCCGGCTGCAGCCTCGGCCCTGGTGCGGAAATTTCCGTTGCAAATATCAAGATAACGGCAGGAAGCACAGCGTCCTTTAAGGAGCGGCTTGCGGTTTTTTAGCCCCGCTAAAATGGGGTGACTCGAATCAGTCCAGATATCTCCGAACTTGCGCTCCCGTACATTGCCAAATGTTATGTGCTGGCTAAACTGATCCGGATGAACATTACCAAACGGGTCGACCTCGGCAAAGGCAATACCGGAACGGTTGCCCCCGTTAAGGGAGATCAGCCCTTTGATACGTTCAGCTCTTTCCGGATCCTCGTTTAAGGCTTTCAAATACAAGTACACCCCGTCACAGTGATTGTCTACCGTTAGAATTTCCTTCTTTAATCCCCGTTGTTCGTAATCAAGGGTGCGCCGGATGATAATATCCATTGCTTGCCGTGATTCTTGCGGAGTAACATCCTGGTCCATCATTTGATTGCCACGACCGGAATAGACAAGGTGATAAAAACACACCCGATCAATGTTTTCTTCTTCAATAAAATCAAAAATCTTGTCCATTTCCTCAAAATTATGGCGGTTGATGGTAAACCTAAGCCCCACACGCTGCCCTACTTTAACACAGTTCTGAATCCCAGCCATCGCAGCCTTAAAAGCCCCCTCTTTGCCCCGGAATTTATCGTTTACTTCCATCAGGCCGTCGAGGGAAATGCCAACATAGCCAACACCTATATTCTTAATCCTTTGAGCCACTTCAGGGCTGATCAAGGTTCCGTTGGTCGAGAGCGTAACTCTGATCCCCTTGTTCCCAGTGTATTCGGCCAATTCGAAGAAGTCGGGCCGGATTAAAGGCTCCCCTCCGGAAAACAGAAGCACAGGCACTCTGAATTCCGCTAGGTCATCAATAAACCTCTTGGCTTCTTCGGTCGTGAGTTCTCCCTGATACTTTTGCGCATCCGAATCCATATAGCAATGCGCACACTTGAGATTGCAGGTGCGGGTGGAATTCCACACCACCACCGGCCCCGAATTGACAGTGGTACCGTGTAAAGCTCCACGCGAGCCCTGGCTGTAGCGTAGGGAGTCCCCAAAATACTCCGTGTCAAAAAGAAGCTTCGTTACGCTTATCATTCTTTTACCCCCTTGACCAAGGCTTCCACAAGCCCCTCGATTGTGTAGCGCTCAGCTTCCCGGTGCACTTCAAGACCAAGTTGCCGCGCCGTCTCACTCGTAATCGGACCAATAGAGAAAACCTTTACCCCTTCTAATAAGGAAAGATTCCCTTCCAACAGCTGCACGAAATTGCGCACCGTGGATGAACTTGTAAATGTAATGACATTTACCCTGCCTTCGGTAAGCAGAGCCAGCAGTTCCTCCCGGTTGCTCTGTCCCAGGACGGTTTTGTACACAGGTACATCCCATACATCTGTACCCAAAGCTTTAAGGGATTCAGGCAGTACATCACGCGCTTCCTCTGCCCGGGCCAAGAGCACACTTTGTCCTGGCAATATCCGGCTAGCAAGCCCTTCGATAATCTTCTCGGCCCGGTACTCGTCTGGCATAAAGGCCACGCGCAGGCTTCTCTGCTCTAAGGCAGCTTTAGTGGCAGGTCCGATCGCCACGATTTCCACGCCGGCCAAATCCCTGATATCTTTACCCCGTCGCATCAGTTCAGTAAAAAAAGCCTCGACACCGTTGACACTGGTAAACACCAGCCACTCAAAGCGTTTGAGATCAGCAAGAGCCTTGGCAAGGGGCTTCGGATCACTTGGCTCCACTATCTCAATTGCCGGAAACTCCCAGGGCTCACCGCCCAAGTCTTCGATAGCCTGGGACAAGGCACTAGCCTGATGGCGGGCGCGCGTGACAATGACCCTTTGCCCGAATAAAGGTCTGTGCTCGAACCACTTGAGATTCTCCCTGAGGGATACGACTTCCCCCACGATAATAATTGCCGGCGAAGAAAATCCCTGTTCCTTGACAAGGGTTGAGATATTATGAAGCTCCCCCACCAGGGTCCGCTGTTCCGGACGTGTTCCCCATTGAATGATACCGACCGGAGTCTCGGGGTTTTTCCCGTTCTGGATAAGCTTTTCCGCAATCAAATTCAGGTTTTCCATGCCCATCAAAAAGACTAACGTCCCGTGCGCTGCGACTAAATCGTGCCAGGCAATAGCAGTCTCATTTTTTGTAGGATCTTCGTGCCCGGTAATAACGGCAAACGAAGATGTCAAGTCACGGTGGGTAACCGGAATCCCGGCATAGGCCGGAACTGCCACGGCTGAGGTAACTCCAGGCACAACCTCATATGGCAGCCCCACCTCTTTCAGGGCTTCGGCTTCTTCCCCGCCGCGCCCGAAGACAAAAGGATCTCCTCCCTTAAGCCTAGTAACGATTTTCCCTTCTTTGGCCTTCTTGACTAATACTTCATTAATCTCTTCCTGGCGCAATGTATGTCGTTCCGGCGATTTCCCGACATAAATCAGTTCACACTCGTCTTTAGCATGCTTAAGCAAACGGCGGGATGCTAAGCGGTCATATACTAAGACATCTGCCTTGGCAATACATTCAGCCCCTTTAATCGTTAAAAGCTTGGGGTCCCCTGGGCCGGCCCCCACAAGATAGACAAATCCCTGGTTCAAACGTAACACTCCTCAACAGTTTATAGCTTCCGCATAAGCCTCCCGTATCTGCAGCCGCCATGCACGCACCTGCAAATACACTTTACCGGATCTCAGCCAGAATTTCCCCTGCTCCCTCTTCCACAAGTGTAAGCGCTGCTCTCTCCCCCACACCCTCTGGGTTTTCCCCCTTAGTGCGGACGCGCAGCAAGCGCGATCCATCCACGCTTGCCACCATCCCCTGAAGTTCTATCTCCTGGCCCCGAACTTGAGCCAAAGCTCCAATGGGTACTTGGCAACCGCCCTCAAGCATGCGCATGAGAGCACGTTCAGCCCGTACCGCGAGTTCCGTCACCGTATGATTAAGAGGTGCGAGCAAATCGTACATATCCTCGCGCTCTTGGGCAATTTCCACCGCGATCGAACCCTGGCCAACCGCCGACAATACGATATCCTCCGTCAGAATTTGCGTTATTCTATCTTCCCATCCTAAACGCTTAACTCCGGCAGCTGCCAGCACGATTCCATCCATGGTTGAGTTTTGCAGTTTGTGCCAGCGCGTTTGCAGATTGCCGCGTACATCCACAAATTCAAGATCAGGGCGGTAGTACCTAAGCTGAGCCTTGCGGCGCAGGCTGCTAGTTCCGATAACGGCACCAGGAGGAAGCTGTTCAAGCAAAATCCCGTCCTTGCTTATAAACACATCCCGCGGTTCTTCGCGCTCGCAGAAAGCAGCGATATCCAAACCCGCAGGTAAATTTGTCGGCATATCCTTCAAGCTGTGCACAGCCAGATCAATCTCTGAGCGCAGAAGAAAGCTTTCCAGCTCTTTTGTAAAAAGTCCCTTGTCCCCTATCTTAGCTAAAGGTACGTCTAAGATTTTGTCCCCTTTGGTCTTCACAGGAATTAGAGTGAATTCAAAGTCCGGGTAAAACTTCAGAAGCTGGGACCGCACCCATTCTGCCTGCCATAAAGCCAGTAAGCTGTCACGGGTCCCAATGCGAATATTTTTCATTCCGCCCTCCCCCGTAAGGCCTGCCCGGGCTGTTGCCCAACCATCCACAGGGATTTTGTCTCTTCTTCCACACTTAAGTCAAAAAGGTTTTGCAAGATCTCCGTGTACAGATGCCCTTGGCGGGTATCGGCAACTTCCTTCAAATTAGTGATAGGAGTATGGAGAAGCTGGTTCACAATCGAATTAGCCAGAGAACGTATCAACTTCTCCTGTTTTGGTGTTAAAGTTCCTAAACGTTCCAAAGCCCGATTAAGCTGAGCTTCTTTAATCTCTTCCCCTTTTTGCTTAAGGGCTACAATGGTCGGAACTACGAACAAAGAATTATGCCATTTGAGGAATTGTTTCATTTCCTCTTCGATAATTTTCTTTCCTTGCTGAGCTGCCAGTTCCCGGGCTTGATGATTCCGGTCCACCACTCCCTGTAAATCGTCAATATCGTGTAAGGTCACTCCGGGAATTGTACCGACATCAGGATGCACATCGCGCGGAACTGCAATATCAATGACTAATAACGGACGCCCGGCGCGCGTGTTCATGATCTTCTCCACCCGCTCAGGCAACAGTACAAAATGAACTGAGGCTGTTGCCGAGATAACAATGTCAACCTCGGCCAAATATTCGTCCATTTTCTGAAAATGGACAGCACGCCCATTAAACTCGGCGGCTAAAGCTAAGGCCCGTTCGTACGAACGGTTGGAAACCAAAACAGTTGAGGCTCCGGCTGCAACCAAATGCTTAGCCGTCAGGGCACTCATTTCCCCAGCGCCCAAGATCATGATCGTCTTGCCTTCAATGTTAGGAAACTTTTGCATTGCCAGTTCAACGGCAGTATAGCTTATTGACACCGGATGCTGGTCAATTTTTGTTTCTGTGCGCACTCTTTTCCCCACCGTAAGCGCATGTTGAAAGAATACATTGATTACTTTGTTTGTGACTCCAGCCTCATACGCATCCTCATAGGCCTGGGCCACCTGGCCCAGGATTTGCGTTTCCCCCAGCACCATGGAATCGAAGCCGGAAACGACATTAAAAAGATGGCGCACCGCTTCATAAAGTGTGCGGGTATAAAGGTGGCGGTTTAATATTTCGTTATCAAGCCCGCTCTTTCCGGCTAAAAACTTTTTGATAGACTCCTGGCCAATCTCAACATCAGTTGTTGCTGCATAGATTTCCAAACGGTTACAGGTACTGAGAATGACAATCCCCTCGAGTGCAGGGTAAGTAATTAACTCGTGTAAAGCATTATTCATCTGGGATGCAGGAAAAGCAAGCTTTTCCCTAATCTCCAGGGGAGCACTGTGATGACTTAGTCCAACAGTGACCGGAAACACTCCTCGATCACTCCTTTCGCTTCGGCAAGACGTTTGGATTTGATTATACTCCGGACTTGCCCATCTGTCACCCGTTCCCAAAAAAGACGCTTTTTTTCCGGAGCTAGCTTCTCTTTAACCCGTGGCCGCCAACTTCTGAGAAGGGCAAGATACTCTGCCATTTCTTCTCCATAAAGATTTTCTAACTCCTCCCGGATTTGACGGGCAACAATGGGACTGCTGCCTCCGGTGGAGACCGCAATCGAGAGATCTCCTCGTTCCAGAATTGACGGCACAATGAAACTGCACTTTTCCGGATCATCAACTACATTAACCGGACGGCAGGCCTTCGCCGAATCGCGAGCTACTTGAGCATTCACTTCTTCGTGATCAGTACAGGAAAAAATGAGGACAGCATCCTTGATGTCTTGTCTGTCATACTCTTTGCACGACCACGCACACTGCTTGCTGTCAATAAGTTTCTTAAGTTCCGGGCTTAGCTCTGGAGCAACAAGGTGCACTATCGCTTGGTGAGAGAGCAGTGTCTGAACCTTGCGCAGGGCAACGCTGCCTCCGCCTACTACCAGCACCGGTCGGTTTTTTAAATCCACGAAAACAGGATAGAATTGACTCAATATATTGTCACCTCTTTGAAAGCTCTCTCTTTTACATTTCGCTTTTTCGCCAAATTTTCCTCCCTTTCTGCATTATTTGAAGATACTTTTTAACTATAATAAATGTCCCTATTCAAGTCCCTTATATTTGCGCTCTAATTTTACGCATATGAATGTAGTCCCGGTAAGAAATAATTTACCCCAAAAAATGTAAACAAGACTGCTGCAAATCCGAAGACTGCCATCCAGGCCGCTCGTTTTCCTTTCCAACCGTACATCAAGCGGGCGTGCAAATACCCGGCATAAATAATCCAAGTAATGAGGGACCACGTTTCTTTAGGATCCCAGGACCAATATGTTCCCCAGGCGTAATTCGCCCAGATTGCTCCGGTGATAATGCAGAGGGACAAAAGCGGAAAAGCGAATCCCACCACGCGGTAAGCCAGTTCATCCAAGGTATCCAAAGGGGGAAAACGCGAAATAAAACCTGCAGTTTCCTCACTTGCTTTGTTTTCTTTATTCTCTTTATTTGCTTTATCTAAATTATGTGCTTTATCCGCGTTTACCGGAGCAAGCCGGTATTTGAGTAGATACATGACTCCCAGCCCAAAGGCTACCGCAAACGCCCCATAGGCCAGAATCGCCGTAATGACATGAAAAGTGAGCCATTGACTTTTTAATGCGGGTGGAATCGCCTGCGCCACTCTCTCTTCCGGCCCCATTTTCATGGCGATATAAGCCAGCAGGAGGAAAGCGAGCGGCAGGACAAAAGCCCCTAAAGCTTTAAGGTGGTACCTGAACTCTGCAAAAAGGTAAACGGCCAAAATCCCCCAGCAAAAGGTTACAAGAAATTCATAACCGTTGCTAAGGGGAGGCCGTTGGACCATCAACATGCGTACGACAATGACCGCTGTATTAGCCCCAAATCCAATGATAGCCAGAGCGGTAGCCAGTCTTCCCATAAGTTCAGTTTTAAACGCCGCCCAGATCCAGTAACAGAACATGCTCAGCAAATAGGCGGCGAACATTAAATAAAACATCGAGCTTTCAAGATTTTCCAAGCCTGAATTCATCGTACTCCCCCTTGCAATCGATAATTGAATGGTGGAAACGTTTTAGTCAGCGTCTGTTGAAGTTTTCAGCTTCTCTGTGATCAGACTGAACTCTTCATGCACCAAACTCTTTGACTTGCCTGTTGCCCCTAAAACAAGCTTACCCCCGTTTTCCCCTTCGCTAAAAACACCGCAGATGACGACCGGGCGCCAATAGAACGACAGCATAAGCCCAAACAAAAGTAACACACTGCCCACCCAAATCAAGCTCACTCCCGGATCTTCCTTAACCTGTAATCCTGTAAATCCGGCATACCCGTCAAGCGTAATCTGGTATGCATCCTTAACCTTCGCAGTTTCCCCTTTTTGGAGTTGCCCCGACTGTACAGGTTCCGGATTGTTTCCCTGATAGACCTGATACAGAATGACTGGGTTTTGCATATCTTTTTTCATCGCGGCCACGATCAGGTAAAGATCTGTGCCCGGAGCCTGAAAATAATTGCCACCGCGCTCCTGCAGCACCACCGGAACCTTTTGTCCTTTCATCTCCGCGGTAAGGTTGACTCCATGGGCAAAACTAGCCTGATAAAAGGTAACTCCCTGGTAAGCGAAGGGATGATTCACCGACAAGGTTTGACGGGCTACTTCCTTCCCTCCTTCGACAATGCTTAAATCAGTGTACCAGTTGTCGCGCTCACCCGTAGGGAGAATACGATCCTCTGCCGAATTGACCCTGACACTGAATGTCTGGCTCACCCTGCCCCGGCTCAGCTCAATTTGCTGCAGGGGAACAGTGCTCCCGGATCCGGCCCAAAAGTACCCTTTGAACCCGAACAAAGCCCCTGCAAGCGCACCCACCAAGAGCACCACAAAGGAGAGATGCGTAATCAACGACCCCCAATAACCCCAGCGGTGTTTAATAGCCGTAAAGCCCCAACCCTTTTCCCACTCATCCTTAATCAAATAATAACGCTTGTGCGCCAAAATTTCTGCCAAGTTACGAGCGAGCCACCCGCTTTCCCCGTTAAGTTCGATTTGCATCAGCCCAGGCACTTCCCCTACCGTTCGTACGGCTTTTACACCAAAAGTTTTGGCATACAGGCCCGGAAAACGCTGAACACTGCAGATAAATAAATTAATCCCTAAAAGCCCTAGAAGCAAGCGAAACCACCAGGTGGAGTAGAGGTCGGTAAATCCCAAGGTCCGCCACAACGTCCCAACCGTTTGCGCTTTTTCCGGCTCTGTGCTTATTTGGGGAAAAAAGGTGCCGATAGCCGACACTAAGGCAATGACCCCAAGCAGAGCCAACCCCAGCTTCATCGAGCTAAATGCTTCCCAAATTTTATCAGTTAAGTTTTTGTCCCCGTTATCCATGACAACCCCCTCTGATGCGTATGTGATCACGAGCGCATTAAATTCCAGACAGGCACCACAACAAGAACAAACAGACACTCAACCAGCTAAGCTCGAACGCATGGATGCCCACGCTTCCTTACTCAATCTTTAGCCGCTGAGCATATTGTGCACCTCCATTTGACATTTAAGGCTCCTTGCCGCTGCGATTAGCCTAGGACACCTCGTATGTTACCAGGAGGTGCACTGCTTTTGCAAGACTTTACGTATTAATAGTCTCCTTAAAAATCCCTTGGTTTAGTGAACCAGGGTGGCAAGACCCGCACAATGACTGCTAATAAAACCAGAGGAAGAATAAGAAGCGCAATCACCGTACTCAAGCCTTCCTTGCCGAAGATAATTGGTTGGAAATAAGTATATCCCATTAAGCTCTTGGATACCAGCTGTCCGCCGATAACAACATTATAACGCATCGCAAAAACGCCAATGAGAATAAAAGCTGCCGAAGCTAGCGTCAAGGAATTTTGCAGCTTGGCCGATAATTTTCGTGAACGGGCAACAAGCAGCAAAATAAGGGGTACTACGGCACCTAAAAATAATTGAATCCCAAAAAAGGAAATACTAATGTGTTGCGTCAAGAGACCGGAGATTGCATTCCATTCCTCGCGTGCTTCATAGCCTTTGTGTAACACTTCGAGAAATTCAAGGGTTACATCAATGACCAGAAAAGACCACAAATACCGGTTAAGTGCCATCAAGCACGAGGAATCGATCCCTTCATGCCGCAACTTACTGCTCGCAGCATAGATTAGTATAAGCAAGGCCGTCCCCGAGACAATCGCCGACATTAAGAAAATAACCGGCATCAGAACAGTTGACCACCAAGGATTCGCTTTGACCGCTCCAAAGATAAACCCTACATAGCCATGTAAAAAGGCGGCTGCCGGAATCCCCACCGTAGCGAGAATTGTCGCGATACGCTTATCTGTGGCAACTGTCGCTTCAGATATATCATCCGCTCCCAATGTCAAAAGGCGATAACCCCAACGGGCGAAGCCGCGGCTGGATTGGGCATAGGTTACAATGTCTTTGCGAAAAACAAACCATATTTCCAAGAGTACAATAATGAAATAAAAAGAGTAAATATAGCCAAACCCTGCCATGGCTGAAGTCGGATGCGGAGTCAACATGATGTTCAGGGCGCGTAAAGGCTGCCCAAGGTGCAATAATAAAGGGAGGGGGGCGACAAGGAGCAAAGCCAAGGCTGTCAATAAAGCGAGTTTACTGACGGGTTTGAGTTCTGTCTTTTGAAAAACATGGTAAAGTGCGGAAACGATAAAGGCACCGGCTACCAATCCGGTGATATAAGGGTATAACACAATCAGTATACTCCACCAAACTTCCGCTTCATTAGGATAAACAAAACCTGTCATTTAGTTCACCGCCTTATCCAAACCAAGATAGAATACTTGGGGCTCGTTACCCATACTCGGTTTTAAGACATTGACCGTTTCTTGGGCCAGCTTTTGAACTAGCGGTTCCTGGGGTTTTTTCCTATCGCCAAACAACCGCGCCCCGGTAGGACAAACATGAACACAAGCCGGTTGCGAGCCTTTGCTAATTCGGTGATAACACCAGGTGCATTTGTCTGCTACTTTTAACTGAGGATGTATGAAACGCGCACCATAGGGACAAGCTTGGACACAATACCCACAACCGATGCAGCGTTCGCGATCCACCAGTACAACCCCATCAACCGTTCTATAGGTAGCCCCAACCGGACAAACAGTTACACAAGAAGGCTTGGCACATTGATTACATAACTTCGGTACAAAAAAATTCTTGCCGTTTTCCTCTTGTTTTGTCTCTTGATTTGTCTCTTTGGGAAATCCCTTGATCCCTCCCTCAGGCGAATCGACCCGAACCTCGGAACTTACCTGATAGCGTTCGATCCAAGTCCGATAAACCGGTTCGTTGAGCGGAACTTCATTCTCTACTTTACACGCCTTGACACATTTTCCGCAACCAATGCACTTTTTCGTGTCCACCACAAAAGTCCACTCGTGATTCTGCCACTGGCTCGTCCAAGGTGTTGCTTGCGTCGCTCCTTGAACCTGGCGCGGGACACCATGCACTAAACGTTCTGCTCCAAAACCAAGTCCTACACCTAAAGCCAACGTTCGCCAGCTCAGTCTTAAAAACTTGCGCCGTGTTACTGATTTTACCATGGTTTCTTCCCTCCCATTTTCGCCCAAGGGGAATGTGGACCATGACACGTAATGCACTGCGCATCCCCATTATGTTTGGTTCCGTCGACCTGGCGGATAACTTGTTCCGGGCGAGCACTTAACTGTTCATGACAAATGAGACAGGAAGCCCGTGAATTATCTTTCGAAGGTTTCACATCCTGAGCGAAAGGAGTCTGGGCATGCTGGCCAGCGGCGCTGTGGCATGATTCACAATTAACCGTCTGATGCACACCTGTACTCTTGATCGTACCTTTATCCGAATGACATTGAACACAGGTTGCTGAGTCTAAACCCTGACTATGCTTAACCGAGAAATTTGTCCACTCGGCCACGTTATCCCCCCGGTAAAAACCATAAACCCCAAAAGACTTCGGGACAAAGGCTGTACGAAAAATAATAAAAGCCACCACGATGAGCAACAACACAAATCCTACTCGGAATACCGGCTGACGAAGCAGATTCGATTCTTTCTTCATTGCATTCTCACCTCACTATATATAGACACAGAACTTCCCTTGAACCAACAAGGTTCACCCTGGTTAACTGTGGTGAACCTTGTCATGCTTTATTATGTTATAGCAGTTTCCCTGAAAAACCATGAACCCTTATCTTACTTAAATTCTGTAGGTTCGGTTTTCAAGTTGTAATCAGCATGGAAATCCGCGCCGGTTTCCTTCTTGACGATCTTAATGTATTTGTAACCCATGGAAGCATGGCAACCGTTACAAGAATCAATAACACCTGTGTAAGCTTTATCAAAGGCTGCGAAGTCCTTGGCATCAATCGCTTTATTGACCGGATCAAATGCACCTTTATAGAAAGATTCCCAAGCCGGATACTCATTCGGTTTAGTCACTTTAGCTGCACCCATGGATTTAAACATATAGCTGGACATATACTTGGCTAAAGCCCAGTTGCCCCCTTTAGCTGCCACATACATATTGTCGAAACGGTCTCCGACTTCCCGCATCGGAATGGCAAATTTCGGCAAAGCACCTTTTACTTCATCAATTTGTTTTTTCAGATCATCCGTGGCAGCCGTTGCGGCCGGTGCCGGAGCAGCAGGTTGAGACGTAGCTGATTGTGTACCACAGCCGGTCAGGACAAAGGCTCCGAGAACTAAAAAAATTGCGAGCTTGTAAATCTTTTTCAACCTAATTACCTCCATATTATGTAAATTTTTAGTTAGTTCGGACCAACTAAGAACACATCCCCCTTTCCTGTGTTTTCATCCAAACTACTTCATAATTATTTTCACATATTATGTATAAAAAAACAGGAAATATATATCCTGTTTTTCCAGTACAAATGTCATGGGTAATTTGTTCTAAGCGTCTTAATCTCAAGAACTCAAATGTTTTTCATGCACATAATTTGCTAATTGCACGCGGCTGGAGAGATTAAGCTTCTGCAAGATGCTGCTGACGTGATTGCGGACGGTGTGTTCACTCAAATAGAGTTCCTGAGCAATTTGCCGGTTACTCTTACCTTGCGCAACTTTAAGCATAACCTCCTTCTCCTTCTTGGTTAAGAGTTCTTCCTGAGTCATATTTTGCGAGAGTTTACGCACCCTGCTCAGTACACTCATCGCCAGAGCCGGATCCAGAAAGGCTTCGCCGCGGAGCACTTTCCCAACGGCTTCCCGCAATCCTTCCCGGCTGATCTGTTTAAGCAGATAACCGGAGGCACCGGCCTCGATCGCCTCGATCACAGCCTGTTCATCTTCATAAGATGTAAACATGAGAATCCGCACTTCAGGAAACTCTTGTTTGATCAGCCGACAGGCATCGATGCCGCTGCCATCAGCCAAGCGCACATCCAGCAAAACAATATCCGGTACCCTCTGCCTGACTAAACGCAAAGCCTCAGTCACCCCGTCGGCTTCGTGAATCACCTCATACTCAGAATCATCTAATAAGACCCTCAAGCCCATCCGCACGACGTCATGGTCGTCAATAATCATTACTTTATGCTTGGTCACAAAGATCCACCACCCTATTCAAATGTAACTTGACCCACGTCCCCTTGGCCGTACCCTCAATCAGAAACTGAGCGGACAACTGTTGAGCGCGATGTTGCATACTACGGATGCCATACCCGGAAAGCATGCTTGCGTTCGCATGATCCCCTGCTTTCAGGTCAAGATTCCCATGGCCATTATCCCTGATCTGAAGATCAAATTCACGCTCATCCCCCAAAACCTCAACCTCAATTTGCGAACAGTCCGCGTGGCGGGTGGCATTTGCCAAACCTTCCTGCACAATGAACAAGACATGCTCTTGTCCTCCTGGCAATAAGGCAAACCAAACCGGGACTTTAATCTTGTGGGTGATCGTGATCTGCGGGCACGCTTCGCGAAAACCATCGATAACTTCAAGCAACTTTTCCTTAAATTCTTCCTGCCCGAAGTTTTCCGATTTTAACCCGTGAATATAACGGCGTAACGAATCAATGGTTTCATTAAGCCGTGCATTTACTCTCTCAATTAACTCTTTGCTCCGCAGCGGCTGTATACTCACCAATTCAGCAGCCCGTTCCAACAGCATCCCTGAACCATAAATCGCTTGAATCGCTCCGTCATGAATATCGTTGGCGATCCGCTGACGTTCGCTGCATACCCATTGCAAAGCTTCAATTTTCTCGATATTACGGGTATATTCCATCCGGAAAACCACAAGAATTCTGACAACAAACCAGCTTAAGATTAAACTCAAGAGTGCCCGCACAACTTGGACAGGGATATGAAATATCAGCAAAAAAGTTTGGCTGTTTAAGATATTGCTGGGGAAAAAATCTCCCGGAGGTACCATTAAGCCTGAAACAACACTATACATAAGCAAGACAATCCCGGCATCCCTGAAATTTTTGTTTATTTTTAGTCCCCAATTAGCAACTTCTGCCTGTCTGCGCCAAATTCCCAAGCCGGAAATTAATGCTCCGGGAAAACATAAAAGATAACGCTCCCAAATTTCACTGTCAACATACCAAACAGCGAGCGACCGTTTATATAAAAAATAAATAAAATAAGCAAACCAAACCAATAAAATTACGATCGGCACTCCTGCGTATATTTGCCCTTTGTTCGTATACTGTCTTATGCCAAAAGCTAGGAGAAAGGCAAAAGAACTGGCCTTAAGGGTTAAATGTAAAACCGATAAAATGACCAGGAGTTCCTCATGCCCCGCAGCTTGCAAAGGTACAAAAATATAACCCCATTCGGAAAACGCATGCAGGATGCCGAAAAAGGCCAATAACCACAGCGTCTTGGCAAAACTCAATTGGCTAGGCTGCAGGATCTGAACGATAATCGCTACTCCCATGGTAAAGAAGCCCAAGCCGTAAACTAAATATAGAGCGTTGATATCAAAAATAAGGATCCCCCCAAGAGTCTGCTGCCAGCATCGACCATTCTGCAACAAACATATATCTTATCAATGTCTACGATAAGTATTCGCGATAGATCAGACAAATCCTTCTACTGCCTGATCAGCGCACTGAACAACTCGGAGGGTTATCGGTAAGACTTATACATGTGAACGTCCTATGAATAAAATGTGAATTTCCTGTGAACCAGACCGGAACCCAGATTATTCTGCTTTAAATTTGATATCTAAACTTGTACAATAGGTTTGAAACATATTTCTCTAATACCCATGTTAAAGGCTACTATGAGGGAGGACATGTCATGGACAAAGAGCGAGCGGACAAAAAGCAAAAGTTCACCCAGCAGAAAAAAAGCACCGCATCTGTTTATCTTGCTTTTGCTGTTATGACTCTTGCTGTTGCGGTAGGCGGGTATTTCTTCTTAAACAGCAAGAACCCGCTTGACGCGAAGAGCGTCGCCAGTGTCAACCAAAAGATAAACTATAGCACCAGTGAACAGCTTCAGCAAACAAAAGTCCCGAGTAAGATTGAAAACGGAAGGGTCATTGTCACTTCACTAAGCACGCTTAAGAACGATAAGTTTATCTGGACCGAGTATAAGGCGGGTGGCAAGCGGGTTCCCCTTACCGCAGTTATTCAGCCTAATGGAAAAGTATTAGTGGCTGTGAGCGTCTGTGAGCCTTGTAACAGTGAGACGTTCCATATCACAGGTAATAAGTTGATTTGTAATGCCTGTGGTACGGTTTGGGATCTGCAAACCTTAAAAGGTGATAGCGGAGGCTGCCAGCAGTATCCACCGGACGCGCTAACATATTCGGTTAACGGAGATAACCTGGAAGTCCCACAATCCACCTTGGATAACTGGAAACCACGCGTATAGATATTATTTGTTGAACCTATGGTTTAACAAATATACCTTTTGAGAGGCTAAATCAAACTTAACGCACTCGTTCTTACGAGTGCGTTAAGTACATAGGAGAACGTATGAACTCTTGTACCAGGAGGTATGACACTTACATGAGCTTTATTCAAGTCTCAAACGTCACCAAAACCTATCAAAGCGGGGATACTGCCGTTGAGGCTCTTAAGAATGGCAATCTTCAGATTGAGGAGGGTGAATTCCTAGCTTTAATGGGGCCTTCCGGATCAGGCAAAAGTACGCTTCTTAGTATCCTTGGAGGACTAAATCAACCGTCCTCCGGAGAGGTCTTGATCGATGACATCTCCGTCTACAATCTAGGTTCCGAACGTCTGGCTGATTTTCGTCATGAGTATGTGGGTTTCGTATTTCAACAATTCCAACTCGTCCCTTATCTTACGGCTTTGGAAAATGTCATGTTACCGCTGGCAATAACCTCTCGTTCGGATCGGGAACAACGGAAAATGGCTCAGGCAGTACTAGACAAGGTAGGCTTGGGGGGAAAAGCACTGCGCTTACCCAACCAGTTGTCAGGGGGTGAGCAGAACCGCGTAGCCATTGCGCGCGCGATTGTAAACCGTCCTGCGATCATGTTTGCCGATGAACCGACGGGAAGCCTCGATAGTAAAACAGCCGTTGAGATCATGCACTTATTCCAAGCGCTAAATCGGGACGGCTTAACCATTATCATGGTGACCCATAACAAAGAGAACCTTGACTGGGTCACCCGCACGATCTATATCCGAGATGGTTTTTTAAGCTCTATGCCAGAGCAAGGCTAAGGAGGGACAGACCGTGCGCCTAACTAACATTTCATTTCAAAACATGCGTAGACGTAAGACCCGCTCGGCCTTGCTCGTATTAAGCCTGATTATTGGGGTTGCTTCCATCGTTTTTCTTTATACAACAAACGAAGCGATGAAAGAGGATGTGGCCAATAAACTGGACCAATACGGGTCTAACATTCTGATCTTGCCGGAAACCGGAGAAGCTATGTCTTTCGGTGGAATTACTGTTGAAGCTCCAACACAGGTACCAGATCTTGGTATGTCCGTTATTCCGCTGATGAAGACGATTAAAAACAAAGAAACATTGGCAACCATTGCTCCTAAACTCTTACAAAACGCCCAGATTAACGGCAAGGAGGTTTTAATCCTTGGAGTCGATTTTCAGCAGGAACTGAAACTCAAGAAATGGTGGAAGATCGATGGCTTAGCCAAAAGTCAGACCCTAGGGTCGAATGATATTTTGTTAGGCAGTGATATTGCCAGCTCGCTTGGACTTACAGAAAATCAAGCGCTGACAATCAAGGGACAATCCTTCAATGTGGCAGGGATCATTCAGCCCACCGGATCATCCGAAAACGATCAATCAGTATTTATGGATCTTTCGACCACGCAACAGTTGTGGAATCGGCCGGGAGCACTCAGCCTCATCGAAACGGCTGCGCTTTGTTACACCTGCCCCATTGATCAGGTGACTCAGCAACTCCAAGAGAAGCTTCCAGGAACGAAAGTTACCGCCTTAAAATCCTCCCTGCAGTCTAGAAATGATACCGTCGGAAAGTTTAAGGCCTTTGCCTTAACCGTATCCCTGATCATACTGCTCGCAAGCGTTTTAGTTGTTACCATGACCATGATGGCTTCTGTCAAGGAACGCACACGGGAAATTGGAATACTTCGGTCCATCGGGTTTCGCAAATCCCATATCATCCAGGTTATCCTGACTGAGGTAGGAGGGCTCAGCATCCTGGGAGGCCTTTTGGGCTTTCTACTTGGTATGGGTGCAGCCGTTCGGTACGGTCCGGCTCTCTCCAAAACTCAAATTCATATGACGTGGCAGCCAGTGTTGTCTCTTTATGCTGTTGGAGGCGCTCTGTTCGTTGGGCTTATAGCTACCGTTTACCCGGCTTGGAAAGCGGCCAAGCTTGACCCCGTTGACGCCCTGCGCTATTTATGAAGGTAATGGAGGGATGACATGACGTTGACACATATTGCCATGCAAAACCTGCGTCGAAGAAAGGGAAGAACATGCTTCTTACTCTTTACGTATTTGCTAATCGTGGGTACCATTATTTGCTTGAGCGTAATTTCTTCGGCCATGAAAGAAGACCTGCAAAAAAGCCTCACACAATACGGTGCAAATATTGTGATCACGCCCCGTTCCGAACACTTTACCATGAGTTACGGGGGGTTATCCGTCCCTGGCATGAATTACGAGGTCAAAAAACTGGATGAAGGCGTCTTAAGCACCATTCAAGGCACCAACACCAAAATTGACGTCATTGCACCTAAAGTAATCGGTTCCGTCCAGAGCCCAACCAAGCGTTATTTGGTGATCGGGGTAGACTTTCCCAGTGAATTCAAAATAAAGCCTTGGTGGAGTGTTGACGGCAATCTCCCTCAGCCTCGCGAAGTGGTTGTTGGTTCAGCTATTGCTACGAAGGATAAACTAAACGTCGGAAGTACGATCGAACTTGCACATCAAAACTACCGTGTAGCCGGAATCATGAAAGAAACGGGCAGTTCAGAGGACAATGGAATATTTACAACCATTACAACGGCTCGAACGCTTACCGGCATAACGAATGCTTGGTCCATGATTGAGCTCAATACCATAGAACCTGAAAAGACAGCCGCTGGTTTGAACAAACGCTTACCCGAGGCTAAAGTCGTAGAAGTAGCTCAACTTGTACAAGGCACTCAAGACAGCGTAGCCCGATTTGCCCATTTCTCCCTCACGACCTCCGTCATACTTGGAATATTTGGCCTGCTGATCTTAATAGTAACCATGGCGGGAAATATTCGTGAACGGGTTACGGAACTGGGTGTTCTTAGAGCCATCGGCTTTCGGCAACACCATATTTTGTGGGTGCTCACTTGGGAAACATTATTAGTCAGTTTTGTTGGAGGAGTGCTTGGGTACGTCTTGGGTATACTGGCTCCCTTACTCATGGAACCCTTACTGTCTCAGAAGACTTTCGCGGTTACCCTTCATCCTTGGATGGGGTTATTAGTTATCATCGGGGCGGTTTTTGCGGGCCTTATCTCTATGAGCTATCCAGCCTGGCGCGCTGCGAAATTAGATCCTGCTGAGGCGTTACGTCTCATTTAGCGAATCAAATAAACTACCCAATACGACTCCTTCAACTTAAGACCCGACACACACTTTCCTCTTTATAGCCTGTAACAACTCTCATGTATCCGGACAGTTCCTGATCAAGTGCTTGATCTCCTGTATCTACGAAAAGTGTGTGTGCCGGAAGTGACAGCACTTTGCTCATGGTAGCTATCACAATAAGGTTTTCCTTCCCTACCTGCCGCAGCACGTGCGGGCTAAACTGCTGGTTCCCCCGGCCCAGAATATACCCCTGGCCGCCTATGGGGGTAAGCACGATCTTTCCATCCCTTTGCTGCAGTAATACCAACAAGGCTTGCTCGTTTACATCACTGGCCACAAGCTGTCGGTGCGCAATAACGTCCACTCCGAGCAAAGTATTAGGCAAGGACAGCCTGTCCATGATCGCCCGGGTCGTAGTACCAGGGCCAATAATGTACAATAAGTCATCTCGCATACTGTCTACAATGTAATCTGCTATAGCACGAAGTGTCGATTCTTCACTAACGCTGCCCCCGGATTTGACGTTTTGAACTAAATTCTGTTCATAAGGTACAGTTAAATACCCGTACAATCTGGCGCTTACAACCCCGGCACGAAATCTTTCCTCATCGATGTCCATGACTTCCGCTTCCCGTACCCGTGTGGCTTCTCCCTTTAGCACCAAAGAAACAAGTTGCCCAGCACTCTTAGGATTCTTAGCGAAAACTGCGGAATGCATTTTAACCCCCGAAGGGATGCCCAAGACCGGCACTCTGCCCCCAATAGCCACATAAATATCACGGGCTGTACCATCTCCCCCGGCAAAGAGCAAGAGCTCAATACCCATGTCAGCCAAGGCCGCCGCTGCTCGCATCGTGTCTTCAGATGTTGTCCTGCCGTTAGTGATACTGCCCATAACCACTGTGTTAAACCCAACTGCCAAGGCTGCACGTTCACCCATTTCCGCCGGATATGTCACCACTTCTATAGGGAGATGGTGTTCAGCCAGCACTTGAAGGGCTTCCACCGCACGCTGGGCTGACCGGGATACCGCTCCCAGGTCTAAAGCCTTCTGCTGAACTTCTGCTCCATCGCTTCCTTTTAGGCCCACCCTGCCGCCAATACCGGCGACAGGGTTTATGATAAGGCCGAGCCTTTTAGGCAACCTCACTCATCCTCTCTTAATGCAAGGCAAATTAAGAATCGGCTCCGCCTTTCTTAATTCCTCGACCTAAGTAGGCTTGGATCACCTCAGGATTGTTGGCAACTTCTTCAGGGATTCCCTCTGCTATTTTCCTACCTGAATTCATGACAATAATTCTGTCCGAGAGAGCCATAATCGCCTGCATTACATGTTCAACCATCACAATCGTAATCTTTTTCTCCTTACATATTCTCCTAATTATTTCAATAACTCCGTTTACTTCAGACGGGTTTAATCCGGCCACAACTTCATCGAGCAGCAATAATTCGGGCTCGGTAGCCAGAGCCCTGGCGAGTTCGATTCTCTTCTTTCCCCCCAGAGTCATAGACTCAGCTAAATTATCTTTTGCACCCAAGAGCCCTACAAAATCAAGAACTTCTAATGCTTTTTCTTTGGCAATTTTCTTATTGTCCGTTTGCGCAAAGGCACCTACCATAACATTATCTAAAACACTCATCTTGCCAAAAGGCTTAACAATCTGGAAAGTTCGAGCTATCCCCAAGTAGCTGGTTTCAAATACTTTTAACTTGGAAATATCTTTGCCCTTAAAATACACTTCTCCTGACGTAGGTTTATAATAGCCTGAAAGCATGTTGAAAAGGGTAGTTTTACCAGCACCGTTCGGTCCGATTAAACCTACAAGTTCCCCCGAGTTAACTTTGACACTAACATCAGCAACAGCCATAAGGCCGCCAAAACTCTTAGTCAGATCTTTAGCTTCAAGAATTACCATTGTTCCAGCCCCCCACCCTACAGCATCATAAGGTCTTGCTTTCCACTCCGGTCTTAGCTGTGACGACCGGGTCACCTAGTTTTCGCAAAATCCGCGTGTACAATCTGCCGAGTGTCCCAATCACACCATGAGGTAAATAAGTCACTACAACCATGAGGATGAGACCATACGCCAGGAGATGAACGCCGGCAAATCTACCCCCAAGATAAATTCTGGTAAGTTCGGACAAAGGTGTAAGAATGAGGCTGCCAAGCACCGGGCCTAAGACCGTACCTTCCCCACCGATAATTCCAATAACCGCAATTTCCGTAGAGAAATCCCCACTTAATATCCCCTGTGGATTAATGTAGAGGAGATATTGGGCGTAAAAAGTGCCGCCTAAAGCCATAACAAACGCACTTATCGCTGACGCAGTCAGCTTCAGTTTCGAAGTGTTGACGCCCAATGATTCGGCAGCATCCTGGTCATTTCCGATAGCAGAAAGATAGTACCCCATTTTAGAATTTTTAATTTTATAGCTAAGAAGTATCACGAACAAAAACAGTATAAAGATTACATAATAATAAGCTGCTTTAGTTTCAAACTGATAAATGCCAGGGGAATTTCCTTTGAAAGGGATAAGTATACCTTCGGCACCTTTAAGCTCGATGCCACCAATGGATTTAGTATTCTGAATAAATATCCGAATGATTTCCCCATAGGCAATTGTAGCTAAAGCATAGTAAGGCCCGCGTAGTTTGAAAACAGGGTAACCTATAAGCCAACCTAATACGCCTGCTATTACCCCACCGATTATCATCCCAATCCAAGGAGAAATCCCCACTTGTACAAATAATATCGTCGATGTGTATGCTCCAATTCCCACAAAGGCTGCATGCCCTAGAGACAATTGACCGGCAAATCCGGAAATTATATTCCAGCCTGAGGCGAGGTAGGCATTAAACAAAAACATAATGAAAATTTGTAAGATGTACTCATTGTTTATGAGAAAGGGAAGCGCCACTAAAATCAGTAAGAATAACAAAGGCAAATAATAACTAGGGTATGTCAGCTTCCGCAACATAATTGTCCCTCACCTCGCTTATTTCCCAAGTAATCCAGACGGCTTATATAACAAGACCCCTATAAACACCACGAAAATCAGCATTTCAGCGGCTGTCGCCGACCAGAGTTGAGCAGTTACTGACTCAATCAGACCAACGATTAACCCACCATAAAACGCTCCACTCAAACTTCCGATCCCGCCTAGAACAGCAATTACAAAGGAGCGCATTTCAAAAATTTTACCTGCTTCCGGCTGTACATAGTACATTGGAAGCATCAGAGCCGCTGCTATCCCTAAAATAGCTAGGCAAATACCAAAGGCAATATTGTAAATCTTATAGTCGTTAATTCCCATTAGGCCCGCAGCCTCCCGGTCCTGACCGGTAGCCCTGATGGCCTTTCCCAAGTCAGTCTTGCTTAGCATCAGTTGTAATCCCAAGATGACAATTGCTCCGACTATCCCGGCAATAAGACGGGGAACAGAGATCACCACGCCACCCATATCCAAGGTCATACCCGAAACAAATGTCTTCGCCGCCTTGTAATAGGCACCAAAGAAAAGAAGGGCGGCATTCTGAAGTACGAGTGTCAGACCAACGGTTAGAAGGATAACCGCATGTCCGTTGCGTCCAAATTCCCTTTTTAAGACCGGATTAATGACTCTACCTTGAAGAAAGTAACCAAAGAAAAAGAGCGCAGGTACCACTACCAGCAATGAAAGGTAGGGGTCAAGTCCTACTAGGCTCCACATATAGAAGACTGCATACATGCCAACCATCACGAGGGCTCCATGGGCAAAGTTAATTATTTTCATAACACCAAAAACCAAACTTAAGCCCACCGCTATCAAACCATAAAGACTTCCCATAAAAAGCCCGTTCAAGGTAGCTGCGATTAAGATTTGCATCCCCTTTTACCTCCGTTAATCTGTGAGAAATGTGGGGCTAAAGATTGTGAGTCTCCGCCCCACATTAATACTGTTACTTTCTGTCAGCCCATTTAGGTGCAGGCCATAGCACTTTGTAATCGGGATTTTTGGCACTGAAAGGCCATACAGTAGATCTTTGACCATCATGAACCTGAACCATAATTAAGCTTGCATGGGTGTTTTGTCCGGACTCATCAAATTCAATTGCGTCATATGGCAAGATCATGCCGGGTCCGGAAGTGATTTTAGTCTTGGCCAGCGCCTCTCTGATTTTCTCCGGCTCGGCCGATCCAGACCTCTCCAGTGCATCAGCAATCACATACATTGAAGCATAAGACTCAGCGGCTTCTCCGTTCATGTCTACGCCATATTTTTGTTTGAATTTAGCATTTGTCTCTTTGACCCCGGGTTTGCCTAAGTCCGGAGACCATTCTGTGAGGTCAAAGCCATATTCCGCATTCTTGCCCACGTTCTTGAGATATTCCGGATCAGCGTGGCCGCCCCCCTGACCGATCATGCCCATAGCATTAATTTTTTGCTCGGCAATGCCATTGGACAGTAAGATCGCGTCAGAAGTATAGGATGTAAACAAAATCAAATCCGGATTCGCTTGTTTGATTTTAAGAATAACGGGGGTAAGATCAGATGATGAGCTCGGGTAGGGAGCATCAAGAACGATCTGCATACCGGCTTCCGGCACAGATTTATTCCAGCCTTTAGCGGAGGACTGACCCCAATCTGAGTTTTCATATACTAAGGCAACCTTTTTCGGAACAATGCCGGTCTGCTCGCCCATTTCTTTAGAGAATTTCACCTGATCACGGGAATACCAGGAAGCCTTGGGAGCGAGACGGAAAGTGTACTTGAAACCGCGCTCGGTAATGTCATCCATTACTGAGACAGGCACTACATAAGGAATCTTGTATTTTTCAGCCACCTGAGTGCTTGGATAAGTTACACTGCTTTGATAAGCACCGGTCATAACAGCAACTTTGTCTTTCATAATCAGCCGCTCCGCTTCAGACATCCCAACTTTGGGATCACCCTTGGAATCAGCGAAATCCAGCACCAGTTTGGCACCACCAAGTGACTTGATGCCGCCGGCTGCGTTGATCTCTTCTGCAGCTAATTCCTGCCCCCGCTTACACGTCTCGCCGATCGGTGCGACTGCACCCGACAAGGGCAATAAGGCACCAATCTTAACTTCTTTGGCACCCTGACTACTTCCACCTTGGTTATTCGAACCACTCGTTTGACTGCCGCATCCGGTTAAGGTAAGTAACCCAATCAAGGCCACAGCGCCAACTTTTTTTAACATCTGTTCCCAAGCCTCCTTTGGAATTTTCTCTTTTCGCAAATTTGTCTCTAGTAAAACTTTTCTGATAAGTACTTAGACTGTTTCACCTTCTTTCCCTCTGCTCGTAAGGATTTTATAATCTCATCACTCCTCTCCTGGAACCGCGAACATCTCGCTCTAGCGCACGTCTGGCTCAAGAACAACCTTCAAAGCCTCTTTAGTGCTTAACATCTCCAAGGCCTTGCCGATCTCGCTTAGTGGCAGTTGATGGGAGACAACTTTGTCAATTCTAACCTTACCCAAAGCGATAAGATTGAGGCAAGTTCCAAACTCCAGCCACGTGTAACAAAAACTCCCTCGCACGGTAATTTCCTTTTTCACAATCTGGCTTAACAATACTTCTGTGGGCCGATGAAAAACTCCGGTTAAGCCAAGCCTTCCGCTTTTGCGCACAGCCTTAAGGCAAGCAGGAAAAACTTCCGGTACCCCGGTGGCTTCTATAACTACATCTGCCATCTTACCCCAGGTTAGATCCGAAATCTTTTTTAGCAACTCTTCCTCATTATTAAAAAGCAAAGCTGCATCTGCTCCTAACTCAGATGCTATCTGCAAGCGGCTTTCATCCCCTTGGGCTCCAATGATTATTACCTTGTACGCCCCTTCCAGCTTTGCCAGTTGTAAAGCGTATAAGCCAATCGGCCCAGGGCCAAAGATGACCACTGTGTCCGCAGGATTAATACTTGCCCTGCGCACAGAATGATAAGCTGAAGCGACAGGATCTACGGAAGCTCCTTCCATGAAATTCACATTGTCCGGGAGCCTATGCAAAACTTTAGCAGGAGCTTTAACATATTCGGCAAAGCCGCCGTCAATATCGATCCCTATTTCAGTTAAGGATTCGCACATTGATTCGAGCCCCAGCTTACAATAATCACAGCTGCCACAGCTTATCACCAAGCTTGGGGCAACCCTGTCCCCTAGTTTAAAGCCGTTCACACCTTCCCCGACTTCCACAATCTCCCCGGCAAACTCATGTCCTGGGATTAATGGGAAAGGCACAGCCCGCACACCGTTAAAAATCGGAATATCTGAACCGCAGATTCCTACAGCTTTAACTTTAATCAGAACTTCTCCGGACCCGGGCTTAGGCATGTCTACATCCTTAAGCGCAAATCCAGAGCCTGCCTTCTCTTTCACCACAGCCAACAATTCTTTCCCTCCCATACTGCCAGGCAGTTTTACTCTTACCCAACAAGACGGTCCTTATTAGACTCGGGACTGTCGTCTTTTTTCTTAAGGTAAGCGCGCCACGACGGAGCCCATTTATTCGGATCGTCGAAGGCAGTATCACACTTATGAATGGTGCTGTTGTACGGCGCATTTCTGACTAAATCCGGATTCTCATAGGCTTCCTGCGCGACCTGGCGGATGATTGCCACATACTCGTCCATGTCGGCTTTGGAATAGGACTCGCAAGGCTCAAGAGTAAACGGTTCCGGAATCACCCAGGGATGGTGGCTGGTAAAGTAACTCTGAATCCCGTAGTCCACGATTCTCCTGGCTATATCCTCGGTACCCACTCCGGTTTCTTCCTTTAGCTTTTCCCAACTGTAGCGAACCTGCTCCAGCCTGCGTTTGTCAGGATGTCGGACTGTAACCCCAGGGATTCCCATTATTTTTTTCTGCAAATAGTTATTGTTGAGTACCGAAATCTCGGCACACGCGCGCAAACCTTCAGCCCCCAAACTCATGACCCAGGCATAAGCCCTTAACACCACAGGAGCCACGCCGTAAAACCCTCTGACTTTGCCAATGCTTTCCGGTCGGTCAAAATTCAGGAAATATTTTGTGCCGTCAAATTCGGCTGTGGGAACAGGTAAGAACTTGGCTAGCTCCTTTTTTACCCCGACCGCTCCGGCTCCAGGCCCGAAAGAGCCGTGCGGAGAGGAGAATGTCTTATGCAGATTAAAGTGGCAGAGGTCAAACCCTGCTTCCCTAGCCCGGGCTATACCCAAAACTCCATTGGCATTTGCCTGATCATAGGCGCATAGCCCTCCGGCTTCATGAACTATGCGCACAAATTCATCGATCTTAGGATTATAAATCCCTGTATCTTCAGGATTCGTAATCATCAAACCGGCTGTACGTTCGGATACAACCGCTTTTAAGGCCTCAATATCAGGATATCCGTTCTCATCCGGCATCAAAGTAATTATTTTGAAACCAGCTGTCGCAGGGCTGGCTCCGTCCGTAGGATGTGAAAAAATCGTCGTAATAATTTCAGTGCGCTTGTCCAGTTCCCCGTTTTGTTCGTGGTATTTACGAATAATGCTGGCATTGGTGTAAATGCTTTGCGCTCCACTGGAAGGCTGAAAGCTAAATTGATCCATACCGGAAATTTCCTTTAGGATCTGTTCCATCCTATAGTAAACTTCCAACATGCCCTGAATAGTTTCTTCTTCCTGCAAGGGATGAAGCTCAGCTATCTCAGGCAGGCGTGTCAACTGTTCATTTACTTTCGGACTGTATTTCATTGTGCTTGTGCCGAGGCTGATGTCAATGCCCAGGTCAGCTCCCAGTGTCTCCTGGGATAAATGCAGATAGTGCTTGAGTACTAGCATTTGTGAAAGTTCAGGTAGACGCGGCAATTCCCGGCGCCTCATATTACTCGGAATCTCAGCCATCACATCTCCGACAGAATTTTCTATATCTTTTTCGACTTCGGGGACAAGAATTCCTCTTTCTCCAGAACTTGACATCTCAAAAATTATTGGCTCATCCCAACGGGCTTGGTGGAATTTCCTTGGCAGCATGCTCTCATCTCCTTCAAATAATTCACAGAAGGCAATTATCTCGTTCACGCATGGGCTCGCATCCGCAAAAATGGCTATTCTTAACTGAATCTATGAAGCCTACTCTATGATATCGGCTAAAGCCTGGGCTAACTTATCGAGATCCTCTTTGGTATGGATCTCTGTTACACAGTACAGCGCGCTTTGCCCTAATTCCGGGAATTCCTGGGACAGATCCTTACCGCCAAAGATTTTATAGTCTAACAACTTCCTATTGATCGCGGCCACATTTTTCCCTGTTTGGTCAAAGTTAAGGACGAATTCCTTAAAGGTAAGAGAAGGGAAACTCAATTCAACTCCTTTTAACTGAGACAACACTTTCTTGGCATATGCACATTTTTGTATGATAGCTTCTCCAACCTCCTGCATCCCCTGTGGCCCCATGAGATTGAGATACACGCCTGCCGTTATCCCCCATAAGCCAGCCGAAGTTCCAGTGAACTCCTTGCCTTTTTCCCTGGTGGCATATGCCGTCCTTTCCCAAAACACTTGCCCAAACCCGTACTCCCCGTGTTCCTCGTTACGGGTAATGCCGTAAATTAAGTTCGGGAATTCGGCTACGTATTTCGGGTCGTCATGTGTGGCAATAAACCCGGCGAGCCCGCCGCTAAAAGACATATGCATCCCAAGAGGCTGAAGATCCCCGCATACAATATCCGCTCCGTAATGAGCTGGGGGAGAGAAAATTCCTAAAGAAATCGGATCAACCCCGACAATCAGTAAAGCTCCATAAGTATGGACAATCCGTGCCACCTCATCCCCTGCTGTCTCTACTAAGCCGAGATAAGACGGGTTTTCAAAGTAAACAGCCGCCGTTCGCGTCGAAATCTTTTTTTTAAGATCAGCAAGATCAAGCCTGCCCGTGTCTTTTTCATACCCAATAAACTCAACCTTGATTTCAGGTCGGAGATAATTGTTGAGTTGAAGCACCCTTTCCTTGCTAACTGTACGGGCTACCAGAACTTCCGTGCGTCCGGTGATGCGGGCAGACATTCTGAGGGCGGTCGCAGCGGCCTGACCCCAATCATACGTTGGCATGCCGGTAATATCCATATCCACTAGCTCACAGAGCGCGCTTTGGTATTCGAAAAGGGCCTGCCACTTGCCATGGTCCGCATAAGCCTTGCCGGTGTAGGCTGTCAAAAACTCCGCTCTGCCATTAATTTCGTCACAGATAGCGGGAACATAATGCTGCCAGGTGCCTGCTCCCAGGAAATTAAGATATTCCTTACAGCTTTTATTCCGGTTCAAAATCCCTTCCACATGCCGTCTAAGGGAATATTCCGATAACAGCGGCTCCGGCAAATTCATTTCCTGCGGCAAACGCAAATGCGCAGGAATATCGCCATAGATTTCTTCTACGCTGCTTAAGCCGCACTCTTGCAATAACTGATCTTTAAGCCCGGGAACAGAATTAGGAATGTAAGGGTATACTGGTTTAGCCATAGTCGTTTTCCTCCAATCTTAGAGAGATCAATACAGTAATCTGCCACCGTCAATATAAACTGTGTGGCCTGTAACATAAGCGGAAGCTTCTGATGAGAGAAAGATAATCGTTCCGACTAATTCATCCGGTTGGCCAAACCTTTTCATAGGAATCTTGCTCAGCAAAGTATCGCTAACAGCTGGGTCTGATAAATACTTCCTGGTGAGTTCCGTCTCGAAATACCCCGGCCCAATAGCATTGACATTCACCCCGTATGGAGCCCACTCTTCAGCTAACACCTTGGTGAGCTGGACTATCCCGCCTTTGCTTGAGGCATAAACCGCTTGCAGCGGCTGGCTTACAGAGGCCAGAGTTGAAGCGGTATTAACAATGCGTCCTTTCCCTTGCTTGAGCATCACTTTGCCGACGGCCTGAGCACAGTGAAACATTCCGGTTAAGTTAACCGTTAGCACTTTCCCCCACTCTTCCGGCGTGTATTCTGTCGCCGGTTTGCGAATGTTTATCCCAGCATGGTTAAGCAGGATATCTATTTTTCCAAACTCGTTTAGAACAGAATCAACCATAGAATTAACTGAGGACGGATCAGTAACATCAACTTGTACCGGCAAAACCCTTGTTCCATGGGCCGAGATTAAGTTACAGGTTTTTTGTGCACTTTCCAAATTTACATCCGCAACAACCATGTTTACACCTACTGCTGCTAGCCCATTTGCAATGGTTGTTCCTAAAGTGCCCCCTCCCCCTGTAATTAGAGCAACTTTGCCGGAGATATCGAAAAGCTTGGTAAAATCCATTCCTTCCACTCCTTTTTAATATATAATTTTTAAGTTAAAAGTTATATTGATAAAACATTTTTATAGTCTAAATATCTAACAAAAAATATATAATCCTTATAAACCAAGGTACGCTTTTTTTAAGTGGGCATCATTAAGAAGGTCTGTCCCTATTCCTTCCATAGTGATCATTCCATTCTCAAGCACATAAGCCCTATCCACGAATTGGAGGCAGATATTCACATTTTGTTCAACCATTAAAATCGCGATATTTTGTTTACGAATTTGCTCTATAATTTCTAATATCGCTTCGACTAATACTGGTGCAAGTCCGAGCGAAGTCTCATCCAACATTAAGAGCTTAGGCTTAGACATTAAGCCGCGCCCAATGGCAAGCATCTGTTGTTCACCACCGCTCAGGGTGCCTGCTAGCTGCTTACGCCGCTCTTTTAAGCGCGGGAGCATCGAAAATACCATTTCCATACTCTCGTTCCTTAATTGTTTGGGGGCAGGCAAATATGACCCCACTTCCAGATTCTCCTGCACGGTCATTAACGAGAAAAGACGCCTGCCTTCCGGAACGTGTGCTACTCCTAGGTCTACTATTTTATGGGCAGGAAGGTTACTGATAGTCTTTCCTTGAAATAGAATAGTTCCTGCGGACGGTTTCATCATACCGGAGATAACTTTTAACATAGTGCTTTTGCCTGCTCCGTTCGATCCGACCAGGCCGACCATTTCCGCCTCTTTCACTTTGATGCTTACTTTGTGTAGTGCCTGCATTTCGCCATAGTATGCATCAATCCCTTTAACTTCGAGCATCTTAATCCTCCCACCCCATTAAATTATTACAGCAGTTTGAGCAAAAACTTTGCCAGGCAAAACTTTTAGATGATCAAAATAAAAATTAAACACTATGCAAATTCCCTAACTTACAATTAGAGTATAGCAAAAAAAATACAATCAGTCTACGGAAACTTGTGAAGTTTCTGAAAACTATATCAGGCCACTAAATCTCGAAACCCGGACCTCCGACTTCTGGTTTCACTCCGCCGGTATAACCTTATGCAGCAGTTCCGCTAAAGTTGCTTTCTCCTCCGGAGACAAAGGCGTAAGCAAATTTGTGAGGGCACGGCGCTGTTTCTTGGTCCACTCCTCCATAATGTGCTTGCCTGCAGGAGTCACTTCGACCTCGACCACACGCTCATCCCCTTTAAGCCGCCGTCGTTCCACCATCCCTGCCTTCTCCAAGCGTTTGGTGGCAATCGTCACGGAACTGGGGGTAATATCAAGGCCTGCTGCCAGTTCGCCGACGGTCAGCGGTCCGCGATGATTTAAACGCTTGAGCAGCCAGTATTGTTCGAGCGTGATCTCTCCTTGTCGAACAGGGTTGGAGAGCCTGCGCCAAATGCGCCACAGTTTCCACAGGGACTCGACTAAGTCATCCGTTTCCGCAGCTGCAGAAGCACTGAACTTAGAAACTTCTTCACCAAAAGATTTCACTTATACATAACCTCTTCCTTAGACATCATTGCCCAACCCAAACCAAATTAAAATTTCCGTTCGCGGATGAACTCAGCCAGTTCATTCAGCACTTTGCGCGTAGGAACATCCGGCAATTCGGCCAGATGCCTCTTAGCCTTCTTCACATATAGATCCACCCAGCGCATGGATTCATCAATAGCACCCGAGGATTTTATTATCCGGATGGTCTCCTGTATTTCCTCCTCGCTCTTGTCACTCTGAGCCAAGAGGTTCTCTAAGCGTGTGCGTTCGGGTGAAAGTCGCAAGGCCTCGATCATCGGTAGGGTCATGATCCCCTGCCTGATGTCCCCTCCTATGGGCTTGCCAAACTCTTTAGGCTTAGCCGTAATGTCCAAAACATCATCTACAATTTGAAAAGCCATTCCCAAAGCATGGCCATATGCGCCCAAGGCCCAAACCGACCGCATCGGAGCCTTCGTCACCATGGCCCCCAAACGGCAACTGGCCGCAATCAGCAACGCAGTCTTGCGTCTAATTCTGTAGTAATACTGTTTTAAGTCTTGACTGACATCGAAGGACGCTTTAATCTGCTGGATTTCTCCCTGGCACATCTCGATGCTAACTTCGGCCAAAATACGCGACACTTCCGGGTTATCGATACTGGCTATTAATTCGAGGGATTTAGCAAGAAGGTAATTCCCTGTCTGGACAGAGGCAATATTGCCCCATTGAGCTTTAACAGTGGTCCTTCCCCTTCTGGTCATAGAGGCATCCACTACATCATCGTGAACCAGAGTCGCCATATGTATTAGTTCAAGAGACATGGCCACGGGCAGCAGTTTATCAAGCGAGTAACCGTAAAACTTACCCGCCAGCAGGGTAAAAGCCGGACGCAGGCGTTTACCCCCGGCAGCCAGCAAATGGACGGAGGATTCATGGAGCACAGGATAATCCGTTTCCACGAATTTCATGAGTTCTTTCTCCACGCGTTGGAGATCATTTGTTATTTGGTTAAACAGCCATAGTTGTTTCAAAGTTATTTCACCTGCTTGAGCCCTTTTCATCCTTTTCTTCTTCATAGGATACCATATCAGAGGGCAATTGTGCCAGCGGATCGTCTGCACCCCGAGTTAGGCCATCCTTAGCGGCAATCTCATCATCATAGGTTAGAAGCTCATCAGCTGGTCCTATTTCGTCGCCACTGGCTTCCCCGCCCCCGGATTCTTTGCTGCCTAATTTTTCACTGCCAGGTTCCTCTGGGACATGTCCAGCCGCCTTTGGCGCTCCGGAAGAAGAGCGCCCAGGTTTAGTTATGTCATCTAAAGCCTTATTCATCGTAGCAACAGGCTCTTTGACCACATCCTCGAACTCACTGGTCAGATCATTAACTGCCTTGCGGATTTCATACACTATTTTCCCGATCATTCTGGCGATATCGGGCAAATCTTCCGGCCCAAACAGGATGAGCGCGATAACCATAATTATAATTATTTCATTCAAACTCATCTTTGGCTCCTCCTAGCTTCCGGCTAAAGCCTTTTCCCGGCTGCGGGCAACTAAATAACCAAGCCAAATACTAATTTCATATAACATATACATCGGCACTACCATCAAAACTTGCGTGAACAATTCAGGGGTAGGAGAAACTACGGCAACCAATACGATAATCCCAAAGAGAGCCCAACGCCGTTTCTTCGCTAACGTCTTCGGGGACAACAGCCCTATCCGGATTAAAATGAGCAAAACCACAGGAAGCTGGAACATCAGCCCAAACGTCACAATAAAGGTAAGCAAAAATCCCAGATAAGAACTTTTAGTAACAAAGGCAGTCGACGGGACTGAATTACCTCCGGCTAAAAGCAGAAACTTTATGCCCATAGGCAAGACTAAATAGAAACTAAAAGCCACTCCTCCCACAAACAACAGGACTGAGCTGGGCACTACAATATAGAGGTATTTTCTCTCTTTCTGTTTAAGGGCAGGCAAAAGAAAACTCCATATCTGCCACATGATCACGGGAAGGGCAAACGCCACCCCAATAATCAAAGATACTTTCAATTTTACCATCACCGGTTCCATTGGGGTAGTCGTTATGAACATGCCCTTATCCAGTTCCATTACCGGCTTGGCCAAATAGGCAAATGCGGGATCGGCCAGCACCCAGCCTAATATTGTCCCTGCAGCTACTGCATAAGCCGTGATAATCAAAACCTTGCGCAAATCTTTAACATGTTCCAAAAACGGCATGCTTACATCTGTGCGCTTGCGCCGCCGCATCCGCTACACTTCCTTCCCGTATTCCTTCAGCCTTTCATAATGTGTGTTGCGTTGAACAGCCCGATACCCGGCATCCTGAATCGAGCGCACAATCTCACGCAAAGGCACGCGGGTTTGCACCCCGGCGGCCCTGACCACATTCTCCTCTAACATTGTGCTGCCAAAATCATTGGCCCCAAAACACAAGGCAACCTGAGCCATCTTAGCACCCTGAGTTACCCAGGAAGCTTGTATGTTCGGCACGTTATCAAGCATCAGCCTGCTCACAGCCAACGTTCGAAGATAATCGATCCCGGTGCTTCCTTCCCCTCCTAGTTCTGTGTTCTTAGGCGCAAAACTCCAGGGGATAAAGGCTGTAAAACCGCCCGTCTTGTCCTGAGCCTCCCGTACCCTTACCATATGTAAAATACGCTCTGCCGAACTTTCAACATGACCAAACATCATGGTGGCCGTGGTCTTCATCCCTAACATATGAGCGGTTGTCATGACCTCCATCCACTGCTCCCACGAAACTTTGTTCGGCGAAATGAGCCCCCGTACCCGGTTGTCAAGAATTTCCGCCCCTCCCCCCGGTATCGAGTCCAAACCCGCCTCTTTCAATCTCGAAATTACTCTCTCAATGCTTAAGCCCGATTTAGTAGCCAGATCCCAGATCTCCGGCGGGCTAAAGGAATGGATATGAATCGAATAGTGGCTTTTAATATCCTTAAGCATCTCTTCAAAATACTCGAGTCCCAGATCAGGGTGGAGACCCCCTTGGATTAAAAGCTGAGTCCCGCCAAGGTCAAGGGTTTCCTTAATTTTAGCATGTAGTTCCTCTGTGGACAAAACATATCCTTCCGGATCTCCTTTTTCCTTATAAAAAGCGCAAAACTTGCACTTACAAGCACAAATATTGGTGTAGTTAATGTTGCGGTCTATCACAAAACTCACGACATTATCAGGGTGCATTAGGCGGCGCACCTTATCCGCTGCCTGACCCAGTACGATTAAATCCGCCCTTTCTAAGAGGTGGACTCCTTCCTCCACACTTAAATGATTCCCTGCCAGGCGTTTTTCAATGATCTGCATCACACGATTCATGGTCTTCTCCTTGTATCATCACTGCATTTGCGCGCACCTTTACGCTCCGAATTATTGCATAACGCGGTAGAGAGTATCCCTTTCCACCGGTTCCCGTCCTGCTTTCCTAATCATTTTAATCAAGGCGTCCTTCGTCATCACTTGCTCGGTTTCCGCCCCGGCAGCGTGAATAATTTTCTCTTCCACCACCGTGCCATCCAAATCATCGACGCCAAAAGCCAGCGATACCTGGGCTAGTTTTGGCCCCAGCATCATCCAAAAAGATTTAATATGATCAAAATTATCCAGAAGAATGCGCGCCACTGCCAGCATGCGTAAATCCTCAAACCCGGTCGTGCTCTCTACCCCCATACTGCCTTCAAGCTTAGTGTTTTTCGGATAAAACGGGAAGGGCACGAAGGCTAAAAAACCCCCGGTCTTATCTTGAAGGGCGCGCAGACGCAAAAGGTGATCCACTCTTTCCTCAGGCGTCTCAATATGCGCATACAGAATCGTGCCATTCGTTTTCATACCTAAGCTATGGGCTGCTTCGTGAATTTCAAGCCAGCGTTCCCCGGAAATCTTGTTTTCACAGATCTTAGCGCGTACCCGGGAAGAAAAAACTTCTGCTCCCCCGCCCGGCAAAGAATCCAACCCCGCTTGCATCAGTTCTTGTAAGACTTGCGTCGTCGATAGCCCGGTAATCCGAGTGAAATAATCAATCTCCACTGCCGTAAACGCCTGGATGCGAGCTTCCGGCAAAATCTGCTTCACCCGTTGCAGCATTTCGAGGTAATACTCAAAAGGGAGCTCCGAATTCAGCCCTCCCACGATATGAATCTCAGAGATCCTTTCCCCGGCGACCTCACGCGCTGCCTCCTCAACTTCCTGCAGTGATAAGGTAAAAGCTCTGGGATCTTCATTTTTCACTCCATAAGCACAGAACTTGCACAGGTTAACACACACATTTGTGTGGTTAATATGGCGGTTCACGATAAAATAAGTTTTATCCCCGTTTTTTCGTTCGCGCACGATATTGGCCATATACCCCAGAGCCAGAATGTCGTTGCTTGTCATTAAGCGGATCCCGGCTTCGAAATCCAGCCGTTCCCCTTTTTCTACTTTTAGAATGATATCAGCAAGTTCGCTCTCGCTAAAAATCGGCAGCATACCAACACTCCTTAGGCTTATATGAAAACATTTCATCTGAAGCAGCTAATCCGAAACAACTAATCTTAAACAGCCAATCTGAAAAAGCTTACCTGAAAGAAGTTCACCTAAAAATAATCAGATCTAACAACGAAAATACAAAAAGCATCACGCTTAAGTATCCGTTGAGATTGAAGAAAGCGATTCCCACCTTGGACAAATCACTCGCCGACACCAGGCGGTGCTGACGATAGAGCAGGACAATAGCAATTAAAACTCCCAAGAAATAGAGGAAGCCCAGCTTAATTAAGACACCGACCGCGATAAAGCAAAGGGGTGCAAGTACATGGACCAGGGCCGAAATCTCAAGCCCCCTGGTAAGACCGAAGACGGCCGGAATCGAATACAATCCTTCCCGCCGGTCAAACTCAACATCCTGACAAGCATACACCACATCAAACCCAGCAACCCAGACGGTTACCCCTAGGCCCAAGAGCACAGGGGGCCAGGCCCAAGCCCCGGTGATCCCGATCCAGGCACCTACGGGAGCCAAGCCTAACGCAATCCCTAGGACAAAATGGCAAGCCCAGGTATACCTTTTCGTATAGGAGTAAAACACCAACACAAACACAGCAATCGGCATCAACTTTAGGGCCAGCATATTCAGCTGATAAGCAGCAAATGCGAGCAAGGCGAAGGACAACAGCACATACACATAAACTTCACTCGCACCCAAAAGCCCCGCCGGAATCGCCCTTTGCGCCGTGCGGGGATTGCGGGCATCAATATGGCGGTCGATCAAACGGTTAAGGGACATCGCAGCCGTGCGCGCCCCTACCATAGCCAGAGTGATCCACACTAGCTGCAGCGCGCTGGGAAACCCGCCATGCTGAGCGCGGGCAGCTAAAAAAGCCCCCAGATAAGCAAACGGGAGCGCGAACAGCGTGTGTTCAAATTTAATCATTTCTAAGAAGACCTTTACTTTACTCATATTCCTCACCCAACTTCAAGCTGAACTTTCATGTAGGTATAAAGCTCGTTCAGCGGCTTGAGTTCTAAAGTATCCGGAAGCTCCTGCAAAAATGCCCCGGCATTGTGCATGATCCTGGCCACTACTTTTTGTTCCAGTTTTTCATGATGAGCTGCCCAGGCCAGCCCTAACTGGCTTCCAAAAGACTCGCACTTCTCTGCTATGTACGTTGGCATTCCTGCCAGCTCAGCCCCGATACGAGCCGCTAAGCCTGTCAAGGAAGCTCTTTCCCTTGCCAAAATTTCGAGCCATTCCTCAGGTGTAAGTTCACTTTCACGGCCCAACCAACGGTAAATTGTCCCGATACTCATATTTTCAATGACCTTAGCAATTGGGGCCAAGAAGTGCAACAGCTTCTCGCGGCTAAGCCCAAGAAAGAATTTGCCAAAAAGATAATCCCCTACTAAAACGGTAAATTGCCTAAGCTCCTCCGTTATCTCTTCATCTTCTTGCATGAGGCTGTGAACTTTATCTGCCATAAACACAAACTGCATAACCACGCCCATAGAGATGGCCTGGCGGCCGCTGTAGCCGCAAGCACGGCTTACAGTCAATACAATAGCCGGACAAGCGTTGTGTTCCAGCTCGTCAAAATTGATTGGGATTAGTTCCGCAAATTTAGCACTCTTAAAAGTGATTTCTTGTTCGAGCCGGTCATGGATCGCTTTAAGTTCCTCCTGGATAGACGGTAAGGAAACCAATTAAACCTCTCCTCATAAACTTTTAAGAGATTAACCAAACTATTTGGCAATCTAACAAACAACAATTTTATATGAGACTAACCCATAGTATATTCGAGATTGCATCTTAAAATCCTCCCCCAAAACAAAAAAAACCGGAAAGCCGGTCCTCTAAGCTCGCTTTCAGTAACACTTTTAACACTTTTCCGGATCTATTTTACAAAAATTTACATCGAACTATTACCGAATTCCGGCAGAGGTGAGCGCGTGCTCTGTCGGAACAAAGTGTTTATTTAAGCCCAAAGCAGAGGGATCTATGCCCAGTGCCAGCCCTATGAGCTGGGTAAAGTGAAAAACCGGAATTAAAGGTGCACTTTGATCACGCCAGAGTTGAAACTGACGCATATCTAAATTTGCATGGCAAAGCGGACAGGCAGTGACAATCGCCTCCGCTCCACTCTCCCTGGCCATGTCAATGATCCGACCAACCACAGTCTTGGCAATCTGATCATCCCCACCGGCAAGCCTGCCGCCACAGCACTCAGTCTTATACGGCCAGTTCAGCGCTTCCCCGCCCAGTGCTAAAAGGAGTCGGTCCAGGCTTTGTGGATTTTGACGGCAGCCATAATAGGATACTACTTTCAATCCGCTTAAGCTTTTACGCGCATAAAGCTGAATTTTCTCAAGCACACTTTCCGTCGTAAATATTTGCAATGCACTTAAAGCATGGGGCAAATCACCGATACTTTTCTGTAAAGCAGAAGATAATTCCTCTGCCAAAGCACTGTTGTGATTCAGCTCCTGTTTGCTCGCTGAGAGGTTTTCATAACAGATTGGACAGGGAAGAACCACTTCCGTGCTTAGCGTCTGAGCTTGCAGTAAATTCCGCACAGCCAAACCGTGAGCTAAGCCTTCATCTAAAGTAGAAGCTGAATTCCCTCCACAGCAATTCCAATCAGGCACCTCTTTTAAAATTATATCCAGTTTGTCAGCCACTAAGCGCAGGGACTCGTCATATTCGCGAGCAGCAGTATGAGTCAGGCATCCTGGATAATAAGCAAACTCAGTCACCCATATCCCCCCTTTTAGCCCTGGCAAAAAGCCGCTTAATAGACACTTTGTCGTGAACACGCCCACGAAAGACCTTAATCTTCCCGCGTTTGAGCATAGGCCAGCGGATTTCTTTTCTGGAGCCATTACTTATTCCGAGCGCTAACGCAGGAGAAGTACGGCCATAGCGCTCAACTGAGTCCAAAAAATCCTCGTGATAGTCCTGCACTTTGCCGGTACTGAGGGCACGGGCCTCACGTCTTAATTCCTTAATTATATTAGGAAGGTCTACTTTGTGCGGGCAACGGCTTGCGCAAATTTTACACCCGGTACAAAGCCAGAGTGACTGAGACTGCAAGGCAGTATCTTTCAGATCAAGCTGGAGCAAGCGTACGATTTGGTGTGGCAGATAATCCATGGCAAAACTGACAGGACAACTGCCAGAACATTTCGCACACTGGTTACATTGCCAGACTTCCATGCTAACCCCCCCGTACCTATAACGCTAGATCCTGATTGAAAAAGTTCTACAGCGTTGGATATTTCCAAGCGAATCCCTACTATGTATAGTTCTAGCCAAGCAGAGCAAATTCCTTCGCATTCAGCGCAAATTTACCAACTTAAAAAGTAATAGACCCTGCAACAATCTCTTGCTACAAGGTCTATCAGCCTTTCATCTTAGTCCGGAATAAAATAAATATCCCTCCTAAAGATTTACCGCTTCCTTTGGGGTCTCAAAGATGCCGCGTTTCATTTCCGTAGCTGTCATATGACCTGCCTGAAACTTTTCCGTCAGAAAGTTGCAGGCATCCCAGGGATTGACGCGATCCCCGCACGTGAAGACGTCAACGGCTGCATAACCGAGTTCGGGCCAAGTATGGATGGCGAGATGGGACTCAGAAATTACAACTACACCACTCACACCTTGAGGACTAAACTTATGAAATACAACCTCCCGCACTTCAGCTCCTGCTTCCAGGGCTGCGTTGACCATAATGGCTTCGACCTTTTCACGATCGTTCAAAGTATCGAAACTACAACCATACATTTCAGCCAACACATGACGTCCCAGAGAATTGCTCATCTTATAATCGTTGCCCCCTTTTGCTTGCCAAAATATGAAGGAATCCGAGCCGGACACTTGCATGCCGGTGACCCAAATTCCCATCGAGATAAATTGTAGCATAAAGTTCCTTATTGTCAACAAAAAATTTAATTAACACGCTTATGCCATAACTATTTACAGGTTTTCTCAGAATAGGTTGTTCTCATGTGGTTTTTCTCAGTATTCCTTGGTATTTAATGTATGAGTTTAATTAAACATTGGTTCCTCAACCGCACTCTGTTATTGTGTTTTCGGGATCGAATCCCCGTATGCTTCGATTTTACGATAAAGATTGCGTACACTTATCCCAAGAAGTTTTGCAGCCTGGGTACGATTTCCATTAACTTGCGCCAAGGTTGCTAAGATATGCCCTCGTTCAACTTCCTCTAAGGTCGGATAATGACCTGCTTCTGATCTCGCCTCATCGTTAACCGACTTTTTTAACGAAGCAAATGGTTCTAAGAGCTGAGTTTTCTGCCTTAGTGCACCTTTTTCCGACCAGATGTCTGTGGGTAAGATCACACCATCTGAAGCCAATAGGCGGCCACGTTCAATTAGATGAGCCAGTTCCCGGACATTGCCCGGAAAATCATAGTTTAACAGTTCCTGTTTTGTTTCTTCCGCTAAAATAAATTGTTTTTTCGCCATGTCGGCTTTCTCGAAGCGGCCAAGAAAGTATTCGGAGAGCGGGAGAATGTCCTCCCGCCGTTCGCGCAAAGGAGGAACCATCAGGGACAAGCCTGTTAATCGATAGTACAGGTCTTGGCGGAAACGCCCTGCTTCAATTTCTTGGCGCAAATCCCGATTGCTCGCGGTAACAATGCGCACATCCACACGCCTGAGCCTGGTATCCCCGACGCGGCGAAATTCTCCGGTTTCCAGGAATCTCAGAATTTTAACCTGAAGCTGCAGGGGCATATCTCCGATTTCATCCAGGAAAAGCGTACCGCGGTCGGCCATCTCTACCAGTCCGAGCTTTTGCCCCCCTGCTCCGGTGAAAGCTCCCTTCTCATGTCCAAACAGTTCGCTTTCAATTAGGGCTTCCGGAATAGCCCCCGCGTTTACCGGAACATAGGCTTGAGCCGCCCGCAGGCTCCAGAGATGCAAAGCCCGGGCAATCAGCTCTTTCCCAACTCCGCTTTCCCCTTGGATTAAGACCGCTGTGTCACTGGGGGCGACCTTGCGCGTTAGTTTCAAAAGAGCTTTTAACTTGGCGCTCTCCCCCACAATTCTCAGTTCCGGAATTTGCCGGTACATGACCTGGCGCAGACCCGTATTTTCTACGAGCAGCTTCCGCTGTTCCAGCGCTTTTTCTAGCGTAATTTCCAATTCGGACAAATTGCAGGGCTTGGTGAGATAGTCAAAGGCCCCGGCTTTCATTGCTTCAATCGCAGACTCCATGGTTCCGTGCCCTGTAAGCATCACCACTTGCAGATCCGGTTGCAGCTGTTTTAGGGTGTGAAGTACGTCAAGCCCGTCCCCGTCCGGTAAACGCAAGTCCAGGAGTACAAGCTCCACCAAGTTATGATTTAGAAATGATACCCCTTCTCTAGCCGTCCCGGCTTCCGCAACCTGATAGCCTTTGCGCTCCAAGCGCTTGGCTATGATTTCGCGCAAAGCCTCTTCGTCATCAAGAATTAATACCCGTTGCTGCTGTTTCATTGATATACCTCAGGGGAAGGCAAAGTGATTTTTACCTTCGTACCCATACCTTCCTCACTTTCCAAGGTTATCGAGCCTTTCATTTTCCGGACGATTCCGTAACTTACAAATAATCCAAGCCCTGTCCCCTGTCCGACAGGTTTGGTGGTAAAGAAGGGCTCAAACGCCTTTTTCACCTGGGCAGCCGGAATTCCCTGTCCATGGTCTTCAACTTCAATCGAGGCCGATGTTCCCTTACTTGAGCCACGAACCTCAATAATTCCTCCTTCCGGAGAGGCATCGAGGGCGTTGCCCATAATGTTTAACACGACTTGCTGCCATTCATTTTCATTTCCCGCAACGATCAGCCCTTCCGGCAAGGTGCTCTCAATTCTGATTTTCTTTTGTTTAGCCTGATGCTTGATGAGGGAAATCGCCTGCACGGTGGCGGTGCCAATATCAATAAAGTCCTGCCCTTCTTTCCCTTTGCGGGCAAAATGCAGAAGCTGGCCCGTGATCTGCTTGCAGCGTGCAACTTGGCCTGAAATGATGCTTAATATATCTCGCATCTCCGCAGGGGGCGGCGGGTTCTCACTTAGACGGTCATACAGATCCTCGCTGTGGGCCGAGATAATCGCCAACGGATTGTTTATCTCATGGGCCACTCCGGAAGCAAGCAAGCCCACAGCCGCCATTTTGTCCGTCTCAATCATACGCGCTTCCATCTCCACCTCCTGGGTAACATCCTCAAGCAGGACCAAATACGCTGCATCTTCCTGGTTCTCAGGGGTGAGCCCATAATACATCTGCCGCACGTAGCGTTGTGCTCCGTTAACTTCCAGCGGGACAATTCTGCCGCTGTCAAGCGGCAGGCAATCGATGCCGTCCCCTGCCAGAACCCGTGCGCACGGAACTTGGCTCAGCCTCTGAGACCCAAACCAAGCGCCAAAAATAGAATTCCACCAGATAATTCGTTTTTCACGATCTAAAAGAGCCATACCGGCACCTATCCCGTTGACAACGGTTGTTAATAATTCTTTCTCTGCTTTCAGCTTTTTCCCTTTCTCATCCAGCATATTCAGCAACTGGTTAAATGACCGCACTAAACTTCCGATCTCATCCTGTGTCTGCTGGGGAATACTGGCTTCCAGGTTGCCGCTTGCGATAATCCCTCTGACCTCTCCTTCAAGATGCTCCAGCGGGCGGGTAAGTTTGAGCCCGAAGATAACACTCAGGAGCGTGACCAAAAACCCGGTAACAAGTGTAATCCCTAATAATTTGAAAGCAAATTGAGAAATAGGACCATAGGCCTCCCGAATTGGCTGCTCAATAACCACCGCCCAATTCGGCTTGCCCACCGGGGCATATAACCCAATAACCTTCACACCTTCAGCGTTTAGATATTCACTGCCCCGCGGGGAAGGAGTTTTTCCGGCTAAGAAATCTTCAACTGCAGGGTACTTCTGTACTTGCTCCCGGCGTAGGACATAGCTAAAATCCGTGTGTCCGATCAAATTTCCCATGTCATCCGTAAGATATACATGCCCAGCCTGCCCAATGCGCAAATTCGTGAACTTGGTGACCATTCCCTTAAGGTCCGTTTCAGCCTGCAAATACCCTATTACCTGTCGAGTGTACGGATTCTGAATCGCCACGGTCAAATAGAATTCCGGACGGCCATCAGCTGCAAAGAACACTGGGCTGACGGCGAAAGTGCTATTATCACTAAGTTCGGACTTTTCCAGGCTCGCTGGCCTCTGCTGCGGGAAGATGACTTCCCGGCGTGAAACCTGGCTTATGATCCTAAGATCCCTGCCTGCTACGGTTAGTTTTTCAAGGTATGGCTCTTTGCGTAGCAAGGTTCCTAAAACGGATGCCCGGGCCACTTCATCTTGACCCACAAGGAGAGACGCATTCGTTGAAGTGACATGGGTCAGGCTGTCAGCCATATTTTGCACAAATTCCTGGAGCTCATCAGCCAAAGAGTGGGCCCGTTCAAAATTCTGTTGCTGAATACTTCCCTCCAGGTGAAGACGGGCCGCATTAAAACTCGTCAGACCCAGAAAAAGTATGGGTAAAATAGACATCGCTGCCCCAAAGAGAAGTACCCGGGATTTAATTCGTATCCACCAGGGAACCGCACGAGCTTTCAAATTCCTCCCTCCCTATGGGTTAATGACCTGATCAGCCAGAGTTAGTACATCAGGTGCAGGATGAATACTGAGCTCGTTGGCTGTGCGAAGGTTAACCGTTAACACGATCTTGTCCGGAGTCTCGACCGGAATATCCGCTGTCGCCTGTCCGCGCAAGATTTTGTGTACGAGCTGAGCGGATTGAAGCCCTTGGTCTCGATAAGATGTTCCGTAAGCAGCGAGGCATCCGTACTCAATGTCACCGGGATAAACCCCAAAGACCGGCAGCTTAAACTTAAGAGCGAGTTCGACGATCTGCTTGGTGCTGGTCTCAAGAAAAAAACCGGGCAGAAGCAGGATGGCTTGGATCTTGGACGTCTCCATCTCCGCAAACACCGAATCAATATCTGTTGGTTCAGCCACCGTAAACGTACTGAGAGAGATCGAAAATTCGCGGGCGACTTCCTGGATACTGACTTGGGCTTGGGTAAAAGAAGGCACCCGCTGATCTCCCAAAACCGCAACACGCTTTACCTCCGGAAGTAGACGGTGAAGAAGTTCAAGGCGTTTGGGAGTTAATTCGAGGTGATAGTTATTGAGTCCGGTCAAGTTTCCTTCCGGACGGGATGGGTTAGTCACCAGCCCGGTTGCTGCCGGGGAAAGGGTGCCCATGAAGATAACCGGCACCTTCTTTTTCAGGGAAGCAGTGACATCCTTAAGGGCTTGGGCCTCGACAGCTCCTGCTGCCACCACGGCATCGGGCTGGTCCCGCATTAGACGTTGAGCAAGCTCAGGCAGTTGAGAGATGTCATCATGGGCATTAAAAATCTGGTAGACCACATCTTGTGCATCCAGATACCCTAAGCGCCTTAACCCTTGTTGCAGCCCTTCCACTTTGGCCAGACGGGTATCGTTCGCAAGCAGGATTCCTAAGTGTTGCGGACGCGGCTTCACCACAGGCATGCTAAACAAATAGGCTCCTACCAGAAAAACCAGAATGGCCGCACTCCCATAGAGCCTTGTTTTCCTATCCAATTCCCCCTACCTCCTCAAGTGCGCACGCATTTACTCCGTTAGCATCAGTGTACCATGCAAAGAAAGAAAATCCAAAATCAGACAACAAAAGCAGGGAAACACCCCGCTATGACTCGGGATGTTCCCCTAACCTATCGTGACATAGCAGCGCTTCAATAAACACTCGCTAGGGCAGCGAGAGTCCATGTACGGCATGCGGATTATTTCGCGCTAACTTCCGCGTGGTAAACGCTCGGCGCGGGTTCAGCCTTAGGCAGACCGTATACCGGTAGGATGCGAAATGCAAGATAGAGTATCCCCAGTTCTATCAGCGCAAACAGGGCAATAAACATTACATGCCGGGGATCGACCGTATACGGATTTAGCGTGTCCCCGCTCAAAGGAAGCTGTTGCCCGCCGACAACGAAATTAATCCTCATGGCAATCACCCCAACTAAAGTTAAGATTGAAGCCAAAGAGATCCAGCTTAATGATTGCTTAGCCTTAGGAATTAAGAGAATCAGGAAAGGAACAAATAAGCCTAGCCCTGCTTCCACACCCAGAAACATCAAGCGGTGGCTCCCAAAAAGGAAGAGTTCGGCAGCCGCATGTCCTGCAGCATTTGTATAGTAGAGCACGATAAAATCTATCACCATTAAAGTAGCATCCACTACGATGAACCAGAGCATGAGCTGGGCGATGGTAAGAATTAGGCTCTTTCTCTCCGGCGTAATCCTGCGTTCAGGAGAGAGAAAGCGCTGGGTAAATAACAGGACCAGGATTAGGAGGCCGGTCCCGGAAACCATCGCCGACATTAGAAAGATCAAGGGCATGAGACCGGTGTGCCAGAGGGTGCGGGCCTGAATATTCGCCAGAATAAATCCGGTATACCCGTGAACAAGCAATGCCAACGGCACCCCTAACGTTCCCAGCCGTTTGGCCCATTTCCCGTCTGCGGCCGACGCTTCTGCCGAAAGGTCTTTATGCCCAAAGGTTAAGAAACGGTAAAGCTTTTGTTTAATACCGGTTGATTCCATGGCTCCGGCAGCTAAATCTTTGCGCATTAAAAACCAGAGATAGATCATGCTGTTAAGCGGATACAGGGTGAGTAGAAAAGTACCGTAGGAAATCGCAGACCTCGGATTCAACCTGAAAAACAAAGTGTAAAAACGTCCTGGCTGTTCAAGATCAGCAATCAGGTGCAGCGGAGCAATCGCAAGCAAAGCGACTGCCATAATCACCCCAGCCTTGGCAATCGGCTTATATTTCTGAATGCCAAAAACCGTTCCCAAGCTCGAAAGCACAAATGAACCGGCACTCAGCCCGGTGTAAAAGAAGTAAATCGCGATCAGGATTCCAAGCTGAACGGGATGCGTGACATTGGCAAGGTAAGTAACATTATCCATGCTTACTCCTCTCCTTTCTCCAGGCTGCCGTAACGAGCGCCCATAATGTCCTGGTCAGCCCCGATATAGAAGACCATCGGTTTGGTATTCATATCGGGCTTAAGAACTTGCACCGGGTTATTGGCGATGAGTTTGGATATCAGGCTTTGCGGATCGTTTAAGTCCCCGAAAATCCTCGCCCCGCCTACACAAGTGGTTACACAGGCGGGAAGCAGCCCTTCCCCAACCCGGTGATAGCAGAACGTACACTTTTCAGCTGTCTTTCGTATCGGATTAATAAAGCGTGCGTCATAAGGACAGGCTGCCATACAATACTTGCACCCGATGCAGTGGTCATAATCAATTAGAATCGTGCCGTCCTCCGCCCGGTAGGTGGCCTGAACTGGGCACGCAGCTAAACAAGGCGCATTGTCACAATGATTGCACAAGCGCGGCAGACGAAAACGATTCACCTGCGGGTAAGTCCCTTTCTCTATCTCTTTGACCCAAGTGCGAAATACCCCTTCAGGCACCTGGTTTTCAATCTTGCACGAGACGGTACAGGCATTGCATCCAACACATTTGCGCAGGTCAATGACCATTCCGTAACGCTTCGTTAGCGCGGGCATTTTCCCCACTCCTCTCTTCAACAGGCTATATATACTCACCATCAGTAACTTCGACATGTTTTAGACTAATCAGCAAGATAATGCATTTTTACGTGATTACCCCGGCTTCTTCCCGGCAAAAATCACGAGCCAGCTGCGCGAAGTACGGATAATACCCGGACTGCGGCACTGCCCGCAGATCTTCGACTAAAAGTGGAAGCCACACCCTTAGGTGTTCATTCAAAAACTGTACCTCAAGCTTTTTGATCATCTTTACGGATAAACCGTTTGCACCCTGTTTTCCTTCAAGGCGGATTAGATAAGCCATGTAGGCGAGCTCAAACCCAATATGATCGGGCAGATTCAATCCGCGCAGCGGTTCAAACACCTCAAGCTCACCTGGGTGGAACCGGGTCTGTTCATATAAGGAAGCCAGTTTGATTGTCTGCTCCCCCCAATAAGCGCCAAACTTCGTTTGGCGGCCCTCCTGACGCATCGCCCCCACGATCGCCGCTTCAAAAGGAGGCACGAATCGTCCGGAAACCGGCACAAAGAAGAGGTCGTAGTACTCTTGAGTCAACTCGGTTAACCCTGGGTCTTGATTATTAATTTCCTGCAAAAGGGAAAGAATCTCCGGGTCTTTCCCTTCTGCGGCCCATATTCTTACTTCGTTAAAAGCCGCCATGCTCGGTTCTTTCAGGAAAATCCCGGCCAGAAACTCAAACGCTCTGGCCCGGTCCCCTGCCGTCTCTTCCCGTTCTATCATTTAGCAACCCTTCTTTAGCCAGAAGATTTTTCCAAGCGCGCCTTGGTCGTGTTGCGGTCAGTTGAACCACCGACCAGATCATACAAAGGATGCCCTGTTTTCAGACTCGGATCACGCAGAGCGATTAGGTTCAAGGGCACGCCGGCCCCGTGTCTAGGATCCCCTTTGACTTCCTTATTGCCCACCCTGTAGCTTTGCGCACCGGCTCCCCAGTGACCGAACCCGTATTCGAGCGCGATCGTCCCCTGGCGCACTCCGCGGCGAATTTTGACCGTCCCTGCGGCTTCGCCTGTTGGCGTAACAAGCTTTACTTTCTCTCCATCCTTAAACCCGAGTTTTTCAGCATCCATACTATTTAGCTCAATAAAATTCGTCTTCGCCATATCCTGCAGAAGCGGAACATTGGATAAATATCCGCCTGTGCGGTAACGCGGCTTATACGAAACAATCTGGAACGGCCATTCACTGTCCGGATACACCTGGTCAATGGTGCGTCCGTCCGCCAGAGTCGGCGGAACCCAAACCGCGGTACCTGGGAGATATTCTCCGTTTACACTGCTGCGGGTGGTACCCAGTTTCTCATTGTAAATATTAATGACCTTGGGGAACTTATTGTGCAGAACCTCGCCATCATAATTCTTATCATAGTCCTCAAAGCGTCCTCCTCTGGCTAAGACGTAATTGACCTTGTTCCACTCCTCTGGCGTTAGGCAGGCCGCAGTATACTTAAGCTCCTGCTCCAAGCCGGTGATCTGCAGTTCCTCATGGGTGATGTCCGGAACCGGAGTCTCATCAAACGCAATATTCGCCAGAGCTTTAAGGAAAAAGTCTTCGCGTGAATTAAGAGGAGTAAGTTCACCATTCGCGTTAGGAATAGCTTTCTCTCCCACACCGGGCAGATTAAGGCGCTTGCCGACTTCAATCAGGTAAGCCTCAAAAGACAGGGACTGCCCGCTCTGGGATTTTGGGGTTAAAGGCTCAATCACCGGATGGCGTGCACCGCTGACCTTGGTCAGGATTAAATTCCAGACCGTGGGTACACCCCAGCTTTCATAGAAAGTCGTATCCGGAATGATATAATCCGCATACATGCTCGAATCACCCATCATGACATCAATTGCGATGATGAGGGGAATGTTCTTAGGATCCTTAACATAGTTTTCGACATCTTTTTGGAAAAGGCCGGGGGTCGTGTAGAAAGGATTCGTCATCCACATCATCAATATTTTGGCGGAATAGGGGTACCCTGCCATCATGGACGGGAGGACATTCCCGACCATAGAATCGGCCAGGGGGCTCCACGGAAGAGTTGCCGGATATGGATTTTCTCCTTTAGCTTTTCTACTTTTGAATTCCGGCGTGTCTTCATACTCCCGGCCCTCGCGGCTGATTTTGAAACCTGCCGGTTTAACCATGCCGGGAAATGCAAGTAAATCATAGCGGGGATCTTTGTCAACTCCGCGGTACCCTCCCCCGCTCTTGGTCGAACCCCCTTTGCGGTTGATATTTCCGACCAGGGCATTAAGTGTTATGACCGCCAACGAACTGTAAAAACCATTACTGTGCATGGCAACGCCCCCGTGGTGATCGGTCGCAGCCTTCGTACCATGACTGAAGAACTCCTTGGCCAAGGAAAAAATCTTTTCTTGTGGTATACCGGTCGCTTTACTATACTCTTCAAACGTATAGCGCTCCGCTTCCTCGGCCAGAATCTGGAGTGAAGTTTTGACCAAGACCTCGGAACCATTGATATTCACTGTGCCCGTGTACAGGATAACCCCTTCTTCGCTCTCAGTGTAAACTGTGGGTTTGCCGCTGGCTTTGTCAATAATCACGTAGTTAGGCTCAGGGGCCGCCTTCAGCCCAATCTGTTCCGCCCGCAGGAATTTGCCGAAGTCAGGGTGTCCCGGTTCTTGAATAACAAGGTAGGTAGCATTGCTCCAGGAAGGACTTTTCTTCTTGCCAGCCGCTGTTTTGTTCGGAAGCGCAAGATAGTTCTCATTGATTTTTTTCTTTTCAAAAGCCCAACGGGTCATAGCCATAGCCAAAGCGCCGTCAGCTCCCGGGCGAATGGGAACCCAGGCGGTCTCGGCCGCTGCCGGGGAATTAAATACCCCATTCTGCAAGACCGGATCGACCAAGATAGCTTTCATCCCGTTATCTGCCTGGGCTAGAGCAGACTTGCGGGCCATGGGCTGGAAAGGCGCTCCGGCTTGTCCGGGGGCGTTGCCAAAGAACATCACCAATTCTGCTCCCATATAATCTGCTTTCATATGGGGTTTTTTGTCCCAGGTGTCTAAAAAAGAAAGGAAAGCAACACGGCGGCTCAAACCACAAGTTCCGCCATGGCCGTAAAAATTCGGCGAACCGAAAGACTTGGTGATAAAGCGGTTCGCAAACTCCGTACGCCCGTCATCCCGTCCGCCGATAAAGACCAATTGATTGACCTTCGGACCCCATTCCGGCTGTTCCGGATTGAGCGGGGTTTTAAGGTCGCGCACCTGACGCAAGCCTTCAACACGCATGTTCTCGTCAATCTCTTGGAATAGTTCTCCGCCTTCCACGGTCTCCTGCACAGCCTGCTCCCACGTGATAGGCTTCCACTTGCCTTCCCCGCGCTTGCCTGCCCTTTTCAAGGGGGTGAGAATTCTGTTAGGATCATAGACCATTTGGTAAGCGGCGTTGCCACGCTGGCAGACTGTAGCGCGCCCGGTATGCCCGATTTCCTGATACTGCCCCAGAGATTTGTACGATTCCATGAGCGGCGTGGCAAATGGCAGATGGGGCTCAGCATTACTCGGATGATAGGGATTCCCTAAAACCCGCAGAATTTTCCCTGTTTTTTTGTCCACTTTAACCCGATTGCCACAGTTGCTCCAACACCCTAAACACACGCTGTTGCGCAAGGCAACGTCGGGATTTAGCTCCACTTTCCCGGTTTTAGGATCAATGCGCATTTCCACAGGCAAGGCCTCATGGTCGTAAGGCGTGGGGTTAGAGATTATTTCATCTGCCACGACATTGGGAACAAGTTTGTCGATGCCTAAGCCGAGCGCAGAGATTGATCCGACGGCAGCGACTGATTTTAGGAAACCGCGCCTATTCATGATGAGAACTCCTTTCTCGCTTTCATGTAATATTTCTTCATTATCCTTTGCAAAAAAGATACCAATTCTCATGCTCAATGCCAATGATGGCTGAAACCCGTGAATAATAAAGGTTCGAACAAAAGTTTGCTCACCCGGTATCGTTCGGGGAGAGATAAGTTTTGTCAAAATGTCACTATGACGGAAGTGACAAAAAGGCACACCCTGACTTTTTGTCAGAGTGTGCCTTTTGTGATAGACGATTCACTCGTTTCTCTGGTGCATTCACTTTCAGGTTCACTCATTTATGCTCACATTATTCCCAATTCTTGCAGTTTAGCAGCGGTAGGTATGCCGTCTTGATCCCAGCCGCGCAAATCATAATACTCTCCCAGCATTTGCGCAAATTCTTCCTCGGGAAGAACTTTGCCCGCCGTCGCCCCAGATTTTAATGTTTCTTTGAATATCCGGGCTGGCAGGTTATCATTATCTTTACTGAATCCTTCCCTCACATTGAACTGTCTTGCGAGGTTTACCACCCTCTCCCCGGCCTTTTCCAGCACTTGCACTGTTACAGGTCGACCGGTTAAGGCTTCCATAAGTTCTGCCATGGTCTCGAGGGACAGTGCCCAAAAATCACACAGAATGAGAGAGAATTTTACAGCGTTATAATGCTGCATGTCAAGCACGAGCTGAGCTTTGCCCTCAATGGTAAAGGGATCCCGCTCTCCATAGGCTTCTTCCGCGGCAGGCCAGGCCCGCATATGGCAGGCACCCCGGTCAGAGGTCGCAAAAGCCAGTCCCATACCCCAGGAACCGCGCGGTTCGTACCCGGGAAACTCCAAGCCTTTTACCTGCATGGCAAAATCGCGGCCGCCGTATTTTTCGGATAACTTTTTAACCCCCAGCCCTAAATCAACGCCTATTCCGTCCCGGTGAGCGATCAAAGCGGGAACTAGAAGATATCCTTCCTTATCCCCAAACCGCAGGCCGAAATCCTTGATTCCTTTCTCAGTTAATTCCATGGCAAAAGCGGCAACATTCCCAACGGATATCGTATCCAAACCCAGGTCATCACACAGGTTATTGAACTTGATGATTGCTTCTAAATCATCGATTCCACAATTTGACCCGCCGATCGCGAGGGTTTCGTACTCCGGTCCCTCAACTGCAGCCCGACCGTTTCTGGAATAATTGCCGCACCCAAGAGCGCAGCTTAAGCATCCTTTTTTCCCTGCCCGTACAGACTTAACTGCATCGGAATTGATATTCCGGAAACCTTCAAAAGTTCCGTCTTGAAAATTCCTAGTCGGCAAAATTCCAGAGCTCTGGGACATCTCGACAAGCATCGGAGTGCCATCGGTATAAGCCCAAAGATTGGTGTCGGTAAGGGTATCTTTGTGCATAATCTCTTTAACGGTAACCATAAATTCTTTGATATTGGGTACAGAGACGCTGCCGTTCCCGCGAACAACCACAGCTTTGAGGTTTTTACTTCCCATTACCGCCCCGATTCCGCCCCGCCCTGCCTGTCGATACAACTCGGACGTAATACAGGACATCGTGACCAGATTTTCCCCTGCTGGCCCGATCGCCAACACCTTGACTTCCTCATCGATCATGCTGCGGAGTGATAGCTCCGTCTCCTGAGCCCCCATACCCCAGAGTGAGGAAGCTTCCTGGATTTCCACCTTACTATCTTCGATATATACATAGACCGGTTTAGCGGCTTTCCCTTCAAATATTACCGCATCATACCCCGCGAATTTTAGTTCACCGGCAAAATGCCCGCCGATGGAACAGTCGAGGATAGTACCTGTAGCCGGAGATTTTGAAACAACAGCCAGCTTGCCCGAAACGGGAATAGTCGTACCTGTAAAAGGCCCTGTCATGAGAATAAGCTTATTTGCCGGAGACAGCGGATCAATTCCGGGAGCTATTTCTTCATATAGGTATTTTATCCCCAGGCCTTTGCCCCCAAAATACTCACTTGCCCATTGGCGGTTTAATTCTTCGACCTGACACGTGCCAGCGCTGAGGTCCACTCTCAGGATCTTTCCGGTATAGCTCAATTAGATCACCTCCACATTCGTCAGAGCCTGATGTGGACACCACTTCACACAGGTTGGAGAACCCTGACAAAGATCACATACCGCTACCCCGTTGTCTTGCGCTCGAATGACTTGTTCCGGACATGCTGCTACACAGAGGCCACAATTTGTACATTGATCCTGATCATAAGCCAAATGTCCATTCTCAAATGTGATTGCCTCAGTCGGACAGACGTCGACACAAGCAAGACATAGCGTGCAGATTGCGCTCTTAATTTCGAGCCCCGTTTTGTCATACATAGACACTATTTTCAGTCTGGATATATCAGGATTAAATACTCCTTCCTTTTGCGCCGAGCAGGCCAACTGGCACAGGCGGCAACCAATACAGTGATCAGAATTAAGTTTTAGAGTCATAATAAACCCTCCAACATAGGTATTAAAAATATACTGGGGGCAATTTTCTCATGCAGTGCTTCTTTCTGATATCGAAATTGAGTCGGCAATTAATTCTCCGATATCACACACGGTTTTATTTACACCTTTTACTTTGAGAGCGTCCTCAAACATACCGAGGCAGAATGGACATGCAACAACCAGTTTGTCCGGATCGGCCTCTAAAAGCTGATCTAGCCTCAAATGACTGATTTTCGTGCTTTCCGGGACACTGTACCAATTATTGCCCCCTCCTGCACCACAGCAGAAAGTCTGAGTCCCGGATTTCTTCACCTCCAGTAAATCCGTAGTTGTATGTTTAAGAAGATATCTCGGCTCTTCACGAATGTTATTCAAACGGCTAAGATTACACGGATCATGAAAAACGATTTTCTCATTGTTCATGTCTAATTCAACCTGATGGAGCTGCACCATGTGGGCGAGAAACTGACTATGGTGCATGACTTCAAAGTCACCACCAAATTCCGGATATTCATGTTTCAAAGTATTGTAACAATGGGGGCAATGTGTAATGATTTTTTTTACACCATAAGATTGCATTAACTCAATATTTTCCTGGGCAATCATTTGAAAACGCCCTTCTTCCCCGAGACGTTTCGCGGTTTCACCGCAACATTTTTCTTCAGTACCCAAAACTGCAATATTTACACCCACATGTTTGAATAATTTAATCATGGAACGTCCAATGTTGCTCGCACGCTGATCGTAAGCCGCTAGACAGCCCATCCAATATAAATATTCAAAATCATCTGTTTCTGCAGCAAGTGGCACTTCATAATCTTCTAACCACTCACTTCTTTTGTAAGAAGCCAGACCATAAGGATTTCCGTTGTTATCTAAAGCCGTAAGCAGTTGAGTTTTCTTCGCATCAACTTGGTTATTGCTTAAAAGGTGCCTACGAAAATTCAGCACAAAATCAACATGGTTGATAGCAGAAGGACATTCATAGGTGCACGAAGCACAGTTGGTGCATGACCAAACAGTGTTGGGATCACTTTCCGCATTTAGGACAGGAAGTGGCTGATCTCCTTGCCCACTCAATTGATTCTTTATCCCTTGAATCAGCTGTTGGGGCGACAGTTCCCGCCCTGCTGCTACTGCTGGGCAGGCCTTGGCACACCGCCCGCAATTTACACATGAATCTGTTTCTAGTCTCTGCTTCCAATCAAGGTCATCTGCCTTAGATATGCCAATAGTAATTTCCGTCTCTTCTTCTTGTTCGGCAAGTTCTATTAGCTTAAAAGGAGTACTTAATTTGGCCTGCGGATAACTGTTTTCTTTCACAGCCAGGTTTAGGGGCACAAGAATTAAATGCGCAAAATTTGTATAGGGTAAGAGAGCTATAAATGACATCGCAGCCAGCGTATGAGACCACCACAAAATCGGGTAAGCGCTTAGGATCACTTCCCTAGAGAAGAGCCCGCTTTCAGACAGCGAACTAAACATCAATGCCGGTAATAACCCCACAAATGAACTAGAACCAGCCGCTGAAATTGAACCACCCGCACCTGTCTGTAAAAACAACCTGGCTCCTTCCAAAGTAAAGCCGGACAATCCTATAAAACCTAGGAAGATTAAAATTAGATACGGTTGAGCTCCCACACTCAAATACGGGGTTTTTAGATACAGCCGCCTGAACAGAGCTAAAATAATCCCAATGATTAGAGCTAACCCTGCCAGATCCAGAACGAATTCCGTGCTTATATACAAGCCACCGCTGAGAATATGGAACCGCTTAAAAATCAAAACCAGGTATTCGTCAACAGCGACTAAAATGGTTCCGAGCACCAGGATGGACATACCCCAAAACAACATTACATGCATTAGACCAGCATAGGAATCTTGGGTTATTTTCCGCTGTTTTAAGACTTGAGTCCAGACAACTTCTTTTATTCGGCTTAGCTTGAATGACTCTATTAATTGTTTGAAAAAATCGCCAGGTTTTGGGAGGTATAGTTTTATTTTTTTATACCAGCCGATCAACATGACGACTACAGCTATTAGAAAAATCAGATACATGTAAACTTTTGTATTAGGCGGCATAAACGGCATAAACTGCCTAGTCAGATCATTCATTCCCCAACCTCCCTGCTTAACGGGCTAATGATTAAAACCTCGCAATTCTTTCCACTAATTTGGGAACTACTTCGTATAAATCTCCCACAACACCGTAATCTGCAATTTCGAAAATCGGTGCCTGAGGATTATTATTAATGGCAATAATCAGCTTGGAATTTTTCATCCCTACTTGATGCTGAATTTGTCCCGATATACCGATAGCTAAATATAGTTTTGGTTTGACTACCGTGCCGGTTAGCCCAACCAATCTTTCCACCGGTAACCACCGAAAATCTTCAGCGATAGGCCTGGAGCATCCTAGTTCCGCATTCAGATGTTCCAACAAGGGCCTAATCAATTCAATGTCTTTTTCACTATTGAAACCCCGTCCAACTGAAACTATATTTTCGGCACTGGCCAGATCAATGGATTTTTCTATTTTCGCTTTCCCTGTAATCCGCTTAGAAACTTTACTTTCCGCGTACTCACGTTTAATGATTTCGGGTTTGCTCTTCTCCTCTAAAGTGATGCTTGCATCTGTGTCAAAAGTCACTGTGAAAACCTGGGGTGCTTTAGTAATTACCAACCGGGAAGCTGCAATTCCCCCGAATACTAAACGTTCGGCAACAAGCTGGCCATTTTCATTTATTGCTACATTGCTGCATTCGGTAATACATCCGGTTTTTAACTTAGTTGCCAGCCTGGGCGCAATTTCCCGGCCCAGAAAAGTAGAAGACAAAAATATGGCATCAGGTTTTTCCTCGTTGTAAATACGCAAAAGGTTTTCTACAATAGTTTCCGCAAAGTAAGCATTTTCGGGCACATCTATCACTACGACTACATCAGATCCAAAACTTACTACTTGTTTTGCCATTTGCTCAGCATAAGGCCTTACCACTGCCGTCACCAAAGAAGCCCCCGTTTCTTCGGCTAAACGTCTACCGTAAACAGTTAAGTTTCTTAGTCTAGTTAAATCGTCTCCGTAAAGAAGTATTTTGTTCACCTAGATTACCCCCTTTTCACCGAGTATCCCGACGAGTTGTGAAACCAAGTCATCAGCTTTGCCTTGTAGTATTACGGTTTGTTTACTCTGAGAAAATGGTTCATAGCCTAAGACCTTGACATAGGAATTCTCGGCAGCTACATCACTTTCGGTGATTCCGATATCCGCTAACGATAGGTTACTGATTTTACTTAGAGAAACCTTCATTACTTGCAAGGCCGTGGGTAATCTAGGAGTGTTTATTTTGCGGTCAACCGTAATAACAACGGGAAAATCAGCTTCGACCGTTTCTGATTCGTTTTCTAAAAGACGTTCAGCCACGATTTCCCTATCCTTTACCTCAAGGTGCGTAGCATAGGAAATATGGGAAATCCCTAACCATTCTGCCAAGCTTGGCCCAACTTGGAAATTATAGCCATCTTCTGAAACCGCTCCACAAAAAATAAGGTCAGGCAGGCCAATTTTTCCGATACTCTTCGCTAATAGTTGTGCTACTATGACCGGGTCCGCAACCTCTCCCGGTTCGCTAACTAAATATGCGCGATCCGCTCCCATAGCAAGAGCTTCTTTCAATGTCTTAGAAGCGGCCTTGGGCCCTACGCAAAGTAACGTTATATCTACATCTTTCTGCTTCTCTTTGAGACGAACCGCCTCTTCAATAGCATGCTTATCATAGTCGTTAATTTTAGTAGGGATATTTCTTAGAACAAGTTCACCGCTCTTTTTATCAACCCTTACCTCAGTGGTATCAACCACATGTTTCACACATACAATAATTTTCAAAACATAACACCCCCAAAAAGTTCAAAATCAGGGGTAGGATTACCCTACCCCTAACACGGAAATTATTCTTCGACGGGAGGCGGTGAGACTTTATCTGCGAAATGCCGGTGCATCCACTCAAGATACATATTTCTGCTCTTCACAATGCGCTCACGTTCCGCTTCATTTAACTCTTGTTGTTGGACGTATTCAGTCATCCGGCTTGGGTCAACTTCGTATTTGCCATATTTAATAATGACGTTTTCGGCCATACCTGACCCTCCTTCCTTACTTTTCGATTCCTAACGACTCGGCCATAATTTCTAAAAGATGTTTCGGTTCCACATTAATTCCGGATTTCGTTTTTACTTCTGTCAGTTGGTCTTTACAATGGGGACAGGCTACAATTAAAGATTCCGCTGAACAATCAGCAGCACTTCTGAGACGTTTCTGTCCAATCTTATAAGAAACATCCGGATGAACTTTTTTGAATGAGGCAGTGCCATTGCCACAGCAGTATGCCCACTGGGTGACCGGGTCTTCGTCGGCAAATTTGACACCGGGGATCATGCCAATTAGTTTCCGTGGGGATTCCCAAACTCCGCTTAATTTATTCAGAGCACAGGGATCGTGGTAACTTACCGTTAAATCAACCGGTTTGAACTCAACTTCTTTTCCTTCTAACAGTTCGAGGATAAAATCTGTGATAAAGACAACCTCAAACGGTAATGAGCCCAAATATTTTGGGTACTCCCTGGAAAAATAAGAGTATTCATGCGGGTTGATGATAACTACTTTGGCTGCCCCCATCTCTGCAAGCTTAGCAATATTTTCACGTGCATGCTTTAATGCTAAATCCAAATCACTTTCCAAAAGCTCACCATTAGACACAGCCGGTTTATTAAGAATGGAAAAATCGCAACCAAGATATTGCAAGATTTTAGCAGCTAAGCGGGACACTTCGGTCGTCTGAATCGCATTAAAATAGTCAACGAACAACACCGTTTTATTTGGTGAAGTAGATAGGCTCAAACCATTGGACCATTTGGTTACGACCTCATCAGGACCCTCGTAATATTGAAGGTGTTCATTGATGTACTTATCTACTTCCTCCCAACCATCTGCGGTAACTCCTTCGGCTTTAAGATCCCGTCTAACCTTACGTACCAAGTCTAAGGTTGTGGTCGTCCTTTTATAGAAGTCACCGGCAAACAAGGTCGTTGGGCAACGGAGTTCACAGGCTCCGCATTCCAGGCAGTAACTGAAAGTGTTGGCTACATTCGCAAGATCGTCGAGACCCTCTGAGACAGAGAGCAAGGCGGTGTGCAACCCATAAGAGCTATATGATTCATTGCGCGTTTCACCATAAACAGGGCAGATTTCCCGGCAGAATTTGTGGCGGCAGGCAAAAACAGCATAACAATCTTTTTGGAGCTCACTTTGAATATTCTCGGTCAGCTTTAAAGGCTGTTCGTAAAACTTTTTGTAGCTTATAAATTCTCCCATTTTCTTAACCCTCCTGGTAGGCTTCATCAAGCAAATATTTTCCGGGATTCATAATGTTGTTAGGGTCCAAAACCTTTTTGATCTTTTTCATTAAGTCAAAGGAGCCATCCTTCAATTCGTGGTAGCATGACAACTCAACATCTCCCGGCCTGCAGCCGCCGTGACAGGCAGAAATTGAAGCACCCACTTCCAAGACGACCTCGGAGATTTCCTTTTTCATTTCTAACCAGACCTGCCAAAGTTCGGGGGTCATATTTAATTCATCCACCCCGATATCAATTTCCGTCAGGTAATCTCCCCAGGGTTTAAACGGGTTGTTGGTGTACATAAACATACCCCAGTCATCAAAAACCCCATCATACTTAGCAATATATCTCTGAGTGATTTCATGCCATTTTTTTTGGACATAGGGTAAAGCGGAATAATGAACAGCAGCATCCTCACAATGCCAGGAAAGAAGCACGACTTGACCATCTTTCCTCCGTCCGTGGTACGGAATGTGGTAACGGTCATGGCGCGAGGCCCAGTCTCCTTCGGAGATTTCTTGGCCTAGGTAGGTTCCACCGTTCTTCTCGGCTATCTCAAACAGTTTTTTCTTGGCTTCCCCAACCTCATGCTCTGTCCCATAACAGACGGCAGCAATCACAGTCCGAACATCCGGGCTTTGTGGAATATAGGCCTCATCATCCCGTCTCAAGAACTCGATTTTATATTCGTCGAACATGACAACTCCGCTTAGTGTCTTAAGTCCAGACCTTCCCATATCATAAGCACATTTATGAGATTCCGCGAAACTCTTAAAGCCAAAGAAGGCAGGAAACTCAACTTCAGGTCTGGGGTAAAGCTCAATGGTCGCTTCGGTAATGATACCCAGCGTAGCCTGGTTTCCGATAAACAAGTCTTTCAGCCTGAAGCCTACCGATGATTTGCGAATTTTTTGCCCACCGCCTTCCCCAACTCGAATGACCTCGCCTGTGGGAAGCACGACTTCCATATTGATGATGTTATTGGGGATATGCCCGTAACCGGCACCTAACAGACTCCATCCCCCTGTACCAATCCTTCCGCCGATAACAGCATTAATATATCCAGCCGGATCATCCGGGAAGAAAAGACCGATTTTACCTAAAACCTCATTTAATTTCAGCATATTTATTCCAGGTTGCACGACCGCACACATGTTTTCTTCATCAATCTCTAAAATTTCTGACATCCTTTTAACATCAAGTACGATCCCTTTTTTCAGTGGCACTGCTCCATCAGCTAAGCCACTGGCTCCTCCTCTGGCAACGACCGGTACCAAATATTCATTGGCCAGTTTCACAATCTCTACGACTTCATCGGTGCTTGTCGGTAAGACAACAACATCTGGCAAATGTGTCTCCCAATCATGGACGGGAAACGGAGAACAACTTGCGCTGCGCAAAGCTCTTTGATGGGACTCCTTCAGGACATTCTCTTTTCCCAATATCTGTTCTAGTTTATTGATTATTTCTTCCCATTTCCCGGGAACCTTTTCGGCAACCGCCATTTATGAGTCTCTCCTTCCATAGTGTGATAAATTTTGTAATCTAAAATTATTGTCTATTTTCTGATAATTACACCCCCTCAATTCCCACTACATACATTAAGTACCCATAAATTTAGTGTTAGAAACCAACACCCACCTTATTAAGCAATTTTCGTGCCATCAAAAAAATGTTGCATATATAGAAAATTCAAGGTATTCTTCTTAAAAAGAAATTTATTCGTGAAATTTAGTTTCACAAATGAAATTAGTTTATATATAAAAAAGACCCTCTACATCAAAGACGCAGATGGTCACCTGCCAGACAATAGAAATTATCAAGAGATATTTAACATTTTGCTTAATTTAAGAATTTCTCTATCAATATAGTCTACGCTATAATCCGAACCAATGATCGCAATAACTTGTTCCATTTCATCACGGATAGGGGCTAAACTCGATTTCCATTCCCCAAATTTGTCAGAATACTTGGGTGTAACCCCCACTACTCCCTCCATCGCCGCAAAGATCGTTTCCATCATTACCGGTGGACCAACATACTCTTCTCCCGGTCTGATTTTTAGCTTTTTGTCTGTTACCAAACTAATTACCCTATGATCTTCTGTAACCCTCCAGATATAGTTCCACTCAATCTTCCCTTCATCATCTCGAATCATCGTGAGTCTCTTCTGAAGCTTGTGGTAGATTGGATTTTCCTCATTGATATTTTGGAGCAATTCTTTTATTTCATCAACATTAAGTGACGCAGCGGTGACGATAGCTATCGATTGTAATTGTTTATCCAGCTCCCTTTCCAGAATATCCATCTCATTTCTGGGGCTAAGTTCTGATTGATCTGACTTAAGCCTTTGCCTAATAGCCTGATACTTGCGACTCATGGTAGGTTGGCTAATCCCCAATGCTTGTGCGGCTAATTTAGCAGATTTATACTTCTCCATAGCCATAAGAATTAATTGTTCTTCAACACAGTCAAGCGCCTCTTGCAGCGGTATGATATTCGTGACAAGCGGTTTTGTCTTCCCCGAAGTTTTTTTCCAGTGAATATATTTGCTCACGAGTTTATAATCGATCTGCTCATGTTCGCTTGTAATAGCAATTCTTTCAATTACATTTTCTAGCTCCCTGACGTTTCCATACCAAGGGTAAGATTTCAGAAAATCTATCGCATCACTTGAGAAGCTTACCTGTCTTTTATAGTTCAAGTTGTACTTATCTAAAAAGTAATTCGCTAAATTTGCTATATCCTCGATCCTCTCGCGCAATGGTGGAATATGAATCGGAACTACATTAAGCCGATAATAAAGATCTTCCCGAAATGCTCCTTCATTCACCATTTTATCTAAATCTGCATTCGTTGCAGCAACAACTTGAATATCGATAGTCTCTGGCTCAACACCCCCGACCGGTGTTACTTTTCTTTCTTGGAGTACTCGGAGCAATTTAACTTGGAGATTTAACGGCAGTTCAGCGATTTCATCAAGTAGCAAAACTCCAGAATTTGCTTGGGTAAAAAACCCAGGCTTTCCTTTCGGGTCAGCTCCGGTAAACGCCCCGCGCTTGTAGCCAAATAGTTCCGACTCAAGCAAATTCACTGGAATTGCACCACAATTAACTTTAATAAAAGGTTTATCTGATCGTGGACCCAATTGATGAATTGCTTTCGCTACCATTTCTTTACCTACGCCGGATTCCCCAATTAACAATACTGTTGCTGAAACCTGAGCCACCTTCTGCGCGAGTTTTAACACATTCTGCATCTCAATACTGCTCGCAATGAACGGATATAACTTAGGATTATTCGAAAGATTTTTGCCATCAGCACGTTGTTGCTGTAATCCTGAGCCGATCGGGCCCTTAGATGCAGAGATAGCTTCAGATTCCATATAAAATCAACCTCCAAATAGTCACTCCTCAGATTTTGTCAATGTTATAAGTTAGCTCTAATTATAAGTCATTTTCTTTATAAAGGGGAGGTTGCTATACACATTTAGTTATGTCAAAACCGCCAAGATGCCTTGGCGGTTTTGACTCAATTTTTATGTTTGAAGATTGAGTGCTAAATTAACGCGATGAAAAAATATAGAATTACGGCAAGAATAGTAATTATGGGAATAATCCAGTCTTTGGGTGAAAAAGCGGGAACAATTATTGCATCATTATCAAAGGCTTTTAGCCTTTCTTCTAATTCTGAAAACAAATTCGCAACAAAGGGGTCACCCATATTTTTGAACTTTTGGAAATACTCGCGTTGAAACATAAAAGTCAGCCTCTTTCCTTAAAATGATTTAGATCGGGCAACCAACTCCCGTTCAGCAAAAAGCTTGGGCATGATTCTAGGTACTCTGGCTTTATAAACTTCAAATTCATCTCCGAACCTTTGTTGAAGAAATTTCTCCTCGTGAATCGCTAATCGATAATACATCAAAGCCAGGGCCGGCCACAGTATTAAACTCGATATGGTCGGCCATTGAAAAAACTGACCAAATGTTAAGATTAACAACCCTAGATACTGTGGGTTTCTTGTCTTAGCATAAATTCCATCCGTAACTAACTCTTCTCCATTGATCCCACTATAATGGATTTTGCGCCAGCCCAGATAAATCAAAATGAAGCCTATCAAAATCAGAATACTTCCCATAACCCTTAGAAAAGTAGGAATTGGGTAAAAGTTTAGCAAACCCAGCTTTCTACTGATTAAGGGCTGCGCAAGATATAATGTTAAAGGTACCCCATACATCTCGAAGTAGAGAGAGACGGTGAAAGCGATAAAAATATTTCTCGACATATACGTCGGCCTTTTAGGGCCAACAACCGCCGAACCAATAAATAGCAAGAACAGGCCTAAATGAACAGCAATCGAGATCATCACCAAGTCCCATCTACCCCAAGATGGCAACTGTGTTACCGGCATAAAAATCGCCTCTCTTTAATCTACCTAGCGCTGGAAATGGTATCAGCCACTGTAGTGGTTACACAAACACTCTTAAATACAACATTGGAAAATATCAAATAGATAAACCCTGCTACGAAAAAGGTTGGGATACCAGCAGACAGATAACCGAAGAGCGGGCCGGCCACATCCGCAAGCGGATTGTAGGTCCATACGTAGAATAAGTATGATCCCACCACGGCCACAACTGATGCAGGGTTTATCCCGCGCCAAAAACGATATTTTCCGCCGCGATCATATAAGTCCACCATGCTAACCTTCTTCTTTCTAAAGAAAAAATAATCTGCAATTAACACGCCGCCGTAGGCAGCCATGATAAATGATACCGCCGAGAGAAACTTGCTGTATGCATCATAAAAATAGGGGCTGAGCATTAGCAACGCGGCTGGGACCGTAGTAAGTAAAGCGTTTATCCACTTCTGCCTTGGAAAAATACTTTTGAAACTCAGAGCCTGGGAGTATAACAGGGTTATGGCGGAAGTAATATTAGCTAAGATCAACAAGAATAATCCCAACAGGCCCCATGAAACCCCGCCGATTTTAATCATCCAGTCGGTGGGATCCATCGAAGAAACTAATAATGCTGTAAACGCACCAAAAATTGCAGCCACATTCAACACGATCCCAAAGCCATATAGTGAACCATAATGTGCCTGTTTCTCAGATTTAACCAACCTTGACCATTGCCCGATATAAGGAAGCCAAGAAAAACCCAAGCCAGCATTCCATTCGATAGCGGTGACAATTCCTCGCTGCGTGGAATCGTACGGAGAAATAGGGGTTGCATCCCATACTTTTGCAATCCCTTCGCGGAACAGAACTATAACAATCAAGCCAACCAGAATAACCAAGATGGCAGGAACCCCAATGCGGTTAAACCACTTTATTGCGACTGGACCCTTATAGGCAATGTAAAAAGATAATAAGAATGCAATTATCGCAAAAATAGGAGCCCCTGAGGTTCTTGTCGTTAGAAATTCCGGTGCGCCAAAAGCACCTGCAACCTTAATAGCAGACTCACCTAACATAAAACACGCAACCGTTATCCAACCTAGATTCAATAGTGCAAAAATAAAATAGAATATGTCACTCCCTAGATAGCCAAGTGCACTTCGCGCACCGATAAATGTATCAATGCCATATCGAGAAAAGTATTGGCTTAAAGGTGTTATCAGAAAAACCGGTAGAGCATTTCCCAAAAGAATTGCCGGAAGCGCGTACTTACCGGGTAACACTGTTCCGGAAAGACCCCCGACCAAGAAGCACCATGCTGCTATACCAAAACCTGTTTGGATAGCTATAAAGTCCCATAAACCGAACTGCCTATCCCGCCCCAAAGCCGGTAGAAACCCGAAATTCACTTCACTTTCAATTGATTGTGTACTCACTTTTCAATCCACCCCCGATTAATGTATCCATTACATCTTTAAGAATTTTCAGATATTTACTTTTGTACTTACTTTAATCAGCAAATAATTAATAGCCAATATCTCTGTTATCTTCAGATCAAATGTTATTCACCTCCTGAAGTATTTTATTACACCCATTCTTATATGAATCGATCGTAGTTATTCCTCAGTAATTACGATCGAATACTGCCACATTTATAAAAACCCAAAAATATTTTTGTTTAATCTGTTGATATCAATAAGTTTGATTAATATTATTTAAGCTACCTACTATTGTCAACAATTTTTTCGAAGCTATCAGTAATTGATAAGCAATTTCCATGCCACAAGTATGAGTTAGAAAATACAGATAATTTAGGCAACAGAGCTCATAAAGTTATTCATTTCTGAAATTCGATTTCAACATTGAAATTCGGTATATATTATATAGAAATAAATAAAACCCGTAAAACATCATTAAGTGGCTTTACGGGCTCAAAGAACAATTCAGGTATGTTCAGAACCAATGCCTAAGCACCGAGTGTTTCCATTCTCCCGACGATTTGCTGAACCTTTCTGTCTGCCCGTCTTAAGGCATTATCAATTTGTTTGGCACGATATCCATACTTATCCGATATCTGCTTGTACGTTAACCGAAAAACATTTTTTTCGAGATATGCTTTGAATTCTAACTCTGATAAATCGACTTTCATTCGGTTTACAACTAACGCTGCCACCATTTTATCAATAATCAGGTTTTCATGGCTCCCAACCCACGGAGTAAATCCCAACCCGGATAAGACTGAAAGTTTATCAAAGTTATCTCTCCAAAATACTCTTCCCTTACTTTAACCGGCGTTCCTGAATTGGTACTTAATACTGACTGAACGTTTAGTGAGCGTTTCCTGAAAATTAGCTGAAAGAATAGATGGGAGCATGACCCGTATAAAGAAAAAACGGCCTCACGTGCGGCACAGCCGCGCGTAAGAGCCGTTTTTTCTTTAATATTCTTTTCTGCTTAATTCAAGTGCATCCCTACCTTGACCAACCGACATAGCCTGGCCGTTGCCGCACCTACCAGCTCGTCTGCGGCAGCCAGGCACTCCTCTAAAGTCATCGGCTGAGGTACGATACTCATGAGTCCTGCAATTCCATGCTGTAATACATATTCATGGCCGGGTCCGAGCCCGCCGGACAGGCATAAAGTCGGCACCTTGTACTTCTGAGCCAGAGCGGCTACGCCTACGGGCGCTTTTCCATGGGCCGTCTGCATATCGGTACGTCCTTCACCGGTGATCACCAGATCGGCATGCTTCACTTTATCCTCAAAACCGGCGGCCTCCAGGATGATTTGAATCCCAAGGCGCAACTCAGCCGGCGTAAATATCAGCAAGCCTGCGCCCAGACCACCGGCAGCCCCTGCTCCCGGAGTTTCCGCCACATCTTTACCGGTAGTGGATTTTGCCAGATCAGCGAAGTGTTTAAGGGCTTGGTCCAACTCAGTTACCATCGCGGGCGTAGCTCCTTTTTGCGGACCATAAACCGCCGATGCACCACGAGGACCGCATAAAGGATTATCAACATCACAAGCAACTAAAATCCTGGTTTCTGCCAGACGGGAATCCAGTTCGGAAACATCAATCTTAGCCAAACTCTGAAGCGCCGCTCCCCCATCAGGCAGTTCATTATCAAGTTTGTCCAGGAATTTCGCTCCCAGGGCTCTGGCCATCCCGGCTCCGCCATCATTGGTGGCACTGCCGCCGATACCGATAATCAATTTCCGGATTCCTTGATCGAGAGCCGCTTTAATCAGTTGCCCGGTGCCAAAAGTTGTGGCAATCAGGGGATTGCGTTTCTCTTTAGATAATAGCGGGAGCCCGGACGCCACAGCCATTTCGATGACCGCAGTTTTTCCATCTCCTAATATCCCCCAGCGCGCTTCCACCGTTTCTCCCAACGGCCCCATCACCTTATAGGGCACAATACGACCGCCGGTCGCAGATACCAAAGCCTCCGTAGTTCCTTCCCCGCCATCAGCTATCGGCACCTTGATGACCTTTGCGTCCGGAAAAACCGCTAATATCCCGCGTTCCATGGCATTTGCCACCTGGATCGCGGATAGACTTCCTTTATATGAGTCTGGAGCTACTACAATACGCACACTCTTCACATCCCACAGTAAATGTCTTTTACTATTGTTCAGAGCGCTTGGTTCTTAACGGTTAAATCTTTGCGCTGTCTACTCTTAGCAAAGCATGTGCCAATACGCGTCATTTGGGCCAGTATTAAAACGTTTTCTAAACTTTTGTTACTGCCGGGAGCCACACATAAAACACGCTTCCCGCTCCTGCGGAACTTTCTACCCGGATCGCTCCTCCATGAAGATCAACGATCGATTTGCTAATAGCCAACCCCAGACCGGCTCCGCCGTATTTGCGGGTGCGGGAAGAATCGATCCGATAAAACCGTTCAAACAAATGTGGCAGATGCTCCTCCGGCATACCTGAACCGTTGTCTCCTACGGCCATCTCGACACCTGTATCAACACCATCTAAAGCAATCTCAATGGCTCCATTTTCCGCATCCGTATGCTCGACCGCATTATGGAAAAGATTCAAAACGACCTGTTTCATTTTGTCCTCATCAAACCGGCACCTTGAATGCGGAGCAAGCCGCAAACTCACACGGCGATTGCCCGCCAGCAGCCTTAACTGCGGTTCCATTTCCCGGATCAGGTCATCCAATTCTCCTTCAGTAAGCGCAATATTCGGCGAGCGATCGAGCTTTGCCAGCAAGAGCAGGTCTTGCACCAGCTTTTTCATGCGTTCTGATTCGGCGTACATGCTTGTTAGGGATTTGTGCAGCTTATCCGGCTGATTTACGGCACCGCGAAGCAGGACTTCCAGAAACCCGTGAATCGAGGTCAGTGGAGTGCGCAACTCGTGGGAGGCATCGGCCACAAAACGGCGCATTTGCTCTTTGGCCTCTTTTTCGGCAGTGAAAGAGGATTCCAGCCGCTCCAGCATCCCATTAAAAGATGTTGCCAGGCGGTCAATTTCCATCTGACCCTGCTCGGCGGGGAAACGCTCGGTAAGATTTCCGGCATCGATTTGTTCCACCTTACCCACCATATTGGACAAGGGAACCAATGTTTTGCGCAGCACGGGAATAAATGCCAGCAGGCCCCCGATTAAGGCCAAAAGCGCGAGCGCCAGAAACGTGAAAAGCTGCTGCAGCAAAATGTCCTGTAAAGGCTTGGTCCCGACACTCACTTGAATCACCCCGAGCAGAAGGCCCCGATCCTCGATCGTTTGCAGAACCACCAACTGCTCATTTCCGGACCCCTTATCAAACACTTTATAATTCAATCTTCGCTTCGCTTGAACCGCGGCCTGGTAATCTTCCACCGCTAGCTTGGGCGGGGCTCCGCCATCCAGCCGTGAATTGGAGAGCACGGAAAAATTACCCCCCCGGTCAATGAACGCGATGGCAGCGTCCGGTAAAAACACAAACGGCACACGGTTGGGACCGTTTACAAATGAATTGATAACAACCTGTTCCCAGGCATCCGGGGACAGCGATAAAATCTGAGTCTGCATACTGGACGCTTTATTTTGGTAGATAAACTCCCGCATCACCGCATATTGGAACAAGCCGACGATCAGCATGAGCCCCGCCATTACCAGCAACGAACGGGACAAAAGCTGAAAGCGCAGGGAGTTCTTTTGCCTGAACAAGTGCTGAAAGCGGCCGCGTATGCTCATGACAAGTCAACCCGATAGCCTGACCCGCGCAACGTACGGATCAGCCGATGTTCTTTGTCATGCAACTTGTCCCGGAGGGAGCGGATATACACCTCGACGATATTTTCATCTCCCACGAAATCATAACCCCACACTTTATCCAGGATCATGGTTTTGCTTAAAACCATGCCTTGATTGAACACCATGAATTTAAGCAGCTCGTATTCAGTCGGGGAAAGCTCCAACACCCGGTCATTATGATGAATTTCTTTGCGTCGGTCGTCAATACGAAAAGGTCCGATCACGACCTCCCCTACCAAATTGGGGAATTGATTGCGAATTCTAGCCTGAATACGCGCCAGCAATTCCTCGAAGCTGAACGGTTTGGCCATATAATCATCGGCCCCGAGCGTCAGTCCTTTCACCCGGTCCTCAACTTCATCTTTAGCCGTGAGCATTATAATTGCAATATTCGCGGTCTTTTTGAGCATGCGGCACACTTCGAACCCGTCCATGCCGGGCATCATAACATCGAGAATCGCAATATGGGGCTGGAACTGCTTGGCGATCGTGACCGCCACCATCCCGTCCTGAGCCGTTTGCACCTCAAACCCTTCATTAAGAAGACCCATCTCTAAAAACTCCAAAATATTCGGTTCATCATCGACTAGCAATATTTTAATTCCTTTTAATTTTTGCATAGAATCCGCTCCCTTTAGGTCGAAACCTTCAATGAATCCCCTTCATTATGCAATATTAAACTGAAATGAGACTGAACAAAACTCACAAAAATATTCAGCATTTCTTCAGGTAACACTCAAGGCCAGCTCCGTTTCACAAGCCATAATAGTTACGTGGTTGGCAAACCAACACGCGCAAACGGTTATCTTATGGGGGTACCTATTAATGAAAAAAATTAAATTAAGGAACGGATACCTGTGCACTCGGATGGATGTACCTGATTTCAGGCATTGTCGTTGTGCTTCTTACGGGAATTCGTTTAGTGTTAACCCGAGTTCCCAAGGCAAATACGACTCCCTAATAATGTAAGTCGTTGGGCTTCCTAATATCCGCACGGGAATTCATCCAGAAAGCCCTGACTCTGTCTATTGTTCAGGAGAATGACCGCTGGACGGCAGGCCATGGATTTATTATGGCAAAACGGGCAGAAGCAGCAGGCTTTGTTCCTGTATCAGGAGCTGGCCGCTGTCCTGGCTAAGGAGTTCGATGTAACCCCAGCCGATGAAACCAACAACTTATATGAAGAAATCCTTGGCAGTTAAACTGCCTTCTTTCCTTTCTGGAATAACCTATACCGCTTCGTTTGCAAGATTGGCTCCTGTAAACTGGCTGTTATAAAGGTCGGCATAAAAACCGCCCTGCGCGAGCAGTTCTGTATGAGTGCCCTTTTCAATCACACTGCCGTTATTCATCACCAGGATCAAATCAGCGTCCCGAATCGTGGATAGCCGGTGGGCAATAACAAAGCTTGTTCTCCCTCTCATGAGCCCAATCATCGCCTTTTGGATCAGCAGCTCGGTCCTTGTATCGACATTACTGGTCGCTTCGTCGAGGATGAGGATCGCCGGATCAGCGAGAATCGCCCGGGCAATCGTCAGCAGTTGCTTCTGCCCTTGCGAAATGTTAGAGGCTTCCTCATTGAGGATGGTGTTGTACCCCTCGGGCAGAGTTCTGATAAAGTGGTCAGCGTGAGCCGCTTTGGCAGCCCGAACGATTTCTTCCTCGGTGGCACCCTCACGGCCATAGGCGATATTGTCCCGGATTGTTCCGTTAAAAAGCCAGGTGTCCTGGAGCACCATGCCGAAAAGACTGCGAAGATCGCCGCGCGTGAGATCTCTGATGTCAATGCCGTCTACGGTAATTTTCCCGCCGTTGAGCTCATAGAAACGCATCAGAAGGTTGACCAGGGTAGTTTTGCCGGCTCCGGTCGGACCGACAATCGCAATGGTTTGTCCCGGTCGGACGTCAATATTCATGTTCTCAATCAGGGTGAGATCTTCCTTATAACGGAACTTGACCTTGTGAAATTTGACCTCGCCCTGCGGGGAGTCGATGACCTTGGCCTCTCCGGTGTCCGGAATTTCTTCGATTTCGTCCAGAAGTTCAAACACGCGCTCAGCTGAGGCCACTGTGGACTGGATCACGTTGGCGATATTCGCCGTTTGCACGATCGGCCAGCTAAACTGCCTGGAGTATTGAATAAATGCCTGGACATCCCCAATTTCAATGCTCTTTTTAATGACTAAAATACCCCCAACCACACTGACAAACACATAGCCGATATTACCGATAAAGTTCATGAGCGGCATGATCAGACCGGAAACGAACTGTGCTCTCCAACCTGCATGATAGAGTCTTTCGTTAATTTCGTTGAACTTGTTGATCGATTTGTCCTCGTGTCCAAAGGCTTTGACAATAGGGTGACCACCATACATCTCTTCAACATGGCCGTTGAGCTCACCCAGTTCCTTCTGCTGGGCCACAAAATATCTTTGCGAACGTTTGGCGATCTTTGCGGTCACCAGAAACGAAAGGGGCAGGGTGACCATCGCAATCAGGGTCATGAGCGGACTTATCGTAAGCATCATGATGACAATCCCTATAATCGTAACGATCGAGGTAATTAGCTGGGTCAAACTTTGCTGTAAGGTGGTGGCGATGTTATCCACATCGTTGGTCACACGGCTCAAGATTTCACCGTGTGTGCGTGAATCGAAGAATTTAAGTGGCAGGCGGGACAGCTTATTATTAATATCGTTACGCATATCAAAAACGGTTTTCTGCGCAACTCCGGCCATGAGAAATTGTTGCACATAGCTGAAAAAGGCACTGACCAGATAGAGCCCGACGAGCAAGAGCAAAATTTGCGCGATGTACTGAAAATCTACCTGGGCCCCGGGCACATGCCTGAATTTCGTCATGATCCCTTCAAATAATTTGGTTGTGGCTTTACCCAGGATCTTCGGACTGACAATGCTGAAAACCGTACTGAGAATGGCCATGAAAAACACGACCAGCAGTTGAAATCGCCGGGGTTTTAGATAGCCGAGAAGCCTCTTCAACGTGCCTTTAAAATTTTTGGCCTTTTCTCCCGGCATCCCCATATGCCCGCCAAAGGGACCCCTGCCTGATCTTCCCCCGGGTCTGCCTGGTCCTGCGCCGAAACCTCCTGGTCCAGCGCCTAGTCCTCCAAATCCTCCGGCGGGTCTTTGAACTCTATGTTCTTCACTCACGCGATCTCCTCCTCAGAAAGCTGTGAAGATACAATCTCACGATAGACTTCACAGGTTTTTAAGAGCTCTCTATGCTTCCCAATCCCGGCAATGCGGCCTTCATCCATCACGATGATCCGGTCGGCATCCATCACCGTACTCACGCGCTGGGCCACGATCAGCACCGTGGAGTCCTTCGTTTCCATTTTCAGCGCAGCCCGCAGCTTGGCATCGGTTTTAAAGTCTAAGGCTGAGAACGTGTCGTCAAAAACATAGATTTCCGGTCTTCTCACCAAAGCCCGGGCGATGGCAAGACGCTGTTTCTGTCCACCGGAAATATTGGTTCCACCCTGCGCGATCAAGGAATTAAAACCGTCCTTCATGTCCGTGATAAATTCGGTTGCTTGGGCGGTCTCAGCAGCGTACTTAACCTCTTCATCGGTTGCACCTTCTCTTCCAAATCGGATATTGTCCGCAATGGTGCCGTTAAAAAGAACTGCCTTTTGCGGGACAAAGCCAATTTTAGCGCGCAGGTTTTCTTGTGCTATTTCCCGCACATCCACCCCGTCCACCAAAATGCTGCCACTGTCAACATCGTAGAAGCGCGGGATCAGGTTGATCAGCGTTGATTTGCCTGAGCCGGTGCCGCCGATAATCGCCGTGACCTCACCAGGGCTCACTTGAAATGAAATATTGCTGATGGCCGGCTGTTCAGCACCAGGGTAACTAAAGGTCACATTCTCAAACTCCACAAAACCCCTTCTGCTGTCAGCCCGTTTAACCGCTGTTGCATCCTTAATTTCGGGAACGGTGTCCAGCACTTCGTTAATTCTTACGGCCGAAGCCTGGGCCCGGGGAATCATAACAAACATCATGGAGACCATGATCAAGGAAAACATAATCTGCATGGCATACTGGATAAAGGCCATCATATCCCCGACTTGCATATCCCCATGGTCGACGCGGATACCGCCAAACCAAACGATGGCAATGGTTGTAAAGTTCATCACCAGCATCATGATAGGCATCATCGCGGCCATGAGTTTGTTCACCTTGATCGCGGTGCCGGTAAGGTCATCGTTGGCTTCATAAAAACGCTTCTGCTCGTGGTCAATGCGGTTAAAAGCACGTATCACTCTAATCCCTGTCAGATTTTCACGCAATACAAGATTCAACTTATCCAGTTTAATCTGCATGGTTCTGAACAGCGGTATACTCTTCGTGGCAATGAGCATGATTGCAGCGGCAAGGAGCGGTATGACCACAACCAGCACCAGGGACAGAGTGGCATCCTTCGATACCGCCATAATGATGCCGCCGATCGCCATCATGGGTGCGCTAATCATCATGCGCATGATCATAATCAAGACTTGCTGAACCTGGGTAATATCGTTGGTCGTACGGGTAATCAGCGAGGCGGTACCGATCTGGTCAAACTCGTGAAGTGAATAGCTCTCTACCTGTGAGAAAACCTTACTGCGCAGATTTTTGCCAAATCCCGTGGCAATTTTCGCTGATAAAAAACTTGACAGGATGATACAGACTGCACTTCCCCCTGCAACAAGCAGCATGAGGGCCCCAACTCTAAGAATGTAAGGCGTATCGCCCTTGACAATACCGGTGTCAACAATATCTGCCATCAAAGTCGGAAGATACAATTCAGCAAGGGATTGAAAAAATAAGAGGATCAAACAGCCGCCACCGAGATCGCGTAGGGTTTTAAGAACCTGAATAATTTGAGCAAAAATTATCATCCCCTTGTTTTGTGCGAACAATTTGTTCAAACAAAAACCTACTACACTTCTGCTAATGCGTCAAGCTTGAATCAACTAAATACCCAGAGGCGGCTGCCAAGTGAGCTGAAAGGAAAAATAAATTAAACATTCAGCATTTCTTCAGCAAACGATCAATTTCATCTCAGGTAAAAGTTTTATACTGAGCCATATAACGAAACATTTCTTTTCCAATTCTGAAACCTAACCACACCCATCTGGATAAAACAAGGAGGACTCATCATGAACGAGCAAATTCCTGATAACAACGACTCAATGGAGTTTAACAACTCTGAAACCGAACAAAACCGAGTAACGCTTAACACAAACGAGGAATCATCAGAGGAGGCTACAGAAGTACATGCAGAGAATAATTCAGAAACAGTAAAAACAGCCGCAATAGCCCTTACAGCAGATGCTGCTGCAACAGAAGATGCAGGAGACACCGCAAAAGAAAGCAGAAATGGAGCTGCCAAATCTGCTGAGAATGAGAAAATGCTCGGATCGAGTGCAACCGTAGTATCTGCCCCCCCAAATCGCAATAAGCGCTTTTCAAAATTTGCGGCCATCGCCGGTATTAGCTTAGTCAGCGCCATAGTGGGCAGTCTGACAACGGTTGCCGCCATTCCTTATATCTACCCCAACACATCAACAAACACTCAGCTTTCTTCAGTCCAAGGGACAACTAAATCGGCTCTTCCTGTTTCCAATGCAAGTTCCAATCTCACCAATTTCCCGGTCGCGCAAATCGCCAAAGCTGTCGGACCAACGGTGGTCGGAGTATCCAATTTTCAAACGAGCCGAGGCTTTGGCGGAAACTCCGGGCTCCAGGAAGCCGGGAGCGGCTCCGGCTTTGTGGTCGATGCTAAGAAAGGGTATATCGTAACCAACAACCATGTGATTGACGGGGCGCAAAAAAATACCGTCAGTTTGAGTGACGGGCGCAATGTTGACGCAAAGCTGGTTGGTGCTGACGCGCGCACTGATCTGGCTGTGTTGCAGATTTCGGATACGGCCAATCTGACAGCGGTCAGCCTGGGGGATTCTTCGAAGCTCGTCGTCGGTGAACCGGTCGTTGCGATCGGCAACCCCGGCGGCAATGACTTTGCCCGCTCGGTAACCACCGGAGTCGTCTCCGCCACAAACCGGACCCTCAATATCCAAGGTGAGGCGAGTTTTAACCTCATTCAAACGGATGCAGCCATTAACCCCGGAAATAGCGGCGGTCCGCTCGTAAATTATCAGGGGCAGGTTATTGGGATTACTTCGGCCAAATATGCACAGCAAGGCTTTGAGGGCATGGGCTTTGCCATTCCGATCTCCGATGCCATGCCAACCATCCAACAATTGATTAATTCCGGGGTAGCCAAGCATCCGGCCCTTTTAGTATCCGTCAACGATCAATACGTCAATTACGCGCAAACGAACAACCAACCCCTTGGCGCCTATATTGCTGATGTCGTAGCGAATGGCCCTGCTGCCAAGGCCGGAATCACAAAAGGTGATGTGATTACCAAGATCAATGATGGGCAAGTTCAAAATTCCTCTGATCTTGTGCGTGAACTCTACAAATACAATGTCGGAGACAAAGTAACCATTACCTTCGTGCGCAACGGGCAGACACACCAAGTTCAGGCTACGCTCGGGGAGATAAGTTCGAATCAATAGAAGCCCGTTCTGTCAGGCTAAACTCCCAAGGCCGCACCAATAACGGTGCGGCCCTGGGAATTCTTTGTTTGGCAGACGATGTTAAAATTTTTTGTCCATATATCATAGAAGAAGTCGAACATTTAAGGTTATGCCTTTCATACAAAAGGTTAGTGACTGTGTCGTTCAAGAGCCAGCCCCAAAAGGGCAAGAGGGATAACGGCAATCATCGCATCCAATGCATAAGCCGTTGTAACCTAGATGCACTAGGTCTTGCCGCTTAATTCTTTCTCCAGCAAAGATTTGCGGGAGAACCAGATCAAAAACGGTTATGCGATCATACATAACACACCCAGGAAGACCCATAATGGGCACAGAGCCCAGATATGCCAGCATGAACATCGATCCGGGCAAAACCGGTACTCCGTAGGTAATTACCTCAGCAGACGTATTCCTAATTCCTGAAGGTGTCAGGTCGTCCGGATCAACCGACATCCCCCCGGACACACAAACCGTTTCTGCACCTTTGGCAATTAGCTCCAGGATTGCCGCAGAAATTTGCTGTGCATCATCAGAAACGTAAATCTGGTCAAATATTTTTGAACCAAAGTTCTTAATTTTCCTTTCAATGACCGGAGCAAATTTGTCCTTAATCCGGTCGTTAAAAACTTCGTTCCCCGTGGTAACGAGACCAACCTTTAATGGGCGAAAAGGTTTGACACTTAAAACGCCCCGGGATTCTAGACATGTCCGTTCCACCGTTTCAATTTGTCCTTCCTCAATCACAAGAGGTATCACCCTAGTCCCAGCCACAACCTGTCCACGGGTCACCGGCAAATTATTCCGCCGGGTAGCCAGAACCACCCCTTCAACCGAGTTCACTTGGGCTAAAACCTCGGTATTAACTGTCAGCATACCATCGATAGCAGCCTGGAAATTAATCTTTCCTTGATTAGGTGCCGTCAACACCACCCCAGAACCGCTAGCGGCCAAAGCGATTCGTTCGGCGGCTTCATCTTCGTGTAGAAAACCCTTCGTCAATTCCCAGACATAAATGTGGTCTTTGCCAATTTTCAGTAGTTCATCAACGTCTTCTTCCCTAATGATATGGCCTTTTGCAAAAGCCCGCCCTTTAAATTCACTGGGGACAATTTTGGTAATATCGTGGCACAGAACCAAACCGATCGCTTCTTGAACAGATACTGTCTTCATCTTGCCTTTCCCCCTCTGATAACACAGCCTATATTCTGCTCGTTTATTTGCTGTTAAGAAATAATTTACTGTTATGATTGAGGAATCCCTGATTTTAGTGGTTGCTGGCTATCAATTCCAAAAAGACGTCCATTGTTCCTCCACAAACCATTCCTTCTTCTGCGGCGGCTTCGTTAGTGAGATCCAACCTATAGATTCGTGACTGGCCTTCTACCATAACGGATAGGGCTTCGCGACGAACTTCGGCCTCTGCGCAGCCACCACCAATAGTCCCCATGATACTTCCATCCCGCCTGACGACCATAGCTGCACCTGACTTTTGCGGTGTGGAGCCTTTGGTACGACAAATAGTCGCTAGCACTACCTTCTCTCCCGAAGAAAGTTCGTTTACTAACTCGCGTAACAGCTGAATATCCAAGCTCAATCAGCTCCCCTCTCACCCGTGCTCAGTGAGGTTCCGGCTCCTCCCCTGCGAACCATGATCACCTCTGCCATGATACTTATAGCAATCTCTTCCGGTGTACGTGCCCCGATGTCAAGCCCGATGGGGGCATACACACGAGGAAGTTTTTCTTCGGGATTGCCCGCTTGCAAACTTTCCAGAACGATTTTTATCCTTCGTTTACTCCCTATCATCCCAAGGTAGGCTGCCGGACGCCCAATACATAAGTTGAGACATTCGCTATCATGCCGGTGTCCACGGGTAACGATTACGACATAGGTATTAGGTCCAATTATTATTTTGTTTAAAGCAGAGATAAAATCGAGACAGATAACTTGATCCGCATCGGGAAAACGATTAAGGTTGGCAAAACTGGGGCGGTCATCAATGACCGTTACGTAAAATCCCGCAAGTTTACCCAAGGCCACTAGGGGCTTGGCAATGTGTCCGCCACCAAGGATTAGCAGCTCTGAGGGAGGGGACAACGGCTCAATGAAAAGTTCTAGCCACTCACCGGCACCCAAATTTTTGACAACTGTTTGGGGTTCACCGTTTTTAAGGCAGTCCACGGCTGCCTCGAAAACTTCAGAACGGGCCGTGGCCTCACCCTCTATTGAACCAGCATCTGAATTAACCACCCATTTTTGCCCAATCATACTTTTAAGCCCGGGACCCGCATTGATGGCCGTAACCAGGGCTTGCGTTTCTCCTCGATCAAATGTACTTAGCATATGTTTAAGTAGCTCAAGCATGTCTCTCACCCCGCTGTAAAAATAGAATTGCCTCAAGGACACCGCCAGCAACAGCCCTGGCCTTGTCCGAAATGGTAAAACAATACTCCCTATCCCCACGTGGATCGATATCTCCGACTTTCATCCCAGGGAACACCATCAGTCCCCCTCGTAATAACCCACGGATTACTCCTCCTATTCCAGCCCTTATTATCTCTGAGCCAACTTTTGCGATCGGGTCACCCGGATTAACCTGGCAGCCAATTTCTTTTAGCGTCTCAAACACCCCGCCCACCGGCGCCCGCAGAATCCGTTCCTCCCGGTATCCGCCGATGTCACCAGGTATTCCTGTATCGGGAGCAGCTTGCCCTTGAGTAATGACCCTGCCAAGGTAATGACCACGTTGAGTTTCGACCACAGCATGGACATCTATACCGGCTGTGAAGCCAGGTCCTAAACCGATGACCATGGCTGCATCTGAGAGTTGGGTGCCTAAATTCCTTTTAGCCAAAGTGGCATCAATATAGGCAACAGGAGCGAGCTCATCTACTATTGCCCCCTGAGGATCGACAACTACAGCCACTAATCCGCTCCTGGCTGTAGCCACAGCGTCACGGGCATTCTGAGCAAGGCGTCCGGTTACTCCCTCGACGCTATGCATAGTTTCATAGACCGCTTCCGCAAATGAGACTTGGCGCCTTATCACTGTAGGAGCTGCTAGTTCTGTCATTATTACGGAATATCCGCAACGAAAAAGTCTATGAGCCACCCCCGTGGCAATGTCGCCGGCACCTCTAACGATAACTAGTTCATCCCTCGGCATTTAACACCTCTCCAATTGAGTGGATAGTCCGCCTTATGGAGCATCTTGCACTAATTCATCCTCACAAGGCGGACCTTTTATCCATATACTACTTAAGGCATCCCGACTGCAGATTAAGCGTTTTTCGAGCGAATCGCTTTAAGAATCTTTTCCGGCGTGATAGGCAGATCCATAATTGGAACCCCAATGGCATCGTGGATCGCGTTGGCAATTGCCGCCGGTGGGTTAGTGAGAGCACTTTCACCAATACCCTTTTGCCCGTCTGGCACTTCAGGGTCATTGGTCTCGATTTCAAAGATCTTTTCGTCCAACATTGGCAAATCCATCATGGTGGGAACTTGATAATTAGTAAAGGATGGATTTAACAAGTGGCCGTTAGCGTCATAGACCATATCTTCATATAGAGCAAATCCTACCCCTTGAGCCAGTCCGCCTTGAATTTGTCCTTTCACAAACGCAGGGTTGAGCGCACGCCCAACATCTTCGGCCACTGCGTAGTCCAATATTTGGACAAGGCCGGTGTCTGGATCGACCTTAACTACTGCCATATGGCAGGAATTACAATAGACGATTGAGAAATGGCCGATACCGTTTTCATCGATAAGACTGGTCGGAGTATCATAAGTTGCATTACCAATGATCGCTCCTGCCGGCATGCCCGGGGGCAGCTTGCTGCGGGTGTAATGAGCAGCCATGGCTATATCGCCTATTGCCACACTGCGATCCGGCATGTCCCGCACAAATACCTTATTGTTACTAATTTCCAACTCTTCGGCGGAGGCCTCCAACCAATGAGCCGCTATTTTTAAGACTTGTGCTTTGACCTGTTGGGCCGCCAGTTTCACGGCCGTTCCTGCCACCACTGCCGTACGGGAACCCCATGTTCCCAGTCCGTGGGGCGTTAGGTCGGTATCATGAGTAATTACATTTATTTTGTCTAAGCTAACTCCCAGTTCGTTCGCACACACCTGAGCCAAAATAGTGGTATGCCCCTGGCCCGCATCACAGGCGTCGGTGGTAACAATCACACTACCATCATCCTCGAGTTTGATCACTGAACTAGAGGTATCGGCATCAAGGACAGGATTCCAGCGGCAGCTGCTCCACTCGATCATGTTGGACATTCCAATGCCTACATATGGTACCTTGGCAGCCTTTAGTTCCTCATAGTTGACCGCTTTTGCGGCTTGATCCATACATTCCTCAATAGCCAAGGTCTTAAATTTTAACCCGTTGCAGGTTTCATAGGGTAGATCTTGTTTACGGACAATATTGGCTTGTCTAATTTCCCAGGGACTGATGCCTAACTTTTTCGCAATAATATCCAGCATCTGCTCCCGGGCGAAAGTGGCCTGTGGATTGCCGAAACCCCGATACGCACCGGATGGCTGTTTGTTGGTGTAAACCACATAACCATCGCACCACATGTTTCGCGTCTTATAGGGTCCCACCGTCATGCCAAAGGACAGTTTGATTACACCGGGCCCGAAACTGGAGTAAGCTCCACTATCCTGGATAACCCTTTCCTTCCAAGCCGTAATCGTACCGTCTTTCTTTACCCCAGCTTCGACATACCGAATTTGGGGATGCCGGGAACGGGATGCTAGAAACTCTTCTTGTCGGCTAAGAGCAATTCGTACTGGGCGGCCAGTTTTCATGGCTAGAACGGCACTACAAACTTCGTGGGCGAAAAGGTCAATCTTGTGGCCGAAAGCTCCCCCAACAAAGGGGGATTTTACCGTAACCCTGGACTGAGGCAAACCCAAAACCGAGGCAAGCAAGGTTCGAATGATATGGGCATTTTGCGTTGAGGCATAGAGGGTCAACCGTTCCGTGTTTACATCGTAAGTCGCCAATGCTCCATGGGTTTCCATCGGGGTTGCTGTGGGCTTGGAGGTTTCAAATCGCTCTTTGAAAATGTAGTCCGCTTCGGCAAAACCTTTATCAATATCACCCGCTCGAACCTTGGCATGAGTATGGACATTCCCCTCAACTCCTGGAAGGTTTTGGTGAATTCGGGGTGCTTCTTCTTTCAAAGCCCATTCCGGGTCAACAACAGCAGGTAAAATTTCATATTCCACTGTAATTAAATCCAGAGCATCTTCAGCAATTAGTTCACTTTCGGCAGCCACTACAGCTACTTCATCTCCCTCGAAACGGACTTTATCCAGGGCCAGTACGAATTCGTCTGGAATTCCCGCTTGCCCATAGGGAGTCGTTAAGCCTACCATGTCCTCACCGGTTAGAACCGCAACAACCCCCGGTAGTATCTTGGCCTTGGACACGTCGATACTTTTGATGAGGGCATGCGCATGAGGACTGCGCAGGATTTTAGCATAAAGCATGTTCGGGAATGTCAAATCCGCCAGAAACTTCCCGGAACCCGTTACCAGTTGGCGGGCATCCCGTTTCTTAATGTCTTGACCTATCAAAACATAACCCTCCTTTCAAATTGTATTTGATTTAGTCACAGGCGGCCTTTACTGCCTTAACGATGTTTACATAACCCGTGCAGCGGCAGATGTTGCCAGCTAACGCCCTTTTAATTTCGTCTTCCGTCGGGTTAGGATTCTCATCCAGCAGAGCCTTAGACGCCATAATCATTCCCGGTGTGCAGAACCCGCATTGGAGAGCAAAGTTATCAATAAAGGTTTTCTGAATAGGATGAAGACCATCAGGACCGGTAAGCCCTTCAATGGTTGTAATGTCTTGGCCGTCAACGTCCACCGCAAGGATCATGCAGGAACTTACTGCTTTTCCATTTAACAACACAGTACAAGCGCCGCAATCTCCTGTGTCACACCCTTTTTTAGTTCCGGTTAAGCCCACTCTTTCCCGGATCACATCGACCAAGGTTTCCCTCGGTTCCACTTCCAGCTCGTACTTCTTACCATTAATAAATAGGCGAATTAAAGATTTCAAATTAACCATCCCTCCCTAAGACCTACTGACCCCGCTGCTGCGCCTCGGCAATAGCCCGCCGAACCATTACCCCAACCATCTCGCGACGGTATTCAGCCGTGGCGCGAATGTCCGTTATCGGCTTGGCGGTGCGCATCGCTTCGACTGCCGCGGCTTCAATGGATTTTTCGCTTATCCTTTCGCCCCTCAGCTGTTTCTCGGCGGCCTCGGCCCGAATCACGGTAGGTGCAACCGATCCCAAAGCAATCCGACAATCCCGGCAAACATCGCCATCTAAATCCAGAGTCACTGCGACTCCGACAACTGCAATCTCCATCGCTTTTCTTTTACCAAGTTTCAGATAGGAAGAGGTTTTCTGCTGGTCCTTTTTAATATTGATATCTATAAGAATTTCATCTTTGTCAAGAACCGTAAGTCCCGGACCCTTAAAAAAACTCTCCAGGTCAACTTTGCGTCTGCCTAGCGGACCGATCACTGTTACCTGGGCACCGTAGACAATCAGAGCGGGGACCAGGTCAGCAGAAGGTGCAGCTCGCCCAATGTTGCCCCCTATCGTTCCCAAGTTTCTTACTTGAACCGAACCTACGCTGCTGGCTGCATCGGCTAGGGCGGGAAAGTTTTCCCGCACCAGAGGAGACTTTTCAATAGAGCTGATAGTGGTCATAGCCCCGATAGTTAATCCTTGATCTCCTTGGATAAAGTCCAAAGCTTTGAGTTTTTTTAAGCTAATTACCTTCTCCGGTGACTGGTCGCGGTTAAATTTCATCTCGACAAGTAAGTCAGTTCCCCCTGCCAATATTCTAGTGGCAGGATTGGTACCCAGCAGATAAATTGCTTCATCGACAGAGTTTGGCTGAGCAAAATCAAACGCTCTCACATGCTTTCCTCCTTTTTTACAAGTTATTCAATTTTGAATCTTGCCTACCTGGTCATTCTCACCTCCCTACTCTTGAAACACTACTCGCGTCTACAGATTCATGGCCAACTCTGCTGCCTCATTAATGGCATCAATTATTTTCCCAGGCTTTTTGCTGTCCCCTATTACATATACCGAGGGCGCAGCCTCCCTCAAATTTGCAGCAAGTCTTTCCCTTGCCACAAACCCCACGGCTAAAATAATTGTGTCGGCATCAAGAGCTAAGATCCTTTGATCTTCATCGGAATATTCCAGCCCATTCCCGACAATGCTGGTAACTTTCGCGGAAGTAATAATTGTAATCTGTTTTTCCTTTATTTGCTGGTTAATTTCGAGTTTGTTAACGCGCACGACGTCATAGGCTACCTCTTCCAACATCTCTAAAACCGTAATATTTTGAACTGAACTGGCTTTTTCATGTGCTAAGTACAGTGCCGTTTCGATTCCAACCAGGCCACCACCTATGATCGCCACCTTCCCTTTGACCTTCGCTTTTCCCGTTAGAACCTCTGACGCCGTACACACCCTTTTATCGTCTATATTTTGAATCTTCGGCACGAGGTGTTCTGAGCCGGCAGCAACTACTAAAACATCGGGCTCCAACCTCTGAATGTCTCCAAGGCTAGCCTCCTGCGAGAGCCTTAGGTCGATGTTTAAAGAGTCCATTTGGTGCTTGTACCATGCAATCAAGTTTTTTACATCCTGTTTAAACTCAGGGATGGCTGCAACAGCGGCATTTCCCCCTACCTTACGGTTCTTCTCAACAATTGTGACCTTATGTCCCTTTTGTTTGGCGATTCTGGCAAATTCCATCCCAGCAACCCCAGCACCAACAATCACTATCTGCTTGCTTTCGCTGATAGGCCGCAGTGAGAAACTGGCCTCTCTACCTGTTGCTGGATTGGTAGCACAACGCATGGTTTTGCCCTGGAAGAAGCGTCCGATGCAGCCGTCATTACATCTAATGCAAGGGCGAACTTCCTCGTTTCTTCCTTCTCTTAGTTTATTTGGCAAATCTGGATCAGCAACAAGGGCCCTGCCCATAGCTACTAAGTCCGCATCTTCATTTTCAATTATTTTAGGCCCAACTTCGTGGTTAATGCCCCCCACTGAAATCACTGGAATGCTGACAACCTGCTTCATTTCCCTGGCTAAATAGGCTAAGTGGCCACGTTTTAGATAGGAAGGCGAGATCATGTACTGGTGGGATTCATAGGTGCCTCCTGAAGCATGGATGTAATCAATCCCTACATCTTCAAGCATTTTAACGAATTGTTTGCTCTCCTCCAAGGTAATTCCATCAATTAGGAAGTCGTCAACATTAAGCCGGAAACCGATGGTGAATTTTTTGCCAACTCTCTTTCTGATCTCTTTTACAATCTCCAGCGGGAATCTTACCCTAGCGGCAAAATTAGGTCCATACGCGTCATTCCTCTTGTTAAATCGTGGAGAGAGAAACTGATTAATCAAGTAACCGTGAGCTCCATGTATCTCTACGCCGTCAAAACCTGCGTTCTTGACACGTAAGGCAGCTTCTCCAAAAGAGTTAACTATCTTTAAGATTTCTTCGATGGTTAACTGCTTGGGGATTTCGCCAGATTTCGCTGGAATAACAGAGGGGGCCAGAGGAGCTTGCTTAATAAGGTATGAAGGAGATTGACCGCCTCCATGACATAGCTGCATTAATGCTTTCGCACCATGAAACTTAATTATTTCGGCGAGCTCACTTAACCCAGGCAATAAATTGTCATTATATACCCCAAGCTGACAAACGGCTGCTTTACTGGCTTCTTCGTCAATATAGCTATACTCTACAATTATTGCCCCGACCCCACCTTTGGCCCTAGTTTCGTAATACTTTAATAATCGTGCATTAACAGAGCCATCGGTATTGGATAATCTAGTGCTCATAGGAGGCATGACCATCCTATTCCTCAAGACCATCGTGCCAACCTGAATCGGTTGCCAGATTTTTGCTGTATTCATCTTACTTCTCTCCTAACATCAAAATGCATTTTAATTCAGCGACTGGTTTCCTCCTCTAAATGTCGCTCATCAATGAGGTAATTGTTGGGTCAGTCTAATTAATTTGTTGGCTTCATTATGGCTAGCGAAACCGCAACGTGAACTATACTCCAAATCATGAGTGCAATCACCCCTGCAAAGCTCGCCCAAATCCAGAAACTGAATAATCCGTTAGTTAACATACACTAACCCTCCTCTCTGTCGGACTTGCCCGATTGGTCAATAGCTAGGCCGGGATATGCTGATCTCCGAACAATTCCATTTGTTCAGGCTTGGTCGGTGCAACTAAAGACCATAAAACCGTAATTGCAGTACCGATGATAGTTCCTACAAGTGTAGCTATCCCGGGTGAGTTGGCAAAGAATAGATATATCGTCACTATTTCGCCGAGTAAGATAGCCCAAAACAAGCCTTGCCTGTTAACACCTTTCCAGAAGATTGTAAGCAACATTGGTATTCCTAATGGCGCATATACTGCGCACGCCAGAAGCACCATGAACAATACCGAAGGTTTAACAACCGCACTGAAAATAATGGCAATTAAAATTGCTCCCACGATGTAGTACTTTAATCTGAGCAATACGGTCTGGTCATTAGCAGCTTTTGTCTTTCGACGTTCACACCAGAACTCGTAGGCTCCCTTCAGCATAGTCGATTGAGCCATTGTTGTGACTGCAACTGTTCCACTGCCAGCAGCGAAAACCATGAACATCATCAAAAACTGAACGATTTTCGGTGAATACAGCACTGTTAAATAAGGATAAATTTCACTGCTATTAGCCGGTGCGGCTATGTGCCCGGAATTTACTAACGCAAAGCCAACAAAACCCATGGCTCCCGACAAGGAAGTGATCAAGATAACCCAAACAAAGGCAAACATATAACCTCTTCTGAGTTTTTTGGGTTTGCTGGCAATCCCCGGTTGGTACCATTCTTGCACGGCCCAACCGGAAAACCCGTAGAGCAAGGTCGCTAAAAGGAATACTTTTGCCGCTTCGGGATTCCAGAGACTTAATACTTCCGGCTTTGCCAAATTCTGCGCAGCCACATTGGCATATTGAAGAATTGCAGAAGTTCCGCCCGCTCCGCTAACAATATACGGAACATTTGCCACAACGCCTATACTAGCTATAAGGGCAAATATCCACGAAGCTAAAGCTGTGGTCCACAGGCCTCCCCTTACTAAATAAACTATGGTAATTAGGCCTAATGCCGTAGGTCCTACCCAGTATGGGACCACCCCGCGGCTTAGGGCGCTAATCACAAACCCAGCTCCACTAACATTAAATAAAAGTGTTAGGTACGATCCCATCCAAATAATCAGAAGAAAAAGCCCATAATTCTTATCGTTGAAACGGTGTTTAATAAAATCCGTAAGGCTGTCAATTTGCAGTCTGTCACTTATCTTTTTAAAGCGGGGAATGATTAAGCCGACAAAAAACAAAGATAAACCATACATGGAGTACATCCATAAACCACTGGCACCAAAACTTAGACTAGACTCGGCTGCACCCATGGTTGACGAAGTAAAAATCCAGGCCGAGACTAAAATTGCTGTAGTTAAAGGCCATGGTAACATTCTTCCGGAAACCAAGTAACTTTCGATATCCTTAACAACTCGCATTTTAGAAACGACAAAACTGACTGCCACAGTAAGTACTACAAACAGAAATATGGCCAGACCGATCTGAAAAATTATCGCCCCTGTACTCTCATTCATTATTACCCCTCCTCGTAAAGCATTTTGTGTAGCTTGAAGACTACTGTTATAAAGTGTCCGCGAGTTACCTATCTCTGAACTCATTCCAAGAATATTCTGAAAAATACACTAATCTTTTTCCTTCTCTCCTATATCTCGCGGCTATTCATTCATGCACCGTGCTCGTATTACTTTTTGTAATTAAGGCGTTGGCAATTGCCCACGCGAGCTCAGTTTTGACAACGCCTGGCACCCCATCTAAAGAGTTGATAAATTGATTTTTCTCTTAACCGCTAATTTTTTCCAGCGGTTGATTAATGTCTTCAATAAGCTTTTTCATGCTTAGACTCCATTCTTCTGCCATGCCCTCCACTTTAGCCCGCATAATCCGTGCGCCCAAATTTGCTAGGGTTCCGGTAACGCTCAATTCCGAGTCGATAGCAACTTCCGTGGAGCCGTCACTCAAAGAGTTTAGTTCGAGAGTCGTGGTTTGACTGACATTACTTAAAAGACCAACCCCCTCGCCCGTTGTGTAAGTCACTATACGAAAAGGCGCTTCTTGCTCCACAATCTTGCTAATCAATTTGAACCGGGCCTTAAGGTATGCAACCTTAACAGTTACCCTACTCAGATACGTGTTGTCATCTCTCACTTCCACTTCTTCACAGCCAGGAATTGTCTTACCAATGTTATACGGATCAAAAATGACTTCCCATACTCCAAGTATAGCAACGGGAGTTTGAAACCTGGTCGAAATTTTCATAATGGTACCTCCTATTCTTTTCTCGCCAAAGCCTGAAATACTCGTTCCCTAGTCATCGGCATTTCACCAAGGCGAATCCCAACAGCATCATAAATTGCTGCCTCAATTGCAGGACCGACAGAAATCATAACGCCTTCACCGATTCCTTTTGCTCCGAAAGGTCCCTCATTGTGATTAGCTTCAACGATAAAAGTTTTAATATTTGATGGCCCAGGTATTTCCCTCGTGGTTGGAATTTTATAGTCCATATAATTCGGATTCAATACCGCACCATTGTCAAGTGCCATCTCTTCGTAAAGAGCGCTGCCAATAGCCATCCCGATTCCACCATCCATTTGTTGCTCGCATAATTTGGGGTTGATGGCTTTGCCCATGTCATACGCACTGCAAGCCCTAACAACACGCACCTCACCCGTTTCTTCATTCACTTCGACTTCCACTCCGGTTGCCCCGTGGATGTAAAAGGCTACAACTCTTGTTCCCTGCCCGGTTTGAGGATCTTCGGGAGAGGCATACTGATACCAAGTAGCTTTGCCTAAAAGTTCACCGCCTTCCTTCAGAACCTTTCCAGAAGCGAACATCGTTGGAATAAACAGGTCACTGAAAGCTATTGACCGGTCGGACGATCTTTTGACATAGATCCTTCCGTTAGCGGTTTCGAGTTCTTCAGGCGAAGCTTCTAGCTTTTTGGAAGCCTGTTCAAACAGTTGTCTCTTGGCATCCTTACATGCTAAACGTACAGCATTACCGGTATTATAAGTGGTACGGCTTGAAATGGAGCCCTGGTCATAAGGTGTAATCAGGGTATCACCAGCTACGACCTTGACTTTATCAAAGCCAACATTAAACTCTTCCGCTGCGATCTGTGCCAAAACCGTTCGTGAACCCTGTCCCATTTCGTCAGCACTGGTTCTGAGCTCTACAAAACCATCATCGTGTAATTTGATAATTGCACACGATGCGGTCGGAGCAATGCTGTATTTATTGGCAAGCCCAATCCCGCGCCCACGTTTCCATGGTCCTGAACTCTTTGATTTTGTTTGGTTGTAACCAATTTCTTCGACTACCTTCTCTAAACATTCTTTGGTGCCATAGCTGTGAGTGGTTTCCCCACTGACATTGATGTCCCCCTCGGAAAGAAGGTTCTTACGTCTAAGCTCAACGGGGTCAATTTTTAGTTGATCTGCAATACGATCCATTTGGCATTCGATAGCCCAGCAAACCTGGTTGGAGCCAAAGCCTCTGAAGGCACCTCCAATCGGAAGATTAGTATAAACTCCGTAAGAATCCAGTTTGAAATTTGGAACCTTATACGTTCCCACCGCCCCGAAAGAGGCATTGCGGACCGTAAGATACCCGTATTCGGAATACGCGCCTCCGTTGAGGATAATCTTTACTTCCCGGGCAATGAGGGTTCCATCTTTTTTCACTCCGTCCTTAACATAAACAACGGAAGGATGGCGAACCGTAGCAGAAGTAAACACTTCCTCACGAGTAAAGGCAAACCGCACCGGCCTGCGGGTTTTTATGGCTAGGCCGACGGCAATAGCTTCGGTCTTAATCTCGACTTTCCCGCCATATCCTCCACCTACATAGGGAACGATGACCCGTACCTTGGAAGAACTCATTTGTAATGCATCACAAAGCATCTGCTTGATACCATATATGGTTTGGGCGGAAGTCCATACCGTAACATCTCCATTTAATTCGGCCCTAGCCACTGCAACATGCGGTTCCATTTGGCAGTGTTGGATCATGGCAGTCGTGAAGCGATTTTCAATAATCACATCGGCTTGCAGAAAACCGACCTCAAGGTTCCCATGGCGTATTTTGTAGTGGTTGTATACATTGGGTTTGTCATCATCAAAAGCGGGAGGGACGACGGGAGAAAAACTATAACTGCGCAAATCAGGATGAACAATGGCTGGGGGATTGGTTTGCATTGCAATCTCAGGATCAAAGACGGCAGGGACTTCTTCATACTGAACATCTATTAATGTTAAGGCCTCCTCAGCAATGTCCTCAGATTCCGCAGCAACCGCCACCACGGGTTCCCCCACGAAGCGAACCCTGTCAATGGCCATGGTGGGCTCATCGATCAGGCCTGCTCCATGATTTGTTTTAGGCAGGTCAGCCGCCGTCAGGATCCCAACCACACCAGGTAATTTTTCCGCTTCGGTGGTATCAATTTTGATGATTTTGGCATGAGGATAAGGGCTTCTCAAGACTTTGGCCCAAAGCATGTCAGGTAAAAACATGTCATACACGAACATGGCTTTGCCCGTAACCTTTTCCAGAGCATCGGACCTTTTAACACTCTTTCCAACGACATTTAAGTCACTCATTTTTCTTTTACTCCTTTCGAACGATTTACTGTCCGATCCTTTCTGCTGCATCCAAGACCGCCTCGACAATTTTTACATAGCCCGTGCAACGACAGATATTGCCATGCAGCCCATCGCGTACTTCTTCTTCTGTAGGATTTGGATTTTGATCCAGGAGCGCTTTGGCCGACATTAACATGCCGGGCGTACAATAACCGCATTGAACCGCATGCTTATCGATAAATGATTCCTGCAAAGGGTGCAATTCTCCGTTGTTGCTCAAACCCTCCACTGTTAAAATTTCTTTTCCCTCCGCTTGCAGGGCTAGTACTAGGCAGGACTTTACAGACATCCCGTCCATTACCACGGTACAGGCCCCGCAGTTTCCTGTAGAGCATCCCACCTTGGTCCCAGTCAGTCCTAATTCCTCTCTGAGTACATCCCTCAGGCTTTCCGAAGGAGAAACCTCAAGATTGTATGATTTTTGGTTTACGTGTAATTTTAAGGGGTATTTCATTTTGTTTTCCCTCCTTTTCTAGGCTTGCTTGGCACGACGAAACGCCGTTTGAATAACATTGCGTAATTTTATCCTAGCAATTTCATATTTATATTCTTTGGATACATAAGGATCCAACCGGATAATTGATTGATCGAAGTGAGGGTCGATTTCTAGATCTCCTTTGCCTCCTTGCCCTTGCAACTCTTTTTCAAGGGTATTCAGACGTATCGGCATCTCACCTACGGCTGCGACAACTACTACTGCCCGAGTAATGCCTTGGGAGCCCATTTCAATTAGAGCTGCAGCTGAAGCGAGGGCCATATCCCCTGCCCTTACTGCCTCCTTTTCATAAGCCATGCCGGCCTTTACACTTGGTAAAGGAACTACAATCTCTTGTAACATTTCGCTGACTGTCAATTTTGTCTCCAAGTAACCCGTAATAAAGGTTTCTAAAGGCATCTCAGCCGAATGGCTCTGGCTGATTACCCGGACTTTGGCACCAAGGGCTATTAATAAGGGAGCTAAATCCCCAGCCGGATCAGAATGCGCCAGGTTACCTCCGATGGTGCCCCAATTTCGCACCTGTACCGAACCAATTCCTGTGAATACCTCCGCTAGCACGGGTAGCTTTTCGCGGACCAGAGGCGAGGTTTCTATCTGGCGGTGAGTCGTTAGAGCCCCAATTTTTAACTCTCCCCCTTCCTCTTTAATGTAAGCTCCTTCCTTTATGCTTTTCAAATTGACCAAATGCCCAGGAACCACAACCTTTTGGCGAAGCAGAACCATCAGGCTCTGACCGCCGGCTATCAGTTTTGCGTCATCCTGATGTTTGTTGAGAAGGTCACAAGCCTCTTGGAAAGTTTTTGGCTCGTAATAATACATGGTCATCGTCTTTAAACCCCCTTGAATAACTATTTTTTCTTCGTAATCACTTTGTACAGTTCAGGCCGCCGATCGGCAACAATATCAAACTCATATTCTCCTGGCCGGTTTATCACGTGCTTTTCGTCTGCTTGTGAAGGTATAATTTCAGCTGTAATCAGGTTTTCCGCGACGTTATCTCCTTCCGCTAAAACCTGGCCAAAGATATTTATGATTTGGCTGCGTCCGATGAAGCGCACCCCGTTTTCAACTCCAACCCTGTTGGCTGCTACAATGAAAGCCCTGTTTTCACAGGCCCGCGATTGAAATAGGTGGTTTGGATACGCTTCTGCACCGGTAGGCAAATTCATCGGATTCAGAATAACCTGGGCTCCTTGCAGTGCTAACGCGCGGGCCGGTTCCGGAAAACGCTGGTCATAGCAAATTAACATCCCCATTCTTCCCAACGGCGTTTCAAACACCGGCAAATCATTGCCGGAGGAGGTATACCGGTCAACGCCTAAGCAAAGAAGGTGAGTTTTTCGATATTTGCCCACCAAACCTTCAGGTGTAATTAACAGGGAAGTATTATAGATTTTATCTTTGCTCCGTTCCAATAAGCCTACTACAGCCGAAATTCTGTGGTCGCGGCATGCTTCAATCAAACGCTGCGAACTCTCACCGGGAACTTCTTCGGATACTGATAAAGCTTCCTCGTAACTTGAAAAACAGTACCCTGTTAAGGTGCATTCGGGAAACACGACGATTTTTGCCCCATGGTGAGCCGCTAGTCGCAAATAGCTCAAGCACTTCGCTAAATTTGACCGTTTGTCCTTAAAGGCGATATCGATTTGCGCAACTGCTACCAACACGTTAAACCGCTCCTTATCAGCCTAGTTCCTGTTGGTAAGCCGGTATGAACTTCCCAGCAGGGCTACCAACAATTTTGCCGTCTTTAGCAACCACCTGACCGCGTACCATTGTGAGTACCGGGCTCCCCTTGAGGGACATGCCTTCAAACGGAGTGAAATCTGAGATGTGGTAAAGATTTTCCGCTTTAACTTTAACTGTCTTGTTCAAATCAACAATCGCGAGGTCAGCATCGGCACCGACTGAGAGAACGCCTTTACGAGGATGAAGACCAAAAACTCGCGCATTGTTGAGAGTGATTTCAGCTAATTTTTCTAGTGTTAGCCTGCCTTTGTTAACTCCTTCAGAAAGCACAGCCGGCAACATGGTTTGAACCCCGGCAAAGCCCACCACTGCAGACCAGAATTCCGTTTTATGTTTTTTAGCACATGGAGCATGATCCGAGCCTAGACAACTGAGGGTTCCATCCCTTAGTCCTTGCCAAAGAGATTCATTGTCCTCCGTATCTCTTAAAGGCGGATTTACTTTACCCAGAATACGATCGGCCCGTTTAGTAAGGGTTAAATATTGGGGGCATGTTTCTCCAGTAATATCAACTCCTTCAGCCCTCGCACGCCTTATTTCCTCTGGTCCTTCCTTAGCGCTCATATGGACGATATAAACCGGACAACCAGTCTCCTTCGCAAAAAACGCCACACGTCGAATTGATTCCACTTCTGAGAAATTTGGTCGTGTATCATGCCAGTCAATGTCTTCATTTTCTTGTTTGAGAAACTCATCTTTAAGTTTGAAAAAGACCTCAATATTTTCACAGTGGCAAAGAGCGCGACCCTTTGGATTTAACTCTGCTATCTTCTTAAATCCCGTGTAAATAATTCCATCATCGATTCCAACGGCCGGTGGTACAGCCTCCGAACCCCGGTAAGGTAAAAAGAATTTAAAAGAGCGAACGCCTATTTTAGCTGCTTCGGGAATTTCTTCAATATTTTTCTCGGAAAAAATCATACCGTGGAAAGAACCGTCTACATAGGAACCTTGTTCAAACTTGTGTTTCTGCTCTTGTATTCCTGCGATTAAACTTTCAGGAGCCATCACATAGTTCAGTACTGTAGTCACTCCGCCGGCTGCTGCGGCCTTGGTCGTCGGTCCCAAATCCTCTTCGAAGGGCCAATCCGGCCAACCAATATGTACGTGGGTATCGATTAACCCCGGAAGTACGTACAACCCGTTGGCGTTAACGGCTTCCTTAGCATCAACCGAACCACCCTTATCTACGATTGCTACAATTTTCCCATCGTTAACGGCAATATCACCTTCTACGATTCCCCAGGGATAAACCAGCTTGCCGTTTCTCACTACTAGATCAATACTCATAGACGCCATCCTCCTTCAACTATTTTTTAACTATTTTGAATATACCAAATAAACTCAGCTAAAACACTAGGACAAAAACCAATTATCACTTATAAAAAGCGAAAAAAATTTGTGGCTAAGCCACAAATTACCAATCTGAATTATCGTCAGCCCCGTATAGAGAGAGATTTAAGTTTGTCGCCTGTAGTTCGAAAAAATGGTCCGAGTGCAGCAAAAGGTGCAATTCCATTAGTTTCAAAGGATCTAGTCAGTTGGTTCTAGGGACTCTGTCTGCCAATTAAACCCTTGAGTAGCTCATGCCCTTTCAGGGCCAAAATTACTTTTTGCACTTGTTCCGAGTTGTCTAGTGAAATTTTAAGTATATCTTCAATTTTTTTAATCCGATAGCTGATTGTGTTTGGATGAGTGAAAAGCTTTTTAGCAGTTTGGTCAACATGTTTTCCCAGGTTAATAAATTCTTTCAAGGTATCAAGCATTACACCATGCCGATCTTTTAATAAAAGGTTTCCAATATGTTTGGTCACAAATTGACTCAACCACTCGATTCCCTCCTTTTGGTAAGTCTTATAAATCAAAGCGTACACTTCCAACTCTTCAAAGGTAAAAGCTTGCCCCCGCCTATTCAGTAGCCTGGCAAGTTCAATATGTTGCGCAGCTTCCAGAAAGACTGTCCTTATTTCCTTTACTCCAGAGGCTAGACCTGCTGAAATTATGGTAAAAAAGTCAGTCTTTTTGTCAGGTAGATAATTCGTAAGAATTTGCTTGATACGCTTGATATGTTTGTTCAACAGGGCGTAGTCCTGATTAATGAGCAGTTTATCAATCAGTATTAAAGCAAAACGGTCATTCGCTACTACAAGGGAAAATTCGAAAGAGCTTTTGAGATAGGTACGGAGGGATTCGAGGGTTTTTAGCCGCAATAAGCTCTGCCCTGAGACCAATCCTTCCCCCAATGCCCCTACATCGACAACCATAACATAACTGGATCTGATTAAATCATAATTAAAATAACCGGCTTCACGCAGCATTTCGTCCTCATTTTTTTTGCCGTCAATAAAATCTTGTAGAAAACCCTTTCCAAGTTGGTCGTGGATTTCCAATGCCGTCTTCTCTTTGAGCAACGCCATCCCCAGGACCGTTGCGGCTTTATCTATTACCATAAAGCCAAACTTATTAATAACATTAGTTGTTGAAACAATTGAAATATAGCCCCACACTTCTTGTCCAAGAACAATTGGGGCTACCAACTGATCAAAAGGATATCCCCGGCTTGGATTAGCTTGGAGATATACTGGTTCAAGTATTTTGCAGAGGCTTTTTCTTTCCCGTGCTAAGGCCGGATGCTTTAGAATTTGCTCCATTGCAGGAAAATCTGCCGAAAAATCACTTTCCCAATATACTACTTTCCTACGGTCTTCCACGCGGACTGGATTGCCGACCAACCTGGCCAAGGCCCTAATCATATCCTCAATTGTTTGACCTTCTAAAAGCAAGCGTGAGAGTTCGCGGAAAACATTTACAGAACCTTCGAGCAGAATGGTATGGTTTTCTGCGACTCGGCACATTTCCTGTTCCTTTTTCAACCTTTGCTGGAGTTCATCAATCAAACATGCATTGTTAATAGCCACTGCGGAAAAATCGGCAAAGGCCTGCAATATTTCTATATCTTCCGAAGAAAAGGCATCGACCTCAGAAGAATAAACGGCAATCATCCCTAAGGCCTTATTGTCAAATAGGATCGGCACTGCAACAATTGAACGATAGCCATATTGCCCAGTTTGCTCACGCCAAGGGCCGAAATCCGGATCCAACTGGGTATCACGTATTAAATGTGGTTGTTTTGTTTTTATTGCTTTTCCAGATGGGCCTTTGCTAGTCACCGAATCATCAATAGTTACCTGTATCTTATTCACATACTCGGTATCCAAACCAACGAACGCATCCGGTCTTAAAAATGCAGTCTCTTTTCTGACCAAGCTTATCCAAGCAAGTTTAGCTGAAAGCGTTTGCGCAGCTAGATTAACGATATCACTAAGAACCTGTGATAGCTCTAAATTCGCAGAAATTTTTTGGAGAGCAAATTGGAGAGACATTAGCTTTTTTCGAATATCTTCTTTTTGACGACGAATTTCCGACCACTCCAGAAGTTGACCTAAGAGCCATGCAATACTTTGAAGACCCGAAATTTGACTATGCTTAAACATGGAGAACTGTTCCGAATAGCAATATAAATTGACGAGTCCCAGAAGTATATTTTTTAATCCGTAAATAGGGATTGAACAAACTTGATTGTCTTTCGCGTTACCGGAACTTTCCCGACTAAAATAAACCTCTCCTCCCTCCTCGGCATTGCGAATAAATTCATATTGCTGTGTAGTTAGACTATTACTGGATTCGTATGAACAGATCCTAGTTAAACTAACATAGGTATAAGCTCCCTCCCGTTTTAAGAGAACCTCAGCGTCTTCAAATAGGCCTGAAGAAATCATAATTTCTAGGCATTTCCTCATTAAGTCCTCATCAGCTAATATCAAAATATCACTACACGACAGCAATCGTATATTCTTTAAGACACTTTTAATCCGCTCTCTGTGTTTAACATGTTGCTTCTTATGAATTGAAATTATGAGAAATTTCGTTAAATTCGCAATAATTTGCTTATTAATTTCAGGGGCTAAACGAGAACTTTTGCTTCCCACTATTAACCATCCCTGGACGACCTTTTGAGAGTCAAATAGGGAATAAACCTCCGGATTCGTCAAACCTGAAGAATTCAGACAAGATAGCAAATTAACTATACCTGATTCCCGTCCGTTACAATTCCATTCTTCAGCTTCTGGCCCAGGGATCTGCGAACCAGCGAATTCCAGAAGCTCAATTTTATTATCGGAAGAAAGCCACCATATTCCAGCAAAATCTAACAAAAGAGCCTTCGTTAAAGATTCCAAAACCTGCCGAAGCTCGAAGTTCTCTGAAAGTATGTCGTCAACCAAGTATTCAGTAATTTCAGACAACTGTCCACTGCCTTGGACATTTAACGGTAAGACGTTAGATTTCGCCCTTTCCACAAAATTAACCTTTTTCTTCATCGCTACCCCCCCTATTGACGTCAGACCATTCCGAAAGGCAAATTAAAAAGTCCAGCGGAGTTTGGCATTAATGACAACAGACTGGCAACCTTGATTATTGGCTCTTAGCATTTGAATCATTTTAGCCTAAAATTAAACTAAAGTCTACAATAATTGCCCTAAACAGTTAAATGTAACCATGAAAACTATATAACAATTTGTTTAGTCGGCAATCGACCCGACGTTTTTGCTGATGCCATCGATCGCGTGAATTTCATGCTTTAAGTCGTCTAAATTGACTGCAGCAGCTTTCTGCAAAAAAACGTTGATCATATTGATCGGCTCGTTCAACTCTTCCACCGTTTTGGTATTACCAGTTGCATTTTCCGTCAAATCCCTCATGGCAAAGTTAATTTCTTGGGACGAAGTTGCTACTTCTTCAGGGGTTGCTGACATTTCCTCTGCAATCGCAGCAAGCTCCGCAGCTTTTGGCTCCAACTTCTGATACTTTCAAATTTACTTGAAAAGCAACGAGTTCTGCATGTGCCAACCCAAAATTGCCTAAAGCAGCAGCAAAATCATTCATATCCTTATTTTCCATTACTTTTTCTTTCTTCTTTATAATCATCCAAGTATGCTCCTTAATAATTCTTATTAATAATGTATGAGAATTTTAAGAAGAGTGACTCCAGAAATCACCACTATTTGCTGTGGCCCACGCGTACAATCTTGGAATTAACTTTTACTTCTACTTCTACCTGGGAAAATTTATCTTTCCAGTGATCTTTAAGCTCCTTCCATTCCTTGGGATACTTGCGCATAGCAACGTGTGTCGTTCAATATTTTGCTTTGTCAGCCATGACTCGACCTCTTTTTGGTTTCTTCATCAAGTCGCCATACGAAGGCTAATAGTTCAGCGACGGCTTTGAAAAGCTTCGGGGGTATTTCATGGTTCAGTTGGACCTGTAGAAGAGCTTCAACGAGGGCAGGGTTTTCCTGAATAGGGATCCTTTGAATCCTACTCAATAGACTTCAATCGTACGGACCAAATAGTCTTTCAGCATCGACTCCACAAAATAATAACTTCCACGACTGGACTTTTCGATAATAGCCTTAGCAAGCAATGTATCAACAGCTCGTTTTATTTCGTTGGGATTACTGCTCTGGCCTGAGTAAATACGTTTGCCCTTAGCTAAGGCAATCATAACATTCCGAGTATGTGTCATTTTCCCCAGATCATCTAAAAGTTCATCAAAGACCGGTGATAAGGTTGCTAAGGCCCTGGCGTAACCAAACAGTACGAAATCAAGGGTCAGCCTTTCTTCGCCTGCTTCCAGTAATGCATAATGGATTTCCGAACACAAAAGCATAGTGTCTTGTGGATGCCCGCCACTTCTTGCAAGGATCTCGGATATCGCTCCGTCATTAACCGATATTTTCTTCTCAACGAACTTCCGGGAAATGTATTTTTCCCAGGCACCAGCCGAAACAGGTGGAATCGGTAATATTGTAGCAAACCTGTAAAAAGCCTGTCGTTTATCGCCAAAAATAGTGTTCATCATGCCTTTTTTTGATCCGAGAAAAATATAGGCAACGTCCTGCTGGGTTTGAAAATAGGAGCGCATAACCTTGAGCGTATCTTCACCAGCAATACGGATGGCTTCTTGGAATTCATCAAACACAAGCACAGTATGCTTGTTATCCTTTTTAGCCAGAACGTCAGGTAACTGTAGCGCGTAGTTGAGTAGTTCATCATCACTTCTGTTTTCTGAGGGTAAGCCTAATGCGATTTCCAAATCTTGTACCTTAGCGGTTAACTTTGCCGCTCCTGTAATTTTCTTTAGGCCATCTTTCAAGGCGGTTGTCGTCTTACTTATACCGCTGCGATTTTCGTAACAAGCATTAATAATGCCCAGGGCTAATTCCTTTTTAGTGTTGTAACGGAACAGGTCAACAAAAGCGGTGTAATAACCCTTGTTCTTTAGTCGTCTCAAGACCTCTAGCGCAAGAGATGTTTTTCCGATCCTCCTCGGACCAGCCAACATAATACTTTGCCCTTCAGATAAACGTGTTTCGAGGGAAACCAGAAAATCTCCGCGATCCACAATGTCTTTCTCCGATACGGGGCCGCCTAAAGGAAATAATTTGCCGGGCATGTCACCATCTCCAATATTACTTATTATGTAACATTATATTACATGATAAGTAATATTGAAAGTAGAGAACTCAGCAAGAAATCGCGTTAAAAACCCTGTCAATAGAGGTAACATCGCTGATGTGAGAACTTCAATAAGATTTTTTCCATATTGAAGTCCATCATAAGCAAAAAGAACCCGCCTAGTCTAGGGCAAGTCCTTTATCGAGTTCTTTATTTGGATAGCTTGTTGGGCATTTATTGGGCATATATATTTAGTCTGCCCAATTTTTACCACTGAAACTCGCATGAATACTGGTCGGAGCGACACGACTTGAACGTGCGGCCTCTACCACCCCAAGGTGTTTAATTTCTCGAACATATGTTCTCAATTTGCATTAAGACACTTTAATTATGCGCCCTTCTAGTGTTCTCCTTTGTTCGGGGTGGAACACTCTTTTTTATATATTACCATCTTTTTTTGCATTACATTTTGCTCATTGCATTACAAATTGCATTACACTTAGACCCGAGGTTATCCGGCACCAGGACGGCTTAGATTTCGGTTGCAGAATGCCCTTTAGAATCCGAACTTTTTTGAACTCATAACTTTAAGTTGAGATCGCGCTGCCCGTTCTTTTATATTCCTGATATATTCAGATCTGGTCATACCTGGTTTCTTCATAATGCCGTTCCCTTATCTTACGAATCTCCTTCATTGCTTCAGATTCCTTCATTTTCATCACCATCGCCTTCCCCTTCAACGATAATCTCAGGTGTAATTATCTCTAATTATAGATACTTTTCATTAGCTCATGTGCAATATTTGGGCTCTCAAGCCGCATTATGCTCTCTTCAGAACTGCCAAAGCTCAACAGATTAATGCTTCCGTACCATACCAGTTTTTGATCCATAACCGCAAACTTTTGATGGATGTTGGAACGGAAAACAAGAGTAATCTTTTCATTCTGTAAAAGTCCCAGGGCTTCGACCAAGCCCGCAGGGTTCTTGCCCTTGAAATCTTCCTTAGGTCTGGTGACAACAACCACCTTAACCTTTTTCTCAACTGCAGCCCGCAAATATTCCAGCATATTTAGAACCCTCTTTTTGGTTATGAAAGGGCTAACTATGACAATTTCCTTTTCCGCGCTGATAATGTCATTGCTGTATACCGGTAAGAAGCTCTGCTTATCGAAGATTATGTCGATGGGGTTGGGCCCAATGCTTTCTCCTTTTGCCTTATATCCTATTGAAGCGTAACCTGACAGGCGCTTGTGGTACATCTTCTCCAGCATTCTGACATTAATATCTACATAATCATAAATCTGCACTTCACTTTTGCCTTCACATAAACGGTGGAGCCTGCCGGCATACTGCTGCAGAGTACCTTTCCAAGATATTGGCATAGCCAAGAACAGCGTATCAAGCCTCGGTTCATCAAAACCCTCCCCGATATACTTTCCAGTTGCCACCAATATCAAAGGCTTATCTGTCAGAGTGTTAGTAATCCTTTCCCTCATTTCTCTCGTTTGTTTTGCTCCCATGCCCCCGGTAAGTGAAGTGACGTTCGGAATAGTTTTACTTAATTCCTTGGCAATCCGCTCTACATGGGCAGTTTGTTCGGTTAAAACAATGCAGTTCCGGCCGTTTTCATGGCATTTGATGATGTCCTCAATAATCTGCTGATTTCGCATTTCATTAACCACAATTTCTGCATACAACTCTTGGATAGTAATTTCTTTTTCTGCTTTATCCAAAGGAACCCTAAATGAGGTAAAGCGGGGAACGATATAGTGTTCAAATGGCCGCCGTTTGGCTTGCTTTAAGGCATCATCCCGATACCGGATCGGACCGCACTGCATGAAAATAATTGGATGGTGTCCGTCCTTACGGGTCGGCGTCGCCGTCAGACCGTATACATATTTGGCAGAAGTTTGTTTCAATACTTGTTCAAAACTAACCGCAGACACATGATGGCATTCGTCAACGATGACCATCCCATATTTTTTTACGCACTCTTTTACTTCACCTTGTCTGTACAAAGATTGCATGACCGCAATATCAACGATCCCGCCTAAACTGTCCTTTCCGCCTCCGATCTGTCCAATTACACTTGACTGTTCTTTCCGTCTGCGCGTTTTCTTCTCACATTTCGGAATGACCTCATTGATGAAAAGAAACTCCTCAAGTCGTTCCTTCCACTGTGAAACAAGGCTGACCTTGTCCACCAGTATCAACGTGTTAGTTTTTCGCTCAGCAATTAGATTGATTGCCACAACAGTCTTGCCGAAAGCCGTTGTACCACACAGTACCCCATTCGTGTGATTAAGCATCAAACGTACAGCTATCGGCTGCTCATCCCTAAGAATTCCATTAAACTCAACATCAATGACTTTCCCCTTATTCGTTTTATCAACCCAATTTATTAAAACACCGGCGTCCTTTAGCATTTTATCTAGTGCGTCTTCACAACCCCTTGGCAAACAGATGTATTCGACCGTCTCTTCTGAACAAGAAATAACTCTTGGTTTATCAAAGGTAGGCATCCGCATGGCTTGAGCTTTGTAGAACTCAGGATTCTTAAATGCTGCCAGCCTTTTAATCTGGTTAAGCGCCCTTTCGCTAAAACCTGACTTCGATATATAGAGCATACTGCCTTTGACTATTTCCGTGTCTCTGGGGAAATCCTCTTTCTGCAAATGGACTTTGACTGTTTCCCAAGGTTTTGGTGCTTCTTCTTCATCCTTTTGCAGTACTCCAAGTTCATGACCACGGCACAACCTGCCAATATAGTCCTCGACTTCTTCTTGGGAAAGCTTTCGAAGCGATACGAGAAAGCCCCACTGGTCTGCGTAAGGTTGGAAATTCTCATCAATAAAAACACTATTGTTTTTCTCTCTCGCTGCCTTCTGAAGAGGGAGGGCGATGAGGTTACCAAGACCGCCCTTGGGCATGGTATCTTGATTAGGGAAAAGGCGGTCGTAGGAGTTAAAATTCATTTCATGTCTTCTGCTCATGGTGAAAGTAATTATTGCCGAACCAAGCTTTCTGGCCAAAGAGGCTCCAATCGCTTGTTCAAAGAAAATCCAAACATGGGCACCGTTTCCCGAGCGGGAGCGCTCAACTGCAATAGGAATACCGAACTCCTCACAAACTTCTCGTATCGCTCTGACATCTTTTTGCCACTCTTCATCATCAAAATCAGCAGCAACAAACCAGCAGGTTTCATCCGGCAACAACGGGTAAATCCCGGCAATTATTTTGCCCCTTAAATGCTCATTCACCAGACTGTCACTTAGTGCAACATAGGCTTTATAAATACAATCGGAGCATTTTCCATTGGGCTTAGGGCAAAGTCCTTTCTGCCATTCATTACTACAAACCGGCGTATATCCCGAATTGCCCTTTTTATTTTGCCAGCGCTTGGCAAAGACATCCTCTCTGCCTTTGAATAAAAGATTTCGTTTAATTTCGTTGGCATAGCATACTGTCTAACATCGGCAAGAATGTAGCTTTATTAATTTAATGAAGCTACATTAACCAATGTATTTTTCCAGTCCCGAATCACCAAGAATCATTTCTGTCCCACACCTTGGACACACTATTTTTTCGCCAAAATCTTCTCCAGGTATCTCTCTCATAAGTAAAGACCCTGCTCCACAAGAAAGGCAATACCCGGCGTCGTATTCCCACTGACCTTGCGCCATTTCATAACAGGTTTTTTGCCACAAGACTAATTCGATTAGCCCAGTGTCAAGTCCGGTTCTTTCCTCAATATATTCAATCTCATCCAGACTACTAGTCATGGTTTCACTACTCTCAGCTAGTTCCCAAAACTCTTGATCAATATCAATTACCCGATTAACTGTTACATTGACATTGGCACCTGGGATATTAATTCTTTACGATCACTTAAGCCGTTCGATGATAAACTGCTTAACATTTGTTAATTCATCAGCTTGCATAAAAACTGTCCTCCATCTTCCCTTTATTGTATCAAAATCCCAGCGAGCTTGTCCAGCATTTTCAACCTCCTCAGCCCGTTGTCTATATTTTGCGGTGAGCTCCCTCTCGGGACTCCCCGTCGGCTCTATCCAATGTACACCACGAGAGTTGAAAACTCCAAGTCGAAAACCAGAACGCATTTTTTCTGAATCCTTGCGGTTAAGAGCTTCGGCAGCGGTTCGATCGATCCATAGACCATTAGAGTCAGGTGGACAATATATGAGGACATTTCCTACATGGGTAAGTGCCACTTCCAAATGACCTGATTCAGAACATATTCGTTGGGTTTCTGTAAGCCATTTATTAAACTGATCCGCTAAAAAAGAGCCGTCAGGTTGTAATCCTGGTGGGGTTCTCCATTCATGAAGTAGTCGCCATGAATTGGTAGCAATCGCTTTCTCCTGTTCGCTAGGCTCCTTCTCAGTTTATTCTTCTTTCCTTGATTTATAGACCAGACGAATCACTTCACAGAAAAAGTCGGAGTGTGACGCCAAACGATTCTCTAAAGATTTTGGATATGTGCCGTTATAACGTTCAAGTAGCGGTAGATAAGCCCATTCAATAGGGAATAGTTCATCGAAATTGGAATCAGGATCATCTTGTAGTGCCTTAATTACTTCAATAATGTCATGCACGTCCCTCGAATACGCAGGCTCCGGTGAAGTAACTGCTGAAAGAAGCGCCTTAATACTTAGGGCCTTGTTCAGTGGTTGCTTTTTATGTAACATCCTGCCTAAGCAATCAATAGCAGCATTTGGTCTGCTGTATTCAATTAACTTTTCTATGGCAAGCTCAAGCTCACAATCAGTTTGATAAGGGTATACCGGAGTTCTACTCCAGTACTCTACTTCAGAAGTACCAAGTAAAGCATTTGATCGTTTCCTGTCTCCTCCGTAAATGGAAGGTAAGAAAGTAACTGTCCAATCTGAGCAAGAGTCCAGCCAATTAGGTCTAAGCTGTCGACCCATTCCCTAGGATGCAGGTAGCTCGGCCAAAAAGATTTATTAAATAGCTGCCAGCAGAGAACTGTATAGGGAAATAACGGAAGGCGGTTTGCAATAAGCTTGCGAAGCTGTTCAAACTAAAGAACCGGCAGTTGGCGGCATCATTATGTTCCCCTTCCTGTTTCACCTTCTATTATCGAATGTTTGTATTTCTCATTTCAAGACCTTTGGCAATCACCGATTGCACTACCGATGAACATCAGCCACCGGCAGGATTTTTTGTCAGGCATTCACAACCAGTGTTAGCCCCCGTATGCCTCTTAATATCTTCAAGGTTAGAGCAGCACTGAGCTACAGCCACATGATAAAGAATTTCCTCCTTAGTAACACCTGCACAATAACAAATGAGAACCGGGGGCGGGACATTCTTAAACCAGATCTTGTTGATTAATCGGTCTTGAAGTATTGTTTTGTTCCCGTCATCAGTATAATAGGCGACCTCACAATCAGGAGTTCTACAGAGGAAAAACTGTTCTCCTGCAATTTCCACATCAGATTGCACCTGATATTCAACTGTTATTTTATGTACTTTCTGCCCTATCCCGTTACAAACAGGACAGGCCGGTATTACTTTTGAATTTGCAGATAGTTCAAGCATCATGGGGCAAACACTCCTTCCATTACCTACAACCCCCGGCGAAACAGACTATTCTTTACATGAATGGTCACATATTTTCTGAAACACCGTAATTGACATTTCCCAAAGCCTGTTTAATCTTATCCATGTTGACCTTGCTGCGGCCAAGTGCTGTTTCCGCAGTCAAGAGACATATGTCTTTTTCAAGTATGAAACATGCTATATATTAGATTCTTAATCCTGTAAGCTTTCGATTATTGGACAATGTTCAATTGCCCATTCGTCACAGCATTTGCTCGATAAATCTTGAAGAACGTTTTTGATGTTTTGCAGGTCACGTATTTTTTGCTCTATTTCTTTTATCTTTTGGGATGTAAATTCACGAACTTCCCGACAACCATAACTTCCGCTCTCAGCCATAGTAAGTAGTTTCTTAATTTCCGAAAGAGTGAAACCTAAATCCTGAGAGCGTTTTATAAACCTAATACGCTCGACCATTTCCGGAGTGAAAACTCGATAACCCGATTTTGTCCGTAACTGTTCCGGGATTAAACCTAATTTTTCGTAATATCTAATTGTATCAATATTTACCCCAGCGTTTTTAGCTAGTTCACCTCTTGTCATTCCTTCCACTTGTTCACCATCCATGTCCATTATAAAGTCTGTAGTTAAGTACAGTGTCAATAGCGTTATTTTAACCTCTTTTGTAGTTAGCTAACAACTAATGAGTGAAAAAAAGCCAAAGCGTGAGATCTACTGTAATAATAACAGACCCCAAAGATTGTCTCTCCAAGTCTGTCCCAGCATTTAATTCATTGGTAAGCTTTATGCTTTTTTCGTCTTAAATGGATCTCGATCGTTATTGACGCGTGAGCCACATTTGACTTGCAAAGTTTCATTTCCAAAATACAAGGTTAAATGGGCAGCCGCCCATTACTTAAAAGGCCGGCATCCGCCGGCCAAGTTAATACCCGTTAACGTCCGGGCTTAATAAGAGAAGCGGAGCTTGACCCTAGAGCGGTACCAAACGCGGCCGGCATGACCGACGGCGCGGCATTACCCAGCTGCCTGAGAGACGAAGCCGACTCCGAGGGCGGGGCCCAGACCCTGAAGCCGCTTCCATGAGGCTCTACCGGCTGACCTAACGTCTTGACCCGGAAGCCAACCGGTATGACCAGCCGGGTAAGGGGCGAAACCCTATTCGGAGCGGGCGGAGGCCCCTGACCCTCGGAGCAAGGGCAATCTGCCGGCCAGGCGGATCCCACAACTTTGCGGCTTAGGTCCTGGCCGGCTGTCTGCCCAACTTGCACTAGACTATTTTCACATAACAAGTGCGTGTACGGGGACCGTCAAATTCACAAAAGTAGATACCTTGCCAGCGGCCAAGCAACAATTTCCCATTATGAATAATGAGAGTTTGGGATGCCCCTACCGTGCTTGCTTTCAAGTGAGCAGCAGAATTTCCCTCAAGGTGCCGGTCTTCGGGATCATCTCGAGGGTAAATCTTATCAAACCGCCGCAGGATATCTTTTTGGACATCCGGGTCCGCATTTTCATTGATGGTGATCCCAGCAGTAGTATGGGATGAGTAAACTACGGCCAGTCCGTCTTGAACATTTTCCCGGGACAGAATTTCCTGAACTTGTACTGTTATGTCTAGCATTTCGTCCCGGCTCTTGGTCTGTAACTGGATCTGATGAATCATAGTTAAGCTCCTGTTTTAGAGATTGATTCCACTTAAAAAATGCCTCAACTTTTTCAGTTCTTCTTTAGTCGGAGTCATAGTCCCATGAGTTTTAGTTAATAAGCAAAATGAATTATCTTCTACAATTAAAACAAATACAATATATAGCTATATACAGAAGCCGCAATCATAAATATAACCAGTATTGGCAATGTACTTTTTACTAAATCAAACATCGAGGTTTGAAACTCTTCTGTTACTATGGCTAAACATATGTGTGTCGGGGAAATTTGCATTGCAATATAACTTAAGCTCATTAAGAAAATGAGTAAGGCTACTCCAACTGTTGGAATAGCAGCAAATGCCAGTGGTAAACTCAATGCAATCATGGCCGTTGCTCCCGCTATAATGGAACCAAAGAAAAATATGAATGAAAAGATCACTACTACTGGAACAGGTAAGGTTGCGAACTGCTCAGGCAGTCTCCCTATCACGCCTGTGTCTCACATTCCGCAAGTTAAATTTTGGGAAAAGTTATTTTATTCCATTTAAAGGATTTCAGCTATTTCGTGTCGAATGTTATCTCTAAATTTTCATGAAGGTAACATTATGACGAATTCATTCGCTGATATCCGCACCATACGAGCATCAAGTGTTCCCGTCGCTGCGGCCCTGTGCCGTACGGCAAAAATCGCTCAGACGGTAAACCAAATGGTTCACTGGAAAGAAGCTAATTCAAAGATTTCTCCCGGTTTGCTCATTGAAACCTTGGTGATTTGCATTCTTTGTGGCCGCAAACCCCTGTGGAAGATTGAACAATTCTGGGCCCAACAAGACTTGCCAAGTTTATTCGCTGATGTTGAACTCAGTGTTGAACAACTTAATGATGATGCTTACGGCCACGCCTTGGATAAGCTTGCCGAGGTATCGATGGAACAATTGGTCAGTACGGTTTCCCTATCCTTGCTCCAGGCATACTCCCTTGGCATAAATGTTGTTCATTTTGATACGACATCAAAGTCCGTCCAGGGGGCGTACACCGGTCAGGCCCATGATGAATTTGAGATTAATCACGGGTTTAGTATGGATCTGCGCCCCGATCTGAAGCAGTTCAAACTTGGTGCCGCTGTTCAGGAACATGGATTAGTCATAATGGGTGAATTATTAGCCGGCAATAAAGCTGACGCAGAGTGGAATCCGGATGCTGCTCTCAAGATGCATGAGCTTTTCACCAAGCAAGGATTCAAAGACGTCATCTTTATCGCTGATTGTGCCCTGATTTCTGAGGGCTTAAAGCGCTTAGCCGGACAGGAGGTGCAGTTTATCTCTAGGTTTCCCGAAACCTTTGGCTTAGCCAGGGAATTAAAACAGTTGGCATGGGACCAAGACGATTGGCAGGAAATCGGGATGCTAGCGAGTAGTAATGCCAACCAGGCAGCTCGCTATCGGGTATTTCCGGTACAAAGAAAACTGGATGATCGAGAATACAACTTCCTGGTCGTTCACTCTAGCATGCTGGAAGCCAGCAAGGAGAAAACCTTGATTAAGAGGATAAGCAAACAGAAAGAAGAATTGGAACGCAAGGCGAAAAACCTAACTTCCACAGCTTTTGCCTGTGAACCGGATGCCCAGAGCGCTCTCCAAGCTTTTGCCAAAGAGGTTGCTAAGCTAGGCTACTCATTTTCTGGAACAGTGGAGTGCCAGACTGTCACAACCTATGCACATAAGGGGCGTCCGAAGAAAGGTGAACAACCGATTGAGACGGTTAGTTACCGAGTTAACTGCACAATAGGAGACTTGAATCCTGATCTTTTTGAACGGCTGCGCCAATTGGAATCAACCTTCGTGCTCATTTACTCCATACGGGATCAACAGAAATATACTCCGGCAGCCATTTTAGCTGAATACAAGCGTCAAATCTCGATCGAAACGAAGTTTCGGTTTTTGAAAAGTCCGGTGTACCTAGGGCCGGTTTTTCTAAAGAGTAAGAAACGAATCCATGCGCTGGGATATGTGTTTATTTTGGTGCTCATGTTGGCATCTTACCTTGAGTATCGGGTACGGCAGAGTCTTAAGGAACGAAATGAATTTGTCCAGTTACCGGGAAATAAGAAGACTGACACTCCATCAATAGCAACAATTCTGGAGGTGCTAGCCACAATAGAAGTTGTCGTTGTGCAAGGGCAACGATATTTCCCGAGCAATTTGAATCGCCAGGCTTTGGACATGGTGCAGTGGGCAGGTTTTGACCCATCAATTTACCTAAAGCCTGCTGAAAGCATCCAGTAAGACATTGTAAGGATTTACCATGTCTTTAATTAAAATGAGTGAATCTGAACTCGCGGAACAAGAGACATAACTGCAAAGCTTTCACATTTTAAATTTGTCATTTCACGCTAATCCTCCACTAACTTGATTATATCACCTCTCTCGGACAAATTGTTGAACAACTAATTAATGTTCCCTATACAACCAGCGTTGTCATGCAAACATATGCCCACATTGAAAAAGCGCTCTACTATGAATAAATATTTATTAATCCTTACTTTTCCGGTATAATATGGTTAGAGGGTAAAGAATGGGGACAACCGTATGAAGAAGTTCAAAATATACCTTGATACATCGGTAATCAGTCACCTGCAAGCGGATGATGTGCCGGAGAAAATGGCAATCACCCGTAAGTTTTGGGATGATCTGAAAGACGGAAAATATGATGTCTTTATTTCTGAGGTAACCAAGGCTGAAATAGCAGATTGTCCTGAGCCTAAAAAAGTTTTGCTGGAAAACCATTTAAAAGAATTATCTTACCAAACGATTGAGCTATCTGAAGAAATAACTGAATTAGCACAGCGATATTTAACACAAGGGGTGTTGCCACCAAAATGTATGGATGATTCTATACATGTGGCTACTGCTACGGTTATTGGATGCAATGCGATTGTATCTTGGAATTTCAAGCACATGCTGAAATTACGTGCTTTTATTGGTGTTAATGGAGTAAACCGAATGCTAGGTTATGGTGAAGTTGCTTTAGTACCCCCTTATGAGCTTCTAGAGGAGGACGATTGATATGTATAAAGAATCAAAAGAAATGAAAATGATACGTGATGTGCGTGACAAACATTATGAGGAAACAAAAGGAATGAATAGTAAACAGCTATTAAATTTCTATAAACAAAGAGCAGAAAGATTCAATAACTATGTAAAAGAATCAAAGAAAGTTTGAGGCTGTCACTGGAAGCGGCTTCTTTGATTTGGGTTTTATAAAACCCTGCTTTTTCCCCCAGGAGCAACTGGCAGCCAAAGATAGCTCATGAGGATATTCTACGACTGGAAACACGTATGCCCATGTTATGACAGAAATAAAAAAGCAAGCTGCACAGAATTAAAACAGCTTGCTGACAAAAAAAACTTCTCCGAAAGGAGAAGCTATACGGGAATCACTATCTTTCTTAAATTGCATTACAAATTGCACTACAACGGCTTTTTCTGATTATGAAAGAGGCTGAAAGCCTTGATATTACTGGTCGGAGCGACACGACTTGAACGTGCGGCCTCTACCACCCCAAGGTAGCGCTCTACCAAGCTGAGCTACGCCCCGACATTAGTTAGAACAAAATGTTTTTTTAGAAGGACTTTTATAAAATACCACAATTACTCGCTAATTGCAAGTGCTAACTCTGTCCGACGACTTCAATCTTGCGCACGCCGTCTAACGCCCCCAGCCCTCCTAAAAGGTTCTCCGGCGTATCATCCATCCCTGCCGTCTCGATTGAGATGGAAACAGCAGCGATCCCTTGCAAGGGAATCCCCTGATTGATTGTCAGGATGTTCCCTTTCAATGAGGCAACAAAGTTCAAGACATGAGATAATATTCCGGCTCTGTTCTCTAAGATCAGGGAGACGGTAATGATTTTTTCGCGGCTGGCTTCATAAAACGGAAAAACCCCGTCTTTATATTTGTAGTAGGCGCTGCGGCTAAGCCCGACACTTTCGACGGCATCATTGACCGTTGCCACGTCCCCTTTGGCCAAAAGCTCTTTAGCCCGAGCGGTCTTGAGAATAGCCTCGGGTAAAATATCCTTACTGACAATTAAGAAATCTTTGCGCCGAATTACCACACCATACGCTCCTAATTCGAATCAAACCTCATCAAGTTAGCTTTAATTATAAACAATCTACGGCCCCTTAGCAATTCTTGTTAAAATTAAAGACTGACTAAACGGCCTTCGGACTGACTGCCTGAGCGCGGCGGGCGACAATGAACTTCGAGTAAAGGGATGAGAACGGAACTTGCACGAAGAAGGCCAGTGCTACTAAGAATACGACCATGCTTCCTTCATGCCCGCTGCCGAGAAGCGGTACTGCAATGCCCAAGGCCAAAGCGAGGTAGCGGACTGAGGTGCCGTAAACCACGGCAATTCCGACCGGATAGTCCATGCCGCGGCTGAGCAACGTGCTGGTGCCAAACATCAGGACGTAGTAGAAAAGCAGAGGTATGATCCCTTTAACCACCAGCAGCGGATTAGAGATCAACATTTCATTAGTGTTCAGAGACATAATCAAGAAGAGCACGAACAAAAGCCCGGTCGAGCTGAGGCCTGAGAACATTGGTTTAAGACCCTTATAGTACGGCTGCCCTTTGCGCTTGATAATCAAGCGCCGGGTGATATCCCCCAACACCAAGGGAATGGCAATAACAAAGAGCACGCGCATCAGGATAAAGAGCGGGCCGGCGCTTAAAAGTCCTCCGGCAAATACCGGCAGCATAAACGGCAAGGCTACAATAACAACAACTAAGCTGGTGGCAATAATAGATAGGGCAACTTTAAGATTCCCCTTAGCAAGCTCGGTCCAGGTCGCTGTCATACCGCTGGTCGGGATCAGAGAAATAAGGATTAGGCCTAAAGCCATGTACGGCTCGTTTGCCAGGAAAATCTTGCCTAGGATATAGGCATAGAGCGGCGATAAGATAAAATTAATAATCAGGCTGGTGATGACCGGCTTCTTGTAGTTTTTAATTTCCACCACATCGCCGATCTTAAGGTTAATAAACATCGGATAAATCATTAAAAATGAAGCCGAGGCGCAAATTACGATGTTAAAAGGAATTCCGCCAAAGAAATAGCTGTTGGCAACGCCCAGAATCATGACCGTAAAAATAAGCTTAGTCAGGTTTTTGCTCACGAACTTCAGAATAGGCATTTTTTCGCTTTCCCCCTTTATATTTATAATCAGTGTATACCCTGTACCCCCTATAGGTATAATCATGCTCAAATTATACCATTGAATACAGCAGATGCAAGAGGAAAAACTGACAGAAATGCTTGAAATTATTAATAAATGCTATTCGGAAAATAAAAGCTGCCGCCTGTCATTCCTGGCAGCGGCAGCTTTCACAAACTCCCTGCGATCATATCAACTGGGTTAAAAATTTAGTTTTTTCCTCTTAGCTCTAAACCCCCACATTAATGACTAAGCAGCTTTTGCAGTTGTTGTTCGAGGTCATTACTGATAGCCGAAGTATTTCCAATGATGTTCGAGGTTGAGATATACCCTTTATTGTACAGCAGAAACGTACGAATCGTTGTGGGAAGGTTCTTGGGAGGAAGAGCTACTGTGAAACCTCCCGTCTTTGCAGCCAGAGCCGCAGTTGGCAAGGCATCTGCAAACGGTTTGCCGCCGCCGACATCCGCAGCTGTCACTAAGGCGGAAGTAAAATAGAGCGGGCTCTGGGGAGACTGAGTATTAAAATACTCTTGAAAAATCAGTTGTTCCGTCTCATAGCGATCCTGTCCGCCCAGGCGCCTGACGGTATAAGTCTGGCTGAGTGTATCCTCTACACTCTGGCTGACCACCCCAGTCCCGCCCAGAATGACCACTTCCGTAGGTTTTAACGCGGTGAGCCTTTCCTGGGCTGCGGGGGACAAGGCATCTCCTGCGCTCAACAGAATCGGATCTCCCTTAGCCGCCGCAAACGCGCTGGCTGCCAAAGCATCGGGTTCGGCATAGGCGTTCGCAAGAAAAACCGTTCCCGGTGAACCAACCCAAGAGGCGACCTGGGCAGCCGTCTCAGTGCGATCGGCACCGGAAATCCGTATAACCCTAAGGTCCCGAGCTGCCAGGCTTTTCTCCACATCTTCTGACAGAGCCCCGGTCCCGCCGATAATCAGGACGGTTCTGGCCCCAAGCGTGCTAATCTCGTCCATAACCCTGGAGTCCAACGAGCCTGTCGGAGTCATTAGGATAGGGGCATCGAATTTCTTGGACAGTGGCACGGCCACCATGGCATCCGCAACCAGATCATCCCTGGTGATTATTACGGTATTGGTACTTGTCCAGCCCTTGCGTGCGATCTCAACTGAAAGCGCCACATTATCTGCAGCATTGCTGCCAATGCGGCCACCGCTCTTGTATGCGGGTTCAACCGCCAGAGTTAACACCACATGTCCGCCATAGAGTATGTTTACATTTCCCATCTTAGATGGAGTCATCCAAAAGTTAAATGTACCATCGTAGAGTGTAGTATATGGAGCAGAATTGCCCCCCACTTCCGTTCCGTCAACTGTAACTGACTTCCTTCCCAAGGGATTCCCGTCCGGGTCAGTTAGCTTGACCGTGACCATTTGCTTGGAGTTTAGGACTAAGGATCCTGTCGCAGAAACACTGGCGTTAACGACCGTAATCGTCCCGCTCGCGTAGCCACCGTTCGAATCGGATAAGACTAGGCTGTAGCTCCCGGTCTTATCCAGGATGACATTGGATACGGTGTAATTGCCACTGGAACCGCCAATCGAATAATAAGTCACTTTGCCATTCGCATCTGAAATATAGGCTGTGACACTTCCGGAAAAGAGAGCATTTGAGTTATCGTATAATGTAACATGAATCTGATTGGTATCCCCCACGATCAGGGTCTGGTCGGACGTGGATTGAAAGACAAGGTAGCTCAGTGGGGGCGGAGTTACGGCCAAAACAAACTGGGGACTTAGCAGCAATGCCATAATTAGTGTGGAAATAAACAAAGTCATAATTCTCTTTTTCTTATAATTCACCGGGAAAATCTCCTCTCTTTTGTAATCTCTTTCTTACTCATACCTTAAAGCATCGATCGGATCCATCCCGGCGGCTTTCCTGGCCGGAAACACGCCGAACACGATTCCAATGGCCGCCGAGAAGGCAAAGGCCATTAGGACTGAAGAGGCTGAGACACTTGCCGCCATGTTGAGCATTTTTCCGATGAGGGTGGAGCCGCCCCAACCAAGTATTATTCCTATCCCCCCTCCCAGAATGCTCAAGACTACTGCTTCAATCAGAAACTGCATTAATATATCACGGCCCTTGGCACCGATGGCTTTGCGGATGCCTATTTCCCGTGTGCGCTCAGTCACGGACACGAGCATGATATTCATAATCCCGATCCCACCAACCAAAAGGGAAATAGCGGCAATCCCTCCCAAAAGCATGGTCATGGTTTGGGTAACACCCTGCATAGTCTGGAGAACCTCAGCCTGATTCATGATGGAAAAATCATCCGGCTGCCCAGCCTGAATCTTGTGCGCCTGTCTTAAGGCCATCGCAACTTCATCCTGAGCAGTCTGCATCATATCCGCAGACGCAGCCTCAATAAAAATCTGGCGCACATACTTATTTCCGATCAAGCGGGCTTGTGCCGTCGTTATCGGGACGAAAATCATATCATCATTGTTCTGGAAGCCGGACGATCCCTGGCTGGCTGTGACCCCAATCACTTGAAAGGGCACATTCTTCAGTTTGATAATCTTGCCCACGATATCTGCATCCGGGGAGCCCATGAGATTTTGAACCACTGTGGGGCCGAGCACGGCTACCCTTGCGTACTGATCCACATCTGCTTGAGTTAAAAATCTCCCCCGTTCCGTACTGACGCTGCGAATCGCGGCATAATCTGCGGTCGTCCCCGTCACAGTGGTGGAAGTGTTGCCCGAACCGTATACTACCTGCACACTCTGTCCTGCCGAAGGCGCAACTGCCTTTACTGCCGAACCCATTGCGGCTTCTATTTTGGGAATATCGTCCATTGTCAAACTATTAGCGCTGCCCGCTCCTCCCCTTACACCCCCGCTACTCGCTTGGCCGGGGGAGACGATCAGGAGATTGGAACCCAGTCCCTGGATCTGGGAAGTGATTTGGGCGGTTGCTCCGTTGGCGATGCCAACCATGGCTATGACCGCACTGACCCCGATGATAATTCCCAGCATTGTTAAAATTGAGCGCAGTTTATTGGCGCGTAAAGCCCGCAAGGACACGCGTACAGATTCAAGGAAATTCACGATACCGCCCCTTTCTCTACCTGTTCCTGAGGCTGAGCCACCCGCGGATTAATGACTTCCTCATCCCCGACGATTTCCCCGTCCCGGAAGCGCACAATCCGCCTTGTGTATTGGGCGATGTCCGGTTCGTGCGTGACGATCAAAATCGTGTTACCAGTGGCATGAAGTTCTTGAAAAATTGCCATGACTTCCTCACTTGAGCGGGTATCCAGGTTGCCGGTGGGTTCATCAGCCAGAATGATAGCCGGCTTGGTCACTAAAGCCCGGGCAATGGCTACCCGTTGCTGCTGCCCACCTGAAAGTTCTTTGGGCTTATGGTTGACCCTATCCCCCAGACCCACGGCTTCGAGAGCCTCAATCGCCTTTTGCTTTCTCTCCTTGCCCCCGACACCCGCGTACAGAAGCGGCAGTTCTACATTTTCCAGGGCAGTGGTCCTGGGCAAGAGATTGAAGCCCTGAAACACGAAACCGATTTTACGGTTGCGAATGTCAGCCAGCTCATTGTTAGAAGCCCGGGCCACATTCACTCCGTCCAAAATGTATTCTCCATCGCTTGGAGTATCGAGGCAGCCAAGAATGTTCATCATTGTGGATTTTCCGGAACCGGAAGGGCCCATGATAGAAACAAACTCCCCCGCTCCTACTTCAAGATTAACCCCGCGCAGGGCTGCGACCTCGATCTCCCCGGTGGCATAGATCTTTTTAATCCCTTTTAGTCCGATCAAATTCCGTTCCTCCTTCCGCCTCAAACCTTCAGCAGTTTGTTACCTTCCCTGAATGGCCCGGTTTAACTGCCCCATATTGTTCTGACCACCGGCGGCACCGGATCCAGGGAACCCGGAAGCCGGGCTGTTGTTGGTGGTGGTTGCGGAACGAACCCCGATAATAATTTCTTGTCCGTCAGTCAAGCCGTTTTTCACTTCTACGTTCGTCCCATCGTCCAACCCGATCTCCACCGGGACAAGATGAGCGTCTATTCCTGAAGGAATTGCAGCTGCGCCTGCACCTGATCTGGATTGATTCTGTTGGCCCTGGGTTCCTGAAGTTTGGCCGCTGCCCCTGTTGGAATTCCCAGCGGTGCTTCCCGCCCCCGCCCCATTCGGCGCTGCTCCCGGTACTAAGACCATGGTGCGCTCTCCCATCCTTCTGACCGCTTCGCTGGGGATGGTGAGAACATTTTTCGCTTCGGCCAGGACAATGCCAACATTGACATTCATGCCTGCCCGCAGGAGATCTGAAGTCTGATCAAGCTGAATTTCAGCTTTATAGGTTGTGACATTTTGAGTGCTCGTACCCTGCAAATCGATGGAAGTCACCGTACCGCTGATATGCATGTTGGGAGTAGAATCAAGCGTAATGTCAGCCTTTTGTCCGATTTTTATTTGGGCAATATCCGCCTGATCAATCACCACATCCACCTGAAAATTTCCGGAGTCTGCGGCCAGCGTCATGATCGTGGTTTTATCCACATTTTGATTGTTTTCCACACTGACAGAAGTTATCACTCCATCAGCAGGAGCCTTGATGATGGCATTATCCAAATTGGTCCGGGCAGTGGCCAAACTGCTTTGTGCCTGGGCGACACTGGCTTGAGCCGACAAAAGATCAGCAGACGGTTTTCCCTCATTATACTCGTTTACCTGTTCCTGAGCTTCCCTAAGCTTTGCCTGGGCCGCGTTATACTGGGCTTCAGCAGCAGCCAAAGCCTGAGCGGCCCCTCCGTTTAGAGCGCTTTCCGCTATGGTTAAGTCTTGTTGAGCCTGGGTGAGCTTGCCCTGAGCTCCCTGAATTTGGGCAGCATCCCCAGCCTGTTGAGCAGCAGCCAAGTCATTTCCGGCCTGAGCAAGTTTCTGTTTGGCCATATTTACCTGGTTGTTCAAATAGGCCGGATCCGAATTTTGCCTAGTTGTCGCGAGGTTCTGGGTAGCCTGACTCAAATTCTGCTGAGCTGTGGCCAAAGTGGAATAGACAGAGGAGTCTGCAGATCCAAGCGTCTGTTTTAATTTAGCCTGAGCAATAGCCAAATTGGCTTGGGCTTGGGTAACACTCAATTGCAGGCTGTCCGTTTCTAATTGCGCCAAGACCTGTCCTTGCGTAACCCTGTCTCCTACTTTGGCATTAAGAACAACCAGTTTTCCTCCTTGTTGAAATGACAGGGGAATTAACTGTGGATACTTGACAGCACCGGTAGCGCTAATCACCTTCTGCACGTCTCCGTAACGGGCTTTGCCAGGAATAGCGGAAGCGGTCGCCGGTTTGGCTGTCAACTTACTGTAAGCCCAGAAGCCGCCGCTCACAATAACTACTGCGGTCATACCCAAGATGATCCACTTTTTTCTCTTCATGTCCAATCTCCTCTTTCTTATAATCATATCCAGAGTCTCTTTTCACTATGGCCTATATTTAACTTTTTGCCACTTTCACTCGCAGCAAAGTGGCCTTAATAGCTTGCAGCAGCAGAATTGCCGGTCTGCTTCACAGGAAGGTAAACCGTAAAACACGCTCCTTCCCCAAACTTGCTCACAACCTCGATCCTGCCCTGATGGGCCTGCACAAACTCCTTAGCAATCGCTAGGCCAAGGCCTGTTCCACCTGTTTCTCTCCCCCGTGCCCGGTCTACCCGGTAAAAACGGTCAAAAATGTGGGCCAGCTCTTCTTCCGGAATTCCAACCCCCGTATCCTGGATGCTCACTTTCACCCATTCCTTATTATCCGCACGCATCAGCCCAAACTCCTTGTCAGGTCTGTCTTGCTCCAGATTTTTCTTGCCGCTGCGGCGGGTCAGTATGTCTCTGACATTAACTCCCGGCCTGGGTATAATCCCCGGCAAGGCAAGGGCTGTTTCTGTACGGACACTGACGGTGAGCCGCCCTCCAGGGGGAGTATGCAGCAAGGCATTCCCGATAAGGTTGACAAACACCTGAGTCAAGCGGTCAGCATCAGCTTCCACAGTGTAAGTCTGGTCAGGACTTGCTGTAACAAAAATTTCTTCAATCTGGCGCGTCTCGAATTCAATGGCGAACTGTTCCAATATCTTGCCCAAAAGGCTTGTAATATCAACGGTAAAAAGATGGAGCGGCAATTTCCCCGCTTCTGCCAGGCTTAATTGCTGCAAATCCTGAACCAAGCGGGTTAATCTTATGGTTTCATCCTGAATGGGCAGCAGGGTTTCGGGGCTCATCACCAAAACTCCGTCCTGGAGGGACTCAAGCTTGCCGTAAATAACCGCTAGCGGAGTTCGCAGCTCGTGGGCAATGTCGGCCACCATGTTGCGCCTTACTTCCTCATTACGGGCTAGTTGCTCTGTCATTTGATTGAAGGCATGGCTTAACATTGCGATATCATCTTTGCCCTTAATCTTGAGCCTTGTGCTTAAGTCTCCTTTTCCCACTTTCTTTACTGCCTCAGTCAAATTGCGCAAGGGTCCCGTGAAGCGGCTTGTCAGGATAATGCCCAGTATTAGGGCCAGAATCGTGGTCAGAACAAGCCCGACGATTAAAGAGTTAATGATCGTTTTGCCCACTGACCTGGCTAATCTGCTCTGGCCCACGACCAGCTTGTCGTCCAGCCAGAAATAGCCCACTGTTTGCTCCCCGATCTTTACTTCAGACAAGTGGCCGGACAGCCTGGAAGCCTGGGGCAATTCCGTTAAACTTTTACCCACGTCACTCGACCGGGAACTCGCTACAATTTTCCGCTCCGCATCAAAGACGTAGAGCCTGTCGCTGTCGCGCTCAACCGTTAGTTCGCGGCGGTTGGAATCCTCCATCAACCTCAAGACGTAATTCTGAACCCCGTCCCAGCTTTTATGTTCTGTATAATAAGACGAAAGCAAGCTGTTCCATTGTTGATTAAACCCTTGCTGCACGTAATTCACGGCATGTCCCAAAAGAAAATTTAGTGACGTCAGGGAAATAACCGCAAACACTAATGACATGAACACAACCATGCTGATCAGGGCAATTAAGAATTTGCGTTTTAACGTCACCGCACTTCACCAAACCTATACCCAACCCCAAACACAGTCTGAATGTAAATAGGCTCGGCAGGGTTGTCCTCGATTTTTTTACGCAGGTTGGATATATGCGTGTCAATGGAGCGTTCATAATTGAGATACTCTTCCCCCATAGCCCTGCTCAAAAGCTGCAAGCGGCTGTAGGCCGTGCCCGGACGGGAAGCGAGCACCTGCAGAATCTTAAACTCGGTAGGAGTTAACTGCAACTCTTCACCCCTTTTCCAGGTTCGGTGGCTTACAGGGTCAATATTCAGCTCTCCGCGCACCAAATTCTGAGGAGCATCCATCCTTTCCACTCCTGAACGGCGCAGCGCGCTGCGGATACGGGCCAACATTTCCCGCAAGCTAAAAGGCTTAACAATATAGTCATCAGCCCCAACCTCAAGACCCAGCACGCGGTCCACTTCCTCAGACTTAGCTGTAAGCATAATAATGGGAATCGAACTGGTCTTACGCAAAGTCTTGCAAATTTCCAACCCGCTCATATCCGGCAACATCCAATCAAGCACGATTAAGTCCGGAGCATCCGCATCGATCAGGCGCATCGCTTCAAGCCCGCCGGACGCCGTCACGACACGAAAACCCTCGCGCCCTAAATAATCGCGAACGAGCGACTGTATTTCAGGTTCATCGTCTACCAGAAGTATTTTTGGTTCCATGTCTGATACCTACTTTCATCATGCAATTAACACTATTATAACGTTCAAATATGTAAACATTCTGAGGAAGTTTATAAGATTTTGTTAAGAACAATTTTTGAGGTTAGAAAAAAATTAATTTGAGACAAACACTTAAGTTTCATACCCAATAAAACGGCCAATATTTAAGCATGAAAATGGTCATAAAACACAAAAAAAATCCGCATGAACACTGGGTTTTTGGTATAATTAAGTGAAACCAGACCAACCAAAAACGAGGTGTTATCACGCGGAAACCTGTCAAAGAAAGTACCCTAATAGAACAAATCGAATAGCGTTCCATATTTAATCTGAGCAAAGCATAAGCGCCTGAGAAATCTTCTTCTCAGGCGCTCTCTTGTTAAGGTTTGATCAGCATTCCATTGTTGAAGTGATTCATGGAACCCACCAAGTCTATAACAGCGAGAATTTCCACCATTTGCTTATCAGTAAAGCCTGCTTCCCGCAGTTGCTTACCGTACATAGTAATACACATTTCGCAATTGTTGAGGGTCGACACCGCAAAAGCTATGGCAAGCTTCGTCTTCATATCCAGAACATCCGAACCAAGAACAGTCTCCATCTTATGCATAACCATTTTTAAATATTCAGGATGGTTCGCCATCACACGCATGGGAATAGGCACTTCTCCATGTTTCTGCTTGAGTTTGGCAAAAATCTCTTGAATTTCCGGACTTACATCCTCTTCAGATAATACTTTAACATTAGGCATTAATTTCCCTCCTTATGTTCATGACAAAATACCATTACTTAGTAGGGGTATTTATGTTTCAAATTATAACATTTTATTGCTAAGATGCAATCAAATTGCGCTCTAATCCTATTACAATTATTTATTTTAGCAATATAAAAACAAAAACACTGCTCTAAAGCAGTGTTGAGAGGAGGACAAACGTTGGTTGTGTATTAGATTATGATACAAATAAGCCCGCCGTTGCCGTCATTGACAATCCGCTGCAGGGTGTCCTGAAGCTTGCGCTGGGCGTTCTCAGGCATGCGGTAGAGTTTGTTCTGGATACCTTCGCGCACCAAATCATGGAGAGATTTCCCGAAGATATTTGATTCCCATACCTTTTTCGGATCGCTCTCAAACTCATCCAGAATATAGCGCACGAGTTCCTCGGCTTGTTTTTCCGTCCCGATCAAGGGAGTGATCTCGGTTGTCACATCAGCGCGTAAGATATGGAGGGAAGGAGCGCTGGCCTTAAGTTTGATTCCGTAATGGCCGCCTTGTTTTACGAGTTCCGGCTCTTCCAGGAACATTTCTTCAAGCAGTGGAGTTACCACGCCGTAGCCATTGGTCTGGACTTCATCAATCGCCGCAGAAATTTTGTCCCATTCCCGTTTAGCTTTGCTGTAGTCAATAACCATGCGCATTAAATTGTGCTCCCCATCAATGTCCACACCCGTCAGTTCCTGCAGGACTTTCTTGAATAAGCCATCAACAGCCGTCATCTCGATATTGGCAATCCCTGTTCCCAGGTTCATTTCCTTTAGAACTACATCTTGGACGTGCGGGCATTCAGCCAAAGCGTCTAAAGAACGATCGATATCCCGCAGCTTTTGAATCCCTTCCACAGCCTGACGCACTGTCTCTTCAAAGCTGGCGCGTACAAGGTGGATGCTGTCTAATTCTTCGACCCACTTCGGCAGTTCAATGTTAACTTCAGCCACCGGGAATTCATAGAGAACCTCTTCTAGAATCTGTATTATGTCTTCCGCTGTCATTTCCAGACAGTCTACCGGAATGACTGGAACCCCGTACTTTTCCTCCAGGGAACGGCAGAGTTCCATCGTATGTTCAGCATAAGGCCTGGTCGTGTTCAGCACAATCACATACGGTTTCCCGAGCTGCTTTAGCTCCGCAATTACCCGTTCTTCCGCATCCAGGTATGCTTCGCGCCCGATCTCCGTGATCGAGCCATCGGTTGTAATCACAATTCCGATGGTAGAATGGTCGTTGATCACTTTGCGCGTCCCGATCTCGGCCGCTTCTTGGAAGGGAATAGATTCCTCATTCCAAGGGGTATTCACCATGCGCGGCTCTTCTCCGTCCTCATCAATATAGCCGAGAGCGCCATCAACAGCATAGCCCACACAGTCTACCAGACGCACACTCATGTGAATTGCGTCCCTGACGATGATTTCCACCGCCTCCGATGGGATGAATTTGGGTTCGGTGGTCATGATAGTCCGGCCTGCCCCACTTTGCGGCAACTCGTCTTTGGCCCGCTCCCGCTCAAAAACATCCATGATATTGGGCAAGACCAGGAGGTCCATGAAACGTTTGATAAAGGTGGACTTCCCTGTGCGGACCGGCCCAACTACTCCGAGGTAGATATCGCCACCGGTACGTTCGGCGATATCTTTAAAAATGTCCACTTTTTCCATTTTCCTATATTCCCTCCCTTTTGAGTGCTGTCCCACAATTGGGGAAGGGCCCCCCCACCTTATCTCCCTTCCACCCCCTAATCAGTTAATGACCATCGGCTGCCTGGACTAGCACATTAAGCAGTATAAATATATTGGTCTCCTTGGGGGAATATGCCAAACAGCAGAAAGAAACTTGTGTACATCCTTGAAAAAAGCATGTATTCTCCAAAACTAATACGCTCTGACCTAGAAAATTATGCTAAAAAAATAAAAAGCCAGGATTTACCTTGGCTTTCTTAAACAAATCTTAGTATGCAATTTTTTTATCGTTGTTCCGTTTTGCTCAGCGTAATCGCTGCCACTTCTTCTAACTCATGCCGTTTGCCGCGCAGCATTAATTCCGACACTGCTCGCCTGAGGTCTGCCCCTTCCTGGATGATTTTGTAGGCCTGCTCAGTAATAGGCATCGGGATATCCTTGGCCTTACCCAGTTCATACGCAACTTTAGTGGTGCGAACCCCTTCTACGACCATACCTACTTCTTCCAGAACCTGGGCTAGCGGCTTGCCCTGACCCAGGGCTACCCCAGCGCGGCGGTTGCGGCTATGTGTGCTCGTACAGGTAACAATAAGATCCCCGATTCCCGCCAAACCCGCAAAAGTCAGGGGATGCCCCCCCATTGCCACCCCGAGGCGGGCAATTTCTGCGAGGCCGCGCGTCATGAGGGCTGCCTTGGTGTTATCCCCAAAACCCAGACCATCAGCCATCCCAGTGCAGAGAGCGATGACATTCTTTAGGGCTCCGCCCAGCTCAACCCCAATCACGTCTGGATTGGTGTACACTCGGAAATTAGGGGTCATGAGCAGATCTTGCACTTTCTCGGCCGTGTCCAGATCCGAGGCAACCACCACCGCCGTCGGCATATCGCGGCCGACTTCTTCTGCATGACTCGGACCAGATAGGACAGCGACAGGGTGCCCAGGTAGTTCCTCTGTAAGCACTTCGGATAGGCGCAGGTGCGACCCTTCTTCCAGTCCTTTGGCTGTGTTTACGATAATGCTGCCTTTCTGCACATAAGCACGGGCCATGCGACCGGCCGCCCGTACACCATGCGAAGGCACAGCGAATATAACCAGTTCCGCTTCTAAAGAGTGTAAATTCGTAGTGAGCTTAAGGGAAGCGGGCAATGTTACTCCCGGCAAATACCTGGAATTCTCCCGGCTCTCTTCCATACCACTAATCTGATTTTGGTCGCGCCCGAGGAGCGCAACCTGATGTCTTGCTTTCGCCAGCATTACGGCCAGGGCCGTACCCCAACTGCCTGCCCCGTAAACAGCAATTCTCGCCATTCTTTACCCCCCTCAGGAAATTTTCTTGTCGCCGAAGCGATGTTCTGTCCCCTTGAGGATACGCTGAAAATTCGTGCGGTGCCGGGCTACAACGACCAAAGCTGCAATGAGGCCAAAGGTCTGGTAGGCAAAGGGTTCCTGCACGATGAAAACTGAAATAGCCACGGTCAAAGCTGCGACCACTGACCCCAAAGAGACATAGCGGGTAAGCACCACCACGAGCACAAACAGTGAAACGGCTACCAACGTGATTTTTGGCATTAAGACAGCTATAATTCCCAAGCCGGAAGCCACACCCTTCCCGCTCGGCTTAAAACCAAAAAACGGATTCCAGCTGTGCCCAGCCATTGCCAAGAGTCCTCCGGCTATGCCGCCCCAGGGGCCAAAAGCAATGTAAGTTACCCACGCTGCCATCGCCCCTTTTAAAGCGTCCCCGATGAGTACTGCTATCCCCACCTTTGCTCCCAAAAGGCGAAAAGCATTGGTGGTGCCAATATTGCCGCTGCCAGCCTTACGCACATCAATTCCATTTAAGCGTCCGGCCACATAGGCAAATGGAATTGCCCCCAGAAAATACGCGACTACAAACAATGCGTACTCCATTACTTTTCCCTCTCCTCATCTCTTTGACGCACAACGATGCGTAAGGGAGAACCTTCAAACCCGAAGCTCTGACGCAACTGGTTTTGTAAATATCTGCGATAAGAAAAATGCATGAGTTCCGGCTCATTGACAAAGAACACGAAGGTCGGTGGTTTCACCCCTACTTGAGTTAAATACAGGATTTTCAAGCGCTGTCCTTTATCGCTGGGAGGCGGGTTCAGGTGCACCCATTCCCGCACCAGGCTGTTTAAGGTAGATGTGGCAATGCGGATGGAATTCTGTTCGGCCACGAAGTCCACTAACTCAATGATCTTAGTTACCCTCTGACCAGTTTTCGCGGAGATGTAAAGAGTGGGGGCATACTGCATAAACCCAAGTTCTTCTCGGATTTGTTTGTCAAATTTGTCCATGGTCTTTTCATCTTTTTCAATTAAATCCCATTTATTAACGATTAATACGATTCCTTTGCCCGCTTCATGAGCATACCCGGCAATTTTCTTGTCCTGCTCAGTGACTCCCTCCTGGGCATCTATCAGCATGAGGATAACATCTGAACGGTCAACCGCCCTTAGGGAGCGCACGACACTATAGTATTCCGTAACTTCTTCGATCCGCCCTTTGCGCCTCATGCCTGCCGTATCAATCAGGACATAGCTTTTATCTTCATATGTAAACGGAGTGTCAATTGCATCCCGCGTAGTTCCGGGAATGTTGCTCACAATGACCCGTTCTTCCCCGATAAGTTTGTTTACAAGGGAGGATTTTCCGACATTCGGCCTGCCGATTACCGCAATCTTGATCACATCAGGTGCATACTCCTCTTCGCCCTCCTCCGGAAAGCGGGAAACTACGGCGTCTAACAAATCCCCTGTATTCATCCCATGGACGGCAGAGATCGGAATAGCCTCCCCTAGACCCAGCTGGAGAAACTCATACAACTCACTCTCAGCCTTGGCGAAATTCTCCACTTTATTAGCCGTGAGCAGCACCGGTTTACGTGAACGGCGCAGGGTCCTGGCAATCATTTCATCATCCGGAGTAAGTTCGGCCTTAGCATCCACTACAAATACAATCACGTCCGCTTCTTCGATCGCCAGTTCGGCCTGCTTCCGTATTTGCGCTGACATGGGCGTAGATTCTTCCCGAAACTCAATCCCGCCGGTATCGATTAAAGTAAATTTCCGTCCTAACCACTCTGCCTCACGATAAAGCCTGTCCCTTGTTACCCCAGGTTTATTTTCCACGATGGCTACCATCCCGCCGGCAATCCGGTTAAAGAGAGTGGATTTGCCGACATTAGGCCGGCCAACAATCGCTACGACCGGTTTACTCACTGATTCCCACCTCCATGTTCGATGTTCGATGTTCGATGTTCGATGCTGGCTTTTTAATACTAACTATGTCGGACGAGTGCCTCTAGGAAGCTTAGCCCATGATTTTCTACAACTACAGCCTTGCCGTTTACCTGTTGTTCCAGCCACTCCACGCTGTGATCGTCAAGGAAAATATCCTCATCACTTTTGAGCATGATGTTCGGAATTAGAAATTCCTGTCCTTGAAGATCCCCCAGTTGGGCAGCGATGTCCTGGGCAGTGAGCAGTCCGGCAACCGTGACCGTGCTGCCAAGGAAATCGTTGCGGATAGGATGAATAAGTAAAGACAGGCCTTTTACCTTTTCCTCTACCTTACGCTTAACCTCTCTAAAAAAACCCGCTGCCGAAACTCCGGTTATCAGATGTACGGTGCGTGCGGGAATGGCCACTGGCAAGCGGTCCCAGCCTGCGGAAATTTCCGCACTGAACTTAGCCGCCATGCCCACCCCATTTTCAAGCTGGGGAAAACCGTCATAAGCCTCTACCCCCGGAAAGTCCTGCCCTGCCAGGACATAAAACTCATCCGCAAAGTATACTAAGCGGCGTCCGGTTTCACGGTAGAATTCCTCCTGCCATTTATGGCCATGTTCGAGAAGTGTGCGTGCTTCGGAGCTATCGAACGAGCGTAAGTCAGTTAGCTGCTCACGAAACTTGGTAAGCCCTACCGGCACTACTGCAATTGACTGCACCTGCGGATAAAACCCACCCAGACGTGCAACAGTCTCTGCCAGCACCTCCCCATCATTATACCCGGGAACCAGCACAATTTGAGTATGCATACTGATACCGGCTTCAGCCAGCCGCCTAATCTGGTCCGCCAATTCCCCAGACCGCTTGTTTTGCATAAGCTTGACCCTGGCTGCGGGATCCCAGGCATGAACGGAAATATACAATGGGCTTAAGTGCAGGTCAAGGATTCTTTGAAACTCAGCCTCAGACAGGTTAGAAAGCGTAATAAAGCTGCCCTGGCTTAGGGACAGACGGTAATCATCATCTTTATCATACAGAGTTCGCCGCATCCCTTCAGGCATCTGGGCCACAAAGCAAAAAACACAATTGTTTGTGCAGAATTTCAGACCCCCTGCACTTACCTTTTCCACTTCCAGTCCTAAAAACTCCTCTGGGTCTTTTTCGATGTCTATTTCCCACACTTCTCCATCTGCCTTCTCGATCAGCAGAGTAAATACTTCGTCAGCCGTTAGGTACTGGAAATCAATGATATCTTTAATTTCCTGACCATCAACTGCCATAACTTTATCCCCTGGCGCGATTTCCATTTCCGCGGCAATTCCGCCCGCTTCCACACGGGCAACCACAAGCCCATTAGGCAAAAAAACAACCTCCAATTACCAAAGCTTTAAGCTTCTTCAATATCACGTACTTCTTCTCCTTCTTCGGCAGCGTCAGGCTGAGAAGGCCGGACCCCTGCCATACGCTCTCTCCAGCCTCTGACTAGACCTCCCATGGCCAAAAATGCAACCCAGAAATTCCAGGTAAAATCATCAGGAAGATCAGCAAACTTCACAATTCCATCTAAGAAAAATACTGATAGTAGTTGGTTGATTAGCAAACCTCCGCTAATCGCAGCCGCTACCTCCCAATATTCATGGGCGCTGATAAAAGCGGTTAACACGATGACCCCTGCAAAGAGCCACTTATTTGCGAGAAAAATTCCAGGTTCATTGACCAGGAAAAGATCTTGACTGATAAGCGCGAGCACGACCAAGACAAGGGGCAGTGCACGCCGCTTAGCTTGGTGCCATGCCCAGAGCCAGCAAACCAAGATCACAGCCAAGCGCGCATAATGCCAATTCCACGGATAATACGGAGCAAACAACAACTCTAAAACCCGACCGCCCATCCACGCTCCAGCCAGAGAAATCAACATCCGCTTTCCCGGGATTTTCTCAGCCCAAAATCCAAATGCGAGAGAGAAAATAATCCACTCACCGTAAGGTAACATCCCTTACCCTCCCAGTGTTTCTTAAGCTCTCCCTATTATTCCCTTCTTGGCCCACTTTAGACCGGGATTCGAACTGACGGTGCGCCAGCGTGACAGATTAAGCAGAAGCCCTATCTCAAACAGAGTGACAGACAGGGAACTCCCTCCATATGAGATCAAAGGCAAAGTAATCCCGGTAACCGGGAACACACCGGTAACTACCGCCAAATTGATTGCGGTCTGAATCGCCAAGGTAGAAGTCAGCCCGAAAGCTAAAAGTTTGCCAAATCTATCCGGACATGCGCGCGCTATTTTGTAACCGCGGGCAAACAGCCCCACAAATAACCCTACGAGGAGCAAGGTACCCCAAAGCCCAAGTTCTTCCCCGATAATGGCAAAGATCATATCCGTAAAATTTTCCGGCAAAAACCCATACTTCTGTCTACTCTGACCAAGCCCCACTCCCAAAAGCCCTCCTGAACCGAAGGCTATTTGGGCGTTAATAATCTGATAACCCATATCAGCGGAGTATGCCCACGGATTTAACCACACCAATATTCTCTGCCATTGGTATTCCGTATTCCGGACAAGGTACATCAGGGGGAGCCCAAACAGGGGAATGGCCGCAAGAAAATATTTTACCGGCAACTCTGTCTGGAGTAACATGGCTGCAGCAGTCAAGAGTAAAACCATAGTGGTGCCCAAATCCGGCTGTTTATAAATCAGGGCCAGCAGGGGCAAAAGTACTCCTAAGGGCAAAGCAAGATCCTTGAGCTTGCGCACCGGATAACGGTCGAGGATATGGGCGTAAAATAGCACCAGAGCAAGTTTGGCAATTTCCGAAGGTTGAAAACTAAAGCCCCCGAGTTTTAACCAGCGGGCAGAACCCTTGAGCGTGACCGAGGCCTCACTAAAAAGCACCGCCAACAGCAGAAAAAAGCTAAGTATCATGCCAACGCCCGCAAATCTGCGCCAGAACTTGTACGGGACTAAGAGCGCTATTAGGGCCCCTCCGCTCCCAATTAAGGCCCATTTAAATTGTTGCAGAAAATAATAATAAGGAGTGTTGGTGGCATTATACCCCTGGACCGCACCAGAACTAAGAACCATAATTAAGCCAAACACTAAGATGGCTAAAGCCAAAAACAGGAGCTTATAGTCTATGGGTCCCAGTCTCCGCATGTTCCCCATCCCTTTGCTTTAGATACCTTTACTTTACTTTAGATTCATTTGCCTCAAAATACCTTTTTTCGATTCCTTCTGCGATTTTTGTGCGACGTGAAAATGACTTCCTACTCCTTCGAGCAAGAAGTCACTAACCAGGTCTAATGTACACGCCTAATTAGCTCTCGCTATCCTGGTTCCCGACAACATCTCCGATGGTTACTTCCGGAATATCCGGTTGGCTGGCAACTTCCTCCGCGGCTAAAGCAGCATCGGCCTCCGCAGCCGCTTCCCTGATGCTAAGGCTGATCCGTTTCTCTTCCGGCTTACATTCGATTACTTTAGCACTGATCATATCTCCGACTTGCACAACCTCTTCTACTTTTGCCACCCGTCGGTTAGCTAACTGGGAAATATGAACAAGGGCATCCACTCCGTCTTCCAACTGGACGAAGGCACCAAAGGGAGCGATGCGCACCACTTTACCCGTTACCAGGGAGCCGACGGGATATTTGTCCCCGACAGCAGACCACGGGCTTTGTTTAAGCTGTTTTAAGCCTAAGGCTACCTTTTCATGTTCACGGTCTACTTTAAGAACCTGAACTTCAACTTCATCCTCAACCTGAAGCAATTCAGATGGATGCTTAAGCCGGGAATAGGCCATATCAGAAACATGCAAGAGTCCGTCCATCCCGCCGATATCAACAAATGCGCCGAAGTTGGCCAAGCGGCGCACAACCCCTTTAACTACATCTCCTTCGTGCAGAGTCTCCATTAACCCTTTGCGTTTACTTTCCTGTTCTTCAGCTAAAATAGCTTTTTGTGAAAGCACAACTTTTTTCTTGCCTGGGTCAAATTCAATGACGCGCAGGCGTAGCGTCTGGCCCAAAAACTGATTTAGATCCTCCACATACCCAAACTGAATTTGGGAAGCAGGCACAAATCCCCTCATGCCAACATTGACTAAAAGTCCACCTTTGACAACCTCGATCACTTTGGCCTGAATCTCTTCTTTACTCTCAGCCAGCTCGGCCAAACGATCCATAGACCCGGCCTCATCAGCCCGTCGTTTGGAAAGAACGGGGTACCCTTCTTCATTTTCTACCCTGAGAACTACCACCGAAATCTGATCTCCCATAGAAACCACATCTTCCGGCTTCGTCACGGAACCAACCGCTAGTTCCCTGCGCGCGATAACCCCTTCTGACTTCCAACCGATATCCACAAAAACTTCATCATCTGTCATTTTCACGACCGTGCCGGTGACCAAGGCTCCACGATGGAGTTTCTGCAACCCTTCATCCCAGCTTTCCATGTTCATGCCTTCCTGATTTCTTTCGTCAGCACCTTGTGCTACCGGTTCCTTTTCATCCATTTCCGACATCTTTCTATAAACCTCCTCGATTATCCAATCCGGCGTGGAAGCTCCGGCTGTGAGCCCAGCCGTCTTAGCTCCTTTGAACCAGATTTCTTCTAATTCAGAAGCAGTCTCTACTAAATAAGTGGGTACTTTGTCCGTGCAAATCCTTGCAAGCTTGCGGGTATTGGCGCTGCTCTTCCCGCCGACTACTACCATGACATCGACCTGGTCAGACAACGCGCGTGCGGCATCTTGGCGTTCCTGGGTAGCGCTGCAGATCGTGTTAACCACAGTGAGATCCTCTGTATGGCAGCGTAGCTCGTCCACAATCGCGTTAAAGTTAGCTACCGGCTGTGTCGTCTGAGCTAACACTGTCAGACTTTGGTAATGAGGAAGAGAACACGCTTCCTCAACTGTCTCTATCGCTAAGGCTTGTCCTCCGGCCCAGCCGAGAATTCCCTGAACTTCTGGGTGTTCTTTATCCCCCACCACAATCACTTGGCGAGTCTCCGCAGCTGTGGCTGCAAGCTGTTGCGCCTTTTGCACGAAAGGACAAGTGGCATCAATTATTTCAATCTCAGCTTCTTCCGCTTCCCGGTAAACTTGGGGAGCTACACCATGTGAGCGTATGATCACAGTCTTGGCTTGAGCATCTTTAACAGATGCCACAGCGCGCACCCCGCGCTCTGCCAAGCGCTCCACCACCTGGCGGTTGTGAATCAGGGGCCCTAAAGTAGCCACATCCTTAGTTGCAGCGGATTTTTCGACTAAATCAAGCGCCCGTTTGACACCGAAACAAAATCCGGCTTTATCCGCTCGAATTACCTCCAACTTTTAACCTCCTTAGTAGCGGATATATAAGAAAAAACTCCCTAAGACAAATATTTCGCTGCTTAGGCTTCAAATTCCTGCTGTATCACTTTACTTTTCCATCTTTAACGTTCCCTGAGCACAAAAAAACATGCGGTCTAAATTTCAGGCAATTGATCGAGAGCGTCCATTATCTTTTGCGCTACCCACTCCCGCCGATTTTCTACATTGGCAGGGGGTTTAAGCATCTCTGGCGTAAGCGGTTCGCCGATGACCATCCCAACTTTGCCCCAGCCCTTGGTAAACAGGCTGCGGGTGCCACTAACACGCACAGGAACAATCGGTGCCTGGCTCTTTTCCATAAACAGAACGATTCCCGGCAGCGCTTTCTGGATTTGCCCCGTCTTGGAACGCGTCCCTTCCGGAAACACCCCCAAGACTTTATGTTCTTTGAGAACTGCCAGGGATTGGCGGATCGCGCTCGTGTCTCCTTGACCCCTTTTAACCGGGAAAGCTCCCAGGTGACGAATAGCCCATCCTAAGACCGGAACGTGAAAAAGTTCATCTTTAGCCATATAGCAAACCTGGCGGTGCAGGCCGCAACCAATAAGTACCGGGTCCCACAGGCTAACATGATTGGATGCGAGTATTACCGGCCCTTCAGCCGGGACATTTTCCAACCCTCTTAACTTCCAGCGCATCAGGCGAAACGGAAGCGACATCACAGTCTTAGCGAAACCGTAAAAACTCATTTTGTTCCCTCCTGAGCCATGGTAACAATCTCAGAAATAACTTGCTCAACCGTAAGCCCTGTGGTATCAAGAACAACCGCATCAGCAGCAGGTTTAAGAGGAGAAGATTCACGTTCCCGATCCTGCCGGTCCCTTCTTTCCATATCTGCTGCGATCTCGGCCAGGGCAATCTCTTTCCCAGTCGCTTGTACCTCAAGCCAACGCCGTTTAGCCCGTGCTTCAGGAGAAGCGGTCAGAAAAACCTTAAGCTCAGCCCTGGGCAAAACTTGCGTCCCAATATCACGGCCATCCATGACTACTCCGCCCCGTTCTGCCTCCAGCCGCTGCCAGGCGACCAACCGCTCACGCACTTCAGGATAAGCTGCAATCACTGAAACAGCCCGCGTGACTTCCGGGGTACGGATCGCCCCTGTCACATCTTCCCCGTCACACCAAACCCGGTTCCCTTGGGCATGATCAAAACTAATCCTGGTTTGCGCTGCTAAGCGGCTGACCTCTTCTGCAGAGTGAATATCCACTTTGTTTATTAAGGCTTTATGTGCTACCGCGCGATACATCGCTCCTGTATCAAGGTAAAAGAGCCCTAAAAGCTCAGCCACGGCTTTCGCTACCGTGCTTTTGCCCGCTCCTGCCGGGCCGTCAATCGCAATTTGCATTTTATTTAACATGTAATTAAGTGATCTCCTTTAAGAGTTCATGTAATTCAGATTCTTTCCTCTGAGATTATAAGCTGCAAATTCCTCTGAATTCAAAAATAATTATAGCAAACTTTACCCAGGACGTACATCGTCCATGCTCCATATCGTTCACTCTCCATATCGTTCAAGCACCTAGTGTGCTCCATCTGCAGACGGTACAAACCGGGGGTCTTGCCACTGTTCCAAGCATCTAATGACCTTCTCCAGCGCTTGAGGCAGGCTCTGGGCAGTGGTATCGCTTAACTCTAGCCCCCATTCCAGACTTTCCGGCTGGATCCCGACTACTACTATTTCTTCCGGAATGTTACCTGTAAAATGCGCCCAATATAAGACTTCCGCAAAACTCATTTCGTGGAGGGATAACTTACCCTTGCAGTATTTCGGCACCTCGTCCCCACGCCATTCCACAACTTCCCCGGGCGCACGGCCATCATCCACCGCATCCAGAATAATAAGATGCTTTTTATTTTCAATAAAACTGAGTAATGACATACCTGATGTCCCTCCATCTAAAAGTTCCACATTAGGAGGAACCACATCTTTTAATAATTCTAATACGTGCAGGCCAACCCCTTCATCGCGGCGCAGAAGATTGCCCACGGCCAGGATTCCGATGTTATCATCTAGATTCATTGCCCACGCTTCTTTCTATCAAATGTTCTGGTGAAAAAGTCACTTGATTCGCGTCGCTTGGAAATATCAAACGCTGTAGTCTTTTTTTACTAAGATCTATTTGGCTGTCGTTGGCATATTCTCTGTCAGGCCGTGTTGCTCGCTCTCCTCTTTCCCGACAAGCTCAAACTTATACCCGTTGATCATTGATGACACCGTCCCATCATCATCGAGAACATCCTGTCTAAGCACCATGTAGAGATGCCCTAGCAAAAACAGGGGATAGCCCCAGGCAAAAAGGTGATGGATGTTTCTGATTTGATACTCTCCTCTGAAGGCCGGAATCACCCATCCGAAAAGGACAGATAATACCCCGTTCAGATCTCCACCGCCCCGCATCGCCAAACCGGTGAGAATCATCACCGCACTGGCCAGCCACACGAAAAAGAAGTACATTAACTGAGCTAGGGCATTGTGTCCCTGATGGAGAGCATGCTCGCGCGTCATGAAAGTATAGTACTTGAACGTAGAGGCTGCATCCTGCCAAAAGTCCCCGCGCCACAAACGCAATTTGGAATATTCATTCCCGGCCCAAAACCAGTAAAGACGAAAGAGCAGATTGGCAATAAAAATATATGCTGCTATCCCGTGCCAATAGCGGATTTGGCCCATTACAAAACTTTGGTACGCCTCAGCCTGAGGGGAAAGAATGGGGCCACCGATATAGATTCCAGTGAGAAAGAGAACGATTATGGCCGCAGCATTAATCCAGTGAAAAATCCGGACCGGGAATTGCCAAACATACACTTGCCTTCTTAAGGCCTGATGTTTGGCTTTGGATACGTGTGCAGGATCCTTCACAACCTTAAGCCTCCTTTAATAAATCTACACTACCCGAATGTTCAGCGTCTCCTCGCCTTTGTTGTTAAGCAGATGGGTGGCACAGGCTAAGCACGGGTCAAACGAGTGGATGGTGCGCAGCAGTTCCAGTGGCTGATCCGGCTTGGCGAGCGGGGTATCGAGAAGGGATGCTTCGTACGGCCCAGTCTGCCCCTGAGCATCCCGGGGTGATGCATTCCAGGTCGTAGGCACAACGGCCTGGTATGCTTCCACTTTCCCGTTTTTGATCTTAACCCAATGGGCCAGAGCACCACGCGGTGCCTCACAATACCCAACCCCCTGCGCCTGAGCGGGCCATTTCTCAGGATCCCATTTCTCCCCATTGAAGACCGTGCTGTCCCCAGCCTTGATGTTAGCCAGCAGATCAGTGTGGAAACCAGCCAGGTGGTCGACTGAGTATTTTGTCTCCAAAGCTCGCGCCAAAGTCCGCCCCAAGGTGGAAAAGAGAGCGGCAACAGGCAGATCCAAGCGCTTCAGGGCATCGTCAACAAGGATCCTCATTCCCTTATTGCCGCGCGCGTAGCCGACCACAAAACGGGACAGTGGCCCTACCTCCATCGGTTTGCCCTGCCAGCGCGGGGTTTTAATCCAACTATAGCGTTTATTTTCATAGAGATTTTCATAAGGCGGTTTAGGCCCATCATATTCTGCCTCGGTTCGCCCCTGCCACGGATGAAGTCCGGCCTGAGCATCTTCATACCGGTACCACGAGTGCGTAACGAACTCTTGAATATGTTTAGGGTCTTTGAGATCAATATCGTAAACTTTACTTAAATCCCGGTCTAAAACAACTCCACCCGGGAACAGGTAACTTTCAGGCTGCTGAACATCAACCGTTGGCACGCCGCCATATGCTAAATAATTCCGCACCCCACCCCCGTAAAGATCCTTTTTATAAAAGTCGGCAATTGCCAAAACATCCGGCATCAGCACCTGATCTACAAAAGTCTGGGCTTCCTCGATTTTTGTCTTAACTAGATTAAGCCTCTCGATATTAACTGTGTTGTTGCCGTCTATATTTATTGCAGAAGCCATGCCGCCCACTAAGTAATTGGGGTGAGGATTTTTGCCCCCGAAAACTGTATGTACTTTGGCAATTTCCTTCTGCCAGGAAAGCGCTTCCAGATAGTGCGCCACCCCTAATAAGTTGACCTCGGGCGGCAGAAGGTACGCCGGGTGTCCCCAGTAAGCATTGGCGAAAATTCCTAGCTGTCCGCTTTCGACCAAGGCCTTAACCTTATTTTGAACATCCCGGAAATAACCCGCAGAAGACAAAGGCCAACTGGAGATGGACTGCGCGAGAGAGCTTGTTTGGGCGGGATCGGCTTTAAGCGCGCTTAAGACATCAATCCAATCAAAACCGTGTAAGTGATAAAAGTGAATGACATGATCCTGAACGAACTGGGTTAAGGTCATAATATTACGGATATAATTCGCGTTTTTTGGAATACGGTAATCCAAGGCATCTTCAACCGCCCGCACGGAGGCAATAGCGTGGATATGTGTGCACACACCGCAAATCCGCTGGACAAAAGCCCATACATCGCGTGGATCACGGTTTTCCACAATCTTTTCAATCCCGCGAAACATGGTGCCTGAGCTTAGAGCTTCTGTGATACGGTTACCCTCTAAGACCACTTCAATCCGCAAATGCCCTTCAATCCGGGTAATAGGATCGACCACAATTCTTGTCGCCATAGTCAAAGTCCTTTCGCTTTCCGTTTGTTTGAGTTCCGCTTGTCAAGTTTTGCGCATCTATGTTGATGCTTATTTCTTCTTATCTGCTTTTTCCCTGCTTTTAATAGCCCCTGTGGCTACCGCATGGGCAAGAACACCAACTCCCGCCACTCCGAGAGCCCCAACCCCAACCTTATCAGGATTAACTCCAATCGCTCCGTTAGGAATGTCCGCCAGGTGCGTATAGAACGGAGTATTGTCATAAAAATTATTTTCGGAACAGCCTATGCACGGGTGCCCGGATTTGATAGGGTAGCTCACACCGTCATTCCACTGCGTGACGGCACAGGCATTGTAAGTTGTCGGCCCTTTGCATCCCATTTTGTACAGGCACCACCCTTGTTTCGCTCCCTCATCATCGAACCTTTCCACAAACTGTCCGGCATCAAAAAATGCGCGGCGATTGCAGCCATCGTGCACCCTGTGCTCGTAGAAAGCCTTCGGACGCCCTAGATTGGTGAGTTCAGGTATTTTGCCAAAAGTCAGGTAATGCACAATTGTACCCGTTATAACCTCGGCAATCGGAGGACAGCCGGGAACATCAATAACCGGCTTATTTGTAACAACCCTGCGCACAGGGACTGCTTGGGTAGGATTGGGGTATGCTCCTTGGACACAGGCGTTGGTGGCACAGGAACCATACGCAATCACAGCTGTTGCTCCCGCAGCCGTTTCCTGCAAAATACTGGTGGCAGTTTTCCCGCCAATTGTGCAGTAGATCCCGCCGTTGCCCAGAGTGGCGCTTCCTTCAACCACAAGCAAATACCGACCGCGATAATCTTTCATTGTCTTGGCCTTTGCGGCCTCAGCCTGGGCTCCGGCTGCCGCCTGCAGCGGCTCCATGTAATCAAGCGAGATCATATTGAGAATTAAATCTGCAACCAAGGGATGGGCCGAGCGGAGAAAAGATTCCGCACAACAAGTGCACTCCTGCAAATTGAGATATATTACCGGCATCCTTGGCTTGGATTCCAAGGCCTGCACAATCTTAGGCACGGCAGTGGCATCTAATCCAAGCATTGCTGCTGCTATGGTGCAGAACTTAAGGAAATCCCGGCGGGACAATCCCTTTTGGCGAGCCAACTTGTAGAAGCTGTCAGATACGGGCAACTAAACCCCTCCTCTCGCGTTTGTTGGTCTTGACTTTATTCTTTGTGGACAAATCACATTTATGCATACTGGAGCTAAAATCTCGCCTAAGGAACCTCTCCCATATCTTCACAGCTTGTTTGGTTTTTGGCGTGAAACTGGTGCTAACGGCAAAAAAGCCTTGACCTTGCTTATAAACCACTATAAAGTTGGAGAAGGTAAATCGTACACTTGTAAAAAGAAGACTCCGGGGTTACCCGGAGTGCATTTTGAAGCTAATTATTCCTGTCCCATACCCTCATCTTGTTTCCAAGAAGAGTGGTGATGGTTGTTTGGTTTCATGCGTTTGCCTGCTTCCCTGCCAACCATGAAGGCCCCCGCAATGCCAAGCATGTTCCAAACCCAACTTCTATTACGGTGACGGCGCTGTTTCAGCATAAACATTTTAACTCCCCCTTTGTAGTTAGAATTTCTCAGATAAGAGAAAATTACTCCTGGGAATTACGAGGGAAAATCGGGCTTGATTTGGATTTTGGTCGAATTAGAGTACGGTAGAAATTTTATGAGACGGAGGCTCGTACAAAATGCTTTATGATGTAATACTCTGGGATTTAGATGGCACGCTCACAGATCCCAAAGAAGGAATTACGAAATCTGTCCAGTATGCTCTCGAAAATCTTGGTGCTTTAGTTCCGTCACAAGATGAGCTGGAATGGGTTATTGGCCCGGCATTAAGTAAAAGCTTTGAGGTGCTTCTGCAAAGCACAGATGAAGCCTCAATCGCCAGCGCACTTGAACTATACCGAGAGCGCTTCCGGGAAAAAGGGCTGTACGAAAATGAAGTTTACAGCGGTATTCCCGAATTACTTAGAGATCTGAAAAATGCAGGTTGCCACAATGTCCTCGCAACTTCAAAACCCAAGCCTTTCGCTGAAGAAATCCTCAGACACTTTGAGCTAAGCCAACATTTTCATCTCATCATGGGAAGTAATTTTAACGGGGAATTAGTTGACAAAGGGGACTTAATCCGGGAAATTCTACGCCGACTCGGAGACAGCACTCCCTTAAACCGTATTGTTATGATCGGGGACAGGCGTTTTGACATCGAGGGTGCCAGGCGCAACGGCCTTGATATTATCTCTGTAGCATATGGCTATGGTTCTATGGATGAGTTAGAAGAGCATAAACCGAACTATATTGCTCAAGACCTTGCGACATTAAGAAAGCTCATTTTTGAAGCCTAAACCTGATTCAGCCAACGTTGACACCATAGTAAGTTCCTCGCTTATTATTCCGCCACGGGATAGCGCACAGCGGCGTCAAGATAAACATAATCATCATCCCGCTCCTGCCGCACCATTCCTACAATTCCCGGGTCATTCTCCTGCTCAAGGTGCTTGTTCGCAAAATATTGATACGCCCTCTCATCCCAAGGATCTGTAAATTCCTGCACAGTATCAAGATATTCTTTTAGGGGCACCTTAAGACGGTGATGATAAACCTGCAAAGTAATCAATTTTCATCCCTCCCACAGTTATTGTGGGAATTCAAGCGGCCATTTATCCATCGATAAGCGTTTTTAAGGGCGGTCTCTTCCATCGAACACTAAAAAACTAATATAGGAGTAAATAATGGAAGAAAAAAATAAAGCCCTCGGCTGGATCGACCTCGCAGCTGCAGTTCTTGGCATCGGGGTGCTGTTTGTGCTTTTGGTGCTGGGCACCAAATGGGCTGCCAGCCGCTGGGCTCATGAAGAAATGCTCTTATACTTAAACGGCTTCCTCACCCAGCTTTCTTTCCTATTTTTAATATGGGTTATAAAAACCCTGAGAAAATGGAACTGGGCCGACTTTGGCTGGCGTCCCGTAAGGTTCCGCCAAGTCTGGCCCAGTATTATCGGGTTATATATTTTGGCTTGGGCTCTTAATTTCATGTACGGACTTTTCTTACTCAGCCGCGGATTTGCTCCGCCGGAAACTGATGTTTACTCCAAGCTTTTTGGGCAAGCCACAATCATAACCTTTCTTCTTAACTTTCTGCTCGCCAGCATCTTAGCTCCGCTTACAGAAGAGACCTTATTTCGGGGAGTTATTTTTGGCAGCCTGCACAAATACTTTGGCAAGTGGACTGCCGCTGCTATCAGCTCTGCTTTATTTGCTCTTCTCCATTTCCAGGCGTACGGCTTTTTGCCGCGCTTTGTGTTAGGGCTGATACTTGCTCACATGTATGAGAAGAACCGCTCCCTTTATCCTTCAATGGCCTTGCACGCCCTCAATAATTTTGTGGCAACCGCGCTGCTAGCAGGGTTATCGATGTAGATTATGCACTTCATCAAGTTCTTCGTCACTGACATCAAAAACCGTCCCCGTCGCAAGGTTCTCAGTTTCATAGAAATGCTCGGGAAGTCGGTCGTCCACATTCGTAAAGCCAGCCCGTCGGTTAAATTCACGCTCCCATTGCACCGTGTTCTCAGCCAGCCTAAATAAATCATCCGCTCCGTAATTGGTCCCTACCTGGGAATTGACTAACTGGGCCAGAACCTCAGGGTACGGGCCGAGGGCAACAGACACGAACATACAGAGGCCGAGATCATCATAAATCGGAATAGTGTACTGCATCTTTTTCGACAAAGCAGCCTGTCCTTCGCGTGAATTATGATCAACCTTGGCCCGCGCCGTAGCGCCGGCGGTATGATCGGCTCCCATCGGGGAAGTCGCATACGTGACCCCTAAGCCCTTAATCCCTCTGGGCTCGTAGCCAGGCATTGATTGACCCTTCACCACCGGAACATTGCTAATTCCCAACACCTTGCCGGCTACGGCAGCACCCATGCCCAAGACCCTGCCGATGAGAGAGCCTTTGCCAATCTCATGCACTAGCTCAATTGCTCCTTTAGAGTCTCCAAACTGAATTATTCCTGCTTCCATGGCGACTCCCAAGGATGCGCCGGTCTCGATTGTATCAATGCCATAGTCATTGCACAAGAAGTTGAGCTTGGCGATCACATCGAGATCATCAATGGATAAGTTGGAGCCCATGAGGGCGATTGTTTCGTACTCCAGGGGAGCTACGATGGTCTTGCCTTGTTCGTCCGGATAGATGTTGGAACAGCGGATCATACAGCCTGGCATGCAAGCGTGGGTGGGATTCCCTTTGCGGCTTGTGATTATGTCATACATGCGTTCAGCATCGATTTTGTTTGCCCCTTCGAATTTTCCGGTCGAAAAGTTCCTTGTCGGCAAGCCTCCCACGGCATTGGTTACTTGCACCATCGCTGATGTTCCGTAGGTATTATAAGCCTCGACTACGGGAGATTCCTTGAGAATCTTTGCGTATTCCTTCATTACCTGGTTGAATTCCGCGCCATGAACAGGTTCTTGAACTTTGACTCCGGAATCGTCGATTATCAGGGCTTTAATCCCTTTCGAGCCCATGACCGCCCCTAGTCCACCGCGTCCGCTATACCGGCTTGGAACTCCTTCCATGTCCGTATTGGCAATCCCGGCAGACAAGAATTTCATTTCTCCGGCAGGTCCAATGCAAGAGATCGCGACGTTTTTTCCGAACCGCTCTCTCAGCTTATCTGCTGTCTCGTAGACCTTTAAGCCCCAATATTCCTCCCCAGGAAGAAGCTCTACCCCATCAGCACTAATCCTGATGATGTATTTCTTGTCATCCTGAGGGAGATCCTCAATGATAATTGCCTTATAGCCGAGTCGGCCCAGCTTAATCCCGACGACGCCCCCGCCGTTGCTCTCCTTGATCCCGCCGGTAAGTGGGCTCTTCGCTCCGATAGAGATCCTGCCGGAGCTGAAAACTTTGCTTCCACCCAATAAACCCGGAGTATAAATAAGCTTGTTATGACGTCCAAGAGGTTCGCATGACGGCTTGACTTCATCCAGTAAAAACTTGGCGATGAAAGCCCGTCCGCCGAGTAATTGATAATCCTGCTTCGCTTCTTCCTGCTTCTGTTCTAAAGTGGCCATGTTAATCCTGAGTATCCCGTTCACTCTGTTCCCCTTCTTTCACAACGGCACTGTTCGGCCTAGAATTCGATAGCTTCATAGGCATCGCGGTAAATCTGCTCAATATCCTTCACGGTTAAGCGGCGCGGGTTATTGCTTAAGAGGCGGTCAATGCCGCTGGCGTTCACTGCCATTTCATGAATGTCTTCAGCCGTAACTCCAACTTCCTTCATGCTCCTGGGAATACCCACGTCTTGCGCAAGCTTGGCTAAAGCCATAACCGCTTTGTCCGCCGCTTCCCTCAGAGACAAGCCGTGAATGTTTTCCCCCATTCCTTTAGCTACTTCAGCGAATTTGGCCAAATTCGCAATTGCATTGAAGCGCATTACATATGGCAACAGAAGCGCATTGGAAACACCGTGCGGAACATGGAATTTCCCACCCAGGGGATATGCCAGGGCATGGACAGCCCCTACTCCGGCATTGGCAAAGGACATTCCGGCCAGTAGGCTTCCCATTGCCATATCTTCGCGTGCCTTAAGCTCACTACCATTATACACCGCAGTCCGCAAAGATTGGGAAATTAATTTTATCGCATGTAGAGCCAAGGAATCGCTAACCTCAGTTGCCTTCACCGCAGTATAAGCTTCTACTGCGTGCACTAAGGCATCCATGCCACTGGCGGCTGTAACAAAGGCCGGAGCAGTGAGTGTGAGCTCCGCATCTGCAATGGCAACTTGAGGCAAGAGGTACTTGCTCACAATTCCTTTCTTAACCATATCCCTGGTATCTGTAAAAATGGCATTATAAGTTACTTCAGAACCCGTGCCTGCGGTGGTTGGGGCCAGAATGAAAGGTACGCCCGGGTTTTGCACCTTCTCAATCCCTACGAGATCGCGGACATCCCCTTTGTTCGTCATCATAATCGAGAGAACCTTAGTGACATCAAGAGCGCTCCCCCCGCCAACGCCTACGAACAAATCATAACCTTTACCTACAATTTGGGCCGCCATTTGCTCTAAATTCTCAAAAGGCGGTTCAGGGATGACTTCGTCAATAATATCAAATACCAGTCCGTCAGCCTCTAACGGGCCCGTTATTTTTTTAATAAGGCCCGTTTGGTTGATAACTTTGTCTGTAATTATCAGGACTTTAGTTGCCCCTAATTTTCTAGCCTCAGTGCCAATCTGGGCGATAGATCCTGAACCGGTAATGATAATTTGAGGAGCCTTAAAGACAGAAACTGACATTTTGAATCGCTCTCCTTTTCCCTTTCCTTTTTTATCTAATAACACACTTTTTATCCGTCAGACTTGGTTCTTACTTTCAAAAAACTTACATACCCAGAAATGCCTTCTTAACATGTTCATTGTTCAAGAGCCCGGTACCTGTGCCTTCCAGAGTCACCGCACCGTTTTCAAAGACATAACAGCGATCAACAATCTGCAGTGTTTGTTTGACGTTTTGCTCCACCAGCATCACCGTAATGCCCCTGCTGTTAATCTGTTTAATAATGTTAAACAGTTCTTTGACAAGCAGCGGAGATAAACCCAAAGACGGTTCATCAAACATTAAAAGCTTGGGGCGGCTCATTAAGGCCCGACCGATAGCCACCATCTGCTGTTCCCCGCCCGAAAGGGTCTTGGCAATCTGACTTTTCCGCTCCTTCAGCCGCGGCAAAAACTCATAAACTTCTTTCAGACTTTCCTGGCGGTGTTTTTTGGCTTCGGGATGCACTGACCCCAGAAGCAGATTCTCTTCAACCGTCATCAAGGGGAAAAGACGGCGACCTTCGGGCACCTGGGCAATCCCTAACGGCACCCGATCATGGGCAGGAACTTTAGTAATATCCCGTCCTGCAAACGTAAATTTTCCGCTTGTGAGCTTACGGGTTCCGGACACTGCGTTAATAAACGTAGTTTTGCCTGCTCCGTTGGATCCGACAATGCTCACGATTTCCCCGGCATTAACTTGCAGGCCAACATTAAACAGCGCCTGCATGCCATCATAGTGCACGCTTAAATCTTCTACTTTAAGAAGCATGTTCATCACCTAAATATGCCGTAATTACTTCCGGATTTTTGGTCACTTCTTCCGGAATTCCTTCGGCGATTTTTTGCCCGTAGTTAATAACAATTACGTTTTCACAGAGAGCCATCACAGCCCGCATAACATGCTCAATCATTACGATCGTAACCCCGGAGCTACGAATCGTTTTAATAAGCTCCACTGAGTCATCAACTTCACTGGGTGTTAATCCGGCGAGTATTTCATCAAGCAACAGAAGTTTAGGCTGGGTCGCCAGGGCTTTCGCGAGTTCCAGGCGCTTGCGGTCGACTATCGTCAAGTTTTTAGCCAAGACATCCGCTTTCTTGCCCAAGCCAATCAATTCTACTACTTCCCGTGCCTTTTCCAGAGCTACAGACCTTTTTGAAGTGCGGACAAATGCACCAACTGCCACGTTGTAAAGAACCGATTTGGTGCCGAAAGGTTTAACAATTTGAAACGTGCGTCCAATTCCGTCTTTACAAAGCTCATACGGGAGTTTGCCTGTAATGTTCTGTCCGTTAAAAACTATCTCGCCGGAATCCGGTCTAAGATACCCTGATATCTGGTTAAAAAGAGTGGATTTCCCTGCCCCATTGGGGCCAATTATCCCAAAAATCTGGCCATTTTTGACACTGAAACTAAGGTCTTTTGTAACAGTCAGCCCGCCGAAACTTTTGTTCAAACCGGTCACTTTAAGCAGATGATCTTTATTATCCGCATTATTTGTTGTCTGAAGCATAACTTCCCCCCCTGCTCAGTTGCATTCTTTTTACCGAAATAATTTAAGGTTTACTTAAGAGTTTTGGGAACTAAGACGCTTGTCTTTTGTTTCTTCGAACCAAGCCCAATTAAGTTCATAATTGGATCGATAATTCCCCTGGGCAAGTAAAGAATAACAAATACCACTGCCATGCCGTAGATAATTAGATGCAAGCCTTGGATAGAGTCACCGAGGTAAACCCTGGTGATTTCACCAACAGCGGTGAGTAATATCGCACCCACAAACGGCCCAAAAACAGTGCCAAGGCCGCCTACTATAGCCAAGAAAACCATCTGCGCAGACAAGTCAAATCCCGCAATCGTTGCCGGCTCGAGATATCGAATTAACTGGGCAAAGAACGTCCCACCGATAGCGGTGAAGAAAGCGCTAATTCCTGCGGCGATCAGTTTAACCTGGCGCGTATTAATCCCTAAGGCTTTAGCGGCATCTTCATCTTCCCGGAGAGCGGTAAGATAAAACCCGAGTTTGGATCGTTCAATCCACCAGGACACAAACAGCACGATAGCTAGAAACGTCAGGATAATATAGTAATAGGGAATTTTAGAGAAAAATTGAAAGTCAAGGAAACCCGCATCCATCTTCAAGGGAACCATGATGCCTTCAGCTGCCCCAATATGGATAGGCCCGAGATCTTTAACGGTTTTTAAAATAACTGACAAGCCTTCAGCAAACGCAATAGTAGCTATAGAGTAGTAAGCACCTTTGAGCCTAAAACTGGGGATTCCTATCAGAACTGCTATTAAAGCGGCCACCAAGCCCCCTGCAATCATTCCCAGCCATGGCGTCACTCCTAAATATATAAATAACAGAGTCGAAATATATCCGCCGACAGCCATAAAAGCTGAATGACCCAATGAAAGTTGCCCGGCAAATCCCCCGACGATGTTCCAGCTTGTTGCCAAGTAGGCATAAAACAAAACCATAATAAAACTGTGCAAAATATAAGCATTGTCATTAAATAGCGGCACGGTCGCAAACAGAAGTGTCAACAGACCTAGCGGCAAAAATCTTTTCATCTCGCTAACCTCCGTATAGGTTTAGGAATCATGAGGAGAACCAAACAGCCCTGAAGGGCGGAAGAAAAGGAACACAAGAAAAGCGTAGAGAACAATCATCGGGGAGAGGGTATTCTGTACAAACAAGGTCGATACTGATTCCACTACACCAATTAATAATCCGCCAATAATCGCACCCGGAATACTCCCAAGTCCACCCAACACGACGGTAACAAATGCTTTAGTTCCGAAAACTCCGCCAATACTAGGGTGCAGGTTATAAAACGGCAAGAGAGCAACCCCGGCCGTTCCTAAAATTGTGAGGCCAATCCCAAAAGCAGAGTTAAATGTCTTCTCTACATTAATCCCCATTAAACGGGCCGCATTACGATCCTGGCCGACAGCGCGAATTTTACGCCCCAGCTCGGTCTTATGAAGCACAAAATAAAACACAACCGTTACGATCAAGACTAGTAAAAAAGCATATAATCTTGGAAGCGGGATAATCACAGACCCTAAGTGAACAGACTCATGCCCAAAACTAGTCTGAATCACTTTATAATCCGAACCGAAACCTGCCAAGAATCCGTTTTCCAGAACCACACTCAAACCGGCAGTTAAAAGAAGTGCCCCGATCGGCTCACGCACGTCGGCTTCTTTTTTCATAACCGGTTGTAACAGAAACTTGTTGGTAGCATATCCTATCAAATACATAACCGGGATAACCACTATTAAAGCGAGATAAGGATTTAATCCCAATACTGTTACACTAAAATAGGAAACGAACATCGCTACCATCAGAAAGGCTCCGTGCGCGAAGTTAATAACACGCATAATACCAAATATTAGAGTAAGGCCTAAGGCAATTAATCCATAAACAGAACCCATTAGTAGTCCTTGTATCACTGCTGACAGCACCGAATTTCACCCCTGTTCATGCAAATGCTGTGTCTCTCTGCAACTGGGAGGATGGCTGTCACCACCCTCCCAGAATCATGTTTTTTCTACATAATTCGATTATCCTTTATAGGGGAAACTGACTTGAAATCCCTCACGTGCATCCTCTTTTGGCCACACGGTAACGCGTTCAACTTTTCCATTTACTTTTTGGAATTGAACCATTACAAGGCTTGGGTCAGGCAAAGTACCGCTCTGGTCAAAATGCACTTTTTTGGCATACATTTGCGATGGCCCTTCAACCATCTCAGTTGAGGCGAATGCTTCTCGGAGTTTCTCGGAATCTAAACTCTTAGCTCTTTCGAAAGCATCAGCCATCACATAAACACCCACATACTCTTTAACCGCTTCCCCATTCATATGGACACCGTATTTTTCAAAGAACTTTTTATCTGTGTCTTTTGAAAACGGCCTGTTAACATCTGCTTCCCAAGCAGCGATATCATAATAACCAAGGGCAGATTCACCGGCATTTTTGATGAATTCAGGATCAGCATAGCCGCCAGATGTCCCGATAAAGGCTTTAGGACGAACTTGTTGTTGCTTGAACCCATTTGCCAACATGGTAGCATCTGCTACATAAGAAGTTAATAAGACTACATCAGGGTTAGCAGCTTTAACCTTAGACACAACAGGAGTAAAGTCGGCCGCACTCTTGTCATAAGCTTCATCTAACACGATTTGAAGACCAGCCTGAGGTAGTAATTTTTTCCATACTACCGCTGAACCTTGGCCATAAGCAGTGTTCTCATAGACCAGGGCAGCAGTTTTTATTTCTGTACCGGATTCCTTTTTCATGTCCTCAAGGAACTTGAGCTGAGCCGCTACCCTCATAGGTGTAGTGTCAGCAAGCCTAAATACATACTTAAAACCGCGGGTGGTAATTGTTTCTTCAGAAGGAACCGAGGCAAACCAAATTTTCTTATAGCGCTCAGCAACTTCTGAGGCTGGTAATGTAATTCCTGATTGATAAGACCCGGTTAGCATTGCCACATTTTCCTGGGAAATAAGGCGTTCTGCTTCAGAAACTCCAACTTGCGGTTTGCCTTGGCTGTCGGCAAAAACCAGCTTAAGCTTGGCCCCATTCATGGCCTTAATGCCACCTTTAGCATTAATTTCGTCTGCGGCCATTTCCATTGCATGTTTGCTCATTTCCCCAAGAGGTGCTGCCCCTCCGCTTAACGGCAGAATAGCCCCGATTTTGATCTCGGATGCACTACCACTGGATGTTGAAGGAGTCCCACAACCAGCCAATCCTCCTAAGAGCAAAGTTCCTGCCACTATGGCAGCCAAAGATTTTTTGACGATTCCCTTCCTCATAATTAACCTCCTCTGAATTTGTTTCTTATTTTTATAGGCCAGGGATACAATATGCAGTATAATTGTATACGTATACATTCTTGGCCTAAAATATTGCTTATTTAGTGGCTCGACCAGTAGTACCCCTTTGGATTAAAACCGGTTGCAACACGATTTGTTTTAGGCTTGATTGCTCGGGTGTAATACACGTTGACATTTTTTGTTTTAATGTATTTACTTCGGCCGTATTATGCTTGGTTGATGCAATCATCCCAAATAGGTTTGCAGCAGCTATCTCACCTAAGCTTCCCTCTTTAATCCCAACCGTTGTCAAACGGATGGCCGAGTGGGAAGAAATCTGAATATTATCGATTCCGGCGAGACTTATATCAGCGGGAATACTAAGTCCTTGGGCCAACAAAGTTTCCATACAAATCAGTGCCATAGCGTCAGTCGCGCATACAATTGCAGTCGGCGGCTTGTCCATTTTGAGCAGTCTCAGTGTTATTTCCTCAACTTCTGAAGCTGTGGTGTCAGTGTAAAAAATGAGGTCTGAAGAGTAAATATTTTCTTGATTTAACACTTTTATAAGCCCAACCTGACGCTCATAAAACGTCGAGACATTGATCCTGCCGGAGATATACGCAATACGGCAGTGCCCTAATTCTAGCAAATGGCGAGCGATAATTTCCCCAGCCAACAAATTTTCAATAACCACATAATTCCCACCTATTTGTGGCCTGCGGTTAAAATACATATAGGGAATCCCGGACTGCTCAATTATTTCCTGTAGTGGATCATTTAGCTTGATGGAGGATAATAAAATTCCGTCAACCTTATTCCCCATAATGGACTGAAAAATGTCCCCCATTTCTGCACTGTCCTCAAAATATACCATAGTCTTAAAACCGAGCTTCATTGCCAGATTAATAATCCTGTCAGTTGTCTCCACAAAAAAACCGTTCTTCAGAGGGCCGGATATTAACGCTATCGTTGAGGTGCTATTTGTCACCAAACTGCGGGCAATTAAATTCGGATGGTACCCTAGTTCTGTGATAGCTTTCATAACCCGTTCCCGGGTTTTATCCTTAACTGATTCCGGGTTATTGAGCACTCTGGAAACAGTGGCCTGGGAGACCTTTGCAATTTGGGCAACATCCTTGGAAGAAACCATACATCGTTTCACCGCTTTTGAATACGTATACAAATTCATCAATAGCTCTTACCTGAAACACAAGGGCAAGCCCATGAAAGAAGTATACATAAAACCTGTGATTTCTACATTACATTTGGTGCAATCGGTCGATAACTCGGCTTAAATAGTCGTTTTTTGTCGGTGAATGGTGGTTCATAGAGTGACTGTTGGCAATTAACTTGTTTTTTGCCCTCTTCCCTCTAATATGAATTTTCTGTCGTTTTGTGTTTTTCATTATACGCATATTACCGAAACTTGTAAACTGGTAAAATCATACATAGGATACTTGTGACAGCTAGGCCTTACGGGAATAGTTTAAATTCTAAGCCTTGACGGTTGCTCCCGCACGGTCGTACCCCGGGCGAGCACAGCTTGCATTGAACTTTGCAGGGTTTACCTGTTAGATAATTAGCTATTTGTCTCACTAATTCTGTAAGTACTTCTTGATGTACAGGTGTTGGAGCTGCTTGCATATAAGGTATTCCGTCAATAATTTCCCACCTTTCATCTTCTGGCCAGGTCAAGTAGTCTGCATACGTGTATTTTTCCCCTTCTTTTGGTAATGGCATAATAAACATTCTCCTTTTTGTTGGGCTGGAATGATTTTTTCATATTTTACCACACTTTTTATTTTTGCGTTTAAGACCCGGTAGCAATCCATACATAACCCAGAAAAATATCATCCCGAGCAAAGGCACTACTGCCGCGACCGTAAACATGACTCTAAAACCTGCAAAATGGCTCACGATTCCCATAGAAAACGGTCCGAGAAATTGCCCGGCGTCAACAGATGCTGAGAAAATCCCCAGAGCCATTCCCCTGCTGTTAGTATCCGATTTATCTACCACCAACGCAGCCATACTGGGGTAGGCAAGACCAAACCCCAGCCCGTAGACGATAGCACATGCGGCGAGAAATAGCGGTCCGTTGATGAACGCCAGGCCTAAAATACCCAAGACGATTAGCATCATGGATGGAACAATAACTTTCATCCGTCCGAGACGGTCAGACAAGCCCCCGCCAATGAATCTGATAGAGATGAGAGTCAATGAATAAACCGCAAAAAACAGCGGGGCATTGGTACCCGGAACCGTGAACACGTATAACGGCAAAAAAGCCATTACTACCCCAATGGTGAAAGATGCACTGATCCAGGTAATACTTGGTAGAATTACGTTTCTGTCTTTAATAATTTCCGCAAATGATTTTCCCGTGCTCATTTGCTCAGGCGAGAACTGATAATCGATTTTGGCCACAAAGATTACGGCTGCCAGCGCTGCCAAGGACGGAACCAGCAGAACTATTTGAAAAGAATACTTGCTCATTAGAAACGAGCCCAATGTCGGCGCTAACCCTGACGCCAGACTGACGGAAGTAACGTAAATTCCTATAGACTGAGCCAACCGTTTTTTGGGGGCAATATATGAAATGAAAATTGATGATGATGTAGCAAAACTAGCGGTGCCCGCTCCGTTTAAGACACGAACTACGATTAATGCAAAGATGGCTTTGGCGAACAAATACAAAGGGCTGGCAAGAGTTAAAATAAGCGCTCCAGCCAGCATTAGTTTTTTGCTGCCATAAAGAGAAGAATATTTCCCAATGATCGGCCTGAGAAAAATTGCGGAAAACGAATAAGTACTGATGATGAGCCCGATCTCGGTGTTGTTAAACCCTAAGTTTTGAAAATACACTGGCAATATTGGGATAAGGTAGTTTATTGAGCCGAAAAGGCTGAGTGTCGCCAGGAAAGCTAGGATGTAATTTCGAGTGAATATTCTGTCGTTATTATCCATTTTTTCTTCCCTTAAAAGTACCCGGACGTTTTATTTTACTGGCACAAGCTAGAATACCATAATCTTACCACAAAATATGAATAAGGGATTAATTTTTATTTCTTAGCATTCGTGCCAGAAGGTGTTGATTTCACACCTCGGGCAATGGCATTTACGCGAATGTTATATAAGCCAACGTGTAAGTTCTTGAATATCATCCATCTTCTCGAGACCCTGGCACAAATTGATTATGTGTTTTGCGGCCTGACTCCCAACCACATTCTGTGCCAACTGTTCGAACTTATCTAATATCATACTGACCGGATAGGGATTATCAAATCCTCCTTGGGAGGAACTTACAGCTCGCTCTGCTGTTCTCCCGTCCTTCAAATAGACAGTCACGCGGGCAGGGCGGTTTTGCGGCAACATCGCTGTAAAAGCAGGATTTTCAGACACAGTAATTTTTTGAGCTAAATGACGAATACGTTCATTTTCTACGGTCTTATTCGAAAATGCTTCTTCCCCGGCATTGCCAAGTACGATATAAGCTGCCAAAGCAAATGGAACTGAGAATTTTGCAGCCAACATGTTGGCTGGCTGTTGCTCTTTTAATACTGCTGCAGCACCATATGTTTCAACCTCTATTTTATCAATTTGGTCATCTGTAATCAGATCTTCCGCCAAAATAAGTTGAATCGCATCAAGGGCTGCATGGTTGTACCGGCAGCAGGAGTACATCTTGAAATAATTTTTGCTGATATAGTAATCTTCATCAAGCTTTTGGGTTAGACAGTCAGAATCAAAGCGGGTGGAGAGAATTTGCCCATAAACGCTCTCCACAGCACCACGGGCAGCAGTAATTCCCGCTTTTGTCAGATCTGTGGCTAGCAAACCGAGTTGATTACTGAGACCCGTGTAAATATTTCTTACCGTTGCTCCTTCCAGGGCACTGGGCCAAGTGGAAGCAAGGCTAAGGGAAGCAGCCAACCTGATTGTGCTTAGTACTTCTTCAGCGCTAAAACCCTTGAGCTTGGCCACGGCTACCGCTGCACCAATTGTTCCCCAAGTCCCGTGAGGATGGACCTCTGAGCGAAGCTCTGTGCAACCACCGATACGTGTCGCTATCTCATAACCCATCACTATACTTTCTATTAACTGTTTGCCACTAGACCCCGCCAGTTCCGCCCAGGCGAGCGCTGCCGGAATAATGTGGGATGCAGGATGCCCCTTAGAAAATTGATTTCCTTCATCCATTTCCAAGGCAACTGCCGATGTACCATTAAGCAAAGCCGCTGTAGTCAAATCCATTCCCTCGGACCAGCCGACAACAGTAACCGGTCCAATACCATGTTCACTTGACCATTGAGCAACTAAGTTTGGCAGCGGATAAACATGGCTTCCGGCGAGCATGGCTCCCAGCGTATCCAGCAAAACAAGCTTAGCTTGTTTCCTTGCTTCTTCGGGAATCTGATCATAGCCGTTTGATACCACAAACTCCGCTATTTCTTTCCAGCCTTCTGTTTTCTCCATTCCCTCCACTCCCTCAATTTCTTGACTAAAGTCAACTAAAACCGTTTCCCATGAATATAGACGAGCCATCTTCCCAGAAGAAATATCCTTATCGCGGGAAAATGGCTCTGGACATTAAATCGTTTTAGCAACTAACTCTGCCAAATCCATGACCTCAATTTCATTAGCGTTTGTACGGGTGCCGTCTTCCATCATGGTTAAACAAAACGGGCAGGATGTAACTACTGTACGTGCGTCCGTATCCATAGCCTCTTGGGCACGGACATGGTTGATCCGCTCGCCTGCTCCCTCGTCCATCCACATATGCCCACCGCCGGCCCCACAACAGAAGCTTCTATCCCGGTTCCGCTCCATCTCGGTTAATTCCAGACCGGGAATGCTGTTGAGAACCTGCCGCGGCGCTTCGTAAATATTATTGTAACGGCCAAGGTAACAAGGATCATGATATACTACCGGTTTGTTTATTTCACCGGTAATCTGTAAGGATCCTGTTTGGAGAAGCTCCGCCACAAACTCGGTATAATGCCTAACCTCAAACTTAGCGCCCATTCCCGAGCTATAATCATTTTTCAACGTATGATAACAGTGGGGGCAGGCCGTGATAATTTTCTTCACCCCATATTTTTCCACGGTCTTGATATTTTCCCGAGCAAGTTTTTGGAAGAGATATTCTTCGCCTGTCCGCCTGGCCGCATCTCCACAGCAGTTCTCCTCATCGCCCAAAATGGCAAAATCAACTTGACTCGCTTGAAGGATTTTAATTACAGCCCCCGAGATCTGTTGGGAACGTTCATCAAAAGAACCCATACAGCCAACCCAATAGAGCACGTCCGTTTTTCCTTTATCTTTAAGCAGAGGAACAGCGGTAGCTTGGGCCCATAGCCCTCTGGAGCCGCGCCATTCACCCCAGGGATTTCCCTGTTTATCAAGATTGCGTAAAACCTGCCGCATTTCGTCCGGAACTCTGCCTTCCTCTAAAACCAGACTTCGGCGCATTTCTACCGTCCGGCCCACCTGCTCAATTAGGACCGGGCATTCATTCTCACAATAGCCACAGGTCGTACAGGCCCAGATTGTTTCCGGGGTTAACGGCCCAAGCGGCGCAAAAACCTTTTCCCCTGTTAAGCCTTTTCCGGAAAAGAAATCCTTCAGAGTACTATTCAATTCTTTAGGTGATAGGGGTTTGTGGGTCAGAAAAGCCGGACACCCCTGTTCACATCGGCCACAGCGTGTACAGGCGAGGCTTTCAAGTATGTGCTTGCGTGTAAAACCTTCAATCTTGCCTGCCCCAAATACCGGGCTTGCGGTGTTCACATTTAAGGTAAGAATCTTACCCGTTTCACGGTTGGCTGACAACAAGATATTTATGGGCGCAAAAAGAAGGTGCCTGATTTTGCTAAATGGGAGATAAGCGAAAAAACCCATGCCTAATATTAAGTGCAGCCACCATAAAATTCTATGTGTTCCGGGTAAGTCAACCCCCAAGGAACTAAACATTATGGAAAACAATAAACCCACCGGTGACCAAAGAGCCCACGGATCAACCGTAGCAGCTTGTCGAACTCCTTCAACTAAAAAACCGGTCATTAGGATAAGTGCAATAAAAACTAATAAAACCCAGTCCTCTGTTATGGCCGATAAACCGGCGGGTCGGACAACAACCCGCCGATATATTAGGCCAATAACTCCGATCAAGGCCAAAAGTCCGGCTAAATCAAGGGCTAACGAAAACCAAAGATAAAACTGCCCTACTAAAACGCGAATCCCAAAATCTGCTTGGAGGGCTACGATGAGAGTACCAACGAAAAGGACAGAAAATCCCCAAAAGAGGAAAAGGTGCATATAACCTGCCAGGGTATCTCTGCGAATACGCTTTTGTTTAAGCGCTTCCTGCCATAGAACGTTCAGACCTTTTAATAAGTTTTTCACTAAACCGGGCTGTTTTTTCCCTTTTATTAGAGCTCGGATTTGTCCGCCCACTCCGTAGAGGAAAATGATAAGTGTGACCAATAGTAAGAGGTACATGAGGTTGTGGTTCATTATATTCCAGTACACTTCCCTAGCTGGCACTCCCGTTTTTCCTCCCCTGCATATTCGTTACTGTATTTGGAACTGCTTTCTACCGGCTTTATAAAGACATCCTTTATGATTGCGGCATCCCGTGCCTCCCGGCTGACATTCGATAAGGCTATCTGCCATCCCGCTAACCACACTTCCTCTGACTTGATTCACAATTTCTGCGGCTTTTGCTACTTCGGCTGATTGACCAACTACGACCATCGTAGTTGCTCCTTCCGCCCCGTCGATCCCGCCTTTGGCAATAACCGTGCACGAAACATCTACTAAATAGGAAAGTGCTTCTCTTTCTGTAATCACCTTGCCTATTAAGGGAACTAAGCCGAAAGCCATGCCCTGAGCTTGATTCATCGTGTTGCGTCCGGCGGCCATTACCGCATCAGAGACCCGGCCGGGTATCAACTTTTCCAGACCGACAGCAATGATGATCTTGGCCCCTGAACCTTGAATTCCGGTTAGTACTTCCCCTGCAGGCCCGCCTAAGGCACCACCTACACACATGGCAGCATTTCCATCTAAATCCAGGATATTAGCACCGATAATTACCACGTCATCGCACCCCAAAGTCGGCACAACATCCTTTAAGGTGTTGTCAACAATTTCGAATCTGCCACCGGTCAACAGGGCAACATGCCCTTTGAGGGTGCTGTCCCGGCAGGTGCGGGCACCGGAAGGAGAAATCCTTCCCGATATTTTCAAAGGTTGACCAACCATTTCTTCGCTTACAGCCGAAACGGTAGTACCGCCTTTCAAAAGGATTTTCCCTCCGTCTACGGCGCGTAGAACCTCGGGTAAAGCTACGATACCTTTGGCAATCAGCCTTTTTCCCTCAGATACCGTGAGTGTGACCTGAATGCGAGTTTGCACGGTTTCCCTCCTAAAGTTTGCGGGCGAGCAAATGCCCTTCCCGCACCGCCTCGAGAATAGAACGTGGAGCCATTGCATCTCCGATTACATATACTTCCGGAATTTTTCCCTGCAGCTCTGAGAACAACTCGTCACGAGCCTGACGTACCCCCGCAATAACAATAGCATCTATATCTTCTAAGACAGACTCTTCTCCTGAATAGAGATCTTCTACCAGAACTGAACGTCCTTCAGTTCCTGTAACACCACTTCCGGTCGTGATCGTAATTCCTGCCGCACGCAGCCTGGTATGCTGGGTGATCCAGCTTATCTGTACGATATCCGAACCTTCGATGGTACGCGGGGTAATCAATGTCACCTCTTTTTCTTGTTCGGCCAGAAACTCGGCGACACTTGTAGCCCGATAATGACCGTCATCGTCCACAAGTATTACCCTGTCACCAACGGTGACTTTCCCTTGTACAACATCTTCAACCGGTACAACCTTAACAACGCTGGATGCAAGCCCATCTGGCAGCACCGGTCGGGCACCTGTGGCAACAATGACGACCTCGGGTCGTTCTTTCTCTACCAGTTGCGCTGTTCCCTCGGTATTAAGATTAATTTGAACCCCTAACCGTTCAAGTTCATGACTTAGATAACGCACAACCCCACTCAGTTCTTGCCGGGCCGGAATGGCAGCCGCTAACAGAACATTTCCGCCCAGAGCGTTCTGTTTCTCACATAGAGTGACTTGATGTCCACGCATGGCTGCCACCCGGGCCGCTTCCATTCCTGCCGGACCGCCGCCGATCACAAACACCCGTTTTTGCACTTGGGCAGGAGCCATCGTGCCGCTCCCTAACTCCGACTCTAAGCCTACGGTCGGATTTTGGGTACAAGTAATTGCGAAACCGCGATGCATCATGCCGACACATCCTTGGTTACAGCCAATACAGTAACGGATGTCATCCAGGCGATCTTCTTTCGCTTTATTAGGCATCTCCGGATCGCAAAGAGTCGCCCTGGTCATGCAAATTGCGTCAGCCTGATTGTCAGCCAGTATTTTTTCGGCATGGCTTGGGTCGATAATGCGCCCAACGGTAAAAACCGGAATATTTGAAACAACCCTTTTAATACCGGCTGCCAAGTACACAAAAGAACCAAAAGGAAAATGCATATCCGGAATCATGGTAGCAAAGCTCAGTCCGTCATAATTGCACTGGCTTACATTGATAAAGTCAAGTTTGCCGGTACCCTCAAGGCGTACCGCAATTTGTTGCATATCATCAAGGGTAAGACCCCCGTCAGTAAACTCATCACCGCTAATCCGAATGCCCACCGCCATATCCGATCCACAAGCTTCCTTTACCTCATCAATCACCCGAAGAGCAAAGCGCAAGCGGTTGTCAAAACTTCCTCCCCACTGATCCGTTCGTTTGTTGCTATGGGGCGACAAGAACTGCTGTATTAAATACCCGTGGGCACCGTGAATTTCGACTCCGTCAAAGCCACCATCCCTGGCTATTCTGGCACTTGCGCCGAAAGCTTTAATAACTTCCTCTATTTCCACTTCGGTCATGGCGTGGGGAATTTCTTTTTTGCTCTGGCTCGGAATGGCATAAGGAGCCATGATCGGCAGACGACTTTCCGTGCTTACCATCTGACGCCCCATATGCAAAAGTTGAACAAAAATTTTCGCCCCATGTTCTTGCACCATCGAAGTAACCCGGTTGAGTTCGGGAATGATCTCGGGATCGTAACCTGCAATGGCCGAGCGCCGGGCGTGGGTGGAAGGATGTACATACATCGCTTCCATGATAATAAGCCCTATTCCGCCTTTTGCTTTTTCCGCCAGATAGTAAGCATGACGTTCCGTGGGAAACCCGTCCAGGCCGAAGTTAGTGACATGTGCGGAACTGGCAATGCGGTTGCGAATCACCACTGGTCCTATTTCCAACGGACTAAACAGGTTAGGTAGACTTGACATCACTCTTTCCCCTTTTCTTGTTTAATCTTAGAGACTGCGCTTCAGATAGCGACCCCGTCCGGATTCAGCGGTAATCTTGCCGTCCTGGGCAATGACCTCCCTACGGCTGATCGTGTAGCGCGGCCACCCCTTGAATTTCATGCCTTGGTACACCGTGTAGTCACAACTGCCAAACACTTCAGGAGTTACTTCGCGTTCCCAATCCAAGTCAACGATCGCAAAATCCGCATCGGCACCAACCCGAATCCCTCCTTTTTGCGGCAGGTTCAGCGCTTGAGCAGTGTTTTGACTGCTCACTTTAGCCACAGTCTCCAGCGGAATACCTCGTTTATGGTACCCTTCGCTGATCAGGACCGGCAAAATTAGGCCTGCTCCGGGGAATCCGGGCATCGTTCCCCAGACATCTTTGCCTTTACTGTATTTCTTGTCCAAATTGCTCGGGCAGTTGTCAGAGCCAAGGGTCGTAATGAGTCCGGTGCGAATTCCTTCCCACAACTTCTCGGAATCCTGGGCCGTATGAATCGGCGGGTTAACTTTAGCCAATAAATTCGCTGGGGAGTTTTCCGTGAGTACAAGATAATGGGGGCAGGTTTCCACTGTAACTCCTTTTTCTATCAATTCTCTAGCCGTGTCGATAAAATCCACACTCGATCCTGCGCTCATATGCACGATATACATATTGCCGTCAACCAAACGATTAAGGTACAGTGCTTGCATCACCGATACCGTTTCGGCGTAATCCGGACTGGTGCGTGCGAAATACGCCAGAGTGTCTCGGGCATTCTCAGATTTGACTTCCGCCGCCACTTTTCTCTGCAAATCCATATCTTCACAATGAACACATAATGAAAGTCTAGATGACTTCTTCGCAAAATCACGCAGAATGAACATCATATCGGCAGAATCCAAGGTCAAAGGATCTTCCACGCCGAAAATTCTTTTGACATCATCCTGGTAATTTCTATAAAACTTATACGAAGTCACGCCAAAATCACGGGCATACTCTTCCGCTTCTGTCACATGCTGCTTCGTTAAAAGCCCAAGGCTAAAACCAAAATCAATCAGACTATGTTTCTCACCAACCTCGATCAGGTTCGGAACGCTTTCTTTATATGATTCCTTGCCGCGATAATAATTGACGATCGAGGTAATTCCGCCAATGGCCGCGGCCTTAGTGTCGGCTGTAAAATCAGTTGCCATGTCATTGTAGATTCCTAGGTGCATATGAGGGTCAATCACTCCGGGAAATACAGCGAGTCCGGTTACATTCAGTATCTGGGCAGCTTGAACTCCCGAATTCGGGGCGAAAATGCCTGCAATTTTTCCTTCCTTTACTCCAATGTCAGCCAAATCCACCCTATCCGCAAATACAACCTTAGCACCTTTGATTAAAAGATCCATCTTAATATCTCCTTTCCCTTACCTTTCCAAGAATTAGATGCCACCTTGCGGCTAGTACCGGGAAGCCCGGTAATTTATTGCTGGGAGGATCTTACTTCAGGCTTTGAAAGTAGTTAATAATATTCTCACTGTCAACGACATCACAATACTTCATCCACAGATCGAGCAAAGCTGCCTTATGGGACAGTTGAATGCGGTCATACACGGCATCCTCAATCATGGCCACATTGTAGTTCCGCGTCACCGCGTCCACCGCAGTTGCCCGGCAGCAGCCACTGCTGGAGCCGCCGACAATAATAATCGTATCAATACCAAGCTTAACCAGATAGCTCTGTAAAGGAGTGCCATAGAAAACGCTGGCATAAGCCTTGTCAATCACTAATTCATGGTCCGCAGGAGCTAGCTCGGAAACGATTTGGGTCTCTGAACGGCCATCAAGGTATTTGGTTTGGTCACGATTGGTTTTGGTCGCAAACCCATCAAAGGCAATCGTCTTCTTTTGCACATTCCGTGAATAAAAGACAGGAACTCCGGCCTCACGGGCGGCTTCACGCACGCGCTGAATATTGCGGATTGCTCCCCATGCAGCAGACCCACCGCCCGACGGCCAGCGATCAAGTTGTTGTTCGATCGGCACATCTTCCCCGACATAATTCGGCTGCACATCAATAATCATGAGCAGAGGTTTCTGCCCCAAACCACGACTTTTGCCGTAACCACCTTTTTCAATGACCAACCTGTCAACATCAGTAAGAAGATCTTCCCAAATCCTTGCCATTTGAAATTCCTCCTTCAAAGATAATTTATTTAGGGCCTGGATTTTCTGGCCTATTCTGAACCATCGGATAAACAGCATCCGGATTCTACCGCGATCAGATATGTTCAGCCGCATGCCGGCCCGCGATGAAGCCAAACCCCAGTGCCGCCAACAACCCGTTGCCCGACATATATCCTTTGGGCTTACGGCCTGAAACGCCTACCGCTGCTCCTCCCCCTGCATATAAATTGGGGATTGGCACTCCAGCAGTGTTTAACACCTGGGCATTGACGTTGATCTTTAAGCCACCCTGGGTATGGAATAATGCTGGCTCTACCTTGACACCGTAGAACGGAGGGGTCAGCCTTCTGGGAAACCAAGTCCTGCCAAAGGAGTCTTGACCCTCCTGAACAGCCTGGTTGAATTGGTCTAAGGCAACGGCCAGACCGGCTTCAGGCAAGCCCAATTTTTGCGCCAGCCCCTCGGGCGTATCTGCTATCTTTAACCCGTTTAACTGGGCTAGATTTTTATAATCCTCAAGAGTCAGTAGATTTTGATGTATCTCTTCGTCCATGATGTAATAGGCAATCTTTCCGGGCTGCTTCATCACCTCCAGGGCATACTCGGAATAACCCTCAGATTCATCCCCAAATCTCTCACCCAACTGGTTGACCAGGAAGCCGCCGCTCATGACACCTCCCCAGCTAACCAGTATTCCGTGACTGGAAGCCACTGAGGCATGCCCCTGGAAACAAGTCATATTCTCCAACTGTGCTCCTAGTTCTATTCCCCACTGGATGGCATCCCCCGTGTTGGCTTCATAGCCAAAATACAGGATATCCGCCATTTCCGGGATATATTGCTTCACCATCTCCTTGTTGCCGCCAAAGCCATTACTGGCCAGAATGACCTTTTTCGCTCCAATCCTTTGCATGCCATTAGGAGTACGGGTTTCCACACCGATAATTTCCCCGTTGTCCCCGGTTATTAGCTTCGTAACCGGTGATTGGAGCATCAGGTAAATATCTTCCCGTTTGGCCACTTCACGCCGCAGTTGGTTAATCAGATCCAGCCCACCTCTGGATTTGGGCGCATGCATCCGATGATGGCTGTGGCCTGGCCAGTTAAATTCCGTGAACAGGGACAGTTCGATATCGAGCTTGTCTACCATCCACTCCACCAGCGGGCCGGAGGTACGGCAAACTGCCAGGGTTAACTCCGGATCACTTTCATGTCCGTTCTTTTTGAAAATATCAGCCGCCATTTGTTCCGGAGAATCATCTATTCCCGCCTCTCGTTGAAAGCGAGTGCCTGCCGCTGGAATCATCCCGGCGCTGCTGGCAGTATTCCCCAGTACATGTTCGGTTTTTTCCAGAACAACAACCTCAGCCCCTAGCTCTGCTGCAGCCAAAGCAGCGACCAACCCGCAGCCACCGGCTCCCACCACTGCAACATCAACCTCTGCATCCCAATTCATAAGCTTCCCTCCCAGTCCAACCAGTTCTTTATTGCCCCATGACTTTGGGATTATACAAGTCCTTCTTTTTTCAATAATTCATAGACTCCGGCAGCCCCACCCTGACTACCCTCCGCCACATTGCTTTTCTTTCTTTTGACCCCACCCGCGAGTATCATTTTCATTCTGTCCGCGGCAGACAGTGAACTGTCCGGCGTAAAGATCTTCTTTGGTTTAGGTCGGGCACCTGCTAAACGCAAAGTATGACTATAAGACGCTAAAGCTTGAATATCTGAACGATCAAGTTGGAGCTCCGCCAGACCGAAAACTGGGATCTCCGCCTGCTGAGCGGCTAACCGCGCCGGAAGTGTAGGATAACGGGGTTCTTTTCCCCTGCCCATAGATAGCACCGCGGGCAAGGGACATTCGTACACGAGCCTATTACCTTTTTCTCCCCGGCAGGTTACTTTTAGGTTTGTTTCCGCAATCGTCTCTATTTGAACGACCCTTGAAAGGACGGGCCTTGCTAAAAAATGTCCCAAATAGTTCCCCACCAATCCTGATGCGCTTGCACTCGATTTATCCCCGCACAGCACCAATTGGAATCCGCGTTTTTCAATCCAAGCAGCAAGTATGCGGGCGGTTACGATTGAGGGTGTAGGGAAGAAACCTTCCAGTCCCTCATCCCACAGACGCACCGCATCATCAGCTCCCAGGCTTAAAGATGCACGCAATCCTTCCTCGTGCGCCTCAGGTCCGACCAGCACAACCGTGACCTTAGCTCCCCAGCGGTCTCTCCACGCGAGAGCCTCTTCCAGAGCAAAAAGGTCAAAACTACCTACATCGTAAACAGTCTCCTCCTTGGTGGAGAACTGACCACCTTCAACAGCGAGAGGGCCTGCCCGATGCGGCCAGTAACTGATTGGCACCGCAATCTCCATTTTATGCTCCCATTGGCCTGGCATTTTCCTTGCCCTCCCTTATCCGCTTAATTAACTCCGGCAGTACCTCGTGCACATCGCCAACTATTCCGGCATCGGCAATCTTAAAAATAGAAGCATTCTTATCCTTATTAATCGCAATTATTTTCTTAGCGTCACGCATGCCGAACGCATGCTGGGTTGCGCCTGAGATTCCACAGGAGATAATCACGCTCGGAGCAACAATTTTTCCGGTCTGCCCAATCTGCCGCGTCAGGGGAATCCAGCCGTTGTCCCGGGCCACTCTGGAGCCACCGACAGCAGCCCCAATGAGTTCAGCCAGTTCATAGATTCGTTGAAATCCTGCGGCTGAACCCATGCCTCCCCCGCCATCCACGATAACTTCAGCTTCACTCAGGTCCACCGTCCGGGGATCTGCCTTTATCTCTTCAAGAAATCGAATTAGATTTGACCGTTGGCTGGGTGGGCGTAGCTTTTGAACATTGCTATTCAGACCTGACCGCTTCTTGACATTGACCAACCCTTCACGCCATGTCGCTAAAACCGGTCGCTCCTGTGCGGATGTAAGAAAAGCGCTTAGACGTTCCCCGTACCAAAGGCGCTCAAAAAGTAAACTGTCCTGCTCAAGCGAAACACTAATGCAGTCGGGGAAAAATGGCATTTGGTAGCGCAGCGCCGTCTTAGTTAGAAGTCCCCTCCCAAACAGAGTTTCTGCTGCCAGAACTAACCCTGGTTGTTCGCGTTCAATTAGCTCACCTAAAAACTCTGCCAAAGATTCTCCCGAAGCACTTTCCGGCCATTCTTCCGTAAGATAAATCGATTGAGGTCCAAATTCCGTCACTTCTTTAACCAAATCTTCCGTGTTCGGCGCAAGTACGATGGCCGCAGCAAGTACCCCTCCCTGAACATTCCCGGCTGCGGTAAGAATCTCGCGGGAACCCTCGCGCATACCGTGGTCATCCCCTTCTACCACAACCCAGATATGCATTTCTCGGCCTCCTTACCCATTGGCACTACTTTCCTTAGCCAGTTCTTGTTCCAGATATGGAACCAACCCGCCGACTACGATCAACTGCTGTATATGTTCAGGCAGGCGGCTTGCCTTGTAAACTTGACCTTGGGTAAGATTCCTAATAACCCCGTTTTTCATATCGATCTCCAGCTCGTCGCTCTGAAGGATCTTATGAGCTTCTGGACACTCCAGTACCGGCAGACCCAAATTAATCGCATTGCGGAAAAATATCCGCGCAAAAAACACAGCCACAACAGCACTGACTCCAGCATACTTAATGGCTGCGGGGGCGCTCTCCCGACTCGACCCGGAGCCAAAATTAGCGCCTCCGACCACCATATCTCCGGGTTTGATTTTTCCCGGCAATTCCGGATCAATCCCTTCGAACACATGTTTAGCCATCTCTTCATTGGGCAATTTTAGATACTTGCCTGGGGCAATCACATCGGTATTAATATCGTCTCCGAACTTCCAGACACGTCCTCTAATGATCTCCATCTGCTTCAGCTCCTTATGAACTCCCTTGGATCAGAAATCTGACCTGTAACAGCGGACGCAGCCACAGTAGCAGCTGATGCCAAGTAGACCTCGGAATTACTGCTTCCCATACGCCCGCGGAAGTTGCGATTGGTTGAGGAAATACAGCGTTCGCCATCACTTAATACGCCCATGCTGAGCCCTCCGCACGGACCGCAGGCACTGGGCAACAGGGTGGCCCCGGCATTCAGCAGGATATCTAAAACCCCGTCGGCTAAGGCTTGCTTTAAAACTTGTTGGGAGGCCGGAGCCACTAATAATCTTGTACCTGTTGCAATTGACCTCCCCTTAAGTATGGATGCCGCCGTCGCTAGATCATGATATTTCCCACCAGTGCATCCACCGATAAATGCCTGATCAATGGTGATACCTTGCAGAGAACCTGCAGATGTAACATTATCCGGGCTATGAGGGCAAGCCACCAATGGTTCAAGGTCTTCCGCCTTATTGATAAGAATCTGACCGTACTCCGCATCCGGATCACTGTAAACAGGGTCGAAGTCAACATCCCTGTCTTTCATATGAGCGCGCACTGTATCGTCAGGTTCAATTATCCCTGTCTTAGCTCCCATTTCGATCGACATATTTGTGAGAATAATTCTCTCATCAAGTGCTAAGTTCGTTACGGTTTCTCCGCTAAATTCGAGCACTTTGTAAGTAGCTCCGGCAGTGCCAAGCTGTTTAAGATTGGCGAGCACCATATCTTTGGCAAAAGTCCCCACGGGCAATTTGCCTTCCCAAATAATCTTTATCGTTTCCGGAACCCGTAACCAAGTACGCCCGGTAACTAAAACTCCCAGCATGTCCGTTGAGCCCAGTGCCACCACCATTGCACCCATGGCACCGCCGGTGCAACTGTGCGAATCCCCACCGACCATTAGAATTCCGGGCCTGACATAGCCTTTCTCAATCGGTACAATATGACAGATTCCTTCAAACTCATGAAACTTGTGAATGCCGTGTTTCTTCACCCAAGCTCTGGTAACACTTTGAATACGGGCTTCTGTTTCATTGCTCGGCGGAACGAAGTGATCTGAGACAATCGTAACTTTGTCCGGATCCCAAACCGGCACTCCCAGGTGCTCAAGATTGTTAGCTATTCTTCTTGGTCCGCCGGAATCTTGCATCATAGCCATATCCACATTGGCCCATACCAGTTCGCCCGGACGTACTGTCTCCCGGCCACTGGCTCTGGCCATAATCTTCTCCGTGATTGTTAAGCCCATACTCCCCCCCCTTTTTTCTATTTCTGTCAGATTAATTTTGTTTTTATACTTTTCCCATTAACCTTGGTACTTTTTTTCCAATTCTCTCCACTGGGCTAATCCAATAATGTCATTCACCTTGTCGAATAAAAACATCTGCTCAAACTCCCCTTGAGTCGTACCCGATTCTTTTAGGGATCTCATAAGATTGCTTACTGCTCTAGCAATCACTCTAATCGCTGAATTAGGATAAATAACGATTTTATAACCCATTTCCGCTAATTTCTGATTTGGCAATAATGGAGTTTTGCCTCCCTCAACCATGTTGGCTAAAGTAGGTGCTTTTATCTTACTGTTGAGTTGTCGCATTTCTTCGACTGACTCCGGTGCCTCTACGAAAATAACATCTGCTCCGGCTTCTCGGTAAAGCTGGGCTCGCTCTATCGCGCTCTCTAGCCCCAGCACAGCCCGTGCATCCGTTCGCGCCACGATCATAAAATCCCGATCTTTACGCGCGTCTACAGCGGACTTAATCTTGTTAACCATTTCGCTTGCTTCAATCAGTTGTTTTCCTGCCAAATGACCGCATTTTTTAGGCATCACTTGGTCTTCTAACTGAATAGCGGCAGCACCGGCTTTTTCATAAGCCCGCACTGTGCGGATAACACTTAAGGCATTGCCATACCCGGTATCTCCGTCCGCAATCACCGGAATACTTACTGCCTCGCAAATATATTCAAGTCTGCTAACCATTTCACTCATTCCGAGAAGGCCGAGATCCGGCCCAATGCTGGTGTAGGCAACCCCTGCGCCTGTAAGATAGAGGGCAGGAAACCCAGTCTGCTCGATTATTCTAGCTACCAGAGCATCTGCGGCACCGGGGGCTACGATTAATTCGTCGGCTTCCAATAAATTGCGCAGTTGGGTTGTTGTTCTCATAAGAATCTCCTTACATCCCTAAATAAGCCTTTTTGAGGTGTTCATCATGCAAGAGTTTCATCGCGGGACCACTAAGAACGATGCGCCCTTGTTCAATTACATAACCCCGGTCTGCCATTCCCAGGGCATGATGGACGTTTTGTTCCACGAGAAGCAGGGTAACCCCTTGCTCTTTTATTTTCCGGATTATTTCGAACATCGTTTGAGTTAACAGGGGCGATAATCCGATTGAAGGTTCATCGAGAACAAGAAGCTTAGGTGCTGACATTAGTCCACGCCCAATTGCCAGCATCTGTTGCTGTCCCCCACTTAAAGTTCCTGCCATATTACGGGCTTTAGTTTTGAGATCAGGCAGCATTTCAAAGACAAGTTCGAAGTTTTGCTTCTTTTTTTTATTAGCGTCTTTGGTATAAGCGCCTAATTCCAAGTTTTCCATTACAGTCATAGCCGGAAATAGTTTCCTACCTTCCGCAACCTGAATTAATCCTCTGGCCACAATTTCGTCCGGAGCAAGCCTGGTTATGTTATCCCCCATAAACAGAACTTCCCCTGATTTAGCCCGCACTAGACCGGAAATCGTTTTAAGCAGGGTAGTCTTGCCTACTCCATTGGCTCCGACCAGGGAAACCAGTTCTCCTTCTGTTACTTCCAGCGTGACACCTTGTACCACCACCGTGTCGCCATAACCTACATAAAGATCATTGATTGTGAGCAAGCATCGCCACCTCCCCTAAGTAAGCTTCGGCAACTTTAGGATTATTAACGATCTCTTCAGGGGTTCCTTCGGCCAACTTTTCTCCATGATGAAGAACCAGAACCCGGTCAGATAATTTCATTAAAGCTGCCATAATGTGCTCGATCATGAGGACGGTAACACCATCCTGTCTGACTTTTTGCACCAAGTCCATTACCAGACTAACTTCAGTTGGAGTAAGTCCGGCCATAACTTCATCCAGGAGTAAAAGACGGGGGCCGGTCGCCAAGGCCCTGGCCATTTCCAGCCGACGCTGATCGCCTATAGTTAATTCCTTTACTTGAGTATCTTTCTTATGGTTCAGCCCGACAAATGCCAGATAATGTTCGGCTATTTCGGTCGCTTCAGAATAACTTTTGGCCCTATTAAAAGCACCCACCATGACGTTTTCCAAAGAGGAGAGTTTGCCGAATGGCTTGACAATCTGGAATGTCCTTGCTAAGCCTTTTTTACATATTTCGTGTGGGCTAAGGCTGGTAACATCTTGTCCATTAAACACGACCTGACCTCCATCGGCACGGTAAAATCCGGAAAGCATATTAAACAGAGTAGTTTTACCCGCGCCATTAGGCCCAATCAAACCAAGGATCTCCCCTTGGTTTATGGTCAAATCCACCTCTTTGACAGCCACCAGACCAAGAAATTTTTTAGTTAAACGACTAGCTGAGAGGAGTGTCATGAAGATTCTCCTCCTTCCTTGTCAGCATTGATTTACTTTGTTTGACTTTTTTCTGGGAACGCCTATTTTGGATCCAACCCATAACCCCTTCGGGAAGGTAAATAATTACGATAATCAAAATTAAACCGTAAACCATCAAATTCATGCCGCTGTAATTCGCAAGCAAGGTGCCGGTAAGCTCGGAAATAGGTGTGAGAACAAGAGACCCTAGAATAGGTCCCCAAACCGTACCTACTCCTCCGATAATGGCAGGAATGATGGCGTTAATTGAGACCTCTGACCCAAAGACCAAATGGGGGTCAATATAGGAAAAATACTGGGCATAAAAAGTTCCTGCTAAAGCAGTTAACGAGGCACTGAGAGCCAGGGCCACAAGTTTATAACGGAAAACATTCACACCTAGCGCCGCGGCCGCATCTTCGTTCTCCCTAATTGCTACAAAATACAGTCCTAAGCGCGTCCGGGAAATATAGCTTAACAGAACAGTCAACGAGACTAGCAATGCCACAATTACGTAATAGAAGTATACTTTGTTAGTAAATTGGAATACAGTCCATTCTGAAGAGATAGGGATGAGTACTCCCATAGCACCCTTGAAAAACGGTGTATTGGTAAAGATTGCACGAAGTATTTCTGCGAACGCCAGGGTCGCAAGCGCGAAATAATGTCCTTTCAAACGATAACGAAAAGATAGGTAACCAATAATCAGCCCTATGACACCAGCCACTACTGCCCCTGCGATCATCCCCAGCCAAGGGGAAACCCCGGCATCTACGAAAAGCAAAGTTGAGGTGTAAGCTCCCAAACCAAAAAAGGCTGCGTGACCGAAAGAAAATTGCCCGGCATATCCACTCATTACATTCCAGCATTGAGAAAGATAGGCACCATAAGCCGCCATGATTAATAAATTAAGCAAATAGCTGTTGACGAACCATGGCAGCACCAACAAGATTAGCATTACGGGAAGGCCCCAGCTTAACAGGGCTCTTTTTCTACGAACTGAAACAATATTTTTAGTGTGAGCCACTGAGACGCCCCCCTCCGAACAAACCTGTCGGCCTTAGCAAAAGCACAAGCACGAAGATACCGTAAATCACTAAGTCATTCCAGCTACCTGTGAGAAATAGCCCGCTAAGAGATTCAGCCAAACCGACAATCAGGCCTGCGACCAACGCCCCCCAAAAGTTACCTAGACCACCCAGGATGGCCACGACAAAGGATCTCAGGAGGAAAACCGCGCCAGCTCCCGGGGATGTGAAGAAAAATGGTACAATGAGTGAACCTGCCACACCTGCGCAAGCCGTTCCAATTCCAAAGGCGATCGCGTTGATGTTTTTAACCTTTATTCCGACCAGACTTGCTCCGTCCCGCTCTTGAGAAGTGGCGCGGATAGATCTTCCTAATGCGGTTTTGTGTAAAATCAGGAACAAGACTACAGTCAGAATTAAAGCAAACACAAAGGCTAAAAGTTTAGGCTTATTCAGGGACACATTGCCCAGTTGAATAGCAGTCTCTAGACCTGGAACCGTTATACTTCTAAAATCCGGCGACCAAAGGAAGAGAGCAAGATTCTCAATGAACAACATAACTCCCAATGTCAGGAGCAGTTGATTATGTTGGGGGGCTTTTATAATTTTATTCAACAAAAATCTTTGCATCAGCCACCCAATAGCAAACATAACTACAATACTAACCGGAATGGTCAAATAAGGGTTGATGCCTAACAACGCAAACAACCAGTAGGTAACATACATCCCCAGCATCATTAAAGCTCCGTGAGAAAAATTGACGATTTCCATAACGCCAAAGATTAATGTCAGTCCTATGGCAGTAACGGCATAAACACCACCCATGAGAATCCCGTCAGCGGTTGCCTGTATTATCGCCGCTCCACTCATCTTTTCCCTCCGTTCATTCTACATTATCAGGCTGGGAGCGGACCTTGTTCCCCGCTCCCAGCTTCTTGTTGTGCTATTTCAAGGGGAAAATCAGCTTAGCTTGGGCATACTTCTCGGGGTAAACAACGACTTGCCTTCCGTTTTGGATCTGGACAAGTACTGCTTGGGCGTTGACATTCTCACCTTTGTCATTAAATTTAATGGCGTCTTGAGGAAGGATATGGTTGGTAAAATTGGTTTGGGCGAGAGCATCCCGTACCTTAACTTTCTCTGTAGAGCTTGCTCTCTCTAATGCATCAGCCAAAACCTGGATCGCTGTATAACCAAACATCGCATGCGGACTCATGTTATCGCTAAATTTATCTTTGTACGCTGCAAGAACCTTTTCAGAGGATTGGGCATTAGGATTCCAACGGTAATTTACGTCCATCAGCCCTTCCGCACCTTGGCCCAAATCCTGGATTATCTTCGGGTCGCTGATCGCTCCATTGGCTATCCCTACAATTCCCTTGAATTTGAGATTACGTTCACGGATTGTTTTAATTAACAAAGCCTGATCCCGATAATAACCCACACCAACTACCAAATCAGGGTTTAACCCGGCCAATTTTGTTACTTCAGAGCTTAAAGTAGCAGTGCTAGCCGCATAGGGAATGTCTCCGACCATAGTTAGATCAGCTTTAGCAATATTTTTCTTGACATAATCAGCAAAGTAAGTCCCGAAAAGTGAATTTTCGTGAACTAAGGCAATTGTCTTAATATCAGGAGTTTTAATCTCTTTCATGTAACGTAAAAAATCCTCGCTAAAAGTATCAGCATTAGGCTGAATGCGGAAACTGTACTTAAAGCCACGCTCTTGAATATTCGTGGTCGCTGCTACGGTAATTAAAAATGGAGTTTGCGCTTTCTCCGCTTCCTGAGTAGCGGTTACGGTTGAACTACTGGTATATGTCCCTATTAAAGCTACCGCACCCTCGCGGATAAGCCGTTGAGCCTCACTCGAAGCCTTATCCGGCAGGCCTTGGCTGTCTCCCACCAGAAGCTTCAATTTAGCTCCGCCTAAGGATTTAATTCCGCCTGCTGCATTGATTTCATCTACAGCCAATTGCGCTGCATTGGTGATAGCTTTCCCCTCATAGGCCATGCTTCCGGTCATGGGGTGGATACTCCCGACCAGTATTTCCTTCGCTTGGGATTTGCTATCATTGTTCGCAGTCTGTGTCCCGCATCCTACAAGGCTTCCAACCATAGTAAACACTAAAACTACCGCTAAGAGCCACTTGAATCTTGACATTTGTTAAATCCTCCTTTTTCCCTCTAGTACTCCCTTTTCCTATGCTTTTTTCTATAAAAACACTTGTTCCAACCACCCCCTTAAATACCTACACCCCGCTCTTTCGCATTGTGTTCGATACGGCGCAACAGCGTTCTATTTTTACAGTAAAAAGAGAACCCGCTTACCTTGTAATAATTAAAACCCTTTCCATCCGAGCCTGATCGAGATATTCCTGGCCGTAGCCACCACCTGCTCAATCAGCATTTGTAAACGTTCGCTGGTGAATCGCGACTCCGGACCGGAAATGCTTAGCCCAGCGATGCATATTCCCTCATAGTTGCGAATTGGCGCAGAAACTGAAGCCGAACCGATGTTTCTTTCGCTATGGCTCACCGCATAACCCCGTTCCCGAATAAGAGCCAATTCTTCACGCAGCTCCTGCGGTTTAATGGGACTTCCCTGTACCGTTAAGCCTAACACTTTTCCCTTTATGATTCTTTCTGTTTCTTCCCCAGACAAATGAGCTAACAACAACTTCCCGGAACCGGCCAACCACAGAGGATTGCGTCCACCAATTTGCACAAAATTTCTTACAGCCTCAGTACTCTCGACTTTTTCTATACACACCCGTTCATTGTTATCAACGATATTCAGGGTAATTGTTTCTCTGGTGTTAGCGCTCAACTCACGCATCAATGGTAACGCGACATCCCTAACTTCAAGCCCGGACACAACTGCGTACCCTAAATCAAACAACCTAAAACCCAACCTGTACTTTTGATTTTGTAAGCTTTGAATTACGAAACCCCTCTCTTCAAGGGTTTTGAGAATTCTATGAACGGTGCTCTTGTACATCCCAAGTTTAGTGGAAATTTCTGAAATCCCCAGTTCCGGCTCATTTACGGAAAAACAACACAAGACATCAATTGCCTTATCGATACAGCGAACAGTACTTGGGCTTTCCTTTTTCTTCTTTGCTTGCATATATAATTACTCCTTCAGACTTAATATCCTAGAACTGTTCCGCGGGGTAGAACTTAGTTCTATTTTCTTAACAATTAAATATTAACAACTTTTCATAATTGTCGCACTCTTTTTAGATTTAACGGTACAAATTTTGGAGTGAATGGTCGTTTTCTGCACTTGAACGGTACCTGTCCATATATAGTTAAGTTCATTTGTACAATCTTAAGTTTCGCACCCCTTAAAAAAGAAAGAGAGAACCCCTATTTCGGTTATTAGGGCTCTCTCTTGAGCACTGTCACACTCCAAATCCACCGGATTTGGGCCCGTAAAATATGTTGTGGTCTTAGCCATAAGTTCGTACAAAATTACTAAATCTCTCTGTCACACTATCACACTTCACTCTATCACACTTATAAAGGTTGTAGTCTTTACATATATCCCCTAAAAAATAAAGTGCCTACCATAATCTGCGAATCCAGATCATTGTAGGCACCATTGCCTCTTTCTCATTGAGTTTATTATACTACCCTCTACGGAGAATCTCCAGTAGTCTTAGTCAAGAACATTGTATACATAAATTGAGTGTACTACCAAAATTATTACAAGTTCTTCTCGATAAGTTCGTCTTTTATCCCGACAACTAATCCATCTAAGGATTCATAATCGTTTACTCGTCAAAAATAAGCCATTTTGAGCAAAACTATATTTATTGACAACAGACAACTTTATCACTATAATTAAGTTGTAACCTGTGATAGTCAAAAAAGGAGGGATCTCGAAACATGCTAAATGTTTGTTTGATTGGTTTGGGAAGAACAGGAAAAGAGATCGCAAAGATCCTTTTGCAGCAAGAAGACACGAGACTGGTAATGGCTGTCTGCAGTGAACACAGCACTAAAGAAGGCAAGGACTTAGGAGAAATACTTAACATACAGACAACAGGGATAGTAGTCGAGAATTGCAACAAGCTTGAACAGAACATCATTGAATATAAACCTGATGTGGCCATTGATTTTTCAAATCCGGAAGCCACCTTGAACAATGCTGAAGTTTTAGGGAAACAGAAAGTTCCGGTTGTAGTTGGAACCACCGGTTTTAATGATTTGCAAAGCCGGAAACTAGTGTCCTTAACGAGACAATACAAGATTGGTATTTTGCACGCTCCCAACATTACAACCGGAGTAAATGTTTTAATGGTGTTGACAAATCTTGCCGCAAGCATTTTGGAAAACTACGATTGCACCATCACTGAATCTCATTTTAAGAACAAGAAAGATGCCCCTTCCGGTACCGCCATTAAAATCGCCAAAGAAATTGCGAAAGCAAGGTCAAATACCACTGCCGTCCATGATCATGACACCAGTGATATTCCGATTCATGCCATCAGGGCCGGGGGCATCATCGGGCACCATAAAGTAATTCTGGCCGGGGAATTTGATAAAATCGAAATATCCCATGAATCATTTGCCAGAACCGCTTTTGCGATGGGAGCTCTTAAAGCTGTAAAATTCATTAACAACAAGGTCGGGTTTTACGAAATGGATGATGTATTGGATCTCAAAAACGTGATCATGAGATACCTGGAACGGGAAAGCACGATTCGGAAGCAGCGTTATCTTAACTTTGACAGTAATTTTCTTGGTCTTTCGACCCAAAATGAAGATGAGTATGTGGAGTCTGCCTATTAGGGTTCGCCCAATGTTACTTGCCTTACCTGGTGCACTATAGTAATAAACTGAATGATAACAAAAGAGTGCTCAATCCCTGTAAATAACGGGAATGAGCACTTTTCATTTTGTACGCTTAGATAACGCCTTCTTCCTTCAGCGCCAGGATCTCGTTCTCAGAATACCCCAGACTTATAAGGATTTCTTGTGCATGTTCCCCCAAGAGCGGAGGATGAAGTTTATACTCTGGCGGGGTTAACGAAAGCTTAATCGGGCTTCCCAGTACTTTAACCTTCCCGGCCTTCGGATGCTCCATCTCCACAATCATGTTACGGTGCTTAACTTGGGGATGGTTTACAACCTCTGAAATGTCGTTCACCGGGCCGCATGGGACTTTGGCTTCTTCAAAAATCTTCAGCCATTCAGCAACGTCTTTTTGGATGAACGTTTCGTTCAGGATTGCATTTAACTCATCTCGATGTTTTACCCGCATAACATTGGTGGCATACTTAGAATCATTTGCAAAGTCAAAATTCATACCTTTGCAGAAACGCTGCCAGATCGCGTCATTCCCTACCGCCAAGATGAAGTATTTATCTTTGGCTTTGTACGCCTGATAAGGAACTATGCTTGGATGAGCGGTCCCCATGCGCTTCGGCATCTGCCCGTTGGCCAGATATGCGGCTGCAACGTAAGTAAGCCAGGACACTTCGGTATCAAGCAGGGATACATCCACATACTGCCCCTGGCCGCTTTCTTTCTTCACTAAAAGGGCGGAAAGAATTCCCAACGCTGCATACATGGCTGCTCCCAAGTCAATTAAGGCTACCCCGATCCGTACCGGATTGCCGTCTTCCTCCCCGGTGAGTGACATAAGCCCGCCAATCCCCTGCATCATGAGATCAAAGGCCGGGAAGCTTTTGAAAGGACCGTCCTGCCCAAAGCCGGAAATCGAGCAATAAATCATATCCGGCTTCACTTTGCGTACTGACTCATAATCAACGCCCAGGCGTTCGACCGTTCCCGGCAGGAAGTTTTCGATGATTACATCACATTCTGCTGCGAGCTTTAATAATATTTCCCTACCCTTCTCGCTTTTCATGTCAACAGTGATGCTTTTCTTATTCCTGTTAATGCTCAGATAATACGTGCTTTCCCCTTCTACAAAAGGTGGTCCCCAGGCCCGGGTTTCATCCCCTTTACCCGGCATCTCCACTTTAATGATTTCTGCGCCCAAATCCCCCAAAAGCATGGTGCAATATGGACCGGCCACGACCCTGGAAATGTCAAGAACTTTTACTCCTGCAAGGGGGAGATTCATACACTTTGCGCCTCCTTGGCATAAACAAATTTGAATAATTTCGAGTACCCATTGCGAATTACTCCAACTATTTTTCGAAGACTACGACCCCGTTGTCCACGATGAGCTTGCCATCCATCTTGACAGTCGGTTTATACACTACCATGTCCATATGAACCGGAGAGTAAACCGTACCACCATAGCTGACATTGGCTCCGATCGCAACGTGCACCGTTCCGCGGGCCTTTTTCTCCTCTTCGAAATCCCCATTGTACAGACAGTCGGGATTAAGCCCAATACCGAATTCTGCAATATTTGTAGCATTTTCCACATCCGCAAAAATTTGATTTAGGCGACGTGCAGCGACAGGATCACCCTCACAGCTCATTACCCGGCCATTCTTGATTTCGAGACGGACAGGTTCAGGATGGCTGCCGATATAACAGATGGGTCCGTCCACCACCAACGTCCCGTTAACCGTCCCCTCATCCGGTGCCTGCGAGACTTCGCCGTCGGAAAAGGCCATCTGCATCCCGGGTTTATGCGCTTTTCCACACTCGACATAGACCACGTTTGAAATATTACCCTTCAGATTAGTCCCTAGGGGGCTCGTAATTTCAATCGTTTTGCTCTTACGCCACAAAGCTGACAGACGTTCTCCCTCAGCAAAAAGGCTTTCATAATCAGCTAAGGCTCCACCCTGAATCCAGTTGATCATATCGCGCATGACCATTGAATTATGCCGGATTTTCCCATCCCTCAGCAAATCCCAGATTTTTTGGTTGTAAATAGAGGCACCGGAAGTGCGAGTAATCCCGATACTTACATCTGCGCCTTCGTAAGCCTTTTCAATTATTTTCGAGACGTTGGTGGATTTCTGTCCAGGCATCCGGCTGGGAGTCATGCATATTACATATTCTGCCCCTGTTGCCTGCACAGCGCCTGCCAAAGCATAAACCATTCTCATGTCGGTCGCGGTGTCACACACGATGATAACTTCTTCTCCTGGTTTAACTTCCATCAACTGTTTAATAATGCGGTCTGCCTGTACTGAAGCCTCGATAATTTGACTCATTCCCTTTTTCCCCCTTAAAAATATTGATTTTCTGAAATACATATTTCACCTAACTTGAGTATATGAAATTATATTTTCAGCATTTGGCAAAAAATTTTTGGCATATCTTGAACGACAACCTGAATTTTATGTCCTTATTGTGATATATAATCTGCCTGATCCTTCATTCTGGCATTTCTAAACCGTCCTAACATCAACATTAATCCAACAAGCACGATCCCGATGATGTCAGTTAGCGTTCCCGGATCAACTAGCATCACGCCGCCAACTATTAAGACAATCCTCTCCCACCATTTTACCGGTCCGACCAGATATCCGCTTAAGCCGCCGGCAAGTCCGACCATACCTATCAAAGCAGTTATCAAAGCTTTGACAATCTCTAAACCTGTGACATTAACCAACACCAGAGCAGGAGCGGTCGCGAAAATGTATGGTACAAGGTAAGCAGCAAATGCAAGCTTGGTGGCGTTAAACCCGGTTTTCATGGGTTCAGCCCCGGAGATGCCTGAAGCGGCGAAAGCGGCCAAGGCTACCGGCGGAGTGACATCAGCCAAAATTCCAAAATAGAACACGAAGAGATGGGCGGCTATTACCGGCACCCCGACAGCCATTAAAGCCGGAGCCGCTATCGTTGCCTGAATAATGTAATTGGCCGTTGTGGGCACACCCATGCCCAGAATTAGAGAGGCAATCATGGTGAAAAACATTGTTAAGTAAATGCTACCATGAGAAAGAGAAACGATACCGGTTGCTACCTTAAGCCCCACTCCGGTTAAAGTCACAACCCCTACCAGGATTCCGGCAGTGGCACAGGCCACCGCTACCGGCACCGCTGATCGTGCTCCTTCGTCGAGGGCTTCAAGGAATTCCCTGAAGGACATTCGCGTATCTTTGCTAACAAAGCTTACCAAGATTGTGAGGAGAATTCCGTAAAAGGCAGCTTTCATCGCTGTTTGCCCGGTAGTCAGGAAGTAGACAATACCTACAATCGGGAGCAGCAAGTACCACTTCTCTTTTAGAAGTTGTGAGGCACGGGGCAGATCGCTTTTTGGTATCCCCTTAAGCCCGGTTCGTTTAGCCTCTAAGTGAACCATAATGAAAACTCCGGTAAAGTACAGGATGGCTGGGATTGTTGCCGCAGCAGCGATTTTAATATACGGTAAACCAGTAAACTCAGTCATAATGAATGCTGCCGCTCCCATGATCGGGGGCATCAGCTGTCCTCCGGTTGAAGCAGCGGCCTCAACCGCGCCCGCAAATTCCTTGCGGTAACCGATACTTTTCATCAAAGGGATCGTCACTGAACCTGTGCCTACTACATTAGCCACCGAACTCCCGGAAACCGTGCCCTGTAAGGCACTGGCAATAACAGCAGCCTTAGCCGGCCCCCCGCTATAGTGTCCGGTGACGGAAACAGCCAAACCTGTAAGCCAATCGCCGATCCCGGTTTTGCGGAGGAAAGTGGCAAAGATCATGAAGAGGAAGATAAATGTGGAGGAAACGGCAATCGGGACTCCAAAAATCCCTTCAGTTGACAGGAAGCTGTGCGTGAGAATCCTGGTAAAGGTAAAACCGCGATGTCCCATTAAGCCTGGCACTAAATAGCCAAAGTGTCCATAGAGCAGGAAAATGATAGCTAAGCTGAGCAGTACCCAGCCAACGACCCTTCTAACTGCTTCCAGCACCAACAGAACTCCCAGAACACTAACGACCAGATCTAGGTGGGTATAGGCTCCTGCCCTCATCGTCAGCGGCTCATAGAATATTACATGGTAGCTGGCAACCAAAGCCGAAAGTAAGGCCAACAGATAATCATACCAGCGAATTTTGTTGCTGCGATCTTGGCGTTTTAAGGGGTAAAGGAGAAATACTAAGACCAAAGCAAATCCTAAGTGAGGTGCCCTTTGCAGCGTAGGAGGAAACACCCCCATCGCGGCAGTATAGAGCTGAAGCAAACTCCAAATTATGGCGAGAACCGCTACTACCCGGGCCATAGGTCCCCGTAGCCGCCTAAATGCGGATTCACGGTCATATTTAGCCATCAATTCCTGCTGCTGCTCCTCTGAAAGAGTTTCCACATTAGTTGCCATACTTAACCCCCCTTCCAAATTTGGATCCCATAGATCTTAAGATCTTGCAGATTTAGATGTGACGCTGCATGCCACAGCCCTATACATACAGCGTCTTTCCAACTTAAAGACTTTCCGACTTACATGACTGCACCCAGGCGAAATTCGTTCTGTTTAGGATGGGAGCTTTACTCCTTTTTCTTTGTAATACTTAATGGCTCCAGGATGAAGCGGAGTTGTGACCCCTTGCAAAGCATTTTTCAGCAGGATCTCTTTCCCCATGTTGTGCTGCTTGGCAATTTCTTCATTATTTTCATACATGATCTTCGTCAAGTTGTAGACCGTATCCTCATCTAAATCGGCGCGCGCATAGAGTACAGATTTTAGGGAAACCGTTTGAACGTCTTTAGTCACACCTTTATAAGTATTGGCGGGAATGGTATAAGGGGCTACCAGAGGAAACTTAGCCATCAGTTCTTCCAGCTTCGGACCTGTAATTTCTAAGAAACTGATAGCCTTTGTCGTACTGACATCTGTAATGGCTGAGGCCGGCACCGCCAGAACATTCCAGGCGGCATCCAGATGCCCGTCTTTGAACTGGTCAACCGCATCCGCAAAGGTTGCGTAGATCGGAGTATAGTCCTTGTTGAAATCCAGTCCATACACCTGGAGAATCGCTTTAGTCGTCACTTCCGTTCCGCTGCCGACCGGACCGACCGCAACTTTTTTGCCTTTAAGACTGCTAATTTCTTTAATATCGCTATCAGCGGGAACAAAACCCTGTAAAACCTCGGGATAGACTGATCCAATCGCCAAGAATTTCTTTTGGGCTCCTTCTTTGAAAGATCCGACTCCTTTATACGCGTCATCGGCAACATTGTTCATCGCTAAGGCAATGTCAGCATCCCCGCTGTTAAGCAGGCGGACATTCTCCACAGAAGCGCCGGTGGATTGAACCGTAACATTGACCTTGTTGTCATGAGCGTTCCACACTTGGGCCATGGCCCCACCCAGCGGGTAATACGTACCTGCTGTGCCGCCGGTTGCAAACAGGAGTTCCTTCTTCTTGGCCGGAGCAGACGAGGAATCTGTGCCACCGCCACATCCGCTTAAGGTCAAAGCAAGCAATGAGATTCCGGCGAGAATAGCAATCTTTCTCTTGTTCATTCTTTTACCCCCTTCTTATTTTATGAGTGCCTATGAAAATATTATTGCACCATTTGAAGTATTTTGCAATATTTTTTTCGTCAATATTATAAATGTTCTGAACACTACTTACGAAAGAAAGACAATATATCATAATTCTGTATTAATATGAAATTGATGTTGTCAGGTACAAAATAATGGCTTATACTGTAGCTTGGTATATAAGTGTAAGGACGGAGGGACAGACATAGAACCGGAATCCTCAATTTTACAGAGAATTTCCCAACTTTACGGCCATATGAGTACTTCTCACCAGGCCTTAGCCGATGTGATTATAAACGATCCGGAAGAAGCCGCCTTCTTTAATGTTGGAGATCTGGCCCGCACTGCCGGGGTCAGCGAGTCAACCGTTACCCGCTTCGCGGTATTCCTCGGGTATTCCGGGTTCCCTGCGCTCACGCGCGAACTTCAGGAGATCGTACGCTCAAAACTCTCCACGGGGGAACGATTTCGCCTGTCGCGCAAAATAAAGAATGATGAGGAAAGGGCCGCCATCAGCTTTTTTGAAGAGGACTTGCAAAACATCGTCATGACCATCGAGAGAATAGACCTCGAATCTTTTAAGCGCACAGTTAATTCCTTGCTGGCTGCTCGCCGTGTCGGTATCGCCTGTGCCCGAAGTTCGGTGTCCCTAGGCCTATTTATGCAGTTTTATCTTAATTTGCTTAATAAAGATGTAACCCTCTTTACCGGAGAACCGCGCACAATGGATCTTCTTGAGCGCTTCGGACCAGAGGATGTTGTGATCGGGATAAGTTTTGCCCGCTATACTCAGTTCACCGTTAAGTGTTTAACCTACGCCAAAGAAAAAGGGGCCAGGATTGTCGCCCTTACAGATTATCCATCCTCTCCATTGGCAGTTCAGGCTCATGAAGTTCTCTTAACCCCCACCGGCATCGCTTCGCACATGGATTCATTTACGGCACCACTTTCGGTAATTACGGCCCTCTTGCGATCTATGGCTTATAAGGTTCCTGAGCAGGTTGCGCAGGCCTTGAACGATCTCGAAGATATCTGGACAGGGTTTGATGTCTACGTTCAAGCTAAAAAGTAAGATCCCCCGGTAGAATACCAGTCCGCCAAATCATTAGCGGAAGTCAGGATCATAAGAGAATGGAACAAAGTTAACCGTTACAGCCAAGTAAGCCCATGCCGAAACCAGCATGGGCTTATCTTTTCACGCGTAGTGCGAGCTTTACCAAATTGCGAACTTAGGATTTCATCTTATGTGCAGTAACCTGCTAGACACTTACGCCTTTTTACTGCTTACTAAGACTCCATCGAGAATCTTGGCTCCCTGCCCTTGGGGCAGAGCCATGACTGGGTTAATATCAAGGCTTAGTAAATCCGCTCCACCTTCGTAAGCTAACTGGCTTACCCCGAGCAGGATTTCAACCAGCGCCTCTTTGTCAACCGCCTGCCTGCCTCTGACGCCGTTGAGCATCGCAGCACCCTTAATCTGCTTAAGCATATCCCAGGCATCCTCTCGGCTGAGGGGTACGGGCTTTAAGACAACATCTTTTAAGACTTCTACAAAAATCCCACCAAGACCGAACAGGATTTGCGGACCAAGAACAGGGTCGCGCTGCAAACCTACAATACACTCAACCCCAGGGGGCACCTGCTCCTGCACCAGAATTCCATTGATCTGAGCTGCAGGGTTAAAGGCTGTGCCCTTAGCCATAATGTCAGCGAATTTAGCTGCAACTTCCTCGGCCGAGCTGACATTAATGGCAACCCCGCCTGCCTCCGTCTTGTGCAGAATATCGGGAGAATCGATTTTCATAACCACAGGATAACCCATTTTATCGGCTAAACTTACTGCTTCACCTGCCGTGCCGGCCAGGAACTCTTTGGTAACCGGCAAAGCGTACATATCGAGGATTTCTTTGGTGGCATGCTCGCTCAAGGCCTGGGTGCTTGCCCTCAGAATTCCCTGAACCTTAGCCTTTCTCTCTTCATTGACCGGGCCGGCTATCGGCATGCTCCAGTTTTTGCGGAAATTAGCATAGCGATAGAGCGCGCCCATAGCTTTGGCGGCGCGGGCCGGGGAATGATAAAGCGGCACTCCCTCTTCCTTAAGAGCGTCAAAGCCCGGTTTGGCAACTTGCCCTACGCTCCAGCTCACCACGAGCGGCTTGTCTGTCTCCAGCGCACATTCCGCAATATCGCGACCGATTTTTTCCGCCATTTTTCCGGTTGCCATGGTGATGGCGACGATCAACATGTCGAGTTCGTCTGAAGCGAGCAGGATTTGCAGGCACTTCTTAAACTCGTCCCCTTGGTTGAGAGATTGAGCGGTCACATCAACCGGGTTGATAGCTGAACCAAAAGCGGGAATGACTTTCCTCACTTCTTCTTGTAAGGCTTCACTTAATTCCGGCACTTGGAGATTAACCTCCTCCGAACGGTCAGCCAGCAAAATCCCGACCCCGCCGGACATGGTCACAATCCCGACCCGGTTGCCTTTGGGCAATTTGCCGGGGATGAATGCTTGGGCGAGGTCGACAATATCATCACTGTCATTAGCCTGGAAAATCCCCATTTTTTCAAAGTAACTCTTATAAGCCGCTCCTGATCCGGTAAGCGCTGCGGTGTGCGTAGCGGCAGCCTTTTGCCCGCTGGCAGAGTTACCTACTTTTAAGGCAATAATAGGTTTGCCCAGTTCGGCAGCTTGCTCTGCAGTTTGCCTAAAGCTTTCCCCGTCCCGAAGTCCCTCGAGATAAGAAAGAACCACTTTGGTATTAGGGTTCTCAACTACATACGACAAACCTTCGCCTGCAGTCATATCGACCTCATTACCGGTCGTAATGACAAAGTTCACACCCACTCCTGCTTCTTGCAGCAAGTTAAAAAGCATAAAGCCTACCGCACCACTTTGAGATACCAAAGCAACCGGGCCGGCTTTGACCTTGTCCATCTCCAAAGAACCGCTGAAAGATGCCATAAGCCCGGAGGAAACATTGAGCATACCCAGGCAGTTGGGCCCAATCAGGCGCATGTTATTTTCTTTAGCTATGTCTTTAATCTCTTGCTGCAATTTCTTATCTCCGGTCTCAGCAAAGCCGGACGAGAAAATAATAGCCCTCTTGATTCCCTTCTTCCCGCAATCACGCAAGATGCCAGGCACCCGGGCGGCCGCAATTGCGATCAGGGCCAGGTCAACTTGTTCCAGAATTGCTTCGACTGAAGGGTAGCAAGCGAGCCCTGCAATCTCCTGATATTTAGGATTAACCGGATAAATTTTCCCTTGATAATTATGTTTTAATAAGTACTTAAGAATTTTGCCATTAATTGTTGAGAAGTCCTGGCTGGCCCCGATAATAGCCACGCCTGTGGGTTCCATCAGATAGCGCATTCACTCTTCCCCCTCTTAACATGGTTGTTATAACGTTCCGAATTTAGGAACAATGTTCCATAATCTATATGATAACAAACAGACATCGTTGACACAGTAGTTCCCGGGTGAAGTGCCGATATTTGACCGTTAACGGTCGTTTTTGGAGGTTTAACGGTTAAAATATACTAAATCTTTGGAACATTAACAACATAATAACAACCCTCACGGTAAGATTAGTCCGGTTTGTAACCAAGTTTAAGGGATATCTCGCGCGAGTATCGGTGCAGCAAATTAATAAATTCCTCATTTTTTGCCTTAGTAAAGCGGAATGTTGGTCCGCCTATCCCTAACCCTGCTACCAATCTTCCTTCATGCTCATAGATAGGGGCAGCGATAACAGTCGAACCCAAATCAACCTCATCCGCAGTGATCGAGATTCCTTCGCGGCGGATACGCCCTAATTCTTCTTTGAGCAAGTCAGGGTCCATGGGACTGTGGTCGCTAAGACGCACAAGGTTCTCTGTTCTAAAATATTCCTCAATAAAGTCAGTCGATTGCAAGGCTAAGAGTATCTTTTTCGAAGCTCCACAGTGCAGCGGCAGTCGCATCCCATGCGATGCTTTTAGAGTCATGGACTGGGATCCTTCAACAAATTCAATCCCTACTCCCGCATGACCATCCCTGATCGTGAGCAGGATGGATTCCCCGGTAATCTGCGCCATTTGCTGCATAATAGGAAATGCAATATTACGCAAGTTCATGTTGCCTGCCGCAACCTTGCCCAATTCAAAAACCCGTAAACCCAGGCGATACTTTTCAGTGAGCGTGTCTTTCTCCACAAACCCGTACTTCTGCATCGAAATCAGGATCCGGTGAACCACACTTTTGGGCAGCCCTAACTTGTTGCTTAGCTCAGTAACACCAAACAAATGCTGCTGGTGATTAAACGTGGTTAAGATTGTAAGAGCTTTTTCAACAGTCTGAACCCCTTCTGATTTTCCTGTCTGTGCACCTTCAAATTTTCCTCTCATAACGCCCTCTCTCTTATTCGTGTTCCACTATACGAAAAGTCATTCCGATATTTGTATGTGAGCTGTATTTTAGATCAGTTTAGTATATTTTGAAAAGTCTAACGGTCTAAGAGGACGAAAAAGCGGTGTAAACGGTTGGTTTAAGAGGGCGAGTGGGAACCCTCAAAAAAAGGTCAGCATGCATCCTTTAAGACACACGCTGACCAACGTTTTGCTTGAAAAGAACACGGCTCTGACCGTAAAACATTATATTGGCAGTAGACTGTTAATTCTCCCTTTGTCTCCGTGTTTCCTTGTTCCCAAGGTGAGCGAGGCCCAAGATAAACATGGTTTTTATTTACAGCTTCGACAGAAAAGTATCTTACTTAAAGAAATAGCTTGATTTGTGGGCCTCACCTTGGTTAGTGATTAATTTTAAAATTAGCTTTATGGGAATGCCCGACAACTCGTTTTGCAGAATTTCTTTTGCTTTTTTCTCGTTTGCCGGATTGGCATAAGCATTATTAAAGGTTATACCTACTGAATCTACCTGCATTGCTTTGAGTTTCCGAGCAAGTTCTATTAAAGCTGTTTTATCGATTTCTTCTACTACCCTACCCTCGGAATCGACCTTTTCAGAAATTTCAAATCTATAACCAGTTAAGGCGAGGACACCGGAAGTGTCCCCAGCGTCGCAGCTAAACTTTTTCGAGATGGCTGAACAAAAACGTCGCAGCCTGTGGAACGAAGATCCCATAAGCTTCGGGTCAAAGCCGGAGGCACCCCATGACTGATAGGCAAAATCTTAATGCCACAGTTGCCTTTTCCCGTTCACCCCAAGGGGATATGTTTTTTGAGGCCGGTGCTTACGCTGAAGCCTTGGCCCGCTTGCAGTTAATGGTTGCCAACTCTTGCCTCGGCGCTCTCACTGGGGAAGTAGGCAGCGGTAAATCCACCCTTATCCGCCGTATGGTGCAAATGCACATGGATTGGCATGTGCATAGTGGGGACTATCCATATCCATATCCACATTTTCAACATTAGCTGGCATGTGGCGCGTGAGATAATGATTGACGGTGAAATTCTTCGGCCTTTGGCATATTGTCAGTATGATTGTTCCGCCATTGGCGGTGACAGTAATGCCGTCATTTTAGGTGAGAAGCTACAGTGCAAAGTCTTCCAATAACATGAATTCTGCATTTTTCAATTAAGCCCTGCCAATAACTGTTTTATTCTGCAGTATTTATGAAAATTTCCGAATGGGTACAGCTGAGGTTTGGTAATATGACCCCAGCCCCTTCGCGCAGGCATCAAGAGATCTCCGGCCAGCTACATACTCTCTTTAACAATTATCTAAAAGGCAAAACTTGCCGGGTTTATGCAGCACCTTTCGATGTACGCTTGCCCCAACTGCAGGAGAGCGACGAAAAAACTTCTACCGTTGTACAACCGGATATTGTCGTGGTATGTGATAGGACCAAACTGGACCACCAAGGCTGCAAAGGAAGCCCTGACCTAGTTGTAGAGATTACTTCACCCTCCACTTTTCAAAAAGACCTTAAAGAGAAATTCATCCTGTACGAAAGAGTAGGGATCCTTGAGTACTGGATCGTTTATCCGGAAGAAAATACCATATGTGTGTTTCATCTTACACATGAAGGTAAATACAGCAGGCCGGAAGTGTACACCGAGCAAGATTCAATTGTGGTTGGTATTTTCGGGGATCTTACAATAGAACTTCCTGAAGTCTTTTCCTAAGTACAACGATGGAGCATGTGCCTCCTACCTTGGAAGTCATTACATAAGTCATTCATGAACCTGTTGTGTTCGATCATTCCTTTAATGATTTTGTTGTGTCCGCCCATGCCCATATGTTCAACAAGATTTAAAAAGTCGCGAGGTGGAAAGGCTGATTCAATCAAAAGCCCAGCGTGAAGAAATTGACAAGAAGAAACGCCAGATCGCTACTCTGAAAGCCAAGGCTAAACACCGAGGCAAGTAGCACCCTACACCCCGGGTTTATCCCGGTTTTTTTGTTTTGATGACTATTCGGGGTGAAAGTCACTGGTGAAGAGCATGGAGTTTCATGACGGTTGCCCAGTTACGTGTGGTCATAGTGCCCAGCGTTCTTGGGGACATAGAATGCGGTCTCCCTTTTACCACACAGTTTGCGGATATTGTTCTTTGTAATTTTGTTTTGATGTTTGTTCGCTCCGATCGACTTGTCTACGGGTAGTAAATGAGTTACTGCGGGTAACTGCTCAATATTTGATAGTTGAGCTAAATAAGCTAACGCAATATGGTCGAAAGGGTACATATATGAATCCCTACGATTTTAATCGAATTACCGCTAAGAATCAGGTTTGACCAAATAATTAAAAATGAGTGGAGACAAAATACAGCTTAGTATCGCTAATAATATTAGCGTTCCGCTTAAACTCCCGTCAATAAGTCCGAGTTTTAAGGCAATCGCGCTAGTAGCAATAACCAAGTCAAGTCGTGATGACAGAAGGGCAGCGGCACCTAAGGATTTTCTCCAAGAGAAGCTCTTTTTTAAGAGCGTAGCAGAAATAAAACGTACAAAATATACTGAACATAATAGGATTGGCAGAAGGCGTATGGATGCTAGGTTACCGATAATATCTTTAATGTCAAAGTTTACACCTACCATGACGAAGAAAAACGGGGTAAAAATACCATAGGCGATAGCGTCTAGTTTAAGATAAATTTGTGACGTTTCGCGGTTGTTAAGTAGAGAAACAATTAATCCAGCCAGGAAGGCTGCCAGGATTATTTCTGTCTTTAAAGCTTGAGCTAGAACAATGAAGAACATCAGTAGGGCAAATGCACCCCTTATTTTTATTTGTGCATTTTTGTGGGCAAGCTGTTCAAAAATTGGAAAATAACGTACTATTTTCCCAATCTTCAAGAATAAGAAAAAGATTGGTATTATCAGTAACATTAAGAAGAGGTCTTGAATTGAATTGGAGGAACTGAGCGTTACATAGACTGATAAAAGAACCATCGTAAAAAAACCAGAAAACATGGCGCTTAATAATATTACTTGCCCATAATCAGAAGATAATAAATCCTGTTCTTTAAGGATAGAAACCACTACTCCAACAGAAGTTGCGGAAAAGACGATACCAATAATCATGACATTGGGTATTAATCCCGATATGTATAAAAGGAATGCTAACAAAAATGACAAGGACATGGTGGTAACAGTTACAATTAAGGACAGGATTAATGGATGCTGATACCATTTAGCCTTTTTTGCCCTAGTCGAAGAAGCTATTAAACCAAAGTTTATCTCTACCCCAGCCATAAAAAGAAGAAACGCAAATCCTAAATTATAGAGAAAATTGAGCCATATATTATCTTGGATTAAGTTAAAACCGCTCTTTCCAATGATCATACCCGCAATAATTTCGCCTACAACGATAGGAACGGAAATTCGTTGGAATTTATTGACCATTAAGGGAACGACAACGTAGACTAAAGCAATAACTAACAGGGAATAATAAGAAATTTCTTTGGCCATACTTCTATCTCCTTCTTGATAATTCTTAGACAAGATATTCATTTCAATATTTGCTGGAATCATTCAACCAAGTTAACCTTATATATTAGTTCATATATACTTTCGCTTTCTAGATTCCGTTATATATCATTATCATATATTGGCATATAACGTACGTCAATGTATTACATTGTATAACATTGTATAACATTGGTCATATTTGCATCAGATCAAGCTGGAAAATTATAAAATATACTGATCTAACTTGATTTAACTAGCTTTGCCTTGAAATGTCTAAGACTCGATGCTATTATTAAATTAATTATGCTTACTAGGAGATGGACTTATGGAAAACGAATTACTCACAGTTGAAGAAGTTGCAGATTATTTACGGACAACCACCAACACCATCTATCGATGGTTAAGATCTGGTAAGTTGCCTGGCGTCAAGTTCGGTAAAGAGTGGCGCATTCGCAGGGAAGTTCTTGAATCCAAGCTCATTGAATCAAAGCCCAACACAATGCGGCAAAGTTTATTGGATAAGATTGAGCTAAAGAGTAACCATATGATGGCAATTACCTCTAATCAAGATGACCTTTACAACCTTGAAGTAGAATTTTTTAAAAGAGGACTGGCTTTGAACCAAAGACTGTTTAAGGGATGCTGGTGGCAAAACCCTGACGATGTGCGGCAGGAACTTACGACGAGAGGTTTGCCGGTTGACGAATTGGAAGAGAAAAAATTGTTGACCATCGTTGATTTAGCCAAGATGTATAAGACTTTGGGTGTACAGGGTCCTATTAAAGCATGGACTGATGAGGCAAACATTACCAGAGAACTTGGTCACATGTTTATGTGGGGTTCAGGCTCCCCAGACCTCGGGTGTTGTGGGGGAATTTCTAATCTTATCCATTTCGAAAACCTATTGGATGATACTTTAGCTAAGCATAATGTTGTGGGAATTTGCCCATATTTATATAATGACTCCAGCAAAGACAACTTAAATGAATTCATTGAATTGATGAATTGTCACCAAAACGTTGTATTTTACACTAACGAATCCTTTGTTTACTTAAAGAACAGCGTTTCCTAGATCGCGTAGGTAAAACATACGGTAAAGTATCTCTGCTTAGTATAATCGAGCTATACCTCTAAGTAGACCAACTTAGTATTAATCAACAAAAGGGCTGATCTGGTAATTATCGGATCAGCCTTTTTGTGTGCTCTAATTTTTATACGATGTAATACATTAGGATATAATTTAATACCTTATTATACATTGACATACATTGATGCTTATTGTATGATTTAATCATAGTTAGACAATTCTAAAAAAGGAGGAATTGAGGGTGGGAGATTATCATGTACTTAAAATTGGTAACGCCACTATAGGAGGAACACTAGGCTCAACGACAGGCTTGGTGGTGGGAAGTATTTTTTATGACAAGCACACTATTGTCAGTGATCCCTTTGCTGGAGAATTTAACGAAGCTCGCGCCGCTTTAATGGTGGATCGAGTTAACAAGCTTAGTAAACGGTACGGTGTGCAGATGGCCTTTGATGTCATTGCCGCTTCGCCAGAAGCCATGGAGCGGTTCTTGGAATTTGTTAGTGTACGAACAAGCCTTCCCTTGTTGATAAATGCAACTGAGGCTGAGACGCGTATTGCTGGCCTTAAAGCGGCTGACAAACTTGGCATTTTGGATCGCGCTGTCTATGCATCGTTGAATGAGGACACTGAAGACGAAGAATTGGAGTTGCTTGGCCGATATCGCCCAGCAGCTGTTATGATTCTAGCCAGTGATATAAGTAATCCCACGCCCGAGGGAAGCTGCGAAATGATAGAAAATTATTATCAGCCCATGTTAAAAGAGATTGGTGTAACAACCCCCATTGTTGATCTGGGTACTATGGATCCGCCCTCCATAGGATTAAACATACGCCAAATTCAGACGGTTCGGGAACGTTTTGGCTATCCGGCAGGTTGTGCCTTCTCTAACTGCTTTTCACAATGGACCAGCGTAAATCGGCTTGGTCGGGAATGGGTTAATTTGTCATTGGGAGCTGCCCTTGTAGCCTGTCGTGCTGCCGGTGGAGATTATCTGCATTATGGCATTATAGAGAAGGCTGCTATGGCAGCCCATGTTGCAGCAACAGCAGAGGTATTTTATGGTTTTGCGGCCCAGGAGTTGGACGGTCATAGATTGCCAGAAGGACATGCTCTATGGCAGATGTTCAAATTACCAGAGGAGGCAGAGTGATGTCGGCCCGGTCACAGTTAGAAGAAATGCTCTCCGGCAAAAAAAATGGCGTACCACTGATTGACATAGGTACAACATCTCTCACTGGCATACGGGTCGGAGCAGTTCCTCGATTGCAAAAAAACAACGCGTTAGCGCATCCTATTTTCAAAACGATACCCTTGGAGCCAACTGATTGTATACATTTGGGGTCTGACTTCATTCGAACCGGTTTGTTATATGATCCCCAGGTGTTAGAGGATGAACGTTATATTGATGCTTTTGGCGTAGAATGGCTGAGAGACGAAGGAGATTTAGCGCCGTTCAGCCACCCGTTAGAAACTGCGGGGCTTAGGGATATTGCACACCACCCTAAGCCGCAATGGCTACAGCCGGTACAGCAAGTTGAACCGGAATTAGCTCGCAACAGTCTAGTAATCGCTGATGCGCCTTGTCCCGGTCTTTTGGATATGTGCTTTATGTTGCGCAGCACCTGGAAGTTAATGGAGGATATTTCAGAAAACCCGCTCGTTGTCTCGGCGTTGCTTGAGTGGTCATTGGAAACGATTACAAGCGCCTATGAACATTTGCTGGCATCACTTGATAAACAACCAGATGTTATCATCTATAACGATGATTTAGGTTTTCAAAATGGTATGTTTCTTTCTCCCTTGAATTTCCGAAATTATGTGCGTCCCTATTTACGTACCTTACTGACACACCTCCGAACCTTAACTCCAGCCGCCATTTGCTTTCACAGTTGTGGGGCTATTAGCCCGATTGTTCCGGATATTGCTGATTTAAACATTGAGATAGTAAACCTGGATACCTATGCCAAAGGGATGGATGTTATGCGACTGCGCCAGGAACTGCCTAGCTCTGTTGTACTGCATGGGTCAAATGATCTATGTGCGTTGGGTGTGGCCGTGGCAAAGCAGGATAAGGCACGCATTGCATTTTTAATTACTGAATTGGCCCATAGTGCGCCTGTAATTGCAGGACCGATGGATAATATGTCTTCGGCTGACGAAGTGCTTGCAGCTGTTCGTGGGGCTACTTTTATCCGAAATTTTTCTGATGACGATTTTGAAAAACTGCGCCGCCTCGGCCCGGTTCGAAGCATTATTGAAGGGGCGCTTGAGAAAACCTTGTCGATGGAGTTGCTGGCCATTTAACCTCAAGCGCCTTGTTATTCTGCGCACCCTGACATAACAATTTAATTTAGCAATAAGGAGGTGAGAGGCAAGCATGAGGAAATTAATCCCATAGTTGGAACAGCAGTGAAATAATTATTAAGGAGTGAATTAAATGAGCACAGCTAAGATGACGAGTCGGGAAAGAGTTTTCGCGGCAGTAACCATGAAGGAACTTCCGGATCAGTTACCCGTAACCCCATTGTTGATGACACGGGGCATTCGCGAGGGGGGTGTCAGGGTCGATGAGGTTTTATTCAATGGAGAAGCCATGGCTAGAGCTAAAATCAAAGCGCATCAAAAGTTTGGCGGGGACGTAGTGCTCGCCGGCACCGACCTGTTTACCCCGGTAGAAAATCTGGGCGCGGTATTAGATTATCTGCCATATGCGCAACCCACGCTGGTCGAACATCCTGCACCAACAAAAGAAGCTTTTTACCGTCTTAAAGAAAATTATTTACTGAAGGGTTTTGATCCGGAAAAGGGCCGTTTGCGAGCAATCCAAGAAGAGATAAGAACCTTTATTAAGGAAGGTTGGAAAGATACCCACGCGCTGGCTACTCCGGTTGGTGGTCCTATTACCACGGCTCAGTTGGTAACCGGTACCGATAATTTTTTCAACTATTTGGCCGATGATCCAGATTATGCTAAAGAGGTTATAGAGTTAAGCCTTGACGTTGTCAAAAATATCAGTCGAATGATGTTCGAAGCCGGCATCGATGTTGTCAATATTCTGGATCCATTTTGCTCCAGTGATATTTTACCGCCGGAAATGTACCGTGAATTCGGCTTGCCTTATCAAAAAAGGTTGTTCGCTTACATGAAGGAAATTGGCGGTATTGGGTTTACGCATATCTGTACATTCACTCAACCCATCTGGCAAGACATTGCTACCAATGGCTCATTTAATTTTAACGGGGATATTTACCCTGGGGCAGATCTCGCGAAACGTGCTATTGGTGACAAAGTATCTCTGATGGGCACCCTCAGTCCGTATTCGACTCTTACCCATGGCACCCCTGAAGATGTTGCTAGGGAGGTCAGGAAGCTTGCTGCAGAGGTTGGGTACAATGGCGGGTTTGTTTGTATGCCCGGTTGTGATATTGACTGGACCGTGCCTGAAGAAAATATGCGCGCCTTAATTGATACTTGTGCGTCAATTAAGTATCCGATGGACATTGAGGCTCTCGGCGATCTCAGCGATGTATATCTGGCCGGCAATCCTAAACACCCGGGCATGCACAAAATCTCTACCGATGACGATCAACTTGTCAGAATGGGGATTAAAAAGAGTCAGGTGATGAAAACGCCTGAGGAAGAGGTTTATGCCAACCTAGCCTCTGCGATTGTGGAATATGATGGTGACAAGGTCGTAGAGTGGACCAAAAAGGGTTTAGAAATGGGCTTAACTCCTCAGCAAATAATATTTGACGGTCTGTCCCTCGGGATGAAAATAATCGGCGACCTGTATGAGCGCAATGAGCGCTTCATCACCGACATGCTCAAGGCAGCCAAGACCATGGATAAAGCCATGCCTATTCTTGTCCCACTGTTGGAAGCAGATGGGTTAAAAAAAGGAAAAAAAGAAACCGTTGTCATGGGTCTGGTCCGTGGCAATACCCAAGACATCGGTAAAAATCTCGTGGTCCTTATGTTGAAAGCGAACAACTTTAATGTGATTGATCTCGGCAAGAACGTGACCCCTGAACAGTTTATCGAAGCGGCGGAAGCAAATCATGCTGTAGCCATCGGCATGTCGGTTATGACCAATTCATCCGTCACTTATGCAGAAAAGACCGTTAAAATGCTTAGAGAGCAAGGCGTAGGCGATAAATACTTGGTAATGGTTGGCGGTGCTGCAATGAATGAGGAGATCGCCTCACAAATTGGCACGATCTATGGTTCTGATGCAAATGCTGCAGTTTCGTTGGTTAGAGAGCACGTTGCTGCAACTGCATAAATCAACTCATACGAGGTCTAGATTATAGGGAGCATAATTTTCTCTAAATGCTAGAGAGAGCGATGCAACGCTCTTTCTAGCATACTCTAGCAAACATTACGAGAATTCTCTTACTGTGGTAAATATCAAGAGGGAATGACTAAACCGGAAATATCGCAATTTAAAATGTCTTAATATAAAAAAGCATTATTAAATTGATTAAATCACTTAATCGGACAAATAAAATCCATGGTCTTATTATTGATCTACCTCCAGATTTCATGTCTGAACAATTTAATTATGGCAGGTGGCTTAACGATGAATGAGCAGTGCAGGTTCCGTATAAATAAGCATACCGTATGTTTTAATGCAAATGCTACAGGTTTAGGAAATAAAAAATTATTGAGGTGAGAATTAATTATGGCGATATATGACTTTATTTGTACGGAATGTGGTGCAAGTCGAGAAGTGCTGGCGAATTATGAAACTAAAAAAGGGTTAGAACTCCTGTGCGTCCACTGTGGAGGAGTGATGAAAGCCGCGCCGGTAAACATGTTCGGCATCATTACCTCTAGACATGCGGAACAAACTAATAACCAGAAAAAAATCAAGCCTTGCGGGCACACTCATCATTGCAATTGCGCTGCTGCTATAAAACAAACGCGGCCCAATCCTTTTCAAAAACAAATTGATGAAGCTCTTATGGGTACCAAGCACGAGTAAACAGTTACTTAGTTCAACTTCCGTCTGACCTAGGCAACAAAATTCGCCTAGGTTTTTTCTTGATATATCAGAAAGTATAAGTAAAGGGGTACCTGGGGGTACCCCTTTACTTGCAGATTTGGAATTCTAGGATTATGGAAGGAAATATTTTAAAAGAGATCTTCAACAAAAATAATCACTGAGATACTTTCGTGCGTAAATATGCTGACAGAATCAGAGAAGTTGTGATCAAAGAGGTCGAGAAGTTTCGTCGATGCGGAGATCCTAAACACGGTTTTAAACTATTGGTATGTGAAGCCTGCCACGATATCAAAATCTTCACCTTTTGAATCAACTTTATGTTCGTGGCTAAAATCCCCTGCTGTAACCTCTTTTAAGATTTCTGCTGTAACGGTAATAAGAATCGGTTTATTTAATAAGCTAGCTACAATTAGCCCTATTACAATTGCTAATAAATTAGAGATTTATGATGTTCCTAGATACGAAAAAAGCCATTGATAAATCAGTGGCGTCATTGGGAGCAATTACTCGGTGAGATACATAGAACATCATGAATCTCATCATGGGCTACGTTATAATATCAGGTTAACACCTAAAAATGGGTAGACTTTCCCCCTCCCCAAATTGGGCAGTTTTAAAAAATATGGAGTTAGAAACTGCTTACGGACTAGCAGATGAGTAATTGTGGAAAAGAAATGGAATAATATCGGGACTTCCACAAGAGCGACAAGACTTAGTATGCTTTGGAGGAGTGTGGGCCAAGGGTTTGCTACCGGCCAGCATTATACATTTCGAAAGTTTGGTACGGATATTGCGGCTGCAAAGCAGACCATAATGCCTGATTTTAACAAATCGATCCGGGAGTACATGTAGAAGAAACCGTCGGGTAAATTCGGCAGCATCAAGCGTCATCACTTTGGACTTACCGTCATCCTTATAATCCTTCCAGGAAAACCTAACCGTTTGACCGTCAAAGCTCTGAATTCTTGCATTGGAGATAGCCACTCTGTGAGTGTAACGGCCAAGGTAACGGATAACATGAGCTGGAGATTTGATCGGTTTTTTGCAGAAGACAACCCAGTCAAGATGGTATAAACGGTCAACAAGGGAAAGGAAGTGGCTCCTAAAGGCCAGCTTAGCAGCTTCGTTAAAAAAACTTATTTTCCCTCGTTAAAGGCTTGCTTCAGAAGATGAAGAAACTTCCCCCTGAATTTTTTTGACATCACTTTAACCGGAATAAAAGAACTTCTTGCTTGAACGGACGAAATGAAGTCCGTCGGTGGAGAGACCACCTCCCGGCACAATACAATGAACATGAACAAGTGCGAAAGACATGTCTTTCGGGATGAAATGTCAGATTCTGCCTCCAGGTATGCAGCACTGAAGTAACCCCGGTCGTAGCGCCAAGAAATTTAGGGTCTTTGGCCAGTTCGATTAAGGTATGTCCTGCGCTTTGAATCAGGATGGAATAAAGAAGCTTTTGGTTTTGCCAAACAAGGGTGTTTAGTTCCTGGGGGATGGTAAAAACAATGTGAAAATAGCCGACAGGCAAAAGTTTCGTGATTGGATGTCATCGCTCTATCAAAAAGAATTTACGCATACTACTCAGATAAATGATTTACCAAAACCAAAGTTGACCACCCTCGAATTCTTGAAAAAGCTGACGGGTAAAGACTTTACCATCTGTCCTTGCTGCGGTGTTGGTCATCTCAACAGAGCTTCGCCAAAACACGTAATTGCATAATGTTTTTCAAATGCCTCTTCATTGGTGAGGGGGGAGCTGTGTCTAATTGAGCATGTTTTGATTTATTTGGGCACTTATTTTTGCACTCTAACATCCTCGTAATTGGTTTCCAAGAGCAGAACGAAAATCTTAATTTCCCCATAGTGCTAACCCACCGCAGTTTCGTCCAATAAAATTATCCAAAGTCAGCTCCCGTTCTCGGAGAGCTTTTTTTGCGTGATTGACTTCGGATAATTTTCTTATTCATTATGTGAAGCTTCACATAACCGAGGCAAAATTGAACGTTTTTTTAGGTTTATCGACACAAGTTTTCGGCCTGAAGCGCATGTGCAAATTGAAAACGGCAGCCTCACGACGTTAAAACAGTTGAATGAGGCCTTTACTGCCTGGCTGGATGGGTATTACCACTTACGCAAACATGGCAGCACCAGCCAGTCTCCCCGGGAGAGGGCGGCGGGCCTGAAGCGGACCATGCGCCAGGTACCGATGGTTGAACTAAACGAAATATTTCTGTGGGAAGAAGATCGTAAAGTAGATAAGACCGGCTGTGTCAGCGTCTTCGGCAATACCTACGAGGTGGCGGACTCCCTGTGGAACGAAGATCCCATAAGCTTCGGGTCAAAGCCGGAGGCGCCCCATGACTGATAGGCAAAATCTTAATGCCACAGTTGCCTTTTCCCGTTCACCCCAAGGGGATATGTTTTTTGAGGCCGGTGCTTACGCTGAAGCCTTGGCCCGCTTGCAGTTAATGGTTGCCAACTCTTGCCTCGGCGCTCTCACTGGGGAAGTAGGCAGCGGTAAATCCACCCTTATCCGCCGTATGGTGCAAATGCACATGGATTGGCATGTGCATAGTGGGGATTATCCATATCCATATCCATATCCACATTTTCAACATTGGCTGGCATGTAGCGCGTGAGATAATGATTGACGGTGAAATTCTTCGGCCTTTGGCATATTGTCAGTATGATTGTTCCGCCATTGGCGGTGACAGTAATGCCGTCATTTTAGGTGAGAAGCTACAGTTCGAATTCAAAGGCTGCCCCAAAAAGCGAAAACTTATCGGACAGCCCCTAGATAATCTTTATCTATACTTCTTTAACAACTTCACTACCGTGGACTGATCGATTTCCAGCACTTTTGCCACCTTGTACGTGGATTTATACATTGCATAGGCCGTTTTGACTAAGTGCTGTTCGACCTCTTTCTTAGCCAATTTTAAGGGAATAATATCCGTACAGATTACCTTGCCCTGATCAGGCTTAACATCCAAGATGCTTTGGATATAATCCAGGGTAATTGTCTCAAATTCGTTAATTACAATTATCCTTTCCATGACATGCTCTAATTCACGGACATTTCCCGGCCACTCGTAGTGGTAAAAAGCCTGAATGATTTCCGGGGTTAGTTTCTTATTAAGTCCATACTTGGCATTAAATTTATCAAGGAAATATCTGACTAAAGCCGGGATATCTTCTTTTCTTTCCCGCAGCGGCGGGATCACAATTGGGACCACATTAAGCCTGTAATATAAGTCTTTACGAAAGTGCCCTTCATGTACCATTTGCAGTAAATCGCGGTTCGTAGCGGCCACAACCCTGGTATTAATCTTTACCTTCTTCGTACCTCCAACTCGGTCGATCTGGCGGTCCTGCAAAAAATCCAGGAGCTTGACCTGAACGCGCAAAGGCAATTCCCCTATTTCGTCCAAAAAGAGGGTTCCATTATTGGCCAATTCGATTTTGCCAATTTTCCCCCCCTTGTTGGCCCCGGTAAAGGCTCCGCCTTCATACCCGAAAAGTTCAGATTCAATCAGGTTTTCCGGAATCAGACTACAGTTTAGTTTAATAAAGGGCTGTTCTTTTCTCTTGCTCAAATAGTGGATCGTTTTCGTAACAACCTCTTTTCCTACCCCTGACTCCCCTTGAATGAGCACGGTTAAATCCATCGGCGCAATTTTCGCAATAATATCTTTAATGTGGTTCATTGCACTGCTCTGGTAAATAAAGCTTACCTGCCCGAAAATTTCTTCTCTGAGTAAGGTTAATTCTTCATTCTTACGTTCGATCTCATTTATTTTTTCTTCAATTTGTGCCTTGAGTTTATTAATCTCTACGATATCCTTAGAGGTAGCGATAACACGCGTTATTTCCCCTTCATCATTGAAAATTGGAATCGCTGTGGCTAAAACCCTTTTCCCAGACTTTAGTTCCTGCATCATGTTTACCTTTTTCTTTTGGAGCAGAACCTGCATCGTGATACTGGCGGAAAAAATCTTCTCTTTTTCTAATTCTGCAACGTGTTTCCCGACCACGTCAGCGGAACTCACCTGGCACACCCTTTCTGCAGCCGGATTTAGACGCAAAATGTACCCATTCTGATCAGTGACAAATATCTCTTCTTCAATGCCTTGGAATATCTGCTCATACTCTATGAGCGTTTCCTGTACCTCATTGTTTTTGATAACCACATACTTAGTAAGAGTCTCGATACCACTAAGATTGTCCACAATTCCCACTGGATAATTGTCACTATTAAGAATAACGGCTAGTTCAGTATTTAGGTCTTTCAGATCCAAAACAGAATAATTCGAATTCAGAACACTAAATTTTTGGTCGGGCTGTAAATCTTTTAGTAATAAAGTCCGCGCCCCTGAATCCTTATCAGAAAGACTTAGAATTTCACGCATGAGGAACTCTGCGGGAAACACGTTCTCCAATCCATTTCCCGACAAAGTAAGAATAAACTTTGGCCGTACCTGGACAAGAATGTCCTTTAGAGACCAAAGTTCCGTATCAGGAGGATGAATTTGAAAATCCGTGGTGGCTATGTCTAAGATTACCATGCAATCTCCTCCCACTAAACAGAGTTTCTAGTTCCAAGCAACTTAGCAGGCATAAATTTATGGCGGGGAGTCCGGGAGTCACACCCGGCTGCATAGATTTAGAGTCTATGTGATCTTGTCGATCCACCCCCCGTGAAAAAGGCCCTAAAGAGCCATTGCCAACATAGTAGCAACCCCAAGTTGTAGAGGGTCATGAACGATACGATCCTTATTTCTTGCAAAAGCCTCTGCAGTCAACCCCAAAGGAATGCCCGGAGCGGCGACCATGGCCTCTGGATGGAGATCATTTAACCCAATGAAGTCCGTGGCTGGGGTAGCATCTAAAATATACTTATATTTACGAAGAGCTTCGGCAAGGGAAAGCTCCGTGAACACTTGAGAGTCGTTTTGATATCTAGCCAGTTTCTCTTGCTTAATATCAAAGACTTTAACCTGGGCTCCCAGGTCTTTGAGAAAACCAATCGCACCTTGTCCGACAGGACCTGCTCCCAGGACTAATACATCCTGTCCGCTTAATCCTCGTGCCATATGAGCGAGAGCAGCTACATAGCTCCTAGCCGTAGCTTGAGCATTATCCACGTAGAACCCTTGACCAACATTAAACACTATAAACCGGTCGTCATCTGCCATAAATATTAGGTGAGCTTTTCTTTCAACCGCTTCAGCAATTCCGGCTACATCGGTGTGTTTAGTGACAAAGCTAGTAAATCCCAGAAACTCAATGATGCTTTGTACTGATTCAGCAAAGCCGCCAATTAAACCTTGACCGGAAGTAATAGGCACAACAGCGACTGCGTAGTCACGAGATGCTTCCGTGAACCTCTCGGCGCTTATCCCGGCAGCAAAACAGACAAGGGTTCGCATATCTGCGCCTGTCTTCTTAATTAGATCCGAGTTATAATTAGCAATTTCGGAGTCTAGGTTATGAATATCGCTAGTAGTTAGACGCGTCATAGCTATTATTCTCCATCGCTCTTAATCTTGGAAGCGATTCCTACTTTCACAGTGGCAGATCATTCATTTCGTGAACACCCTAAATATTAAGGCGTGATCCGTCAAGATAGGAAAGGCTACGCCCGACTCGGCGAATGGTTCGATGCCCTTGTAGCGCCATGGCTAGGCGCTCCACCCCAAAACCAATCCCTACCCAAGGGTCAACTATTCCCCACGCTGGATCGAGTTTATGGGGTCCATAGGCTCCGGACCCTAGCTCCAAATCTCCTGCTACCACATCAATCGTAGTATCATATACTTCAGATGCGTCAGTCTCTAACTTATAATTCTTTAATCCAATGGTGTCCATCATAATCGCAGCCAATTCGCGTAGGCGCGCAGTTTGCTCTCCCTCAGGCGTCCCCAACTCTACCAGATTCAACATGGTAAATTCATTCAAATGGTTGGCACCTTGGGACTCTTTGCGGAAACAGGGTCCCACCTCAAAGATTCTCACAGGTTTGCCCCATAGCCTATTCAGATCATGCATCAAGTAATAAAGATTGGGGGCCAGCATCGGCCTTAGGCATTTGTTGTCATCTACCCAAAACACCTGTTTGGAAAGGGGGTGGTCTTGGGTAATCGTCATCTTTTCCAGCATACCTTTCGCCAACATGATCGGCGTCACCACCTGAACAAACCCTTCCGCGTTAAGCCTGTTTACCATCTTGCTTTCTAACTGGCATACCAGAGGACGAAAACCGCTGTTTTTTAATTCCAGCAGGTGTTGTTTATTCTTTTGAACCAATTCTCTTTCAATTTTTTGAAAAGCCTGATCGCGTTCGGATGAGCTAGTAAATGTCTGATCAAATAAAGCAGGCTCTCCGTTTAACTCTATTAACTTCTGTTTTTGCGTAACTGTCCAGGTTACACTCATCAATTGGCCCTCCAGGACTTTTAGTTTCAAGCGCACCATTCTTTAATTCTTTAATTATTTTAATAATTCGTTAATTAACTTTAAAGTCCTGCTAAATTCAAAACTCTAATTCTACTTTTTAATTTCCATAGAAACAGTTTGGCCCAGAGCTAATCCGGCAGCAACTTCAATCGTTTTTAAGATCCCTGAAACTCCGGGACAACTGGGATGTTTGCTATATTTACTGAAAACTTCGTAGACTTTGCCCTGATGGAGCTTTTGAAAGACCTCCTGATAAGCGTCAACTTCCTGTAACTCGGCAGCAATCTTTTGATATGACGGGCAGGTGCTGGTGATATTAAGTTTTACCTTGCTCCCCTCTACCTGCTCTGCCACTACCTTCACCTCAAACCCACAAATCCCACATTTAATTTCTCCTGTTGCCATCTCACTCAATCTCCCTCATTTTTTTATTTTTATCACGATAGCAATTGCTTATCGAACCATTCTCTAATTACCGATAGCGGCTGTTTTGGCAGGTTGTGCGCCCGCTGCAGTAATCATAATCTCTTTCTTAACGCCGCCATAACCCATAGCCCTGAAGATTTCTTCAGGTTTTAATTCGAGAGCTTCCCATGTCAAAACGGTCATCCTGATGCCTCCTCCCTTTCCACCTTAAACCCGAGGGCATTCATGAAGTACTCCTGGAAATCCTGACGCGTTGAAAGCTCAACGTGTGTAACCCTTCTGGCCAACTCGCCAGCTTCCTGCCGCAATTCCGCTGACAGTAAAGCCAATTTGGCACCCGCTCCGGCAGCGTTGCCCACAGATACAATCTTTTCCGGAGCTACAGGCGGCAGCAGACCAAGCGCAAGCGCACTTTCTTTATCAATATAACTGCCAAAGGCCCCTGCCAACAATACCTGATCAAGCTCTTCCCAACTTAAGCCAGCCTCTTTTAACAAAATCTCAATACCGGCGTACACAGCGGCTTTTGCCAACTGCAGTTCCCTGACATCCTTTTGCGTGATAACTACAGGCTCTGACCCAGAATCAGAAGCTAAAACAAAGTGGTTCCCATAGACTGAATTGCGGTCTAATCTCATTCGCAGTGCCTGCGGTAAGTGATCAGCCTGATCCCGGCCCAACATTCTACCGCTTTCATCCACTATTCCTGCCTTTACTAATTCACTCACGATATCCATTAAGCCGGAACCACAAATGCCTTTGGCCGGAGCATTGCCGATAATACTTAAATGAACGTCATCATCTATTTTAACCTTTTCAATGGCCCCATTTGCTGCCCGCATCCGAAATTGGATCTGTGCCCCTTCAAAAGCCGGCCCTGCGGCTGTTGAACACGTTAAAAGCTTGTCGGAAGCTGCTAAGACAATTTCGCCATTCGTGCCGATATCAATCGCAAGACACGCTCCCTCCTGCTTATGAATTCCTGTTGAAAGGATTACCCCCAAAGTGTCTGCGCCCACATATCCGGCAATGTTCGGCAGCATATAAACAGGGGCATGCGCGAATATTTCCAAGCCCACATCCTTGGCTTCTGTGCGCACCAAATGAGCGGACACCGGAATGAACGGGGATGAGGCCAGATAAGTTGGATCTAACCCCAAGAATAAATGACTCATAGTAGTATTTCCAACAACAGCCACTTGGAAGATTTCCTCTCGAGAAATCTCCGCTGCCTGTGTCAGCTTTGCCAGCAAACGGTTAATCACTCCGATTACCCGCTTATTTAGGTGCTCCAGACCCCTGCTGTCATTCATCACATGCTCAATCCGGGCAATCACGTCTGCACCGAAGATGTTTTGTGTATTCGTCGCCGAAGCTGTAGCCAGTGTCTCCCCTGTGTTTAGATTAATCAGGGTTGCTACAACCGTGGTAGTCCCGATGTCGACAGCCAAGCCGCTAAGCCTCTTAGAAGTATTGCCTGCCTCTACCTTTAACACTTCACCATTAGCCACGATTGCAGTAATCTTAAAATCCTCTTGGCGCAAACTTTCGTGCAAAGCACGCAGGACATCAATCCTGATGTTCAGGTTATCTAACCGACCTAACCTTTCTGACCCACTCAACCGGCCCAACCTGTTTAACCCGCGCACAAGGCGGGTGGCATCAGGACTCTGATCTTCCAAAGAGGGCTTTTCCAACTCAAGATAAACTTTCTCGATTCCGGGATTAATTTCAAAATCGAGGTTACTCTGGGTCAACTCGCTTTTACGGTGCAGAGAAACCTCCAATTGCGGAATCTCTACTACCAGATTATGACTAACAACCGTACGGCAGGCAAGCACAAACTCCTCCTTGTTTTCCTTCAGGAGCTTAACCCAGCACTTGCCGCATGTTCCCTTGCCGCCGCACGGGCCTTCAAGTTCTATTCCTGCTTCTATCGCTGCTTCCATTAATGTTAGTCCCGCCTTAACTGCAACTTCAGCATTAGCGGGAAAAAAAGTAACTTTAAAAGTATCCATAATATCTCACCTTCCTATTTTCCCACTCCTACTTATAAAAAGTTTAGTTGCAAAACGATTTTTCCCGGCGGCGTGACAACAAATTCTTCATCCCACTCGCCACAAAACATCTTTTCCAAAAGACGTAAGGATCCCTGGCGTTCCGCATGGGGAACCTTAATAAAATCTGCGACACGTTTGGAGTAAGCAACGCAGCTCTCCATCTTCTCCACTCCGGTATCGATAAAAACCACCCGTTGGTAGTTGGCATACTGAGAATTTATCAGCCATTCATAGGGTAATAATTCCAGTTCCATATCGACAGGCAAGACCTTTTGAATCTCATCAGCCATTGTGCTACAAGCAATAATTTTAGCATGCATTTGTTAGTCCCCCCCAATAAGGTCGACCTATGGCTGACAAAGTAAAGCGTGTTCAATGAATATAGTTCCCTGCGGTGTATCAACATTAACTTCTTCTTTTTCTATCACTACTTCCGGTGCTCTTGCTGCATGAATTATGAAGCCCCCTTTGGAGCCTGGTCTAAAGCAGAAACTCTTTTTGCTCTAATTTCATGCGTTTGGCAAGAATCTGTGCGCATTCTGTGGCAGCCTTAATATCCCAAGCCGTAAACCGTTCGAGGGCGTGCAAAGTATCCGTTGGAGTAAAAGAGATCCGTCCCACAACTTGGTTGGCGGTTTAAGTAAAAACCAGCAATCCACCGATTGTCCGTTTAAAATCTCGCTATTTGGACTGATCTGCAACTTAGCATCTGATGACACCTCTATATAACTGTCACCACCAAGCCCGAAAGTACTGATTGCCACTGCCTCGACCCTAGTCCTCCATCCTCCAACAACCGCTCCCTCCCGTTTTAACCTTGGTCTACCATCCTCTAAAACGCTATATCATTAGTTGTCCAACCATATCAAGGACTAGAGCATGTTCCGTTCCTGTCAAAAATGCGGCACCCACAATACTTGCCGCCGGTCCGGAAAGAATAGTTTCAATTGGCTTTTCCCGGGCAATTTCTACCGGATCAAGAAGCACCCCATCCGTATAAGTTCCACCGGTGTCAATCCCTAAGGTAAGTCTGTTCACTTCATACCTCAACTCCCTCAGTGAGCACTCTAACCCCTTCTTTTTCTAACCACACCTAAATGTCTGGCCTTGAGTGCTTAAACATACGTTAATACTCTAGCAAGCGTTCAAACACTCAAGGCCCGAATCCCACATATTCTCAACCGAATAGTCCCTTAGTCTAAAACTCTACCTCAAATTTTACTCCAAATTTCGAGCTTTTCCCATACATAGTTACAATTTATACAATCTGCAAACTTACATATTATTTATCGTATAAACCTTTCTTGTGGGCATTGAGATAATTCATACAGTACGGGTCTTTACCCAAGAGTGTTGCCGAAGCCTGAGCATAACCCATCATTGTGGTATCGAGGGGATTAAGAATATAGCTGTCCATACCCATCGTCATAGTCTGTACCATAAACAACTGGTTCAAGATCTTGCGGTTTGGCAGGCCGAAGGAAACATTACTCAGACCGCAGACTTTATGAACATTGGGAAACTCTTCTGTGATTAGCCTCACCGTATCCAGAACTTCTAAACCAGCTTTATCACCGGTACTTACAGGCTTTACAAGAGGATCAAAATAAATGTCGTCTTCCGTAATTCCAGCCGCTGTCAATTGCTGATGCAGCTTACGCGCCACCTGCATCCGATCTCCAGCTGTTTCAGGCATTCCAGAATCATCCATGCACAGCGCTACTACCTTGGTTTTATATTTTAAGACCAAGGGCATAATTTCGTTATAACGCTCAGCTTCCCCGGTGATGGAATTGATCAGGGGCTGGCCATAGCGAGCAAGTGCCAGCCCTGCCTCAATAGCTTTGGGGTTTGGGCTGTCAATGCAAAGTGGAGCCTGTACAGCTTCCTGTACCGTATTAACCAGCCACTCCATCGTCTCCACTTCATCAAACACCATCGTACCACAGTTAACGTCAACATAATTGGTCCCGACTTTCACCTGATCTGTGGCAATTTTTTTAATGTAGTCTGCATCCCTGTTTTCTACTGCTTCATTAATTGCTTTTCTGCTCGTATTAATCAGTTCTCCGATGATTAACATTCCTACTCCTCCTTGTCTTGCTTTTCTTAATTGGCTCCATCCCCTCGGCCATCGCCTTTCTGACATCATTACTTACGGAATACATTGTCCTCGGCTTTAAACCTTACTCCGACTACATTCATATTAGCGATAAGTCTGTCATCGATGATTTGCGACGGCCCGACACCCTGGTTAATCATCTCCTGATTATTTTTGGGTAAGCGCTGACCCGTAATGCTGCGCAAAGAAAGTAGAATTGAATTTTGACAGCTTCCACGCCGGTATCTTGCATGCCGGACAACTTCCGGCTGTCCACTTGTTGCGTATCCAGCGGGCGGCGCGGCTGTTTTTAGAGTTGCGGGTTAAGATTACCTTGTTGCAGTGAGTTGTAATCTCGGCATAGCCGCCCTTTTCCGAAATCGATTTAATCCCGTGCAGAACGCCGGTGCGGGAAGGCCAAAGCTTAATCTTCTGTAACAGGAGGAAGAAATCCACTCTTTTGCGGTAAAACCTTCTGGCACTGTCACTCTTGCTCATACGTTAGCCCCCCTTGAAATACAAACGCACGAATCTCGACTTGAGTATCGCTATCTTAAGCTTGAAACATTAGTATCCTGATAAAATTTCGTTAGGTAAACGGGACTTAATTATCCGGAGAAGAATCCAGATAAAATGAAAGGTTGTAATGGCTCCGGATATTTTCAATGACATCACAACGCTTGGCCCAAGCTTCACCGTTGGTGGGGGCAGTTATGATGAGAGTAGCCACGAAAGCAGTGTGGTCCGTCCGGAAATTGGATATAGCCTCATCTGCACCAAAAAAGTCGCGAAAATAAGTGAGCGGCCCTGCGTTGGCCATGATGTGTTCCCCCAGAGTCTCGATACTTTCATCCCCTACGCGAAGGTGTTCATACACCACTGCCTGAGACGGAACAATCTCGGATATTTGAGGCGCTGTTCCTTGTGCAAATACCTGGAACAGGTTTTCAATCATGTTGACCCCGCTCGACTTGTAGACAGCGGTCGGGGTTTGACTCGGCAGGCGCGCATCAATTTCTAAGACCTTCAGAGTCCCATGGTGATTTATTACTTCCACATCCATGATGCCATTGAGGTTAATTAAGCGGGCAATCTCCACCGCTATCTCCCGGAACTCACTCTCTATAGAATCACTCAGTTCGGTTGGGGCAGAAACTCGTTTGCAGTCATAACTCCTGTCCATGCCTAAATCAGTGGTTTGCAAAGCCACCACTTGCCCATTGGCACCAATTACCTCGATCGAATACGAGAGCCCTTCCAAATACTCCTGAATCACCCAGTTGCCACGGTCACCGTTTAACTTTCCGAGAAATTCGGTTAAATCTCTGGCATTATAGAACTTGCGCACTCCGTGACTGCCACTGGCAAAAGAGGGTTTAGCAATCACCGGGAGCGTACAATCAGGCCAATATGCCGGTGCCGGAATTCCATGACCATGGAGCAACTCGTCCGACCTTTGCTTAGACGAAGAAAAAGTATAGGCAGAATGATCAAAAGCCAGCGGCACTTGGCCTGAACGCGCAATTTGCGCCAACATCTCTAAAACCGCTTGATCCTCGATCGCCGGGATGATTAGGTCCGTTTTACTGACGATTTCAGCAACCCTTTCCGGGTCGGCCGAAATCTCCACCTGATAAAACTCATCACACATACCTGTAGCAGGAGCGTATGCATTCTTGTCAATCAGGACAACCTCCCAGCCCGCTTGATGAGCCAGATATGTGGCCTCAACCCCTTGCAGTTTCCCGCCAATTACCGCTACCTTCATCTTAAACCACCGAATTCCCCTACTAAGCTTACCAAACCTAAACTCGCTCTTTCCTTATCCACCCAAGCCTTATACTCTTCCGCCGTGGCGGCTTCCAGATTCATCCTTTCCAAAATCGGCAGAATCCCCTGTACTGTGCGGTGCCCTTCATCGATGCCTTTGGTGCTTTGGGCCACGCCCGCCAGCCCCAACTGCGGCGGAATTAAGGAAGTGATAACATTTGCTCCCGCATTAATGCGCGCTTGCGCACCCTCTATCCCGTCTACATCGAGAGACGCCGGAATTAACCGTTCAGGAAACAACAGACGCATAATCGCGATGATTTTTAATTCTTTCATCCGGTCGGGGGTAGGCCAGGTACTCATGGAACTACCCTCTTGCGGTACAAAACTCATCACCCGCACCTGATGGGCTCCAAGCTCACGCATTTCTTCCAGGGAATCCGCGATATCTGCCAAACTCTCCCCCACACCGGCCAAGATCCCCTCTTCAATCAGCAAACCGTGCCCCACAGCATGCTTCTTGCTGAGATAGCGGCGGTCATAACTCTGTTTCAGGCGCAGGCTCTTAAACAACTGTCTGTTATGGGTCTCCTGGTAGCAGGCATACCAATCTGCACCTGCTTGAGCGAATTCCTCCAGTCCCCTATGGGAAACAACCCCCGGCGAAATCATGACCGGCAAGCTGGTTTGCCTCTTTACTGCTTGCACCAGCTTAGCCAAGGAGTGAATTCCATCCCCATTATGATGATAAAAAGGATCTTCACCCAGCGTGAGGTCAATCAGGTGCACTCCGGATTCAGCCAAACGTGCAGCCGCTTCTACTATTTCCTGGTCTGTTTTGCGATAGCGGTGGGGTAGACCGTTTGATTTACGGAAATAGCAAAAGGCACAGTCATTGCGACACCAGGTAGAAAAGTATATAAATCCGTACAGGAAAAGTTTATTGTTAAAATGTCTGGCCCTCATTTCCCTGGCTGTATGGAAAAGGGCGGCCAGCTCCTCGTCTGTGTTTAAACTTAGAAGGAAGATTATCTCAGGTTTAGATAAGATCTCCCCCTTGGCCGCCTTTACCAAAATATGCTCAAGATTTAGAGTGCGCGTGATGTCGTTCATGTTGCCCACCTTCCAGAAGTCCCCTTACAGACTTAATTAATTATCTGCCTAACAGAGCTAAAGCCTTAGTTACTGCCTCAGCTGCGTCTTCAGCATAAGCATCGGCACCGATCCTGTCAGCCCATCTCTGGGTAGCCGGTGCACCCCCGACCATGGTCTTGAACTTGTCGCGCAAACCATTCTTACGCAGTTCGTCTTCCAGTTTCTTTTGACCCATGAGAGTGGTGGTAAGCAAAGCGCTGGTTCCGATTATATTGGCCTCAACCTCCAGAGCTTTTTCGATGATTTTAACAGTAGGCACATCCCGTCCCAGATCATAAACCTCGATGCCCTGAGTCTTTAAAAGCGAGACTACGATACCTTTGCCGATATCATGCACATCTCCCTCAACCGTAGCGATTACCATCTTAGCTTTTGCTTGCGGCGTGCCGCCCTGAATTGCCGCATCAAGGATGGCCACAGCCGATTTCATAACCTCGGACGAAAGAATCAATTGGGGCAGAAACACTTCCCCCCTGCCGAAAAGGTCTCCCATCTGACGAATACCATAGCTAAAACCTTCACTAAGCACTTGCACCGGGTCAAAGCCTTGGGCAACGGCACGCTCAGCAACTGCCACCGCCCGTGCCTGGTCGCACTGTAAAATCGTTTCTCTGGCCTCGGCAATAATATCTTCTATACTCAAGTTCAGCCCTCCCTACATTCCGGTTTTCCGTTTGAAGTTCTCCACTGCTTTAATCTTCATGTCTAAAACTCTGGCAATATTGAATTTGGCTTCCATTCCGATAGAAGCGCCGACCCGTGCTTGGACATGCCCAATGTCAAGCTGTTCCCTGACCTCTTTCATTACGGCTTCGTCACACAGGTCAAAAGTGGAAACTCCCACTTTAGCGGCTACATACTCTTTTGCGTCCTTGATTTTCATGCCCTTGGTCATTTGCATACGTGCTACCAGATCTCCGGCAGTACGAATTCCGCCCATGCCCGCGGCCATCTCGTGAGTAATAGCCATACCAAAAGGATCGCCATGACCAATCTACAACCCGTCCGCCTTTCCGATCTCGACCAGCGCTTTGTCCGCCCTTGACACAGCATCAACCGGCGGGGTATTGGTTACCGGAATAGCTCCCACTCCCATGCCCACATTTACATGCACCGGAATGCTGGCGGCCTCCGTACAGGCCTTGACAAAAGTTACCGCCCGCGCGATATTCCAGGCAAAGGTCATGCTGCTGTTGGTGTTTATGACTGCTCCGAAGATATTGGCTCCGGCCTTTTCGGCCATTTTCACTTGTTGATGCGGATAAAGCCCGGCTAAGCGGGTGCCATCATAATAAAGCTCGCCGTGCATGCCGAGAACGAATTCCCCAGCCATACCGAATTCGATCGCAATATCCGGATATTTTTCTTTCAGGATTTGAGCGGCTTGTAAGGTAGCGAGCACATCGGCATCACCAGATGCTCCCACGGTGTCAAAGTTGATGCCGTCCGCCCCGGACTCATACATTCTACTGGCGACATAGACCATATCCTTGACAGCGTGTTCCACAGCCTCTTCCTGAGCGGCTTTAGCTTCCGCAATCTTGGCCAAAGGCAGAAGTTCAGACCAGTTATCAATTGGCCCGTCCGGTTTGGTGTATAAGCCCAAGTTCGGCATGGCCCCATAAAATACCGGGATAATCGTGTTAAGCTGGATATGCTCCATCGCCTGACATTCTTCATGGATAATCGCTTTCAGCTGTTTGTAGCTGTAATCCACATGACCCAGTTCCATTGTATCTGAGCAAAATGCCCGCTCGTGGGTAAGAATGGCAGTCGACCTGTCCATCGGGATTCCGGCACGTACCGGTAATTTTAAAGTTCCAGCATCAAAACTGACAACAACTTCATCGCCTCGCTCAACTGTCACGGCTTTTTCAGGCATCGTGCAAATTTCAAAGAGACGGTCAAGCTCTGCTTCAGTAAGCGCAGGTATCTTCCCGCGGTCCGCAGCATCACGGGTCCCCTCTTCCAAGTCAAAACGAATGTCCTCTTTGCTCATTCTGGTTGGAGATCCGTCACCGTAGCGAGTGAAAATATCACTCATCCTTTAATTCCCCCCTCGTTATTAGTAGATTAGACAGACTGTATTTATTAGTTTTAATTATCATCCCCCTTTTAGTAAGACAATTTTGATTAGTAGCAATAAACATGCCATCAAAAAACAGGCCCCGAAAAAGGCCTGTTTAAGCGCGTTTGGCGTTTATTAAGTTCATACTTAATCATGCTTGGGATGAAAAAAATCATCCCAAGCTTTAAGTAATTTTAAGAATTATCAGAAATGCCTCTGATAATGATTTTCTTAGCCTAATGAAAAATTTCATTAGTATCTAATGAAATTTTTCATTGTTTTCGTTGGAGGCCTTGCCTCATCAGGTCGAATTCTGAGTTGATCTCAATGTAGAACTCGCGCTTCGCGCAGGTGCCGACATCTGAACCAGTACCACTCCGCCAATAATGATTAAGGCCGATACAATCATACTCATAGAAACCGGCTCACCGACAGTTCCCCCTAAAAACAAAGCCACCACCGGGTTAACATAAGCATACGTTCCCGCCTTCGTGGCCGGCCATTTTTGTAATACATAGAGATACGAACCGTACCCCACAATTGAGCCAAATACTATTAGATAAAGTGTAACTAATATTCCCGTGGCCGTAAAATGCAGTTTGGGCAGTTCCCCCAATCCGATTCCAATTAAAGCCAGCATTACACCTCCGGCTAACATCTGAATGCTCAAATTAGCCAGAGTCGAGCCACCGGAGTCAATCCTTTGGATGTATACCGAACCAATGGCCCAAATAAAAGATGCCAGTAGCAGAAGGACAGCTCCCCAAATATTGACCGAAGCTGCGTTCTCGCCGGAAAACACCAATAGCGCCATGCCGCCAAAACCCAATAATAACCCTAGCCAAGCCTTAACACTAGGTTTACTGCCGCCAGGGATCAAAAATTCAATAATTGCGATAAACAACGGCCCAGTAGCAACTATGAGAGAGGTAACCCCGGAGTGAACCCACTGGGCGGTCCATACCACTAAACCTATGCCCCCCTGAAATAGTAAACCAACTAATGCTTGCTGCCACATTCCCTTGATCCCTACCGGAAAAGCCTCTTTCCTAGCCATAGTGTAAAAAAGCAGAATCCCTCCGGCAATTATAAACCTAATTCCGGAAAATAATTCCGGTGGTAACTCGCTTACCCCGATCCTGTTCACTAAATAGGTTGAACCCCATATGATTGAGACTGCCAAATAGGCTATTATCACCTTGGCCTCACTACCGGAGCCCGTGTTTACGACTCCGTTCATTTTTACGGCTCCACCCGTTTCTCCCTCGGCATCATTATCTGATTCCATGGCGCTAAGCCCCTCCTCTTTGTCTATCTAACTCCACGCTCATCATAATGTAAAAAGAGAAACATGAAAAGACTTTTTTCCTGTTCCTCGATGGATGATTTTATCCACTGGCGGTAGAGAAAAGGAACGGCCCAAACTAAATTGGACCGTTCGTATAAAAAATAGGAGGAGGTATTACAACACTTTATGACATCCGCAGATGCCTAAGCGCTATTTAACCGATACTTTTTTGAACCTTGGCAAAGGCGTTATCAAGAATGTTCAAAGCTTGTTCCAACTGCTCATCTGTGATTACCAGCGGCATGAGCATGCGGACAACATTGCCGAACACGCCAGCGGAGATAATAATTAAGCCCTGTTCTAGACATTCTTGTACAATCCTGCCGGTTTCTTCTTTCGCAGGTTCTTTCGTCTGACGGTCTTTGACAAGCTCAATCCCAATCATAGCACCCAGACCGCGAATATCTCCGATCAGAGAGTATTTCTCTTGCATATCCTTTAAGCGATCCATCACGACGTTGCCGATCTTTTCAGCTTTGTGCGGAAGTTGTTCCTGCTTGATATAATCGATGGTAGCCAGAGCGGCTGCACAGGAAAGCGGATTACCGGCGAAAGTCCCTCCCAGCTGACCAGGTCCAGGTGCATCCATAATCTCCGCTTTACCGACAACAGCACTTAAAGGAAGCCCGGCAGCAATAGACTTAGCCATAGTCATAATGTCCGGAACTACCCCGAACTGTTCCGAAGCAAACATTTTCCCGGTACGGCCAAAGCCTGTTTGTACTTCATCTACGATCAGAAGGATTCCGTGCTGATCGGCAATTTTCTTAAGTCCGGGGAGGAATTCTTTCGGCGGAACAATGAACCCGCCTTCTCCTTGAACAGGCTCGATAATCATGGCCGCAATGGACTCAGGAGCCACTTCAGCTGCGAAGAAGCGATCGAACTGTTCCAAGCATTGCATACCACAGCCCGGATAGCTGGAACGGTAATAGCAGCGATAGCAATAGGCAGAAGGCATCTTGTACACATCGGGAACAAACGGTCCGAAGCCGTGCTTATACGGTTTAACTTTACTGGTCAAAGCCATGGCCATATTGGTACGGCCGTGGAAAGCCATTTCAAAAGCAATAATTCCGGTTCTCTTGGTATAAGCGCGTGCGATCTTAACCGCATTTTCAACTGCTTCAGCACCGCTATTCACAAGAGCAGTCTTTTTCTCGAAATCACCAGGGGTAATTTCAGTGAGTTTCTGAGCTAAATCCACGAAACTATCATACATTGTAACCATAAAGCATGTATGCAGCAGTTTCTCAGCCTGATCTTGAATCGCTTTTACCACAGGTTGCGGGCAGTGTCCGGCATTGATAACCCCAATCCCGCCATAAAAATCAATGAAGGTATTCCCGTCAACATCTGTCATTAAAGCCCCTTCAGCCTTGTCAATAAACAGCGGGGTTCCGTTGGAAATACCTTTGGCAACATACTTCTGCTTCTTCTCCAGTAATTCTTGTGAATTCGGCCCGGGAATTTGCGTTCTCAACGTCAACTTAGCCATCCTCCTCTTTCTTTAACAACTTGCGTTTTAGACTTCGATAATATACGGAAATATCGTGACCTCTTTCCAATACATTAATTCTGTAGCAATTTTTATGCCAAAATGCATAACAGGGCAGAACCCTTGTCTTCTCAGACAATTCACTCTATTCCCAAGAAAAAGGATGCAGGAACGCATTACGCTTTCGGCGTAAGCTCTGGATTCTTGCCCAAAAACCTTACCTAAGTGTCAATGACTCCATGCATCTTGTTAATGCATATTCACATTACTCTTTACTCCGAAAAAGGGATCAGCTTAAAGACTACCGGGGCACAATTATCCGGACATTGGGCAGTTACTTCTCCAGTGAAGCCTAGCGCTTCGGGAGAAACCCGCTTGCGCAGGGCGAAAACGAATGGGAATATCGCGGAGAGGGCAGTGACACAGACATTGCTTGAGGCTGCTTTGTCAATCAATGCACCGTCAATCATGATCACATCACCTTGTTGGTAATGCTTGCATTCGGATTTTACGACCTCGATTCTCACCTTTTGTTCTTCAAAACTCATAAGTCACGCTCCTTCTAATACTGTTAATCAGTATTTTGTGGGCGATGGCTAAGTGCCACTAAGACTTCCCCTTCTTAAGTGGGTCGCTTCACGCCGTCCCGATAGTCTGAGACTATCGCACTTGTTTGGCTCCAGCGACACTAGGCCCTCCATGGCCGTCGGAGATAAGTGGCACTAAGCCCCTGGATAAGTTCAACTAAACTTCAGATGGCATCTGAAGTAAGTTTCCTTTACTTTGCACTGATCCGGGTAGCTTCCTTAGACTGATGAGGCGTGCTGATCCAGCCACGCACTTCCATGGCTTCCGCTACTCTCTTAACAGCCAGCATATAGGCCGCTACCCTCATGCTCACGTCTTTGCGGGATTTATACAGGTCGTAAACGCTGTGAAAAGCTTGGCTCATGATATTACCGAGCTTTTCGTTCACTTCCTCAACCGACCAGTAATAACCCATGTTATTCTGAACCCATTCAAAATATGAAACAGTTACCCCTCCGGCATTAGCCAAGATATCCGGAACAAGCAGAATTCCTTTTTGCTCCAGGATTTTGTCAGCCTCAGGCGTAGTCGGACCGTTGGCGGCTTCCACCACAACGCGGGCCTTAATGTTATGGGCGTTCTTATCTGTGATCTGGTTCTCCAAAGCTGCGGGAATGAGGATATCGCACTCGAGTTCGAGCAATTCCCCATTGGTAACGGTCTTGGCTCCACGATAATTCACCACAGAGCCGGTCTCTGTAGCATGCTCTTGTACTTTATAAGGATTCAGCCCTTTGGAGTTGTAGATACCGCCTTTGACATCACTGATCCCAATTATCTTAGCTTTTTTGTCATAGAGTATCTTGGCCGTGTACCCACCTACATTGCCAAATCCTTGGACAACTACGGATACCCCTTCCAGATTAATATTTAGCTTCTTAACCAAATCCTCGATGACGAAAACTACACCTTGGGCTGTCGCTTGCGTCCTCCCTAACGAGCCACCGATGATCAGAGGCTTGCCTGTGATTACACCGAAAGAGTTATATTGTTTAATCATGCTGAATTCATCCATCATCCAGGACATAATCTGCGCATTCGTATTGACATCAGGAGCAGGGATATCTTTCTCCGGTCCGATAACCGGCGCAATTGCCTGGATATACGCCCGGCTCACTCGCTCAAGCTCCGCAGCAGACAATTCCTCCGGGTTGACAATAACCCCGCCCTTGGCACCGCCGTAAGGAATGCCGACAACTGCACACTTAAAGGTCATCCACATAGACAAAGCTTTAACTTCATCCATCGAAACATCCTGATGGAACCTCACACCGCCCTTAGCCGGTCCTAAGGCATCATTGTGCTGAACACGATACCCGGAGAAAACTCTGGTACTCCCATCATCCATCCTTACCGGGATTAAAACACTCAGGGAACGTTTCGGTTCCTTAAGAAGGTCATAAACACTAGCAGTAAGATGGAGCTTATCCACTGCCATTTTAATTTGTTCCTGGGCAATCACAAAGGAATTTAAACTGTCGGCCATTATCGACACCGCCTTTTCCAAAATATTTTATACAAATATAATGCAAAAGACGTGCCAACCTGGCTTAAAAACGTGAAACCTGCACTACAGGCTGTTCTCAGGGCAAAGGCCCACCACTTTCTCTAAAGCCATCATGCATCTTAACATTATTACCCCTTTTGCGGTAATTCCTACATCCCGCACACAGCCTACACTAAGACTTCAATGTATAATGTATTCAGAACTTATTTAATGCTATAATGCATTTTAAGCTTGTGAGCTTAAGCAAAGACCCTACCCCAGCAGCATGCTCTTAGCGGGTAGGTGAGTGGATATCTTCTCAGTGCCCCCCCAGGTAAGCAGCCTTAACTTCAGGGTCGTTCACTAGCTCGCTGGCTTTGCCAATTTTTGTTACCCGGCCTGTTTCCATAATATATGCACGGTTGGCAGTTCGCAAGGCAGTCATTGCATTTTGTTCAACTAGCAGGATCGTTTTTCCTAATTGGTTGATCTTTTTAATAACAGCAAAGATCTCTTGCACAATCAAGGGCGCTAATCCCATAGAAGGTTCATCCAGGAGGAGGGTATCTGCTCCGGTCATCAGAGCCCGTCCAATTGCCAGCATCTGCTGTTCCCCGCCGGAGAGACTCCCGGCAGCCTGTTTTTTGCGTTCAGCCAGACGTGGGAACTGCTGAAAGACTTCATTAAGATCTTCTTTGATTTTCTCATTGTCTTTCCTGTTATAAGTCGCTACGATAAGATTTTCTTCTACTGTCAGTTTGGTAAATACACCCCGTCCTTCCGGCACAAGGGATAAACCGCGGCGGGCTATCAAGTGGGATGGGGAATTCGTAATATCATTATTGTTTAACCTGATTTTTCCGGCACTCGGACGCACAACTCCCGAGATTGCTCTCAAGGTGCTTGACTTACCGGCACCGTTAGCTCCGATGATCGTCACGATCTCCCCTTGTTCAACGTAGAACGATATACCTTGTAAAGCTCGGATCACACCGTATGTTACTTCTAAGTTTTCTACTTCCAGTACTTTTGTCACTTACCCCACCTCCGCTTCGCCAAGGTATGCCTTGATCACAACCGGGTTATTCTGTATTTCTGTAATAGTCCCTTCGGCAATTTCCTGGCCAAAATTCATAACCGAAACATACTCACACAAACCTTCAACCAACCTCATCTGGTGTTCGATTAAAATGATCGTTACATCAAACTGTGCTTTAGCTTCCTTAATTAAATCAACCAAGGACAAAACTTCTTTGGGGTTCATACCTGCGGCAGGTTCATCCAGAAGCAAAAGTTTGGGGTTAGTAGCCAGCGCGCGGGCGATTTCTAATTTCCGCTGCATACCATAGGGTAAGTTACCAGCCTTTTCATGGCTGCGGCCATCTAAGTTAAACAACTTCAGGAGGTTATTAATTTTTTTATTTTCATCTTTGTCTTTGTTGGAGTTACGATGGTACAACTGCCCAACATGAATGTTTTCCGTGACGGTAAGCTCATTAAACAGACGAAGGTTTTGGAACGTGCGGGCAACGCCCAGCCGCGAAATCTCATGTGGTTTCTTGCCCACAAGGCTGGTATTATCCAAGAGAATTTTCCCGGCTGTCGGGCGGTAAATGCCGGTAATTAGGTTGAACAGCGTTGTCTTGCCTGCCCCATTTGCTCCAATCACGCCGTAGATCATATTTGGTTTCACCTTGATATTGAGGTCAGATATCGCCTTGAGCCCGCCAAAATAATGGTTTAACTCCTTAATCTCAAGTAAATTCATGTTTTTTTCTGCCTCCTTTGCCGTGACTAGTTACTGGAATTAAATTTTTGCCTCTTTGAACGAGATAATAAGCGGGCAAAGGGGCCGCCATCTTTTGGCTTGAGTAAGCTTATTAAACCTTCCGGCAGGAAGAGAATGACCAGACAGATAGCTAAACCTAGAATAACCAGATACACTGAACTGTCACCCCATGCTACCCACATAATTCTGTTTGCGATATACAGAACAATTGCGCCGACAACCGGTCCAAAGAGAGTACCAATTCCGCCGAGCAATACCATAATTACCATTTGATCGGCAATTTGCGCACCCAACACACTATCGGGGTGAATATATGTGATCCAGTAAGCATACGCTCCTCCGACTAAACCGGCCAACATCGAGCTCAGAGCAAAAACTTGATTCTTAATTGAGACGATGTTAAGACCCAGAGTTTTGGCAGCAGTTTCTTCTTCGCGTACTGCTCTGACTTTTAAGCCAAAATCGCTTTTTTCAAACAGAAAATAACTAACTAAGAAAACAAGGATAGCCAATCCCAGCATAATAAAATAGAAGAAATTTTCATTCAACACAGCCGGTAAACGCAGTCCATCCGGCCCACCGGTGACATCAAGAACCAGAACAAGCTGCCGAATCATCTCAGCAAAGGCCCAAGTTCCGATTGCAAAGTAAGAACCGCTTAGGCGTAAAGTTGGATACCCTACTACTGCTGCAAAGATATAGGTAGCTATTCCCGCCAAAATGAGAGCCACGAAGAAGGGCATGTCCAATTTACTCATCAGCAACCCCGTAACATAAGCACCAACCCCGAAGGATGCGCCGTGGCCGAAACTAATATAGCCCATGTAACCCCCAAGCATATTCCAGCTTAAGGCCAGACCCACCCACATCATCACTCCGGTCAGAATCCGTAGTTGAAAAGAAGAAAGTACAAACGGCACGATCCCAAGAATAACCAGAGTTAAGACTATGAAGATTTTGTTTACTGTGCTCATTGTTTTAATGTTAGGCAAATGAACCTTCTCCTTTCTACCAGCCCTTGCCAAGAACCCCTTTGGGGAAGAAAATCAAGATCAAATACAGAATAAAGAAAAGAATGAGGAAAACCAGTTCGCCGCTTAGATACACGGTTACAAAACTTGAGATTAAACCAAGTAAGAGTTCTGCAACAATCGCTCCGGAAAAAGAACCCATTCCTCCGGCCACAACGACAAAAAAAGCAAAGATCGTGTAACGAAGACCCATGTCCGGAAAGACGGAGAAGATCGAACCGATGAAGATTCCGGACATACCGGTAAGCCCGGCATAAATGGCGTAAACCAAACGGGCAATACGCTTACCGTCAATCCCCATAAGTCCGGCAACCGTCTTGTTCTCAGCAGCCGCGCGAATAGCGATACCGGTTTTGGTCTTATAGAGAAAGTAAGCAAACACCAAGGTCACAATAATTGAGAAGACGGTCGCACCGGCTCTGATAGCCGGAACCGTGATCCCAAACAGCGACACATTTTTTTCCGACAGAAAAGTAACAAGGTTTCGGTTGTTAAACCCCCAAAAAGTTAAAGCAGCACCTCTGAAAAAGGTGGAAAGTCCGAAAGTAAAGGCCAAGGCCATAAGAGCCGCACTGCGGTGTTTAATGTTAACCACTTTCTGAATGACCGGTTGGAACAAATATCCCACCAAGGTAAAGAACAAGAATACAACCGGAATCAAAACAAGAGGGTCAATCCCAAAAAATTTGTTAATCCAAAATGCCGTAAAAGCTCCAAGCATAATCCACTCGCCCACAGCAAAGTCAACGATGTCCATAACCCCGTAAGCAATGGTAAAACCAACAGCAATTGTAATAAAAATTCCGCCAATCAGTATTCCATTAACTAATGTCTGGATTAATAATTCCATTCGCTTCAACCTTTCCCGGCAACTGAGGGAACCGGGAAGCCCCGGTCCCTCAGACGCTGCATTAGTTTGTACAATTAGTAGATCAGCTTAACGGGCATTAAAGGCAGGCGCAGGATAGACTAAGTCTTTGGCTTTGAGCTCTTTCGGACCAACAACAACCTGTTCGCCTTTAACCATTTGAATGGTGAGCGCCTTCAAACCCACATTGTCGTGATACCAGTTGCCCTCGGTAGCAAATTTGATTGGCCCAAACATAGTTTGAATGTCGACTTGCTCCAAGGCCTTGGCCAGCTCCGCACGTTTTTCTTCAGAGAGAGGAGGTACCGCATTGATTTTGGCCAAGGCGGCACTGAATGCTTCGCCCGTGGCAGCAGAACCAGCCTCCGTATAATCGGGAACAACACCCGACTTGGCTTTAGCAGCTTCGACGTATTGTTGAGTCGTCCCGAAGAGGTCGTCTTTTAACTTCAAGTCTGGAGTCCAGACCGCGGCACCGTAGACATAATCAGCATCCTTACCAAGGTTCTTGGTGAAGTCGGGATCGGTAATTCCGTAATGCATCAAGAATGCCTTAGGCATAAAACCAAGCGATTTGGCTGTTTTAATAACTTCCATATGTTCTTTCTCGTGTCCGCCCACAGCCAAGATGTCTGGGTTCAGACTCTTAATAGCGCTGATCAAAGGAGTGAAATCAGTTCCGGCAGGCACAATATCATATTTAACCACTTGGAGACCGTTTTTCTCGGCACTGGCTTTAACTGACTCTGCAACTGCTTTAGAAAATGTATCATTAACTCCGATAATCGCAATAGATTTTGGCGCTTCTTTAGTATCCTTTACCATGGTATCAAGTGCTGTACCGATTGTTAAATCAACAGCTGGAATGGTGCCGAATGTATAGACAAATTTCTGTTTCCAGACCAGCGGAGATTCAGCAGATCCAGTGATCATCGGTACTTTGTATTTCTCAAGAATAGGTGCTACTGCCATGGTAACGCCGCTGGTATATGGTCCCAGGATAAAGTCCACTTTTTCTGAAGTAATCATACGTTCAACTGCATCCGCACCGGCGGTGGGATCACTTTGGTCATCGGCGTAAACCAGCTTCACTTTATAGCTCTTGTCCCCGACCTTGATTCCGCCTTTAGCGTTGACGGTTTCTTCCCACAAGGCATAACCACGTTTGGTAAGGTTGCCCCCTAAAACTTCCGCACCGGATAAAGAGGTAATAACACCAACTTTGTAATAGTCGCGGGCTTCAGCCTGCGCATTGCCACCGCCGCAGCCTGCCAGGGAAAACATCAATCCAACTACAGTTAATAAGGCTAAAAATTTTTTGATTGGCTGTTTTTTGAACATTCGATTCCCTCCTTAATCTTTAGAATTTTGGAAATTATCTTATGGATAAAAAGGTAATTGCTTGTCATCACTCCTTTCTCAATTAGCGAAGGTAATTCATGAGCTATTTATTATTGGCATAGAATTTGTTCCAGCCAAAGCAAGCGCCTTTAATTTCAACGGCTTTACTCTGAATCACTCAGCAGCAAAGTATTTTCTCCCTTTTCTTTGAGGATGCCGTAGCGGTGCATTTTCCTCACTACTGTAGACTGATTAACCTCTAAGGCTTCAGCCATGCGGTAAGTGTTTCTGTACCGTGCCAGCGCCTTGGCAAGTAACTGCCTTTCTAACTCTTCAGTTGCGTTCTTTAATGAACAGATATCGAGCACGAAAACTCTTTCCGAGCTTCCGTCTGCATGCAGGATATAGTCAGGCAAGTGCACAGGAAGAACTTCGTGCGCATCAACTGTTACCACTAAGCGTTCAATTAAGTTTTCCAGTTCTCTGACATTGCCCGGCCAATTGTAGTTTACCAACAAATCCTTCGTGTCCGAGGAAACTTTCTTGCGCAGTTCATATTTGTCTGAAAAGGCCTGCAAAAAGTGCTCAATCAGTACGGGAATGTCTTCTTTGCGATGACGCAGCGGGGGAATGATCAAAGGGACTACATTGAGCCGGTAGTAAAGGTCTTCGCGGAACTTTCTTTCTTTAATTAATCTTTGGATATTGCGGTTAGTGGCGGCGATAATACGGGCATTTACTTCGATATATTCACTGCCTCCGACCCGCATCATTCTTTTTTCTTGGATAACATGCAAAAGTTTCACCTGAAGGTTGAGAGGGAGCTCGCTAATTTCGTCAAGGAACACTGTGCCCCCATTTGCTAGTTCCATTAATCCTTTCTTGCCTTCTTTTTTGGCACCGGTGAATGCTCCCGCATCATAACCGAAGAGTTCGGATTCAATTAAGTTTTCCGGAATTGCGCCACAGTTAATGGTGATAAAAGGCTTCTCACTTCTTCGGCTAATTTGGTGAATCTTAGAAGCTATTACCCCCTTACCGACACCGGATTCCCCTTCAATCAAAACCGTAGAATCCACACCGGCCACCTTTTCCGCCAAATCGAGAATGTGTTGCATGGTGGGACTTTTCGTGATAATCTCAGTCGATTGAATCTTTTCCTTGCGCAACTTGGCAATCTCCGAGCGATAATTGTCCATCAGTTTTTCGGTCTCTTCCAGGCGCTGGCGCAGGTTGCTCAGTTCTGTGATATCACGGGAGTTCGTGACAATCCTAATAATTTCACCTTTTTCATCAAAAACCGGGTTGCCTGTTACGATAAGCTTCTGACCTCTCTTAGTTGTTTGCACAGAAGTAACACGTTTCCCGGTCTTAAGCACTTGGGGGGTAATACTCGGGGTGAACAAACCCTGTTCTTCAAGCTCACTCACGTGGTGGCCCACGATCTCTTCGGCTTTAACACCATAAAATCGTTCCCCGGCTTTATTAACTCGAAGCGTTGTTCCCTGACCGTCAGTAACGTAGATTTCATCGTAAGACGAATTAAAGATAGCCTCTAATTCGCGGTTGAGTTCCTTGGTTATTTCTAATTCCTGAGCAACTGCATCCAGGTCGGTTATATCCTGAAAAGATGTGACAACCCCGCTTAATTTTTCCCCTTCAAAGACAGGTTTATGGTTGAAAATTAGAATTCGGCCGCCAATATCTACTTTGTCATTAAGTACAGCTTCATTGGTTTCCAAGACCTGCAGCATAGCAGAATCAGGAAGGAGTTCCCTTGCTTTTTCTCCCATTACATTTCCGTTAATACCAAGGAGTTCTCTCGCAGTCTTATTACAGGCGATGATATAACCAAAAGCGTCTATCATCATCACTCCATGATGCATTTCCTGAAAACCATCTTCAAAATGCATGCACTCTGCACCTCCACCCATCTAAAAATAATAGCAACTTCCATGCCAAAACACTTTAATATGTTAATCCGGGCTATTGTCATATTTATTAGGAAATTGGGTATTTTTTGATTTGTAATAAAAATGCATTTTAACATCAACAAAAGATGCTTTATCGAATGTTTGTAAAATTTCCTTAGAAAATACAGCATTCTTGGCAAAATGTATTTATGCATCGTCTCCATGCTATTGGACATTATTATCGCATATTTAAAGTATCCTTACAAGAGTGATTTTTCATATTGTAAAAAATATTCTATATCTTTGTTTAATATGTCGAAATAAAAATATAAATAGATTCTTAAGTCGAAGCGCATGATGCGCACCGACCTCATTAACCTGAGAGCAGGAGCAATAATTTTGATTCGATTTGCGCGCATCTTAGGTTATATTATGGCCTAATAAAAAACGCCTTCAAAGGCGTTAGGACAGAAAACATTGATTTCCACAAAAATCTTGGTTAATAGGCAACCGCCTGTAAATCTTCCAAAAAACTTGGGTAGGACACTGCAGCTGCCTCCATTCCTTCCACGCCAACCCCTTCTTGAGAAACCATTCCGGCAACCGCCCAGGCCATGGCTAAACGATGGTCTCCGTGGCTTTGTGCCTGGCCGCCCCTAAAAGTAGTCTGGCCTTTAATACGGAAGCCATCCGGTAATTCTTCGATCTGAGCGCCAAGTGCGCTTAGCCCGGTCACAACCGTGCGAATCCTATCACTTTCTTTAACGCGCAATTCGTGCGCATCGCGTACGACTGTCTCTCCTTCAGCCAAACAGGCGGCTACGGCAAACACCGGCAGTTCATCAATCAAGCGCGGAATGATGTCCCCGCTGATTTCCACTCCGTGCAAAAAAGCCGGTCGAACGATCAAGGTTGCCCGTGGTTCCCCACTGACTTCCATCGCATCTCTTTCCTCAATATCTGCGCCCATCAGGCGCAAGGCCTCAAGAATCCCGGTGCGGGTAGGATTTACACCCACATCCCGGATTATTAGCTCTCCGCTTTTCACTAAACTAGCCAGCACAAGCAAGAAAGCAGCCGAAGAAATGTCGCCGGGAACAGAAACTTCTTGCCCCTTAAGCCGCCTGCCATTTCTAACTCTTACCTGCGGTCCCTCAGCCACAATGTCGGCACCAAAAGCTTTAAGCATTCTTTCCGTATGGTCGCGGGACAGAGCAGGCTCGATGATAGTCGTCTCTCCCTTGGCTCTCAATCCCGCAAGAATAAGCGCAGATTTAACCTGGGCTGAAGCCACCTCAGTACGGAACTCACTTCCTTGTAAAGTTCCGCCTTGGATCGTCAAGGGAGCAAAATTCCCTGCTTGACGTCCCAAAATTCTTGCGCCCATGTCCCGCAGGGGATCAGTGACCCGGCGCATGGGACGGCGGCGGATAGATGGATCTCCGGTGAAGGTCGAGGCAAAGGGACTCCCGGCCAGTACTCCGAGCAACAGACGCATGGTTGTGCCCGAATTCCCTACGTCAAGAACGTCCTGGGGCTCCACCCATGATTCCATTCCCTGACCACGCACCCACACTTCATTGCCCTCCTGCTCCCATTCTACCCCAAGACCCCTAAGGCACCTTAGCGTGCTCAAACAATCTTCCCCGAGCAAAAAATCAGTAATATGGGTTTCCCCCTCGGCCATCCCCCCGAACAATGCCGCCCTGTGGGAAACAGACTTGTCCCCGGGTACCCGCAGTTCACCCCTGATCCCGGAGACAGGCTTAATGAACACTCCATCCACTTAAAGGCCACCCCTTTTCAACTGCCAGTTCACCTAATTATATTACCCCCGAGAATCCTACAGCGTGCGCTATTTTCTAGCGAATTCCTTCAGACCTTACCTGTTAAGCTGCTCCATACTCCTTCGCACTTCGTGCGCTTGCCGGAAAGCATCTGCAATTCCCTCGCCATCCCCTTGCCGCACATATTCGCTTAGCTCTGCCAGCTTCCCCTGCCATAGCTCAAGCCCTTGCAACACGGCAGGAGCATTTTTTACCAGGATCTCCCGCCACATCTCCGGCGAACTGTCAGCAATCCTGGTGATTTCCCGAAAACTTCTTCCGGCCAATTGCAAAGCCGAAGAGTCTTTTGCGGAAAAATCTTTAGCAGCCAGCGCGAGGGCCACAGCCAAGAGATGTGGGATATGACTTACCAGGGCGACTTCCGAATCGTGTTGGGAAGGTTCGCGCAAAATCACCTTCGCCCCAAAACTTCCAAGAAGTGAGCTCAAAGCTTCAGTAACTGCTTGCGGACAATCCGCTCCAGGAGTTAAAACATAAGGAAATCCCCGAAAAAGCATGGGATCAGCGACTTCAAAACCGGACTTTTCCGATCCGGTCATGGGGTGACCGCCCACGAAGAAAGCCCCTTGTTCCCTAAACTCTCCTGCCCGCTCACAAATATTCATTTTCAAACTTCCGACATCTGTGACGATAGCCCCACTGCTTATTCTATCTCTAAATTCAGATATATTATCAATCAAATTAGGGAGAGGTAAAGCGACCACAACCAAATCGAATTCAAGATACTTAGGGATTTCTCTCACACCTTGGCTGATCCATCCTTTGTCAAGGGCTCCACGCAGGCTCGACTCTTCCCGATCAACTGCTATAACCTCCCAACCCTGTTGATGCAGGGCTCCTGCCCAGGAGCCCCCGATCAATCCAAGGCCGATAACACAGGCGCGCGGCTTGGCCTCATCCCGCCAACCCGCTGACAGAAGGTGCATCTGGGCCTGCATTACCCTTCAACCCCCTTCAAAGGTCGGTCTAAGGCAGCACTGAGGCGTGCCAGATCTTCCATCATCAACTTAAAGTTAGGAGGGGTCAAAGACTGCTTGCCGTCAGAGACAGCCTTATCCGGCTGCGGATGAACTTCTACGATCAGACCGTCCGCTCCGGCAGCCAAAGCGGCTTTCGCCATAGGCTGCACGAGCTGCCAGCGACCGGTTCCATGGCTGGGGTCGACGATTACCGGAAGATGGGACAGAGCATGCAAAGCCGGAACCATGCTCAGATCAAGAGTATTTCGGGTGTAGGTTTCAAAGGTACGGATACCACGCTCACAAAACATAACATTATAATTGCCGCCGTCCATTAAATATTCCGCAGCCATCATCCACTCTTCTAAGGTTGCGGACGGCCCCCGCTTAAGCAACACCGGTTTATTCACTTTGGCCACTTCTTTTAGCAGGAAGAAATTTTGCATGTTGCGCGCTCCAATTTGCAGGACATCAGCATAGGCAGCAACCAACTGTACATCGCGTACATCCACCACTTCCGTTATAATCAATAACCCTGTCTCTTCACGCGCTTCCGCCAGATAGCGCAACCCTTCTTCTTCTAATCCCTGAAAAGAATAAGGGGAAGTGCGCGGCTTAAAAGCTCCTCCCCGCAAGAAAGTAGCCCCTGCTTCTTTAACTGCATGCGCAGTTTCTAAAAGCTGCGAACGGCTTTCCACCGCACACGGACCGGCCATCACATGAACCTCAGACCCTCCGATCTCATGATGTCCAATCTTAATTGTACTGTCAGCAGGCTGGAACTCCCGGCTCACCAGTTTATACGGCGCTAAAATAGGCACAACTTTTTCAACCCAAGGCAGGGCTTCCAGGTCAAGACTCTGCAACCTCGTCCGGTCCCCGACCGCGCCGATAATAGTCTTCTCTACTCCCTGAGAGAGGTGAACTTTAAAACCCTCTTCCGTCAACCTTGTCGTAATTTCTTGAACTTCAGTTTCTCCTGATCCGCGTTTTAGTACAATAATCATTTCTCTTTTCCTCCTTCTACCATCCTACTTTATCAGAGATCAGAATTAATCTCTAAGCTATTTATGAGAAGTGCTACACCTCTGTTCTGATAACCAATACCGACCTTAAATTACAGCTAGCCTGATCCTATATGCTTTGGTTATTAGATATAGTTTTGTTATATTATCCTGTTTCTATTAATCTAGCTTAATTTCTTGGGTTTAGCATCTACAATTCACTCTTAAAGCTTTTTCCTGTTGTCACCTACCGACCTACTGAGCGTTACAATCAAGCTTTTTGCGTTCTAACCCAAATTATTTGCCATAACGCTTCTTTAAGAAGTCCAAAAGCTTATCATTTTCTTCTCTGGTACCTATCGTAATCCTAATCCCGTCCGGGTAGCCGAAGATGTTGCCCGGGCGCACGATGATTCCTGCCTTTAACAGGTCATCTCCCAGTTTCGTGCCATCTTCCGGAAAGAAAGCCATAATAAAATTTGTATGAGCCGGAAACACCCTGGCACCCAACTCACTTAAGTCTGCAATCAAACGCTCCCGTTCTGCACGGTTCTTGGTCACAATGTCATTCAAGTATTGCCGATCCTGCCACGCCGCTAAAGCACCTGCTAAAGCCGGTACACTCGCATTAAAGGGGTCGCGCACCCTGCTTAACCCGTTAATCAGTTCCGGATGCGACACTGCAAATCCGACCCGCAAACCGGCCAGACCAAAGGCCTTGGAAAAAGTACGCAGGACTATCACCGGCTTATTCTCACTTAAAAAAGAGATCCCGGAAAAAGGAATGTCAGAGAATTCAAGATAAGCTTCATCAAAAATCACAAGGACATTTGCCGGCACCTTGGCCATAAAGGAACGCAGTTCCTCCTCTGTCAGAGCTGTGCCGGTTGGATTATTCGGGTTGCAGATAAACACAGCCTTGGTCTTTGACGTGATTTTTTCCGCGATCTGCTGCAAAGGATAGTCCCCGTTTACGCAGGGTAGTTCCACCGGAATTGCTCCCAGAATGCGCGCGACCGAGGCATAACGGGGAAAGCTGGGTTTGCCCATCAGAATTTCCTCACCTGGCCGGAAAAAAGCCTGGGCCAGCATTTGAATGATTTGGTCAGAACCATTCCCGATTAAAAAATGCTCACGCGTAAGCTGAAACGATTCAGCCAAAACGCTCGTAAGCTCGTACGCGGCAGCATCCGGGTAACGATGAATCTCGTTTAAGGATTCTTTCATCGCTGCCACTGCGCGCGGGGATGGTCCCCATGGGTTCTCGTTCGAGGCCAGCTTAATCACTTCAGTCAGCCCCAGCTCGCGCTTCACTTCATCAATGGGCTTACCCGGCACATAAAAAGGAAGATCGCGCACTTCTTCCCTTACAAAGTTCCGGTAATTTTGAGCCATATACTCCTCTCCCTCCTTAATTTACAACTAAGCTAAAAGTGACATATTAAAAGCCAAAAAGCACCCTGAATAAGAGGGTGCTCAAAGCCGGCCACTCCCATCCTACCGATCCTACTAAAAAATCATTCGGAATTAAATCTTCACATGAGCAAAGCAAACCTCAAAAAACCTATCTCCGTCCTACTGCCTTCCAAATAGGAAGACCCTACCTACAAAACTTTTAATTATTTTACCATACTTATTAGATCAGAAACAATTCTCAAGGAAATTTTTTTCTAATAGGTCACTACGCAGAATTTTATAGGTTAGCAAAAACCTTGCGCCCGACTGCCCGTGCTACTGGGTTCAGAGTTTGCATCAGCTCACCGAAATGCTTGAAATTCAAGGATTGGGGTCCGTCACTCATAGCCTCGGCAGGTTGGGGATGGACTTCAATCATCAAGCCGTCCGCTCCCGCAGCAACCCCCGCTAACGCTACCGGGGCCACCAGTGACCATCTGCCTGTGCCGTGGCTGGGATCAAGAACTACCGGAAGATGAGACAGCTCTTTCATCGCCGGAATCGCGGTAATATCAACTGTATTGCGCGTGTAATTCTCGAAAGTTCTAATTCCGCGTTCGCAGAGTACAACCTGGTCGTTGCCTTCTGCCAGAATATATTCCGCAGCATAGATCCATTCCTCAAGTGTGGCAGCCAGACCCCGTTTGAGAAAGACCGGATGGCGGGATCGCCCCACTTCGCTTAAAAGCGTAAAGTTCTGCATGTTGCGCGACCCTATTTGGATCATATCAGCCACATCTGCTACCCGTTCAATATCGCGTACATCCATGACCTCAGTAACGACAGGAAGCCCTGTCTCTTTTTTTACTTCAGCCAATATTTTGAGCCCTGATTCTCCCTTGCCGCGGAAGGAATAGGGAGATGTTCTGGGTTTATAAGCACCCCCGCGCAAAACTGCTCCACCCAGACGTTTCACCTCGTGCGCGGTCGTGAGTAATTGCTCATAGTTTTCGATTGCACACGGTCCAGCAATGACGAGTACTTGAGGTCCGCCGAAAACAGCGTTTCCGACCTGAACTAGGGTGGTTCCCTCTTTTTCCTCATGTCGGCGGGCGATTAATTGCACCAGGCTTCCCTTCCTTCTCACACATTAATTACTCTAAAACGTATTTTACCGCTTGCAGGCGGGAGTGTAAATGTTTGATTCGTCTAACGAAAGTTTAACTTGGGCTACCATTTATCATAGTTGTTTCCGAAGACGTCAATCGTTATTAAAGCAAAACAATTTAGCACACAGAAGTTCCTCTAATAGACTATTTCCATATTTTGCATGAGGTTCATGCAAGCACTGGTTTATAGTAAATACCACGTCAGCAAAAACGTTGAGCTTATACCCCTGCTTTAAGGCTCTGCACCCATTTAAAAATCTCTTGTTCTCTCTCTTTCATGGTATTTAGATCGATCCCCTCTGCATCAAGGGTAGCCAAACGGTCGACTAAAGCGCTGCCAACCACCACTCCATCTACAAATGGGGCCAAGCGTCGCACCTGCTCAGGGGTGCGAATCCCAAAACCAACGCAGAGAGGAAGCTTCAGCTGTCTGAGATCTTTAAGAAAATCCAGGACTGTTGCCGGAATCTCCACTTCCCCGCCCGTAATCCCGTTGCGCGAGAGGACATAAGCAAAACCTTTCTCCTCTGCAGTCAGGGCTTCAATATCTTCACGTTCACTGGTCTGGGCAATCATTGGAATAAACACCAAGCGCCCTCCCACCAATTCAGCGGTCAAGGCGCGCAAGCCCTTGCTCTCGCGCCACGGCAAATCAGGGATAATGAGCCCGTCCACTCCCGCAGCGACTGCATCTTCGACAAACCTCTCCCACCCGTATTGGAGCAGGGGGTTAAGATAACCCATCAGCAACAGCGGCGTAGCGTGAGACTCGCGAAAAGTGCGCACGATTTCCAAGGTCTTGGTTAAATTCATCCCTCCAGCCAAAGCTCTTTCAGCCGCTGCCTGAATCACTGGCCCGTCAGCCATCGGGTCGCTGAAAGGTATTCCTAATTCAATGACATCTACCCCGCTCTCAGCCAAGCCGCTTAACCTGCGCACGCTTGTTTCCATGTCAGGGTCTCCGGCCATCACGTACATAATCAGACGATTCATTCCTACTGCCGGCTCGGAAAAGGCACGGTTTAACCTCTCACTCATGATTTGCCCCTCCCTTCCAGATACGCGGCCAAAGTTTCCACATCTTTATCCCCGCGCCCGGATAAATTGACCACAATCACTTGATCTGCCGGGAGTTCAGGCGCAAGCTTGGCCGCGTAAGCCACGGCATGGGCGCTTTCAAGAGCCGGTAAAATTCCTTCCGTGCGCGCCAAAAGCTCACAGGCATCGACCGCTTCTTCATCGGAAATGCGCACATACTCGGCCCGCCCTGTTTCTTGCAAATAACTGTGTTCCGGCCCTACCCCCGGATAGTCAAGCCCGGCTGAAACAGAATGGGTCATGGTAATCTGCCCGTCTTCATCCTGGAGCAGATAACTATAGGCACCGTGCAAAACGCCCGGCTGACCCAGAGATAAGGTCGCGGCATTGTCCCCACTCCCATCCCCTTTGCCCCCTGCTTCTACCCCAATAAGACGCACCTCCGCATCCTCGATAAAAGGATGGAAAAATCCAATTGCATTGCTTCCTCCCCCTACACACGCGACCAATGCATCCGGAAGCCGTCCCATTGTAGCTAAGGCCTGAGCACGGGTTTCTTCTCCGATAACCCGCTGAAAGTCGCGTACTATAGTTGGATAAGGGTGTGGCCCGGCCGCCGTACCAAAACAATAGAAGGTATCTTCAACATTGGTTACCCAGTCGCGCAAAGCCTCATTGATCGCATCCTTAAGCGTACGCGAGCCTAAAGTTACTGGGCGCACTTCTGCTCCCAGCAGGCGCATGCGCAGAACATTCAGGTGCTGGCGGCGGACGTCTTCCTCCCCCATATAAACAACACAGGATAGTCCAAACAGGGCACAGGCCGTAGCCGTAGCCACTCCGTGCTGGCCGGCCCCGGTTTCTGCGATCACTCTGGTCTTACCCATTCTTTTAGCTAAGAGGACCTGGCCTAAGGTATTGTTGATTTTATGCGCTCCCGTGTGGTTCAAATCCTCACGTTTAAGAAAAATTCGCGCTCCTCCCAGAGCCTCAGACAAGCGAGTAGCTTCATACAACAAAGATGGGCGGCCGACATATTTTAACAAAAGATCCCGGAGTTCCGTGCGGAAGCCATCATCTTCCTGAGCTTCGCGGTAAGCCTGTTCTAATTCACGCAGAGCAGGCACCAGCGTTTCCGGCACATATGCTCCACCAAAAGGACCATAACGACCCGGGGCTTCGCTATGACCCAATAAATCATGAACTTTTGTGCTGATCATTTTCCCCATCTCCTAACTCGGTTGCCCTGAAAAAGTCCTCCAGGTTCGATATTTCCAAGCGAATTCCTGCGCAGCTTAGAGCGCAGCAACCTGTGGCAAATCAGAACGCAAGGCGTATAATTTCGCTAAAGCCCGTCCGGAATCAATGCTATTCTTAGCCATCTCCACACCGTCCATAATGCTTGCAGCCTTGTTAGCAGCATAAAGTGCCACTCCGGCATTAAGCACCACAATATCCCGTTGCGGCCCGGGCCCTCCCTGGAGCACGCTCAGAGTAATGCGGGCGTTTTCTTCCGGCCCTCCTCCGCGCAGCTCTTCCAAGGTGCAGCGGACAAAGCCGTAATCTTCCGGCACTATTTCCAGCGAAGAGAGCTGCCCGTCCTCCACTAAAATTGCCTGCGTGTTAGCAGTCAGTGTTACCTCATCCAAGCCGTCTTCCCCTGTTACCACCACGGCGCGCTTGGTGCCCAGAATTGCCAGGGCTTTAGCAAGCTTAGGCAGAATTTGCAGGGAAGATACTCCTAATAGCTGATAAGGAGCGGCGGCCGGATTGAGGAGCGGGCCGAGCAAGTTAAAGATTGTGCGCACTCCCAGTTCACGCCGGTGGGAAGCGACCTTGCCCAAAGCCGGATGATAGAGAGGCGCGAACAGAAAAGCCATGCCGGTCTCTTCCAAATTACGGGCACTTTCCTCTGGCTTCAGATCCAGCGCGACCCCAAGCTGCTCTAGGACATCAGCACTGCCACAGCGCCCGGAAGCAAAGCGATTGCCGTGTTTGGCCACAGGCACTCCGGCCCCGGCCACCACAAAGGCCGCAGTCGTCGAAATATTAAAAGTCCCGGCACTGTCCCCACCGGTACCGCACGTATCCACCGTTGCCATCGGCGCGGGAATTGTGTTACTCAGTCCCCGCAAAACCCGGGCAAACCCGGCGATCTCTTCGGCAGTTTCTCCTTTAACCCGAAGCCCGAGCAACAAAGCTCCGACTTGGGAAGGGGCAATATCCCCTGCCAAAAGCTCTATCATAACTTGAGCTGCCAGCTCTTCTGTCAAATCCCCTCCTACAGACAACTTATCCAATGCTTCACGAATTCCACTCATACTCCGCTCTCCTTTTTCAGCTTGACTCTGCTCTTGCTTCTGACTTACGCACAACTCTAGAAACTGTTGTAATATCTTCTCACCCTCACGGGTTAAAATACTTTCCGGGTGAAACTGGACGCCATAAAAGGGAAACCTCCGGTGTTGAAGACCCATTACTAGCCCATTCTCTGTATAGGCAGAGACTTCCCAGTCCGCACTGAGACTTTCTCGGTCCACTATTAAAGAATGATAACGCCCGGCCGTGAACCCTTGTTCTAGTCCCGCAAAGAGCCCGCGGCCATTATGGTAAATCTTCGACTTTTTACCGTGCACCACTTGCGGGGCACGTACCACCCGGCCTCCCATGGCCTTAGCCAAGGCCTGATGCCCCAAACACACCCCCAGAACCGGGATAATCTCACCTTGTTCCGCCCGACGGGCAACTTCTGTCAGCAACTCGAGTGAAACTCCTGCTTCATTCGGGGTACACGGCCCCGGAGAAATAATGATTCCTTGCGGCTTTTCAGCTAAGATCGCAGTCACCGTTCGTTCATCATTGCGCACGACCTTAATCTCTGCGCCCAGGCGTCCAAGTTCCTGCACCAGATTATACGTGAAAGAATCATAGTTATCGATCATAAGGAGCAAGTTCATCCACCACCTTCATTAAGGCTTTGGCCTTGTGCACAGTTTCCTCATATTCCATTTCCGGCACCGAGTCAAAAACAATCCCGGCACCAGCCTGAACACTCACTTCATCCCTGGTAAGGCGTAAGGTCCTAATCGTGATACAAAAATCCACGTCCCCGTTCCAGCGCACGATCCCGAGTGCGCCGCCATACGCTCCCCTGCCTCCTGGCTCCAATTCCTGCAGAATTTCCATGGCCCTTACCTTAGGAGCCCCACTTAAGGTGCCTGCGGGAAATGCCGCCTGCAAGGCTGCCAGCCCATCGTGGCCTGCTGCCAGTTCCCCTTCCACCGTAGACACGAGATGCATCACATGGGAAAACCTCTCAACTTCGGCGTATTGTGTCACCTGCACACTACCATAGCGGCTGACCCTTCCCAGATCATTGCGTCCTAAGTCTACCAGCATTGCGTGTTCAGCGTTCTCTTTTTCATCCCGTCTTAGTTCGTCCTCATAAGCCCGGTCTGCTTCCTCTGTGCCGCCCCTGGGCCGCGTGCCGGCGATGGGACAAGTGCGAATACGTGCGCCAATGGACGATACCAGAAGTTCGGGAGAACTTCCCACCAGGGTTTCCCCTTCTCCCTCCAGGCAAAACAGATAAGGAGAAGGATTAAGGAAACGGAGCTTGCGGTAAACGGCCCAGGGAGAGTAGCTCCCTCTTTTGCTAAATCTCTGGGAATACACCACCTGAAAGACATCCCCGGATTTGATATATTCTTTGATCTTTGCGACCATAGTAATAAAGTTTTCCCGATTCATATTGCTCTGCCAGGAAGATGCCCTGAACGTGACATCCTTGCTCCCGAACACACTTGCCTTACTCCCCAATACAATGTCCTTGTTAATCGTTTCAACTAATTGTTCGACCTGCTTTCTCCATGAGTTCAGGGTCGAGCTGACCTCTCCCTCATCCTCACCGAAAACCTCTAAAACTAAGCGATTGCTAAGAGGCAAAAGAATGAGGTTAACCGGACACAAGCGGAAAAAGTAGCCCGGATTAAAGCTGGCTGAGGCTGGCTTGTGCCAATGGAGCCCCCATTCGGAATCAACATACCCGATTACTCCGCTCTCCAGTTCCCGCCATTCCTTGCCCAGCTCCTCTTTTTGCTCCTGCATAAAAGCTCGTACAGCCGCCATAGGGTCTTGGGCCAGTGGAGTTTGGCGCTGATGCTTAATGACCCAGCCCGCGCCGAACCCGACATAGGAACGCTCATGGTCCCTTTCCTGACCTTCCAGCAGTGCCGTGCAGGGCAATTCCAATTCCCGGCCCAACTCAACCAGACTAAGAACAAAGTCCTGCGGCATTATTACCTGCCACTCAGTCCTGGCTACCCGCATTCTCTCACCCTCCTTCTTTTACTGTTGTTAAAGAGTAAAAAAGCAAAAAACCAGTACTCAAACGAGTACTGGTCAATAGCAAACACCAGCTCAACTCATCTCAGCTCTTCTCGACTAAACTCAGCTCTGCTCAACTCATATAAAATTTGTTCAATCAAAAGCTCACTCTAATCTAATCTTCTCTCAACTCTCGGCTCTCGGCTCTCGGCTCCCAAATCTCGGCTTCCTAACAAAGATCTTTGCTTATAGAACTCAAAACTCAGCTAACTAATTACTTATTAATAGTATAGTAGGAGAAGCTCAATTTAGTCAACAACAAAAATTAAAACTTCATTTAATTAGATTACCTGCAAAAAGTTCTTGTAGCGCAAACTTCTTTAAGAGCACCACCTATTGAGCAGCCAAATCTTGGCGCAAGCCCACAGCTTTGCGCAAATAGACATGACTTATTTCCAGTTGGCTTTTGTCAGAATTGACCTGAAGCAGAACCCGGATACATAAAGGCATCGACCCTGGAACCGGGATCTCGGTCGAACACAGCAGCGGGACGCGGTCCCAGCCTATTGCCCGCGCACTGGAAGCGGGAAAATCCGCATTTAAGTCAGATGTTACGGTGAAGATAGCACTGACAATATCTTCTTCAGAGAGATTATTCTCTTTTACGATTGCCTGAAGTAATTCTATGGTAGCCTCTTTGATCTCTTCAGCAGTATTGCTCCCTACAGTTGTCGCTCCCCGAATTCCGCGCACCATCTGGAACCCTCCTTTTAATCCTCTTTCGGTGCTGCCCGATGTCCAAGTCCTACGGCCACTTCATCGAGATGAAGCAGACCTACTCCGAAAAAGACAGCTACACTCAAGTGCTCATCCCAGCGGGAAATTGCAATTTTACCTCCGATATTAAGGCCCATGGCTTTGGGCATGATCTGACTCAAGGCTTCCCGCGTTGCCCCTGCTACTGCGCCCTCATCCCCGTGCGTTTCTTTAATAACCCCTTCACGCTTGGCTGCTACAACGGCGCGTTCAACTATTTTCTTGATAGAAGACACATATTCCCCGCCATAATCAACTGCTGCGGTTTTAATCCCTTGCTTGAGAAACAACTCTTTTAAATGAGTTTCTTCCTCCCTGCTTTCAGTCATAGCCATGCGCAGAGCCGCCGTAGCCACTTTTTTGCTTTGAGGTATCATAAAAATCTTCCTTTCAAAAAAAGACACCCCCAGGTGTCTTTCGCTGTTTTAGCTTCCATCCTACCTCTGTACAGCTTCCGTCCTACCCCTGTGCAGCTTCCATGCTGCTCCTGTGCCTTGAACTAATCTGCGTTTAAAGTCCCGTCCTACCGCCCTGCCCCCTCTCCCTGTCAGAGTAGGTATTATTCGTATTGTTTATCAGTTAGGGCAATTATAGTATGCAGCATCCAAATTTTCAAGAAATAACGCCAATCACACAAGTTAAGGAGACACCACCATGCTTTGAATGTCCTTATTTAAGACCAAAGCCTGGTTAAGTCGGGGTTCATGTAAACGGGAATCCCGCTTGATAACTTGAACCCGCACTGCTCCGTCTATATTTCTAGCGTCCAGTTGGAGTACCCCCGCGCGCACTTTTACCTGTTTTTCTTCCGCGCCCAGGACTGCAACAACTTTCCCATCCTGCCACACCCGCACCGCTGCAGCCGGAGCAGTCTTCAAAGTAAGCAGCCATGTTTCCGCCTGACTTGCAGTGGCAGGCCCGGCAGGAACATCCTTCTTTTCTGGTGACGCATCTGTAATATCCAGCGAGGGGGACTCCACTTTCTGCGCAACTGCCAGGTAAAACTGCACCGGATCTTTAACCAAGCTGAGTTGAACTATGACCAAGAGAACAGAAGCCAGAATCAAGACGCGAATTAACTGCCGTTCTCCACGTTCAAAAAAGCCATTTAATACTGATCTACGGCCGCGACGCACCACAGGCTCACTCCCCACACTAAAAATCCCGGGATAACGGTCCTTTCACCCGATTGAGGAACCTGTTAAGAGTTTATGCAGCCTTCTGGTTTGTCAGACCCGTTAAAGAGAACGAACATACTCGGCTGCTGCCCTCCCGGCCCGGTAACCCATGGCAAATGCGGCCTGGAGATTGTACCCTCCTGTAACCCCATCGACATCTACTACTTCTCCGGCCCAATAAAGCCCCGCTATTTTTTTCGATGTCATGTTCTTAGGGTTTATTTCTTTCACATCCACCCCGCCTGCAGTCACTATCGCCGCTTCCAGAGGCAGCGTAGCCGTTACTGTGAGAGAAAGTTCCTGCAATAAGCCCAAGAGGCGTTTGCGTTTCTCGCGCGTAATTTGGTGGACTGCCTGTTCCGGCTCAATACCTGACAGCTTTATGATTACCGGAATAAGACTCTTAGGCAGGAGTGCAGCTAAAGAATTTTTAAATTGTTTATTGCTTAGTTCCTGGAAATCCCGCTGCACGCGTAAATCCAACTGTTCTGCCGTCAACGCCGGTTTGAGATTTATGGTCAGGCTGACCGGCTTGCCCTCGTGCAAAGCGTCACCCGCCAAGCGGCTGAGCGTAAGGATAACAGGTCCGGATACCCCAAAATGCGTAAACAGCATTTCCCCAAACTCTTTGGCTTTTTTCTGGCCTGAGATCCATAAAGACACTTCCACATTTCTCAGGGAAAGTCCCTGCACCTCTTTAACCCATTCCTCTGCTGTGCGCAAGGGTATAAGCGCCGGGCGCGGAGAAATAACATTGTGTCCCAGAGCGCGGGCAAAGCGGTACCCATCTCCGGTAGAGCCTGTGCCTGGATAAGAAGCTCCGCCTGTACACACGATGACTGCCTGGGCAGCATAAACTCCTTCCCCGCTTACTCTTACCCCTGTTATTCGATCTTCCTGAATCACTATATTATCTACGGTTTTTCCGTGCTTAACCTCCGCCTTCGCTTCTGCTAAGAACTTTTCCAAAGCCCGGACGACTGCCTCCGCATCGTCCGAAACAGGAAAAACTCTCCCCCCGCGTTCGACTTTAGTTTCCACCCCGTAACGGGCTAAAAATTCTCTCAGTTTTATGTTGTCAAACTCACGCAGGATTCCTTGCAGAAAACGTCCATTCCCTGGATAATGGATGATAAAATCCTCCACGTTCGCTGCATTGGTTATGTTACAGCGACCCTTACCCGAAATCGCGATTTTGCGCCCGAGGCTTGCTTTTTTTTCAAGAAGCAGCGCCCGTGTGCCGGATAAAGCCGCTTGTCCGGCCGCCATCATGCCTGCAGCCCCGCCGCCAACAACAATGATACGCTTAGTATTCAAATTTAGATTCCTTTCAAATAAACTTTGTTCTCATTTCTTGATGACAATTATAGTGGGTAGTGAAGTCCTTTTCAAGAAAACGGCATTTCGGGCCCCCTATCCCTTCGGTATATCTGGTGGTTGTGCTATAATAAGGTACAATAATAGCTTTACTGGGAGAAGACACCATGACTCTGTTTCCCCTTTATTTATCTTTGAAAGTAGCGTTTTTCGCAACCTTGCTAGGGCTTCTCGTTACTTTGCCCTTAGCCTGGGTTTTTACGCAATATAATCATCCCCTGATTAAGTGGTTTAATTCCCTGACTACCCTCCCCTTAATCCTGCCTCCGACCGTACTTGGGTATTATTTATTGGTACTGGTCGGACGTCAAAGTCCCATCGGACAGTTTTATGAGCAGCTTACCGGAAAAACTCTGGTCTTTTCCTGGCAGGGAGCAGTCTTGGCATCGGCAATTGTTTCTTTCCCCCTGCTCATTTCCGCAATCCGCAATGCCATGAGCCACGTCTCGCCCGACCTGATAGCTGCAGCCCGCTTGCTGGGGCACAGCAACTGGCACGTTTTTTGGACTGTTGTACTGCCACTGTCCTGGAGGGGAATTATTTCCGGTGTTGCCTTGGCCTTTGCACGGGCAATGGGTGATTTCGGGGCAACCTTAATGGTAGCAGGAAATATTCCCGGAGTTACCCAGACGATGTCAATTGCTGTTTATGATGCAATGATGTCAGGGGATGTGGCTGAAGCTAACTTCTTAGCTCTGATCATGACCGCAGTAGCCTTAATTGTCCTGCTTCTGCTCTACCGTCTGGAGCAAAGTGTTCATCATGAGCATGACCGTCAACTTTAAGAATCATTTCCGCACAAATAATAACTAGATCCCAACCAGAAAGGGCTGGCTTAATGAGTTCTCCCATATTCAACGCTCAATTTAAGAAAACCCTTTACTCCTTCAATCTTGAGCTTGATCTTAGTTTGGGTGAAGGAGAGACTCTGGGCATACTCGGTCCCTCAGGCAGCGGCAAGAGTATGAGCTTAAGAGTGATTGCCGGACTTGTCAAACCGGAAAAAGGAGTAATTACCCTTAAAAACCGATCACTTTTTGACAGTTCACAGAGCCTGGACTCTCCTCCCCAGCAACGCCACATTGGGTATGTGTTTCAGCACTATGCTCTCTTTCCCCATATGACGGTAGCAGAGAATATTTCCTATGGTCTGCCCCGCGCTGTCAAGGGAGAGCAGCGCCAGAAGCAAATATATAATCTGCTTGAGGAAATCCATCTCATCGAGCACGCGTCACGCTACCCCTCACAGCTTTCCGGCGGGCAACAGCAGCGAGTTGCACTCGTACGGGCCTTGGCCGCAGACCCCGACCTTCTATTGCTGGACGAGCCTTTTTCGGCCTTAGATGCTGAACTACGCGGCGAGCTCGAAGCCTTGGTCCTACGCTTTCGCTCTTCCCGCCAGGTTCCCTATATCCTAGTAACCCACAACCTTGAGGAAGCGTATCGTCTCTGTGACAAACTTGTAATCATCGAACAGGGAAAGATCCTGCAACTGGGACCGAAAGATGAACTCCTGCGGCGGCCAGCAACCTTGCAAGTGGCGCGTAAAGTGGGTGCCAAAAACCTCTGGCAGGGGCAGGTGACAAGTGCAGGTGCTTCCGGGGGAACGGTGCTAGTCCCTGCCCTCGGGCAAGAACTCATGATCCAGAATTTGCCCCAGACACCCACTGTGTGGCTGGGAATAAGGCCGGTGGAAGCAGTGCTTCTTTCCGGACCGGAGCCAGGTCTGCCTAACACCTTTCCCATTGAGATAATTAATCAGATCCGAGGAGTTCAGTCCCATACCCTGTTCGTCACCCCCTTAGGGAAAAGCGGTGGGGAGGCGGTGCAGATCGAAGTTCCTGGCCACAGGCTGGGGGCTGATCCACCCTATCTCCATCTTCCATCTGATAAACTTTTCGCTTTACCCTATTAAAATACACAGCGCCGATTGTGGCTGCCATTCCTAATCTAAGTACATGAATTTAGAGAGATACATAAAAGAGAGGGGAAACGGAATGATGGAACTGATGGAAGTGGTTCAACGCCGCCGAAGCATCCGCGCGTATAAGCCGGACCCGGTGGAACCGGAAAAAATCGCTCAGATCCTGGAAGCGGCGCGTCTCGCTCCTTCCTGGAAAAACCTCCAGTGCTGGCGTTTTATGATTATCAGCGCCGCAGAAAAACGCCAAGGAATTGCCGATGCCTTTCCTTTAACCAACCCGGGACGCAAGGCAATCCTGGAAGCACCGGTCGTCATAATCCTGTGTGCTGACCCGGATGAATCCGAAGTCTGGGAAGGCAAGGATTACTACATGCTTGATGCCGGCCTCGCCATGGAGCATTTAATCCTGACTGCCACTGCGCAAGGGCTCGGCACCTGCTGGCAAGCGCTGTTTAGCGAAGACAAAATGCGCTCTGCCTTAGGTGTACCAGACAACTTCCGCATCGTTGCGATCACACCCCTCGGCTATCCCGCGCAGGAAAAAAACCCCCGCCCGCGCAAAGCGTTAACAGAAATAGCCTTTGGCGAGCAATGGGGGCAGCCTTGGAGTTAAAGAAAGAAGTTCTGTTTATCCGGATTGCTGCTGGCGCAGGCGATACAAAGCTCAGAGTTGTCGAAGATTTGCTTCCCGCAGCGGCTGCAATAACGGGGGCTGCCTTCATGCAGCATGATCTTGCCGTTCAAGAGGCGCGAGGAGAGCGTTTTGACCTTAATATCCAAGGCTCCAGGGCGGCAGGTTTCCACACAACGTCCGCAGTGCACGCACTTATACGGTTCAAACACCAGACGCATTTTTCCGTTCTCTTCCCGTTTCGTCAAAGCCCCCTGAGGACAAATCAGAGCACAAACACCACAGCTTGAGCATGAATCTGCAACGGTGAGCGCAGGAAACGGAAGGCTCACTTCCGGGCGGGTTGCCAACAACTCCTGCAGCCAAGCCCGCGCACGCGGAATATTATACGTTTCATCGCGTCGAAGTCCGGGCAATAGTTCCTCAAGTTTTTCCTTGCCGCGCTCGCGCCACCCTTCCAAACGCTCTCTAGCTTCTCCGGGTTCGGGCAAGGCCAGTGCCTTCATGAGCCCCTGCGCAGGCTCAGACTCTATACCAGGGTCAATCTTCACGATAATTTTGATGGGCGCATGATCCGGCCACTGAACGTGCAAAGTATTAAACACTTTCACACTCGCAGCGCACGCAGCTTTGTCCTGGCACTCGGAACACACTCCCGTAAAAATCTTTACAGGCTTCTCCTGCGCCAACAGCATAAATCCTACCCAAGTGTCACGGTCAAAAATTCCGAGGCAGGGCACTTCAAAACCTTGGGGCAAGGCCAGCGGACAGCTTATATTTATTTCCTGAGCCTTAGACAAGTACTCATACAGTGCGTCCACAGTCCTGTCCACAAAGCCGTCACTTGGGCATGCTGCCATACACGCGCCACATTCCGTACATTTACGGGCGTCAATTTCCATTCTCTCAGAAATGGCTTGATGAGGGCACGCTTCGAGGCAAAGCCTGCATTTTTCAGCATAGGGTTTTTTAGTGTTAAGGCAATTAGCTGAGTGATAAACCATTTGAATAGGCATCGCAAATTTCCTCGTTTTTTCTTCTAAATTGAGTACTTCGAATTAAAGATTAAATCTCTCTGGTTGCAGTTAATTATTCGCTCTATCTATCTAGCTTTCCTTTTTTAGTACAAGTTCAAAGCGGCTGCCAAAGCCCTTCGTATTGTCAGTTAAGCGCAAAACCTCAGACACTAAACAATGCCACCGCGCAGCTTTAACGCCTCTGAACTGGGACGGGGCTTCAAGAATGTGGCGTACCGCCGGAAACTTTCGCAGATATGCAGCCGTAGCCAAGGCCTTTTCGGCCGGGGATGTGACCAGCAGCGCACGTCCCTGAATCTGCAAGCCCTGGATGGCTTGCCACTCTTGATGGTCTTCGGTGATGGCGGCGGCCACGACTTCATTTTCCTGAAGGTTCTGGCTGTGCCTCGTCTTAGCCTCCGACAGAAAGTAAAGCTTAAAACCCCTGTTTACATAAAACACAGGGGTAGCCCATGCTCCATCAGACCCAACCGTGGCCAGGATCAAGGTCGTGTGATTCTCAATGTATTTAAGCATAAGTTCTTCCGTTGTCTCAGCCATGCTGTGTATCTCCTTTAGCACATGCTTCACTTCATTGTGAACAGGAGGGAACAAATATCTCCAGAGAAAAACGCAAGCTTGACCACATTAACTTAGCCCTCAAGTCCGCTTGGTCCCCGGGCACGAACGGCTTCCAGGATGTAGCCCTAGTTTATGAAGCATTGCCCGAACTTAGTTTGGAAGAAATAGATACATCTTTACCCTTATTTCAGAAAAAACTAAAAGCTCCGCTTTTAATTAACGCCATGACAGGCGGACACCCGGATGTTAAAGCAATAAACAAAAGCCTGGCGTGCACCGCCCGCCGCTATGGGATCGCCATGGCTGTTGGTTCCCAACGAGCAGGTCTGGATAACCCCCAAGTGCGTGACACTTATATCATTGCCCGTGAAGAAAATCCGGAAGGTCTGCTTCTAGCCAATTTAAGCGCGGCTTCTTCACCGGAAATGGCCTTAGCAGCAATTGAGATGATTAAAGCGGACGGAATCCAACTGCACTTAAACAGCGCTCAAGAATTAGCAATGCCTGAAGGGGACCGGGACTTCCGCGGAATTCTGCAAAATATTGCAAAGATAGTGAAAGCCTCACCCGTACCGGTGATTGTTAAGGAGGTGGGATACGGGCTAGGGCAAGACACCGCCCGCCGTCTCTCCCGGGCCGGAGTCACCTGCCTTGACATCGGCGGGAGTGGCGGTACCGATTTCGTCCGGATTGAGAACATGCGCACCGAGCGCGTACACGCTCCGAAAGAAGCTCAAGGCCTGACCTCCGCAGTGAGCCTGCTCGAAGTATTGAACCAGAATATCTCAGGTACAATTATCGCTTCCGGTGGTTTTACTGAGCCCTTCGAAATAGCTTCCGCCTTGGCTTTAGGAGCACAAATGGTTGGCATGGCCGGACATCTCTTAAGATGCTTAATGGAATCGGAAGAAGCGCTGAATGAACGGATTGAAGAAATTATCACCGGACTTCGTCGGGCCATGCTGATGGCCGGAGCCCGTACCCTCATCGATCTCCCTTCAAAGCCCGTGGTAATCACGGGAATGACTGCAGAGTGGTTACAGGCGCGCGGAATAAACATTGATCAATACGCCCGCAGGTAATGTTTTAGCGGGCGTATTTCTGTTCTAAGGCTTTTATTTCCTGCTGGAAAGATTGGCTTAAACGATAGAGTATTCTCTCCAGATCAAGACGGTGAATATTTACATTCTCCGGGCTCAGGAATTCAATCTTGCGGAATTCAGATTTGAGTAACAACGGGAGCAGATCTTCCATGTTTTCCGCCCGCAAAGTAAGGATAATTGGAGCAAATGCTGACTGCTGCAATTTACGGCCATTATCCTCTGTCACGGTATAAATATCCAAACTCAAGTCCACATCCTCCAGCACAACTCCTTGCAGCGGCACATTGCGCAAGAGATTGACCTGCTCCTCCCGCATCATCTCGGCCATCACTTCCTTGCTCTTGCCGCCGAAAAAGAAACGGCCTGACCTCGCCTCTCCTCTATAGTCAAGTCGGATGCGCACCCGGATGTGTTCCGTAAGCACCTCATCCCCAATTCGAATTTTCATCTTCCCCGTTCTCCCCTCTCTTGATTATCTATTTCTCCGCAAACTCCGTTTTCTCCTTCTTTAATACAATTACGAAAGAACCGGCCACTTCGTGTAGCCGGTTCTTTCGTAAACAATGCAGTTAAGCCCTCTTTTCCTACACATCATTACAGAATAGCCATAGCACCCAGACCTGTGAGAATTCCCAACAAAACCGCTGAACCTGCAACAAAGAGGATAACTTTTAATGGGAACACCCGTTTAATCATAATCAGGGAAGGCAGACTTACGGCTGGTAGTGTCATTAACAGAGCAACGCCGGGTCCAACCCCAAGACCATAGGACATAAGTGATTGGACAATCGGAATTTCTGCTGCAGTGGGAATAATAAACAGGGTGCCGCCAATGGCAAAAAAGATGATGACTAACAAACTGTTCGCCCATTCCGGGTTAATAGCCGGGAAAAGCAAAGCCCTGAACGCCCCGAGAAGGGCTACGACAATGACATATGCCGGAATAGTGTCAAGAATGAGCACCCACAGAGCCCGAATCCAGCGTACAAACAAACTGCCTTTCTCATCAGAAACCGGTGCGGGGGGGATAAATTCTTTAGGCATATCCTCAGGGACATCCTGACCTTTTACTAAGCGATTGGCAAGATAGCTCACTCCAAAAACCATGATCATCCCACCCACGATTCGAACCAGCGCAAATTTCCATGAAAGCACAAAACCCATAAAAATAATTGTGGCCGGATTAAGCACAGGATTACCAAGCCAATAGGCGAGCGCTGCTCCGACCGATGCTTTTCTTTGCCGGAGTCCGACTGCTACCGGTGCGGCACAACAGGTGCACATCATGGATGGCATTCCCGCTACACCCGCCAGAGCAGTACTTTTAAAGCTGGAACTGCCAAAAACTTTCTGAATCCAGTGTTGCGGCAGGAGTACTTGGACCAAAGAGCCTAGTAACAGTCCTAGAATTACCGCTTTCCATACGGAGTTAAAATAGGCGATGGTGTAACTCCAAGCAGCAGACCAGGAAGGATCAGGCGCAGTTGCTGCCTGTCCGGATATGATCGAAGCCCCAAGCGAATGTTTTGTTGCCGCAATGAGGGCCTTATGATAGTACGGATTCCATTTCACATACCAAACCCCGACAATAAATACTGCAATAAAAATTAAAACAGGTAGAACATATGGGCGGGCTTTTTTCCCTAAAGTTTGTTCAGTTGCCTGTCCTACCTCGTTCTTCGGTATGATAATGTTTTGATCCATTATTTACCCCTCTCTTGGCGCTAGAGCCCAAACCAATAAAAAATATAACTTATATATTATCAAATACATTAGCATTATATTATACTTGCATTGGAATTTTCAAGCCTTGACACAGTACTTTGTCTAAATTCACCCAACTGCTTCGGCATAATAAAGCCGGGTTCCTTTCTCTAAGGATTCCCCGGCTTTTTGCTTGACTTTCTTAAAGTAGGTTACAACTGAAGTATTGCTTTGGGTACGTTGTGGCCGAAAAGAGCAAAAGAACGGCTGACCCGAAAATGGGTTAAGCGCTGTTTTCCTGCGCATACTAATAAAGAAAACTTACTTCAGGTGGAGTTTTAACTCCATCTGAAGTTTAGTTGAACTTATCCAGGGGCTTAGTGCCACTTAATCTCCTCCTTAAGCAGTGGGAGTCTTAGTGGCAATTAGCCATCGGCAAAAAGGCTCAAGGAGGAACACCGATGCAGAGAACGGTAACCGCGATTTTCAAAGGACCGCAGCAAACGAAAGAAGCGGTGGAAGAGATTCAGGGAGAGTCCCTGGCTAACAGTAAAATTTCAGTTTTAGTGCGTACGGAATATATCCATCAAGGAAGCTTGCAGGAGGAACTGGCCGCTGAATTAACCTATTACCCTCCGGAAATTAATCTTGACCGTTTCAACGCTTGGCTGGTACAGGCTCCACCAATGCATGTCCCTAATCTCGGTGAGGTGGTCTCCGCCGGGCCCCTGGCCAATGAACTGATGAAAAGGCCGCATGGGGAAGGACTGGTCGAAGCTCTTTTAAGCTATGGCTTGTCAGCAGACCGTGCCCGCCATTATGAGCATGAAGTGCGCACCGGGCATTACTTTGTTCTGATCACAACTGAGCACGAAAAGGTCAACTCCGTGGGCAATGCCCTGCAAAAATTTGGCGGACGCGACATCGAAAAATGGAGTAAAGAAATAGACCATCCCTTATATCCGGCCCACTAATACAGGCATAAGTACCTACTCAAGCCCGACCTCTTTCTTAAGGAGGCGCACTTCCCGGGCATTAAGCTTTCTGTACGCTCCTTGTTTCAGCTCCGGATCTAAGGACAAAGGCCCAAAGCGCACGCGCTGAAGCTTGGCCACAGGGTAGCCTACTACTTCGCACATACGCCGGATTTGACGGTTTTTCCCTTCATGAATCGTCATTTCTAACAGTTCCAGCCCGCCCTTCATGGCGGGCTTTAAACGTTTGACCACAGCCGGGGCAGTTTTGCCGTCTTCGAGTATAACTCCGTCCCTAAGCTCGACCAAAGTTCTTTCCGCAACCGGCCCTGGCAACCACACATGGTAGCTCTTCTTCACCCCATAGCGCGGGTGCGTCAGCCTAAAAGCCAGATTGCCGTCATTCGTGAGCACAAGTAGACCGGAAGTCTCATAATCCAGCCTTCCAACAGGAAAAAGCCGCACAGGGGCTTCCTTGATCAAATCCAGAACCGTCTGCCTGCCATGGGGATCGCTCACACTCGTAATAACCCCGACCGGTTTGTTCAGGATATAGTAATATAGGCCCTGGCTTTTCTTAATAAATTTTCCGTCAACGGCAATATGATCATCAGGGTAAACCTTGCTTCCGAGGATAACTATTTTCTCTCCGTTTACCGTGACATGCCCACCCAGGATGAGCTCTTCCGCATGGCGACGGGAAGCGATTCCGGCCTGGGCCAACACTTTCTGCAGGCGCTCGGGCTTTGTATCTTGAACAGGTCCCGATGTCGCTCCCTTATTTTCTTCCCTCATGATTCTAGCTGTCTCTCCTTCAACCGATTAATTTTGAAGCCTGAAAACCCCCGGCCCGACCTCCGGGTAAGATTGCCTTACTTGCTGCAAAAAACTCTCTTCCCGGGCAGTCTTCGGCAACACAACCAGGAAATTACCCGGTATTTTACCTAGATCTTGGAATGCCTGCCGGTCATCGGAGTGTATTAGCCTGAAACCCACCCGCTGGGCATAATAAAAAGTCATCGGTGGACCATCACTCAGTACCAAGACACTGTTAGGTAAAGTGTTTTCCCGAAGCCATACCGCCTGAGTTAAATAACGGGCATCCCAGATGTATTTTGGCTGAATGATCCAAGTAGAATAATAGATCACTAAAGAAATCACAATGATCCCCGCGATTGTTCCCGGAACACGATCCAGCATATCCAGAGCTGCACCTGAGAGCAGAGAGATTAACGGCACCACAGGAAGCAAGTAATAATCAAGAGAAATGCGTACGCATACCACTGTTATGTATAAAAGACTGATTCCGAGCCAGACGCTTAAGGCTATGCGGGCTGGGGAACGCTCTAAAAAAAACACACGGGCTGCTCCCACAACTGCTAGGAAAGGAATCCCGACTGATACTCCTCCACGCAAATGGCGGAAAAGCGTTTCCCAGTCTAAAACGCTATTATGGGCAACTTGCTGTGAGAGAATTCCGGATACGAATTGACTGTCCGCCGCAACCCCAATATGTACCCCTATATAGTATACCATAGGCGGAAGAAGAGCGACTAAGGTATAGAAGAAAAGACCAGCCACCTTCTTTTGGTTAAAAGGCCAAAATCCGAGTAATATTGCAACCGGAAATAACATTAATTGCGGCAGTTTCGCTAAAATAGCAGCCGCCATCAAAAGAGCCGGACCTAAGAAAGCGAGCACTTGCTCTCGCCCCCGCTTACGCTGGATTAAGCTCAAAGCCCAGATGCTGAAAGCTTGGGTTATCGGTTCGGGCATCACAACCCGCCCATAATACACAGAGAGCGGCAAGACGGCATAAATACCTGCTGCTATCAAACCCGCGCGTTCGGAGAAGATTTGGCGGCTAAGATCATAGATCCCCCAGACCGCCAGCAGGGAAAACCCGACCGCCCAAAAGCGCCCCCAAATGTCAGCCCAGCCCAAGATCGACCAGGTTACAGCCAATAAATACGGCAAAAAAGGAAATTCCAGCTCAACCCGCTGCGGTACCCTACCATCATAATTGAGATAAGGAAAAAACACAGCCGGAATATCACTAAGACGACCCAGCATGTTTAGGGCCATACTCGCGGTATCTGCCTGACGCCAGGCTTGATCGTCCAAAAGTGGATTCTCAATTCCTTTCAGCCTGAAAACCAATGCCACCACAAGTATCGCGCCTAAAACCAACTTATGTATTCCTGTCCCTGTGCCTTCTTGTAACGCAGGCTTGTTTCTTTTAGCAATAGCATCTGAAATCCGACTGTTTATTCTCCTGCCCATTCAAGCGAACCCCAATTCTTCCGTTTCAAGCGGTAAATCAAGTATAGATATCCCCAGATTGTGGCAAGGATTTTCATCTTGCTCAGCCCTTGTTTACGCTCATAGTGAAGATCAAGCGGTATCTCAGCGATCCGGCGGCAAAAAGGTGTAATTTTTAAGAGAAGCTCTACCATCCCGGCAAAGTTCCGGCTTTCAATCAAATTCTGTCCATAAAGAGTAAGTCCCTTTTCGAGAATTGAGAGCCTATAGGCCCTGTAACCGCAGGAATAGTCCCGCACTCCGCTGATTGGGAAGAAAACATGCATTACCGCACCCGCACCCCAGGAGAGAAGCCGCCGGAACGCGGCCAACCCCGTTTGTTTAGCTCCGCTTACATAACGGGAAGCTATCGCTAAATCTGCCCCCTCCCCTATCTTCGCCACAAGCGCTGGGATACACTCAGCAGGATGGGTATTGTCAGCATCCATGGTTACCACAATATCAGGGAGAGTACCCACTTCTCCCACTTCGTAGAAGAAGTTTGAGCGGAAGGACTTCGGGTCGTCGGAATGCATATCCCTTGATTTAATAACTGTTTGAAAGCCACTCAACAGAGCCTCTCCAAGTCCTTTATTCTCTTCATGCTGTACAAAGTCAAAGTTGACGTATTCCCGCTTAAGAGAGTGGAGCACTTCTCCCGTATCATCGCTACTACCATCATCTACTGCTATAATGCGGTGCTGCAAGTGTCTGCATGTTTCTTCAATATCTGCCACTAATAGCGGTAAAGCCCCTGCTTCGTTATAAGCCGGCAGAACCACAAAAAGCATACTTCTAATGCCCCCTTTCGGTTCATCAGTAGTATGCTCAAACAGCACTCAGGGCATCCTTCTCTTTACGCAATTCCAAGATTGTTAAAAAACCCGATTAACAATCCAAATTGATGCGATAAGCCCTACTAAGTCTGCCAGCAGCCCGACTTTAAGCGCGTAGCGGTATTTGCGGATTCCTACCGAACCAAAATACACAGTCAATACGAAGAAAGTGGTATCTGTACTTCCCTGCAAGGTCGAAGCCAAACGCCCAATCATAGAATCAGGGCCGTACTGATTAATGAGCTGGGTAGCTACCCCCAAGGCTCCGGAACCACTTAAAGGTCTGAGGATTGCCAGAGGAATAATCGCCGTCAGGTTAGAATCAAGGCCAAAGTAATTAAAGATGGGTGCCAACAAGCGGGCCAAGATATCAAGAGCACCGGAATCAATGAAAATGCGAATCGACACGAGCATCCCGATCAAAAACGGCAGTATTCTCACTCCGGTCTTGAAACCTTCTTCCGCTCCCGCCACAAAAGACTCATACACAGGAACCTTGCGCCAGTAAGCCAGCACCGGAATTAATAGGAGGAGCAGGGGAATTGCCCAGCGCGAAATCTCAGCGATGATGTTCATTGTATCCTCCTGTGCCTGAAGATAAAATCGGCAATAATTGCCACTGTCATGGCACATCCGGTTGCAAAAATAGTAGTACCTATGATCTCGGTCGGGTTAAGTGAGTTAGCTTTTAATCTCACTCCGATAATCGTTGCCGGAATCAGAGTGATACAGGAAGTATTCAGGGCCAGAAAAGTAATCATTGCCGGACTGGCCACTTCCGGATTGTGATTTTCCTTTTGCAGTTCCTGCATGGCCTTAAGCCCGAAGGGAGTAGCCGCATTGCCCAAGCCTAAGATATTGGCGCTCAAATTCATGATAATAGCCCCTAAGGCAGGACTTTCAGGTTTAAGCGATGGGAAAAGCTTGCGAATCACAGGCCCGAACACGCGGGCTACCAGGCGGATAAATCCCGCTTCCTCGGCCAGACGCATAAGCCCCAGCCACAAGCTCATAACCCCGATTAATTCGATAGCCACTTCAACTCCCAACTCAGCGGCCTTCATCGCCGAGGTGGTAACTGTTTCGATCCGGCCGGTAAAAGCCGCTATGATTATTCCGGTAGCGAGCATAATAAGCCAAATGAAATTAACCATATTCCATCCCCCTTGTCTCAAATTTATGACCGGGGGGATAGGATTAGACCGCAAAAAAGACTGGCTATCGTCCCTGCAGCCAGTCTTCGGGTGGTATTAAAATCCAAGATCTTTATTCACTAACGAATTCTGAGTTCAGAGCAGCCTGACTTATTCATCAGCCATAATAGTGACATCACTTGGCTCTTCCTTTTTCTTAAACATGCCGGACACTTTGTCCAAAAGGTCTGGCACAGCATCAATTACCCGATCTACAATTAAATTTCCTTCCACAGGCAACAGCCTTACCTGGCCATTACCCACAACTAAAAAACCGACTGGCTGTACCGAAACTCCTGCCCCGCTGCCCCCCCCAAAGGGTAAACCAGACTTCTCGTTTTCCTGAGAATCCCCATTATTCCCTTTGTGGCCCTCAGGCGGTGGAAACTCACTGCCACCGGCCGCGAAGCCGCAGGCCACCCTTGAGACCGGAATAATAACTGAGCCATCCGGAGTTTCAACAGCATCACCGACAATCGTATTCACATCCACCATCTGCTGAATGCTTTCCATTGCCGTTTTCATAAGAGCTTCAATTGGATGATTCGCCATCCCGTCTACCCCCTTAGTTCACGCACCAGAGTCCGCACCAAATTTAATCCGGCAAAAATAATATGGCCGATTCGCAACTTGAATATACAATGAATATCACACGAAAACCCTTGTTTCTGAAAATCCGGTACGACTTCCAGCAGCGGCCGTTTCACCTCGACCTTAATCTGGCGGTAAAATCGGGCGAGAGAGTACCCGATGAGAGCCCAAAAAGCGCCTGCAGCCAACCCGGTTTGCGTCGGATCCTTATACCCTATGGCAAAGCGCCATTCCAACTCAGTGCAGTGAATACCCTGATAAAAACGGGCCTTCGCCTGCTGCAGCCTGGTTAAGAAATAGGGAAAGCGCGGCCAGAAACGGTAGAAGAATCGCTTATGTACATAGCGCATGCGCATCTCGCTCTTACCCTCACGTTTGCCGGCAGCAGCAGAACTGACATTCTGTTTTAATTCTAGTTGCGGCCCTTGCTCCCATTCCAATTGAACGGTGGGAATCTCCACCTGAAACTTCCAAATCCCATGTAAGATGCTTAATTCGAGCTCAATATGATCACACTCTTTAATTCGCCGGTAACGGAAATCCACCACCGCTCTGAGGGCCATCACAACAGCAAGCCACAAGAGCGCAGCGATGAAGAACGCCAAGAAGCGCACGGAACCACCTCTTCGAGGTTCGATATTCGAGATTCGATTTTCGATAAGTGTTAGCCTTCCCGGGCAAAGCAATAAATATACCGGGCGCAGGCACCCGGTATATTTACATACTCTACAACAATAAACTCAGTTCTTGCACTGCTATAAAACATATGATTATTCCTCGACCGCGCTGGCACTCTCAGCTAGGACTTCTGTCTGCAAATTTGGCAACTCAGCGAGTGAACGCAAACCAAAATGAACGAGAAACTTCTCCGTGGTTCCGAATAAAATAGGACGGCCAGGTCTCTCTTTGCGTCCCACTTCCTTAACCAGCCCTTTCTCGATCAAGGTTGCCACAGCTCTGTCAGACTGAACTCCGCGCAGAAAATCAATTTCTCCTCTGGTAGTCGGCTGCTTATAGGCGATTATGGAAAGCACTTCAAGAGCTGCCGCTGACAGACTCTGAGTAGGCTGTTTGTAAAGGACTTCAATGTAGGAAGCCAGTTCAGGCTTGGTAGCGAGCTTAAATCCGTCATTTACACGGATGAGCGCCAAACCACGCTCTGGGGCTGCATAAATCTGTTCCAATTCCTGCACTAGTTCGGCAACCTCAGAAGACGTCAAGTTAAGGAGGTCAGCCAAAGATGCCAGAGTTAGCGGATCTTTAGCCACGAACAAAAGCGCTTCCAAGGCAGCCATTTCTTTCTCGCGAAAGAGCATTACACCTACTCCTGTCCCAAACTATTATCGATATAAAACTATTATCGATACTAAAACCATTCTGATACCAAGCCTTCCGGCCGAATTATCGTAAGTTGCAGCTGCGGTACCGCAAATTGCAACGCATTAATCCGTTACTTGAACATCCAGCAAAGCTTCTTCCGTGGGAAACACTGTGATGTCACTTCGATGCGTGGGTTGCTCAGCCCGGATTTTACCGGATTTAAGGAGTTCAAGCACAGATAAAAAAGCCATCACCACTTCAAGGCGCGAACTAAAACGCAGGAGGGTCTGAAACCGAATTCCATGCGGATTAAGAACCACACGGCGCAAAACATCCCGCGCCATGGCCTCGATGGTGATTTCTTCGGGAGCTATGCGGCGGATTTCTTCACCTTGCTCTGCCCGCTCGAACACCCGCCTGAATGCCTCGATCAAATCCCCAAACCCGACTCCCTTGAGGGGATCTTCTTCAGGCGGGAAAGAAGCAAGTATCCCTTCAACATCAATTTCGCGAAAATAAGTATGTCCGGAAGACGACTCATACGAGGCGAGAATCTCTGCCGCCTGCTTAAATGAGCGGTAAGCGAGCAATCGTTCCACAAGCTCCCGCCGTGGGTCCTCTTCCTCAACCTCCTCTTTTTCAGGCTTGGGTTTAGGGAGCAGAAACAAAGACTTAAGATAAAGGAGTTGGGCAGCTAAGACCAGAAATTCGCTGGTCACTTCCATATCCAGATAGTCCATGTCCCGCACTGCTTCTACAAACTGGTCAGCAATGCGGGCGATTGGAATATCCCAGATATCTACTTTTTCCTGTTGGATCAAGTGCAAAAGCAAATCCAACGGTCCTTGGAAGGCAGGCAGCTGAACATAGGGAAGGCGGCGTCCCTCTTCCATTACAGGCCCATCGCTGTGCGAACTTCTTTCATGGTCTCCTGCGCCGTAGCCCGCGCTCGTTCCGCTCCTTCTTTCAGCACTTTTTCCACGCGTTTTCCTTCAGCCCAATAAGCGCGTCTCTCTCTGAAAGGAGCAAGAAGTTTATCTAAGTTATTGGCCAAATTTCTCTTACAGGCTACACACCCGATTTTACCGCCGCGACAGTTCTCTTCGACTTCCGCAATCTCAGGTGTGTAAATTTCGTGAAACTTATGCACGATACACACTTCGGGGTGGCCGGGGTCATCCTTGCGCAGGCGCGCAGGGTCTGTAATCATTTGCTGCACACGCGTCCAGATCTCCTCAGATGAGGCCGTGAGAGAAATAGCATTATCGTAGCTTTTACTCATCTTGCGCCCGTCCACGCCTGGAAGCAGCGGAACTTTGCCGATCAAAGCCTTAGGTTCCGGGAACACCGGCTCATACATATGATTGAACCTGCGGGCCACTTCCCTGGTTAACTCAACATGCGGAATTTGATCTTCCCCCACTGGAACCGCATCAGCTTTGTAAATCAAAATATCTGCAGCCTGCAGGAGAGGATAACCTAAGAAGCCATAAGTGGAGAGATCTTTTCCATCCTGGCCCAGCTGTTGAAGCTGATCCTTGTACGTGGGCACGCGTTCGAGCCAGGATAAAGGAGTAAACATGGAAAAGAGCAAATGTAGCTCGGCATGTTCCTTGACCTCGGACTGAATGAAAATCGCGCTTTTTTCCGGATCGATTCCGACACAGAGCCAGTCAAGGGCTATCTCCCGGCGAAGAGCCGACAGATCAAGACAATCGGCATACCCGGTGGTAAGGGCATGCCAGTCAGCAATCGCAAAATAACTTTCATATTGAGACTGAAGCGCAACCCAGTTCTGAATCACGCTCAAATGTCCAATGTGCAAAGAGCCGGTTGGCCGCATGCCGCTGAGTATTCTTGGCATCAGATACACTTCCTTTATTGATTAGTAATGTAGAAGAGATTATATTTCTGACTACTTAGGAGTCAGGAGTCAGGAGCCAGGAGCCAGAATGAGACCTGGTATTCTGAATTCTGAATTCTGAATTCTGAATCCTGATTACTTACCTAAAAAACGGAGACAGGATAAGAATCGCGATAGTCCGGTACAGGTTAAATAAAAACATGACTGCAGGCTGCAAAATTTTCCCCAGGACATTCGTAAACAGAACCAAGAGCAAAATAATCATGCCGTATTGTTTGAGGGCCCAAAATTGCTCCGCATAGCGGCTGGGTAAAAAGCCGCCGATGACAGAAAATCCATCCAACGGTGGAATAGGCAGCAGGTTGAATATTCCAAGCCCCAAATTCATAAACACTATGGCCATAAACACCTCGGATACCACCGGAGCCCAAGTCGTATCGTACATCCATTGGAGCGTCATTACCCACAACAGCATGCTTACAAATGCGATCAACAGGTTCATAACCGGCCCGGCCAAGGCTACCAACATCTCGCTCCGCAAAGGATTGCCGCGGAAGTTGTTGGGATTTATTAGCACAGGTTTAGCCCAGCCAAAACGATAGAAAAGCGCCATCAGCGTCCCGAAAATATCCAGATGTGCTACCGGATTGAGGGTAAGACGCCCTGTCAGACGCGGAGTCGGGTCACCCAAGCGGTCCGCCATCCAGGCATGCGCAAATTCATGAAAGGCAAACCCGATTAAGAGCGCGGGCACATTGGCAATCAAACTCGGGAGATCAAAATTAAACAAATTCACTCCATTCCTTTCGTCCGGAATTCCTTTACACGCAGCAATTGTATCACGAATTCTTTTTCTTCAGCTTCAGACCCTATCTTCCCTTCGAGCCAGGCCTGACGGACTCTCCTAAGCACTCTCCCAACAGCCGGTCCTTCCTTCACTCCCAGTGAAAGCAAAGCATGACCGTCAAGTCTCATCTTTAAGTTCGTCAAAGCCTTAACATAACCCTGCAAAGATTCTTTCAATTCTTGATCAGATGCGAGTAGTTCCACCAGCCAGCGGGCAGTATGCGCCAGCTTGGCATCTATCTCCCCCAGAGTGAGAGGACTGCTCTTTAATTCTGTTTTTAGACGTACATATTCCTGAGTGCGGGCGCGCAGTTCGCGGTTCAGCCTAAGCCCCTCAACGATACTCTCAATGTCTCCGGCACTCATTTTAATTAAACTCTTAATCCAGTTACGTGCCAGTAGTAGAGATGCCCCATCAGTTTCGGTATTCCAGGGAAACTCCTGCCCAAACCAGGTTTTTAGAACTCCCAGTTCCTGCAAAGACTCAATTATCCCGGGATAATTCTCTTCTTGAAATATGAGCATAAATTCGTCCGTGAATCGTTCCATACTAAGCTTTCGCAGAACACCTGCAGTCAGCGCAGTCTGCGCGGCATCAACAGTCTCTTTCGCCAGACTGAAGCGATAACGGCCCGCGAAGCGGAGCGCTCGCAGCATGCGCGTGGGATCATCAATAAAGCTTAAGTTATGCAAGAGCCTTATTTCCCCTTGCTGCAAGTCGCGCAAGCCGCCATAATAATCTATTAATTCCCCGTAGCGTTCCCCACAGAGAGCAATTGCCATCGAGTTGATTGTAAAATCGCGCCGGAACAAATCATCGCGCAGGCGAGACTCCTCCACCTGCGGGAGAGCACCAGGAAAGGCATAATATTCCCAACGAGTGCTGGCTACATCGAGATGAGTGCCATCTGGAAAAGAAATACGCGCCGTGCCGAATTCGGAGTGCAGGGTCAGCTCTCCTTGCGGCAGGCGGCGGTACAGAGCCTGAGCAAAGCGAAGTCCGCTCCCTTCTACGACAAAGTCCAGATCCTGGCTGGGCCTAAGCAAAAGCAGGTCGCGTACAAACCCACCTACTAAGTACACTGAACATTCCTGGTCGTTGGCAACTTCCCTCACGATCTTGATTGCAGAAGACAAAGAGGAAGGCAACCGTTCAAGTAGATCAAGAATATCCTCGCGCATAGCCTGACTGCGCTGGCGCGCTAAGGCTGCCTCGATCGGGACTGCACTGCCGTGAATAATGCGCAGGACATCGGAGCGCGATACTATCCCTACTACTTTTCCGTCCTCGACCACCGGCACCCGCCCAATGTCATGCTGCACCATCAGCCTCTGGATTTCTTCCCACGGGGCATTTGAGTCAACCGTAATTACCTCTGAAGTCATGAAGCCTTTAACCGGAGCGTGTTCCAGCCGGTGCTGCAGGGCTTTCTCCACATCCCGACGCGAGATAATCCCAATCACTTTGCGCTCCCGGTCCACGACTGGGACGCCGGTATGCCCGTATTTCAGCAGGATCTGTTCCACATCTGCCAGCTTCATATCCGCAAATACAGCCTTGACCGGAAAACTCATCATATCTCTGGCAGTGTACGGATGGTGCACACGCCCCTGGATTTCCGCGCGCAGTTTTGCCAGAGCGCCATCCACATCTCCACCCTTCAGGGTGGCTGAGGCCGCCTTGGGATGCCCGGACCCGCCAAATGCCTGTACTATTTCATTGACCGCCAACCCTTTGCCCCGTGAACGAGCAACCAGGTACAGGCGGTTTTCCATTTGCACCAGCAAAAACCAGGTGTCCGCTCCTTCCAGTTCTCCCACCCGGTGAGCCAGGAGGGCTAAACCTCCTATATACTCTTCGATCTTGGCATAGGAAATGTACACCTCAACCCCGTCAAACACTTCCGTGCGTCCATGATCGAGCAGTTCCTGTAAAAGCGCTTTTTGCTCGTCTGAGAGTCCTTTGCGCAGTAATTCCGCAACAACGCTCAAATTAGCGCCTTGCTCCAATAAATAAGCTACGGCCCGGACATCGCGCACGGTGGTGTTTTCAAAAAGCAAACTACCGGTGTCATCGTAAATGCCCAAAGCCATCAAAGTAGCCTCAAACGAGCTCAGAGGAAGCCGCAGACCCGACAGCCGCTCTACCAGAAGGGTAGTACACGCTCCGACCGGCTCAATAACCCATCCCGGGTGGAGTGTGCCGGTGTAGGGATGATGGTCATACACTTCCAGTTCAATTTCAGACATGTGAGCAACTTTATCTCCCAAGCCCCCTGCACGCCGCAAGTCATGCGTATCCACAAGCACTACCCGCTTAACCTCAGCTAAGTCCACATTCTGCGCCCGGCGAAAGGACAGGCGGTCTTTGGCCAACGCCAAAAAGTCCTGGACATAAGGATTTGATTTTCCGTCCATGACAAAAAAACTGTTGGGATAGAGTTTTTGGGCAGCTACGAGGGACGCCAAAGCGTCAAAATCAAGCTGGCGGTGCGAGAGAATGATATTCATAGACCCGTCCCTAAAAGTACAATTCTAAACAGCTTGGTTGATTTCTTCAGTCGCCTGATCAATTTGAGCCTGAGATAGTCCGCTTTTCAGAAGGTTAAAATTAATGGCATCCGCCCAAAAAGCGCACTTGGAAGTCATCTTCTTAAAAACCTTACCCTTGCTCTTACTACGCTTCGAGCGCGAATCAGCGTTGGACTGCACAATTGAGCATATGTAGCGGGCTTTGACAAGGTCATCTTGCTCCATCTGCTGGAAATTGGCATTTAATTCGTCCATGACACTGTGGTAGTATTCCGAAAACTCTTCGAATGGAATTTCATCATCCATATGCAGGTACTCTTTTAACTTCTCAAACAGTTTTTCCATACCGTCCTCCTGAATTAACACAATCGCGGCTATTATACATCTGTTTACCGATTATGGCAAGAGACACGAAATCTTATGATAATAGACCTCACCATCATCTCACTTCAACCATTTCTGCCTCCAGAAGTACCAAAAAGCCATGGCAGCAATTAGCACTGAAACAGTATAAAAAACAGGCAACCCATAAGGTTTATCAAGCAGAGGCATATTGTGAAAATTCATGCCAAAAAAACTGGTTAAGAGGTTTATCGGCAGTAAAATCGTGGCCATGAGGGTGAGGAGCTTCATGATATCATTGGAGCGGTTGTCAACTGCCGCTTGGTAAGCCTCACGCAAGTTTTCCACCAATTCATGAGTCTGGCGCACATTATCCAATTCCCTCTGGGTATCAGAAACAAGATCCCGCCAGAGGGCTGGACCAGCGGAAGGCTGGAAATCCGCAAGCCTATTAAAGACAGATTGATGCAAATTCAGGGATTTTTTAAGACTCAGCACTTTGCGGTGCAAGCCGATAATGCGCGCTTGCTGCCACGCCCGCGGACCCTTTAAGATCTCCACTTCCAGATGATCCATCTCTTCTTCTATCTGTTCGAGCCTAGCCTGGTGATGTTGCAGTACTGTAAGGCCCAGGATCTGTGCTAAATCTATGGGGTCAGTTAGCATGCCGCGTTGGGCCCAGATAGCTATTTGTTCCCGAGTGAGCTCTCCCCAACCTATCAACACAAACGAGTTCTCAGTCAGGAGAAGGCACAACCGCATTTCCCGCCCGTTGTCATCGAGATCACAAAAACACCCATAGTGAACTTTAGGGCCTAAATGTTCGAGAAACGGCCCAACGCGGGTCTTGTTAAACAATTCTTCATTAAATTCCAATTTTACGTCAAAGAGCTGATCGTGCCCCGTCCGTAATTCGTCTAAGTCCGCAACCACCAGCCGAAAACAATCATGGGCGCACACATCTTCTAAGCGAGCGCCCACTTCCTTGAGACCATCATTATAGACAAGAAACTGCTCCATCATAAAATCCCTTCTTGAGTCTAATCCTAGTTAGGCGGAGCAAGAATCTCCACCTCGACGATAATGTCTTCCTGAGCCTTCTCCAGCTTAGCATTATCCTGCTTAACATTCTCTAACTCAACTTTGTCTAACTTGTGAGTGGATACGGCACGTTCTGAACGATCTTCCATACCCTCTTCTCTGCCCGCGCCATCGTCCAAACCTATATCTTGAGCCTGCTCATATTCTCCGTCCTTTACCTCCTTAGCACCCCCATTTTTAGCCGGGAGTAAATTCTTTTCCTTAACTTCCTCTCCCTGAGCTACCTGACTGCTCACTCGCCGCGAAAAAACATCTACAGTTTTGCCATTACTAAAGAAATCACGGGCGACTTCTTTCGACTCCTGGGTGTTAACCTGCCAGTAACTAATTCCTTTCTCAGTCACAAAATTCCCGGGCAGAGTCTGGGAAATGACTGCCGCTTGGTCAAGACGCACCATGACATTGGCCATGGCCAACATCTCTGTTAGCTTAAGATCAGTCTTGACCGCACGGACAATCTGAGGAATCACCTTCGGCAGTTTGGGCAACGTCTTAAACTGGATTAATTCCTGAGCAGCCGCTTTTAAGACTGCCTGTTGGCGCATCGTGCGCGAGATGTCTGCCAGCGCATCCTGACGGAAACGGGCGTATTGCAGCGCTTGAGTTCCGTTTAGACGCTGGGTTCCTCGCTTAAGGTCAATAATCCCATCGTTTTGATCTCCTGTCTCGTAGTACATGTCTTTTTCCACTGTGAGAGTTATCCCTCCCAGCGTATCAATGGTGTCTTTAAACCCAGCAAAATCAGTCAACACATACCCATCAATCTTTAAGCCCAATAGTTTTTCGAGCACTTTCTTGGTCGTATCCAAACCTGTACCGACTCTGGCTGCCATATTAATTTTACCCGTCCCGTACCTTGGAATTTCCACTTGTGTATCCCGCGGCACGGATAGGAGCGCAATTTGACCCGTTTGGGCATTTACCTGAGCTACTACCAAGGTGTCAGTGTTGCTGATTGATGGCTCCCCCGGCCTGCTGTCAACTCCTATCAAAAGCACTGTTAACCGGCGCACAGAAGTGGGCGGCGGGGGCATAAATTCAGCTTCGGGCTCCTGTCCCTCAGCCTTGTCCATAATCAGCTCAGGTGGAGGTGCCTGGTAATTGGATAAGGATGTGAAAGCAAAGGCTACGCCAATCCCAAGAACCAGGCCAAAAATTATCAAACTGAGGATTTTTTTAGGTTTACCGATTTTGCTCCAGTTGGCGGAACCCTCTCTTTTCCTTTTCATCATAGCGCCCTCACTCTTTTTGTCAACTAATTTATAGCATCGACAAGAAAGGAATATTTATGCTCGTGTCGTAGGGAAATTTGCCTTTATTAGAGAAATAAAAAGCTGCCGCCCTTAACAATTTTAGGACGGCAGCTTCAAACAGCAGTTCAATTTGAATTCTAAAAATAGAAAATCAGCAAATACACCATGGCAATTGCCACGGATACCAGCATCATCGGAAACGCCAGCTTCATGTACTGAACGAATCGCATCGGGTAACCGTTCTTCTCAGCAATGCCGGCGACAATCACATTGGCAGAAGCCCCGATGATCGTGCCGTTTCCTCCAAGGCAGGCTCCCAGAGAAAGTGCCCACCACAGCGGCTCCAAAGCTTGGGGTGTGAGCCCGCCCAAATTCCCCATCTGGTGAATTAACGGAATCATGGTTGCCACAAAAGGAATGTTGTCCACAAATGCGGAAGCAATCGCAGAAAGCCAGAGAATCAGCATGCCTGTGAACACAAAATTCCCGGCTGTTACTTCCAAGGCCCACTGAGCAAGCTTATTAATCAGCCCTGTCTCAACTAACCCCCCAACCACAATGAAGAGGCCGAGGAAGAAGAAAATCGAAGGCCACTCCACAGCCAGCAGAATGTCCTCAGGCTCCGCCTTGGCAATAAGCATGAGCAGGGCTGCTCCGGATAAGGCAATGGTGGCAGACTCCAGGTGCAACGCCTGGTGCAGGACAAACCCTATAATGATTAGGGCCAAGACAAACACGCTTTTCTTGAGTAGCTTATAATCTTTAATCTCATCGCGCGGATTAACATTGGTCACGGCACGTTTGACCTCATCAGAGACTTGAAGCTTTTTACGGTACAGAAAATAGAAAATTCCCATCGTAACAATATGAATAACAATGATTACAGGAGTTAAATTCATAAGAAAATCCACAAAGCCCAAATGTGTTTGGCTTCCAATCATAATATTGGGCGGATCACCGATGAGGGTAGCAGTGCCGCCGATATTACTTGCCAAAATCTGGCTGAACAAAAAAGGTATCGGATTAAGTCCAAGGCTGTCCGCAATCGTAAAAGTAATGGGGGCGATCAGCAAAACAGTGGTAACATTGTCCAGAAAAGCGGACAGAATTGCGGTTACAGTCGCTAACGCTATGAGTATCCTGATCGGTTCCCCTTTGGCAATCCGTACTGCTTTCAGGGCTAAGTACTGGAAAACACCGGTGCGGCGGGTAATGCCCACAACGATCATCATTCCGATCAATAGCCCTAAGGTATTCCAGTCAATATGCTCAATAGCCTTTTCCTGTCCCAGAACCCCCGCCAAAATCAAGAGCATTCCGCCTAATAACGCGGCAATGGCGCGGTGCACTTTCTCTGAAATGATCAGAACGTAAGTAAGCACAAAAATAATTAGAGCAATAGTGGCCTGCAAAAGAATCACTCCTCCTTAGTCATGACTAATCCCGGAACTACGACCTCCTCCTGCCGCCTTCCGGGATGCGCAATAAGGGGGTGGTTTGCCCACCCCCTTATAGTATTGTCTTCATAATATTACATCATTCGTCTTATTTTGGGAAGTATTGAAAAGATTTTTAAGAAAATATTTTAAGGAGATCTACTTAAGCACCTCTTTAAGCAGCGGTATCAGGTCATCAAACCGCTCAAGCACGTGTGCCCCCGCGGACTTAAGTTTAGCCATTTTTTGCGAAGGCTTGCCTGCACCGCCGGCAATCATGGCACCCGCATGCCCGAACACCGTCCCCTCCGGCATCGATTCCGTGAAGCGACCCGCCACAAAACTGAACAAAGGTTTATTAAACTGACCTGCTTGAATAAGCCCTGCCGCATCTTCTTCGAAACTGGTGCCGGGTTCGGAAAAGGTCACAACCGCCTCAGTTTCGGAGTCTGCTTGATAGAGCTTGAGCAAATCACTAATGGTTGTGCCGATTAAGGCGTCCCCGCCGATACTTACAGAAGTACTGACCCCATACCCGGCCCGTTTAACCATCCAGGAGGTCTCGGCTGTCATGCCACCGCTGCGCGAGATTACCCCTACCCGCCCCGGTGCAAAGCAGCGTTCCACTTTGTCCCCGCCGATGGCCCCAACTTTCACCCGGTCCTTGGGAGTTATCATGCCAACTGAATTAGGTCCGATGACTTGTACCCCTGCTTGTTTAGCTCGGGCCAGGAATTTAAGGGCATCACCCTGGGGCACATTTTCCGTGGCAATAAGAATGAGTTTGACCCCACAGGCAATTCCCTCAAGCACTGCATCATAGACAAATGCCGGAGGAACATAGACAACCGAGGTGTTAACTCCGTGCACCTGTACCGCTTTTTTCAAAGTATCATAGACCGGCACCCCATGAACGTCCTGTCCTTCTTTGCCGGGTGTGACTCCCGCCAAAATTGTGGTCCCGTAGTCTAAGCTGTGTTTCGTTACCATCGCTGCTTCGCGGCCGGTGATTCCCTGAATGGCAATGCGTGAATTTTTATCTAACAATATGGACATCCTTAGTTCCTCCCCTCGCCGGCCTCAAAAGCCTGTACTCTTGCCACGATGCGCTTGGCAGCTTCCGTAATCGTAGCATCATCCCCGTAATACTCAATGCCGGCAGCCGTGAAAATTTCCCTTGCCACTTCGTCATTAACCCCTGCTTCCCTAACCACCACCGGAAAGGTTGCCGGATCTTTGCCCAAGTCTGTGAGAGCCTGCACGACCCCTTTGGCCATGATATCAACCTGTGTGTTGTTCGTAATGTTATGCGCGACAAACAGCCCTTTAACCCCCGGTTTGGAGAGAATCCCCTTGGTAATGCCGTAAACCTTACGTTCGGGCGGGTTGCCTCCCACTTCACTGTAATTGGCAGGTTTACCGCCAAATGAAACGATGGCATCAAAGGACAGTAGGCTCCCGCCCCCACCCCCACAGAGGAAACCGATGTTTCCTCCATCCATTTCGGTGTAGCGGGCCGTGCCCCGATACGGGTCAGCTTCATTTACTTCAACCATCTCTTTTTCTAATTCTGTCAGGGGACGCCATGCCCTTTCGCTCCCTAACTGCACCATATTGCTGAGTTCAGGATGGCGGTACATAGCACTATCATCAACACTCATCACGGAAGCCGCTGCCATGACTTCTCCGCTTTCAGTCAGAACAAGCGGGTTGATCTCTAACAGGGTCGCATCTTTTTCATTAAAAATCCGGTAGAGCCTGACCAAAGCCTGGGTGGCTAAGGTGAGAGGCTTGCCGCTGAGACCGAGTCCTGCCCATATTTCCTTAGCCTCGTACTCAGCCAACCCGAAAAGAGGGTCAACATGTCTGGTGCATACTTTTTCGGGTTTCTCCCGGCTCAGTTCCTCCACATCCACTCCGCCCTCAAGGCTGGCGATGATCACAGGTGCCTGCTTCCCTTTGTCCACAGTAATCGAAAGATACCATTCCTGAGCAATCGCGATTTTCTCTTCTACCAACACCTTCTCCACCGGGAAATGCCTTACTGTCATGCCCAGAAGCTCTCGGGTAAGGCTTTCCGCTTCTTCCCCGTTGGGTGCAAACTTAATAGCCCCGGCTTTTCCCCTTTTGCCAACAGGAACGAGCGCTTTTAACACGACCGGGAAACCTAGTTTTTCCCCTTTCTCCCGAGCCTCCTCAGGGGTATGGGCTACTGCGCTTTTCGGAACAGAAACTCCGTATTCGGCGATGACTTGTTTACTGAAGTTCTCAAGAATTTTACCCACGAGTTTTCTCCCTCCTCTACCAACACTTGTGCAGCCTTCCAACCCTTATCATCCTGCGTTAACGTCTATGATTGCCCGTATTGGGCCAGCACCTGTTCGGCCCGCTTCAGCACCGGCTCGTCCAGCATTTTGCCCTTCCACTGCACCGCCCCTTTGCCTTCCGCTTGGGCCTGGCGGTAAACCGAAACTATTTGACGGGCATCTTCAATCTCCTCGGCAGGCGGGGTAAACATTTCGTTAACAACCTCGATCTGGGCCGGATGAATGACCAGCTTACCCTTAAAACCCACGAGCTGAGCCGCAAAAGTATCCTTACGCAACCCCTCTTCATCTTTAAGTGCCGGATACACCGTATCCACCGGCCCTTCTAAGCGGGCGGCAGCAGAGGCTCCGACCAGGCGAGCCCTGGCATAAGCCAAAGTTGAAGAATCTCCGGTATAATTCAAACCGAGATCAAGGGAATAGTCGAGAGCCCCAAAGACAAGACGTCTTACCCTTCTGCTCGCCTGGGCGATTTCCAATCCCTGCTCGACCCCAGCGGCTGTTTCGATTAAAGGATAAATCCCGATCTCACTATCCGTTCCCATCACCTGGGTAATAACCCAGCAAACCTTCTTAACATCAGTAGCGATTTCTGCTTTCGGCAGCATGATTCCGTCCGGATTAAGCGGAAGCACTGCCAGCAAATCTTTAAGGGCCCAGGGCGAAGTCACGGCATTCATGCGCACAAGCACCGGTTTGGCTTTTCCATCCTTGAGCAGCGCCTCTATATTGGCCCGGGCCTGCTCTTTCTCGGCTGGAGCCACCGCATCTTCTAAATCTAAGACCACGATATCAGCCGTTGAAGTCAGCGCTTTTTCCGCCTTTTTCAGATCACTGGCAGGGGCAAAGAGAAATGTTCGGCCTCGCATGCAATCACCCTTTCTACTTGACTATCCTCTATGAGAATTCCTTAAAAATATAAACTACCTTCCAAGCCATTTCTTCACAGCGTAGGCAGATGTCTCCCGATTAAGCTTGGCAATCGAGCGGGTCAAAGGAATGTCTTTCGGGCAGGCCTTGGCACAGTTTTGAGCATTGCCGCAGTCTGCGATCCCTCCTTCGCCCATTAACGCTTCTAAGCGAGCCTCTTTCTGCAAAGAGCCGGTCGGGTGCGAGTTGGCAAGGTCAACCTGTGCGATAGCAGCAGGCCCGATAAATTTGCTCTTGGAGTTGACATTGGGGCAGGCTTCCATACAGCAGCCGCAGGTCATGCATTTGGACAATTCATAAGCTGCTTCCTGTACTTTTTGTGAGATCTTGGGCCCCGGACCCATGTCATAGGTGCCGTCAATATCAATCCAGGCTCTGACCTTGCGTAAATTAGCAAACATTACCTGCCGGTCAACCACTAAATCCCGAATAAGTGGGAATTTAGTTAGCGGAGCCAGGCGAATCGGCTGCTTTAAATTATCTACCAAAGCAGAACAGGCTTGGCGCGCTGTGCCGTTAATGATCATCGTACAAGCTCCGCACACTTCCTCCAGGCAGTTACAGTCCCAGGCCACCGCAGTAGTTTCCTCTCCCTTGGCATTAACCGGATTTTTCTGAATTTCCATCAGGGCAGCCACTACGTTCATCTTAGGAAAATACGGTACTTTAAATTCCTCCCAATAAGAAGGTGCTTGAGGATTATCGGAGCGTTTGATAATAAATGTTATTTCTTTAAGCATTGGCCATCGTCACCTCTTTTGCAACATCGTAACGACGCTGGCGCGGTTTAATATAAGCAGTATCGACCGGTTCATAACTGAAACTAGGACCGTCCGCCGAAAATTTAGCTTTGGTCGTCTTGAGCCAGTTCTCATCGTCCCGCTCGGGAAAATCAGGTTTGTAATGAGCACCCCGGCTTTCATTGCGGTGTAAGGCTCCTAAACTAATGACCCTGGCTAAGTGCAGCATGGTCCAGAGTCTGCGGGTAGAAGGAACAATCTGATTGCCCCAGGCTACCCCTGCACCGACACCGATATTGTGATAGCGCTCAATCAGTTCCTGAATTTTCTCATCCGTCGCTTTAAGCCTGTCATTGTAGCGGACGACCGTGACATTTTCCAGCATCCATTCCCCTAATTCCTGATGAAGCTTATATGGGTTCTCCTTGCCCTGCATCTTGAAAATCATTTGGTTGCGCTCATCTTCCCGTGTCTTCGCGGCTTGGTAGAGCGTTTGCGGCAGATCAGTTGAACTTTTGCTTAAGCCTTTGGCATACTCAATTGCTTTGGGCCCTGCTACCATGCCCGCATAAATCGCCGCCACCAGAGAATTCCCGCCCAGACGGTTTGCTCCATGGTACTGGTACTCACACTCCCCAGCGGCAAAAAGCCCAGGGATATTCGTCATTTGGTCATAGTCGACCCAGAGCCCGCCCATCGAATAATGCACAGCCGGGAAGGTCTGCATCGGGACCTTGCGCGGGTCATCCCCAACGAACTTCTCATAGATATCGACGACCCCTGCGAGCTTACGGTTAATCTCTTTAGGATCGAGATGGGAAATGTCGAGATATACCTTGTTTTCTCCGTCCACTCCCAGCTTCATGTCCACACAAACTTTGAAAATGGCCCTGGTGGCAATATCCCGCGGCACCATATTGCCATAAGCAGGATACCATTCCTCCAGGAAATACCATGGTTTTCCATCTTTATAGACCCAGACCCGGCCGCCGTCTCCCCTGATGGACTCAGACATCAGGCGCAGTTTGTCTCTGCCCGGAATGGCGGAAGGGTGAATTTGAATAAACTCGCCATTGGCATAGGTCGCTCCCTGCTGGTATAAGGCTGCAGCTGCCGCCCCGGTGTTGATCGTGGAATTGGTACTGCGCCCAAATATCATACCTAAGCCGCCTGTGGCCATAATCACTGCATCAGCCGGGAACACTTGTACCTCTAAACTTTTCAGATCTTGTACCACGATTCCGCGGCAGCGTCCCTCATCATCCTGAACAATCGATAAGAATTCCCATTCCTCATAGCGCCTCACCAAACCCACATCTTCATAGCGGCGCACTTGCTCATCAAGCGCATAAATAAGCTGTTGCCCTGTAGTAGCCCCTGCAAAAACCGTACGCGAATACTTAGCACCACCAAGTCGCCGTACGTCAATAAAACCTTCCGGGGTGCGGTTAAATGTAACTCCCATGCGGTCCATCAAATAAATAATGCTAGGAGCCGCTTCAATCATATTCTTGACCGGAGGTTGATTCGCCAGAAAATCCCCGCCGTAAATCGTGTCATCAAAATGCTCCCACGTGGAATCTCCCTCGCCCTTGGTATTTACAGCGGCATTAATTCCACCCTGCGCGCACACAGAGTGTGAACGCTTACAAGGAACCAGGGAAAACAAATCTACTTTGTGGCCGCTTTCGGCAATCTTAATCGCACTCATAAGCCCGGCAAGACCGCCGCCAACCACAATAACTTTATTTGCCACAACTCCCCCTCCTTCTTTTCTGAATTCTTAAGTTCGTAATGATTCTGCTCAAATCGCAAAATGCAGTAATAATTATAAAACGGCATTTGGCTCTTCTTATTTGAATGCCAGTAATGCGTTGACTCCGACAACTGTTAAGAGCACAAATACTAGTGTGGACACGTAAGCTGCTTTTCTCTGGGCACCTTCCCCAATCGTAATTCCCCAGGAAACGAGGAAGGACCAAAGACCATTGGCAAAATGAACGAAAGTGGCAATCAAGCCAATGAGATAAAGAGCAATAACCACAGGATTGCTAAAAGCCTGGGCGACCACGCTAAAGCTGATCTCACCGGAGGAAGAAAAACGTAAAATCAGGACATGCCAGCCCACAAAAACGAGCGTTATGAGAGCGGTGATCCTCTGAACATAGAAAAGCCAGTTGCGGAAATAGGAATAAGCCAGAACATTGTTGCGCGTCAGATACACGACCCAGATTCCGTAAAGCGCATGAAATAAAATAGGGGCAAAAATTATCACAGCTTCCAAGGCCCATAAATAAGGGAGACTGTGAAGCAAGGCCACCCCCTGATTAAAAGCGTTCTCTCCCTTTACCGCTAAGGAGTTGATGAACATATGTTCCACTAGGAATATCCCAATCGGAAATATGCCGGATAACGAATGCAGTTTGCGCCAGAAAAACGAATTTGCCACTGCTAAAACCTCCTCTCTTGCTTATATATGTGTTGCCTCACTGGGCGAAACCACGCTGTAGCATCTCAGACAAATCTGTGATGTTCTCCAGTTCATCAACGGCAACGATCATATTTTCTACTCCCGCCAGGGAGAAGTGAAGCTTAGCCAATTCCCGGAACTTATCCACTAACTGTTCATGTGTCACAGGGTTTTCCGGATCACCTTGGGGATAATCTGTTCTCCCCACGTGGGTTGTCCCTGCTGTATCTGTAATCTCAATCACAGCGGGCCATTTCTCCGGGTAAAGGGCGGTGATCTCCGCATCTTCCACCAGTTCCACTTTCGAGAGAAGAGCGCGGATCGCAGGGTCGTTCAGATTCTCTGGGCTGAACTCGTTTATGCCTGCTTTTCTTGCTGTTGCAGCCAGCGAAACGCAGAAAGGAAGACTGAATTTGGCAGCATACAGGGAATCAGGAGCAAAATTACCTGTGATGTCAATGGCAATCGGGTAGGTCTTTACTACAATCTTTGCGATCTGTTCCGGCTTGAGGTTATGTTGCTTGACCAACTCCAACACTACGTCAATCGCATGGTGCGTATGACGGCAGGAAGCATGAATCTTATAACAGTTTTCCATGATTTTGAACCCTTGGCCCAGACCGGAGGTGATTTTCTCTAAGTCATATTCCATAGCCGTAGCCCGGACAAACCCTTTCTCTCCCTCGAGTATCTTTTTGGCTGCGGTAAACCCTTTTTGTGCCAGGAGAGCAGAGAGCAGACCATTGAGACAGGATTTACCCGGGTGCAGATGCTTGCTCATAGCCCCATCAGCCAAGAACTCCCATAAGCCCGCAGCCTGGGTGCCGGCACTCCCTAGGGCATCCGTCATTTGCTCTTCATTCAGACCTAGAATTTTACCTGCAGCCGCTGCTGCTCCGTAGGTTCCGACTGTACCGGTAGTATGCCAGTAATAGTAGTGTGCCGGTGTCACTGCTTCCCCGATTCGAATGGCCACTTCATACCCCACTACTATTCCTTCAAGTAAGCTTTTCCCGGAGGCTCCTGCTTTCTCGGCTGCTGCCAGAGCAGCCGGGATAATCGCAGCCCCAGCATGGAGAATGGACGCTTTATGCACATCATCAAGCTCAACGATGTGGGAGATCGCGCCATTAACGAGCGCAGCCATAATGCTTGAGGTTTTCTTGCCCGTGCTTAACACCGTGGCCTCGGGATTTCCTCCCATCTCCTCTACAACTGCAAGCATGATCTGTCCAGGCGGTTTTTCTGCACCCGCCGCCGCTGACCCTAGCCAGTCAAGAAAAGCATCCTTGGCCGCCAGAATTACCTCCGGCGGGAAATCATCATAACGCGCGTCAACTGTAAAACGAGCTAATTCTTGCGAGATTGTCACACTCCAACCCTCCCAGTAATAAAGTCATACTATTTTGAATTTGCAATTTGCGTGCCAACTGGAATTTGCCTTAAAAACCTGAAATCAAGTAAGAAAAAAGCAACCGGCAAAATTGCTTCGTTGCTTGTCGTTCATAATATTAACACGAGCAGTATTGTAGTTGTCTCGAAATTGAACAGTGAATCGCCTTTATTATTAGAACTTCTTTCGCCAATAGTTCGAATAAATTGCTCCCAACGGATTATGGGCCAGAACCCGATCTTTCACAACCAAAGTTGTAACCGGTGCCTTGGAATATTTGGTAAATAGCATATCATGCCCCACACATAATCCCACAATAATGTTAAGTTGGGTTTCTTCTTTGTTCAAATATTTCGCCTGGCCAATTGGGTTACATGCCGCTTCATAGCGTCCCGGCTTGACATTGGGCACATTAAATTCTTTCTTGTCCACACCACATACCTTACAACATACTGAATGAACTTCAAAATGTTTTTTAAGAATAGCGGTAATTTCTTTGGCCTCTTTACTCAGCCCAACACAAAAACCTATGCCTAAGCGGCTAAACTCCATTTCGCGACTAAAGCGAATGAGCTCTTCGAGTCTTGGTATTTGCATGTAATATTCTGCTTCAAGTCTACTCGCAATAGCTAATATCTGCCGATTTTCCTCAATCTCATATTCCGGCTGGCTATATCCTTGGTCATAACAACTTTTTCCTTGATAACAAGCATTACCTATTTTGCAATCAGCGCAATTCAAGGTCTTCCCTCCTTTACTCCACCCTGTTAATCTAATGGGACAACCATTGTTCTGGTAGGGAGCTTAACTTTTTCCATAATGTTGTACGACTAATCTTCAGTTTTTGAGCAACTATCGTTCTATTCCCATCATAACGCCGCAGCATCTCTTTAATAATTTGACTTTCTATTTCATCCATGGCTGCGGGAGCTACCGTCAGAGGTGCTTCTAGTTCGGAAGTCCCAAAAGACTCAAAAGATTCAAGTTCAACTTCTGGCTTTTTTCCATGGATAGAATCGCTATCCCATAGTTCGGGGAAAAAATTCAGCAGTTCCAAGTATGACGGAGTATCCTGTCTACCGACAAGAACGGCATAACGTTCTAATACATTCTCCAATTCCCGTACATTTCCAGGCCAGCTATAGTTCTGCAAGGCTTGGGAAAATTCTTGGTTCATACGGGGTAGGTAACCTAATTTATCTTCTAAACGATCAAAAAAATGATGAATTAATAAGGGAATATCCCTGACCCTCTCCCGCAAAGGCAACAGGCGAAGATTAAGAACATTTAGCCGGTAATACAAGTCATCACGGAAACGTCCTTCTTCAACAGCTTCCCGCAAATTTTCATTACTTGCAGCAATCACCCTTACATTAACAGGTATCATCCGCTCTCCGCCTACGCGTCGGAGTTCTTTTGTTTGAAGTACCCGTAAAAGCCTGGCTTGCACACTCATCGGCATTTTCCCTATTTCATCCAGAAAAATAGTTCCTTGGTGTGCAAGTTCAAAAAGCCCGACTTTTCCGCCTTTTTTGGCCCCTGTGAATGATCCTTCTTCATACCCAAAAAGTTCGCTTTCCAATAAGTTTTCCGGAAGAGCTGCACAGTTAACTGCTACAAAAGGCCCGGACGAACGAGTACTTTCAGCATGAATACTTTGGGCAAATAGCTCTTTCCCGGTACCACTCTCTCCCCAGATCAACACTGTAGCATCAACCTGGCTAAACCGTTTGGCAATACTAATCGTTTCTTTTAAGCCTTCGCCTACTAGATCTGCAAAAGTGTAGTGTGAGACCAAGCCTTTTGCAAGAACTACCCTTCGTCGACGTTCGATTTCCATACGTTCCCGGCTGCGCAAATGCAGAAGATCCCGCGCTTGCTGTAAAGCGTTGCCCACTGTGCTCTGGCTGGAGAGGACAAGCACACCTTCCATCCCATATGCCTGGGCTAGACGCACCCCGTAATGCCCGCCGCCGACCACCACTTCGCACCCTTCCTGATGTGCCTTGGTGATTTGAGAAGCTAGTTCGGTGGTGTTACGGTAAGGATAATATAAAACCTCAACTCCCAAGATTAAGCGTACCTGTTCGACAAAAACAGAGTCATTAAGACCATGGTAAGCAAAATATCCTAAAGAGGATCCCAATGTTTTTCCGTGTGCAAGAGCCTGCAAAACATCAAAATCACTGGGCGCGACTGAGACAACAGGAAGGGAAAGGTTAACCTTAAGTAGTTCGGCTGTACCTCCACGGCTTATAATTACATCAATTTGTTCAAGATTCATAAGGCTTTCCACTTGATGAAGAGCATCCTCTAAAACAGCCTCTACTATTATTACTTGTAATTCCAACCCTTTGGCTACCTCTCTTACCATAGCCGTCAGATCAGGATAAGCTGATGTAACCACAACTTTGCCTATCATTACTTCACCTCATGCCCGTACAAGACGCAAACTGTTACTCCTTTGGTATTCATGATTCTAGTCCAAGGCCTAAATACCTGCTTGTCAGACACATGATTCGAAAAAGGTGGAGCCCCGTATCAAAACGGGGCCTATTTCCATGGCCTTTTTGGGTTATGATACTTATCCTTAAAAAGTTCCTACTTCATAACCTGTCTGGGAAGGTAAAGTGAAATATCAGGCCAAACCACCAGTAGCAGCAAGACCGCAATCATAATCGCGATAAACGGAAGAACCCCTTTCACCACTTCTTCTAAACGCTCTTTGGCCATCGAACCAACTACAAAGAGATTCAAACCCACCGGCGGCGTGATCATTGCCAGTTCCATGTTGACTGTCATGACAATAGCAAAGTGTATCGGGTCAATGCCCAAATGCTTGATAATTGGCAGGAGAATGGGCAGGGTGATAAGAATGATAGAGACTGCCTCCAGGAAAGTGCCCATGATGAAGAACATGAGCTGGGTGACCAGAAAGAACATAAAGACATTTAAGTTTGCTTCCCCAATCCACTGCGCTACCTTGTTTGGAACCTGGTTATTCGTTAAGAAGAGGGCGAAAACCATGGCAGCGGCAATGATTAGGAAAATCATAGAGGATGTATTGATGGTTTCCCTTAAGACAGGGCGGATATCTTTGAAGTGCAGCTCTTTATAGACAAAAACCGAAATAATGATGGTATAGAATACTGCCACAACTGCCGCTTCAGTGGGCGTAGCCACCCCTTTATAGATGGTACCCAGAATCAGTACGGGCAATAATGCTCCTGGGATTGCTTTAACAGTAGCCCGCCAGCGCTCACCCCAAGAATGTTTTTCCCCTATTCCGTAATTGTTTTTCTTAGCATAAATAATAGCTATGGCAACAAGCACTCCGCCGAGCAGAAGCCCAGGCAGAATTCCGGCCATAAAGAGTTTGCCGATCGATTCGTCAGAAGTAACACCGTAAACAATCAATGGAATACTCGGAGGGATCAGTATCCCTAAAGTACCGGAAGCTGCTATAAGCCCCATGGCATAACGCCTTGGATAGCCGCCTTTCTCCATCGCAGGCAACATAATTGCTCCAATGGCTGCAGCCGTTGCTGGACTGGACCCGGAAATAGCCGCAAAAATCATACAGGACAAGATCGTGACCACGGAGAGCCCGCCCGGCAAATGCCCAATCCAAGACCTCAAAGCATTAATCAGGTATTTTGAAACCCCACCCCGGGACATTAACACCCCAGCTAAGACATAACCCGGAATTGCCATTAAGGGTGCTGAATTTAGCCCCGCAAACATACGCTGCGGAATCATCATTAAATTGAAGTCACTGGTCGCCATAATCACCGCAATCGTCGACATGGCCAAGCTAATGGCAATAGGTACATTGAGCAGGAACAGAACTATGAATAAACTAAAGAGCGCTGCTACTATCATGTGAGCTCACCTCCCCTTCACGCTCGGCCATCCAGTCCTTGCCATTGTGCCGCAAAGTCTCGTACAGTTTTACTAAGAAGCGGAAAGTTAACATCAACCCGGCTATTGGCAAAATGCTATACACAATATACAAGGGAATGCCAACATCCGTGGAACGCTGACCGGTACGGTGCACAAAAGCCACAAGCTTATACCCGTAATAAGCCAGGAAAAGGCTGAATGCAGTCCCTACACTATGGGCGAAAACCGTAACAAAGTATTTAACCCTTAACGGAAAACGGTCAAAGAGCATATCGACCTTGATATGGTGGTCATTACGCAATGCTACACTCGTTCCGATCAATGTCCCCCAGATGATCAGGTATTGTGATACCTCATCAACCCAGGACTTGGGTGCGTTGAAGACGTAGCGCATAATAACTCCGTAAAAAATCGCAGTTACCCCAATAAATAAAAGGCCACCAGATACAATATCTTCTAAGAACTCATACACCCGCCAAAATGTCTTCATCTCTTTCACCACCTATATCTCATCTCTTAAATAAGGCCGGTTTTTAAGAAGGGTCCTTCACGGGAAGGACCCTTTTCATTTACAGAACTTTAGTTTCTCTAAAGCTACTTTTTCGCTGCAGCTTTGGCTGCATCAAGCAAGTCCTTCCCAATTACACTTTCAAATTGGGTATAGACCGGCTGCATCGCTTGTTGGAAAACTGCCAACTGGGCCTCATTCAGAACCGTAAATTCCATTTTGCCGCTATTTTTAAGGTTATTCATACTCTTTTGGTCAAGCTCATCCGCCAACTGAATCTCATATTTAGTGGCTTCGGCCATGGCTTCATCCAAAGCTTTGCGAATATCAGCGGGAAGGCCGTCCCAGAATGTCTTGTTCACAATGATCATATAGTCAATGCGGCCGTGATTAGAGACAGTTAAATATTTCTGTACTTCCTGATACTTCTGGGTATCAATGTTATTGAATGTATTCTCCTGTGCTTTAACAGTTCCTTGCTGGAGGGCGGCGTATGTCTCACCAAAAGCTATGGTGGCAGACCCTGCGCCGAGGGCGGTAAATTGGGCTTCCAGAACCTTTCCGGCTTGCGTCCTGAACTTTATGCCTTTGAAATCTTTGGGCTCAACCAACGGACGTTCACTATTGGTAAATTGTTTGAAACCGTTCGGCCACATGGCCAAGCCCATTACGTTAAACTTACCGAGGCTATTCATCAGCTTCTTATTGACATCGCTTTCCCAGAATTTATATACGGCTTCATTGTTCGGGAACAAGAAGGGTAGATCAACATATTGGAATTGAGGATTCATACCCACCAGCTTGGTAACTGAGGGCGCAATAATTTGAACATTCCCGGACTGAACAGCTTCCAGTTCTTCTTTATCCCCGTAAAGCTGGGATGAGGGATAGACCTCCACTTTGACTTTGCCATTAGTTTTCTGCTCTGCCAGTTGTTTGAATTTCTCGGCAGCCATACCTTTCGGGGAATCCGGAGTTGTAACGTGGGCAAACTTCACGATAATGGGTGCACTTCCTTTGTCTCCACCGGCAGTGGAACTGCCACACCCTGCTAAGGTAAGCGATAACATTACTACTAAGACCACCATGATTGAAAAAAACTTGTTTCTACGCATTCTTTCTCCTCCTCCAGTTGAATTTAAATTATTCCATTCTCTCATCCCAGACGCTCTCTGCCCCTCCTCACCCCCTTTCGAATTCGCTCATACCTCACAACCCTTTTCCCTTCAACCCACGGATTATACCCGTCCAATCCGGCCCGACTTCCTCGGCTAAACGGTCATAAACCGGAAGTAATTCTTGCTGCCACGACTTTTCTTCATCTAAAGTCAGAAAATGTATCTTAAGTTGACCTTGTTTTTTAAGCTCCTCCAAATGGTTATTATTTACTTCCTCAGCCCTCTGTTGTTGCCAAGCAGTTACTTCCGCCAGGGTATCTTCCAGAATCTTACGCACCTCATCTGGCAGTTTGTTCCAAAATTCTGAATTCGCAAGCACGACGTATCCAATATATCCATGATTGCTAACGGTTAAGTATTTTTGAACCTGGTCGAACCTTTGCGTATAAATGTTGGAAATCGTATTTTCTTCTCCGTCTACATTTCCTGCTGCCAAAGCTTGATGAACATCACTGAAAGGCATTGGATAGGCCGCCGCATCAAAGCGTTCAAATTGCTGCTCCAATACTTTCGAAGGCATGACCCTAAAACTTAGCCCCTTAAAATCCTGCGGCTGGATAAGAGGACGCTTACTGTTGGTAATCTGCTTAAAACCGTTATCCCACATCGCTAAACCAAGCATCCCTTGATGTTCAAGCTGCGTAAAGAGTTTCTCACCTATCGGACCGTTCATTAAACTATGCACGTTCGCCAGATTCTTAAAAGCATACGGCAGATCTAATATCTGCCATGCAGGAGACAGCGCAGACATTTTCGAAGTTGCAGGGGCTATCATTTGCACGGACCCATTTTTTAAGGCATCAAATTCTTCTCCGTCTTTATACAGTGATGAATCAGGAAACACCTGAACTTCAACATATCCCCCCGTTCTTTGCCTGACTAAATCAGCGAATCTCTCGGCAGCAAGACCCTTCGGTGTATTCTCGGCTACAACATGGGAAAACTTAATGACAATTCTTTCCCCTTTAGCTATTTGCTGCCCATCAGTTACGCGTGAACCACACCCTGATAATGTAAGCAAAAACAACCCGATTACAATCATGATAAATCTTCTGCCCATACCATCTACCTCTTGCTGAATACAGTATGCCGATAATTTCTAAAACAAAATCTCACTATATTCTGAGCTTCACTATATTCTGATAGTTGAGACTATTCTAAGCGCATTCACAATTGAACACAACGATTTGGCCATTTTGATATTATTGGTCATTTCGGTCACAGAACTTTATACTTATTAACAGGTCTCCCCACAGATCCGTAACGCGATTCCAGCCGGACCTTACCCATCTTTTCAAGATACTCTAAGTAGCGCCTGGCTGTAACTCTGGCTAATCCAACTCCCTCCGCAACTTCCTCAGCTGAAAAACCATGCCCTCCCTCGGACAGAAACTTTAGAACTTGGTTAAGAGTGAGTGTGCGCAGACCCTTGGGTAAATTTTCTTCAATCCCGCTGTTCGTCTTCTGCTCCATCACGGGGGTATTCAAACTCATGATTCTGTCCAATTCCTCTTGGTCAATAGCCCCATTATCTGCTAATTTCTCGATATATTTTCGATACTTTTCCAGGGCTAGCTTTAACCGTTCAAACTTAAACGGCTTAATAATATAATCGACTGCCCCAAAGCGCAAAAGATCCTGTACAGTCTTAACGTCATGGGCCGCAGTAATCATGATGAAATCTGTTGGAATACCGGAACTGCGGATATCTTTTAAGACCTGGACCCCATCAATATCAGGTAAATAAATATCTAAAATAACCAGACGCGGTCGCAGTGACTTAATCAGGTGCAAGCCATCTTGACCGGATCTGGCTGTGCCTACAACTCGGAAACCCCCAATCTGCTCAATGAAGCCTTCATTTACAGCCATTACCATCGGATCGTCTTCAACCATTACCAGATCGACCAGACCCATCGTTCTTACCCCCTCGAATTTAAATAGTATGAATAGGAAGCTTAACCAGGAACCTTGTGCCCCAGTTGCCGGATTCAAGTTCCAGCCGGCCGCTTGCCTTATCCACGGCAGTTTTCACCAAATATAGTCCTATACCACGGTTGTCCAGATCTTTCGTGGTAAATCCCCGTTCAAATATTTTCTGTTGAAGGTCAGGAGATATTCCCGGTCCTGTGTCCTCTACACTCATTACGAGTTCGTTTAACTCTTGTTTGATATAGCAGTGAACTTCCCGCAGCTTTTGGCTTACCACTGCTTCGAGGGCATTCTCCACGAGATTTCCAATAATTATCACCAGGGTGCTTGTTTCTATGTTTACCGGTACTTCGCCCAAAAAAGAATCGTGATCAAAGAACATTTCCACTTTGAGTTCTTTGGCACGGTTATATTTCCCGAGTAAGAGTCCGGCCACAGCAGGGTTTAAGATGTGTTTACTCAAAAAACGCGTCACTTCTTGCTGTTCCTCAGTGACTGCAAAAACATAGTCTAACGCTTCTTGATGCTTGTTTAATTGGATTAGCCCTGCGATGGTATGCAGTTTATTTAGGTACTCATGATTCTGGACCCTTAAACCTTCGATAAAAGTTTTGACGCCCGTCAGTTCCTCAGCCATTTTATTGACCTCAGTCTTATCACGAAATGTGATTACTCCTCCTACAACTTTCTCCTTCACCTTTATAGGCAAAAAGTTAGCTAGAACGAGGGTTTCGCTCATTGCCAATTCACGGTTAAAGTGGGTCTCCCCAGTTTCCATAGCATCATTGATCCCCGCGCGCACAGGATCTTGCGGCAATATTTCTTCAACCTCACCTTGGTGATCACCTATAATGCGGCGGGCTTCCGTATTTTTAACTGTGATCTTAAATTCCCGGTCCACGGCAATAACCCCTTCCCCCATGGACTGAAAAATTGCAACCCTTTCCTCAAGTATCCGCGCTATTTCTTGGGGTTCAAGGCTAAACATATTCTTTTTTATATTTCTGGCTAAGAAAAAAGAGCCGACTACTCCAAAAATAACCCCTATTAAAAGAGAGGAATAGAGCTGAAGACGAAGAGCCCTTAAAGCTTCAGTGATGGTAGGCACTAAAATCCCAACAGCCACTGCTCCTACTTGGCGTGTGCCCTCATCTGTCATCACCGGCACAAACGCCCGCACGGAAGGCCCCGCCACCCCGACCGCCTGCGACAGGTACTCCTGTTTGCGCAAGGACGGCCACTCATCCCCATCATCAAACACCGTGCCGATCCGGTCTTCAAGTGGATGAGAATACCTTACCCGATCCATATCGAAGGCGACAACGTATTCTACCCCGGTAGCCAAGCGTATGCGTTCAGCGATAGGTTGAATTGCCTTGGCCCCATCAGGCTTACCCAGGTTTTCCTGAAGATCTTTCAACTCGGCCACAGTACGCGCTATCGCCAAAGCACGCATCCCGATTTCTTTCTCCTCGGCAGCGGTTGTCCGTTCAACAATTACTACTCCGGCCAAAAGCACGGACAAAAGCACCAGTGTAAAAGACAAAAGCGCAATCTTGGTGCGCAGCTTTAACTGAAAAGGAATTAGCTTCATCTATGCCACCTACGGTAATTTATTTTCTGTTAATAATGAAATTAACTGTAGCTAGAATACCTAATTCAGAAAATTATGCAACCTTGAAGATATATTCGGCTAGTCCCTGACTTTCCCTGCTTAATTTTTAGAAATAAATTCTTCCATTTATGTCTAGTGACCCCACTGAAAAAAGTTCTCGGTTTCCCACACCCCATCTTTATGCGCGCCAAAAAAACAGGCTCACCTTCCCTATGAACCTGTCTAAAAATACAATGTCGACTTGTTTAATTTTAATACCCGAAACGGAACGACTTGTTAAAACCTAGCTTAAGACTTGATGCGTTATCCCTTCCAGGAATTTTACAACTTCCGTATGATCTAGGTTCGGATCTCCTGACCGTAACGCTGCCTCATAAATTTGTTCAACTGCAGAGGCCAAAAAAACAGGCACCTTGTTATCCCTGGCCAGAGATGTTGCCATTTTCACATCCTTTAGTAGCAGTTCAAGGGAAAAACCGGAGTCAAAGGTACGCGGTAAAACAAAATTAGGGAACTTGTAGTGAGCTGAATAACTTTGTCCCGAGCTGGTATTGATACTTAGCTCATATGATGAGAACGTATTTTAGCATCCATCTTATGTTTAATAGCCAAGTCAATTGACGCACCTGCAGGTGCCCGTTTTTCTGCCGACGGCAAAAGAGTTTTGGCATCGCCGCATACATGACGAAACTCATTGCCAAAGACCAGGGTATGAATAATTGCTGAGCCGTGTTCTACTTCACCATCTAACCCTACCAAAGCCGCTTTACCATAACCTTCACACTCTTCCCCGCTAAGACCAAGAGCCTGTAAAGCCTTATCAGGCAGCATGCGCCCGAGTTGAGCTGAATATTCGTCAATCAGTGGCTGCAGATCTTCAACATACTGACCGGCAAAAGGGTTTTTGATGACAGCCGCGGCGACCGCCACCCGCACAGGCTTGTTAGCTTGTTTGAAACCCTCGATGTAAGTCTCCTCCATTGTCGTGACAATTTTTCTGATTTCCATTAAACTTTCCTTCTTTCTTATAAAATTAGTGAACAAATAACAAATCCAATGAGTAAAGTGCCCTTCTCTCTTGCTCCTGTATAGCCTCTTTCCCTTTGTTCCAGTTCCCAGTCTTCAACGCCTCTACCTGGTGCAGGTGTTCTTCGTACGAGTGAATGAGATTACGGCCTTGGGCCGATGTCAAAATCCTTAACGGCCGGGCAGAGCGGCAGAGAGAGTGATACAACTCCAGTAAGACTTCATTGCTCGCAAGGGTAAAAATAATGTTATGAAATTTTTCGTTCAGCTCATAAAAACCATGAATGTTTTCCATTCGCACACAGTCTAGTTGTTCGTGCAAGTTGTCCTGCAGCCCCGCAAGATCGATCGCAGGATTCGTTCGGGGGAATCTTTTATAAAAGTTAATTTTATCACGGTTGTGACTTAGGTCACGGCTTTAGATACCGCTTTCTGATATACTTTTACCAACATAGAGGCTAGTGCACTGCTTTATGGCAGGCGCATCGGAAAGGAGCAACATTATGTTACCTGGCAAAGCCTTAACCACAGCTATGGGCATTCTGCCCCATACCGACCTAGACAAAGCTCTGGAATTATCTCTTTCTCTGGACATTCCATTTTGGCCTCAACTCCCACGCTTTCGCTTCAAAGAGGATATGTATGCTCAATTCGCCGAACATTTCCCAGGGATTATTATAGATGAAGACAAAGAGCTTCTTCGTTTTTCCAACGAACTTTTTGCCGCTCAATTGGACGAATACCTGGCAACCAGCGCCGCTCCATCGTCCTTCGCCCTTTCACCCGAGTTTTCCGTGGCCCTGCGCGCTTTCCTGGATCTCGATCTGTCTAAATATTCTATGATCAGGGGCCAGACAGTAGGGCCGGTTAGTTTTGGCTTAAAAATCTGTGATGAAGACCTCAAGCCCATGATTTATAATGACTTCGTGCGCGAAATCCTGTACGACTTTCTTAGACAAAAAATAACTTGGCAATACCACGAATTAGCAAAGGTTCATCCCGACCCTTTCGTGTGGCTGGATGAACCCGGTTTGGAAATGATATTTAACTCTTTTAGCGCCTATACTTCCGAACTGGCACAAACTGAATACCGCGCTTTTCTGGCCCAGCTTCCCGGTCCTAAAGGGGTACACCTCTGCGGCAATCCTGACTGGTCGTTTCTCCTTGGCGCTGACCTGGATATCCTTTCTGTAGATGCCTTTAGCTGGGGGCATATCCTGGTGCGTTATCTTGATGAAGTCAAAGAATTTCTGCACAAAGGAGGAATCATCGCCTGGGGCATCACGCCCACGCTCACCTCGGAACTGGAAACGGAAACCGCAGATACGCTCACAGACCGCCTGCTTAAGCTGTGGGAGTACCTGGGTACACACGGCCTTGATGAACAACTAATATTTGACCGCTCCTGGCTGGCCCCTTCCCGCTGCTGCCTAATCAATGCCGATGGTACAGCCAGTGTTAATCAGTCCTTTAGGCTTCTTCAAGAAATCTCTGAGAAGATTCGCTCTGGCTCAAGCCGATAACTGATTTTTCACCTAATAATCTTAGCTGCTTCTTGCGCCTGCTTGATGAACTCACGTATTAACCGGGCATCTTTCCTCCCCGCCAATTCAACTCCCGAACTTACATCTACTGCCTCAGAGTGAACCGCCAGGATTCCTTCTTTGACGTTTTCCGGGCTAAGGCCGCCCGCCAGGATTAAAGGAATCCCCAGAGCTTTAATACTCGCAAATAAATTCTGCACTTCAGAGTTATTCCATGCTACAGGATGCCCTGTCCCACCAAATTGCCCTAATACAACAGAATCTACGAGGATACCTTGAATCAGCCCCTGCCACCGTCTTAACTGCATCCCAAAATCTTGTCCTATTTCTACAGTCAATTCCTGCTTACCCGCCTGTATAACATTTTCATCTGTACCCTTGCCCATACTATCGTTACCCTCTGGCGCGAATTCCCCGCGTGTCACTTTCACCTTGACAGCCTTAATCAAAGGTAAACTTAAATGGCGGAAATCTTCAGGGTTTTCATCTCCGTGCAGTTGGACAGCTGTCAAACCACTAATCTTCGCAATTCTCTCCACCTCATTAGGGGTAGAATCAACAAACACCCCCACCCTGGCTACAAAAGGGGAAATTCTGGTTGTAATCTCACGCACAGATACGGGATCTACGTAACGCTTGCTATGGGGGGCAAATACAAAACCCAGAGCATCTGCTCCGGCATTCACTGCCATCAATGCTTCCTCAAAGGAACGAATCCCGCAGATTTTTACCCTGACCAAAGTGAACACCCCCCTAGCAAGACGTACGTTTCCGCGACCGACCTTCAGCGAGCAACGCTGCGATATGAGCCGCAGGGTTGCCGCTGCGGACACACGATTCCCCGACTAAAACGGCGCTAACCCCGGCAGCTGCCACACGCCCGGCGTGTTCCGGAGTATGAATCCCACTTTCGCTTACCACCAGGCAGCCCTCAGGTATCATTTCCATAAGTTCGGAAGTTGTATCTAATCTCACCTCAAAAGTCCTTAAGTTCCGGTTGTTGATTCCTATTGTCCTGGCTCCTGCAGCTAGAGCTATTTTAACTTCTTCCCGGTCATGGCATTCAACCAATATCTCCAATCCCATTTCTGCGGCCAGTTTGAGAAGTGGTACAAGTTCTTTTTCTCCCAGGAGGGCAACTATCAAGAGTATTACATCCGCTCCGCAGACCCTACTTTCCACCACTTGATATTCGGTAAAGATAAAATCTTTCCGTAAGACGGGGAGCTTGCTCTGAGTGCGAACATTCACCAAATCCTCAATCGTTCCCTGAAAAAAATCCTCTTCTGTTAACACGGAAATTACTCCCGCTCCCCCTTGTTCATACCCCTGCACCAGTTCAGGGAGAGAACAAGCCCAGGGAATTGGCCCTAAACTCGGAGAAGCCCGTTTTACTTCAGCAATAACATCAAATCTTGCTGGTGCCAAAGGCCAAGGTCGGTGCTGTGGAGCGTCCTGTACGCGTCGCAAAAGTTCTTTTAACGGCACCCGGCTTTGCGCCTGATTCAACCTTTCTTGCTTCTTGGCTACAATCTTTTGTAAGATATCAGCACCCATGTAATCTTCTCCCCTTTACATACAGAAAACCGGCACTCAAATGAGTAACGGCTTGTTTCACACCAGCTTGCTCATCTCAGCTCCACTCTACTCTACTCTACTCTACTCTACTCTACTCTACTCAACTTAACTCATACTGTGATCAATTGCCCGAACTTAGCTCGAACTGAACACGACCTAAGATCTAACTCGCCCACACTACTTTACTTTTAGCTCTAACTTATTATAATTCTTGTTTATTTCTAGTATACGAAAGCTTTCTCTAGCGGTCAAGTGAACCACCCCCGCTTACGCTACGCTAAGAAGCGGGGGCTTCTTAGCGTAACTTAGGCATCGGCTTCCTGCTTCATCAACCACTGCCCTCAGTTTTAGTTTCAGGTCTTACACGATTTCCACAGGCGTAACTTCGGGCGGTTCCCGCCCTACAAGAAATCTATTTTAGGCGATGCTTTTCAACCCGCGCTCCAGAATAAGTTTGGCACTTACCCAGTCCCGATCCATCACTAATCCGCAGGCCGGGCACTCATGCACACGGACACTTAGGTCTTTCGGCACTTTTTCTCCGCACAAGCAGGTTTGCGATGTACCTTTGGGATCAACTAGAACAAATCGCTTCCCGCACACTGGCTTGATGGAGAAAGTTTCCACGCTGATTCGCTATTTTAGCATGAATTTTTGCTACGGTTGCCTTCGCTTTCCCTTGGTTGTGTGAACCTTTCTTTTTGCGGGATAGCCTGCGCTGTGCCTTGGCAAGTTTTTTCTCCATCTGGCGGAAGTGCTTCGGGTTATCAATAAACGTTCCGTCGGAGAGAACTGCAAAGTAGTTTAGACCAACATCTATGCCCACCGCCTTAGCGGAATCTTCCACAGGCACTGAATCCGGTATTTCGGCGGTTAGATTCGCATACCACTTGCAGCCATGGTATTTGACATTGACACGTGTTACAGCCTCTGCTGGGAACTCCCGGTGGGTTTTGATCTTGACAAAACCAATTTTAGACAGATAGATGTAGTCGGGTTTACTGAATGTCTTCTTTACGTTAACAATTTGCACATTCTCACCTCTTTTCCCCTTGAGATTCGATATACTTTTTCAGGGTTTCCAAAGGTACCCCACCAGTTGTCAACAAACAGTAGCTTTGAGACCAGAAATATTCTTTCCAGAGTTGATGCCGGACTTGAGGAAATTCCTTCTTACTGATTACATTATACTAGGATATTTTGCCAGAAACCATAGAATTTTGGTGGATGCGGCCCCAAATTACTATTTTAGCCATTCAATAGCTTGAGCAGGGCAAACATCTACACACTTTAGGCAAGTGAGACAATTCTTATCAATCTGACCCCCTTGGTGCTCGATCGCTCCTTTTAAGACTTCCGGTTGAGGGCACACTTTAGTGCAGGCCTTACAGCTTGTACATTTAGTGGTTACCTGCAGCTGCGGGGACCCAAGGGCTACGCCGATTGCCCCCCAGGGACAAATGTAATTGCACCATGTCCGGCCGCCTTTCCAGAAAGCCAGAATCAGAATGAGAGGAAAGGCGATAACAAATGGACAGATGATCCACAAAATCCAAAGCTTCGTAAAGGCTGCTGCCCAATAAGTTTGAGACATAGATGGGGGTAAACCCATTTTCCATGGGCTAAAAGTAATGATGAAAATGGCAATAAACAGTGTTACAAAGGCTTTGCGCAATTGCCTTGACTTTAAGATGCTGCCTGCCTTGTTCACCGGATTGATTCCATCAGCAATAAAACTAGTTGGGCAATATTGGCCGCAATAATGCCTGCCGAATTTAGCGGGCAGGATAAAGGCGCCGATAACCCCCAGGACCGGGATAAAGTACCACTCCAAAGGGGCTTTGTACCATGGATTCTGAATCAATGACAAGAGCATTAAGATGAACAAAATAAGGAATAGAAAAAAGGAAGTGCGCTGGTTGCGTCGACGGATTGCACCGAACGTGATTTTAGACATCTTGAATTGCCTCCTCTTTACGCGTGTTTCGACTCCGAATCGTCATAGATTAAATACCTTCACTAGAATGAACATTCTTTCTATAACCGGCTTATACCATCACTTCCTTTCACCATAATCCATAAGGAACAGGGAAAGCCTGCTACTTATGAATTGCGCGCCAGGCCAGAGTAAATGTTTCCTCAAAAACTTCGGGCAAGCTTTGTTTTAACACTCCTCTGATCCTTAGTTCAACGACCTTAAGGACAGCACCCATAAATACCCCTGCCGCTAGTTCCGCACTCCCCTCACGCACTTCGCCCGCAAGCATTCCTTCCCTAATCCAGGCAGTGACCGCGGCAAACGGTTCAGAGAGGCATATTGGCACATGTTCAGGAAATATTTCTGCGTGACGCATAAATAGCATGTATTCCATTTTAAGGGGATCGTCCTCACAAAGAATGTATAAGTACCGCACCAAAGCCTTAAGTTTAGCCTCAGTACCGGTTAACTCAAGCGTGTGCCCGTGCATTGCCTGTACGAAAGATCGCAGCGTCTCCTCATACAATTCTTTCGCCAACTCTTGCTTATTCTCAAAGTGGTGATAAATTGAGCCTATGCTTACTTCCGAAGTGCGTACGATGTCAGGAATTGAAGTATTAAAATAACCTCTTTGCACAAACAGTTTACGGGCGGTATCCATTACTTTCTGCCGTGTTTCGTCAGGTCTGAGACGAGCCTTTTCCATTATTTCCTCCTAGAAAGAATGTTCATTCTAATAATACCAGAAAAATTATCCTTATTCTACTATTAGAAACGGAATACCTATGAACTTGCGCTGTTTAACGAGCCTCCTTGCTGACATCTACTTCACTTCCCTATCAAGTCTCCTCTCAATTTCTTCATCAGTCAAATCCCATTCCCGCATCATATCACGGGCCCGTTGCCGTTGTTCCACATACAAAGCCCGTCTTTTTTCTCTTTCGTCGGCATGATCGTAATTCCTTCTTCCCATGTTGCGCCAGGCCCGATAGATCAAGTAACTGAGCACGGAAGTTATGATCAACATGAGCAAACTTTCGAGTGGACTGCCAAAACCAAATCCTATAATCACAATAGCAACCCTCCTAGCTAGACTCAACTAGTGAACTATTGATAACTATTATATCCATCTACAAGAGTTTGGCAAAGAGCAAACAACAAAACGCTAACGCGGGACAGTTTGTGTATCGTCCTTGCTAGCGTTTACGATAAAACTCGCATTTTACTGGATATCTCAAAAAACTCGTATTATACTTGACCCCTTCGACCTTACTCGAGTTCTAACTTCTTCCTCTCAAAGAACCTCTAACTTGCGATTGAACCGCGAAACTCTCGGAATTCGGTCTTTCCTCTCAATGACCCGGGGTACGTTCCCTGGGTCTCCAAGTTTACGCCAAAGTGTGGTGCGTCCGATACCCAGAGCGCTCGCAGCTTTTCCGTGATCCCCACCACTATGGCGCAGAGTATGCCTGATAATCTGTTTTTCCACATTATTAATAATCTTTTTTAAGGTACCCTCGACCTCGACCTGAATTGAAGAAGTGCTGCGAGCCGAAGAAACCAACACCTGGGTGCCACAGTGCTGCTCAAACATCTCTTCCCCTTGCTTCAAGGCCTCACTTTCACTTAAGCCTTTAATTAGCACGGCCAACCGCCGTACAATATTCTCTAATTCCCGCACATTACCGGGCCATGAATAATCATTCTTGGCCGTAATGATGGAAGTAATTATCTTTTTCTGTCTTACTGAAGCCTCGGAACACTTATTCAAAATCTCCGTGATCAAATACGGGAGATCATCACGCCGCTCCCATAGGGACGGAACATTCAAGTGCAAGACATCTAGGCGATAAAATAAGTCGTTCCGAAACTTTCCGGCAGTCACCAATTCGCGCAAATCCCGGTGCGTGGCCGCGATGATGCGCACATCAACCCGGACTACGCGATCCCCACCAATCCGGCGCACTTCTTTCTCCTGAATCACGCGCAACAGTTTAGCCTGCACCTCAAGCGGCATTTCCCCTATTTCATCAAGAAAGAGCGTGCCCCCATGAGCAAGTTCAAACAGACCTGCCTTCCCACCTTTGCGGGCACCGGTAAAAGATCCCTCTGAATAACCAAAGAGCTCGCTTTCGAGCAATGTAGCCGGGATAGCGGCGCAGTTTACAGCCACAAAGGTCTTATGTTTACGGTGTGAGACACCATGTATGCTTTGCGCAAATAACTCTTTACCCGTTCCACTTTCTCCTAGAATCAAAATTGTCTCTTCTGTCCCTGCATATTTTTTTGCTTGTTCAACCGCTAAGTATATCGCTTTGCTATGTCCACGGATATCCGCGAAATTGTACCGGATATCCTGGGTCTTAATTGCCAACTCTTTACGAATTTTCTCCTCCACATCCTGAATGGACTGAACCCCCTGGAAACTGGCCACCGTTCCGGAAATCTCCTCCCCGCTGATAATCGGCACCCGGTTAACTACCAGTTTGGCATTGCCAACCTGGGCGATTTCCCCGATAATCGGTTCCTGGGTTACCAGCCCATCCTGCAGTTTAGCTGAAGGAAGAGCCTCGGAACAATGCCGTCCGAGCACTTCTTTTGCTTTCGTATTAAAAATATTTTCCGCGCCCCGGTTAAAAAGAGTGATGATCCCGCGCTCGTCTGTGGCCACTATCCCTTCATAAGAGCAATCCAGAATTGCCTTGAGCCGCAAATTTTCCTTGCGTTCCGTCCGGCGGGCCAGAGCCAGCCCCCTGGCTGACTCCAAAGCGTTTAGAAAAGACTCCTTGCTAATCGTCACCTGCTCGGTAATGAACCCCAGGGATGACGCGACCTGGCAGACAAACCCCCCACCGATCACGACCTCATCCGTGCCCTGAAGTTCTTCAAGAATACCTTCCAAATGATTCGCATGATTAAACACAACCACATTCGGTTCAAAACCCAGGAGCTCAAAAATATCTGCAAAATCAACCGGAGCCTGGCGGTAAACAAACAACCTAAGCTTGCGGTCGTACCTTTTAGCTGCCTTGGCCAAGGGATAAAAGATGTCAAACTTATTTTCCGGTACAGATACTACCGGTATCGCAGTTTGTTCCCTGATAAAGATAGAATTGCCGCGGGTGGATACAATAACTTCTACCCCTTTGTCTTCGAAATAGCGAAGCCCAGGCTCGGCACTTTCCAAAGCCCCCTCATAGACCATTATTTTTAGCCCGGCCACTTGTCCCACCTGACGACACAAAGCTGTTAAATGAGCATGAGTCGAAATGACCCCAATTAATACCGCGCTCTCCATATGGCTCCCCCATTCTATGCCAAAAGTTTATAACCCTTCCACTCTCATGGCAAGAGAATGTCTGCGACCTGTAGGTATTAAGCACCTATAGGTTAGATATCTAGCCCAAATGGCAACCACTCTATCCAGCCTTCCCACCCAGATAGTGATAGCGGATATCCTCATCATTTAGCAAGTCAGCAGCCTCGCCTTCTTTCACCAAACAACCGTTCTCTAACACATACCCCCGGTGGGAAATCCCCAAGGCTGCATAGGCATTTTGTTCCACCAGCAGGATCGATACCCCTAAGCTGTTTAGCTTCTGAATCAAAGCAAATATCTCTTCGACGATTAAAGGTGCCAAACCCAGGGACGGCTCATCCAACATCACAAATCGCGGATTGGCCATCAGTCCCCGGGCAATAGCCAGCATCTGCTGTTCCCCGCCGCTTAACGTACCGGCTAACTGGTTGGTCCGCTCACGCAGACGCGGAAATGTCGTCATCACCTGCTCCAGCCGTTCCTGCACTGATCTGGGACTCTGCTTGCCCATTTGCCCGAGGCTGCCCAGAAGCAAATTATCCATGACGCTTAACCCGCTGAAGAGCTGCCTTCCTTCCGGGATCAGGCACAGACCCCTTTTCACGATCCGATTGGCCTTCCAGCCGGTAACATCTTCCCCCTGGAAAACAACCTTTCCAAAGAGGGGCTTATGCAGACCCGCTACAGCGCGCATCAAAGTGCTCTTGCCCGCCCCATTGGCCCCAATCAAGGTCACGATCTGCCCCTCTTTTACGCTAAGCGAGACCCTCGTCAGGACAGTAACATTGCCATAGGCTGCCGATAATTTGTCAATGCTTAGCACTTTCCAACCCCCTCGTTCCCAGGTAAGCGGAAACTACTTCCGGGTTATTCTGAATATCTTCCGGTCTGCCATCGGCGATCTTTTTGCCGTAATTAAGCACAGCAACCTCATCAGAAAGGCGCATTACCAAGTTCATGTTGTGTTCGATCAACAAAACGGTAACCCCGGTTTCCCTAATCTTGCGAATCCTTCCTAAAAATTCGTTCGTCTCGCTGTCATTTAACCCGGCTGCCGGTTCATCTAATAACAGCAATTCCGGCTGGCTGGCTAAAGCCCTGGCCACTTCTAAAAGTTTACGCTGGCCCAGCGGCAGATTTCCTGCCAACTGCCCGGCGGCTTTAGTCAGTCCAACCATTTCCAAACAGGAAAGTGCTTTTTCCCTAACCAACTCTTCCTCGCGCCTTACCTTAGACGTCAACAAAAACCCGCCAACCAGTCCGGTTTTAGTCCAGCGGTGGCACCCTATTTTCACATTATCGAGGGCACTCAGCTTATCAAACAGGCGCAATATCTGGAAAGTACGAGCCACGCCGTACGAGTTTACCAGATGGGGTGGATACCCTGTAATATCTTTGCCCGCAAACTCGATCCTGCCCTCGTTGGCCGGGTATGCCCCTGTGATCAGATTAAACAAAGTGGTCTTACCCGCACCATTCGGACCAACCAAAGCCTTAATCTGCCCTTTACCCACGCGCAGGGTGACTTTGTCCACAGCCGGCAAACCGCCAAAACGCTTGCTGACCTCATTTATTGACAGAATGTCTTGCTTCATTGCCTATTTGCCCTCCCTCCGAATAGGTTTTTAACCGGAAGATGCGCTTTACTGACCAATGATAAACATAGACAAGCAAACCTGATATCCCCTTGGGAAAGAACACGATGGTCACAAATAATACCAAACCGTTAATTATAAGCTGGAACTGCTGCGTGAAAGAGACAAAGTCCGGCAGGAATGTGAGCAGGCCTACTCCGAGCAGAGGACCCCACAATGTCCCCGGTCCCCCTAAAGCAGTCATAACCGTAATATTAATCGAAGCTTGCATACCCACCATATCAGGGGAAATAAAACGCATGTAATGTACATAGAGGCTTCCGCTTAAAGCCGCCAAGCAGGCTGCCAACACAAAAGCCAGAAGTTTATAGCTACTGGTGTTTACGCCCAACATAGCTGCTGCCGTCTCATCCCCTGAAATTGCCAGCCATGCCCGCCCCACACGCACCGAAGTCAGATTTTTGAGAAGGAAAATAATGACCAAAACCAACCCTATCGTTAAATAATATAAAGGTACGCCGGTGGACACCGTCAGCCCGCCCACGGCAAAAAAGGGGATACCGGCCAGACCCGAAGGGCCACCGGTTAAATCACGGGAGTTGATCAATAATTGTTCCATAATCACACTGAACGCCAGGGTTGCAATCGCCAGGTGATAACCCTTTAGCTTCAGGACCGCTCTCCCAATCATGAGGGAAATAACCACCGTCAGGACTTGGGCAACTAATAAGCCATAAAGCGGGGACAATTCGAATTTCACAGCCAAGATGCCGGAAGTATAGGCCCCAATAGCCATAAAGCCAGCTTGACCCAGGGAAAGCAAGCCGGTAAACCCCATAAGTAGATCCATGCCCAAGACAGCAATCCCTAAGATAGCTGTAAGAGTAAGTAAGTTAAGGAAATGTTTCGATACCCCCAGGTAAGGAATAAGCAAGAGGGCAATGATGGCCAACCAGCCCCACCAAGCACCTTCGAGGACGTTTTTTCTTACCCTTTCATTCATGTTATCCTCTCCCTAAATCCTTTTACCACTCCCACTAAGGATACCGGTCGGCCTTACATAAAGAACGATAATCAGGAGAATAAAGGCCAGCAAATCCTTATACTGAGCGGAAATAAGCCCTGCCCCCAAGGATTCGACCAACCCAAGCACAACTCCCCCTACAATCCCACCCCAGATACTCCCCATCCCGCCTAAAGTGAGAGCTATGAATCCCTTCAGACCAATCATTGTGCCGCTGTCATAGGTCACAAACGTGATTGGAGTAATTACCGCCCCTGCTAAGGCACCCACTGCAGCACTGAGGGCAAAAGCGGCTGTCACTGCCAACCTAATATCAATTCCGACCAGAGCGGCCGCATCCCGGTTTTCTGCGACAGCCAAGATTGCCTTGCCTGCCATCGTCCGGTTGAAGAAATACCAGCTTAAGCCGGCAACCAGGGCCAACACTCCGATAACCCAAAACACTTGGGTCGCGATAACGGTCTGCCCGACTCTGACCGGCTGTTCACCCGAAAACGATGGGGCTGAAAGAGGATCCTTGCCCCATCCGATCATAGCAATCCCCTTGAACACAATCGAAACCGCCAAGGTCGCAATCAGAAGGACGGTCGTTGAGGATTTCCAGGCCGGACGGATAGCCAAACGTTCAAAGAGGACGCCGATGACAGCCGTAATGATAACTGCTAAGACAATTCCAATTCCCAGAGGAATTCCCCAGCCCGTAAAGCTGATGAGCAAGAGGGCTCCCCAGGTTAGAAACTCTCCTTGGGCCAGATTGATTACCTTACTGACATTGTAAATTATCCCCAAGCCAAGCCCTACCAAAGCATAGATACTACCACTGGTGACACCGGATATTACCATCTGCCACAAAGCATTCATCTGGCCTCATCCCCCCTGTTACTTTGCCAACAAGAATTGCTTCTCTTTGACCTGAAGTGTAACGGTATCCTTGCGTCCCGTTCCTCGATGATCATCGGCGGAGAAATTGAAAATAGCCGTAGCCCCAGGCTCGTTTTTCGTATGCTCCAGGAAAGCGCGCAGTTTTTCTTTATCCGGTCCAACCTGGCGCAAACCCTTAACAATCAGGTTCATCGCATCATAGGCCACGCCCGGGCCAAAATCCGCTTCTTTGCTATATTTGTTTTTATAATCCGCATGCAGCTTTTCATTTATTTTCTTTTGCGGGTCATTTTCTCCCAGGGACTTCCACGCAAAATCCTTGGTCGCCGGCATCAACAGGTTTTTCGGCGCAAATCCTTGAATCCCGTCCAAAAACGTGTATGATAGGTTACCGTGTGACACCACTAACGGAATCTCCAATCCAAGTTGATAAAAATTCTTGGCAACCACATTCACCAGTTTGCCGGTCATCCAGGCGATCAGGGCCTGGGGCTCCTTGCTTTTGATATTATTGAGCTGCACTGTCACATCCATATCAGTTGGGTTCACCCGTTCCAGTGCGACCAAGGTAAAAGCGGAGTCCTTGGCCATCCATTCTTTCAGGGAATCCACCGCTTCCTGACCGGTGGAATCAGTGGCTGCTAAGAGAGCTATTTTCGTGATTCCCTTGGCTTTGAAATAATCCAAGACAGTCTGCTGCATGATTTCGGTCTGAGCACTTGCTGCGTACATCCAGGGATTTTCCGGGCGGTACCCGCCGGAAAGGGAATACACTAACGGCCCTTGGCCCTTTACCAGGGGAGCAATCGCCTTACTCTCCGCGACCAAGGAAGGCCCGACAATGGCTACAACCCCATCCCCGATTAGTTTACCCGCTCCTTTAACCGCTTGTTCCGGACTGCTGGCTGTATCATATGGTACAATTTTCAGCGGATGTCCATTCACTCCACCTTCCGCGTTTACTTGTTCGGCTACCATGGTCGCGGCTTTGAGTTCTCCATCACCAAGCCAGCTGGCTGACCCTGTCTGCGCAGTGAGCACGCCAATAAGATAAGGCTCTTTACCGGCCGTATCACTTTGATTCGTGGCAGTTGGGTTAGCCCCTCCGCAACCGGACAGCATAATCAGAGACAGAATTAAAATCCACAGCAACACCATCTTTTTCCTGGTCATGAACAAAAGCCCTCCTTGTTTTTTAAACTGTTTAACCGTTTAACACTTCCGATTGGTCGCTGCCGGTAACAAAGGCAGTACCCCAGCGGCGGGTCAGGGTATTCTCAATGCCGAGCAGATCAAGTATTCTGGATACATGATGTTTGACCAAATCATCTAAACTGGCCGGATGATTATAAAAAGCCGGCATGGGGGGTACCATAATCCCTCCGGCCCGGGTAAGCTTAAGCATATTTTCTAAATGAATCTCACTGAGCGGGGTCTCCCGTGGCACAAGAATTAGGCGTTTTCTTTCCTTCAACATGACATCGGCAGCGCGCCCTATAAGATTATCTGCATACCCGTGTGCAATAGCAGACAGAGTTTTCATACTGCACGGAGCAATGATCATCCCGTCAGCCCCAAATGATCCACTAGCAATAGGTGCCCCCTGATTGCGATAATCGTGATAAAATGTAACCATCCTCTTTACCTGTTGCGGGCTGTATTTCGTTTCCAGGGCAATTGTTTTTTCCGCCCAAGGACTGATCACCAAATGAGTTTCACACTCCCCGACGGCATGCAACGCTTCAACCAGTTGCACCCCGTAGGTAGCCCCCGTGGCCCCGGAGATCCCGATGATGATACGCTTCATTTTAATAACCATCTCCTTCCGAATTAACTTAGTTGGTGCTCTTTATCCCGAATCTTCAAAGGTTTCTAGTATGACTTAGCGCGCAGGAAATAATTTCTATCTATTTAGCTTTAACCAGCAATTACCGTACCAAATTGATTAATCTAGTTCTCAAACGTCCGTTTTCCAGAGTGAGTGTTTGATAATGATACCTAAACGGTGAAACATCCTTTTAGAAACCAGATATTTTTTATCAGATAATGCAGACAATTCAGATATATCGGTGCAGGTATGAAACATCCTGTTTCATACCTGAAACCTTTCACGTAACAAGTAGTAGTTGAGCGCAAGCCATGTTCAAGAAATGAAACACATAAAAAGGAGGAAAATGAAATGAAAGAAAAAAGCACCGTGCACCTGCATGGGATCGTGCAATCGGGACTCAACCAAGCAATATTTTTTACACAGTTGGATTGGGTCAAAGAACAATGTGCCGGCTTCGCTGGGTTCACACCTATTCCCGGTACGCTAAATGTGCGGGTTGCAGGTTCAAGTGCACACCAGTGGCAAACTTTGGTTAGGAGCGGTCAGCTAATTCTTAATCCCCCTGTGCCTGATTTCTGCCCGGCTTTGCTCTTGCCAGGCCAAGTGTGCGGGGTTGAGGCGGCTGCTGTCATTCCCCTGATATCAGACTATCCGGCGGATCTCATCGAAATCTTAGCACCTGTTAAACTGCGCGAGCATTTAGCACTTAAGGACGGAGATGCAGTTGAAATCAGCTTCTGTAAACATCGCTTTGGCTAGCAGTTTCTGCAAACCTGCGGGGCGGCTGTCCAACCTTTTTCTTAAATACGGTCATAAAGTGTGAGCTATCCTGATAACCCACCCTTTCCGCTATCTCCTCGAGGGAATAATCAGTTGTGCAGATTAGCTTCTTCGCTTCCTCAATCCTCGTGTACGTAATGTAATTGTATAAGGTCAGGCCCGTCATTCTGTTAAATAAGCGGGCTAAGTGATAAGGGCTAAAATTAACTAAACGCGCTAAATCTCCTAATTGCAGCGGATAGCTGTAGTTATGCTGAACATACTTTTTCACTGCTTCTACGACCCGAAAAGCATCTTCATGGTAGTGGTGGATGACCAGTTGCTGCAAGTGCCCGACCACTCCGCGCATAAAATCATATATTTGCGTACAGCCCTTCATGCCCAGCATCTGCCCTTGGATCGCGGCCATATTATTCAAATAGTCTTCAGCTGGGATCCCGATTTGCAGACCTTTACGGGCAAAAACCGCCAAGAGCTTGAGCGCATATATCTTGAGCCAGTCTATGTCCTGGAATTCATTATATAGGTCCTTCAATAAATTCTCACAAAACGAAGTGGCAATTCGGATATCCCCGCCAAGGATTGAGATCCAGGCCTCCCTCTCCCTCTGAATTCTTTCTTTGCCCTCCGCCAGAACCGGGTCGCGTCCGCCTGTTTGCCCTAAGGGGATAGCTACTTCCTGTAGGCGTTTGTCCCGGGCGTAATGCCCTGGGGTAGTGCCTTCAAAGCGCTTAAATACCCTGATAAAATATCCGGTATCATGGAAACCAATCTGATTGGCAATTTCAGCCACAGAGAAGTCTGTACTATCAAGCATTTTCTTGGCTTCACATAATTTAACCTTCAGCAAAAACTCATTAAAACCTAAGCCTAACTCCGCTGCTAAAATGTGGCGCAAACGGGTTTGATCAACGCGCACAGCTTCCGCTACTTCTTGCACAGACAAATCCCGGTGAAAATTAGCCAAAATATATTTTTTGACTTTCACGGCCAAGCGCTCATTGTCCATCTGAACATTAACTGCCTGTAAGAGTGAGTTGGCTGTGCCCATAAGTACGCACTGCCACTGTTCAACTGCGCATTCCCATTCACCGGGTTCCTCTGTCACTGACGCTAACGCTAGATTCAATTCATTCAGAATCACGGGCAATGGTGCACCAACCTGCCACGCTTTATGATAGAGAACAAGGCAGGCCTGAATAAGCCAGGACTTTAATAAGTGCCGGTCACCGCCTGTAAGCAATATTAACTGACAGAAAAAATCGTTAACTGCAGTTTGGGACAAGGCTGACTCCCCAGCCAATATGTGTTTGCGCAACCGGTGTTCGAGGTTGACTGGATAACGATAAAGATTGGTGATGGCATGTGCACCGTGTCTGTTAGTTTTGCGCACGAATGCTTCCCCCTTTACCCCAAGTGCCAGGCACACGCATTTAAATATTCCCGCGGGTAACCGTATCCAGCAAGACAGGACGCTTTTGGGCTTTCACCACCTGAAGAACTCGTTCTAAGGCAGGCGCAAGTTGGGCTGGATCGGTTACAGGTCCCTCTGCATATACCCCAAAGGAGCGGGCTAACGCAGCAAAATCTACCTGTGGATCTTCAAGCAGAGTACCGATAGCAGCATTATGCTGGGAGCGGCCCCTCCTTGCTGCTACCTTGCTTTGGTGATCAACGGAATTATAATAGCCCCGGTTATTATCCATAATGATCAGCACCGGCAGCTTATAATGGGCAGCCGTCCACAAAGCTGAAGGGGTAAACAAGAAATCTCCGTCAGCCTGCAAATCCACAATGATAGTGTCTCTGCCCCTGTAAGCCAAAGCTGATCCTAAGGTAGCGCCCACCCCATAGCCCAACCCCGCGCCCCCACTCCCTCCCAACCACTGGTGCGGCTGCCGTAGTTCCCACAACCGCTGCACCCAACCCTTCAAAGAGCCATTTGCTAGTACATAATCCTCTTGCTTAAGGATCTCCCCGACCTGTAAAGCCAAGAAAGCTCTGGTGATATGATCCCTGTGGCCATCCCCCTGTGCCGTCATCAGCCAGCCGTCCCTCAGAGAACGATGGATCTCAGCCAACCGTCCCCGTTTCTCTAGCCGCCACCCTTCTTCGCGCCCGATTTTCTCTTTCTTTTCTTCGGTTAAATCCCGGCAAGCTCCGACCAAGGCGGGCAAAGCCTGACTTACAGAGGCACTTACAACCATATCCACCGGCTGGAATCGTTGATAGCCCTGGACCCAACTGTTCTTTTGCATCTCCTTAAGCCCAATGCTGATTATTTTGGCACCCGAAGGTATCAATACTGACCCGGTTGTCTGGGAGCCTTTACCTTCGTGCAGAACACCATAAAGATCATCAACTTCTAATGCCAATACCAAATCTGCCTTTTGCAAAACTTGAGTATTAAGTCCGCTCAGATTCAGCTCGTGCTCGGTGGGGAAATTAAGCGAACTCACTCGTTTTTGTGGTTCAATTACCGGCATAATGAGAAGTTCGGCTAATTGGATGAGCGCTTCAAAAGCCTCAGAATGGCGTCCTACCTGATCTGCGATTGCCACCGGATTGCTTGCTCCCACTAACAGGCGGGCGATCTCCTGCAAAACCTGCCCCGGAATCTGGGGAGGCACTGTCACTCCCGCCACTGCTGTGACTCCCGTAGCTGCCGTCACTCCCACTTCCGGTGCCAATACTCCCGCTTCCGGATCAAGAACCCCACTCACTTCCTGCTCCTGGATCCCAACATCAAAACAAATATAAACCGGCCCCTGCGGCTCAGCCACACTAATGTGGCGACCGCGTAGGAGCGATTCCTTCACTCCGGCCAGGCTATAGGGTTGATCATCCCATTTGACATAGTCCCTTACCAGATTACCCTGGACTAAAGCCGTGTGAATCCAGTCTATGCCTGGTCGTCTGCTGGAAGTATCCATGGGCCCGGTTCCCCCCAGCACCAACATCGGTACCCGGTCACACCAGGCATTAAATATTGCCATACTTGCATGCATTAACCCTACGATATTATGGGTAAGAACAGCCATAGGCTTGCCGGAGGCTTTGGCATAGCCGTGCGCAATCGCGACTGAAATCTCCTCATGGAGACATTCAATAATCTGTGGGCCACCCGTCCCTTGGCGGCTTACCAGGGAGTCATGAATGCCCCTGAAGGTCGCTCCCGGATTAAAAGCAACATAGTCAATGCCCATTTGGCTTAGGTGCTCTACGATCAGGTCTGAGCCATACCGATTGCCGTTTGGATCTACGCCATTCATTCCCTTCAGCCCTCCTAAATCAGCTGCCTATCCCGAAAAACGCTTTGGTGCATAGGTTGGAGTCTAAATGACTCCCGTCTTATCAAGATAATAATTCCATACCTTGTTGAACTGCAGTTCCGTCCAGATGCGGGGCCCTTCGGCCAACTCCTCTGCGGACAGAACCCTGGGTTCTCCCATGCTGTATGCGTGTACCAGATGTTCTGCATTGTCCTCGAGGTAAACCGCTGCCAGAAATACTCCCTTTACACTCTCGGCCGCCAAGGTCGCCCCATGCCCTCTGATAATCACTGCTTTTCCGGGGCCTAAGACGGCTGCCATCGCCTCACCGCGCTCCTTGCTGTTCACATGGCGGCAGTCATCATAGAAAGGAACCCTCGAGCCGAAGATGGCCCCATGATAAATTACTGGAACATACTCTTTGTTGGCGGAACTGAGCGCGACGGTATGAAACGGGTGGATATGACCCACGGCCAGCACCTCCGGGCGCGCACGATAAACAGCGGCATGAATCGCCACTTCAACGGGCGGACGTCCTTTACCCTCGATTACATCCCCATCAAGGTTTAATTTCAAGAGATCTCCCGGTTTAATACTGGATCTGCCCTGGTCCCGGGAATTAATAAATAGCTCATCTGTACCTGGAATCCTGGCGCTGACATGGCCACTGAAATCCATCAGTCCTGTACCTTCCAACAAGCAGATACAGGTAGCCACTTCCTGGCGCAGCAGGCTTTCGTCCATCACCCTACCCCTCTCTACATCAAAGTATCTACGGATATCAGATAAATATTAAGCGAACATCCTAAAGTGAGCCAAAGCGCAAAGATACCTGCGAAAGTTGTCAAAGATATCTCAAACTGGCTAGAACGTAGCCCGTAAAAGTACAGTGAAAAGCACATAATCAAATATCCCCATACCTACTGCCACCAGGGCTGACTGACGCCAAGACCGTTCCCCTTCAGCCTTGATAAACAGAAGCAGCCACACCGGCACCGTAATTAGATAGCTTACAAAACGGAGCATTACTACAAAAGCAATCAGCCAGAGAAGCAGCCGTACTAACTTTAAGTTTTCCTTAAGAGAAGCGTCACTTTCGGAGACAGGCTCCGTCTCCTTTTCCGTACCACTATCTGTCACTGCGCCCTGGTCCTGCTCAGAAATCTTCCCTGCAGATCCGGTATTTGTAAAAAATCCTTTCTGCCGCATGAAGCCCATCCGTTTCTGCAAAGACGGCACATTCTCACCTAATAGAAGCAGCATTGCCAGAATAAACATCACAACACTAAGAATCTCGGGAATAAAGCGGGCACGGGGATTATAACTCCAGGATACGAAGAACATAGCCACACTGAGCACCAATAAGAAGAGCTCGAAAATGGCATTACCCTTAAGCTTCATACCTTACACCCTCCTTACGCGCTCGGCGCGCTTTGATGAAAGGCACAACCAGCATCACGACAGTGACTAAAAATATTCCCAGGGAAATCGGTCGCATAAAGAAACCTTGCCAACCCATGCTGATAATAGTTTGGTGATAGGTCTGCTGCAGCATGGTGCCCAGCACCAGAGCAATGACCAACGGCACTCTGGTAAAGCCGAATTTATTCATGAAGTATCCGATCACCCCGAACACCAGAGCCAATATCACATCATCCAGGATCCCGTTAGTGGCATAGGCACCCATTAACGCCAAGGCGAAAATTACGGGCGCGATCAGCTTGACAGGAAGAAATGTCAGCTTTGCCAAATACCTAGCTCCCAGAATTCCAAGTATCCCGGCCAGGACATTGCTGGCCACTAAAGCAAAAATCATGACATAGACAATCGTCGGATTATCCAAGAGCAGCTTGGGCCCAGGCTGCAGGCCATGTAAAATCAAAGCGCCCAAGAGAACGGCTGTTTCAACGCTTCCCGGAATTCCAAAGAGGATGGTCGGCACCATCGCGCCCCCATCTTTGGCGGTATCTGATGCCTGAGGAGCAATTACACCCCTGACATCTCCCTGACCGAAATGGGGATTGTCCTTGGTCGTTTGCACAGCGTGCCCATAAGCCAGAAAATTAGAAACCGAACCGCCAACACCCGGAATGATCCCGATAATTACTCCGATGATCGAACAGCGGATAAACAGCCACCGGTGCTTAAAAGTTGCCATAATCCCTTCCCAGACTCCACTGCCGACATTACCTATCGCTTTGCTGCCGGCATTCAGCTCTTTGCCCTTAATCATCATTTCCAGGCTTTCAGAAATAGCGAAAAGTCCGATCAGGGCTGGGACTATCTTAATACCATCGTACAAGTAGTCAATCCCCAGGGAAAATCTTACTGAGCCTGTGACCGGATCATAGCCGATGGTGGAGAGCATCAGCCCCAAAACCCCGGCTGCCAGGCCCTTCCAGATCGAGCCCAGTGAGACCACCGCAATGACTGAAATCCCCATCAAGGCCATCATAAAATATTCCGGGTAGGAAAAAGCCAAGACCACCGGCTTGCCCAGAGGAATAAGGACAGCTAAGACGATGACCCCGAACAGGGCACCCATCACAGAGGAGCTGGCACTGGCACCGAGGGCATAGCCTGCTTTCCCCTGCTTGGTCAAAGGGAACCCGTCGAATGTTGTCGCTGCATTCTGGGGTGTGCCCGGGGTATTGATCAGAATCGCACTGATTGAACCACCAAAGGGAACGGCACCCATGGCCCCAATCATCATGGCCATCGCCTGATTGGACGGCATGCCAAAGGTTACCGGAGTTAAGAGGGCCAGAGCCTGGGCACCCCCCAAGCCCGGGATAAAGCCAAAGAGCATGCCCAATAGTGCGCCCAGGGCCATGAATAACGGGCTGGGCCAGGCCAGAAATTCCGCTAAGCCTTGTAATATATCGACCATACACATAACCTCCCACTATACAAACCTTAGGAAACGGAGGAACAAGAGGAGCCGGAAGGACATTCCGGCTCACCTAAATTGAGGAGGGGAAAACTACTTCTGATGTTCCGCAACCAAATCCTTATACTTGGCAAATATCTTGAGGGAATCTTCGATAATCTTCGCAGCCTCTTGATCTGTGGCCGGATGGGCCGGCTGCCCGAATTCATCCATTTTCTTTATGACGTCGGGGTCTTTCATCGTCTGCTGGAAAGCATCCCGCAGAATTTTGGCTACTTCGGGTGGAATTCCCGGCGTCCCACCTACCAGATAATCCGCTTTGACCACATTCAAGAGTTGGCTGTACCCTACTTCTTTAATGGTAGGAACATCAGGAAGTGCTTTATGGCGCTCCGGGTAGAAAATGACGATTGGATTTAATTGCTGTGAATCTACTACAAATTTTTTCAAAGTGGGATAAGGATACTGGACATAATCCACATCTCCACGGATTGCAGCCATCACAGCCTCTGAGCTCCCGGGATGCGTAACATACTTGGCCTTAATCCCCATTTCCTGCAAGGCAATTAATGATCCCAAGCCCGCCGTGGAGGAAAGCCCGACTACTCCCACTTTTACTTCGTCGGCTTTTTTCATGTCCTCGAGGCTCTTAAACTTGGATTTGGGCGAAAGCGCGCCCACATAAACCGTGTCTGTGACCCGGCCGATCCAGGTCATTTTGTTCAAATCATAGTTTGTACCCATGATCTGATTGACCACATTGCCGGGAATATTGAAGATGCCTATGGTGTAGCCGTCCGGTTTCGCACGGTCAAGTTCTCCGATGCCAATATTCCATTCTCCGCCCGGGACATTTTTAACGATAATATTTACAGGTTTTGGCAGGTACTTCGGCATATACTGGGCCAAAAGACGGGAATACGTGTCATACCCCCCGCCCGGGGAAACCGGCACAATGAAGGTAATATCCTTCGTAGGAAAATCAACGGTTTTTCCCGCCGTGCCCGCGGTATCTTTGTTGTCTTTATTAGCAGTGGTACTGCCACATCCGGCAACCAGCAAGAGTATTAGAATAAGTAAAACCGCCACTGCTGTGTTTTTCCGGAACCTTCTTGAGGTGAACATTTTATACCCCCCTCACTCTAATTTAATGTCTAAGACCCTATTTTTATCGGACTGACCCGACAAAAGTTACTTGATTGACCTAAATGAGTCCTACAGCGTTCGATATTTCCAAGCGAATCCCTTCGCAGCGATGAATCAAGGTGCGACTTTGAGTGTGGAAAAGCAGACGCCATCAACACGTTAGTCCATGGAGGGACTAACGCCGCGTGTGTCACGATGACACAACACGCGGTTACGTTATTCTTTAACGCTTTGGCGGCTGCCCGCAGTCAAACAAAGCACATTCCTTTTTTTACGCTGTAGACGAACAGTCCGGTGGAGTGTTCGCCGGAAGAGACTGACTCCAAAGAATACTCAGGATTGAGTGGGAAATTCGAACGCAATTTAGGGGAAATTAACTAACATCCTAGCCCAGTAAGTATCCGAATTTCTCACGGGCTAATTTAGCCAGTTCGGGGCTTGGGTAATTCACCCGCGGAAATTCCTCCCGCCACTCCCACGGTCTGGTGGCATCGATAACGGCCCGGGAATTCGTGTGATTTCCTTGGACTTTTTGTTCAGGAGATATGCGGGGATCAAGCGGCGTGCTCCAAGCCCGCTTGATGATATCAATTGACTCCGCGGGGTCGGAACGGGTGGACATGGCCCAGATCACCGCCCCCAAGTCCGAAGGATCTATGTCTTCATCAACCACTACAATATATTTGCCTGCGTACGCCCCCACGTGGCACATGGCGGCGATGTGTCCGGCCTGGCGGGCGTGGCCAGGGTAGCGCTGCTTAATTGACACGGCCACGAACATCCGCACCCCGCCAACCTCATGCGCCCAAGCCCCAACGATATCCGGAACCCCGGCCTTTTCCAACTCTTCTTTCAAGAGACCGGAGCGCACGATGGAGCGATAACGCACCAATTCATCCGGGGGACGGTTAGGCGGGCTGCCCAAAATAATCGGGTTGTTGCGGTGATAGATCGCTTTTACTTCAATCACCGGCTCCTCGCGTTCCCCGCTGGCATAATAACCGGTCCACTCCCCGAACGGTCCCTCCATCTTTTGCACGCTGGGATAGGCAAATCCCTCCAGGACAATCTCGGCGTTGGCCGGGATGGGCAGACCGGTCACCCTCCCTTCGATTACTTCGTATGGCTTGCCACGCAGGGCCCCGGCCAGTTCATACTCACTCGTTCCATAGGGCACCTCATTACAGGCCATCAGGTAAAGCAGGGGATCACCCCCCACCACTACAGCAACCGGGCAAGGCTGATTGCGGGCAAAAAACTTATCCCGGTGAATCCGTCCATGTTTGCCAGGGGAAATGTAGAAGCCCAAATGCTTCTCATCGTGTACCATCACCCGGTAAGTACCAAGGTTGACCCAGTTTTCATCAGGGTCAATCGTAATGTCATAACTTCCGGTGCCAATATAGCGACCACCGTCATGTTCATGCCAGAGAGGAGTTGGAAATTTCAGAATATTAATGTCGTCCCCCATCAAGACATTTTCCATGACCGGCCCGTTTTCTACCACTTTATTGGGGATCGGTGTCAGACTCTTCATCCTGTCATTTAAGGCAACACTTAGTTCCACCTTACTCATAGTGGTCGGAAAGCCGAACGTCATGTTCATGCGTTTGTCGCCAAAAGTATTGGTAATGACCCGATACCCGGGTTCTACTCCTGGAATCTTGTCAAAGACAACTGCCGGTGAAGGGGAGGAATGGTGCAACATTTCCGTAGCCATCCCGATATCCTGCTCCCACGTGGCTCCCTCCACAACCTTTAGTTCTTCCAGCTTTTTAGCCTGTTCAATCCACTCCCGTAAGTCCTGATACGTTATCTCACTCTTGATGTCGTTTTTTGCGGTTTCCGTCATCCCTGCAAGCTCCTTTCCTTTATTTGAATTTTAAGACTTCCCTTCATCTGGGAAATCGCGATGCGTAAATTAGTTTTGTATTAAGTCCTTAAATCCATAGAGATCAGCAGCAGCCATTACCCGTTCGCGGTGTTCCAGCGGTGGGATAGCCAATGGCGGATAGCTATGTTTCTTGGTGGCATCGATCAAAATTTTGGATCCGCTAGCCCGTTTATGGGTGAGCTGCGGTTCGTCTGCCGGAGCTGTCGACGGATCAAGACGCACGGACGCAGTGTCCGGCACAATCATACAATCTTTGGCAGGCTGAACCCGGAAAGACATCGCCCAGTCAACTGCAAAATCATCCCAGATATCAATGTCATCATCGACAATCACCGTGAATTTCCCCAAGGTGGGATCAATGGCCCACGCGCCCCAAGCCACTTGTTTGGTCAAGCCTACGGAACCTTCCTTTTTAACAGAAATCACCAAGTAAGCGGCGGCCCCGCCACTTTCCTTTAAGCGTACGCCCTGCACCGGTAAATGCAGATCTTCTTTCAAGCCCTTGAATAGACCGGCTTCCCGACCTACACTGCGGATCAAACTGCTCTCGCTCGGCGGCATCTGGCTGATAAACGCCTGATAAACGGGATTGTTACGGTAGGTAATAGCCTTAATCTTAATCTCATACGCATCCCCATCTGGTCCCATGTACCCGGTGTATTCACCAAACGGCCCTTCATGCACGAGGGTATTCGCCTCAATTTCTCCTTCGATCACGATCTCGGCCGTAGCCGGAACTTCGAGATCAGATGTTTCGCACCTCACCAGTTCTACCGGCTTGCCACGCAAACCACCGGCGATCGCGTATTCACTGACGCCATACATAATGCGGGCAACCGAACACAAGCCTATGGTCGGGTCAGTCCCGAGGACAATCGCTACCGGGGTTGGCTTTCCTAAACGATTATGCATATCCACATTCCGCCGCCCATGTTGGTGGAAGTTCATCATACAGCCGACGCGATCGGAAGCTTTAACCTGAACGCGATAAGTCCCGACATTGATTACCCCTGTTTCCGGGTCCTTGGTCACAACGTACGGAGACGTCAAGTACGGACTTGGGTCTTCCCCCACCGTCCACACCGGCACCGGAAATTTAAGCATATCAATGCTATCCCCGGTCAGAATGTTTTCCTTGCATGGACCGGTCTCCACTAAAACAGGCTCGACCGGATTATTCTGAGCTTCCGTCCAACGCCTACTAATGTTGTTTACTTCTGTCTCCAAGGCCAGAGCGTATACCGCCCGGGACGCCCCCAAGACTCCAGCCACTACCGGAATGTTAAATCCCTTTACCTTATCGAAAATGATTGCCGGACGGCGCGCAGAGGGCACCTTTTGGAACAACACCCGGGCAGCAGCCGCTACCTCCCAGTCCTTATCCACTTCCTTGGAGACACGGTGAAGCAGGCCATTTTGCTCAAGTGCCTGCAGGTATTCACGTAAATCCTTATATGGCATTTCATTCCCTCCCTCCCTCTCTCAGAAATAAGCAATAGTTGTACCAAATACGAGTTTTTTCATGTGAACTGCTCACTTTAGGCTCCGAGTTGTCAGTATTAACAAGCAAAAGGTAAAGCCGACCCGCACTTCGGTGCAAACCGGCTAACTCAAGAGCATTGATCCTATTTCACTACTGAAACATTGGGTTTCATTACCCGAACAATAACCTGGCAAATGCGGCTGCGTACATTCATTCTACATTTTTCGCTTTCATAACCTGAACACTTTTCTCTCCTAAAAGCCTTTGGGCAAGCTGCCTTGCCTATTTTTAAATAATAGTTACTTACGGTTAAGGTGCTGCCCTCAACTTTAATTAGTTTAGCCGTACTTATCCCCAGCGGATTGGGTCTCTGTTTCGTACGCGAAGCAAACACGCCAATCTCCGGCATATCAGAACGGCCGCGCGGCCTGCGCACTAAATCGTGCTCCGGTGTAAACTCTGCCTGGTGCATATAGAATACAACGATTACATGTTTAAATTCGTTCAGCCCCTTAAGGCCAACTGTCATTTCTTCTTTAAGATGAATCTTAGATACCACTTCTCCCCAAGCTTCCCGCTTGAAGTCTGTGATAGGGGAACGAACAGTGCCAATTGGCGCAAGTATTATCCCAACTTTTCACCCCCAATCCCTGCCTCAAATTTCTGTTTCACTCAGGCAAACACTCAATTTCCAGCCCCGACAGCCTCTCCCACCTCTAAACTTCCGACTTCTGACTTCTGACTTCTGACCTCTGGCTTCCCGCTTCTCACTTCTGATTAGCGATCGCGATTATCGAATCTTCGATCTGCTTATATCCGGTACAACGGCAGAGATTGCCGGCGATCGCGGCCTGGACTTCCTGGCGCGAAGGAGCCGGGTTCTCATCCAATAGAGCCTTGGCTGACAACAGCCAACCTGGGGTGCAAAAGCCGCACTGCACGGCACCGTGCTCAATCGCCGATTCCTGCAACGGATGCAGTTCCCCTTCCTTTGATAACCCTTCAATCGTAATAATTTCCTGACCTTGGCAGCGAATGGCCAAGGTCATACAACTTAAGGCGGGTTCCCCATCGATAATAACCGTGCATGCCCCGCAGGCTCCCGAATCACACCCTTTCTTCGTGCCAAACAAGCCCAGTTGGTCCCGTAAGACATCGAGTAAAGTCTGATTCACTTCGATATTTAGTTCATGACTGTCCCCGTTTACGTTGAGAGTGATTTTTTCCATGTGGCACCTCCTACTGTCCGGCCAAGTGCAGAGCTTGCTGCATAGCTGACCTCACATAAATTCTAACCATTTCTTTACGGTACTTCGGAGTAAAATCGCGTAAATTGTTAAGGGGATGGGCCTCAGCATAAGCCTGTTCTGCCAATTCGTTAATTTCTTCCTCGCCAATTTTGTGCCCTTGTGCCATGTCTTTTTCAATGAGCAGAGGTTTTTTCTCCACTCCCGTAAGCGCTACCCCAATTTTCTGCCCTGCACCTGCTGCCCTGACGCTGACCGCTACGCCCAAAGCCGGATAATCTATGCTTTTGCGCACGCGCAGCTTGAGATAGGCCGCTCCGTCGGAGATAAACACCGGAGGAATCATAATGTGGGTGAGCAATTGTCCGGGTTTAAGGGTAAGGGGGCGTCGGCCGTGACCGGAATATAAGTCTGACAGGGGCATGATGCGCTGTCCTTGACTATCCTCTATCTTAATCTTTGCTCCCAGGGCTAGAAGCACGGGTGCTAAATCACTACAGAACGTGGCCCAGCATTTTGTGCTCCCTTTGACCGTATGGCAAACATCCCCTCCTGCTTTCAAGCAGAGTTCCAACCCTTTTTTCGATAAGGCCGACCGATTGTAATAAAGGCAAAGACTGTCCTGACAGAGATTCCCACCCACAGTCCCCATGGCCTGGATTTGAGCTGTGGCCACTTCCAAAGCAGCCTGGGCCAGAACCGGGTAAGTCTGTTTGACGACCTTGCTTGCGGCTAAATGCCTTAGAGAAACCATCGCTCCAAGGGTAAGTCCCTCTTTCGTGTCGTAACGAATCCCATCAAGCCCGGGTATACCCCTTAGGTCAACGAGATATTCCGGACGCTTGAGACTTTCCTTAAGGGGCTGCATCAAGTCTGTCCCTCCGGCAATTGCCACAGCCTTTCCGCCCATTTCCTCCAAAATGCTGCATGCTTCCGCAAGGGATCGTGGGGCAATATAATTAAACTCCGGCAGTTTCATTTATTCTCCCCCTCCCCTTTTTCCTGTAAAGCCGCCAGTATCTTGTCCGGAGTAATGGGCAGGCTCTTGATTCGGATGCCGACGGCATCATAAATAGCATTGGCCAAGGCCGGGGGTAGCGGTACATTGGTCGTTTCCCCCACTCCTTTGGCGCCATAGGGGCCGTCTTGATGCTCCTGTTCGATAATGATCGGCTCCACTTCGGGCATATCCACGGCAGTAGGCAATTTGTAACTAAGAAATGACGGATTGAGGACATTGCCTTCCTTAAATTCATAGTTTTCATAGGCTGCGTATCCCAAGCCCATGGACACGCCCCCCAGGATCTGTCCTTTGCAGTTGTCCGGGTGAATGGCTTTCCCGGCGTCATGGGCAGCAAATACTTTTAAGATCTTGACCTCGCCGGTCTTGCGGTCCACTTCCACCTCGATCCCATGAGTTCCCAAGAGCCAAAAGACCACTTGGGAAGAAAAATACGTTTCCTGCCCTTCCGGCATCTCCGGGAAATAGTAGCCCCGGCCAAGCACGGTGCCACTGGAACCGTAGCTCTTGCCCAACACTGCAGCCACCGGCATGACCTTCTCCGGATTTTCCTTAACCGAGACTTTGCCTTCCGTGAGCATTAGATTAGTCGGGTCCGCAGAGAGCAGCTTGCCCGCAAGTTGCAGGATTTGCTGCCTCGCATCTGCGGCTGCCATTTTAACGGCGTTGCCCATGTGGAATGTGGAACGGCTAGACGTGGTGGAAGCATCATACGGAGTATAAGCGGTATCGGGAGTCGCTTTTCTGACCGTATTTAACGGGACACCCAGTTCTTCCGCCACAATTTGCCGGAGAATCGTCTCAGAGCCCTGGCCCACTTCCGTGGTGCTGCTGAGGATATCAACAGTCCCATCCTCATTAATCTTGACAAACGCCGCCGAGCCAAAAGGAGTCTTGACAGCACGCTCCATGCAGGCTATCCCCCGACCCTGATTCGGACCTAAGGATTTGCTGTTCCACTCCATCTTGGATGCAACTTCCTGCAGACATTTTTTCAAGCCTTCTGCATGAATGGTTTGTCCGGTCGTGGTATGAATATCCCCGTCTTCATAGGCATGGCGCAGTCTGAGTTCCAAGGGGTCAAGAGCAAGTTTATCTGCGATAATATCCATTTGCGATTCATAAGCCCAGGAAGTCTGAGGTCCGGAGTACCCGCGCATAGCCCCGGCCACTGGGGTGTTGGTGTAAACCAAATAGCCGTCAATTTTAACATTCGGGATGTTATACGGTCCAGCCGAGGAGATTCCGCCAAAGCGGGAAACTGTCGGCCCTTTTTCCGCATACGCACCTGTGGCCCAGTAGGTCGTGACTTCGCGGGCAAGAATCGTGCCGTCATTTTTGACACCGGTCTTAATCTTAATCACTGACGGATGGCGTACGATGGAGGAACAGAATTCCTCTTCCCGGGTATATATCACTTTGATCGGAACATTCCTCATTTTCCAAGCGAGGGCAATGGCACAGGCTTCTGCTTTCAACCCGCCTTTACCACCGAAATTCCCTCCGGCATATGGTGCGCTGATCACTCTCACTTTGGTCATGGGAATATGCAGCGCATCCGCGATCTCGATCCGGCAGCGGTAGGGAGAGTCATTATTGGTCCACAGGCTGAGATGATCATCTCGGTCCACTTGGCAGATGGAGCCGTGGGGTTCAATGCTGCAATGCTGCTGGGCCGGGGTGGTAAAGGTGTCTTCAAAGAGGTGGTCAGATTCGGCGAAACCTTTATTCACATCCCCTTGCCCGAACTGGACGTGATTTATGATATTGGTGCCTTTAACCGGTTTGACCAAAGGCTTTCCTTTGTACGACTCCATCTCTTCATGAATGCGCACAGCCCCTGGTATGGCGGCCTCAACCGGATCAAAGAGAGCAGGCAGTTCCTCGTACTCAACCCTAATTAGGCCAATGGCCCTTTCCGCAGTCTCCTCATCAACCGCCGCCACCGCCGCTACACCTTCCCCCATGTACCGGACCTTGCCCCGGGCCAACAACGGTTCATCGGGGAAAGATTCTCCATGCAAGAAAGGAAGTTCCTCACCGGTGACTATTCCCTTAACACCTGGCAATTTCTCCGCCTCAGTGGTATCAATCCTTAAGATGCGGGCATGGGCATATTGGCTGCGCAAAACCTTGCCATAGAGCATGCCCGGGAGTCTCATATCGTCAATGTAAACGCCCTTGCCTCTCACTTTATCTCTGGCATCCGCACGGAGCGGGGACTTACCTACTACTTCGAAAGATTGGTTTGGGTTCATAGTGGCCTCCTTTCTGCCCGAATAATTCTGGTGCTAAAATTCAAAGGTATCTCCGGGTTCAAGGATTACAACAGAATTGGCCTGTTTGCTTTCTACTAAATCCTTGAAGCGCGAGGGGTTCTGTTCGATCAAGGGGAAAGTGTTATAGTGAATCGGCACGGTAACTTTAGCTGCGACGTACTCAGCAGCCACGGCGGCATCATCCGGTCCCATCACGTAGTTGTCCCCGATCGGAAGCAAGGCGAGGTCGATTTTATTTAGGCTTCCAATCAGCTTCATGTCGCTGAACAATCCGGTGTCCCCCGCATGATAAATAAGCTTGTCACCTAACTTTACGAGGAAGCCGCAGGGTGATCCGGTATAAATCGTTCCCTGATCCGTCATGACCGCTGAGCCATGCCAAGCCTGAGTCAGCTTAACCCAGCCAAACGGGAACTGATGGCTGCCCCCGATATGCATCGCATGGGTCTTGGCCCCCTGTGCCTCAAAAAAGCCGGCTAGCTCCGCAGTTCCGATAATAGGGGCATCACATTGTTTGGCAATAGCCAACGCATCTGTCATGTGATCAAAATGCCCGTGGGTTACGAGCACGGCATTGACGTTAACTTGGTTTACTTTGAGCTTAGCCACAGGGTTGCCACTCAGCCACGGATCGATAATAACCCTGAAACCCCCATCTTCGATTGTTATGCACGCATGTCCGTTAAATGTGATTTTAGCCAAGTTTTTGCTCCTTTCTATCCTTACTGTCTGCGCCCTTTGCCTGTGCCCGGCACGGCGGCGCTTAAGGCTTGGGCCTGCAAATCCCGGTTGGCGTACTGGACCCCGGCACCCAGAAATAAATAGAGAATCCCGCTGATGATGAAGGCCCGGTCTGCCCCTACAAAACCTGCCACCGCTCCAAGCAGCATAGCCCCGGCGGCAGTCACCGCCTTGTGCATGAGATAAATCCCCATCACTCTGCCCAGATATTCCCGAGCGGTTGTTAACTGCATCGCAGTCACCACACTGTTGTTATAAATAATCGTGGCTGCACCCAGGGTAAACATCAGAACCAAGGCCAATGACGGGGCAGCCGTTAATCCAAGGAGGATAAATACTATCCCCTGCAGCATTGCCGCCAGAAGGGTGACCACTCCGCCGATGCTAGCCCGGACTGCGGGCCCGTTCATGGCCCCAAGTACAGCTCCGAATCCAAAAGCAGCCATGAGAAAACCAAAGAATTGGGGACCGCCGTGCAAAATATTGTCAACATAGGCAGGGAGCAAATTGATAACAGGCACGATTAGAAGGGCAGACACCATCCCTAAGTAGATAAGCATGCGCAGGCTTTTGTTGCGCCAGATATACAGATATCCCTCCAACAGGCGCTCACGGAATCCACCCTCTTCTGCCTGCTTGCGCCTCCATTTTTGTGCCGGTATGTGCATGCGCCACACAGCCACGAGCACGCCCAAAAAAGTTAAAGAATTAATATACATCAGTCCCTCAACACCGGTGAGGGGAATAAGCATTCCGCCTATCGCAGGCCCCACAATGCGGGCCAAGTTATTCCCCGTACCGTTAAGGGAGATGGCGCTCGCAATATCTTGCCGGGGTACAATTTCCTGCAGCAACGCTTGACGTGTGGTTTGATTAATAATCTGAGTGGTTTCAAGAGTGAAAATGAAGAAAAGAGCTAGCGGAAAACCGATTCTGTCCAGTGACACTGTAACTGCAAAAGCCATTGAAAAAAACAAAGCGATTGACTGCGTACTGCCCAGCAAACGGCGGCGGTTGTATTTATCTACAAACGGGCCGCCAAAAAAACCAAAGGCCAGGCGCGGAATAATCCCGATAAACGCAGCCAGGCCCAGGGCTGTCACTGAGCCTGTGATTTGCCAGACCAGCCAATTCTGGGCCACTTGCTGCATATGGTCACCCAACTGGGAGAAGGTGTTGCCAAACCAAAGCAAACGGTAATTGCGATGCTGAAGAGCTATCCACGGACCCTTTAACCTCAATGTCATCGTCCCCTAAATCAAAAGAAAGTCTCGGCGATAATCCCTTCATAAAGGGGGATGTGCAAAATCATGCCGAAAAAGAAATAGAGCGCTCCCCAGGACACCAGGGAAAAGATAATAGTAAACACGAGTTTCTCCTGTGACCGCACCTTGAGATAAAGGAAAAGGTATATTGGGATTGCCGCTAGAAAACCGACCACAAACAGAAGAACGAGCAACCCGCCCACCCAGAGGAAAGCGTTTAACTCAGAGAATTTGGCCGCAGGCTTGATCTTATCGACTTCAGACACAGTCCCGCTGTCCCCTGCTTCAGTCATATTCGTGTCAGCATCTTTTCTTTCCTGTTCTTTAGCCGTTCCCGAATCCTGCTCACGATCTTCACCGGTTCCGGAGTCTCTCTTCTGAGCTTCAGCCGTCTCTGCGTCTCTGTCCTTCTGATTCTCGTCCTTCTTGCTTTTCTTCTCATCCTTGCCTTTGAGCTCAACCACCAGTCGGCCTACGGTAACGGCTAATCCAGGTATCGAAATTACCAACGGAGCCAGCCGTGCCCGTGAATTGTAACCGATGGCTATCACGATCGCCACAGCGAAGACCAAAATGAAAAGGAAATTAAAAATCACCGCTCCCTTAAATCGCGTCGACATGAACATTTCCTCCCTTCCGGGAAGCCCGCATACGCTTGATGATTGGGTAAACGATTGTGACTATGAGAATGACGAACAACACTAGAGTAATTGGCCGAGTCATAAAGGAAATCCCATACAGATCCCAGGCCATATTCAGATTGACTTCAGCCATACGACCTAAGACCAAACCCATGATTAGCGGTGCCTTCGGGTAGTGATATTTCTTGAGATAATAACCCGTAATCCCGAAAACAAATACGACCAGAATGTCCCCCATGCTATTATGCGTGCCATAAGCTCCTAATACGGCAAACATCAGGATCAAGGGTACAATGATTGAACTGCGCAGATAAGTCAGCCTCGCCATCTGGTTGGCCAACATCAGGCCGAGAGCGGCCCCGACCACATTAGCAATCGCTATCGTCCAGGCCATATTGAATACCAAAGGCAGGTGTTCAGATAAGAGCTTCGGTCCTGGGGCCAACCCGAGAATCAAAAAGGCCCCTAATAATATTGCCATTCCTGAACTTCCGGGTACTCCGAAAACAACAGTGGGAATCAGGGCCCCTCCTTCTTTGGAGTTGTGCGCTGATTCAGGCGCTATCAGACCTTCGATCATCCCGCTACCGAATTTTTCGGGCGTTTTAGACGTTTGGACGGCGTGGCCGTAAGCCAGAAAGCTGGCAGCCTCTCCCCCGAGCCCCGGCACGACCCCAATAATACCCCCAATCGCTGCACAACGCAGATTAAGCCACCAGTGGTGGAACACATCCTTGATGCCTGTCAGCACCCCCCCACTTACTTTAGCACCACCGTGAGTATCGGCGATGGAACCTCCCTGCTGTGCGAGCTCGAGCATCTCACTGACGGCGAAGATTCCGATGACCACTAACACTTGATTGATTCCGTCCCACAAATACAAACTGCCAAAACCATAACGCACAACCCCGGTTGATGGATCCTGCCCAACCATGGACATCAGCAGTCCTAACGCCCCCACAGCTAAACCTTTCGCTACGGAATTGCCACCCAGGAAAGCCAAGGCCGCGACCCCCACCATAACCATCATAAAGAATTCCGGTGGTCCAAAGGCCATAATAATTGGGCGCACGATCGGAATAATAAATACCATTAACAGGGCACCGAATACTCCGCCAAAGGCAGATGCCGCCATGGCAATACCCATGGCCCGCCCGGTCTGACCCTGCTTCACCAGCGGGTAGCCGTCAAAGCATGTGGCCGCATTAGGCCCGGTGCCTGGAGTGTTGAACAGGAGCGCAGAAATAGCTCCGCCCGTATGGACTACGGCGTGTCCGCCCAAGAGCAGAGCAAAGGCGGCGTAGGGATCCATCCCGAAGACAAAGGGGATCATCATGGCCAGCATAAAATTTCCACCCAGACCGGGGATAAAGCCCACGATCATACCAATGGTTGCACCGAGGAGCATAAACCCAACATTGGGCCAGACAAAAACTTGAGCTAACCCTTGCAAGCTTGCCTCAAACAATGTGTATGCCTCCTTCCAGACCCCACTCTGGATCTTGGGCGGGGTCCCTATACTACAGGCATCTGTCTTTCTTCAACCCAGCGTTTATACGTCTTACTAGGAGGGACACGGTCATTCGGGTCTATGAAGACCTCTACGATCGCCGATTTGCCGCTGGCAAGAGCCGCTTGGATCGTGGGCAGCAGATCGCCCACCTGCTCCACGCTCTCCCCCCAGGCACCGAAGTCCCGTGCCACTTGGGCCAGACTGGGATAAGCATGGTCAACCCCAATGAAACGCTTGTCAAAGAGCACTTCCTGCTTATGCTTAATGTTGGAGTAGATATTATTATGAATTACCACGGCCACTGAGGGAATGTTATTCTCGACCGCGGTAAAGATCTCGGACAGAACCATCATCATCGCTCCGTCCCCGCTAATGCTTAGAACCTGCCTTTCCGGATATGCCACCTTAGCACCCAGGGACATACAGTATCCGCTGCCCATGGCTGAGAAATCTCCCGGAATCAGATAGGGTTGGTAGCATTCGAAAGCAAAACGGGTAAAGGAACAAGTACCACCAGCCTCGCTCACCACAATCGCATCGCGTTCTAAGGCCTGACGCACTGCTTTTATAACGTGAGCGCGCCGGATCTTGCCTTCACCCTCGGCCGCAAGCGCTGCCAGTTGGTCCCGCCACGAACCCTTCAGTTCAGCGATTCTGCGCACGCGACCGTGTAAGGACAAATTGGGCGGCACCAGACCCCGATTGTGCAATTCACGGATAATATCCTCCAGGACAGCACGGGCATCCCCCACTATCCCCACATCTACCGGATAACTTTTCCCTATTTCCTCCGGGTCAATATCAATATGAATGATACGGGCTTCCCGTGGCAGAATGTGATACCCATAGCGATCAGTTGTGGTTTCCGAGAAAGTACACCCAATAGCCAGAATCAGGTCCGCCTCTTGGGCATACCTTTGGGCCGGGGGTGAACCCGTATGCCCCAACTGGCCAAGTCCCAGGGGATGATCGTCCGGAATTATTCCTTTATGGGACGGAGTGGCAGCCCCCGGAATGGCCAGAAGTTCCATTAGTTTAAGGAGTACTTCCCGTGCTCCTGACCAAATTACACCCCCGCCCGCCAAGACCAGCGGATTCTTGGCCTTATGCAAGAGATTGGCTGCTTTGATGATAGAGACAGCGTCCCCGCGCGGCCTGGCAGCCGCCCGAAAATCTGTTGGGGATGGAACTGGGACATCGCTCAGCGCCGTCTGCACTTCCCTGGGCACTCCTACGTATACTGGACCCTGACGGCCAGAGGTGACGATCCTAAAGGCCTGCCGCATCTGCTCCGGAATCCGTTCCACCCGATCCAAGCTTACGGCAGCCTTGGTGATCGGTTTGAACACATTGAGCTGGTCAATCTCATGCCAGTTGGAGCGCCCTTTTCCCCGTACAGTCGAGGCTACTTCCCCACAGATAAGAATTACAGGGGAGGACTCCATGAAGGCCTGGGCCACCCCGCTCAGGGCATTGGTGGCCCCCGGTCCCACAGTCACCAGGCAGACCGCAGGCTTTCCTGTCATCCGCGCATAACCATCTGCTGCAAAGGCCGCACCTTGTTCGTGCGCTGTTGGAATAAAGCGCATCCCTGGTGTGCGGGCAATGGCATCCGTAATGTCGATACAGGCGCTGCCGATCACCCCGAAAACATCTTTAATTCCTTCCGCCTGCAGGCATTCGACCAGAATATCTGCCCCTGTGCGTTCTGCCATGTCCTCCAATCCCCTTCCCCAATATGTTACTCATCAACTTTCAAAATTTCTAAATGTGATTACTATTTCGGGCTATCCTTATACTTTAAGATTCAAAAAACTTCAGTCCTTCGAATTGGTAACAGCTTCTTTGACAATGTTGACAATCTCCGGCGGTTGGTTCAAAGCGGTGCTCACTGTCTGAATGACTTCTTCAGCCGTGACATATGTCACCGGTAAATTGGCTTGTTTGGCTTTTTGCAGTAACTCCGGATCAGTGAGCGCTTTTTTCATAGCCTCGCGCAAAACCTCTACCCGTGCAGCGGGAATTCCCGGGGTGGTAGCCAGAGGACGGGCGAGCCACGCCTGCGAATTCATCAGTTCCGTTAACGCTTTCTTGTCCGCAGGGGCTATATCACTAAGCAGAGGTACGTCCGAAAGCTCCAGGATTTTTTCCTTGCCAATAATCACGAGAGCCCGCGCTTCCTTGTTCTCGATCAGGTTGCGCATGCTGTCAAAAGCACCAACCTGGCCTACTACCTCGCCCCGCATCATTGCCAGGTCAGCTTCCTGCCCTGCATAGCCGCTGATCAGCTTGACCTTGAAACCGAAGATATTGGCGAGCATCAACGCATCATTATGAGAAGCACTGCCAACACCGGCCGTGGCCATCTTAATTTCGCCACCCGCTTTTTTTAGATCATCAATGCTCTTATAGGGTGATTTGCTCCCTACGATCAGCACCCGCGATTCTGTGGAGGCATCCCCCAGCCAGGTGAATTTATTGAGGTCGAATTTAATTCCCTCCATACCGGCGATCTGGCTCATGATCAAACCCTTATTAAAAGTACCCAGGGTAAGGCCATCGGGCTTGGCATTGTAGATCTCATTGGCCCCGATAATATGACCCGCTCCCGGCACATTTTTCACAATGACCGTGCTCCCCGGCAAATATTTCTGCAAGTAAGGGGCAATCAGTCGGCCGTAAGAGTCATAGCCACCTCCGGCTTTGGTCGCCACCACAAAAGTAACCGTCTTACCGTTGTAGAAAGCCAATTCATCAGCTTCAGTCGTTTTGCCCCCTGCTGTTGGCTGGCTTTGTTTGCCACAGCCTGCAAGAGTGAGGGCCACAGCCAGGAGACCGAAGAGGATAAGCGAACTTACTTTGCGCAGTTTCCGCCATTTTTGCATCTAAACGCACCTCCTATTTCTCTTCCTTATACTCAGGGGCATTTTCCAACTGGTCAAACCAGTCAAAGCCCATGGCTTTGATGATACGGCTGGTTACGGACACAAAGCGGGCAGGTTTTCCCTCGTCAGCATTAAAATGCTGGTGCGTGGTATAGGGCGGAATATAGACGAAATCCCCTTCTTCCCACTCGACTTTCTGCGGTTCCTGCTGCCAATCCCAAACATAGGCATCCCCACAGTCAAACGCCACATCCCAATGAAGGTCATACCCTTTCCCTTCCAATACATAGAGCACTTCCTCGCTTAAATGCCGGTGCTTGCCCGAACGACCGCCTTCAGCGAGGAACTGTTGGTAAATATCCAGGCAGTATTCCTTGGTATTGAGCTCTTCGTTGACCATGTGCTTGATCCTGCCCTGCGGACTATTCTCCCATGGCATTTTAGCAGCCTTCACAATCGTTTTTTGACTAGCATAAGTTTGGCGGAACTGCGCTGATTTTGCTAAAGAATCCTTGTAAAAACTACTCTTTACCTGCCCGGACAAAGCACGGGCAACTTCCTCACGGTCCATATTCGTTCCCCCTTTTACTCAGAATAAATCCTTAAGCGCCGGGTTAATCCTTGGGTATTGTTCCCTTCAAAATTTCTTAATCCCCAGGCTTGAAATCCTCAAATCCAGGCATAGGATCTTTGGAAGGGTATTCAACCACTTTCTGGTAAATCATGTGTGCAAACAGGAAAAGCGGCTTGGCTTTCATGACCAGGACGCTGGCCGGTTTGTCCGGGTCTGCATTATAATGCCTGTGCACGCACGCGTTCTCGACGATGCACACATCCCCAGCTTCCCAGTCATAGCGCACTTCATCATGCACGTCATAACCCTTGCCATCCAAGATGTAAAAAACTGCACTGTTCATGTGCCCGTGTTTTTGTCCGAAACTGCCCGGGGCATAGACATCCAAATGGGCCTCGATCATTTGGGTAATTTCCACACTCTGGGGGTTAATCACTTTACGTCCGTACAGGCGGGGACCGCCCTTCCACTTCCAATCCTTGCTTTTATACACCCGCGGCTGGCCCAAAAGCTGTTTGTACACTTCCCCGTACACACCTTTCAAGGCCCGCACAAAAGTGCGCTCCTTCTGCCAGCGTTCCCATTTCAATTCCTCGTGAGCTTGTATATTTTCTTTATCTTCCGCCATATTATCCCTCCTTGAGCATTTATCCCGAATATTCTGACATATCCAGGCAAATAACTTGTTTTTATGCTCATTAATTAGGAAAACTAAACTACAATAGATAACGTAAAACTACCTGGCTTTGACCGGGAACAAGGCTGCCGCCCCTGCGATATAGGACAGCGCCATCAAGCCGAAAGCCCCTGCAAAACCAAAACCGTCGATGACTGCCCCCAAGGCGACAGACCATAAAGCCCCCGCTAAATAGCTAATTGTAAAAAATACACTGTAGGCCATATCGCGCATTTCTTTCGTACTCACATCCGCTAGCAGAGCTTGAATCTGCGAGCTTTGGGAATAGACCACCAATCCGAGAAAGCTGATAGTCAGAACCAGATAGCCCATGCTCCTTCCAGCCAGCAGCAATGAGAAAGTGGCGAGAGCCGCTAGCATATAGGTCACAATGGCCATCTTCTTACGTCCGACACTATCGGAGATGCGTCCAACAAGCAGGGGACCGACTACACTCCCAATCATCATTATCGTGAATAAAGTGGCGTAATTGATGCTGTTAAGATGAAGTCCCTGCTGCAAGTACAAGGGCACATACACCATAACGACCCCGATCCCCCTGCCTCCCGCGGCCACCATCGCCGCCAGCACGACCTGGCGCACATTGCGGTCCTGCAGCGAAGAAAGCCATGCCCGACCTGCCCTTCGAATTCGTCCTTCCTTGTCCTTGAGGGGGATACTTGCCCCATCCTTTTGGGGAATACCCCCTCTATCATTCTCTGAGGAAGAGGCGGGTAACGGGCCCTCCGTGATGGCCAGGGAGGAGAGCCCAACAATGAAGGCCACTCCAGCAAAGATGCCTAAGGTCGCCCTCCAACCGAGCATAGCCACTCCGGCTGTGCCCAGGGCCGGCACCAGCAAGGTACCGGCATTGCCCCCGGCAAAATTAATGGCAAAGGCAGTCCCTCTCATTTTCTTGCCGAAGTTCTCAGCCACGAGGGAATTCCCCACCGGATGCTGGGGGCTGTTGCTGATCCGGGCCAGCACATTAAGGAAAAAAAAGGCTGCAAATCCCCCCACTAAAGGCATCAGCGCGATGCTTACAGCAAGCAAGACATTCCCTATAGTTAGAAGAATCCGGCGCCGCACCCTGTGCATCAAGAACGCATATATTCCCTGCAGCAGGCTCATAAACGTGTTCCCTACACCTACCATAAGCCCGAGTTGGGCATAGCCGAAGCCCAACTCCTGCATAAGTGGCGGGTAAACAATAGGCATCAAAGCAGAAAAAGCGTGACTGACTGCGTGGGATAATGAAACCAGCCCGAGGGTGCGGATGCCTTTTTTCACACTTTTACCTGCATGCCGGATAATTTGTCCCCGGTTTTGTAATGTTCCCCTTGTACCGCCAGATCTGCCTCTTCTTCCAGTTCCGCATCCCACTGGCCCAGAGAATACCCGAACCAAGGAGCTTGGGGTTTAACTGAGGGTAAACCGAGTTCTTCCCAAATTTCTTTCGCCCGTTCCATGTACTCTTGCTTGGGCAAAGACACCGGGGGGAAAGGTTCTTTCAGGATGGCGTTAATCAACAGGGAAGATTCATTGGCCGGGTCTGCATGGATCGCCACATCCTTGCTGTCGCTGGCACCGCTAAACGGGGGCGCATGCCCTTTTACCATGCCGCGTACGATATCGACATCCTGATGGGGCTTCATGCGGTAACTCATCGCCCACATGACAGAGTCCATATTCTCCGGATCAATGTCCTCATCCACGGCGATGACAATCTTGCCGACCCCCTGATTGTAAACGGCGGCCGCATGAAGTGCGCGCCAGACATCGACCTCCTTTGGTTTTTTCATCTGAATGACGACCAGCTTACGCAGATTCGTCAAAGGTTCGTGCATGGCCACGCGCACCACGCTCTTGATGCTGAGAGAATTTTTGAGATGATCCAGGAACAAGGGCTCATACCCAACTTTCTTGATCACACTGCTCTCACTGGGGGTGACCTGGCTGATAAAGGAAACCCAGGTTGGTTTGGTGCGGTGGGTGATACAAGTAATTTCCATGAACGGATTGAGCTGACGCGGGTGCATGTAGCCGTGGGATTCCCCGAACGGACCTTCCGGCTCCATGACATCTGTTCTGATCTTGCCCTCGAATACGATTTCCGCTTCAGCGGGGACGACCAAATCCACGGTCTTGCACTTCACGACTTCCAGAGATTCTCCGGCCAGACCGCCGGCTACGGCCAGTTCATCCAGCCCGTACGGGACTTTCTGCACTGCCGCATAGGAGACAACAGGGGGAGCACCTACGACCAAAGCCGCTTCCAGCGGAATGCCCCTATCCTTGCACTTCTGCCAGTGCACAAAGATATCCTGGCCTAAGCCACAGGGGAACACTCCAATTTTATTGCGCCCTTTAATATGACCGCGGTAGTTACCCATATTCTGGATGCCTGTATCCGGGTCCTTCGTAATCCAGTGCGTACAGGTCGTATAGGGAGCATTGTCAAAGCCGGGCGTCGAAATCGGCACCGGGAACATATCGAATCCGCCGCCTTCCCGGGTCAGATCCCCACCCATAAAGACTACATCCTGAACCGCCCCTTCCTCCACTAACGTGGGAGCAATGGGTGCACTCATGGCGCGTTTCCAGACAGCGCCGACTTCGTCCAGGCTGCACTGCATTCCGGCAGCATAAATATCCCTATTTCCGGCCAAAGCAGCAACTGTTACCGGAATCGAGTATTTTTGGCCTTTAACATCAATCACATTTTCAAAAAAGAAGGCTTTGCGCTCCGGCTCGGGAATCCCGCCCCGGTATTGCCAGCGCACCAAGGGGTGAAGTTCTGTCTCTTTAACAATTTCTCGTTTGACTCTGATCAGCAGACCCTTTTCCTCCAAATACCGGAGGTGCTCCGACAAGTTGTGGTAACGACGCATGTGTTTGCAGACCACCTTTCTCTCGCTTAATGTACGCCTCAATAATTAATGGATAAGGTTTTAAGTTTACTCTGGTTTGAAATTCTCAAAACCGGGCAACGGTTCCTGATCGGGATATTCCACTATCTTCTGATAAATCATGTGGGCAAACAGGAACAACGGTTTGGCCTTCATGACCAGGACGCGGGCCGGACGGGCCGGGTCTGAATTATGATGACGATGCACACACCCGTTGGCAACAATGCAGACATCCCCCGCTTCCCAGTTATGGCGCACATTGTCATGCACATCATACCCTTTGCCCTCCAGAATATAGAAGACTGCACTGTTCATGTGACCGTGTTTCTGGCTCGCACTGCTGGGTGCATACACATCAATATGGGTCTCGATCATCTGCGTGACTTCCGCACTCTCCGGATTAATGATCTTTTTCCCAAATACCCGGGCACCCCCTTTGAAGGGGAAATCACTACTCTTATAAACCCTGGGCTCAGCAAGGAGTTTCTTGTACACCTCTCCATAAACTCCTTTAAGCCCGCGCACAAACAGGCGCTGTTTCTGCCATCTCTCCCAGCTTAGATCATGTTCATGGCCGTGCTCGTGATCATGTTCATGGCTATTCCCATGCAGTGCAGACTCCTGTACAATTTCTCGGCGATCATTGCTATGATTGTCAGACATGTCGGTACCTCCTTTCATCTGCAACTAATCAGCTTATCAGGCTCATCTATGCGACTTGATCCGACCTGCTCCTGCCGGAGGCTATAAGAACAGCCCAAGCAGCAGTCCGGTGGCAAACTCAATCTTCAATAAGTAAACAAATAAGGCGTACATGAACACCCAAGCCCCCAGGGAAATCCCGACGGACAACTTCCAAGGTTCTCTGGAACGTACCCGCAAGACCAAAAAGATATAGAGCGGGATCGTCCAGATAAATCCGATCAGCCAGACCATCGCCAACAAGAGTAGAATCCAGGCAACTGCCATCAGTTCTTTGCGCCAGCGCGGGCCGCTTTCAGCAGTAGGGGTTTGACTATGATGAGCAATATCTTCGGCCTGGGCCTTTAATTCAGCGATCAGATCCGTTTCCGCCTTAATTCCTACATGGGCCATAACCGGTTCAGATGTTGGTGTTCCAGCTTCTTGCCCACTATCCTCAGGAGTGCCTGTCATGGATGAAGTAGTGCCTATTTCTGCCGCAGTTTTCACCGTGCGCCCTTTCTGCCATGCAATCAATCCCACGACGAGCCGCCACAGGGCAATTGTGAAAGTGGGTGTGGCAATCATGAGCGGCACAAACCGAGCTTTGGGGTTGTAAGTAAATGAAAGAAAGAAAAACATGCCGGTCAGAAGAGTCATAAAGAAATCGAAGACGAGGGCGCGCACTTTCTTCTCGTCCATACTTTTACACCCCCAGTGCGCGGCTTTGTTGCCGTTTTTTCTTGATCCAGGGATAAATGAGAGAAAAGATTATGATTAAGAGGATTACCAAAGTAATCGGCCTGGTGATAAAATCCCACCCGTAAAGCCGCACGGATAAGTTAAGGTTCTGCTCCGTGATTTTGCCGAGAACCAGCCCGATAATGAGAGCTGGTCGTGAATACCCTTGGCGGTCCATCTCGTAGCCAAGGAACCCCATGAAGATACTGAGCACCAGACTCTCAAAAGCGCTGGTGATTCCGTAGCTTCCAAGCATGGCCAAGACCAAGACCAACGGAACAAGAATGGATACGCGCAGCCTGGTGATCAGGGCCATTTTATCAGCTAATAAAGCTGCCAACGTAGAAGCAATAATATTTGCTACAATGATAGTCCACACCATGCTAAAAAGAAGGTCTTTATTGGAGTGCAACATTTCCGGACCAGGGTGTATCCCTACGATGTAAAAAGCCGCGAGCAAAATCGCCATGGCCCCACTACCTGGAATCCCGAAAGCTAGGGTAGGAATTAAGGCTCCACCCTCTTTAGCATGAATGGCACTCAAAGGAGCGATTACCCCTTCCACTGCGCCCTTGCCAAACTTCTCCGGATTCTTCGAAGTTTGAACAGCATGCCCATACCCCACAAAAGTGGCGACATCCCCGCCCAGTCCGGGAATAAACCCTATCACAGTCCCGATGATACTGCATCTTACGACCAGCCACCAGTGGCGAAAAGCGTCCCCAACTCCCTGCAGCATACCGCTGCCAAGGTCGGCGCTGGGCGCATTCGCAATTTTCCCCCCATCGACCATCATACGAATGACCTGGGCTATCCCGAACAAACCGATCACTGCTGTGGCCAAGTGAATTCCGTCATACAGATAGAGTTGACCGAAACTAAAGCGCACAGCCCCGGTGATCGGGTCAAATCCAACCAGGGATAACATAAGTCCGACTCCACCGGATATCAGAGCTTTGGAAACAGAACCATGTCCCACGGTAGCAATAAACACAATTCCTAAAATAGCCAGCATGAAAAACTCGGGCGGTCCAAAGGCCAAGACCAACTTATCCCCGATTGGCAGGAACAAAGCCAGGAAAATTGCCCCCACAATCCCGCCAATGGCTGAAGAGGCCATGCCTGCACCCAAGGCCCGGCTAGCCTGACCCTGCTGGGTCATTGGAAAACCATCGAGCAGAACTGCTGCCTCGGGGCCGGACTGAGGGATGTTAAGCAAAATAGTGGTGATCGCACCGGTCGTGGCCACAACGGCATGGGAGCCCAAGAGGAAGGCAAAGGCCTGAGCAGGGGGCATGCCGTAAATGAAGGGGATCATCAGGGCCAAGGTAAACAGACCACCCAAACCTGGAAACAGGCCTAAAAACATCCCGCTGACAATTCCAATCAACATATAGAGAACAGTAGGCCAGGCGAACACCAGCAGGAGCCCGTTCAAGACATCAGACATATTTTACATCCCCTTCTGTGTTTCTGTCGGAGCGCCCCGTCAGAGACGCTCCGGATCAGAAGCATACTAGCCTGCGAGCGCCTTAGTCATTAACTCCTTTAAGTCTTCAGGCATTTGCAAGGATTTCTTCATAAGTTCTCCAATCTCGGGACCGGAAAGAGGACTAATGTCTAACTTGGATTGTTCCGCTTTGCCCAGGAGTTCCGGATCGGCCAGAGCTTTGGCAAATGCTTCCCGCAACACTTCAGCCCGTTCTTCCGGAATCCCGGGCGGTGCCGCGAGGTCACGGCCCAGTTCGAGTAAAGTAACGAAGTTTGCCGCCAGCTCTTTATCCTTACCTGAAGAGATTTCCGTAGCTAATGGCACATCCGGGAAAGCAGGATCACGCTTGGTGCCGTAAAGAAGCACCGGTACCGCTTTCTTTTGCTCGATTAGCGGCATTCTGCTGCTCACACTGCCTGAGCTTCCTAAGACCTCCCCGCGCATCATTGAGACGTCATATTCCGCAGCCGTATTATATCCTGACACGATATCCATTTGCGGCAGGAAAAGCTTTTTCGTGATTTCCAAGGTTACATATTCGGAACTTCCCACCCCATTCGTGGCGAATTTGAGCGTCTCTTTTTCATTCTTAAGATCGTCGATCGTTTTGTATTTGGTTCTGGCATCTATAATCATTACTTTAGGTTCGTTGTTTAAGCGCGCCAGCCAGGTGAATTTGTTTAAGTCGAATTTCACTCCCGCCTGTTTAGCCGCCTGGTCAGCAATCATGCCCACACCGTTCATAATGCCGATCGTCAAACCGTCAACCTTTGCCAGGTATAACTCGTTCATCCCCGTCAGGCCGCCTCCCCCGGGAACATTGCGCACAACCACGGTCAGCCCGGGAATATATTTTTGGATATATGGAGCCAGGAGACGCGCGTATAGGTCATACCCTCCCCCAGCGTTATATGGGACAATGAAGTTAAGGTTTTTGTCTTTGTAAAAGGCCAGGGCATCTTCTTTCGTTCCCTTCTTTTCCTGGGTATTGGAGGATTTCTGTGAGGTTTGGCAACCGGCCACACTCAACCCCAGCGTTCCTACCAATAAAATTGATACCAGCATCCGCCAAAATTTACGCAAGGACGTCAACCTCCCTAAACGATTAAATTCCGATTCCTAAATATCTCCTTATTCAAATAAGGAATCTTCCCATTTCTGAAGGGTTTTCTCTCTCAATTCCGGACTGGATTCCACCACCGGCGGGAATTTGTCTTTCCAATCGTACGGGCGGCAGGCATCGATGATTGCCCGCGAGTTAAAGCCTTTGCTCCCTACCGGGATTCTCGGGTCAAGCGGGCCACTCCAGCACTTGCGGATAATCTCAATCGATTCCGTAGGCTCAGAGCGCGAGGCAATCGCCCACAGCACATCGAAGGTGTTGGAGGGGTCAATGTCTTCGTCAACCACGACCACGTACCGTCCCAGATAGTTTCCGGCATGGCTCCCGGCTGCTACCAGTCCGGCCTGGCGTGAATGCCCGGGGTAAGCTTGTTTAATGGAAACGGTGTTGAACATGCGGCCCCCACCGGCCTCATGGCACCATACCCCTTGCACATTGGGAACCCCGATTTTCTCAAGTTCATCCCAAATCAAAGCCGATTTGACCACACATTTGCTATAGGAATAATCTGACGGCGGACGTCCTGGACGGGCGCAGCAGAGGATGGGGTTATTGCGGTAATAGACATTTTTCACCCGGATCACCGGCTCAGGCCGCCCGGCACTGGCATAATACCCGGTCCACTCCCCGAAAGGACCTTCCCCCAAGTTGTCACCTGGGATAGCTTCCCCTTCAATCACAATTTCAGCGTTGGCGGGAATCGGCAGCCCGGTGTATTCCCCTAACACCACGTCAATTGGCTCTCCCTTGAAGCCGCCGGCGTAATCATATTCTGATAAACCATAGGGGATCTCGTTGCCGGAAGCCAGGAACAGGAGCGGATCAGCACCAACACATACTACCACCGGGCAAGGCTGACCGCGGTCGAAATATTTCTGCCGGTGCAGCATCCCATGTTTGCCGGGGGATACATAGAAAGCCATGGATTTCTCATCATGCACCATTCCGCGATACGCACCGAAATTAACCCATCCCTCATCCGGGTCCTTAGTAATGACCAGACATGCGGTGCCAATGTACCTGCCTCCGTCCAGTTCGTGCATCAAAGGCACAGGGAATTTGAAAAGATTCACGTCATCGCCACGATCAACATTTTCCAGAACAGGCCCATCTTGCACAACCCGAGGTGGAATCGGTTTTAAGTCCTTTAACTTATCGCGATAAGCCCTCACGACATCCAGATCACTCTTGGCCTCGGGCAAGCCAAGCGTTAAGGCCATGCGCTTGGGTGAGGTGGTTAAGCCAAAGAGAGTGCGGAAGCCTTCCGCATATCCGGGCACCTTGTCAAACAATACCGCGGGCGGCACCGCAGACTTGCCCTCTTTGTAGATAATCTCCGTAATCGCCCCCATCTCCAAGTCCCAGCTGGCCCCATCAATCTTTTTTAGTTCCCCCTTTTCTTCCACTAAATTCAACCACTCACGTAAGTCCTTATAGGCCATTTTCATCCTCCTTCACATGAAGCAAACCACCAAACATCATTCCCATCTTGTTACACCGATTATATCCTTAACTGAATCTTCTAACTATTAAAGATCTTGCTTAAATAATTGAACAAATTTTTACTAAAACTCAACTTATTTAAGCAGTCCCTTCTCCTTGTAATATTTCTCTGCGCCAGGGTGAAGAGGGATGCTGGTCTTAGCAATGCTTTCAGGGGTGTCTTTGGACATTTGGCTTGGAACCACCGTCTTTAAGTAATCAAGTTGTTCCACTAACCCTTTGGTCACAGCATAGGCCACATTATCGGGCAAATTCTTGCCGGCAACCAAAGTCACAGGCACCTCGAAAGTTGATAAATCCGCCCTTTGGAAATTATAGGTATTCGCCTTGATGGTCACGGGGAGGACTGGAAACTTACTGATAATATTCTTGATTGCAACCGCGTCAGGCTGAACCATTATCATCTTGGTCGTAGTAGCAGCTTCGGCCAGCTTGGCTTCCGGCGCAATTTCCATCCCGATCCGGGCATCCGCACGGCCATTCTTCATAAGATCAAGGGCTGCACTGCTGGAAAGGTAAAGAATTTTACCGCCGTTTTTCTCAATATCCGCGTACGTAATGCCATGTTCTTGCAAGAGAGCCTTAGACAATGTCTCCTGGGTGCTGTCTTTGGTGTTGACGCACAAGATTACCGGCCTGTTCTTCATGTCAGCATAAGTTTTGATCCCGGATTTCTCCGTGGCTATGGTCTGGTAGATCAGAGGGCCAAAGGTTCCGATCGCTCGCAAATCCGGCAGTTTTTGCTTGTAGGGAGGATTTCCTTCATAGGCCGCCTTGGCCATGACACTGAACACAAACCCAAGCTCAGTCTGGCCGGTGGCTACAGTAATCGCATTGGCACCGTCTTGACCGGGTTGGTAGCCAAAAGATGATCCGGGGGCTACCTGGCGTATGGCTTCTCCGATTGCCTCCCCAATCGCGGACCAACTTCCACCCACTGAGCCCCCGGCCAAGGTCACCTTGACCGGACTGATTTTATCTGCCCCTGCTAACTGCTGTTGGGCCGAACCCGTGTTTCCCGACGTGGACGTGGGAGTTGTGGTGCTGCCGCTGCCACATCCGCTTAACCATAATAAGTTGATAACGAGGGCTGCCGCCATCCAGGCATACTTTTTCTTCATTAATCAAGCCTCCTCATAAATTGGGTCTTTCATCCATTTATTTGTTTTTTTGGTGTCACTTCTTTTACCTCTTTCTCTCACTTCCTTCTAACTCACAAAATGCCTTTCCTCTCACCCTCCGAGCTTAAGCTTTGATGAGCTTACATTCGCATATTGTCTAAAAAAGCTTACCACGAGCACTCCTAAACCAATGCCATCTGTGAATAAGCCGGGGTACATGAGTAACAGTGCTCCTCCTATCGCCAAAACCCGCTCCCAGGTCAGCATTTCTCTCCTCAACCAACCTTCGATGGCTGCAGACAAGGCTACTACTCCCAAAGTCCCGGTGATCAGGGCTAAAATAACTTCACTGGGTGTCCCCTGAAGAATCAAGGCCGGTTGAAACATGAAAATAAACGGGACGATATAGGCTACGATTCCGAGTCTACAGGCTTGCCACCCAATAGCCCACGGATCTGCTTTCGCGATTCCTGCTGCTGCATAAGCTGCCACGGCCACCGGCGGGGTAATGGCTGACAATGACGCGTAATAAACCACAAACATATGAGAGAGCTTAATTGAAAAGCCAAGTTTTATAAATACCGGAGCAACCAACACCGCACCCAAAATATAAACCGGTGCCAGAGGCATACCCATTCCTAAAATAGTTAATACCACTGCTCCCACAAGAAGAGCCAAGGGCACAAAACCACCAGAGAGAGTGTCGATTAACACCATAAACTTACTGGCCAACCCTGTAACCATTATGCTGCCAACCACAAGCCCGGCAGCGGCAGTAACTGCCGCCAGTGGGGCCACCCCATAGCTGCTGTTGATCACAGTCATGAGGATTTTGTGTGGTCCCATCCGCGTTTGCTTCCTCGTCCAGCTCACCACAACCGTGCTCAAGATGGCGATAATTCCTGCATAAACCGGGGTAAACCCTCTAAACAGCATAATTACAAGAATTACCAGGGGAAGCAGGTAATAACTTTGCTTCAGCACCTCTTTCAAGGCGACTGTTTCGATGCTGGTGTCTGTGAGTGGATTCGTGCGCAAAGTGTGAAAATGCACCTGCAAGATAATTCCCAAATAATAGAAAACTGCAGGAATGATAGCGGCAATTGCAATTTCGGCATACGGAATCCCGGTAAGTTCGGCCATCAGGAAAGCTGCCGCCCCCATCACCGGGGGGACAATCGCCCCGCCGGTGGCTGCTACTGCTGTCACTGCCCCGGCATAAACAGAGTCATATCCTGCACGTTTCATGTTGGGAATAGCAAAGGAGCCGACTGTGACCGTATCTGAGGTGGGGCTGCCGGAGATCATACCGTACAAGCCGCAGGCTATCGCTGTCACTTTGGCCTGTCCTCCTACTGTCTTCCCAGCCGCAGCGTTGGCTAAGTTGAAAAAAAATTCCCCTCCCCCGGAGGCGTCCAGGAATATGCCAAAGGTTACAAACACAAAAATATAGGTTGCAGCCGTTTGCAAAGGTGAGCCCATGACCCCGTTGAGAGTGTAAGACATTTGGTCTACAAAGCCGGGTAATGAAATTTTTGTATGGGAAAAAGCACCCGGCAATAAATGGCCGAATACCGCGTACATCACCGCCACCAGCACTACGGTTGTAAGCCCCGTGCCAAACGTACGGCGGCAGCTTTCGAAGGAAACTACGATAATGACTGCGCCAAAGAACAAATCCGCAACCGAGAGCGGACTGGCCATCGGCCAGCGTGTGAGAAAATAATCGCTGTGGCTTACAACATAGACCCCGGCAGCAATGGATAAGAGCATAAGTATGATGTCAGGAACGGATGGCCTTTCTTTGCTCGTAGGTCGGGCTCCGTGCAGAATATACACGATTGGGAGCATCAAGCTTAAAAACACGATCCCTAGAATGTAGGGATTCAGTCTCAACATGGTTAAAGAAACGAACTCAAATCCTGCTGTCATAAGTGCGAGGGCAGCGGCAGCGTAACGCCAGAATCCATCGGGTTTCCGGTGTCTTCCTGCCTGCAATAGACCAAAGGCTGCCTTAATCCAGCGCATTTAACAGTCCCCCTTTTTACTTCAATGCTTCTATAACGGAATTAGCCGAAGCAATCTCTAAGGATGAACAGATTCTGTAAACCACTCACGGGGTAGGTTGCTCCCCTTGCCGTGGGCCTCCGCTTGCGCGAGAATCAGAGATCCGACAGCGGCAAACTGTAAACCCAGGCCATCATTGTTATAAAAGCACGTAACTTCGTCCGCTTTTTTCCTTCCTCCTGCCCGTCCGGAGATTAAGTCCGCCAAGTCCGGGAACCTCTCTATCCGGTACTTCTCCTCCTTCCACCAGCCGTGGTTTTTGATGACACTGGGAGTACCGGGCATGACATTATCCGGCTGACTCTTATCCTTGACATGAACCACGAGCCGGTCACAGCGGTCAATCACCGCTCCGTCTATCTCCTGCGGTTTGATACACCCGATATGCACCCCTCGCTTAAGCCACTCCGGCTTAAGCACCGGCACCATGGAAGAGGTGGCCGCCAGAATGATATCTGCATCCTGCACACATTCCTCGGGGGTGTCTACTGACTGAATGCGGATACTATACTTGCCAGTTGCTTCCCGGGCAAAACTCTCCCTGCTCTCCTGCCTCAGGCTAAAGACCTTTACTTCCTCGATCGGGCGTACAGCCAGTGCCGCCATTAGATGAGAACCGGCCTGCCAGCCTGCGCCTAGCAAAGCCAGCTTGCGGGCATCCGGGCGCGCCATATATTTAACACCCAGACCGCTGCTTCCGCCCACCCTCATGCGCTGGGCTACCCCGTCCGGGAATATCGAAAGTAATTCCCCCGTCTCGGTGCTAAATAATAGGACAAGCCCGACCCAACGGCCCCCCGCCAAAGGCAGCTTCACGCGGCAGGGGATTCCTTCAATCAAGGGGTGGCTGATGATATCAGATTTAATGCGCAAAGCCTGAATCCCGCGCCTCGGCCAGGTCCCGCCTGTATGTTTGAAAGCGTAGTACGCATCCTCCCGACCGCAGGGGGTGAGATTGTCGCGCCCGGGTGAGTATAAGGCCCTCCCCGCCGCTAAATCTTGGTAAGCCTGTTCGAGCACGGCGATGCACTCAGGCATATTTAGTAATTCGCTGATCTCTTCGTTACTGAGTACGAGCATTTATGTTCTCCTCCTTGTCCCGCCCCTCTGCATTGTGTTTCTTGAACCTAAGCCCCACGGCTAAACATCTGGAGTTATTCTTTAAGCCTTACTTGCCTGGCAGCAAGCTTCTCTCCCGTCTTGTAATGTTCACCCTGAATAGCTAGTTTAGCTTCCTCCTCCAGTTCTTCATCCCATTGCCCCAGTGAATACCCAAACCAAGGAGCCTGGACCTTTAGCTGGGGCAGCCCTAACTCGTTCCATATAGCCATGGCCTCTTCCATGTACTCCTTTTTGGGCAGGGAAACCGGAGGGAATGATTCTTTCAAAATCGCGTTGATCAACATGGAGGAATCATCCGCAGCATCAGCCCGCCTCATTTCCTCCTCAATACTTCCATGATCAAGAAACGGCGGCGCATGCCCTTTAACTTTACCCTCAATAATTCTGACATCGCGATGGGGCTTCATGCGGTAGCTCAAAGCCCACATCACCGCATCCATATTTTCCGGATCGATGTCCTCATCCACCGCAATAATCAGCTTGCCAAGCTCCTGACGGTAGCTCATCGCCCCGAACAGCGCCCGCCAGACCTCGGCTTCCTTCGGTTTATGCATCTGAATAATGATAACCTTGCGCAAATTAGTCAAAGGCTCGTGCATGGAAACCCTGACCACACTTCTTAAATTAAGAGTGCGCTTTAAGTAGTCTGTAAACAGAGGCTCGTACCCAACTTTTTTGATGACGCTGCTTTCGCTGGGAGTAACCTGGCTAATGAATGAAACCCAAACCGGCTTCTTTTTATGAGTGATACAGGTCACTTCCATAAAGGTGCTTAAGTGCCGCGGGTGCATATACCCATGTGATTCCCCAAAAGGGCCCTCAGGTTCGAGCACATCCGTGCAGATCACACCCTCGAATACAATCTCCGCCTCCGCAGGCACCTCGAGGTCAACGGTTTTACATTTGACCATTCTGATCGGCTCCCCAGCCAGGCCCCCGGCCACATCCATTTCATTCAGGCCATATGGAACCTTCTGCACGGCGGCATACGAAACAACAGGGGGCGCGCCCACCACCAACGCAGCCCGCAGGGGTATGCCTAATTCCCGACATTTTTCTAAATGCACGATGATGTCCTGAGCCTGACCAATATTGGCATACATTCCGATCTTGGTGCGGGCCTTAATGTGCCCCCGGTAATTTCCCATGTTCGGGATACCTGTCTCGGGATCTTTTGTAATCCAGTGCGAACAGGTGGTAAAGGGAGCATTGTCAAAGCCTGGAGTGGAGATGGGTACCGGAAACTCGTCAAAACCGCCGCCCTCTTGAGTAAGCTCAGCTCCTAAATGAATCACTTCCTGAACCGGGCCTGAGTCCAGTAAGACGGAAGGAATCGGGTGAGCCAGGGCTTCAGTCCACTTGTGCCCGATTTCCTCCACCGCGCATTGCAGGCCTGTGGCATAAATTTCTTTATTCCCCGCTAATGCGGCCACCGCCACCGGGATCGGATAATTCCGTCCTTTGCCATCAACCACGTTTTCAAATAGAAAGGCCTTGCGCTCAGCTTCCGGGATTCCGCCCCGATACTGCCACCGCACCAGAGGATGCAAGTGCGTGTTCTTGTTTATGGCTTTGGCAACCCGGATTAATAACCCTTTTGCCTCCAAATTGGCAAGATGTTCCTGAATATCCGAATATTTTCGCATCTGGGACAACCACCTACCTTTGAATGAAATCTGTCCAAGCATAAGCTCGCCAAGTTTATAGAATTATATCTCTCAATACTTCCTCCCACAATTGGTAATCTTGCTCAAATAATGGGATTTTTGTACAGACAAAAAACCTCCGGGCATACCCGGAGGCAAAGATAAGATAGATTTCAGTTTGATTTAGGTGCAGTTTTAATTCCGCAGAAATCAAAAAGGTGTAACCACAGTGCTTATATGTTTGGGAGTAAACAGGGTGAATATCAGAAGCAAATTTTATGTTGAAACCGGCTTGAGATAGGCCTTCCGAAAGACCACTCGCCCTGCAGAATAAATCCATATTAATGAGACTTACTTTCTTATCGCTTCGTCAAGCCTCGAACAGAAACATAAAAGGAAAAGACACATAAGACAAGATGGAACAAGTGATTATCAAATGAATGCAAAAGCATGGATAATGCGGCTTGTTGTGATAAAATAATATTTACGGTAGACGAGTAAATCGACTACCGTACGTAATGAGAGGGGGTATTATCTTGTCTGCGAGCCCTAACATCGCTGAACAGCAAACGCTGTGGACCAAAGATTTCATACTGATCACATTAGCTAACTTTTTTATCTTCCTCGGATTTCAAATGCTTCTCCCCGTCCTGCCCGTGTATGCCACAAAACTCGGGGGAACAAACGCCTCAGCCGGTCTGGTGGTTGGGGTTTTTACTCTGTCTGCTGTTTTGATGAGGCCTATCGCAGGTCGTTTGCTGGATCAACATGGGCGCAAAGGCGTGTATATTAGCGGGCTAGTTCTATTTCTACTATCAGTGATCGCTTACCACTGGGTTCCGACAGTTCTGTTCTTACTCGTTCTCCGTTTTATTCACGGCTTCGGCTGGGGTGCTGCCAGCACCGCCTCCGGCACCATAGCCTCAGATATTATTCCGAAATCCCGTTTGGGTGAGGGCATGGGTTTCTTTGGCCTGACCAACTCTCTGTCCATGGCGTTAGCGCCAGCCCTAGGTTTAAGTATCATGAAATGGTCTGGGTTCGATACCGTGTTTATGATTTCTACGGCTGCGGTAATAGTCACTTTAGTACTTGCATTTCCCATAACGTATCACACGCTTGACACGGGAACCTCTCCCCGTAAATCAAACATGTTTGAGAAGTCTGCCCTTATGCCCGGACTTGTGATACTGTTTGTCACAATGACCTACGGCTCAGTTGTCGCTTTCATCGCTCTCTATGCCGACTCGCGCGGAGTGCAGAACATCGGTTTGTTTTTTACCATCTATGCCATCGCCCTAATGATCTCCCGTCCTGCTTTCGGTCGGCTCGCTGACCACAAAGGGTATTCCGCAGCCGTTATACCCGGAATGCTCGGAGTATTGGCCACCATGCTCATCCTGTATTTTTCTACTTCCCTAAGCGCATTTCTAGTGGCAGCAGTTATCTACGGCCTTGGATTCGGAGCAGTTCAGCCTTCCTTACAGGCCATGGCCGTACGCACTGTCCCTCCTTTTCGCCGCGGGGCAGCCAATGCTACCTTTATGGTCGGTTTTGATTTGGGCATAGGGATTGGGTCAATGATCTGGGGTGCCGTTGCCGAACTGACCAGTTATCAGGCGATTTATCTCTGGGCCATGGTTCCGGCCGGGATCGCGATTTTGCTCTACCTGGGGTTTGGGCGGATGAAGGAGAGTTTGAAGGCCTAATACCAGACGGACAAAACAGGTGGACGCATTATCCATGCAGCCACCCGTCTATCCTGCCAAATAATTTTTCTTTAGAATAGCGCTTTCCACTTTTCATGGACTTGTTGTATTATTTCTCGGTTATAACTGATCCGCTGCGGAAAACTTTCTCTCTTTTCATACGGTTTACACGCATCAATTATCATTCGCGAGTTAAAATAGGCATTATATGCGGGTGACGAGTCTCCCGATAAAATTGGATCCAGACGACTGCTCCAGGTTCGGCTAATCACCTCCGTGTCGCGTTGCGGATCTACCCTGGTATACATAGCCCACAGCACTTCGTTCATATCAGTTGGATCAATATCTTCATCTACTACTACAACATACCTTCCTAAGTAAGCTCCGTCACGGCATAGGGAAGCGATGTATGCTGCTTGTTTGGAATGTCCGGCATATTGTTGTTTGATAGAGACAATAACAATCAACCGGGTACCTCCAACCTCTGGAGTCCATACGGCACGTACACCGGGGACGCCAGCTGCCCGCAGGATTTTCTTAATCATAGCTGAGCGCAGAAAAGCCCGGTAATACATAATTTCATATTCATCCCCCCGGCTCGCCGGAGAACACCCTACAATAATTGGATCCTTGCGATGCATAATTCCTTTAACCCGAAAAGCCATGAGCTTCTCCACGACCTCCCGCATAATAACCAGTCCACTTCCCAAATGGACCCTCAGACAAATTGTCAGACGGCAGACATTCCCCTTCCAACACAATCTCACTACCGGGTGGAAAGGCAAGCCTGTTATCACGCCGGACATTACCTCTATGCTTTCTGCTAACATCGCACTTGTATAATTATTTTCCCCGATTTCCGCATCAATCGGTAATCCAGCGACGACCAGGAGCAAGGGGTCATGCCCCAGTATCAAAAGTTTGTTTAATCTTGTTTAAATTCCGGGGCGTTCTCTAACTGCTCAAACCAGTCAAATCCCATGGCTTTTACAATCCTGCTGGTGCAAGAGAGAAAACGAGCAGGGTTAGTTGAATCTGCATTAAAATGCTGATGAATGGTGTAGGGTGGAACATAGATAAAGTCTCCTGCTTCCCACTCACATTTTTGTGGTTCGGTTTCCCAATCCCAGATATAATCATCTCCACAGTCAAACTTAACATCCCAATGCAGATCGTAACCTTTACCTTCAAGTACATAGAGTATCTCCTCAGATAAGTGACGGTGTTTCCCCGATCGACCAGAAGGCTCTAAGTCTTGTTGATAGATATCGAGACAATATTCCTTAGTATCCATTGTGTCGTTCACCATATGTTTGATTCGACCCTGGGGACTATCTTCCCATAACATATCCTGGGATTTTATAATGGTCTTCTGTCCAGCATACATTTTTCGGAATTCTTGTGACTGTTTTAAAGAGTCTTGATAATAGGTACTTTTTGCTTGTTCAACCATTTTATTCCTCCTTTTTGAATTCGGAAAAAGGTCCTCCATTAACAAAATGTTGCACTAATAATACCTGAACAGCCCACATGCAACAAACCACATACCCGGTCTGTCTTATCATTTTGTACTTGTAATATCTTTTATAAGTTTTTTAATCTCTGGAGTTTGAGTCAAAGCGGAACTCACAAGCTTGCCAGTTTCTTCACCATTCATAAAATCAATTGGCAGTTTGGCTTTATCAGCCTTAGCAAGTAATTCTGGATCCGTAAAAGCCTTTTGTATGGCTTCTCTCAATGCTACCACTCTTCCTTCTGGAATTCCAGGAGTGGTTGCCATTAACCTGGACAATTGGGCCTGTGATTCCTCCAAATCAACCAGTGGTTTCTTATCCACAGGAGCAAGATCCCTCAGATTCGGGATGGTACCGAGCTTCATTCCAATAGATAAAACAGCTATTGCTTCCTTATTGTCCAACATTGTTTGCATTGAACTATATGCTCCAATTTGTCCATCAATTTCACCACGCATCATAGCCAAATCTTGTTCTTGACCGCCATAACCATTTATCAACTTCATATTAAGCCCTAAAATATTGCTTAAAATCAAAGCATCGTTAGTGCTAGAACTACCGGGTCCTGTACCTCCAAGTTTGATAGCTTTGTCCTTTTTCATATCCTCCACAGATTTGAAAGGACTATTTGCTCCGACGATAAAAACTCTAGGTTCACTAGTCGCATTGCCCAGCCACGTAAACTTATTTAAATCAAACTTAACCCCTTCTTGGCCTACCAATTGGGTTATAATCAAACCCTTATCAAAAGTCCCTATAGTTAATCCGTCCGGCTTAGCAGTGTAAATATCATTTGCGCCGATAACATGACCTGCACCCGGAACATTCTTTACAATTACCGTACTTCCAGGAAGATATTTTTGTAAATATGGAGCTACAAACCTTGCATACGTATCATACCCACCGCCTGCTTTAGTTGCAACTATAAAAGTCACTGTTTTGCCATTATAGAACTCGTAGTCTGCCTTTACGGCAGTATTCGTTGAAGGTGTTTCTTTAGCGACCCCGGATTGGGTTTGTTTTGTTGCACAACCAACCAACAGCAATAAAAATATCAAGCTCAAACTAAGAATTTTTGAAACATTTCTCAGTTGTTTTCTCATCATTTTATACACGACTCCTTCTCAATTAAAATTTCTCTATGCCTTTCCTACCAGACGCCGCTGACTATTCATTCTCCTAGGGAGTCTAATAGCATACCAAAACCCTTAATTGGGGCCTTGGTCTTCAAGGCTTTAAAAGCGTACCAGAAAGTGGCCGAGGTACTACTAATGGCTGGTTTACCCAAATCTTCTTCCAAAACGTCGAGGTATTCTACTGTTGGCCAGCGTCCACACGGCATGTAAACACAATCTGCATCCTCTGCCTGATAGAACGCTTCCTTAGCTAATTGATAAGAAGCATAGGTCGGCAAATTACCTATAATAGAATTTTTTTTAATTCCTAATCCTTTTGCGTATAAAACAATAAACCCTGCCTCCTCAAGAAATGCCTTCGTTTTATTATTGTGTTCCTCTTCATAGGGTGAGGCGATAACTACTTTGTTTATTGCAAGATTTTTCATGGCTTCTACTGCCGCACAGATAGTAGTCTGCACCGGAACCCCCAGCTTATCCTCCAGCTGAAGGCATATTTCCCGCGCTTTCTCATACCCTTTTCCGGAGAATATTGGCCCTCCGCCCAACAAGACTACATTAGCGCCAGCCTCTACAAGATCTTTAGCTGCCCATTCAAGATGTTCATATTGATTCTGAAGATCTTGTTTATCCAATTGCCTGATTTGCCCCGTAGTGTTGAGAAACATCATCCCGTCCGGCGCAATTTGGTAAAATTCATGAACCATAGTATCTCCTCGGGAAGGAGATACATGCCCAATCTTGCCACGCCAACCGTACATTTAATTGATCCTCCTACGATTAACCTTCCGGATAAAAATCCGGAAATCCTGGTACTGGGTCTTTCGATGGATATTCAACAACCTTTTGAAAAATCATATGGGCAAAAAGAAACAGCGGTTTAGCCTTAAATACAATAACTTTGACAGGTTTTTCTGGATCGCTGTTAAAATGCTGGTGAACTGATGCATTATCCACTATACAAACATCGCCCTTTTCCCAGTCATAACGTACCCCATCATGAATATCATAGCCTTTACCTTCTAGAATAATAAAAGCAGCACTGTTCATGTGACCGTGTTTTTGTCCTGCTGAGCCCGGAGCAATGACATCAATGTGCCCCTCGATCATCTGAGTTATTTCTACGCTTTCAGGGTTAATCACTGCCCGATGATAAAAACGGGGGCCTCCTTTCCACTTCCAGTTTTCGCTCTTGTAAACCCGGGGTTTTTCTAAAAGCTGTTTGTACACCTCACCATAAACACCTTTGAGCGCTCTGACATAAGTTCGTTCTTTTTTCCACTGTTCCCATTTTTCTTCTCCATGTACATGTGTCTGATCTTTTTCTTCGCCCATGACTTGCACCTCCACCTTTTAATCTTTCAACGTTGCTTTTACCTAATATAAGTCCTTTATAATGTCATCCAATCCAAGTTCTTGTAGAGTGTCCGGCCTTGGCCTTCCAGTCAATCTATCCCAACCCATTAATTTATAATAGTGGTCTAGAGTTTCATCCCAAATCTTCATAACATCTTTACCTATGGCAGGTCCATCTACCGGAACCGAACCATACCTTGGTGAAGGGTATTCAAAATCCGGAGTAATTCCGTGCCGTATGTTAAATGCCCTCAACAAATTAACTACCCTTAGCGACATGGTAAACGCTTCTTCAGTGGTATAGTCCCACCCGGTCGTTGCCTTAAGCATTTCGACAAGATGGTCAACTCCAGCCGAAGTCATGGTTCGTGTCGGAAACATACAGACCACTAATGAATCGACAAAATTTCTCGGCTTTCCTTTAACAATTCCTTCTGCTAGAGCAGTCGGTGAAAAAGGATCAGAAATATTTAGGCCAATACTTTCAATAGTACCGGTACCAGAGGTTGCCGCATCAAACATTTCGAACCAGCGTGATCGATGATCGTGTCCCCGGGGAGCATGCCCTTTTTTTAGATATACAGCTAAGTTTTCCGCTTCTCCACCTAAGTTTTCAGCAGCCCGCATCACACCCTCAGCCAATAGGTTGCCAATCCCTTCCCGCACAGCTATTTTTGCCAATAAGGAACGAACTGTTTCTACATTACCCCATCGTAATTCCAGACCATCCGTATCTTTTAAATTCAGTAACCCCCGTTCAAAACACTCAATCATAAAAGCCATTAACCAACTTGTTTCGTTACCATCAAAGCCCAACCTATCACATAGATTGGAAAGCATAACCACGGCCCCCGGGTCACTCTGGCCAATCAGCGTTCCCATGCCGGCAAAAAGCTCGTATTCCGGCTCATCGCCAACGAATCCCGCGTAAGGACCTTCTGTCACTTTAATGACATTGCAGTGGTTACTGGGGCAAGCCCAGCATGTGTCCCGCTTTAATTCAAATCGCTCTCGGTAGTATTCGCCTCCCAGCTTAAGGTACTCTTCACCGATTACATTGGACGTTAGATTCTTATAGGGTAGTAAACCGGTATTAAAGTACATACCCAGTAGATGCGAAGTGCCCCGATTGAATGTTTTACCGCTCTTCGGGTCATTTCTGGTTTGCTCAACCATTGACCTAGCTAATTCAGACATCCTTTCCGAATCATGTATCGCCGTCTTATAGGTTCCACGTTCTCCAGCTATTGCTTTGAGTTTTTTGCTTCCTAATACTGCCCCAATCCCGTTTTTGGACGCAACATGACCACGATCGCCAACTAAGGAGGCAAATCTTACTAAGTTTTCACCCGCTGGGCCTATACTAAACACACTTGATTTTAGACCTGGTCTTTTAATTAGCTCTTTTACCTTCTCTTCGGAATCCTGAGTATCCAATCCTTTTAGCAAACCACCTTCTCGAATTTCCACTATTCCATCGTGAAGGTACAGATATACCCAGGCGCTAGAGGATCCATGAATGATCAAGCCATCAAATCCAGAGGTCTTCAAATAGGCGCCAAAGAAACCATTAGCCTGAGTCGAAGTGGCTCCATTCGTCAAGGGGCCTTTAGTTACAACTGAAAAAGCTCCGGCTCCGGCTAAGTGGGTACCGTTTAAGGGGCCCCCGGCAATGATAATATAATTTTCGGGACTATCCCACTCAGCTCCCGGCTGAACTTGGTCAAATAATAACTTAGCTCCGATGCCGGTTCCGCCCAAATAATCCCTTAAAACTTTTTCCGGTAATTCAATGTAGTCTACCGTGTGATTCGTAAGATCAACTTGAGCCCACCGTCCGGCATAACCCAACATACCATTTCACCCCTTTGTTATAATAAATTGTTATTAGCCACCGAAAATCGCCGGAAAAAGAGAAATTCGATCACCATTGGCCAAACAAGTATCGTAATCTTCAAAGACATCGTTTAATAAGAAAAAAATACCTTCTTCTGAAATACCCAGTTTGTTCAGTACCATCCTTACCGTAAAACCCTCTACAACCTCTACCTGAATGATTTTCCCGGAATTAGTGCTTATTCCCTCAATAAAACTTTCCATACCGCCGTAAAATTTAATCTCAACTAGCATCGTTATATACTTTGTACGTTTAACTCAGATTTATTGGCTTTGTGACGACTCCAACTCTTAACCAAAGCTACACCAATTAATACCACGGAAACACCTTCCCACAGGATATTGGTAGAAGCAGCGAGCAAGATACCACCTACGATATAAAGTACTCGTTCAAACCAAGTCAGCTTGCCGCCGAGATCTAAATAGCCGCTAAATCCGATAGCACCTATTCCCAGGCCGATAATTGCGGTAACTACGGAATGGAGTATTTCTAATCCCCCTCCTTGCATTACCAAACCTCGGTTGAATATCATCGCAAACGGGATAATATAACTCGCCATAGCAAGCCTCATGGCCGTGAGACATGTCTGTGCCACGTTGCTTTCGGCGATTGAAGACGCAACATAACCGGCAACAGCAACGGGCCAAGTTATAAACGAATATAACCCCGTCCAGAGAATAAAGAAATACGCAATCGTTTGATCCACACCGGCTGCTTCTAGGGCAGGTGCCACGAGAACCACCAGAAGCAGAAAACTGGCAGACCATGGTAAGCCCATGCCCAAAATATAATTAACTATGGCCGTAAACAAGAGAAGCAATATCAATGAGCCGCCGGAAATATCAACTAAAAAACTTGAGAGTTTGACACCTAATCCCGTAAGAGACACAACTGCTACAACGCACCCTGCGGCACCGGCGATCCCGATAATTGACATCATTGATTCCAGTATAGTATTCTTGAGAGCATTATAGATTTTTACCAGGTTAAGCTTTTCTTTTCCAAACAGAAGGTTGGCTATGACTAGGGCTACAATTGTAATCAAAGCTGATAAAATTGCATCATTTTTAACCCATAGGAGTTCGAAAAAAAACACAGTCATAGGAATGATATAATACCAGCCTTCCAATAAGATCGATCGGACATTGGGCAAGTTTACTCTATCAATCCCTTTTAGATTTAGTTTTGCAGCTTCTAAGTCAACTTGGATAAATAAGGTCATGTAATAAAGTAATGCTGGTATTATTGCCATAGTAATTACCTGACGATAAGGAATCGACAACATGTCAGCCATGATAAACGCTACAGTTCCCATAATCGGGGGCATGATTGCCCCGCCGGTAGAACTGACGGCCTCTACGGCACCAGCAAACTCAGCTTTATAACCAAGTTTTTTCATCAACGGGATGGTGAAAACTCCCGTAGTCGCTACATTTCCTACAGCGCTTCCTGATATCATACCAAAGCCTGCGCTGGCGAATATCGCTATTTTGGCCGGACCTCCTCTTACGTTGCCCACCAAAGCGTTGCTTATATCAATAATAAATTTACCAAGCCCTGTTTCCGTAAGAAACTGAGCAAACAACATATAAACGGCTACCATCGTCACGATTGTGCGGGCAATTACACCGAACATTCCATCTGAAAAAAGATATAAATGTCCTATAATCCGCGCCGTGCCGAATTCTGCAATATTCAAAGGGCCCGGAATGTAAGAACCCAAAAAAGCGTACGCTACGAAAGCTGCTGCAATGATTGTTAAAGCTAATCCAACCGTTCGACGAGCGCCTTCCATAAAAAATACGATTGCGACGATACCCAATACAATTTCCCCTAAACTGGGTAATCCCATAGTCGTGACAATCCGTTCGGCGTTTATGATGACATATGCGCCAACCACAATACTTAAGGCGGCTAAAATAAAGTCATACCATGGAATACTGCTATTCTCTTTGGATTTTGTTACGCGCTTACGCAAAAAAACCTGTGCCAAAATCAATCCACTAGTAAAAGCCACAAAACCCATGGGAAATATTTCGAAACCCAAAAAAATATCAAAAAAACGAACGGTATATAAAACGATAAAAACTGTGGTCAAAACTGCCAACCAGTCGGCAACTTTCAAAACGCGCTCGATTAACATCATGAGCACCTCTCTCCATTTTACAAAAGAGTCTTTATGGGGGCAGAGCCGTAGCCCTGCCCTTGACCCTCCGACAAAGCCGCGTTTATCGTACCTATTTGGCTTTAGCAAGAACAGATGATTGAGCCTGCTCTAGAGTTGGATTCCATACTTGTTTCTCGTTTAAGTACTTGATACTGTCATTTTGATACGGAACTACTATTGGAGAGCTTTTTACGCGGTCCAAAGTCACTTCTTTGAATTCCTTGCGTCCACTGATCAATTTGTCTCTATCTTTGAATATAGTGTTGACCACGTCATAAATCGTCTGTTCACTAGTCTTAGCTGATCCCAGCAATAAAAAGTCATAACCATACATTGGTACCTTTTCAGTTAATCCGACTAAGGGGTCGGGGCCGTAAGATGTAGCATATATGGGGCTATAAGCATTCTGCGCCCGTTTCACTGCTGCCTCATCCGTTGGAAAAACAATCAATCTAAGCCGCTCCTTCTGGTGTATTTCAGCTGCCCGGCTTCCGCCAGGGGTACCGGCATAACCGTCACTTCCCCCATTACCCACTTTTTCGATTGCTTCTCCAATTTCCGCAACAGATACTACTTTAGTGTCTTCGAGCGTTAAGTTCGCGGATGCGAGGATAGCGGATAAAGCTTTCTTATAACTTGGAGTTGATATCACAGTTGCAATCCTCTTACCTTTAAGATCTGCGGGTGATTTGATGTTGGTCTTATCCGCAACAGTTACGGTGAAGTAGGAGGTATTTAGTGGTATTATCGTTCTAATATCATTAAATGGAGGCGACTTGGAAAACTCGTCTGTACCCAGGAATGCTGATTCGGCGTTTCCTGCTGTTGTGATGGTCATGTCAACCTGACCACTTCTTAATAATTCAAGCTGCTGAGTGGATCCCCCCGACGGCTCAGCCGTAGCGGGAATCCCAGCTTTGGTAAGTACATCGGCCATAGTCAAAGCCATGCTATAACTGGAACTTGAAAGGGAAGCACCGGCAATTCGGAGAATCTTGGCTTGCTTTGCACCCCCCTCTGAGCCAGTCTTGGCCAGTGTTTGGGCAGTTGTTGAAGCACAGCCAACTAGTACCATCGAAGCACAAACCATCACTGCAAGCATTTGAAATGCCCTTGCTTTTCTTATTGGCATTGATAAAACCTCCCGTTTAACACTAATAAATAAAAGGTTACTGCTTTTGAAAAGATCAAGGTTTACATCGCCGGCGAAGAGTCTTGTCAAGTTGTCATTTTTCTTTAGCCATCACCTGCCTTCTCGAGACATTATTAGATCGTTAAAAAACGCCCCCTGCAAATTTTCGCCTCACCTGTTCCTTGAGTTCAGCACTATATTGGATAGAGGGTGGGAATTTATCCTTCCAGGGGAAAGGCTTGCAGGCGAGAATAAGCGCCCGGGAATTATAACCTTTTTCCTCAACCGGAATAACAGGATCGAGGGGACCGCTCCAACATTCTTTGACGATTTCAATTGCTCGCTGTGGATCTACTCGCGTGGACAATGCCCAAAGTACCTCGTCAAAATTATAGGGATCAATATCCTCATCTACGACAATCACATAACGGCCTAGGTAGGCTCCAGCATGACATTGCATAGCCAACATCGCGGCCTGCTTGGCATGCCCAGGGTACCGCTGCTTGATACTAACCACAGTAATGAAGCGATGCTGATGGCAGGCAACCCCACGAATGTCGGGCACACCAGCAGACTCAATCTCGTTCCAGATCTGGGCGGCCCGCATAAGCTCGTAAGCGTGGCAGAAATCATTAGGCATGATAGCCGTAGTGGCTCCGGTGATAATCGGGTTATTTCGGTGGTATATTGCCTTCACCCTGATTAACGGTTCCGGTCGGGAGTGGCTCGCATAGTACCCGGTCCATTCTCCGAAGGGGCCTTCTGTCTTGGCTTCATTAGGTAAGGATTCGCCTTCTATTACTATTTCAGCGTGAGCCGGAATAGGTAACCCTGTAACCTTACCCTCGATCACCTCAACGGGTCGACCTTGGATCCCTCCTGCATAGTCATACTCGCAGACACCATAGGGAGACGGCATAATTGAAGTTACAAGAAGCAAGGGGTCTTGCCCGAAGGAAATAGCCACTGGACACGGCTTGTTCTGGGCAAAATACTTATCCCTATGAATGCGTCCATCCTTGCCAGGTGAAACAAAGAATGCAAGTGTTTTGTCATCGTGAATCATAACCCGGTAGGTACCTAAGTTAACCCACCCTTCATCGGGATCACGCGTAATAGTGACACTGCCGGTACCGATGTAGCGCCCTCCATCCAGGTCATGCCATAGTGGAGTGGGAAATTCCCACAGATTAACGTCATCTCCCATGTGGATATTTTCCATAACACTCCCGGTTGATACGACCTTCGGTTTTATTGGAACGATTTCTTTGCTCCGTTGACGCCAAGTCTCTACGAACTCCCTGTCACTGGGACTGGGGTTCTGATTAAGGGTCAAGGCTAGTCTTCGCGCGGAATTCAGGATATTGGTCAACACCCTGTAGCCGGCGGGATATCCGGTAACATTATCAAAGAGTAGGCATCTTTTATCTGCAGAGTTTTTAGCTACAAGATCTGAAACAGCTCCAATTTCCATGTTCCAATCTGCGCCCTCGACAGTTTTAAGCTCTCCAAAAGCCTCTACTTGTTCTAGCCAATCGCGCAGGTCCTTAAAACTCATAGTTGGGAACTCCCTTCATTTCATTTTCATTTTTATTTTTATTTTCATTTTCATTTTCATTTTCGTTATCGTTATCGTCTTACATCCATCCCTCATAGCTACGTTCAAAGATTTCCACCAACTCTGACTCCTTGGCCTGACGCAGATTGAACTTAACCTGCGAACGACCCATAGCAATTTTTGCCATGCGGGGGATTTCTGACTTGGAAACTACATCCTCAGTTAGACGGTCCGGGAAATTGACCTTGTTATAAAGTTCCTTAATAATCTCAATTGCCTCCCGCGCCAATTCGGCTCTGCTTCCACCCTGTACCCCTCCACCAAGCGTCAGCGCTAACCGGGCAAATTTCGCTTCACATACCGGTAGGTTATACTCCATGACATAAGGAAGTAGGATGCCATTGGCCAGTCCATGTGAAATGTGGTATGAACCTAAAGGTTGGGACAATGCATGCACCAGCCCTAGTTTGGCGTTGCCGCAGGCGATATTGGCCATCCCACTGCCGAATAGTTGGAGGTTTTTGGCTTTCAAGTTATCGCTATAGGCTGCTGCAGGTAAGTTTTCAACCATTAAACTTAAGGCATCATAGGCTACCGCATCAGTAAGGGGTGTTGCCAGATTTGTGCAAATCGCTTCTACCGCATGAGTAACCGCATCCATTCCGGAAATGATCATTTGCCTAGCCGGCAGGGATCTGAGAAGCATGGCATCAAGAATAGCGACCGTAGGATGGCAAGCCCAGCCGCCAATAGTCATCTTATAATTACGTTCCTCATCCGAGATGATTAAAGCAGCCGAAACTTCGCTTCCCGAACCGGCCGTAGTGGGAAGGGCGATTACCGGCAACGGCGAGTTTTTAAACCGATCGAACCCTTCATAGTCTTTTATATTACCCCCATTAGTGGCAACTAACGCTATGGCCTTGCCGGCGCAGAGAGGGCTTCCTCCTCCAACAATGACAACACCGTTACAGAACGCGGATCTTAAACATTCTTCTCCCTTTGCTACAACCTGAGTCCCGGGGTCCTCAGGCACCTCGTCAAAAATCTCGTAACCAAGGCCTGTCATCTCTAAAGAGCGCAAAACAGGCTCCAAGACCCCGGCTTTTCTAATACCACTGTCCGTAACTACCAAAACTCTGGTAAGACCGGCCTTCTTGGCTTCCTCACCCGTTTGCGCAGCCGTATGATAGCCCCAAATTATTTTGGTAGGAAGGGTAAACATAATGGAACTGTCAAAATTCATAATTCCACCCCCGAGGTAACAATATTTTTCTCATTTTACAAATATTCTGACTAAAGGATTTGTTAAGATGCGCTCTCTATCGGCAGTACTTACGAAGGAGTAATTCTTGATACCTGATTCTTAATTACCTGTACATATACCTGCCGAAACCACGCTGTCCTACGACTTTTCCCTTTTCCATGACCACCTGACCGCGCACCATCGTCAAAACCGGCCAGCCTTTTAGGGTTTCTCCCTCGTAGATGGAAAAATCAGAATGGGACATCAGATCCTTAGCCTGCACCAGTCGTTCTTGCTCTAAATCTAAGATTACTAGGTCAGCATCCGATCCTACCTGAAGAGTTCCTTTCCTGGGATAAAGGTTAAAAATGCGGGCTGTATTATACGCGGTAACCTCGGCTATTTTCTGGAGTGATAGACCCCTCTTATGATAACCTTCACTTAAGAGGACGGGCAGTAAAGTGGTGGTTCCTGGAAACCCAGGTGGGCCATCCCAAATGCTGACCATTTTTTGAGCCTTGGTAAAAGGAACGTGGTCTGTGCCGACGGTATGGATAGAACCATCCTTTAGTCCTTCCCATAGAGCCTCCCGGTCCTTCTCATCCCGCAAAGCAGGATTGGCCTTAGCCAATTTTCCCTCTTTAGCCCACATACTATGTGTAAGGTAATGGGTGCAGGTTTCTACGTATCTGATCCCTTCTTTCTGTTGCCACTCCCGGACAACATCAAGTCCAGCGGCAGAACTTAAGTGGACTATATAAACCGGACATCCCGTTTGACGTCCCAAGAAGAAAGCCCGCTGGACGCTTTCCGCCTCGGTAAACCCAGGCCTGGCTTCAGACCATGCAGCTAAATCATCCCGGCCCGCTGCCTTGAGAGCGGGCTTGAGCGTATCAATAATTTCTACATTTTCGGCATGCACACAGGCCACGCCTCTACCCATTTTGGCAACATGCTGAAAACCTTGGTACATCAGGCCATCATCGCAACCAATTATCCCCATGGCGCGCCCTTCCTCGCCTTTGTAAGCCATGAAAAACTTAAAAGAAGAAACTCCGTAATCTTCGAAGCAGCGGTTGAGATGGGGCACCTGTTCGCTTAACATCAACCCTAGGTGAAAAGCAACATCCACATAAGCGCGACTTTCTGCTTCCTCCTTTATGGCGGAGAATATTTCATCATAAAGACCTGGCCGTCGCAAGTAAGTAAACATGGTGGTTACCCCACCAAGAGCTGCTGTCGCGGTTTCTGTCGCAAAGTCCTCCACCCTGTTCCCTAGGGCTAGGTGGGAATGGGGTTCGATTACACCAGGTAGTACATGGCGTCCTCCTGCATCGATCACCTTGGTCGCCGGTAAATCTACTCCCGGATCCAGTAAGGCAACCACCTTGCCCTCTTTAATACCTAGGGTAGCCTCTACTATACCTTCCATGGGAATCACCAATTTGCCATTCTTGACGAGACAATCGAACAGCTTTCTCACCCCCTCTTAGCTTATTCGACACTCCAATTCCATTTAGATGATGCTGAAATTCCTTTTAACATCTGCATAAGAGCCGGTAGATTACGCTGGCGTACCACTTCCGAGGATACTCCCACTTCCGGGAAAGGCTCATATGGCCTGGTTGCATCGATGATTAATCCTCCTACTTGCTGGGCCCTTCCGGAGTAATAGCCCTTGGCTGCGGTATCATTGGGGTTTGTCATGGTATTGACAATTTGGACACTCTGACGGGCATCGACCCTGGTGACTATGGCAAAGAAGATTTCCCCAAGGTCATAAGGATTGATATCTTCGTCAACCAAAATAACGTGTTTAACCCGGTCCGAACCCAACTGATATAGTGATAAGGCAATATTAGAAGTTTCCGCCGGAGAACTAGGTTTAATCGAAACAATCAAGGTCTGAATGAAAGGAACGAAGACACTTTTTACACCAGGAAAACGATGCTTCAAAACCTCATATGCATCAGCGGCATAACAAAGGTTGGGAATGATATGATCTTTGGGAATAACCCCTTCCAAAATGGGCCGCGCGCGCATATTAATGGCGGAAAGCTTAAATACATTCATCTGGGAGGCCGGTGCATAAAAACGCCAGGCATCGCACCACTGACCGACCTCTGCCATTTCGTTAATATCGATTTCACCCTCTAAGACTACCTCGGCATCAGCTGGAATCAAAAAGTCCTTACCCCAAGTAGAGGATTCTGTTACCCGTAAGGGCTCTCCGGTTGCAGCATTCACAATGCCGCTGATACCGTTGTATTCATCCATTTCCAGGGAATAGCTGGTGCTGGCCGCAGCATAAAACGATGGGTGGTGACCAAGGATAGCGATTGCCGGCATGTTCTTTCCTATTTTTTTGTAAGCTTGGTAGTAGTTATAAATGTGGCGCGGCGGGTAGAAGCGCACAGCAGTCCGTTTGGAATCGAGGCATTGTCCACGGTGCCACGAAAAATTATATCGTCCGGTTTCCGGATCGCGTACTCCCCAAATTGGTGTTAACCAACCGGGCCTAGAATCGTGAACAGCATTGCGCCAAATCGGGAGAATATCTAATTTGACTTTATCCCCTGTTAAGACTACCTCTTTAATAGGGGCCGCACCGGTGGAAATTTCTACCGGGGGAATTGGGTTTTGTTTCCCCTCGTAGTGCTTCAGTACCACATCAAATGGGGTTGACTTGTTGATATCTAAGCCGTAGAGAAGGCCAACCCTTCGAAAGTTGGACATATTAACGTTAGTAAAATATCCCGGCCAGCGTGACCCGTCCCAAGTCTTTACATTGTCGAATACTACCCACGGAAACCGATTCTTTTCTGCAAGCAGTTCTTGCCAAGCCGCATGATCGCACTCCTTCGGATCAATGGCTACATTCGCCCGAATTACCTCTTCGGGATAACGTTCTTCTAAGAAATCCAAACAACCCTTTACATCCCGCAAGGGAATCACCTCCAAAAAAATTAATTAATTACACTTATTATACTACCAAAAAAAGAGGATTTTGGATAATTCTGAATAATTATATAAATATAGATTTTTATCTATGGAGGCCATATGAACATCTATCAGCTTCGCGTGTTCTGTTCCGTAATAGAAAACAAAAGTTTTACCCGAGCAGCTCAAGACTACTGGCTCAGCCAGCCTACCGTTAGTGCACATGTAAAAGCTTTGGAAGACAATTTCCAAGTTCGGCTCCTTAAACGTGGGCGGAAAGGTATTGAACCAACCGATGCCGGGCTGCTGGTATACCAGTCGGCTAAAAAAATAATCCAGGAACTTAACAACCTGGACTTAGGGCTTACGGAATTAAAACAACATTTTAACGTTAAACCTGGAACTACAATTACCGTAGGTGCCAGTTCCACTCCCGCCAGCTACCTGCTTCCGCCAATCATTATGCATTTTACCGAGACCTATCCATCAATCAGATTTTCGATTCAGGCAAATACCGCCTGTCAGATTGTCCATTTTCTAAAAGAAGGTGAGATCGACCTTGGCTTTGCCCAATGGGAAGAAATTGCCGAAGAAGTTAGTAAAGAAGTCATCGACACTAAAGACTTGGTTGTGGAATTTCTTCATAGAGAAAATTTAGTGCTCGTAGCCTCCACACAAAATAGGCATAAGATTCCTGTTTTAAAAGAGGGAAATGTCCTTGTTCCCTCCGACCTTATGTACTTGCCTCTGATACTGCCTCCTTCTACTAGTCCATTAAGAAAGAATATTAATAGGCAACTGCACGACTACCCACTCCATGTCGTTATGGACCTCGGCCCCGCCGAAGCTATTAAAAAGGCCCTTTATACTTTTTGTGGAGCGTCTATTTTGAGCGAAATTAGCGTCAGAGAAGACATACTACGCGGCGAACTTTTCCCAATCACCCTGCAAGGGTTAAACTTGTACGCGCAGTTTGCCCTATTGCGTTATCGACATCGCGCCATCCCTTCAGTAACAAAGGAATTCGTATCTTATCTGGAAGGTCGGCTCAAGTTAAAAAGCTCTGGTCCGTAATCGGTATAGCTTCCCAATTTTCCTAAAAATGATACACCAAAACTGCATTTAGTAGCAGCAAAGCTCCGGTGTAACAAAAAAGAAATAATACCAAATATGCTCCCCTTCCTGCAGGTAATCTTTAAGGCCTACGGCATGTAATATCTAACCGTTATTTGTATGGGTATCACCGTCCTCATAAACATGCCAGAGCCTTAATTCTAACGGGTCAATCCCCAGTTTGGCTGCGATTATATCCATTTGAGACTCATAGCCCAGGCCATGTGGACCGGAATAAACCCACTCCCCTGCCCCTTACTTATCCCAGGAATCGGCACGTTGCGGAGAACTTCCTACAACAAGAATAACACTTAGTCACAGAGCAGTTATAGGCTGGTTTTTACGACTTCTTCCTGAATCATTTTCCAAACCGTTTCTTGCAAGTGGACGAATTCAGGACTAAGCTTTATTTCTAGACTTCGCGGACGGGGAAGGTTTACACGAATGTCTGCCATTATTGCTCCAGGTCGAGTAGCAAAAACAATCACCCGGTCGGCAAGGTAAATCGCTTCATCAATCTGGTGAGTAACCAGTATTACTGTTTTCTTTTCACTCGACCAGATGCGAAGAAGCTCTGATTGCATCGTTTCTCTGGTTTGAGCATCTAGGGCTCCGAAGGGTTCATCCATCAAAAGGATTTCGGGATTAAGAGCTAAAGCCCTAGCTATGTTTACCCGTTGCTGCATTCCACCGGAAAGTTGATGGGGGTAATGGTTTTCGAAACCCTTTAACCCTACTAAATCTATGAAATGTTTCGCAGTATCAAGGGCCCTAATTTTTTTAACTTTCATTAGTTCAAGACCAAAAGAAACATTTCGTACAGCTGTACGCCAGGGTAACAGTCGTGAATTCTGGAAAACCATAGCTCTATTTCCGCCCGGTCCTAATATCTCTTTCCCGTCAGCGAGTATTTTCCCTTCAGTTGGGCGAACAAGACCTCCTAGCGTACGCAATAAGGTAGTCTTCCCGCATCCACTAGGCCCAATAATAGAGATAAACTCCTCCTCCCGTACACTAATGTTCAGATCACGATAAATAACAAAGTCCTTGGCCTTCTTTGTCAGGTTTTGCACGATTAATTTTTCTTGTTTGGGCTTTTGCTCAGGCATTGATAATACAGCAAGGTCTTGAATCACTTAGAATTCCCCCGTCTCGCCCCAGGGCGTTAATTTTGTTTCCGCCAGGCGAATTGTTTCATACAATATCATGCTCACTATTGCAAAAACTGTGATACCTGCAAAATAGTTCGGCATATTAAATGTCTGACCCGAAAAATAAACAAAGAAGCCCAATCCGGAACGGGCACCGAACCATTCTGCCACTGCTACTCCAATGAGCCCCCGGGCTACTCCTAGCCTTAATCCTGTCAACAAAAATGGGATAGAGGCCGGGACCATAATATACCGGAATATCTGGGAATTCGTAGCGTTAAAAGCAATTGCTGTTTCTATAGTTTCTTGTTCTACACCCTTGATACCATAATAGGTGTTATATAATATAGGGAAAACTGCACCTAAAAAAACAACCAAAGTCCGAGAAAAATCATTAACCCCGAAAAACAATACCAATAAAGGAACAAAAGCAATTCTGGGAATAGAGTAGAAAAAGGAAATCCAAGGTTGTATATATTCCTCTATAAAATTACTATTAGCCCATAAAAACCCGATCAATATTCCAGCTATTGAAGCTAAAACTAAGCCATATAAAAAAACGGTCATACTGGCATAAATGTGTTTCCATATTTCTCCGGTTATAATCAACTTTATAAGCGCGGAAATAACGATACCAGGAGTAGGCACCATGATAATATCCCCCATTAAATTCCCTACCAGTTGCCACATCAGTAAACCAGAACAAATCGATATAACCTTGATAAGAATGTTCCGATATCGGTAAAATAGTGACAAAAATATCGCCCCTTTTTAGACAATATAGGCTTTGCGCCAAGGTGCTAATTTTGCCTCGATCCACCCTAATAATGCAAAGTTTAAGACTCCTAATATTCCTAATAAAGCGACCGCCAAAAAGACCTCAGCTGTTTCATATCGTTCCGCTCCAGCTTTAAGCATATGACCGAGTCCTGCTACCGCACCGAATAGTTCAGCAGTAACAACTCCCACAAGTCCACGTCCAATTCCTAATTTACAGGCGGTAACAATGTACGGTAAAGACCCCGGTAGGTAGATATAGGAAAAAACTGCCCTTCTTCCTGCCATCATGGACTTAGCAAGTTCGATGTAATCCGAGTTTACGGACTTGACCCCAACGCGCGTGTTTAGTAAAACAGGAAAGACTGCAGATAAATAAACTATTACAACCTTAGGGGTTATACCCAATCCAAACCAAGCAATCATCAACGGCACTAGTAGGATAATTGGTACAGAATTTAATACTGCTACCCATGGCTCGAATAATAAGTCGATAATTTTATTAATTCCTGTGAGATAACCAATGAACACTCCAGTAATAATAGCTAAAAACACACCTAGCATAATTTCGTAAGCACTAGTAAGCAAGTTCACCTGTAATGCGCCACTGCCCCATTCTTTAATGGCAGTCATTAGAATTGCTGAAGGCGCGACAATAAAAAATTCAGACGGACGGATAACCCTTATCAATAGCTCCCAAATTAACAATCCGACAATTATTGAAACGCCCGTCTTAATAACATTCATACGTTGCCCACCCCTTTGTTAATTCTCAATTACTTTTTAATCTCTTTCAGAGCTTTCTTCAAATAACTCGTGTCATAAAAATCATCTAGGTCAATTTGCTTATCTAACAATTTCAGGTTAACTGCAACATCAATCATCTTTTGATATGCTTCGGGGTTTGGGGTGCCGTCGGTAGAGAAAGTCTTATTCTGGGAGATAAAATAGTCGTAAGTTTTTCCAGCCAAGTCCTCTTGAAGTTTTAAGGTTTTTGCTATAATAGCTACCGCCTCTTTTTTATTGTTCGGGTCTTGTAACCAAATCAGAGAACGCACCATGGCATTAACGAATTTCTGAACAACCTCGGGATGTTCCTGTTCATACTTAACAGTAACAGTAACAGTAACTGGAAGATAATCAAATAAAGGTGTAGTCTGTGTAAAAGTTCCTAGAACTTTATACCCCTTATCTATAGCTTGAAAATTAGATGGTGGATTTAATAAGGTGCCTTGCACACCTCCGTTTGTTAGAGCCGAATATCGTTCATTGGTTCCGCCAACTTCCAGTCGCTGATATTCATCGGACTTAAGCCCTAACCTTGAAGTCATATCAATTAACATGACCGTACTGGCGGAGGCAATTTGACTTACCGCCACCTTTTTGCCCTTTAAATCCGCAACACTGTTAATTTGTGGAGAAACGACTAAGTCATAAGGTGAAGCTATTGCCTTTGACATCAATCCCTTGATTTTGGCCCCTTTTTGGACCGCTAATAACATACTATCCGTTGTACCACCAGATTCAAACGGAGCCTCTCCGCTAAGCATTAGTTTTACTATTTCATCGTTACTTTTCGTATTGTATGGGACTCCTTCCAAACCTTCTTGGGCAAAAAAACCTTTTTCCATTGCAACGTATTCTGGGATCTGATAACCGGACCACGAAACAAATGCAAAACCAACTTTTACCTTTTGTTGTGTTCCGTCATTTTGACCACTTGCAGCGGTGGGAACTGTAGAAGACTTGACCGACCCACACCCGGTAATAACCAGCATAATCACCAAACTTAATACCAAGAAATACTTGTTTGTTTTTTGCCGATTAGTTCTCATGTTATTCCTCCTTTTATTACAGGTACGCTCTCGGATTATCTTCCTCCCAGCGTGGTAGGGTTCCGCGCGATCCCTTGGCTATGCTGCGATTTTTCTTTGTGATGGGCTTGGAAGGCTGCGTTAGTATGACTCCCCGACACCATCTGCTCCCTATGATGTTGTTATGAACCTGTTTAATTAAATATTCTTAACTTTCTAAATAATTGTTATCTTTTTCTTAGAACTTGAATATAACTATTGCTTTAATGTGTCAGCCAACCATCAAATGCCTGTTCAAAAAGCTGAGTAATTTCCATTTCTTTCGGGATTCTTAGGTTAAATTTCATTTGAGATCGTCCCATAGCTATAGATGCCATTACCGGTATCTCCTCCCTAGGCACAATCTCCGGCGGCAAGCGGTCCGGGAAATCGACCATCTCAAAGAGTTCCTTTACCTGATCGATGGCCGCCCTGGCCTTTTCCATGGTCGTCATATTCGGTTTTGCTGCTCCAGTCACCTCAGCCATTCTGGCATATTTTTCGGCGCCAGCCACCATGTTGTATTCCATTACGTAAGGCAGTAATATACCATTCGCAAGCCCGTGGGCCAAATGATATCTACCCATTGGGCTGGACATGGCATGCACAATCCCTAGTTTAGCATTTCCACAAGCGATATTTGCCATGGTGCTGGCAAGTAATTGATTTGCCTTAGCATCCAGATCGTCTGAATAGGCTGCTTTTGCTAAATTCGCCATGATTAGCCTGATGGCTTCGTAGGCTATGGAGTCGGTCAAGGGAGTAGCTAAGTTTGTACAGGTAGCTTCTATCGCATGCACAAGAGCATCCATTCCCGAGATGATACATTGCCGTGCAGGTAGAGTACGCATAATCATCGGATCAAGAATTGCTACATCCGGATTACACCTGTTACTTGTAACCGTCATCTTGTAATTCTTGCGAGCTTCGTCTGTAATAATAAAAGAAGGAGAAACTTCGCTGCCGGAGCCGGCGGTCGTAGGTATTGCAATCACTGGAAGTGGCGAAATGCGGACTTTCTCAACACCCTCATAATCTGTCAGAACGCCCCCGTTAGTAGCCAACAAGGCTATCCCCTTACCGGCGCAAATCGGACTGCCGCCACCGATAACCACCACTAGGTCACAACCGGTTTCCTTAAGTAGCTGAAACCCTTTATTTACAACTTGCGTATTTGGGTCCTCCGGGACTTCATAATACACTTCATACTTGAGACCTACTTCTTCCAAGTATTTCAGAAGGGGAGCCGCCAACCCGACTTTCCAAATACCTTCATCGGTGACTACTAAAACTTTTCTTGCTCCCAGCCTTTTTGCCTCTGTACCCACTTGCGTCAAACAGTTAGTGCCAAATAGAACCTTGGTCGGCAAGGTAAACGAAAAAATAGCGTCAGGATTCATTATAATTCTCCTCTCAATTATTTCGTCAGACTTCTTGTGCCTGACTTTTATCAACTGTGGTTTAGATAAAACATAGTTACACAGAGAGATATTGTTCCCACTCGCTCCGGTTGTGCTCCAGGTGATCCATTGTACCTTCATAACGGATTTCACCGTTTTCTACGATATAAGCTCTGTCACTTAGTTCGGATACAAACATGAGATTCTGTTCACACAGCAACATACTCATGCCTGTCTTTTTCAGTTCTAAGAGGTGTTCTTTTAGCATTTTAACTATACTTGGTGCCAACCCCTCCGAAACCTCATCCAATAACAAGAGCTTAGGGTTGCCCATCAGAGCCCGGGCAATCGTTAACATCTGTTGCTCGCCACCGCTTAAATTCTTGCCAAAGCGCAGTCGCAGCTCTTGCAATTTAGGGAACATTTCATATACCTGCTCAATCGACCATTTGCCTTTACCGTCCGTTTCGGCAGCTTTGCCGCTCTTTTCGGCCACTATCAGATTTTCCTCAACCGTTAACTCGGGAAATATTCGGCGATCCTCGGGTACAAAACCTATGCCCTGCTGAGACCGCTTATAAACCTGTATTTTGGTGATATCTTTACCGCAAAACATTACCGTACCTGTTTGCGGAATATTAAAACCCATAATACTACGAAGAGTAGTGGTCTTCCCTGCTCCGTTACGCCCCAAAAGACTGACAACTTCTCCCTCTTTGATTTCCAGAGATACATCAAAGAGGGCGTGACTCAGACCATAATAACTGTTTACACTGTTAACCTCCAAAATGTTACTCACCCAAATACACCCGCCTTACTTCTTTCTCCTGCTTGATTTCATCGACGGTACCTTCCGCTAACACACTGCCTCTGTGCAGGACTGCGACCCAGTCGGAGAGTTCAGCTACTACCGCCATGTCATGTTCACAGAACATCAGGGTTAGCTTTTTCTCCCGGCATAATCCATTAATCATTTCCACCATTTTCCATCGTTCCCGGGCGGCTACCCCTGCCACTGGTTCGTCTAAAAGCAAAACTACAGGTTCAATTGCCAACGTCAAAGCGAGTTCTAAAAGCTTCCGATCCCCATAAGACAAAGTCCCTACGATGCGGGAATCCTGATTATCTAACCCTACATCCCGCAGCAGGTCTATGGCCCTTTCCCGCAGATGGGGATAAATCTTGTGAATCAGACTGGCCCCTTTGCTTTGATGAATAGCCAAGGCTACTTCCACATTCTTGAGGACACTTAAACGGGGGAAAACACTGCTAATCTGAAAAGTGCGGGCTATACCCAGTTTGCAGATACGGTTGGGTGTGAGGTGCTGAATTGGTTGTGTCTTAAATAACACCTCACTTCCTTCATCACATCTAAGTTGCCCGGTAATTAAATTAAACAATGTACTCTTGCCCGCACCGTTCGGACCGATCAACGCATAACGTAAACCTTGCCGTAATTGGAGGTTGACTTTGTTAACGGCCAAAACCCCGCCAAACGCTTTGCTGACCTTTTTTAATTCCAGTACCGGCTGTGTTGTTGTCATCTGACCTTTTTTCACCCCTTTGGAAGATACGCAGCTCCGCAATAGTTCCCACTATCCCCTTGGGAAAAAATAAGCCAATTGCTAGTGCCACGATCCCCACAATTAATAGAGAATGTTGAGTTACTCTGGCTAACTGGGTACTCATAAATTTATACAAGGCGGCCCCTACTACCGGGCCAAAGAAATTGGTTGAACCACCGATAATTACCGACATAAACGGTTCTGCTGATTGTGTCCAAAAAGCGATTTGAGGGGATACCTGCCCATTGAAAAATGCGAACAGAGAACCCGCTACCCCGCCAAAAAACCCGGCTATTGCAAAAGCCAATAATTTATACCTCTTGATGGGTACACCCAAGGACTCAACCCTGGTTGGATTGTCTCTAATCGCTTGTAGAGTATAACCAAAAGGCGAGTGCAAAACCCCGTAAATTAGGATTAAACAAATTAATACGATTGTTAAAGAAAAGTAGTAGTAGTTCTTGGGGTTACCAAGGATCCCTTGAAGCAATAAGCCGGAAATGCCATCGTCACCGTTAGTCAGAGTGTGCGATTGGTAAATCACCGCATAAGTTAACTGGGCAAAAGCCAAGGTCAACATGAGAAAGTAGGTCCCCCCGGCACGTACAGCAAAAAAACCAAATATGACTGCTCCCAGCACAGCGACGATCGGACCCGCCATGATAGCCAAAGGGAAAGAAACCAAGTCGTGTTTGAACAACAACGCGGTTGTATAAGCTGCGAGAGAATAATAGGCAGCGTGACCGAACGAAATCATCCCGCCATAACCCATAAGCAAATTTAAGCTTACCGCAAACAATATTGCGATTAAAACGGCATTAAGTTGAAATGTATAGATAATGGGTACAAACTGCGGTAATAAACTGAAGACAATTATCAAGGGAATAACAACTTTAACTAAAGGGTAAGACAACAAGGTCTTGAAGCGTCTTGACCAAGTCACAGGAAGCACGTCCTTTCTTAAGCGTGGCCTTTAGTTAACAGTCCCTGCGGACGGATCAATAGAATTAAGGCCATTAACAAAAATACAATTGGCAATCCAATCCCCGGCCAGAAAAGCAAACTGACAGACTGAATTTCGCCAATCAAAATGGCACTTAAGAGACTGCCTTTCAGATTTCCCAGACCGCCAACAACCACTACGGCAAAGGTGTCCATAATGATCTGGGAATCCATATTGGGAGAGAGCGCTAAGGTTGGAGCCGCCAATGCTCCGGCTAGTCCAGCTAACATAACCCCAAAAACAAATACCAAGGTAAATATCCTTGTTACATTTATTCCAAGGGCCGCCAGCATTTCCCGGTCCATAGAGGCCGCTCTAATAAACACGCCCCACCGTGTCCGATAGACGATCCACCACATACCGAGCCCAATCAAAATCCCGGCCAACAAGATGACCAGTTGATATTTTGGTAGACTCAGCCCCCATAAACTAAGCCCGCCATCAAGGAAAGGGGGCCGAGGCACAGTAAGAAACTGTGATCCCCAGCCAATGCGTACTAATTCTTCAATAATCAGGGTCGTGGCAAAAGTGACTAGGGCTTCATACAGCAGCCCGCCGGCATATGACCTGCGCAGAGCCAAGACTTCCACCACAGCACCTAAACACCCAATAATCAACACACTTATCAGCAAAGCCAACCAAAATGCTGACGGTGAGTAGCGCATTACAGTGTAAAACACATAAGCACCCAACATGTAAAAAGCACCATGCGCTAGGTTGAGAACACGGCTAACGCCAAAGATTAACGATAGACCAGCAGCTAGTAAAAATAGAAATAAAGCTTGCAGGAGTCCGCTTAGGAGTTGCTGAATGAGCAAGGCCATAAAACTACCTCCAATACGAGTAGACTCTACCCAATCATTTTTTGTTTTTGCGCATCTGTTCTATCTCCGCTGCGGTCGGCAACGCAGGATTAGTATCGACCTGAACTGTATTACTAATGACACCGGTGTTTAGTTTATCATCCCACTTTACAGTTCCCAGCCAATAGGGAGCAGCTCCTTGGTGATCGAAAGCGCGCATTTGCACCTTGCCAATAATCGTTTCCGCATCCAATCCCTCCAAGGCTTTGATGACTTTATCTGTATCTATTGTTCCAGCCTTAGTGATCCCTTGCATCAGAACCTGCATAGACATATAGTCGAAATAAGCACTCGGTTTAGGCGGAACATTGTATTTTTTCTGAAAAGCAGCTACAAAATCCTGGTTCTCCTTATTTTGGAGACCATACCACGGAATACCTCCGACAACGGCATTCAGAGGGAGATCCGCTTTACTGAGAGTCATCATATCTTGAACTCCTCCCCAATACCCGCTTAGTAATTGGATTTTCTGGGACAACTGATATGGAGCAGCCTGTTTGAAAAATGGAACCCCTGTCTGCCAGGCAAAATAAACAACATCCGGCTGGGCTTGTTGGATCGCCGTAATGTAAGAGTTATAGTTAGTCTCATCTAACTTTACATAAGACTCGCCCACAAATTCGACACTCGGGTTAAGCTTTTTGATATCTTTTTTAAAGTCATCAATGACCGTGCGTCCGAATGCATAGTCGTGGGCAATAAAGTAATAGCGCTTTTTCTCCGGAAATTTCTCCACAGCATATTTAGAAGCTGAATAAGCCTGGGTTAGAGCAGTAATATTCGGAACGCGAAAAGCATATTGATGGCCGCTCTCCATCGTGAAAGCATCATTGGCATTTTCACTGAACATAATCTTCTTTGCTTGTTTAGCCATGTCCGAAACCGCCAAGGCATAGGAACTATTGGTACCGGTCATGATAAAATCAACATTTTGGGAGTAAAGTAAATCCCGGGCCTGGTTAACTGCTTCGGAACTGCTGCCCTTGCCATCCCGAACTATTAACTCAATGGGTCGGCCTACTACTCCTGCCTTTCCGTTGTACTCTTCAACACACAACTGTGCCCCTCTGCTTTCATATTCGCCCAGATCCGCACCCGGTCCAGATAAATCGACGATCAGCCCAATCTTGATTGGTGTTTTACTGTTCCCATTTGTTTGAGTTTTGTTTTCTGTTGAAGACTTGGCACACCCATTGACTAATAAGGCACTGAATAAAGCGAGTAAAATAATTAGGATACCCGTTCTTTTTTTCAACATAACTACTCCACCTTTCTATTCCTTAAAGTGTTATATACTTAATCCCTTCATATGGCCAAAGCCTATCGTTATTTAGCGCTATGAATTGACTGCTCCTGTAATTTTCTGCTGGCAGCCTGTACCGCTTTAACAATACGCACGTAACCGGTGCAACGACATAGATTGCCCGAAAGTGCCGTTCGAATTTCGTTCTCCTCTGGTTCTGGATTATCATCTAAAAGGGACTTAGTGGCCAAAATCATTCCTGGAGTACAATATCCACATTGAACGGCTCCCTCTTCGACAAATGCCGCCTGAATTGGATGTAGTTCACCTTCAATCCGCAAACCTTCAATCGTTGTTATCTCATGGCCTTCAGCGTTAATGGCCAAAACCAGACAAGAGTTGACCGGTTTGCCATCCAATAAGACAGTACACGCACCGCAATCTCCCTCGTCGCAGCCTTTTTTTGTACCGGTTAGATCAAGATCTTCCCTCAGGACTTCCAGAAGTGTCCGCGAACCCTCACACATTAGCCTAAATTCATTTCCGTTAATTGAAAGTTTGATATCTTGTGGCATCTTAACCTACCTCTTTCCGTTTTTCCAACTGTTTTATTGCCCTACGGACAGACACCTCTACCATTTGCCTTCTGTACTGCGCCGATGCCCTTTGATCATCTATCGGACTACACTCACTAATGGCAACACTGGCTGCCTTCCGTACAACCGCGTCAAGCCACAGCTGTCCATCGAGGATCGCACTTGCCTTTATGCTTACTCCTGGGGTCGGAGCCACAGCCCCAAGAACCAACTTCGGATTAAACCAAACATTCCCTTCAGGCCGAGCAGCCATAGCCACACTACAAATAGATATCTCTAAAGCCTTACGTCTGCCAACCTTATAATAGGTACTTAAAGTACCCTCAGACGGTTCTGGAATGATTATCTCTGATATCAGCTCACCTTTGTTCAAAACGGTTTGCCCCGATCCGACAAAAAAATCAGCGAGGGCAATCTGACGGACCTGATCCCGACCGTGGATCACGACTTCCGCGTTTAACGCTAACAGTGCCGGGGCCGTGTCGGCAGCGGGGGAAGCGTTCACTATGTTCCCAACGACTGTACCTAGATTACGGATTTGTGGCGTACCTACAGATGAACAAGCCATCGTTAAAGCTACATATTTTTCTTTGATGACTGGAGCTGCTGCCGTCTGGGCATGCGTAACCAACGCTCCAATACGCAAACCCTGCCCGGGGCTATAACTAATGGTTTTTAAGCTATTGATCTTGTTTAAAGATAATAAACGATTAGGTTTCAGGAAGCCTTGTTTAATCCTGACCAGGAGGTCAGTTCCCCCTGCAACAATCCTCACATTGGAATCTTGCTCCAATATTGAGATAGTCTCAGGTAAATTCGCTGCGTGTAAAACTTCAAACTTCAATGTTTTCACCTACCGTTTCTTTATCCCCAAGAGCTTGGAGTATTTTTTCCGGTAGTATAGGCAAGTCAAAAACACAAACTCCAATTGCATCGTAGATGGCATTGGCAATGGCAGGGGCCACAGCCGATATAGCCTGTTCTCCAATAGCTTTTGCTCCGTATGGCCCCGGACTTGGCGCACCCTCCAGTAGGATACTCTCGACATTAGGGGCATCTAAGGTGGTAGCCATTTTATAATCAGATAAGCTTTTTACAAGGGGTTGCCCTCCTCTGTGTGGTAATTCTTCATTCAAGGCAAAGCCCAAACCTTGCACAACTGAACCTTCGACCTGGCTTTTCACTGCCAGAGGGTTTATTGCAAAACCAATATCATTGACACTGACTATCCGGGATACCGTGACATGCCCGGTATCAGGGTCAACCTCCACTTCTGCCACCTGAGCTGCAAAACAGGTACATGGCATTTTTTCTGCAACAAAACTCCCACAGCCAACGATTACATTTTTAGCTTTGCCAATTTTACCGAGGGCATCTCTCAGTGATAGGCTTTCCATACCTTCTGTTGCAAACACTCCATCTTGATAAATCAGCGCGCTCGTAGGTACCCCAAACTGTACTGCCAGTAGTTGTTTAATCTGATTAAGACTATCACGTGCAGCCTCAATAACAGCTTGACCCGTAACATATGTGACCCGGCTCGAACCGCTACCGTTATCGAAAGGTACCATAGTTGTGTTTCCGCCACTAAAACCGACCCTGTCTACAGGCATCTGTAGTTCCTGAGCGGCAATTTGTCTAAGCACCGTCCGGCTCCCCGTACCGGGATCAGTTGAACCGCTACCCACAGTTACTGTACCGTCAGGGTGAATGGTAACCACAGCAGCAGAACTACCTACTCCGGTCATCCGTTCCGTAAGTGCTATGCCGCGTCCACTAAACGGGGAACGCTTAGGCTTATTCCATTCAGAATTTTCTACAGCCGTTTTTAAAACGTCCACGGCATTTATGCCACTCCATTTTAGGCCGCTGGGCGAAAGGTCCCCTTCCTGTAAGACATTTCGACGGCGAAACTCGTAGGGATCAAGACCAACGGCTTTAGCAATTAAATCGGTATGTGTCTCGACAGCGAAAAACACTTGGGGATCCCCCGGAGCCCGGCAGTGGCCAGCGGGCACTGAATTCGTATAGACTGCGAATCCCTCAATATGTGTATTGGGAATCCTGTATGCTCCTAATACCCGGCGAACGCCAAAAACCAGGGGATTAGCATTGGCCCCACCATAAGCCCCCGAGTCAAATATAACTGTGGCTGAGCGCGCTACCAACGTCCCATCTTGGCGCACACCGCTTTTCAGCGTAATGACCGATGCATGACGAGGGTTAGTAGCAAACAGTTCCTCTGCTGTTGTCATTATTATCCGAACGGGGCGTTGACTCGCTAGCGCCAAATAATAAGCAACAGGCTCATCCATAATAGCCCCTTTGCCACCAAAGTCCCCGCCAATAAAAGGATAAACTACTTCGACTTTTTCAATCGCCAAGGACAGCAAGCTTGCAAGCTGGTTGCGTAATTCAAAGGGAGCTTTATGTGGACTCCATACTTTTACAGTTTGGTCACTGGCAATTTGCACGATACAGCCATGGGGTTCAATATACCCTTGATGAACTACCTGGGTACTAAAAGTATGTTCATAAATATAGTCAGCTTCTTGGAAGCCAACATCGATATCTCCTATACCATAAGTGGCATAGCCTACGACATTAGCTGTCGTGGTAGTGGGAGCATTCCGGTAAGAAGGAAGTTGAGGATGTAGCAACAATGCTCCCGGTTGCATGGCAGCTAAGGGATCAACTACGGCTGACAGTTCTTCATATTCTACTTTGATCAAATTTAAAGCCTCTAAGGCTGTATCAGCATCAATAGCTGCTACCGCAGCTACCCTGTCGCCTACGAAAAGAACCCGGTCGCGCGCTAATACCTGTTGATCGCCGATATTGATACCGTAACGCCGATCAGGAAGATCACGCCCAGTTATTACAGCGAAAACACCCGGTAGCTTTTTTGCCTCGCTGACATCGATGTTGATAATCTTGGCGTGAGGATACGGACTGCGTAAAATATTCCCTTCAAGACAATTAGGTAATTTGATGTCTCCTAAATATGACGCTTCCCCGGTTACTTTAAGATATGCCTCTTGCCGGAGGTAAGACGATCCAATTGCGCTTTGTTGCATAACGACCACCTTTATACATTTCTTCAGAACGCCGGCCGAACCAAATTAATCGATAAACGTATAGTATTAGCCCCAAACTTTTGAATCCAAAGAACGGAAATCATGTGATGCTAAGACTCTATCAGTAAGCTTTTCAATCTTTTTGAATGAATTATAATAGGAAATTAAATCTGTCAATATAGCCGATGGAATGTGCTTTTGCTTAGCGTTACCTTCCCAATTTTCAACCAGTGGAATGGTATCACCAGCAATTAAATAGACACCTTGCTTGGTATTGACAGCTACCCCGGCGGAACCCGGACTATGACCCGGGAGATGCGCAAACAGAATTCCTGGCATAAGTCCAACATCACCCTCCACGGTTTGTAAACGATCATGTATTTCAAACCAAGGTGGTTTAGATCCGGCTATTTTGATATCGTAACTCTTATAGCCCCATTCAATCGGATCAATGGCATAAGCTAACTCAGAAGTTTGGACATAAAACGTAGCTTTCTTAAAGTATTCGAGATTATAACAGTGATCCCAATGCAAGTGAGTAAAAATGACCATCTCAATCTCTTCAGGATCGACACCTACGTCCAACAACACCCTGTCAATACGGTGCTCATATGTGCGCTCGATCTTATTATGATAGGGAGCCGAAGGGGCATCAGCAGCATGTGGCCCCGTGTCCACTAGAACTTTACCCCCGTTAGTACCTTCGATAAGCCATGAGATACAAGGGGCAGGAATCTTGGTGCCCGGGTCTACCCCCAAGAGAAACATTGACTTTTCAAATGTCGGAAATGTTCCAACATGCAAAGGTCTGATCTTATAGGATGTCATCATTTCTTCCCTCCCGAACCTGGTTTGAATACCCACGGATTATTAGGGTTACTTCTGGTGTTGAGAAACAATATCTTTATATTTGGCAAAGTTTTTCAAAGCCTCCTGCACTACTATGGCCGTTTGTTCGGGTGAGGCAGGATTAACCGGCGCTCCAATATCTTTCATTTTCTGTGTAAATTCAGGATCCTGAACTGCCTTCTGGAAAGCGTCGCGAAGAATTTTTTGTTACATCTTCCGGAATCCCTGGGGTAGCTCCAACCACATAATCTAATTTAGCCAGACTTAGTAATTGCTCGTATCCCATCTCTTTAATAGTCGTAGTATTCTTAATTTTCTGGCGTTAACGCCCCACATACTTCCCGTGACCTGGCTTGCCAATAATCTTGCCATCTTCCATGATGAGATGGCCACGTACTATCGTCTGCACCGGCCAACCTTTAAGTGTATAACCGTCGTAAATGCAAACTCCAGAGCTGGACAGCATATCCTTAGCGTCCACCCGGCGCTCTAGTTCGAGGTCAACGATAGTAAAGTCTGCATCGGAACCAATCATTAGTGCCCCTTTACGCGGAAAAAGGTTGAAGATTTTGGCTACGTTGGTAGAAGTCAGTTCCGCCACCCGTTCAATGGACAATCCCCTTTTGGCGATCCCTTCGCTGAGCAGGACAGATAGCATCGTGGCTGATCCCGGAAATCCCGGCGGCGAATCCCAAATGCTTGCCAGTTTTTGTTCCTGACTATAGGCTACGTGGTCGGAAGCCACAGTATCGATGTACCCCTCTTTCAATCCACGCCAAAGGGCTTCGGCATCTGCCTCTGTCCGTAGAGGAGGGCTTACCTTGGCCAGTTTTCCCTCATCGGCGAACTTTGTATGGGTAAGATAATGTGGGCAAGTCTCGACAGAAAAGTGATCGTATTTCTGCCGCCATTCCTTAACCATATTCAAACCCTGCTCCGAACTAAGGTTTACTATATAAACCGGACAGCCAGTTAGTCTGCCGAAGTAAAGTGCACGCTGGATACTTTCAGCCTCTGTAAACGAAGGGCGAGCCTGAGCCCAAGCTATTAGGTTCTCCCTACCTTGTTCACGCAAGGGCTTTTTCAGGCGATCGATCACCTCGACGTTTTCGCAATGCACACAGGCAAGTCCTTTCGGGATATGGGCAATTTTGGTAAACCCTTCATACATAAGTCCGTCATCACAACCCAAAAGTCCCATTAGGCGGCCTTCTTCACCTTTATAGCCCATATAAAACATAAAACTGCTGACCCCAAAATCGCGGGCATAGTGTTCGAGCCGTTCAAGATTCCCATCTACCATCAAGGAAAAATGGAATGAGAAATCGATATAGGATCTTTCTTCTCCGGCCTGCCTTAACTGGTGATACACCCCATCGTAATCGTGAGGACAGGCCACATTAGTGATAACTGTAGTAACGCCCCCCAGGGCTGCAGAGCAAGTTTCACTGGCATAGTCCTCCAGTAGCGCCCCCCTGCCGTAGTAGGCATGAGCTTCAATCACTCCCGGAAGTACATACTTCCTCTGTGCATCAATTGCTTCCAAGGCGTCAGGAACATCGAACGGCTGCATAATGGCAGCTATTTTCCCGTGCTTGATTGCCAGGGTTCCCTCGACAACACCCTGGCCAGTTAAGACCAACTTGCCTCCCTTGATCAATAAATCATAGACCATTCCACCGACACCTCGACTCTTCGCTGCTTTCATCCCTTATCTACTAGCCATCCGACTGCGGTAGGTATTTCTTAACTAGGTGTTCTTACCTTAATAAACATTGCAAATTCAATGCCAGGTACTGAAAACTGGAAAATATGTAATTTCCTATTCGGAATTGATTTTGAAATTTTCATTTTGATAATAAAGATAATTGAAAATTCTTACTATTGGTGCAAAATTTCTTGTTTTCAATTTGAAAATGTAGTTTTCATAATGACAAGTCATTTGTACGTCTGTACAGTGTTGTTAGGGAAATTCCGAGAGCAGCAGCCGCCTTTTTCTTGCCCTCCAATGTGTCGCCGAAGTGCTGCAAGGCTTTGCGCAGCATGTAGGCCTCCATGTCCTTTAACGGGATCAGCCCATGAACATTCATGTTATTAAGCAAAGGGGTCGGTAGATTGAGATGTTCAGAAAGCAGAGTTCTGTCATCTCCCATGAAATTCATTGCAGTTTCTAGAACGTTTTGTAATTCCCGGATGTTTCCCGGCCAGGCGTAATGCTGTAACTTAAGTAAAGCCTCGTGATCTATACCGCTCACGCTCTTCTGCAAGCGACGATTGAGCCTGGTAATGATCACCTGGGACACGGCAACTAAATCATCTTTTCTTTCCCTTAACGCGGGGATCAGGAGGCTCACCACTTTCAGCCGGTAAAAAAGGTCCTCCCTGAACTGCCCTTTGGCCATCATTTCCTCAAGATTCCGATTTGTCGCTGCAATTACTCTGATATTGACCTTTTTCGTTTCTGTTGATCCAACTGGGATAAATTGTTGATCCTGCAAGACGCGTAATAATTTTGATTGTAAAGCCAGGCTCATGTCGCCAATCTCATCAAGAAAAACCGTACCACCATTTGCTATTTCCAATAACCCGGTCTTGGATCGGTTAGCGCCTGTAAATGCCCCTTTTTCGTAACCGAAAAACTCACTTTCCAAGAGATTTTCAGGAATGGCTGCACAGTTAATTTTGACAAAATTCTTTTGACGACGATGGCTCAGGTTATGAATGGCATGGGCAAACAGCTCTTTTCCTGTACCGCTTTCTCCGCAGATAAGTACGGTCGAATCACTTAAGGCCACCTGTCGGGCCATACTTTTGGCCTTTAACAGTGTTTCATTAACCCCGACGATATCTTCGAAAGTATAAATTGCCCCCGTAGCATTACCGATTTTACCCATGATATCGATTACCATCGTGTCGCTCTTCTTAAGTTCCTCGTTTAACCGGAGCATTTCATTGACATCTTGACAAAAAGCCACCACCCCGACAACCTCACCTTCTACCTCAATCGGGGATGCCTTTACAGTAATTTCTACAGCTGAACCTTTAGGGCGCATCCGCGCACAAAAGACTGGTTTTCCGAGTTTAAGAGCTTCCATTATGGGGGCCTGCGAAACCAAATCAGTAACCATCACACCGATCCGCTCGGCGATCGCGATTCCGGTAATCCGGGCATAAGCTGGGTTGACATAGCGAAATACCCCTTTCCTGTCAGCGATCATAATACCTTCCATAGCCGAGTCTAGCACCGCCCGGAGCCCGTCATTTAGAATACTATCCAATTCGGCCATTGCCATATCCTCCAAGAATGATTTTGGTGCTGAAAGCACCAATACTTTCCTGTAATATCTTTATCCACATCCAACTTTAGCTCGGACCATCTCAAAACGAATTAACGATTTACCGCCTCAGCCTCAGTGCTAGCTTTTCAGCCGCTTATACAAGGTCGCCAGGGAAATTCCTAGAACCCGGGCGGCCTGTGTCTTTCCTTCGACAGTTGTTCCATACTGCTTTAAGGCCTGTTCGATCGCCAATCGTTCCTGGGCAGCCAAAGAAAGAATCCGTTCCTCGTTATCCTTAGCTCGCGTGGCAGCATGCGTAGCCGGAGTTATGCCCCGTCCTTTTTTTTGTTCCGGCAAGAGCAGGTTCTCGGCAGTGATAACCGAGCCCTCAGTAAGGTTGATCGCGCGCTCCAAAACATTTTCCAGCTCCCGGACATTGCCCGGCCAATTATAGGAGATTAACAGTTCTATGGCTTGCTCTTCCACACCTTCAACATGGCAACCCAACTTGCGGTTAAGACGGTTTAACACATGCCGACACAACAGTGGGATGTCTTCACGCCGCTCGTGCAAGGGCGGAATCATAATATTCACGACGTTAAGCCTGAAATATAGGTCTTGGCGGAACTTTCCTTCCTCCACCATCCGTGCGAGGTTGCGGTTGGTCGCAGAAATTAAGCGCACATCGACCTTGATCGGCTGCCATCCTCCTAAGCGGGTAATCTCCCCCTCCTGCAGCACACGCAAAATCTTAGCCTGCAAAACCAGACTCATGTCTCCTATCTCATCCAAGAAAACCGTACCCCCGTCTGCCTTCTCAAAAAGCCCGATTTTACGCCTGTTGGCTCCGGTAAACGCTCCTTTTTCATAGCCAAAAAATTCGCTTTCCAGCAAGTTTTCTGGGATGGCTGCGCAGTTAACCGTGAAAAACGGTTTACGGCGACGCTCACTCGCGTTGGCGATAGCCTGGGCAAAAAGTTCTTTACCGGTCCCGCTTTCGCCCAGCAGCAATACAGTGGACGAACCCAGCGCAGCCTTGCGTGCAATCTGGACCGCATCCCGGAGCACTTTCGCTTCCCCGACAATGTCATCAAAGGAATAACGCGCTCCTCCCCAGCTCTCCAACTTTTCCGTGAGGGTATTAACCAGTTCCGTACTCTGAGCCAGTTTCTTAGTTAAAAGCAAAATGTCCGAGATGTCCTGGCAAAAGGATACTCCCCCCACGATCTGGCCGTTCACGAAAATAGGGGCAGCATTGACGATCAGCTCGGCTTTGGAGCCAGGGGGCTGATAACGGCGTCCGTATACCGGTCTGCCTGTTGTAATCGCCTCCCGTAGGGGGCCCGAAGGGATATTCTCATGCAGGACACGCCCTATTTCCTGCTTAGGGTCCAGCCCCGTCAGTCGGCTGTAAGCCGGATTAATATAGGAGATAACGCAGTTGTCATCAGCCACCATCACCCCTTCAAGGGCGCAATCTAAGATAGACAGCATTTCGTTGGGAAAGCTTCCAAGGCTTTTCGCAGTCAAAGGCATGGGTAAGCTAACCTCCTTGCCGTTCGGATAGACCCGTCCATTTATATCTTAGAGCCAAAGCCAGAATCTTACTATTAAGATTCTTGCTCAAAAAGTTGGACTTTATTAGACATGAGAAAAGACGGTTGAAACCCTTCTAAGAGGTTTTCTACCGTCTTTTCCTAAAACCATTCTGGATGTTCTGAGTTAATTCAGCTAGCACATTTACTCTATCTTCACACCGAGCAGTGGGACTTTAGAAATCTTTCTAAAACCTATGTCGCCCATAATGTTTCGCCTTCTTTTGTTTCAAGAACTCTAATACCCCTGCTCACGCATACGTTCCGCGGCGGTTTGCACAGCCTTGACAATCCTTACATATCCCGTGCAGCGGCACAGATTACCCGAGAGGGCGTGACGGATCTCTCCTTCATCAGGGTTTGGGATTGTATCCAGCAGGGCTTTGGATGAAAGAACCATCCCCGGGGTGCAGTAACCGCATTGCACCGCTCCGTCCTCCACAAAGGCCTCTTGGAGCGGATGCAGTCGTCCCTCTTGTTCGAGCCCTTCAATGGTTATGATCTCATGTCCTTCCGCTTTGACCGCGAGCACCAGACACGAGTTGACCGGCTGGCCGTCCATAAGCACGGTGCAGACGCCGCAATCCCCTTCGTCACATCCTTTCTTGGTGCCTTTAAGTCCCAAGTAATCGCGCAACACTTCGAGCAAGGTCTTCCCTTCGTCACAGGCTACCTGCTGATCTTCCCCGTTTATATGCAACGTGAATGTCCTATCCATTTGCGCTCCTCCCTGCCATCCTTTCATTATGGGCATGACCGCATCTCCCCACAAGCACCTCGATCATATCCCGGCGATATTGGGCGGAGGCGCGTTGGTCATCAATCGGAGCAGACAAAGCGGCAGCCGAACGACCGGCCTGCTTAAGCAGCTCGGTAGTCCATTCTTTCCCCTCCAAGAGCAAAGCCGGTTCAGAGGACAGCATAGGAGTTGGGGCCACTGCGCCTAAGGCAAGCCTTACTTCTTCCCATTTATCCTGTGCCCGCCGTGCCGCTAAAGCCACGCCGCAGATGGAAATCTCCAGGGCTTGACGCCGGCCAAGTTTAAGGTAGACTGAGGATGTTCCGGATGAAGGCTCCGGCACGATAATGGCCTCAATAATATCCCCTCGCCCGATCAGGGTATGTCCGGGGCTAAGGAAGAAATCACGCAACGGCACAGTGAGCACTCCGGTTGATCCCCTTACAATTACTTCCGCACCCAGCGCTAATAAAGCGGGAGCCGTATCTGCAGCCGGGGAAGCATTGACGATATTGCCGACTACCGTTCCGAGATTGCGAATCTGGGGTGAACCCACGACCGCACAGGCTTGCGCCAGGGCGGAGAACTTTTCTTTGACTATCGGGCTGTGGGCCACTCTGGCATGGGTCACCAACGCCCCGATATATAATCCTGTCCCCGCCTTATAAGATAGAGAGTTGAGGGCTGCTATTCGGTGAAGGGATAAGACAGCATGCGGTCGCATCAGGCCTCGTTTTATCTTTATGAGTAAGTCTGTGCCCCCGGCTAGAATTGGTACATCTGTTGCTGCCACAAGGTCTAGCGCTTCGTCTAAGGTTGAAGGTTCAAGCATCTTAAATCTCATGATCGTCACCCACTTTCTCCTGGGCTTGCCGTACCTTTTCAATCTGGCGTGCCTTTTGGTCCGCAAGCAAACCGCTGGTCCCGGGTTCGAGACCTATCTCAAGTACTTGATCGGCCCCAAGCCCCGTGTCCCTCTCTGACTCCTGAGCAATCCCCTGCGCCCGTTTCTCATCCAGTGCCCTTTTCACTTTCTCGGCGGTAATGGGCAAATCAAAAATTCGGACTCCCACAGCATTATAAATCGCGTTAGCAATTGCCGGAGCTGTGGCGGCAATTCCCTGCTCTCCGATCGCTTTGGCCCCAAACGGTCCTGGGCCCGATGCGCCTTCAAGCAGGTAACTCTCGACTGCGGGCCCATCCAAAGCTGTGGCCATTTTATAATCTGCAAGGCTCTGCACCAGGGGACGACCGCCCATACGCGGCAGTTCTTCGTTGAGCGCAAACCCCATGCCTTGAATGACAGCCCCTTCGACCTGGGCCTGTACTGCCGCCGGATTTAGAGCCCGCCCGATATCATTGGCCGCTATTACTCTCAAGACCCTTACTTGGCCGGTCTCCGTGTCCACCTGCACTTCCGCTACCTGGGCCGAAAAACAGGTACTGTCCCCTTTCTCGGATACATAGCTCCCTCTGCCAATGACGACATTCTTACTCCGGCCTGCTTTGGCCAGGATCTGGCCGATTGTGACCGAGGCTGCTTTAGGCCCGCTAAAGGTCCCATTCCGGTAAGACAACTCCTCTAGTGCAATACCTAACTGCAGAGCCGCCAGCTCCCTTATCTGGTTGAGTGCGTCCTGGGCAGCAAGACGCACTGCCTGCCCGGTTACATGGGTGACCCTGCTGGAACCGCTCCCATTATCATAAGGGGCCATGCCCGTGTTCCCGCCGCGGAAGGTTATTTTGGCCAATGGAAGGCTAAGCTCTTGGGCGGCAATATGGCGCAGGATCGTTTGGCTGCCGGTGCCGGGGTCAGTGGCCCCGCTAACCACTGTGGCGCTGCCATCCGCATGGATTGCAACTATTGCCGCCGAGCCGCCGAGTCCGGTAGATCGTTCGGTCAAAGCCATACCGATTCCATACTTATGAACGTTAGGGGAAGTACTTTGAATAGACTCCGCCGTCCCATCTTCCCTACTTAAATAACTCATACCCCTACTGTTAGAAGAAAACACCACCTCACGTCCTCCAGCCATCTCCTCTCCCCCTGTCACCCTACCCCACTCCGAATGAGTTACGGCCAGGTCTAGAGTTTCCAGAGCATTGATCCCCTTCCATTTTAGTCCGCTCGGTGACTTATCTCCGGGGCGCAGGACATTGAGGCGGCGAAACGCATAAGAGTCTAATCCTACTGCCTCCGCGAGCATATCTGTATGGGATTCAACCGCAAAGAACACCTGGGGGTCCCCCGGCGCGCGGCAGTGACCGGTGGGGACGGAGTTGGTATAAACCGCGTAGCCATCAATCAGAGTATTGGGTATCCGGTAAGCCCCCAGGGCACGTCGCAAACCGCCGACCAGCGGATGGGAATTAGCCCCGGCATAAGCGCCGCTGTCAAAAACCACGGTTGCTTGCCGAGCCAACAGACGCCCATCCCGGCTAAATCCGCTTTTAAGGGTGATAACCGAGGCATGGCGCGGGTTGGCCGCCAGTAATTCCTCTTGGGTTGTCATCACTATCCGCACCGGCTGGCCACAGGCTTTACATAAGTAATAACAAACTGGCTCATCCATCACCGCTCCTTTCCCGCCAAAGTCCCCACCGATAAAGCCGTAGATCACCTCGATATCGGTTATAGGCAGCCCCAGCAGCTTGGTCAGTTCAGTCCGCAATTGAAATGGCGCTTTGTTGTTCGTCCATACTCTTACTCCTTTGTCCCTTCCGGTCTGAACGAGGGCAAAATGCGGTTCCAGGTAGCCCTGATGTACAACCTGGGTGCGAAAAGTGTGTTCTAAGATTAAATCTGCTTCAGCCATACCTGCTTCGACGTTCCCGATACTGTATTGGACATGGTCGGCTATGTTCATCATCTCCAACCCGGGGATTTTTTCCAAGACTCGGTTATTACGGTAGCCCTGACGCCCGGAATGTAAAACTTGGGCTCCCTCTCGCATGGCCGTAAGCGGGTCAGCCAGCACCGGGAGTTCTTCATATTCAACCTTAATTAAGGACAAGGCTTCCAAGGCCGTATCCTCATCCACAGCCGCCACGGCAGCGACCCTTTCGCCCGCAAACAAGACCCTCTCCCTGGCCAGCACCGGCTGATCAGCCACCCCATTGCCAAAGCACTCCTTCGGCAGATCGTTCCCGGTAATTACTGCATATACTCCCGGGAGCCTGCGAGCCTGGGCCGTATCGATCCCAACAATTCTGGCATGGGGGTGAGGGCTGCGCAAAACCTTCCCTTCGAGATGCCTAGTCAAGTCAAAATCAGCGGCGAATACCGCTTCTCCGGTCACTTTCTCCCAAGTTTCCCTGCGAATTAGGGAAGCAACGCTTCCCAGCTCAGTGCTCAAATCTTCGCCCCCCTATTTTCCACATTAAGGCTTTAGACCAAGGCTTAATGTAGACGTAACCTTCTTGTGTAACCCGTCGGAAGATAGAAAATTAAGTTTTTCAGAAGTAAAAGAACCACAACTTCGGGATACTCAAACTAATAAGATGACTTGGGTTCGAAAGATATTTAGAATTGTCCTATTTTATGCCGTTATTAGAGTTCGCTGACAGTTAACGAATTAGAAACAGCCTTCCTACGAGCGCCACGTCAACTGCACTTGTAAGGAAGGCTTGCAAAATATTGTGCGAACCTCGGACTTCGGACTTCGAGCCTCGCGCCTCGGGCTCGAGCCTCGAACCCTATGCGATCGTTTTATTCTGCACCAACCCCTGGTATCTCTCCTTGGGCATCCCCAAAATCTCGCAGAAAAACTCTTCATTATGCTCGCCTAAGAGCGGACTCGGGCGGTCCAGAACCGATGAGGTTTCTGACAACTCGAACGGCGGCCCTTGATAATGGAATAGCCCCATTTCCGCATGCTCAAGCCCGCGCCACATATTGCGGTGCGCATATTGCGGATCAGAATACACATCCCTGATGCGGTTGACTGCACCGGCGCGCAAGCCTGCATCCTGAACGGTAGCCATCAACTCCTCCGGAGTATACTGCGCGGTCCAGGCCGCCAGGCCTGCGTCAAGCTCGTCTTCATGCTGTTTGCGTCCAAGCAGCGTGTCAAACTTAGCGTCTTTAGCCCAGGCCGGATTGCCCATGAGCACGCGCAGTTTCTGCCATTCATCATCGGAAAATACACTGAGCGCACACCATCTGTCCTCACCTTTACACGGATAAACTCCATGGGGTGCGGCATAATCACAACGGTTGCCTGCGCGCTCCCACACTCTCCCGTTCGCGTTATATTCGAGCATAATCGGACTCAAAAACTGCAGGCCGTTCTCATACTGGGCCAGATCAATGTATTGTCCCCCTCCGGTACGCCGCCGATGATCCAAAGCAGCTAAGACCGCGATCACACCGTAGCCCACACCGATAAAGTCAATGTACGGCCCAAACAGCAGGGAGAGTGGCCCGTCAGGAAATCCCGTCAAATGCGTAAATCCCGATAACGAAGTAAGCTGGGAGCCAAACCCCGGGTGGCTGGCGTGAGGGCCATCCGCACCCTGATTGCAGGTGCTGAGCATGATTAAACCAGAGTTAACCTTACGTAGCTCCTCATAGCCAAGCCCCAGACGATCCATCGTCCCCGGCGTGAAATTCTCAATCACGACATCAGCCCAGGCCACTACCTCTTTCGCCAATTCAATACCGCCGTTGGCTTTGAGATCAATCGTAATCGCATACTTGTTGTTATTGCAGACCGCAAAGGTGCCGGAGCGGTTAACTCCGGGAATGTTCCCGGCGAACGGGGGATACTGGACGCGAAAGCCGTCCGGCCTCCCTCCGGATTCAATGTGCACCACGGTGGCTCCAAAGTCCGCCAAATGCTTACCGGTGACCGGACCCGCGGCATAAGCGGCAAATTCCGCTACCTTAAGCCCGGCCAGAGCCTGTCTGTTCATCCTTCTCCCCCCTTAGATCACACCGCTCTCTTTCAAGCGCACAAGTTCAGGCGCGCTTAAGCCCAGTTCCTCAGCGAATACTTCCACGTTGTGCTCCCCAATTAACGGTGCCCGTCTCTTGATCCCGCACGGTGCGTTCGAGAATTTGCCAAACCCTCCGGGATATGTGATGGACACCCCTAATTCCGGATGCTCGACTTCTTGCCAGAAATCGCGCGCTTGAAGCTGCGGGTCAGTGGCAATATCTGCTGCCGTAGCCACCGGGTAGCCAAGCATCCGTCTCTCGATTGCATTCTCGAAAAACTCGGCCTTCGTTTTAGTTGCCAAGAACTCCGCAATCGGCTGCTCAATGACATCAATTTCTTCTTGGGTAACAGTCGCGATATTGAATTTATCCCATTCCTTGTCGATCAGGAATTGGGGTGCCATACCGTCCTCTTTCATCCATGCCACCAAAGCCTTGTTGGTCGCGCGCCCCGCTACCCCGCCATACACAATAAAGTTGATGTAACCGTCCCGACAGCGGTAAATTGCCCGCATTTTGGCCCCGGTAATGCTGCGTCCGGTGATAAATTCCCCGTCCCGGCTTAAATCCTTCTCCAAGACATCCCAGTTGGCCTGAGCCGGGGTCACTGCCCACAGGCAGCTTGCCTGTCCGGACAAATCAACATGTTGCCCCTGCCCACTGACTCCGCGGTAATAGTTGGCAAGCAAAGCCCCCATGGCGGCGCTCATGCCGGCCCACATATAGGACTGAGGCACTGCCACCCGAACAGGAGGGCGATCCGGACTGCCAAACAAGGTCAAAAGCCCGCTGGTGGCCATGATTTCCAGATCAGAGGCCCGGTACGTGCTATAGGGACCGCTCTGTCCGAAGGGAGTGACCGACACGAGGATTAAGCCCGGGTTGAGCTTATGCAATTCATCATACCCGAGACCGATTTCTGCCAGATAGCCCGGAGGAAACCCTTCAATCACAAAATCCGCTTTTCCTGCCAAGCGCAAAAACAACTCCCGCCCGGAAGGCACCGTGATATCCAGGGTGATACCTCGTTTATTAGTGTTATAGGCCCACCAAGTGAGACTTTTTTCCGAATGCGGGATATCATGGTAAAATGGTCCAATATTACGCCCCGTGTCTCCCCCCGGTTTCTCTACTTTGATGACATCGGCCCCCAGGTCGCCCATAATTTTGCCGGCAAGCCAGCCAAGTTCATCCGTGAGATCAAGGACACGGTATCCTTCCAGCAATCCCTGCTGCCCTTGGGAAGCCATAACCACCACCTCCATAATTCGTTTTAAGTAAAGGCATTGCTAGATTCCCTTCATTGCCAGCCACTTAGAATACGGATTGGCAGATTCTAAAGCGCGCTTGATGTCATCTTCTTTGAACCACTTGCTTAAGTTAACGCGGTCAACCGGATATCCTGCCCGCTCATATGCCCACTTGAACTCGAACGGTACCGTGGCGTCAATAGCGACAGCGCCGGAATACTTGGATTCAGAACGTACCCACTGGGCACCGGGGGCTGCTGCACTTCTCTCAGCGGGTTGGAAGGTCTGACCCATGCCACCGGCAGCGATAGTCTGAATATCTTTATCCGCATCAACCCGGGTCGAGAGAGCCCAGAGCACATCTTCCGCATTGTAAATGTCAACATCTTCATCCACCGCAATTGTTAGGCGCAAGCCTTGAGAAAGGGCGGCGGCGGCAGCCAGGATATTTTTTTGCCAGCCATCATCCCGTTTGCGGCGCTTTCTCACTTGGAAAATGACGCCGCCCCAGTCCGTCATGCCGAGCGGGATATGGGTATCAATCACGAGTCCGGGCACGATTCTGTCTGCCAGTTCCAAGAAAGTAGCTTCCCTGACTGAGCAGTCAATGTAGTGGTCATCGTAGCTGTGCACTGCCAAAGGATAATAGATCGGTTTATCCTTGCGGTGGGTGATGCCTGTCACTTGGAACTTGTAAGTACGATAGGCTTTGCCCATATACCCTGACCACTCAGGATGGAAGGGATAAATCCCCTGTTTTTGATCTTTCTCAGCCAGCGGGCTTTCCCAGACGTGCTCGGTCGTGTCGAGATAGCCTTCGATGACGATTTCCGCCTGGGCAATGGAGTAGGCATCGATCGTCTTACATTTCACGATATCGATCGGGGAACCTTGAATAGCACCGGCCACACCCAGCTCATCGCAGCCTTTGGGGAGGATAGCATACATAAATCCGCTGCCGGCCATCAGGGTACAGGCCGGGGGCACACCCATGTTAATGGTCATGGGGATGGGACCCTTTTTGTACCATTCAGTCGCGATCATATCTGTATGGGAACCTGGGGAGATTTGGAAGCTGGAAAAATCTTTGTTATCACGGAAATTCATACGGTTGTAACTAATGTGGGTGCCACCCCAGAAATACTTTCCGGTTACCAGGGTGTTGCCTCCGCCTAAGGTCCGGCCGGGATCACTGGGGGTATGCTGGATCATCGGAATAATCGGCCACACATCGATATTTTCGGTGACAACCACTTCTTGGCACGGAGCCTCGTCCACAACTCTGGGGGGAATCGGATGAGTCAGGCCGTTAGCAATCTTGAATTTCATCTTGCTGATATCATCCACATCGAAAATCTTCGCAAGCCTTTCTCCGGTTGCAAACAGGTTGGTTGATAAACGAGCGTTGGGATACCCTTTGACATTCTCGAATAAAAGGGCCGGCCCTCCTTCAAACGACTTTTGGATGCCCGTCATTTCCAGAACCGGGTCAATCTCTACATCTGTGACCAAAAGTTCTCCTTCTTCATCTTTCAGATACTCCAGGGTGCTTCTCAAACTGGTGATGTCCTTCTCAGGCATGTTTTATCCTCCCTTTTTTACTTAACTTTTTTATGACAAACCGCTATGCGGCCTGCATCCTAGATAAGTTTGCGCATCAGTTCCGGCACCTGGAAAGGCAGTTCTGCGATCAACGCACCAGACGCCGTCAATGCATCCACCTTGCTCTGGAATGTCCCTTTGCCTCTTTCGATAATCGCACCGGCATGGCCCATGCGTTTTCCAGGCGGCGCGTTCTTGCCGGCGATATAGGCAATGACAGGCTTGCTCATCTCTTTGATATAGAGAGCTGCCTCTTCTTCCGCATTGCCGCCGATTTCTCCAATCAACACCACTGCCTTAGTCTCAGGGTCGCGTTCGAATCTCTGCAGCATGTCGATGAAAGATAAGCCGACGACGCGGTCTCCGCCCATTCCCACTACGGTTGACTGGCCATAACCGGCTTCGGTTAGGTTAGCCACGATTTCGTAGGTAAGAGTGCCGCTGCGGGCCACAATCCCGACCGGACCGGGCTGGAAATACTGATCAGGCGGGATTCCGACTTTGCTCTTGCCGGGAGAAATAATCCCAAACGTGTTGGGTCCGATGAGCACAGCTCCCTGACGGCGGGCAAATTCCACCATTTCCATTTCTTCGTGTACCGGAATGTGCTCCGTAATCGCCACCACCACTTTAATTCCGGCATCCATCGCTTCCATAGCGGCATCTTTGGCCAAGCGCGCGGGCACGAACAGGCACGAGAGGTTGGCACCGCACGCTTTAACCGTTTCAGCCACGGTGTTATACACCGGTACTCCCTCAATTTCCTGACCACCTTTGCCAGGAGTTACCCCTGCCACGACCTTGGTTCCGTAGGCGAGCATGCGCTTGGTATGAAAAATTCCCTGCTGGCCGGTGATCCCCTGAACCACGACCCGGGCCGTTTCATCTAATATGGCTGCCATTCCTTCACCTCCTCTCAGGCAAGCTTGGCCAGTTCGACCACTTTCATGGCAGCCTCGTTCATGGATTTATAAGCATCTATCCCGCATTCGTGCAGAATCTTAAGCCCTTCTTCCTGGTTTGTCCCCACTAACCGGATAACCACCGGCACGTCTATTCCTTTTTCCGCCTTCACCTGGGCAAAAGCTGCTGCCACATCATCGCAGCGTGTGATCCCGCCAAAGATGTTGATCAAGATCGCTTTAGGCTTACTTACGAGCAAGATTTCCAGAGCCTTGGCCGTGGCCTCCTTATTGCTGCCACCGCCGGCATCGAGGAAGTTAGCCGCCCGACCGCCGTGATATTGAATCGCATCAATTGTCCCCATGGTAATCCCGGCTCCATTAGCCATAATCGCAATATCCCCATCTAGTTCGACATAAGAGAGCCCAACAGCATGGGCCTGCTTTTCAAAATCTGTGCGCTCTTCAACCCTCGGTAAATCCGGATGTTTAGTAAGAGCGGAATCATCGATGGTGATCTTGGCATCCCCTAGCACAAAGTGATCTCCACTAAGTATCAGCGGATTAATCTCCACAAGTTCTGCATCCTGTTCCCTAAATATTCGGAAAATAGTTGTTAAGATACGGGCAAATTCTGGGGCAAGTTCTGCGGGTAAGCCCAGGCGGTAGCTGAATTCTCGGGCATGATAGGGCTGTATTCCCAAGCTAATGTCCACGTATTTTTTAGCGATCTGATTTTCCGGAACTTCTTCGATATCCATGCCGCCAGCAGCCGATGCGATCATCACCGGCATCCCCGCGCGGGCGTCAATCGTTACTGCAAGATAGAACTCCTTGTCAATCTTCAGCTTCTCTTCGATGAGCAATTGCTTGACTGCTAATCCCTGGATTTTCATGCCTAAGAGCTCGCGGGCTGCACTTTCAGCTTCCTCGGGGGTGTTAACGAACTTGATGCCGCCGGCTTTGCCCCGTTTGCCTGAAAGAACTTGGGCTTTGATTACGGCTGATCCGCCGATATCCGCAAACACTTGCTTAGCCTCTGCTACACTATCTATTACTCGGCCTTTGGGAACCGGCAAGCCATAGGAACCAAATATTTCTTTCCCCATGTATTCATATAATTTCAACCTTATCCCCCCTTTCCTGTCTGCCTTTTCCATAGAGCAATCTTTGTACCAATCTTCCGACCCTAGACCTCAATTGCAGAATCTGGTACCTGAAGGCACTATTTTGAAGGTTAAATGGCTAACCATTCCCTTAAATAAAAAATAGCACTCTCCGTTCATACGAAGAGCACTATTCAAAAGCTGAAACACAATGTTTCAATCTTAAAACCTCCGGCCCTTAAGAGCTTAAAAGCGAGTAAATGTATTTCATTTTTGAGACAGCAAGCAACTGTTAAAATCCAGGGAAAACATATTTAACAAAAAAGCAAATTGAAAGAAACAAGTAGCACACCGCAGTATCTGGAATATACTACCATTAGAACAGGGGGTGCAGCGATGTTCTTCAATAAAAAATCTAATTTTAAATCTCCGCCAAACCAGCCAGACTCTCCCGACCAGGAGAAAGTGGCAGTACCGGAAACAAATGCATCCGAAGCAGCCGCAAATACAAATTCAACTGGTGTCTTCGGCAAAATGTTCTTCCGCGGCCAAAAGTACTCCGGACCGGACACATCTTATGAAAACGAAGCTTGGGCACCGGAAACTGAATCAGTCAGGCTCTTTCGCAAACACCGGGCCACAGCAGAGGAACAAGTATCCTCATCTTCCGGTCCCCAATAACACTAGGGCCCAGTTCCTGTGAACCGGGCCCTCAACTATTAAATTTCTAATAAATACTAATTAAGCTTGGGGGGCAAAGAATGAATCAGTTTAACAACAGTAACGTTCCTTCTCCCCACCTTTTCCGGTACAATAGCGTCCGGACCGCCTTTCCTGGGGGGTACCCGGCCACAAACCCTCTCCCAAGCTATACTTCGGTTTCCAGACGCCCACCGGGTTATTCCCTTCCCACGGTTAATCCATCATCTTACCCTAATCCTTCTCCTTACTCTAATCCTTCTCCTTACTCTAATCTTTCCCCTTACCAATCATCTTATCCATATCACTCACCTTTCCAATCGGTTCAGGCCTTTCCTAACCATTCTGCCTATCCCAGGCCCGCAGCCTATTCTAATGCTCAGTCTTATTCAACATCTTATCCTGTGCAAAGTTCTGGGACTTCTTTGTCCCCTTTTCCTCAACTTATACCCGCCTCTTATGGCGTAACCGCTTGGCCCAGCAGAAATGCTATCCCTCCGATTTCCGACAAAGGACTTGAGGCAATTCTAATTGCGATTCTGATATTGGTTGCGCTCGATCTTGCCATAGTGCGCCCGCATAAAGGAAACTAGGCCCCTCCTTCTACGTTTCCCACCCGTTCCCTAATAGTGGCTGACCACTTGCCACAGCGATCCCCCCAGCGGGCCAGAGTCTCTTCTTCTTGCAAGATCTCCACCACCTCACAGTGATTAGCACAGCCATTGCAGTCAAAACTGCGAGCCTGAAAATTACTCTCTGCTAACTGTAGCCCGCGGAAACGGGTGCGGTCCTGACCGAGCGCGCTTACCTTCTCTTGGGCCAAAAACGCTGCGCCCAAAGCACCCATGACCGCAAAGTGCTCGGGCACGATTATTTCCTGCCCCAACTCCTGTTCAAAGGCCTGGCGAATTCCGGGGTTGGCCGCAACCCCTCCCTGAAAGAGGATAGGCCCTCGGATTTCTTTATTTTTGCCCACGTTATTAAGGTAATTGCGCACCATTGCCTGGCACAGACCTGCCAAGATGTCAGGCAGAGGATGCCCCAGTTGTTGTTTGTGAATCATATCTGATTCTGCAAACACAGAGCAGCGTCCGGCAATACGGACTGGGTGCTCGGCCTGCACAGCCAGTGGCCCGAACTCCTCAATCGGAATCCCAAGGCGGGAAGCTTGCTGATCGAGAAAAGAACCTGTCCCGGCAGCACACACGGTATTCATCGCAAAATCCACTACCACCCCGTCACGCACGATAATTATTTTAGAATCCTGGCCGCCAATTTCTAAGATGGTCTGCACTCCTGGGTGAGCGCGCGAAGCCGCTACTGCATGTGCGGTAATTTCGTTTTTGACCACATCGGCCCCCACTAAGGTTGCGGCTAGCTGGCGGGCGCTCCCGGTAGTTCCCACTCCGATAATTTCCGCTTCCGACCCGATTTGCTCGCGCAGAATCTTTATTCCCTCCTGAACCGTGTGCATCGGCCGCCCTTGTGTTCGCAAATAAAGAGCCTGTTCAACCTGGTTATCCCAGCGCAGCAACACTAAATTGGTACTGACTGAACCCACATCCACTCCTAGAAAATATCTGCTTTGCGTAGACATGACTACACTTCCCCTCAATTTCGTTTTCTCAGTTATTTAACGGGAATTCTTATCCTCATATTGCTAGCGCATCGCTCTTTCACGCTAGTATGCCCAACTACTATACAGTCGAACTGTTCATCTATCTTACTGGGATTTAGCATCTTTAACTCTTACATGCGGAGCAAACCCGTTACCTTTACGCTCAATCATGTCTAAAAACGCTTCCACCCTCGTGATTAGTCCTGCTTCCCCGCTGTGCTCATCAAGGGTTAGCACCATATAGGGCTTATGATTGGCGCGAGCCCGGCGTGCCAACATATCCTGAGTCATAGAATCCGTGCCGCAGCCAAAACACGAGAGATATATCACCCCGTCCACATAAGTATTGGCCGCATATGAATGGCCCGCTCCCAGCAGGCGCTTGCCCTGACTCCAAAAGAGGGGTTTGCGCAAATCCTTAAGATTATCCTCGATCTGGAGCTGCTCCACATTTTCCATGAACACGAGCTTGGCCTTAGCCTTTAATTTAGCTAGCAAATTGAGATTTCCATAAGACTCATAAGTTAAATACGGATGCCCAATTAAGGCAATAGTTGGGCGTCGTTCAGAGTGCGGCAAGCGTATGCTTCCTTCTTCAGAGCCCCTGACACTATCGTCCCTCGCAGTCCCCAACTGCGCTGTAGGCTGGGTTTTAGCCGTCGAACTGCTTAAGCTTTCAAAGTGCTCCATGCTTTCTACGAAAGTCCGCCCGGCCCGGCGCATCTCTTCATATTCTCGCTGATACTCTTGCGCCCGGGCGAAAGCAACTCGTACTTCGGACTTACTCTTATTAAGCTCTGCTCCCAGCTTTTCTAAAGCCTTTTGAACCTGAGCCTTTCCTTCCCGCCAATTAACCGTGACGGTTAATACGGGCAAACCATCCGGAACTGCTGCCAGCACACTTTCCGGAAGACCCAGGATTTTCGGGCAGAGATAAGTCTTCTCCTCGATACTGACCATCCGCGGCAAAAACACGGCTTCAATATCAGGCGAGAAAGATGCCAAATGTCCGCTTAAGATCTTAATCGGCAGGCAAGTATCATCACTTGCCTTTTTTAATCCTTTTTCCAAGATTGAGCGATTGGTGTGTGGGGACACTGCAAGTTTAATTCCCAAACCTTCAAAATACCCTGCCCAAAAAGGAAATGTATCAAAATAAAAAATAGCCCGTGGAAAACCGATTTTCAAAAGATCACCCCTAGATTCACTCTTTTCGCCCCTCAGGCTGCCGGATACGGTCAAGCGGCTTCAGGACGCTGGGACGCTTATTTTTGATAGGAACCGGAGACCGAACCAAGATTGTACCCAGCGCTTTCAAATCAAGTGGGATAAGCGGCCACAGATATGGAATCCCAAATGACTTAGTCCGTAATAACAAGAAAAAAACCAAAAAAACCCCTATGAAAAAACCGGTGAAATTGAAAAAGCCTGTTAGCATGATTAAGAAAAACCTGACGAGCCTGTTGGCCTGAGCCAGTTCATAGCTGGGCGTTGCAAACGAACCCACTGCTGAAAATGCTACATACATCACAACTTCCGGAACAAAAAACCCGGCTTTAATCGCAACATCACCCATCATAAAAGCCGCAATCAAACCGAGTGCCGTAGCCAGCGGGGCCGGGGTGTGAATCGCAGCCATGCGCAAAAGATCAACAGCTAAGTCAGCCAAGATAATCTGGGGGAAGAGCCCAATCTTGACCTGCTTCTCTACCCCGAGAAACTGCAGCCACTCCGGCATCGCTTGCGGGTTCAAGGCTACTCCCAACCACAGCGGGAGCACAAACACGGAGGTAATAATACCGATAAACCTGACCCAGCGCAAATAGGCACCTACAACAGGCTCCTGCCGGTATTCTTCCGCATGCTGGACATGATGCCAGTAGGTAACAGGCGCAATCATCACGGATGGAGAAGTATCCACGATTATAATTACATTCCCCTCCAGCAAATGGATGGCGGCCACATCCGGACGCTCAGTATAGCGAACGCGCGGGAAGGGATTCCAGACTTTGCTTCCGAGGATGAACTCTTCCACGCTTTTTTCGGCCATTGGAATCCCGTCTATCTTTATTTTCTGGATCTCTTCAATAATCTCTTTAACCATCTGGGGGTTGGTTACATCTTCAATATACATGACACAGACATCCGTCTTGGAGCGGCTGCCCACCTGAAGCAGCTTAGTCCTCAGCATAGGGTCACGCATTCGCCGCCGGATTAACGCAGTGTTAAAGACTATCGTCTCGGTAAAGCCATCGCGGGACCCGCGCGTAACCCGCTCGATGTCCGGTTCTTCCGAATTGCGGCTCGGGTAACTTCGCAAATCTACAACGATGGCCTTGGGCTGTCCTTCGACAAAAATCGCCATCGGACCGGAGAGAATAAAATAGATTACTTTATCCATAGTGTCTATTTCAGACACCTGGAGATTAACTATTCTGCTCTTGACCAGTTTATCGAGGGCATTGACGACCAAATCCGCTCTCTCCAGGTCAATTAAAGCGTCAAGGACAAGGCTCACTACCTGTGCATCGACCATGCCATTAACAGCATACATGGCCACCTTTTTGCCGCCGATCGTCATCTCCCTGAGCATGATGTCAAAACTCTCAGGGATACCGAACTGCTCATTCAGAAAATCCACGTTTTCTTGATAATTCTTGCTCACTGCGATGTTTTTTTCACTTGGCGCATCCACTTAAAAGAATTCCCCCTTTTAACTGCCCTAACCCTTGGGGTTAAAAGCCACAGACACCAGATACCCAAAAAGCACAGCTGCAGCAATCCCGACAGCGCCAGCCTGAACTCCACCGGAAAAAGCACCAAGCAGGCCGCTTTTGCTCACTGCTTCCATTGCCCCTTTGGAAAGGGTATACCCAAACCCGGACAAAGGCACCATCGCGCCCGCCCCTGATATTTTGACAAGCGGTGCATACCAACCCAAAGCCCCCAAAACTGCACCCCCTGTGACAAAAGCGACAAGCATATGAGCGGGCGTGAAAGACGATTTGGTAAGATCCATTAAGAGTTGCCCGATTACGCAAATAATGCCACCGACTATAAATGCAGGAATAACCATCTCGAACATGTCTTTGCCCCCTTTATCCCTCAATCACTACGGCATGCCCGATCCCGGGTATTGATTCCCCCTGTTGTTGGGAGGTCGGACTGTGCAGAGCACCGCTGCCCACAAGCAGAACACGTTTCAATTCACCCGCTTTCAGGCGCTGCATGATATCTCCGGCAAAAACCACCGCCGAACAAGCGCAGCCGCTCCCCCCGGCATGCACATCCTGCTGAGGGTTGTAAATTAAGACGCCGCAGTCCGTGAATTCCGGTCCGGAGGATATCCCGCTTCGCTTAAGCAGTTCCTGCGAGAGAGCCAGCCCAACCGTTCCCAAATCACCCGAAGCAATTAAGTCGTAATCCTGGGGCTGGCGGTTCAAATCCTTAAAGTGGTTGAGCAAAGTGTCTGCAACTGCCGGAGCCATAGCGGCCCCCATATTGCCCGTGTCTTTTCCTCCATAATCAAGAACCCTGCCGATGGTCGCAGCCGTAATCCGCGGCCCCACCCCGCTCTGTCCTAAAACTACACTTCCTGCCCCTGTCACAGTCCACTGCGCGCTCATCGACCTTTGCATCCCTTGCTCAGTCGGGAGCCGGTATTGGCGTTCCGCAGTCTCATGATGGCTTGACACCCCTACAAGAACATGACGGGCGAACTGACCATCAATCAGCATGCTCCCAACAGCCATACTGAGAGCCATAGTAGAACAAGCTCCGTAGAGGCCTATGTACGGTAAAGCCATCGTGCGGGCGCTGAAATTCGAAGAAATAATCTGATTAAGCAAGTCTCCGGCCAGCATATAATCCACTTGATCTGTAGTCACACCGGACTGCTTCAGTGCTCCTTGCATGGTAGTCTCCAGGAGCTTGCTTTCTGCCCTCTCCCAAGATTTCTCCCCGTGAATATTGTCAGTCCAGACCTCATCGAAAGTCGTGCCCAAGGGGCCTTGTCCCTCAAACGGACCTACCACAGAATATGAAGCTAGAATGACCGGCGGAGTGCTGAAAACAACCGTCTGATTACCTACACGTTTTAAGTTCAATCCGTTCACCCCCAGACCTAGGATTAATGGAGCACATAATAAATCAAACCCACCACAATGGATGTGGTAATACCGTAGACCAGTACCGGCCCGGCTATCATAAACAAGCGTGCCCCCACTCCCATAACATAGCCTTCCCGTTTGAACTCGAGAGCAGGGGACACGATGGAATTAGCAAACCCTGTCACCGGAATAAACGCGCCCGCTCCCCCGAATTTGCCAATCTCATCATAAACTCCTAAGCCTGTCAACAGCGCCCCTAGAAAAATCAAAACAGCCGTTGTCACTGTCTGGGCTTCTGTAAGGGCTACCCCTCCCATTATCAAGAGATTGATCATGATTTGACCTAGAGCGCAAATTAAGCCTCCGATGACAAAGGCCCGGACAGAGTTTTTCACTATCGTCGGCTTGGGTGTGAATTGCTTGGTCAGACCCTCATACTCATCCGGTGTAACTGTGATTGTTGGTTGACGCAGATTCTGGCTGGCCATTTTAGTCCTCCCTCCTTTCCGAATGCCACTTATCTCCCACTTAAGAAGCAGTTTTAGTTGTAGGTAGGCATAAATAAAAACTAATCTTTAGTATGATTCTCGTCCGCTCTGTTTATACGTTAATATTTTCCTAAAAAACTAGCAGGAAAATTCTGGATGCCGTCGAATTCTTAGGGTGAGAATTGTTCAACAGGGGGAGTGACCATGCAGTTTGAGAAAAAAATAGAGCGCCAGACCCTGCTCTTGCGCTTGAAAGGGGATCTCGACTTAAAAACAGCCGACTCTTTGCGCGTGGCAATTGATGCTGAGATCGACAAACGGGGAGTCCGCACTGTCATTCTCAACCTCCAGGAAATCCAATTTATTGACAGCTCAGGCCTAGGAGTATTGTTAGGGCGCTATAAGAAGCTTTTGCCCCTGGGCGGCAAGCTCAAAATCACCAATGTCCCGCCTCACATCTTCAAAATAATGGATTTATCTGGACTGCCGAAAATCATTAATTTCTATCCCGATGAAACTGTGGCATCGGAAGAAGGAAGGGGAGCATGAGGAATGAAAGACAACCAGTTAACGCTTAAGTTTACCAGTCTGGCCGAAAATGTTAGCATTGCCCGTATGCTGATCGCTTCGGTAGCCGCTCAACTTGACCTCTCCCTCAATGATATTGAGGAACTTAAAGTAGTGGTCTCGGAAGCCGTGTCCAATGCTATCATTCACGGCTATCACAATGATCCCAGCCAAATTGTAAACCTTACCCTGGAAATTGATTCAGAATCCCTCAAAATAACGGTTAAAGACAACGGTTGCGGCATACCGGACATCGAGCAGGCTATGCAGCCAGCTTACAGCACCGATCCGGAACGAATGGGGTTAGGGTTTGTGTTTATGCAGTCGTTTATGGATGATCTTCAAGTTGAATCAGCCGTTGACGAAGGCACGACGGTCACCATGGTAAAGTACCTTGACCACACTATGCCCTCCTCGCATTAGGGGGGGATGATATGATCCAACGCTTAACGGAAATGAACCTGCCCCGTTTCCCTCTCCTTTCGGACGATGAAATGATGAAGCTTTTGCGCGCTGCCAGAGAAGGGGACCAGGAAGCCAGAGAAAGGCTTATTAACTGCAACCTCAAATTAATATTTAATCTGGTACAGCGTTTCGCCCATCGCGGATATGAAATCGAGGATCTTTTTCAAATCGGAACTATTGGTTTAATCAAAGCCATTGACAAATTTGATTTTAGTTATGGGGTAAAATTTTCAACTTACGCAGTTCCGATGATCATCGGGGAGATCAGGCGCTTTTTGCGGGACGACCACCCTGTCAAAGTACCTCGCTCCTATAAGGAACTCGTGTACAAAGTTAACCGTGCCCGTGATCAACTGTCCGCCACCTTAGGACGCGATCCCACAATCGGAGAAATAGCGCAAAATATCGGAGTCGACCGGGAAGAGATTGTGGCCGCGCTGGAAGCGGTGCAAAGCCCTGCTTCCATTCACGACACCCTCTACCAAGACGACTCCGACCCTATCTACGTGCTCGATCAGTTAACCCAGGAAAAGGACCAAGAAAGCAGCTGGTTTGAAAAAATTGCCCTCAAAGAAGTCTTGGACAAACTACCGGAGCGGGAGAAGAAAGTCCTACTCATGCGGTTTTTTGAAGACAAAACCCAAAGTGAGATTGCATCTCAGCTTAAGCTTTCTCAAGTCCAAATTTCCCGCATCGAGCGAGCGGCCCTCCATCGTATCCGGCAGCTGATGCAAGTACCCGAGCCCCCACCGCGCACTTCATAGCCAACTGAGCCCCTCAAGTTGACACTCCTTTACAAGCTTGTTTAGAAACCTAGTACAGCTTTCAAAGTGCGCGTCAGCTGCTGATACAGACCTGCTCTCGGCACTGCCTTTTCCGCGACTAGGTTTACGGAAGTTTGAACCTCATTATCCAGGTAAAGTAAAATCTCTCCTACTTTCTGCCCTTGCTGCAACGGAGCTGTAACTTCTGGGTTAAGCTTAGTCTCGACCCAGAATTTTTTATCCTTCCCTTTTTCCACGGTCACGCCCAAAGCCTTTTCCGTGACCGCGTTGATTTCCGCCCCGTCCCCCTTGCGCACTTTAATTACTCCTTGTTTAGACTGCGCTGGGGCAAACTCTTTAAAGGAGTATTTGGCAAAACCGTAATTATAAATCTTCATGGATTCCGAAAAATGTCCGCGTGGTTGGGGCACACCCATGACCACGGCGATTAGGCGCAAACCGTCTCTTTCCACAGTTGAGGCCAGGCAATACTTCGCTTCATTAGTCCAGCCCGTTTTAAACCCGTCTGTGCCATTGTACCACCATAACAGTTTATTCGTATTCCACAGCTTAAACTGACCCCCACGCAGATCATATTCTTTGATGCTAGTCAACTTGCGAATGAGTGGATAATCTAACGCTGCCCGCGCCATTACGGCCAGGTCATAAGCACTCGTGTAGTGCCCGTCAGCAGGCAAGCCGTAACTGTTCACAAAGTGCGTATGCTGCAGCCCCAGATCCTGGGCTTTTTTATTCATTTCCTCCACATAGGCTTCATGCGTTCCGCTAATATGTTCGGCAACGGCAACACAAGCATCATTGGCTGAGCCTACCGCGATCGCAATGAGCATTTCTTCGAGCGTGAAAGTCTCTCCTGGCTCGAGGTAGATCTGCGATCCTCCAAGCTTGCAGGCGTTCTCGCTGGCGGTAACCTTATCAGTCAACTTTACTCTGCCTGTCTGCAAGGCATCAGCCGCCACCAGCAAAGTCATTAACTTCGTGACACTGGCAGGAGGAAGCTCTTTATGGGGATCTTTCTCAAACAGAATCTTGCCACTGGCGGCATCCATTAAAATAGCGCTGGCCGCCTCGGTTTCGATCTCAGCTGCGTATAAAGGCTGTACCGCCAACCCGAGATTTAAGGCAAGCACCAACGCTAACAAAACTGCTAGTTTTCTGCGCATCTTACACCCTCCTCAAACAATTGATATGGAATTATTATTCCCGGAAAAGAAAAATCTATCGAAAAAGAAAAAATGCCCCTAAGTGTTATAACACCTAGGGGCTTTGTGTGTCAGCGGTGTGTCAGCGGTGTGTCAGCGGTGTGTCAGCGGGACTGTTCCCTTGACATAATGAGACAGATCACCAGCTTGGCAAACTGCTAAAACCTCCTGCTTACTACCTTGGGATCACCCAGACCGTGCCAATAACAAGGATTCATAAATCCCCAAGGTTTGCGGTAAACTTTGTGTCTCAGCACACACCCCTGCACAGGTATAATACCGGCTCCTTGGCACTTTTCCTCAAATTCCGAGGTCCAGGTCTGTTCCTGAAACCAAATATATCCCGCCCCTGCCACACCAGTATCTTCAACCAAGGAAGGAATATCCTGCGGCAAAAGGCAAGGGATCACTACATCCACTTTGCCCTTTAATTCTGTAAAGTTAGCGTAAAATTTGAATCCATCCAGCCGGGTAATACCCTGTGCTACCGGATAAACTGTACAGCCAAATTCTTTGAGTGTACGCCAGACGTGCCAGGCATGTTTGTGGCGTTTAAACTTCTCCTCGTTTCCGAGAACTGCATAACTTTGGGCAGTCGTTAGCCCTTCAGCCAGAGGGTATATTTTTTTCTCGCGTGCCAAAGATCGAACACCCCCGCGTAAGGTTTCGTTTCTCCTACACCATACGCGGGGGGGCACAAAACTAGACCTACAGCAAATTAACCCAATCTCTTAAGCCATAAAGGATTCTAACAATTATAACGGTTTTATCTTTTTGCAATAGCTGGTTCTCTAAGTTCATTAACAATATAACTTGCGATATCTTCTAAATCATTTGTTGCCGTATTAGAAAGACGAATTCCACTGTAACCTTGAATAAAAGAAAGAGACCTCCCGAAAAAACTGTAAACCCGTGGTTATGGTATAATTAGCTATTATTGAGCTTTAGATAAGGGGAAAAGAAATAATCATGAATGTCTTAACGGCTGAGAATCTAACGAAAACTTACGGAGATAGAGTGCTATTTTCAGACATAACTTTGGGGATTGATGAAGGAGAAAAAATCGGCATTATCGGGGTTAACGGCACCGGAAAGACCACTTTGCTCAAGATTTTGGCGGGCATTGAATGGCCGGATCAGGGCAAAGTCACGACAGGCCACAGTGTGCGCATCGAATATCTTCCCCAAAATCCGGAGTTCGAAGACGGGATAACGATTCTACAGCAGGTGTTTAAGGGGAGCTCGTCCCTGATGCAATTGCTGAAAAGTTATGAAACGGCTCTGGCAAAGCTGACGGATGATCCGGATAATCCTTCATGCCAACAAAGCCTGATGAAACTAGGGCAAGAGATGGATGGACAGAATGCGTGGCAGTTGGAAAGTGAAGCGAAGACGATCCTTACTAAATTAGGTATTTCTCAATTCGATACCTTAGTTGGAACCTTATCAGGGGGACAGAGAAAACGGGTGGCGTTAGCGAGCGCCCTCATTAACCCTGCGGAAATACTTATCCTTGATGAGCCGACGAACCATATCGATCATGATACAGTTGATTGGCTTGAACAGTACTTGAGCAAATTCAAGGGTGCTTTGGTTATGATTACGCACGACCGCTATTTTCTCGACCGGGTGGCAAACCGGATATTAGAGTTGGATCAGGGAAACCTTTACTATTATCCCGGAAACTACACCCGTTTCTTAGAACTCAAAGCGGAGCGGGAAGAACAGGCTGAAGCTTCCGGACGTAAAAGGCAAAACCGCTTGCGCAATGAACTAGCCTGGATTCAGCGGGGAGCCAGAGCCCGTTCTACCAAGCAAAAAGCGAGAATCGAACGGTTTGAACACCTGCAGGCCGAAAAGGCACCGGAGATGGTGGGTAGGGTCGCAATTACGGCAGGGGCATCCCGTTTAGGCAAGAAAGTTGTGGAGTGCACCCATATTCATAAAGAATTTCCTGAGCAGGGAATCGTCATCGATGATTTCAGTTACATTATGCTCAGAAATGATCGGGTAGGAATTATCGGCCCTAATGGGAGCGGCAAGTCGACCTTGTTAAACCTAATTGCGGAGCGCCTTGTTCCGGACAGCGGGAGCATTGAATGGGGTACCACGGTCAAGATCGGATATTTTGCTCAGGAAAATACGGAAATGAATCCGAACTTAAAAGTCATTGAGTATATCAAAGAAGTGGCTGAAGTGATCCCCGTGCCGGATGGCGGCGTGTTAACTGCATCCCAAATGCTGGAACGATTTTTGTTTGCGCCCTCCCTGCAATGGACACCGATTGCCAAACTCTCAGGCGGGGAAAAACGAAGGCTCTATCTCTTACGGGTCTTAATGGGTGCGCCAAATGTCCTCTTATTGGACGAGCCTACCAATGATCTGGATATTCAGACGTCGACTATCTTGGAAGAATACCTTGATGAATTTCCCGGAGCCGTGATGGCCGTTTCGCATGACCGGTATTTTTTGGATCGTATTGCCGGTAAGATTTTTGCTTTTGCCGGGGATGGAATCATCCGCTCATATGAAGGAAACTACTCAGATTATCGGGAACAGGTGCAGTCTTTAGAGCAGTTAAATCAAATTTATCATCCGAATCAGAGCGCCTCAGGTTCCCCAGCCAGGAATAACCCGAATCTTAGCGGAAGAACCGGGGAATCAGGAAAATCAGCAGCAAAAGAGGAAGAATCCGGGCAGAAAGAGCCCTGGAAAAAAGAACGACCACTGAAAATGACCTTCAAAGAGCAGCGGGAATATGAGCAAATCGAGGATCATATCACCCAAACAGAAGCGGAACTTGCCACAATCAATCAAGAAATGAACCGGGCAGGCAGTGATTTTGACAAGCTGCAGGAACTGGCTGTCGTCCAACAATCTTTAGCACAAAAACTTGATGAAATGTTAGAACGCTGGACCTATCTCAACGAACTGGCTGAACGCATTGCGCAAAGTAAGCGGCAACAGTAATTGTAACTCATTTTACCAAAGCTAATCACCACATTAGCATCACTCGATAACCTCAGCGATCAGCGGCTTTGCTTCAGGAGACTCTGCCCCAATCGTTACGGCTTCCCGGGCGAGCTTTAGACCCGCTGCCATTTTCCCCTCATCCGCGCTAAAAAGCTCCAGGAGCGGTTCCCCGGCTTCCACCCATTCCCCCGCCTTTTTCCGGATTAATACTCCTGCCCCCAGGTCAATCGTAGATTCTTTGGTTTCCCGTCCGGCACCGAGGACCATCGCTAAATCACCGATAGTCCGCGCATCCACCCGCTGAACATACCCGGATTCAGCCGCCAGGAAAGGCACCCGCCACACGGATAACGGGAGCTTTTTCTCTTGTACAGCCTTCACATCTCCACCCTGAGCCGCGACAAATTCCAGGAACTTGTTCCAGGCGGCTCCACTTGCCAATGCTTCACGTACAAGTTGTTTCCCAGCCACGGCATCCGGTGCTTGCTCGCCCGCTACCAGCATCCAGCCGCCGAGTTCAAGGCAGATTTCCACTAAGTCAGCAGGCCCTTTTCCCTGTAGAGTCTCGATCACTTCGAGAACTTCCAGGCTATTGCCGACCGCCCGGCCCAATGGCTGCTCCATATCGCTTAAGAGCGCGACAGTCCGGCGTCCTAGAGAGTTCCCGATTTGAACCATTGTGGCGGCAAGGGTACGCGCTTCGTTTAGGTCCTTCATGAAAGCACCGGAGCCATATTTTACATCCAGAACAATTCCCTGTGCCCCGGCAGCTATCTTCTTGCTCATAATCGAGGATGCAATCAACGGCCTTGAGTCAACGGTCGCCGTGACATCGCGCAAAGAGTAAAGCATCTTATCTGCCGGCACTAAATTGCCGGATTGAGACATGACTGCAAGCCCGATGCGCCTAACCTGAGACAGAAAGTCCGCGCGCTCCAGCTCCACTCTTAAGCCCGGAATCGAGCTCAACTTATCAATTGTGCCCCCGGTGTGCCCCAGCCCGCGCCCGGACATTTTGGCCACCGGCACACCGCAGGCGGCGACCATAGGAGCTAAGACCAGAGTGGTCTTGTCTCCGACCCCGCCGGTGCTATGCTTATCCACGAATTTGCCCCCGAGGGCAGAAAGGTCGAGCTGTTCTCCGCTTTCAGCCATGGCTAAGGTTAATTCCGCAGTTTCTTCCTCATTCATCCCGCGAAAGAAAACGGCCATAGCCCAAGCTGACATTTGGTAGTCCTTTATCTCCCCACTGACATACCCTTGAATGATAAAACGTATTTCCTCCCGCATCAGGGGCTTTCCATCTCTTTTCTTCTCAATTAAATCCAACATGCGCATTTTGCTTTATCCCCTCTATCTCTTAGAACTACAGCACCCGCAGCAGTGCCTGCATGAAGCGCACGAATAGCTTTTCGATCCGTTCGGTCGTTTCAATTACCTCAGCATGCGAGAGCTTCTGAGGCAAGATTCCTGCAGCCATGTTGGTCACACATGAAATTCCCAGAACCCTCATCCCACCGTGATTGGCGACAATCACTTCCGGCACAGTGGACATACCAACCAAATCCGCACCAATCGTGCGCAGGTAACGGATCTCAGCCGGGCTCTCATAGCTCGGCCCGCTTAAAGCGGCATAAATTCCTTCTTGCGGGGTGATACCCAGTTCCTGAGCGAGCGGCAGCACTTTTTGCCGCCACTCTAAATCATATCCTTCACTCAAGTCCGGGAACCTGGGCCCAAGGCTGGAGAGATTAGTTCCCCGCAGCGGGTTTTCGCCCATAAGGTTAAGGTGGTCCCGGATCAGCACCAGATCCCCCGGTCGGTAGGAAGAGTTGATCCCGCCTGCAGCATTGGTAACGATTAATCCTGTTGCCCCTAGTACCTGCATCACCCTTACGGGGTAAGTCACTTCCTGCATAGTGTACCCTTCGTAATAGTGAAAGCGCCCCTGCATCACTACGATGGTCTTGCCGCTCACTTTGCCAAAAACAAGCTGCCCTGCATGTCCCTCAACCGTAGAGATAGGAAAATGCGGAATCTCCTTATAGGGAATTACGATTTTATCCTCGATTAAATTAGCAAAACCTCCCAAGCCCGACCCAAGAATAATTCCCAGCTCCGGCATAAGACTCGTTCTTGCCACCAAATAGTGGCGTGTTTCCGCCAGTCTTTTCACTTGTTCCTGTTCTGTGAGCATTTTTTCATCCTCCTTTAATCATGGAATAGAAACTCTTCCCCCACGGAAAAGGTTCAGTCTCCAAATATTCGGCCACCGTAGCCCCCACATCTGAGAAGGAAGCCCTAATTCCCAAATCTACCCCTTGGCGAAGCTCCTCGCCGTAAAGCAGCAGCGGAACATATTCGCGTGAGTGGTCCGTACTGGCAGTGGTAGGGTCACAGCCGTGGTCAGCCGTAATGATTAACAGATCATCCTGCCTTAAGTTGGTTAAGATTTCAGGAAGCCTCCGGTCAAACTCTGCCAGTGCTTGGGCGTATGCCTCAGTATTATTGCGGTGTCCGTAAAGCATATCAAAATCAACTAGGTTTGTCATAATCAGACCGTCTTTTTTTTCCTTCATGAATTCCAAAGTTTTATCCACGCCCTCGGAATTGTTCTTGCTCGGCAAGTGCTCTGTAACTCCCTGGCCGTTAAAAATGTCGCGGATTTTGCCCACGACCTGCACGGCTAACCCTTTCTTCTGCACATAATCAAGCACAGTCGGATGGGGCGGGGAGATGGCAAAGTCATGGCGGTTAGTTGTACGATAAAAGTTCCCCGGCTCACCCAGAAACGGGCGGGCAATTACTCTGCCAACCCGTAACTCCCCGTCTAACATTTCCCTGGCATAAGCACAAATACGCATTAACTCCGGAAGAGGAATTACTTCTTCATGAGCTGCAATTTGAAAAACTGAATCTGCTGAGGTATAAACAATGGGTTTCCCGCTTCTGACATGCTCCGGCCCTAAGCGCTGAATAATTTCCGTCCCGGACGCAACTTCATTCCCCAGCACCCTGTACCCAATCTTCTCTTCAAACTTGGCAATGAACTCCGGCGGAAACCCGTGCGGAAAAGTGGGGAAAGCCTGATCTAGGATTACTCCTGCCATTTCCCAATGCCCGGTGGTTGTATCCTTACCCGGTGAAGCTTCCGCCATCTTGCCAAAACACCCGGCAGGCGTTGCTGCGGGTTCTACCCCTGTTAACGCGGCGATGTTCCCTAATCCCAGCTTCTGCAGGTTCGGCAGGTCAAGTCCTCCTGTTACTGTTGCGATATTCCCTAAAGTATTGCTCCCTTCATCCCCGTAATCGCGGGCATCAGGAAGCGCCCCTACCCCTACGCTGTCCAGGACAATTACAATGGCTCGGCGTCCCACCTATATTCCTCCTTTAATCTGCGCGCGGGTGCGCTTGCCTGAACACCTCAAGCAGGCGCTTACGCGTCAAATGCGTATAAATTTGCGTTGTCGCTATGTCGGCATGTCCAAGCATTTCCTGCACCGACCTTAGATCTGCTCCATGCTCAAGCAGATGCGTGGCAAACGTGTGGCGCAGCATGTGCGGATAGATATTCTCCTCCACGCCGTGGCTCTTGGCCCACTTCTTGAGGATCAGCCACACTCCCTGGCGCGTAAGCGGACGACCGTGGGCATTAAGAAACAAGGTCTCGACCGTTCGCCCTTTAGCCAGGACAGCCCGTGTACCTCCTACATACCGGCGCAAAGCCGCCACCGCTTCTTCTCCTAAGGGGACAATCCGCTCCTTCCCACCTTTACCGCGGCACTTTACATAGCCGAGATCCAGTTCAACGTCCATAGTACGCACGAAAGCGAGCTCTGATACCCGTAAACCGCTGCTGTAGAACACTTCCATGATAGCCCGGTCGCGGATGGCCAACTCTCCGGCCTCCAGCCTTTCCTGGAGTAGTTTGTCCATTGTCTGCTCAGACAACACCCGCGGCAAAACTTCTCCCAGCTTCGGACTGGTTAAATGAGGCGTTGGGTCGTCCGCCCGGTACCCTTCCGCCGCCAGGAACGCAAAAAAACCCCTGAGCGCGGCTGTGACCCGCGCGATTGTGCGCGCTGCCAAGCCCTCTTTTTTAAGCTCCAGCAAAAAAACAAACAAATCATTAACGTCACAGTCCCTGGGATTTTTGCTTCTACGGTCGAGATATTCAGTTAACCGGCGCAAATCGCGCGCGTACGCCTGCCGCGTATTTTTAGCTAAACCACGCTCAACGTAGAGAAAGTTTAAATAGCTCTTACTAAGGTCCGGATCGCTCATGTTTAATCCTCCCCTTGCCTTTAAGTTTCTACATAGGAAGGATTTTTCCTTTGCGCCCGAATCAGAATTTCCCTCTATAGAGAAAATTCATAGCAACTCCTTTACGGAGACACTTTATGGCAACTCTTGATGTTCACGCTAACGATCTCCCTCTGCAAACAGATGTAGTACAAACTCGCTCCATAAGGGATTTTCTACCCTCATGGGATTCCCGCTCGGTTTTTCTTCGTTACGGCTGGCGGAATCCAGCCACATGTTCGCCACACCCGCTAATTTCGGCAACAGAATTGCTAATAAAAGAAGGAGTAAGAACACCCGTCCTATGTATAACATAACTTCGCGCACACCGGTTCTACGCATCTACTCTACCCCCCATCCCTAAAAGTTATGCCAGGATGGTTTGTCTCAATCTTAGTGACTTATAAAAAACTCTCCACCACTCATCGCGGCAGAGAGCATTACTGCTATTTAGATTACCCTTATAAAATCCTGCTACATAAGCGCTTCTTCCAGCGGAGTGTGCGGGATATTAAGCGCGGTAGCCACTGCTTTATACGTGAGTTTGCCGTTTATGACATTGACCCCTTTACGCAGAGCGCGGTTCTCATTAATAGCTTTCAGATAGCCCTTGTTTGATAGCTCCAAGGCATAAGGAAGAGTGGCATTAGTAAGCGCAAACGTAGATGTTCTAGCGACTGCACCCGGCATATTGGCAACACTATAATGCACGACTCCGTGTTTGACGAAAGTGGGGTCACTATGCGTGGTAACCCTGTCAATCGTCTCAATGCTGCCCCCTTGGTCAATGGCTACGTCCACAATTACACTGCCCGGAGTCATGCTTTTAACCATCTCCTCCGTAACCAGTCTGGGGGCGCGTGCTCCTGGGATCAGGACTGCGCCCACGAGCAGGTCAGCTTGGGCTACAGCGTTGCGGATATTATAGGTGTTGGACATCAGGGTTTTGGCACGTCCGCCAAACAGATCATCAAGTTCGCGCAACCGCTGGGCATTCTTTTCCAGAATCGTGACGTCCGCTCCCATGCCAACCGCCATTTTGGCAGCGTTCGTACCTACGATTCCCCCTCCGACAATCGTCACTTTTGCAGGCGACACTCCCGGTACTCCACCCAAGAGCACACCTTTGCCACCATTAGGCTTTTCCAGGAATTGCGCCCCGATTTGGATGGACATCCTGCCTGCGACTTCGCTCATCGGCACCAGCAGAGGAAGAGAACCGTTGTCAAGCTGGATCGTCTCATAGGCAATCGCCACAACTTTTTTATCCATTAAAGCTTTCGTTAATTCTGGTTCCGGAGCTAAGTGCAGATAAGTGAACAGAATCTGCCCTTCCCGGAAAAAGTTATACTCTTGGGGCAGAGGTTCTTTAACCTTGATTACCAGATCTGCGCCCCAGGCTTCAGCCGCCGAGTTTACAATCTGAGCTCCGGCGGCAGTATATTCATCATCACGGATTGCGCTACCTTCCCCGGCAGACTTTTCTACCAGCACTTTATGTCCGGACTGTACGAAGTCATGCACGCCGCCAGGGGTCAGCGCAACCCTGTTTTCATTATTTTTGATTTCTTTAGGACATCCGATTATCATTTCTTCAAACCCCCATTTCAATTTACTAAATGCCTTGGCACCGGTTAAGTAGGCAAAAATAATAAAGGAAACAAAAAAACTTGAACTTACACAACAAAAAAGGGAGTAAACTCTCCCTTATCTTTTACTTAAAGATAAAAAGCAATTCAGTTTTGCCAAAGAAATTTTATCTCAAACTAGCCTAAAAACAACCGCACTCCGAGCAAAGAAAAGTACCCTTGCGTGACCCCTGCTGCTATCGCTCCAAGGGAGACCAAGGCGGCAGCCAGGCTGTAGTAAAGAAATTCCCCTCTAAGGGATTGCCCATTGCTCTTTCCCCGTAAGAGCAGGACGGAAAAAACTGTGGCTAAGCCTGCACCAAGCAGCAAGAGCGGAATCACCAACAAAGACGGAATGAAAACTGACACCAGCGTGAGTGCTAAGCCCACCAGCCCTTTGGCTTCAATGAAAAAACTTACGGTAAAGCCGAGTATAAAACCACGGGTAAATACGATTAAATAAATCAGGGGGGCTCCGATTACGGTCAGTCCCAGCACCCAAATCCCCGCCATCATGATGAACGTATCCCGGGCCAATAGCTCCAGAAAGCCCGAATCCAGTGCAGTCGGCTGGCTTTGTAACAGAGAATCCAGGAACTTGACTAGTTGACCCTGTTCCGAAACGCCCAGTGCTTCCACTCCTAAAGCACCAAAGATTACTCCTGCTAAATATACACAGGAAAGGGTTAAATAAATAACCCAATACTGCTTAACATGCTCTCCCAGTTTAGACCACATTTTCTTTGCTCCTTCCGCAGGCTTCTACGAAATGTTTATTCCGAACCTGCGGAAAGTATGTCCACCACTTTGCCGAAAACCCCGCCCCCACCGGCGGTAAATTCAAGCTGCCCGGAGCGAGCCTTCATAATCCAGTGCGCTGCCTTGTCCCCACTTACTTTAGCTAAGTCTTGCTCCGCAACGTCATGTAAGATAGCCATCTCAGTGCCGAACGCAGCAAGCAGTCTGGAGTAAGTCTTAGGCCCAATTCCAGGAAGCTGGCGCAGCGGCACCTGGTATTGATAGCGTGAATCTTCAGGAGCAGTCCTGTCCGCAATTACATTTAGGCGGTCTAAGACCCCCATCACGACATGGCTGCTGCCACAGTGAGGACAAGTCAACTGCGGCGGGTCTCCCTCCACCACTTGTTCACACACAAGGCAGTAGGTACGGTGATACTTGCCGATTTTAGGCGGGAGCCCATAGTTGTGTATTATTTCGCCGGAAGCGCCCGCAAGCAGTTCGTGCAATCCTGCAAACGAGTTGTCCCTTAAACTCAGGGCATTGTATTCGCGTGCGATATTTGGCAAAGAATGAGCATCAGAATTACTGAACAACTGTACTCCTTCAAGTTCGCTTACAGACAAAGCCATTACCCGGTCCGCACTCAAGCCGATTTCGAGAGCCTTGGGCATTTCCGGTAGTACCTCAGCTAGGCGGCTGCAACAATTGCCATAAATCCCTTTGTGCGGTGTGAAAGCGTGCGCCGGGAGCCAGACCCCGGCATTTTCGTGCACAATCTCCAACCAGTCAGACACCGCAAGATAAGCCTTCTGCGAGCTTAGTTGCAGGTTTTTGACATAGGGGCTTAAATTTTTAGCATAACGCTCAAGGTGTTTAATCGCGGGGAAAAAAGCCAGGAAGTGGGCGCTTCCAGACCCTGCCTTTAATTCAAGCTCCGTACCCGGAATGATCGTCAGCTTGCCACTAGCATACCCGCCGCCGCTGAGCGGATGCAAAACTCCTTCCGCCAGCAATAATTGGAAGTCTCTGCGCACTCCCGGAGATTGGGCATCGATCACTCCAATTAAGGATAGCCCTTTTACTTCTTGGGCAGTCTCGATAATATTTGGCAGAGTCAGGGATTTAGCTGCGGTAATTTTAACGGCACGCCCGTCTAGGCTCTGCCCGATATGAATGTGCAAGTCAGCGTAAATCACTTGAGTTTCTCCTGCACCAAGAGTATCCCCAGCGCAGTCTTGCCGTCATTAAACCCTCCCTGGGCAGCCATGGCCACAGCCCGCGACCAGGGTATGCTTTCAAGCTCCAGGAACTCATCTTCATCATGACTCAAGGGATCGTAAACGAGCTCTGTGGTCCAGAAGAAGTGAATAACCTCATCAGTGTAACCCGGAGTCATATAAAAGCTGCTGAGTTTTTGCAGAGTGCCCCTATAACCCGTTTCTTCCCGCAATTCCCGTTCCGCGCATGCTAACGGGTCTTCTCCGGGATCGAGTTTCCCGGCCGGAACTTCTAGCAATTCGCAGCCAGTAGCATACCGGAACTGGCGCACCAGCAGAAGCTCCTCCCCTTTTAAGGCCACAATCGCGACTGCCCCCGGGTGGCGTACAACCTCGCGCACGGATTCCTGCCCGTTGGGCAGCTGCACTCTGTCTCTTTCCACCCGTAGAATGCGACCCTCAAACAACACTTCCCCGTCAAGGCGTTTTTCGCTTAAATCCATGGGTACACTCCTCCCTCTTAAAAATAGAAGTCCCGCTCTCCTGCTGTGATGCGTGCAAGCCTTTCAACTGTCACCTCGCGTGTACGCGAATCAGCAATAGTTTTAATTCCGAGGAGGCATAGTCAAGCGTGACTTTAGCCAGAAGTTCTCAAAACAACAGCCGCTATTATAAGCGGCTGCATTCAAAAGTATGTCTTTTTTAGTATTCAAATTCGATGCCGCTAAAACAACGCGATCAGAAGAGATCAGATCTCCAAGTTGCATCAGAACATTTTTGACATCCTAAGCTTATCAGCAACCATCGCGATAAACTCGGAATTGGTAGGTTTACCGCGGTCCACATTAATGGTGTATCCGAAAAACCTGTTCATAAACTCAACATTGCCCCGATCCCAAGCCAGTTCAATCGCATGTCTGATTGCTCTTTCCACGCGGCTGGGTGTGGTCTGATACTTGTCAGCAATCATCGGATAGAGTTCCTTCGTAACCGCTCCCAGCAAAGAAACTTCTTGCACCACACTTACAATCGCATCACGTAAATATTGATAACCTTTGACATGGGCAGGCACTCCCATTTGGTGAATCATCCGGGTGACTTCGACTTCCAGGTTTTTACTAGATATTTGCGGTAAGACTGCGCCGGAAGGGTTAGTATAATTTGCACTGTTAATAACATTATTCAATGTCGATACGAAATCCTGCTCATACAACTGGCGGATCCGTTTGCCTAAAGTGTCTAAATCAAAAGGCTTTAATATGTAATAATCGGCTCCGAGGCTGACTGCACGTTGAGTCATACTCTCTTGGCCAAAGGCAGTTAAAATAATAACGTGGGGTTTATGGGCTTCGCTCTGGAGCCGTTCCAATACTCCTAACCCGTCCAAATGAGGCATAATAATGTCTAATACGACCACATCCGGGGACTCGCGGAAGATTAGCTCTAAGGCTTCATTGCCATGGTAGGCTACTCCTACCAAATTCATGTCTTCTTGCCTTTGAATGTACTCTTTTAAGACCTCAATAAATTCTCTGTTGTCATCTACTACTAATACCCGAATAGACCTTTCCATCCTTTTGCCTCCCTTTGACTGGGTCCTATCTTGTTAATCTTTCGACAATTCTTTCTTTATTCCTTCTGCTTTAGAACGATAAAAAACTTTTTTCATTCTCCAGACGCATAAAAAAGTATTTCACTTCCTAAAAGAGACTGGCTGTCCCTTATTGGATGACAACCAGCCAGTCTATCGTTAAATTTTTTATCCCTGCTCATATTTTGTTTAAGTCGCTTATTAAGTCACCAACTTTTCCTGACTTATCAGGCTGCTTCTTTCTTTTCTAAAATCTCTGCTTCTCTTAACATATTCTGCATAAACACTCCATACCCTCGCAAACTATCATTAACGAAAACATGAGTTACTGCTCCGATAATCTTGCCGTTTTGCACGATGGGACTGCCGCTCATGCCTTGGATGATTCCGCCGGTAGCTTTGATCAGCCTAGGATCAGTGACTTTGATAACCATGTTCTTGGCATCTGTGCGGTGATTTAAGACCCTCTCGATATTGACATCATACTCTTCAATTTTGTCTCCCTGGATCACCGTATAGATTTTGGCCGGTCCCTCTTTTACTTCAGATTCCCAGCCAACAGGTATTGCCTTGGCGAAATAAGGGTTTGAAATCTGTCCGTTTAAAGTGCCGAAAATTCCTGTCAGCGTATTTTTTTCAATAGTACCACTGTAAGGGGAGTTTGAGTCAAATGACCCGACTTTTTCCCCAGGATGGCCACGGCTGCCTTTTTCGATCCCATAGATAGTGGAACTGATAATTTTGCCCTCAGATACCTCGATTTTCTGATTAGTGTCTGCGTCATTGATAATATGGCCTAATGCACCGTATTTCCTGGTTACAGGATCGATAAATGTTAAAGTTCCCACTCCGGCAGCTTCATCCCGTACATAAAGTCCGATCCGATGCCTGCCGGTGTCAGGGCATAAAATGGTCGTAACTGTCTTTTCAATTACTTCCCCTTTATGCTTGAGCAACAACCCTACTCTTCCCTTTTTTTCCCCTGCTTGGTGGATGGTGTCAGCCACATCCTGATCTGAATGCATTTCCCGCCCTTCTATTTTTAAGATAACATCCCCCACTTCTACCCCCGCTTCTTTCGCGGGAAAATGCTTTCTCCCGTCTTGGGCCAGAACCGGAGCTTGCCCGACTATTATTACTCCTTGGGTCTGAAGGCTCACTCCAATTGAATGGCCACCGGGAATTAAACTTAAGGAAGGCATGATCTCGACTTTGCTTGTTTTAAAGGGAAATATGCCAAACAACTTATACGATACTTCCATAATTTGCGGCCGGTTTGAAATATTGAGACTTGCAGCTTCGGCCACGGCAACTGGTTCAATCGTTATAAACCTTGAAAGCTTTCCTGGGATTTGGGGCAGTTGTTCTATCGAAGCAGAACCTTGCGTCAGATACTGAATGCTCGGGTTAAAACTTAGGAAGGTACAGAGAAGGATACTAGCAAGAGCAATGATTCTCCTGATCTTCATTCTCTTATCCCTCCAACTGTTTTTCTCCCCATTTCTCTTCCGTTTCTCCTCATTTTGATGCATTTTAGATTGTTTGGTGAAACCTAATGTTAAAATGTCCATATATCTTCTGTTTCATCCTGTAAAATCTGTTCCACGTTTTGTAATGCTTTGGTTATTTGGCATAAAAAAATTGAGCCATCAAAGCTCAACCTTCTAATCCAGCCTAAACTTAATATCTTTTATATATTCTTACAATATCTCTCAAAATTATATAAATGATTTTTGTCGATCTTTCAAGTCTGTATTTTGCGTTTGCGCGGACCAAAGTGTTCCAAAAGCTCAAGTGCATGTTGTCTGGTTATCTCTGCCTGTTCTCCGCCCAGCATCCGCGCCAGTTCCTGAACACGCTCTTGTTCATGTAATTTCTCGACCATAGTCCGGGTGCGACCGCCTGCCACTTCCTTACGAATGCCGTAGTGTTCATCAGCGAAGGCTGCGGCCTGGGCCGCATGGGTAATACAGAAAACTTGCTTATACTGAGCAATCTTGCTAAGTTTTTCTCCAACTTTGGCTAGGGTACGCCCGCCGATGCCGCTGTCAACTTCATCAAACACGAAAGTCCCGACAGTCTCGACCTGAGCAAGCATACTTTTGAAAGCGAGCATCAGGCGCGAAATTTCCCCTCCCGATGCTACCTTGGCTAGGGGTTTCAGAGGCTCTCCCGGATTAGCGCTAAAAAAGAATTCTGCTTCCTCGCTCCCGCTTAAGCCTGGTTCAATCAGGTCAGTAAAACGAACTTCTACTTTGCTTTGTTCCAGGGCTAAATCCTTAAGTTCACGCTCCAGCCCTTGTTCAAGCAAGTGTGCCTGTTCTCTTCTTCTGGCACTGAGTTTTTGCGCCCATTGCCCGTATTCCTTAAGTATTTCGGCTTGGTTCTTAGCCAGGCTATTAAGTTCTTCCTGCAAGTGCGTGATCTGATCAAGTTCCTGGGCCAACTCGGCCCTGGTTTTAAGCACTTCCTCCACATTTGATCCGTACTTGCGCAGGCGGTGAAGACGGTTAAGCCTATCTTCGATCTCATCGAGCCGCCCCGGTTCGAACTCAAAATCCTGGCGGTAAGAACGAATTTCATCTGCCAAGTCTTCCACCGTATAATAAACGCTTTCTAATTGTTCAAGCAAACCGGCGCAGTTCTCGTCCAGACGGGCCAGTTCCTGCAAATCCTTGCGCGCCTGCCCCAGAAGGTCGAAGGCAGCCTGGCCCTCACGCCTGCCACCATACAGGAGAGCATAAGAGTTCTCGACTAGGTTCATGATTCGTTCTGCATTGCCCAAGCGCTTCTTCTCCTGCTCAAGAATTTCTTCTTCCCCTGCCACAGGCTCCACCTGATCAATTTCTTCTATTTGATAGCGCAGCAAGTCTTCCCGGCGCTCCCGCTCCTGCTCGGACAGCTTAAGTTGCCGTTCTTTATCCAACACTTCTTTATACGAGCGAGCTAAGACCCTAACCTGCACTAAGAGTTCATGCTGTTCAGCTCCACCCAAGGCGTCGAGTAGCTTTAGGTGATTGTCCGCGCGCAGTAAGGATTGCTGTTCCATTTGTCCATGGATGTCAACTAAATTACTGCACAGTGCTTTGTACAGGGATAACGGAACTGAGCGGCCCTGAATACGGCAAACATTGCGGCCGAATGCATTAAGCTCCCGGAATAAAAACAACTGTCCATCCTCTGCCTGGTAACCCTCACTTTCCAGATAATCCAGGACTTCAGGGGGTATTGATGCGAAAATTCCTTCCAGGCGGGCTTGTTCTTCACCGTGCCGGATAAAATCCGCACTCGCCCTTCCTCCCAGGAGGATGTCGAGAGCGTCAATCAACATGGATTTCCCAGCACCGGTTTCTCCGCTAAACACAGTAAGCCCTTCCCGAAATGTTAGGTTAATCTTTTCCATCAAGCCGAAATTCTCTAAGTGCATTTCTAAGAGCATCACTATCCCCCCTCGTTCTCATCCTCTCGCCGATTCCCAATTTACGCGCACTTTGGTCTAACCCAGAAGCCTGCTTAGACGTGCTAACACCTCTGGTACAGCCTCTTTTGGCTTCACTACCAAGAGAATTGTATCATCCCCGGCCACGGTGCCAATCACTTCTTCCCAGTTGCTGTTGTCCAGAAGGGAGGCTAGGGCATGGGCATTGCCCGGAATCGTGCGAATTAGCACGAGGTTTTCGCTGTCATTTATTGATACCACTGTTTCCCTGAGCATACGTTTCATTCGTTCATGGAGGTTGGAAGGATGCTTCTCGCCCGGGATGGCATAGCGGTATTCGTCATCACTGGTGGGAACTTTTATCAATCCGAGTTCTTTAATATCTCGAGACACAGTGGCCTGGGTGACATCAAAACCTTCTTCGCGCAGTTTTTCTGCCAGTTCTTCCTGCGTATGTATCGGCTCTTTGGCAATCAGTCCCTGGATTTTCATATGGCGGCGGGCTTTCATATGATCAATCCTTCCTGTTCATTTGCACTAACACCCAAAAGGGCGCTTCATGTCCCAGATTTAAGTAATTCCCGGCTAACACACTATAGTCTTTGGCTGGCAAAGACCTAAGCAGTTCAGCAACTGCTTCAGCCTCGGCTCGGGCTCCATGGTGGCCGCGGTAAACTGTCAAAGCCAAAACTCCGCCCTTGTGCAGTAGATTAAGCGCCGCCCGGATGGCTGCGATGGTAGAGTAAGGTTCTGTTGTTAGCTTATGGTCGCTGCCGGGTAGGTATCCTAAATTAAAAACAGCAGCCTTCAGCTTGTCCTTTATCATCTCGGCCAGGCGGGCGTGGTCAAGATGATAGAGCAGGACTCGATCTTTAAGTCCGGCAGCATCGAGAAGCTCAGCGGTATCGCGGATCGCTTCTTCCTGAATATCAAAGGCATAGACCTTGCCTGAAGTTCCCACGCATTCTGCCAAGAACACGGTATCACGCCCGCGACCGGCTGTGGCATCGAGTACCACATCTCCCCGGGCAATAAACTGACCAAGAATCAAGCGCAAAAACCCCTGAATATCCTGAATCCGCTCAATCATGCCAGCGATCCCTTAACTTTTCCCGCACGACCCTGGGAAAGCTCCTGCTCCCCAAGCGGATAAGCAAAGCTTTAAGCGGAGACATGCGGATGCTTACCGTCTCTCCCGGGTGCATCACAATGCTTTGCTGGCCGTCAAAAGTCACTCTGCATTTCTGGCCCCGAGCTAAAAGGATTTCAATCTCTTCGCGCTGGGAAACTACCATGGGCCGGGCTGAGAGGGAATGAGCTGCTAACGGGGTAAGCATAATCGCCTCGACATCAGGGCTGACTACCGGCCCCCCCGCTGAAAGGGAGTAGGCCGTGGAACCTGTGGGAGTGGCTACGATCAACCCATCGGCCGGGTAACTTACTGACGGCTCTCCTGATAAATTAGCCTGCAGGGTAATAAGTCCTTCAGTGCTCTCGCGCATAAAGACCACATCATTTAAGACTGTCGTGCTGAAATTCCCTTCTCCACTACCGCGCAGGGCAGCCTCTAACATTAAGCGCTCCTGCACCACAAATTCCTCGCGCAGGACTTTTTCCAGGGAAACAAAAACCTCATCACGCTCAATTTCACACAAAAATCCCAAACGCCCAAAATTCACGCCGAGCACAGGTATCCCCAGCGGAGCTGCCTCCCGGGCTGCTTCCAGAAGTGTCCCGTCCCCACCCAGGGAGATAAGGAAATTCACCTTTGCCCGCGGACCTTCCTGCCATTTCGGAACGACCTCCCACTGACGGGAACGAAACCAATGCGTGAGCTGGATCGATAAGTTTTCTGTTTCAGGTTTGCTCATGTTGGGCCATAGACCCACTTTGTTCATGGTAACTCTCCTTATCTCGTTTCCTGATGGGCCTTCTCGACTAGTTCCTCCAGGCTGTTTTTCCAGTCGAGGCTGGCTTGGGGGCTGCGGGTGAGCCAGACCAGGAACTCGATGTTACCTTCAGGCCCACGGATTGGGGAGTAATCCAAGCCCTGAACGGTAAAGCCCAAGCGCTCCGCTTCATTCATAACGCTTAACAATACTTGACGCTGAACATTCTCGTCTTTAACGACTCCTTTTTTTCCGACATGTTCGCGCCCGGCCTCAAACTGGGGTTTAATCAGGGTCATAACCTGGCCGTCTGGCTTCAGAAGCTCCAACATTGCCGGAAATATTTTCGTGACCGAAATAAAAGCCACATCGCACACTACCCAGTCTACCTGTTCCGGCAATGACCCCTGTTCAAGATAGCGCGCATTCGTGCGCTCGTACACAACAACACGCGGATCTGTTCTTAATTTCCAGTCAAGTTGACCATACCCCACGTCAATCGCATACACCCGACTGGCCCCGTTTTGCAGGGCGCAGTCGGTAAAGCCCCCGGTTGAAGCGCCAATGTCAGCTACCACCATGCCAGCAAATGACAAATCAAAGGCTTCAATCGCTTTGGCCAATTTTAGCCCGCCTCGGGAAACATATGGAAGAGTATCTCCTTTGATTTCCACCAAAGCGCTTGCCGCCACCTCCATGCCAGGTTTATCTATCTTTTGACCGTCAATATAAACCAATCCTGCCATTACCGTAGCCTTGGCCTTCTCGCGGCTTCCAGCCAGTCCTCGTTGCACCAGCAAAAGATCAAGACGCTCTTTTCCTTTGCTCATGACCTGGCGACCCGGCGTCCGATGTTTAGACGCTCTGCTGCCCCCAGAATCCCTTTGACCGAAAGGCCATAGGACTGATGCAAGACAGGTATTGACCCCTGATCCACAAATCCCGGATACCCCAAGCGTTCAACCGCGACCCCGCTTAGGCCCTCGTCCCCTAAAATTTCGAGGACAGCACTGCCCATACCCCCACTTAAGACGTGATCTTCTACCGTAATAATACGTTTAGTGAGGCGGGCGTAGCGCAGAATGAGTTCCCGGTCAAGAGGATTTAAGTAGCGTAAATTTATAACAGCGGCATCCACACCGCGGTGGCGCAGTTCATGCGCGGCCATCATACAAGTGTTGACCAGCGGTCCGACTCCGATAATCGTTAAATCCCGTCCATCCCGTACAACTTCCCCCTTGCCCACAGGAATTTCTTGGAAACTCTCATCAATATCCACTCCCTGTCCAACTGAACGGGGATAACGCAAGGCTACCGGGCCTTCATGCCGCAGGGCGGTGTACAGCATGTGGCGTAATTCATTTTCGTCTTTAGGAGCCATTAGAACTAAATTCGGAATAATGCGCAGGAAAGAGATATCAAAAACTCCGTGGTGAGTGGGACCGTCATCCCCTACGACCCCCGCCCTGTCCACCGCAAGCACCACCTTGGCTCCTTGAAGGCAGACATCGTGCAGGACCTGGTCATAGGCCCGTTGGTAAAACGTGGAATAAATCGCCACCACTGGTTTGATCCCAGCTAGGGCAAGCCCGGCCGCAAAAGTTACGGCATGCTGTTCTGCAATCCCCACGTCGAAAAACCTCTGGGGAAATTCTTTAGCAAACAGCCCCAGTCCTGTTCCAGTCGGCATAGCTGCCGTAATGGCCGCGATCTTATCGTCTTGCCGAGCCAGTTCGCACAAAGTCTCGCCAAACATTTGCGTATAGGTTGGAGGAGAGGGCTTTTTGGCTATTTCTCCGGTTTCCGGATTAAATGGCCCTACCCCATGGAAAACGTCAGGATTATTCTGGGCGGGGCCATACCCTTTCCCTTTGTACGTAATGACATGTACCAGCACCGGGCCTTTTTTCTGCTTCGCCTGTTCAAATATCTGCTCCAGTTGCATCTGGTCATGTCCATCAATCGGGCCGAGGTAAGTAAAGCCAAGCTCCTCGAACAAAAGTCCCGGCACCAACAGGTACTTGAGACTGTCCTTAGCCTTTTCCGCCGCTTTGGCTACTTTGGAGCCAATACCAGGGATTTTTTTGATCAATGTTTCAAGATCCGCCTTGCGCTTGTCATAGCGAGGATCAGTACGCAAGCGGTTAAGGTAAGAAGACATCGCCCCTACATTCGGAGAAATTGACATTTCATTGTCATTCAGCACTACAATCAAACTCGTGCCATTATGCCCGGCATGGTTCAAAGCCTCATAGGCCATGCCCCCGGTCATGGCCCCATCCCCGATCACTGCCACAACATGATGATCTTCGCCCAATAAATCCCGGGCTTTGGCAAAGCCCACCGCCGCTGAAATTGAGGTACTGGAATGCCCTGTTTCAAAACAGTCATGAGCGCTCTCTGCCCGCTTGGGGAAACCCGAAATCCCGTTATACAGGCGCAAGGTCTTAAAATCCTCACGCCGCCCTGTAATCAGCTTATGTACATAAGTCTGATGCCCTACATCCCAGATAATTTTGTCGCGCGGACTGGCAAAAGAACGGTGCAAAGCCAAGGTCAGCTCCACTACGCCCAAATTAGGGGCCAGATGCCCGCCATTCGTCGCTACAACCTGAATCATTTCCTCCCTGATTTCCTCGGCCAGCTTCTTAAGCTCGGCATAAGTGAGAGCCCGTAAATCCTGGGGTTTATGAATTTTTTCGAGCAGACTCATTTTTTCTCCCCCCGCGCTTTTTCGGCTTGGTCAAAGTCCATCCTGTAACTTTTTCCACCGTAGCCATTAATCTTCCGACGATCGCGATAATCTCATTCGCTTCTTGCATGGCGAAGGTTTTGCCCGCCGCCTTGCCGGTAATCGTAAGGGATGCTGCCAGAGCGAGCATTCCGGTACTGAGCCAGATTTCATACGCTGCCAAAGTTGGATAATAACGCAGCAAATCGACGACAATCGTGGCTGCGGTGACCCCGCTTAAAGTCCCTGCCACATCCCCCACAATATCATTCGAAAAGTTTGCCACGACGTCTGCATTGCGGACAAGATAAACAGCCTGCTGCGCGCCAAAGACACGGTTGGCTGCCCGCGCATGGTGCGGGGCTTCTGTCGCCGCAGTCGCCGCCATCCCTATGATATCAAAAACAATCCCTGTCCCAATTACTGCGAGCAAAAACAAGCCGGCCATAAGCAGAGAAGAATGGCGCACAAGTAGTTCTGACCCTATCCCTACTAAAGCTGCTGTCAGAAATGTTCCTACGAAAATCAGTAACAGGTGCTTCCAGCCCTTTGTCTTCTTAGAACCCAAATACCATACCCCTCCCAAACCTAAGCAATCAGCCCGACGATAATTCCAAGCAGGGCACCGCCAAAAACCTCAAATGGAGTATGTCCAATCAGCTCTTTGAGGCGCTCCTGCGCCAGGTCAGAACTCTGGTGAAAACGCTCAATCAGCTGGTTGATGACTTCTGCCTGCTTGCCTGCTTCCCGTCTGACCCCGGCAGCATCATACATAACGATCAGGGCAAACACTGCCGCTACCGCGAAGAGCGGAGACTGCCAGCCATAGTATTTCCCAATTCCTAACGCCAAAGCACAGACCATAGCTGAATGAGAGCTGGGAAACCCACCTGAGCTCAGCAGCAGAGTTAAATCGAGCTTTTGCTGAACGAAGAGGGTGATGCCAACTTTTAATACCTGGGCAATCATCCAGGCCGTAAGGGCCGAGACGAGAATCGTGTTGTGCAGTATGCCGGGAAAAATGGTCATTTTTCACTCCTTAGTGTTGACGTTGTTCAATATAGTCAGCCAAGCCGCTGAGAAAAGCAGCGCTTTGCCCTAACGGCTGAAGCGCGCGTTTCGCTTGGGCAATTTGCTCCTGCAGATGTTCTTTTGCACCCTCTAAACCAAGCAAGGACGGATAAGTAGCTTTATGTTGGCGCACATCGCTCCCCGCAGGTTTCCCTAAAGTCTCACTGTCCCCTTCAACATCCAGAATGTCATCTTTAATTTGAAAAGCAAGCCCGAGTGCTTGTGCATATAGGGTAAAGGCCTTCACTTCCTCCTTTGACCCTCCGGCCAAGATTGCACCTAAGCGTGCCGCGGCCACTAATAAAGCCCCTGTCTTGGCTTTATGAATATTCTCTATCTCGTCCAAGCTCAAGGAGTTTTCTTCCCCAGCCAAATCTTGAACTTGCCCTAAGACCATGCCGCTTTTGCCTACAGCAGCCGCCACTTCACGCACTGCTTGCAGTTGCCGCTCAGGGGGAATGGGCAAAGGCTCAGCCAAAAGCTCAAAAGCATAAGTGAGCAAGGCATCTCCGGCCAAAACAGCCATCCCTTCCCCAAAAACCTTATGGTTTGATAATTTGCCCCGCCGGTAATCATCATTATCCATAGCCGGCAGATCATCATGTATCAGCGAGTAAGTATGAATAAGCTCCAAGGCGCACGCTGCCGGTAAAAGCAGCTCTGTCCTACCGCCCAGAGCTGCTCCCGCCGCTAAAGCTAACACCGGGCGAATGCGTTTACCCCCGCCCAAAAGGGAATAACGCATGCTCTCGTTCAGCACATCTTCGCCCCACGGCAGGTTGGAAAGAAAACTCTCCACCAGCTCCTGATAAGATTTATATTCAACAGCGAACATTCTCGGACTTCATCCTTCCGCATGCTTTTAAGCGCTCGTTTACTTAACTAAAGATTGGCCTTTTCCAGCTTAAGCTCACCCTCAGGCCCTTCGAGCAAAATCTGCATCTGTGTTTCCGCCTGGTCCAGCATGCGGTTACATTCCTGCACCAGTTCTATCCCTTCGCGGAAGAGGGCTAAGGCGTTTTCAAGCGGGATATCTTTCTGTTCCAAGCTCCCGATAATTTGCTCCAAGCGCGCTACACCCTGCTCAAAAGAAACTTCATTCGTACTCGTCTCTTTTACCACGAGAATATTATCTACGCTTTCCAAAATCTCAATATTATCTACGTTTTCCATTACCTCACTCGTATCTACACTCCCTGGTTCTTCGAACAGCTCTTGTTGAATCTCTTGTCTTTTTGCGCTCACGCTTCATTCTCCTTTGCCAGCACCTGGCATTTGAGGGCTCCTTCCCCCAAACGCACTCTTACCTCCGCCTGCACTTCCACTTCCCGGGCCGAACGCACCAGATTGCCCCTGGCATCGTAAGCGAGGGAGTAACCCCTCCCCAGAATGGCTAAAGGGCTTAGGAGGTCAAGTTTAGCAGCCAATAATTTTAGTATACCATTTTTATCCGAAACAAATCTAGTCATGCCGTTCGCGAGCCTGTCTGCGAGTATATCCAAGTGCTGGCGGTTCTGTTCGATGCGCCAGAAGGGATTGACCAAGGGGCCTCTCCCCGCCAGGAAGTCAAGCTTCTGCCGCTTGCCCGCTATTTGTCCTGCCAGTGCCTGCCGTAATCCCTGGGACAAGAGATTCACTTCAGCATACAGCTCCTGCAAAAGTGGCGCAGCCAATTCCGCGGCAGCTGACGGCGTCGGTGCCCGCAGGTCAGCCACATAATCCGCAATCGTGACATCCGTTTCATGCCCCACGGCGGAAATTACCGGAATGCTTGATGCTGCAATAGCCCGGGCCACCTCTTCCGTGTTAAAAGCCCACAGCTCTTCTAAAGACCCTCCGCCTCGGCCCACGATGATAACGTCGACCTCTCCGTAGCGGTTAAGTCGGGCCAGTGCCCGCGCAACTTCCTGCGGAGCGGCTTCCCCCTGCACGGCCGCAGGAGCCAGTACCCAGGAGATACGCGGATTGCGCCTGCTTAGGATATTCAAAACATCATGCAAAGCAGCGCCCGTTGGACTGGTGACAATCCCGATACGGCGCGGCACGCGCGGAATAGGCTTTTTGCGGTTGGCGTCAAATAACCCTTCTTCCGCCAACCGCCCCTTAAGCTGTTCGAAAGCCAAATAGAGCGCCCCCACTCCGCTTGGCTGCAATTCCTCCGCATAAAACTGAATATTGCCGTCGCGCTCATACATGCGCACACCGCCCCGGGTCAGGACTTTCATCCCGTCTTGCGGCATGAATCCTATCCGCTCGGCCCGGCTCTTAAACATCACAGCCTTAAGACTCGCATGTTGATCCTTAATCGTAAAATACCAGTGCCCGGACGGGCGGTGATTTTTGAAATTCGATATTTCCCCGCTCACCCAGCAGCTTTGGAAATCCCCTTTTTCAGTCAGGGTGCGCCCGATTTCACTAGCAAGTTCGGAAACCGTCCAAATTTTCGGCACACTATCACCTCATGTCCATCATACACAAAAAAGGGCAGACCTTGCAAGCAAGATACGCCCAAATACCGTTTATCTTATATTAAACTCCGTTAAAGCATTTGCGCCAACAATTCGAGTAATTATTCTAAATTTTCAAATTTAATTTGCTATAATTATAGCAATCATCAAGATTGGAGGTATGGGCTGATGCCTGAAGATAGGCAAGGGCAATTTTGGAACCCCAGGACAGAAACGATGCCACGCACGGAACTTGAACGCCTGCAGCTGCTCAAACTCCAGCGCGTGGTACGGTTGGCTTACGAGCGCAGCCCCTTTCACCGCCGCAAATTTGCCGCAGGTAATTTTCATCCTGAACAGTTAAGAAGTTTAGCTGATCTGGAGCGCATCCCTTTTACTACGAAAGAGGAGTGGCTTGAAGAACAGGAGCGCTACCCGACGTTCGGAGAAATGCTGACTGTCCAGGTGGAAGCGGCCGTACGCTACCACACCACTTCCGGCACCTCAGGCCATACTCCGCTGCGGGTCCTGGACAGTAAAAAGGACTGGCAATGGATTGCGGAAATGTGGGCTTACGCTTTTTGGGGCTTTGGCGTAAGACCGCGGGACATCGTGTATTTCGCTTTCGGCTACGGCTCTTTTATCGGCTTCTGGGGCGCTCACTATGCCTGTGAAAAAATCGGAGCCTTAACCATTGCCAGTGGCGGGATGTCCAGCGAAAACCGAATAAAACAGATGATCGAGGTTGGTGCCACTACCCTCTGCGCAACCCCTACTTATGTGCTGCGCTTGGCCCAGGTAGCCAAGGAAATGGGAATCGACCTCCTCAGACAATCAAAGATTAATAAGATCATCCTCTCCGGTGAACCGGGTGGAAATGTACCCGCAACCAAACGTCTGATAGAAGAAACCTGGAACGCCAAGTGCGCTGATACTGCTGGCATGACCGAAATCGGCACCATCATGGTATTCGAATGCGCAAGCCAGCCAGGGGGCACCCACATCCTCGAGGAACACCTCGTTGAAGAGACCATCGATCCTAAAAGCGGGCAGAAGCTTGGTTATGGAGAGCGGGGAGAACGCGTGATAACCTCTTTCGGGCGCAGCTTTATCCCCTTAATCCGCTACCGCACAGGGGATCTTGTGGAAAGAGTTCCTGCCGCCAGTTGTGACTGCGGCCGCACCTGGGATCTCTATCTGGGAGGTATTTTAGGCCGAGTAGACGACATGAAACTCATCAGGGGCACAAATGTCTTTCCTTCAGCAGTGGAAGGAGTCGTACGCAAATACTCCGAGATCGATGAATTCCAAATTGTCCTTACCCGTGAAGAAGGAATCAGAGATGAAATCACAGTGCTAATCGAGCTTAAACCTGACGTCCAGGATCTTTATGCGGGGCTTTCCCAACGCCTCAGCAAGGATTTAGCCGAAGCTCATGAAAACTTGCGTTTCAATATTGATTTGGCAGTGCCGGGCTCCCTGCCCCGGTTCGAGCTTAAAGCCAGACGTTTAGTTGATAAAAGGGGGATCAGCGCATGAATACAAATCTCGCTTTGATGGACAGCAAAACCAACCTCTTTGGGCAAAGGCTTAATCCTAACGAAGAACGGATCTGGCAAACATACCTCGAGCTCAAAGAACTGGCTGCCCAAACAGACCTCCCTCCGTTCGCTCTTAACAATGTCCGCTCTGCCCTGGCCTTGATGTGGCAGGTCGTAAACGGTCTCAACATTGAATATGAAGAGCTGGATGAGGTCGGAGTCTAGCCCCTAAGCCCAAAGTTACTGGGAGGGCTTAATAAATAATGTTTAATTCTAGAGACAGTTTGATTAGGAGGAGAAAGAATGAAAAGAAATAGTTTCCACAGTTTTAAGCGCATAGGCGCAAGCTTGCTCGCGCTCACACTCAGCCTAACATTACTCTTAAGCGGTTGCGGCAGCTCCCCGAGCAGTCAGGGCAGCACCCAGAACAGCGGCCCCAGTAAAGAGCCCGTCAAAGTCGGGGTCATTGTGCCCATGTCCAACGTCTACACCACTCTTGGGGAAAACCTCGCAAACGGCATGACCCTGTATTTCGATGAAATCGGCTGGAAAGCCGGAGGAAGGGAAATCAAGCTTATCAAAGAAGACGAGGAGAACGATGCCCAGGCCGGCCTGCGTAAAGCCCGCAAACTGGTCGAGCAAGATAAAGTGGATATGCTGACCGGTATCGTGAACAGTTCTATCGCTTTAGCGATCAGGGACTATGCCGACCAGAACAAAGTTCCTTTCCTCGTCTCCCATGCCGGAGCGGTAGATTTAACCCGAGCTAAGAAAAGTGATTATGTTTACCGCTCTTCTTTCACCAATGAGCAAGTGAACTATCCTAACGGCAAATGGACCTATGAAAACCTGGCTAAGAAAGTGTTTATCATTGCTCCCAACTACGCCGCGGGCAAAGAGCAGATGAACGGCTTTAAGAAAAGCTTCACTGACGCCGGGGGCACAGTAGTGGGCGAAGCCTGGCCGCCGCTCAGCACTAATGACTACGGTCCCTATTTACAGCAAATAGCCCAAGCCAAACCGGAAGCCGTGTATTCTTTCTTTGCCGGTTCTGATGCCGTGAGGTTCGTGCAGCAGTATTCCGAATTCGGGCTTAAAAAGACCATCCCACTCAACGGTTCCGGCTGGCTTAACGCCGAGGACGTGCGCCTAGCCCAGGGAACAGCGGTAGAAGGGGTCAAAGGCAGCCTCTACTGGATCCTCACCTTGAATACTCCGGAAAATAAAAAGTTTGTGGAGAATTTCAAGAAGAAATTTGGCAAAGACCCGAGTGGAGAGGCTGTTGAAGGATATGATGCCGCCCGCGTGATTGCTGAGGGCCTAAACCTGGTACAAGGAGATACCTCTGACAAACTCAAAGTCGCCAAAGCCTGGGGGCAAGTTAAATTCGCGAGCCCACGCGGACCGCTTGAGTTTGACCCGGACACCCACATGATTATCCAAAACATCTACCTGGCCGAAACCAAAATGGTCGATGGCAAATTACAAAATTCAGTCATCGCCACCTTTGAAAAAGTGGCCGATCCGCTCAAGTAAAGGAAATTTACTTCAGGTGGAGCTTTAACTCCATCTGAAGTAAGTTGAACTTATCTGCCCGGGGAAAGGAAAGATCCTTATGAACGAGAGCATGGAAATCTTAGTTATGCAGTTGTTGAACGGTTTGGCCTACGGAATGCTTTTATTTTTGCTGGCAGCCGGGCTGTCCTTGATCTTCGGAATCATGGACATACTCAATCTGGCTCACGGATCGCTGTACATGCTGGGGGCCTACTTGGCCTTCAGCATGGCAACTGCCTTTGACAGCTATTGGCTCGCTTTAATCTTCGCTCCCCTCTTGGTCGGACTGGCGGCCATCGGGCTGGAGCTTGTCCTCCTTCGCCCCACTTATAATAAGGGCCACTTGAATCAAGTGCTTCTCACTTTCGGTTTAGCCTATGTTTTCAACGACTTGGTGCGCTGGGTCTGGGGTGCCAGTATCCGCTCCCTAACCCCGCCCACCGCTTTAAGCGGTTCAGTCGAGATGTTGGGACAGACCTTTCCTCGTTATAGGCTCTTTCTCATCTTGTTCGGGTTCATAATAGCCTTGCTCTTATGGTTTTTCCAGGAAAAAACCCGTTGGGGCGCTATTATCCGTGCCGGAGTGAGTGACAAAGAAATGGTGAGCGGGCTCGGCATCAATATCCGCTTAGTCTTTACCCTCGTCTTCGCCCTGGGGGCAGTCCTGGCCGGGTTAAGCGGAGTGGCTGCCGGCCCGGTTTTAGGCCTTTACCCGGGAATGGACTTTGAAATCCTAATTTTTGCTTTGATTGTAGTAGTGGTTGGGGGGCTCGGCTCTTTCACCGGCACCCTGGGCGGCAGCATAATTATTGGATTGGCAGATACTTTGGGTAAGATTTGGTTTCCTCAATTCAGCCTCTTTCTCATCTTCGCCATTATGGCCTTAGTCTTACTGCTAAAGCCCGCTGGCCTGTTCGGAAGGAGGGCAGTCTCATGAAGAAGCAGACTTTCCTTCTTTTTATCGCTTTAGGATCAGCCCTGGCGGTGTTTCCGTGGTTAGCCCCTGCTTACCCTTTAAGCATCCTGACTGAGATCTTAATCTTTGGCCTTTTTGCCGCCGGGTTGAATTTGCTCATTGGCTACACCGGCCTGGTTTCTTTTGGGCATGCCGCCTTTTTCGGGTTTGGGGCTTACACGGCCGCCATCATAAGCAGCCGCCTCACTCCCAATATCTTTCTTACCCTGACCGCCGCCATCCTCCTGTCTGTGGTCGCTTCTTTAATAATCGGGCTGTTGGTTACGCGAGCCTCCGGTTTCTATTTCCTCATGCTCACCCTTGCTTTTTCTCAAATGGTGTATGCTGCAGCTTACCAATGGGAAAGCCTGACCGGTGGTTCAAACGGCTTTTCCGGGATAGCCCGCCCGGAGCTTTGGCCTGGCTTCACCCTGTCCGGCCCTGTTCATCTTTATTACCTGATTCTGATCGTCTTTGCCCTCGTGATGCTCGGACTGCGTCGCTTCCTCGCCTCACCCGTGGGCAAGGTGTTAATCGGGATTAGGGAAAATGAAGCCCGTTTACAAGCCGTTGGTTATAACACCAAGCGCTACAAACTCCTCTCTTTCACGGTGGCCGGAGGGATCGGCGGGATTGCCGGAGCCCTTTATTCTTATTTCAATGGCTTTATTTCTCCCGGAGAGATCTACTGGACCATGTCCGGGCATGCCATTATCATGGTCATCATCGGCGGTGCCGGAACTTTAAGCGGTCCGGTTTTGGGAGCGGCTTTTCTCATCCTCTTCCAGAGCTTTGTCAGCTCATACACTGAGCGTTGGGCCAGCATCGTGGGCTTAGCTTTTATCCTGTTTGTGATTTTTGCTCCCAAAGGAATTATGGGGCTTTTCTCCTCACTCCCCTGGCGCAAGCTCACAGACAAATTAAAAATGCGGGCGTTCCCCAAACTTAAGCAAGGGAGGGAACAGGCGTGACAGCCAAGCTCGGACACGTCAGACTTGATCTATTACAGACAACATTGCGGGTTGAGGGTCTAAGCAAGAATTTCGGCGGCCTGCAGGTTTTAGACAGACTGTCCTTTAGCGTGATGCCCGGCGAGCGGCGCGCAATCATAGGTCCTAATGGCGCGGGCAAAACGACTTTATTCAATTTGATTACCGGAGAACTGCCCCCGTCCCGCGGGCAAATATTTCTCAGTGGCGAAGACATAACGTCCCTGCCTAACTACGAGCGGGCACGCCGCGGCCTTGGCCGCACGTTTCAGAAAAACAACCTGTTTTTAAACCTAACAATACTCGATAATCTGATCCTTGTCCTTCAAAAAAAGAATCACCACTGCCGGAACTGGCATCAACGACTAGACCACCGCAGCTTCCCCCATCTCTATGTCGAAACAGAACAACTTTTGGAAACATGGGGGTTAGCCGAGCGCAAACACCACCTAATCAAGGAACTGTCCTACGGCGAGCAGCGCCAAGTGGAAATCCTGCTGGCGCTGGCCTCAAGCCCTTCCCTGCTCCTTCTTGATGAGCCGACTGCCGGAATGTCCGTAGCCGAGACCCAGCGCATCTTTGAGCTTCTTGCCCAACTGCCGACGACGATTACGATCCTGATCATCGAACATGACATGGATCTCGTCTTCGGCCTCGCTGACCGCATCACAGTCCTCTACTACGGCAAAGTACTTGCTGAAGGAACACCTGAAGAAATCCGCTCCAATCCTAACGTACAGGAAGTTTACTTGGGCCAGTCCGTAGAAGCAGGGGTAATCTGAGGGCTAAAGTGTTCAGCAGAATTCAGCGAAGCAAAGTGTAAGATTATGAGGTTGGATAATTCTGTCGGGGGGGATAGTATGCTCGAAGCAAACGCACTTGAAACCTATTACGGAGAGAGCCATATTTTGAAGGGTGTAAGCTTTCACTTGCCCAAGGGCACCTTGGCAGCCCTGCTTGGCCGCAACGGTATGGGCAAAACCACCACGATCCGCTCTCTTATTGGTTTTACCCCACCGCGCCAGGGCAAGGTAATTTTCCAAGGCAAAGAGATCCAAAAGCTCCCTCCCTATCACATTGCCAAATTGGGCATCGGCCTGGTTCCCCAAGGCCGGGGAGTGTTTCCGAATCTTTCCGTGAAGGAAAATTTGGTCATGGCCGCTCGTGCAGGGAACCGCATGGGCTGGAACCTTGAACGGGTTTATACCCTGTTTCCGCGCCTTAAAGAGCGGGAAGGCCACTTGGGCGCAAAGCTTAGCGGCGGGGAACAGCAGATGCTCTCCGTGGCCCGCGCTTTAATGACCAACCCTGACCTTCTGCTCTTAGACGAGCCCTCAGAAGGCCTGGCCCCCCTGATCGTAAAAGAGTTGGCCAACATCCTGGACGAACTTAAAAAGCAAGGGCTCTCAATCCTCTTAGTCGAGCAGAACATGCACATGGCCTTAGGTATTGCCGATCATGTATTTGTCCTAAACAAAGGAGAAATAGTGTATTCCGGTACCCCACAGCAATTGGCCGCAAATAAACAAGTGCAGGCACAGTATTTGGGAGTCGGGGGATGAGATTTATATTTCCTTCACGCGTTACGGATGCGTTCTGCGATCTTGGCCGCCTTCTCGTTCAACGTAGTCGACAAACAGATCACAAACTCCTCCCCGCCGTAACGCCCTAGAAAATCGCTTGCACGGCAGAGCCCATTGACATGAGCAGCAAACTGTTGCAGCACGCTGTCTCCCGCTAAGTGACCATAGGTATCATTAATGTTCTTGAAACTATCAATGTCAATGAGAATAATGCTCAAAGGCAGTCCTTCTGTTTGGGCTAGCTCAACTTCAAACTCCAGGCGTTCCATAAAGGCGCGCCTGTTCAGCAAATTGGTCAAATAATCTGTTCGTGCCAGGTGCTGCGCCCGATCCCTGGCTTTTTCCGCCTTAACTCGTTCTTCTATCAGTTCAACCAAGCATGATCTGGGCTCACCATAAAACGCGTGGCTGTAAGTGCTCAAAACCCTTAACACAACTACAATATCCATGTCACAGTATGGAGGAACAGTACCATTCGCGATCGGGCCATAGAGAATAATTTTTTCAGGAGTGGCGCAAAGGCGTAACCCCCATGCCTTTAACATTAAGACATGGGGGTTTATTACATGTTCTACAGCAAACCTTTAAACTGACCAGGAAAAACAAAATTCATTAGTCGTTACAGTCTGCTTTGCACGACTTCCACAGTCTCTTCAGCTAGCGTAGCAGCTTGTTCAAACATCTGTGCCCGCTCAGTCTTGACCTTCTTTTGGTACAATTCGTCTTTGATCTGAGGCAGGTTAATGTCCACGCTGAACATCGCGGACTTAAGGGCGCTTTCCGCTAAGTAAGCAGCCACGCCGACATCGCTGATCGCTCCTTTGTTGCCGATGGGGGCCAAAGCATGGGCCAGCTTTAAGACTTCAAAACAGTTGCGGGCGATGCCGAGCGGGGTATCAGTCGCTGAAACCAAAACATCCTGCATCTTGGTAGTGCGGGCCGCTTTTTGCTCATCTGTCTCTTTCGGAAGTTTGAGCACCGCCATAAAGTTGGAAAACTCAGCAATATCCCGGCTTAAGCCTTTCTTTAAGGAGTCAAGCAATTCCTTCCCTTTGCCTAAGATCTCCTGTACTTGCGGTTCAACATCTTTATATTTTTCCTTGCCGACAGTCAAGTTGGCAACCATGCATACCATGGAAGCAGCTAAGGCTCCCACATACGCTGAGACACTGCCGCCGCCGGGAGTTGGGGCAGCACTGGCAGCTTGGTTCAAGAATTCCTCAGCACTCCATTGCCATACATCCATTACCGTCCCACTCCTTGCAGTTTAATTCCTTTAAGGACATTCTTCATGATGAGGGCCGTTGTCAAAGAACCGACTCCTCCTGGAACCGGAGAGATCATGCCTGCCACTTCCTGCACCGCCTCATAGTCCACATCCCCGCAGATTCCGTTCGGAGTCTCGTTTATTCCGGCGTCAACCACAATCGCACCGGGCTTAATCATATCTTTCTTGATAAGCTTAGCTTTGCCCACGGCCGCAACCACAATGTCAGCCTGGCGGGTAAACGCACCCAAGTCAGGGGTCCGGGAGTGGCAAATCGTTACGGTCGCATTATGCTTCAGAATCAGGAAGACGAGCGGTTTGCCAACGGTTTCTCCACGCCCGACAATTACAACATGTTTGCCGGAGATCTCCACCCCGGAACGAAGCATGAGTTCAATACAGCTTTGGGGGGTGGCTGGGAACAGCCCTTCTTCCCCGCTTAGGATATAACCGCGGTTGATGGGGTGCACTCCGTCCACATCCTTCTCGGGTAGGACTGCTTTCATCACGTTCTCTTTGGAAATATGTTTTGGCAGCGGAAGTTCGATCATAATCCCGTGCACGGTATTATCGTTGTTTAAGCGTTGAATTAGGCCAAGCACTTCTGGCTCCGGGGTATCTTCGGGCATTGGAAACAGTTCAAAGGCGATACCCAAGTTTTCGCTTACTTTTTGTTTCGATTTGGCATAAACAACCGAGGCCGGATCATCCCCCACCAAGATAACCGCCAGTTTGGGATTCACGCCTTTTCCCTTCCACTGGGCCACTTCCTGCTGGATTTCTTCTTTCAGAACTTTCGATACTGCTTTGCCGTCAAGCAACTGAGCCAAATAAATTCACTCCTTTCACATAATAACAAGGTAACCCCGATTAAAGGTAAATTTACCTATCGCAAGTTTGCCCAAATTAGAGAAACCTGACTCCACTTTAACCATTGAGGCTGTCCTAAAGTCAGCAATTATTCGTTCAGCGTATGTAAGTGCCGGGCCCAAAGGCCCGACACTTTCTGCTCAGCAATCTGCTATCTTAGTTTTTGCTTTTCAAATAAGCATCGATGGAAGCAGCCGCTTTCTTTCCGGCACCCATGGCCAGGATAACGGTGGCTGCACCGGTTACAATGTCCCCGCCGGCGAAGACTCCCGGTTTGGAAGTAGCTAGAGTTTCTGGATCAGCGACTATATTGCCGCGCTTGTTCAGATCAAGCCCAGGAGTAGACTTGGTTACGAGTGGGTTCGGCCCTTGTCCGATAGCCACAACCACGGTGTCTACCTCGATTTCGAACTCTGACCCGGGAATTGCCACCGGGGACCGACGCCCGGAAGCATCCGGCTCGCCCAGCTCGTAACGCAGACAAGTCATGCTCTTAACCCAGCCGCGCTCATCTCCGTGAATGGCTACAGGATTAGTAAGAAGCCGGAATTCTACTCCTTCTTCCTCTGCGTGCTCCGCTTCTTCTTTACGTGCGGGCATTTCTTCCCGTGAACGTCGGTAAATGATCGACACTTCCTCCGCGCCCAGGCGCAAAGAGGTGCGGGCACCGTCCATGGCCACGTTGCCGGCTCCCAGGACAGCAACTTTTTTACCGACTTTAACCGGGGTCGCATATTCCGGGAATTTGTAGCCTTTCATCAGGTTGGTCCTGGTTAAGAACTCATTTGCGGAATACACCCCATTTAAGTTCTCGCCCGGGATACCCATGAAGTAGGGTAGTCCGGCTCCGGTGCCGATGAAGACAGCATCATAGCCATTTTCCATTAATTCGTCCACTGAGGTTACTTTGCCTACGACCTGGTTCGTGAGAATTTCGACGCCCATCTTTTCCAGGTTGCCGATCTCTCTCTGCACAATCTCCTTGGGCAGACGGAACTGCGGAATACCGTACATCAAAACGCCGCCGGCTACGTGGAGCGCTTCAAAAACAGTAACCGCATGCCCGGCTTTAGCCAAGTCTCCGGCACAGGCAAGTCCCGCAGGACCGCCACCGATTATAGCCACTTTTTTACCGCTCGGTTCCGTTTTGGCGATGGCGCTCTCGCCATGCTGCATCTCATAATCAGCGGCAAAGCGTTCGAGACGACCGATAGCCACAGACTCTCCTTTAATACCCAAAACACACTTGCTTTCACATTGGCTCTCCTGCGGACAGACGCGGCCGCAGATTGCAGGCAAGGAATTCTTGACTTTCAGCACCTCGGCAGCTCCGAAAAAGTCCTCTTCAGAGATCTTTTTGATGAAGTCCGGAATGAGTACTTCCACCGGGCAGCCGGTGCGGCAAAGCGGCTTTTTGCACTGGAGGCAGCGCTGAGCCTCTTCAACAGCCATTTCGCTCGTATATCCTAAAGCAACTTCGTTAAAGTTATGCGCCCTTTCGTGCGCGTCCTGGCAAGGCATTTCATGACGCGGAACTTTCAGTGCCATTAGTGATGCCCCCCTTCACACTCAAGTCTGGCTTTAGCCCGGTTCTCTTCATCTTTGAAGTAGGCCAGGCGCTGCATAGCTAATTCCCAATCAACCAGATGCCCGTCAAATTCCGGTCCGTCAACACAGGCAAATTTTGTTTCGTCCCCAACACTGACACGGCAGGCCCCGCACATCCCGGTACCATCAACCATGACCGGGTTCAGGCTGACAATCGTCTTAATCCCCAATGGGCGGGTATAATCACAGACTGCTTTCATCATGATCATGGGACCGATCGCCCAGATCATATCTACTTTCTCCCCACGGTTAAGGATATGAGCCAAACCGTCAGTGACAAAGCCTTGAATGCCCATGCTGCCATCATTAGTGGCAACTACTATTTCATCACTGGCCGCCCGCATTTCATCCTCCAGAATCAGAATGTCCGCGCTGCGGGAGCCAAGAACAGAGATCACCTTATTGCCTTCTTCTTTTAATGCCCGGGCAATCGGATGAACCGGGGCAATCCCAAGGCCGCCGCCGATGCATACGACAGTACCGTATTTTTCAATCTCGGTCTGCATACCCAGGGGACCGACAAAGTCAAGGAAAGCGCTTCCTTCTTCCATTTGATTAATGAGCGCCGAGGAATAACCTACGTCTTGAATGACGATAGTGATGGTTCCCTTTTCACGGTTGAAATCCATCACGGTGAGAGGAATACGTTCGGATTTTTCATCCATGCGCACAATGACGAACTGGCCAGGCTCAACCTTAGCCGCTACAGCCGGAGCTTCGACTTCCAACAGGACGATCGCGGGAGCCAACTGTCTTCTTTTTACTACGCGGTACACTCTACACTCCTCCTTGTACAATTCTAGAAATTCCTTGGATAATTCATGATGCCTGAGATATTTCCTGCTGATGAAAGGGATCTTAGTCTAGTTGAATATCTTGCAAAATAAATGAGAGCAAATTTTAGGCAACGTAACCTTAATATTAAGCAGGGGCACCGAAAAACGAGCCAAATTCCAAAAAATCGGCTCGTTTATGATCCCTTAATCACCTTGTCTATTATAACACATTTTTTGAGTTTATTAAGATTCAGCAAATAAAAATCAAAAGAGAAATTATTTTGCCTGCAGTGCATACAAATATATTGAGCTAATCGGCATGATTTGATTAAATGCTCTTTTTCAGTTGCCCCTGTTCATCCTCTTAACTTCGCCGAAATCTCTGCGCAGGCCCGCATGATCAAAGTTCCCCACTCCGTAAACCTTTCCGACGTCGAGCGGTTGGATGGCCAAGCAATGCTAATAGCCGCAGCCTCTCGCCCCGGATAACTCTGGACCACTGCAGCAATTGAATGCACGCCATTGGCAATTTCATCCTTGGCGATGGCATAGCCCCGCTTGCGGCATTCCTCTAACTCTTGCATTAAAGCCTGCACGTTTACGATAGTCTTTTTTGTAAATGCTTCAAAGGGCAGGCACTTTGCCAATATGCTTTCTACCTTGTCCTCAGACAGGCTGGCCAACATCACCTTTCCGGCTGCCGTACAATACATCGGAGCGCGGTCACCTACTTTTATTCCGTTATGAATATGAGATGATTCTATCTTTTGCACATACAGGACTTTTCTTTCGTCCAGTACCGTAAGATTGACAGTCTCTTTGGTCTTCTCAGCCAGCTTAGTCATTACCGGCCAGACACACTCCCGGATTCCCGTCTTCTCCAAGACATCATGCCCTACCCGCAAGAACTTATATGCTAGCAAGTAATCCCCGTTAGCAGCATCCTGGTACAGATAGCCGCAAGCCTCAAGAGTCTGAGCCAGCCGGCAGACAGTACTTTTCGGCATCTCAAGCTGAAGACTTAGCTCTTTAAGGCTGATCCTCCCTTTATCAGCCACGCGATCAAGTATTTCCATAGCCTTTTTTACAGATAGAATCATAGCTAGTGCTCCATTCGTAAAATTTTAGCCACAACGGCGAACTACCCCCGCTCATCAATCCACGGACCGTCATCTACTCTGAACTGCTTGTGGCAGAATGGGCACTCTAGCTCTATCCCTGCATGCCTCAACTCGTAGTCGCAATAAAACTTGCCATGGCAATCCGGACACTCGATCCAGAATATTCTGTCCATCTAAGTTCCTCCTTACTGTGCGTGTTTACGCTACCTATACTCACAGCTTATACATACTTTGCTGATACACATTCGCTTTCAACTTAATCTAGCCACTCTTCAGGGCGAACTGCGTCCAAAGCTTGCCCCGGTACGCGAAACATTACCGGAAATGGTTTATCTAAGGGCCGAGTCGCATCAATAATCATCTTACTATACCCCATTTCGGTGTTGAAAACCGAGCGCCCCACATTGTCAATTACGTTTACATCCCTTTTGGGATTAACCATAGAGAGAGCAGCCCAGATTACATCTGTCTCATTAAAAACATCGATGTCATCATCGACCACAACGACAGCCTGGAAGGTCCAAGATTCATTGAGAGCGACGAGCGCCGTTTGTTTTCCCTGTCCTTCCTTTACCTTCTTGATGGAGACATAACACGAAAGCCTTCCGATCCCTGACATAGGCATATGAACCGCCGTGACATTCCCAACTTTGGATTGCAAAGTGTTAAAGACGCTTCCTTCTTTGGGAATGGCACCTAAATTCCAGTGTTCGTGGTGCCCGGAAAAAACGTCCTGCATGATAGCTTCCCGGCGGCGCGTGATCGCTTTGACCTGCATAGCCTGACGCAGGCACTGCGCCTGATAATGACGGGTCACTTCCCCGAACGGATCCACTATTTCTTTAACCCCTGGAATGATTTCCCCTTCAATAATTATTTCGGCATCAGCCGGCACTAGGAAGTCCTTACCCCAGGTCACGGATGGTGCCAGCCTTAGCGGTTCTCCTAAGAAACCGCCGATAGCTTCATAATCATCGCGTTCGAACCCGGTCAGAGCAAGCGACCCAAGATAGAAAGCAGGGTGGTGTCCTAAAATTGTAATAATCGGTGCCGAAATGCCCAACTCTTCATAGCGGTTAAGAATTCTTTCGAGGTGGGGAGAATGGATAGAAACACCCAAATAATCCGGTTTCCCCTTATAAAAGTTCTTGATAAAACTTAGGTCATAGTTGCCGCTGTCCGGGTCTTTCATACAACAGGTCATTGTCAGCACAGGCCCTAAATCCATTTCATAGTGCCGTACGATCGGCAAAGACCCAACATCCACCGCTTCTCCTGTCACGACCACTTCCTGAACCGGTGCTCCTTCTTTAATTAGTTCAGGAAGAGTGAACAGCCTTTCCCGCCGTGCGTATTCGAGACTCAACGGCATTTTGGCGTCTTTCGGCTCTAAATCGAGAGCCAAGGCACAACGCTCCCTGCTGGCAAAAATATTCGAAACCAATTGCATTTCTGAAGAAGCTCCATCTACATTTTCCGTTTCCTTAAACAAAACCGCCGGAAACCGTTCCTGCTTAGTCAGATTCTCGAGCAAGGCTGTAACTTCGAAGTGTTGGGGACTGATCTTTCGTGAGACAGTCTTCAGTTCTTCCGGATATTTCTCCCTGAGTAGTTCTAAAAAATTGCTTAAATCTTTAGGCACCAGGCAGACCTCCTTTAACAAATTTCTTTTTCTTCTGCACGTTCTGATTACGCCTTTCGCCTTTTCCGTTTAATAATGTGGAACGTAGTTTAACCATATGGCATATTAATCGTAGCATGGGCACACCCCTTTGACAATGTAGTTCAAGGGCCATATCGGACTATTCAACACCTGAAAATATTAATTAGGGCGTTATTTGCTTGATAAAACAAAAAAGTAGCCCACCCTGAAACGCAGCTACTTTTTCATTCTCTTTAATTGGCGCCACTTGCACAGCTGGTTATACCAGAGCGGAACGTTCCCTCGTTAGCAGCACTACTCCGATGGCATTGTCACGGCTCCAATCAGGTTTAGCCCAGTAAAGGGATGCCTTTTTACCTCCTGTTTTAGTTAAGCGGCGCTCGATTTCCTCGCGCAGATAGCGGTTGGCTGCCACCCCTCCTACAATTAAAACTTCCCTGATTCCGGTGGATTCAATCCCCTCTAGAATTAACTTGCTAATAGTACGGGCTACACACCCTTCCACAGCCCTGGCCACATCAGCAGGAGGTGTGCCCTGTTCCAACAGGCGGCGGGCTGCTGTTTCTACGCCTGAGAAACTCACATCGAAGCCCTGTACGGAAGACGGGAGCAAAGACTCGGCACCAGGGCGCGCTTGCTGAGCCAACTTTTCTAAGGCAGGCCCAGCCGGAAACGGAAGACCAAGGAGAACACCTACCCTATCTACAAACTGCCCAGCGTGGAGATCGGTGGTGCCGCCAAGAATCTTAATTTTAAAACTACCTGGGCTCTCTTTTTCCACCAGCAGGAGTTCCGTCGTTCCACCGGAAATATGTACTGCAAGTATCTTAGAGAAATTAGGATCATCAACCACTACAGGGACTGAACTATTTAGAAAAGTCCCTTGAGAAGAACTAGTGCCCTCACGCAGATTCGAAGACAGATCACATGAGTAAATCCCCGCCGCCACATGCCCTTCCTGGTGGGTTGTTTCAAAGAGAGTTACCCCCCGAGCGCTCGCAATCCCTGCCGCTACAGCGTATCCCGCCGTGAAGACCGGCATGTAAGAGCCTTCCTGCGGACGCGGTTTCATGCTGACGCCCACACCACCGAGGTCTTGCCATAATTCCGAAGGAATTGTTTGAACCAACTGAGGAAGGTTTTGCACATGCTGAAAAAAAGCGGCTGATTGGGCCAAGCCTGTCTCTCCCTGGGGAACATCGAGGACACGCCTGGCTTCCCAAATCAGCCCGTGCTCATTCACAACCGCGAGCGATGTAGTATAAGCGCTGGTATCTATGCCAAGGAAATTCATCAGGAATCCCCCTGCTTTTCCTTGCCACTCTCATCTAACAACCTGTCAAGAACTCCATTTATAAACTTAGCTGATTCCGCTCCGCCAAAACGTTTTGCCAGTTCTATCGCTTCATTAAGGCTGACCGGACCTGGTATATCCGGACGATAAAGCACTTCGAATGCTGCTAGGCGTAAAAGGTTGCGGTCCACCCCGGCCATTCTCTCAACCTTCCATTCAGGTGCAAGTTCCCCCAGCCGCCGGTCAATTTCCGGTAACTTGTCCAATGTTCCTCGAACAAGTTCCAAGGCGAAGGGAACACTGGTATCAGGCACACTGAATTCAGCAGCCCAGTGTTTAACCACTGTTTCCACTTCTTGTTCATCTTTCGTTAGGTCTAACTGAAAAAGAACCTGCAGAGCGGTCTCGCGAGCCAGTCTCCTACTCATCTTTTGCCTCCAGTCGAAGTAATGTCCTACCAAAAATGTACTCTGCGATTGTGCTACCTATTAAAAAAACGCTCAAGCCAAGCAGGCAGGTCTCTGTGCTCATCATAGCGCTTACCCAGGAAAAAACCGACTATAATAAATAATGACAAAATAACAACCTGCCAAAACCCAATGATCACTACCAGAAAGCCTAGCAAGAGACCTACACCTGTGCCAATCAATTTTCCCGGGTGCGTTTCTAATGCCCAGAGAAAAAACCGGGTCATTTTCTCCCCCAGTTGGGCCCAAAAACCACTCATTTTACGCGGGCTGGGCGCATGTTTTCAAGACTGCGCACCAGCACCTTCACCTCAGCTACCCGGATTCCGGTATAATGTTCAACATCCTCTTTAACCCGAAGTTGCAGTTCTTCCGCAGTTACAGGGATTACTACTTCCGGGTTAAGCTGGCTGATCACTGTTATTTCCAGGCCGTCCTCGCGCGGCTTTAGATTCGCGGACACACTGCGAACCCCTTGTACATTTTGCGCGCCCTGGCTAATGATCTCTTGCACCGCTTCCTGAGTAACCCTGACTTCCCCGTGCTTGGAAATTGTGTTAAAGACCAGAGCAGGGGTCTGGCGCGGGCGAAAAAAGAGCAAAAGTCCGAGCAATAACAGCAGCAAGGCAACTGCTGCACTTTCCCAGGTATTATATTTTATCCAATCCAAGCCCCCGACAAGCACCGCATAGGGCCAAACCCAGCCTGTGGCAATTGCGAAAACCCAAACCGCAATGAGTACCAACAAGGCTCCAAACGCGTATCCTAACATAGTGCCACCTCTTTCAGAAACCCCCCCTGGCTTGCCAGGGGGGGTTTATTACTACTTCAGACGGTGTTCTTCTTCGGTTTTATCCGGCAAGGCCCGGAAGTTGACACCCTGTACATGTACGTTCACTTCCACTACTGCAAGCCCTGTCATACTCTCAATGGCATCCTTCACCGCTTCCTGAACTTTGACCGCCACTTCTGGAATCAATACGCCATATTCAACTACGAGATAGATGTCTACCGCCGTCTCTTGTTCTCCAACTTCAACCTTGACACCTTTGGCTAAATTCTTATTGCGCCCGAGCATGTGCGCCAAATCTCCGACGAAGCCGCCGCTCATGCCTGCAACTCCATCTACTTCAGAGGCGGCCAACCCAGCGATAATCTCGACTACTTCATCAGCAATTCTAATCGCCCCCAGCGAACCTCCCAGTACTTGTTTCTCCATGCCGTCACCTCTTTTGCCGAATTTAACCAATAATTCATTATTTATTATAGCAGAATAACGGGTACCTGGCAAAGTGCCTTTGGGTAAGATTTTTATAAATCAGGTCATCCAGGATTACTCCCCTAAAATCCGGCGCTGAATGAAGTTAGTATACACTTCTCCGCGCCTGAAAAAAGCATTATCCAATACTTTCAGGTGAAAAGGGATGGTCGTTGGCACGCCTTCCACCACAAATTCCTGCAAAGCCCGCTTCATGCGCTGGATGGCTTCTTCACGGTCAGCACCCCACGTAATCACTTTTCCGATCATGGAGTCATAATAAGGAGTGATCGTATACCCTTGGTAAACAGCACTGTCCACACGTACTCCTGGGCCTCCCGGAGGGTGGTAAATTTCCACGGTGCCAGGCATAGGGATGAAGTTCTTATCGGGGTTTTCCGCATTAATGCGGCACTCGATCGCCCAACCGCGGATTTGCACATCCTCCTGGTTAAGATTCAGCGGTTCGTCAGCCGCAATTCTTATTTGCTCTTTCACCAGATCCAACCCGGTAACAAGTTCTGTTACCGGATGCTCGACCTGAATGCGGGTATTCATCTCGATAAAATAAAATTTCCCATGCCTGTCGAGCAAAAACTCTACCGTACCAGCGCTATAATAATTGGCCGCCTGAGCTGCTTTAATGGCAGCTTCCCCCATTTGCGCCCTGAGCTCCGGGGTTAAGGCGCTGGAAGGGGCTTCTTCAAGCAGTTTTTGATTTCTTCTCTGCAAAGAACAGTCGCGTTCTCCTAAATGAATGACATGACCGTGTTTGTCAGCCAATATCTGAAACTCGATGTGCCTGGGCTCTTCCACATATTTCTCAAGATAAATTTCAGAGTTGCCAAAAGCAGCCTGAGCTTCAGCCTGCGCCGCCTGAATGGCTTTACCCAGTTCTTTCGAATTCTGAGCAATGCGCATCCCCTTGCCGCCTCCGCCCGCCGATGCCTTAATCATGACCGGGTAGCCGATGTCGGCAGCGATTTTAGCTGCAGTCTCGACATCCGTGATTAATTCTTTGGATCCCGGAACAACCGGGACTCCGGCTTCGATCATCGTCTTGCGCGCTTTGGCCTTATCGCCCATTATTTCAATTGCCGTGGCCGCGGGGCCGATAAATGTAATCCCGCACGACTCGCAGATTTCTGCAAAACGGGCGTTTTCTGCCAAAAAACCATAGCCGGGATGGATTGCATCCACACCGGTCAGTTCAGCGGCACTGATAATATTAGGGATATTAAGATAGCTCCTAACACTGTGAGCCGGGCCGATACAAACAGCCTGATCCGCTTCTCTTACATGCAAAGCGTCCCGGTCTGTTTCTGAAAACACAGCCACCGTCTCAATCTCCAGTTCCCGGCAGGCCCGGATAATGCGCAGGGCAATCTCGCCCCTGTTCGCGATAAGGATCTTTCTAAACATAACATTCTCCTTATTTTTGAATCTTAAAAAGGGGTTGGCCATATTCCACCGGTTGCCCGTTATCAACTAATATCTCTACTACTTTACCCTCAATTTCAGCTTCAATCTCATTCATGAGTTTCATAGCCTCTATAATGCAGACCGCTTGCCCTTCACGCACATGCTGACCTAGTTCTACAAAGGCGGGCGCATCAGGGGCAGCTGCGCGGTAAAAAGTGCCAACCATAGGCGAAGTAATATATTCACCTTCGTCAGCCTCCGCCCTATTCATTGCTTGAGGGGTCTCAGAAGTAAGAACAGGAGCAACCTGCACAGGTGCAGCCACAGGTGCAGCCGGGGCTGTAACTGGAAGCGCAACGGCCATAGCTGTCCCTTTGCGAATAGAAACTTTTACTCCTTCACTTTCTAGATTCAATTCTGAGATTTCAGTTCCATCTATAATCCGAATTAGCTCTTTAATCTCGCTTAAGTTCATTTTTTTAGAATCCTCCTTTGATCTAAGGGTCGGAGCTGAAATAGGCGCTGATGCTGGCGCAGGCACGACGGGCGCTGGCCTAGCAACTGCAGTTAAAGCGCCGCCCTGCTGCCTTTCTTCCAGAAACTTCTTGGCTACCTGAGGAAAGAGAGCATAGCTTAGGACATCTTCTTTCGAGAGGGCAAATGACGCACTCTCTCTTTCAGCTTTGGCCAAGCCCGGTTCGAGGAGATCAGCCGGTCTCACCGTAACAACTTCATCGTCTCCGATGATTTTTTTCTGAATCTCAGGATTGATTGAAGCTGGCGGGCAGCCGTACAATCCCCGCACATAAGCCTTAACTTCTCCAGGCACTAATTTATAGCGTACCCCGCTCAACACATTTAATACGGCCTGAGTGCCTACGATTTGACTGGTTGGAGTTACCAAGGGCGGGTAGCCCAGATCAGCGCGCACTTTCGGGATCTCGGACAGGACATCATGAATACGGTCAATAGCCTTTTGTTCTTCAAGCTGGGAGATCAGATTGGTGATCATCCCCCCCGGCACTTGGTGTTCAAAGACACGCATATCTGAAATACGCGTAACTCCCCGCTCAAAGCCTTTATTTTTACGCAGATTATCAAAATACTGGGCTAGCCTGAATAGCTGATGAATATCTAGCCCGGAGGAAAACTCCGAATCCTGCAAGGCTCTGACAACTGTCTCCACCGGAGGCTGGCTGGCCCCGAAGGCTAATGGCACACTCGCAGTATCAATTACATCTACCCCTGCTTCCGCAGCCTTCAAATAAGCGCCAACCGCCATGCCACCGATATAGTGGCTGTGGAGCTGGATCATCACTCCCAGTTCACGCTTGAACAGGGACACTAACTCATAGGCCTTAAACGGAGTGAGCAAGCCGGCCATATCCTTGATGCAGAGGGAATCCGCGCCTAACTCCACCAGCTCGCGCGCAGTCTCCAGGTAATGCTCAATGGTGTGAACAGGGCTTACCGTGTACACAACCGCCGCTTGTACATGCGCGCCTGCCTTTTTGGCAGCCTTCATCGGCACGACCATATTGCGCACGTCATTAAGGGCATCGAAAATGCGGATAATGTCAATCCCGTTTTTCACAGACAGAGAGACAAACTCCTCAACGATGTCATCAGGGTAATGCTGATACCCGACTAGAGATTGCCCCCGCAGGAGCATCTGCAAAGGGGTTTTGTGTACATGCCGTTTAATCGTACGCAAGCGCTCCCATGGGTCTTCTCCAAGGTAACGCAAACACACGTCAAAAGTAGCGCCCCCCCAGACTTCAAGGGAGTGATACCCAACTTCATCCAGTTCAGCTAAAACCGGCAGCATGTCTTCAGTGCGCATACGGGTAGCCCAAAGGCTTTGATGTGCATCCCTCAAAGTAGTGTCTGTAATCTTAACAGATTTCACTGCCGTTTCCCCTTTCTTATTCTCCTAAATTTAAAGTCATTTCCTGCTCCGGGTGAATTTTTTCACCTTTAGTTGCCTACATTAAAGTGAAGATAATGACCCTTACGCCCAGATAAGTGCACCTAAACTTAAGATAGAGTTAAAAACTCCATCTCAGGTAAGTCTTCTTTATTATATGGGTCAGCAGGCTCTTTTTCAATTAAATAACGGAAAGTATACAGTATTTGTGCCTTTTTCTGTCCTTTAATGAATCGCCCTTTTCTTAAAGCTTCCGCCCATGACATCATGCACATCGGTTATCGTCACAAATGCATTCGGATCGGTTTCATCAATAATTGATTTAAGTTTCGCGACTTCCAAGCGGGTCACAACGGAATAAAGCGCCCCCTTTGCTTCTTTGCTGTAGCAGCCTTTTCCTTCTAACCTAGTAACTCCCCGTCCTAAACGAGCCATCAATCGTTCAGAAATCTTTTCCGGATGATCCGATACGATCATAACCGCTTTTGATTCATCCAACCCTTCGATCGTCAGATCGATAACCTTAAACGCAATAAAATAGGCAATTAAAGAATACATGGACTTATCCCAGCCAAAAACGAAACCAGCACTGCTTAGAATAAAAAGGTTAAAAAACATAACAATTTCTCCAACCGAAAAGCTCGATTTTTTAGAGAAAATGATCGCTACTATTTCCGTTCCATCTAACGAACCCCCATATCGAATAATTAGCCCTACCCCTATACCTACGATAATCCCACCGAATACTGCTGCTAGAAGCACATCCTGGGTCAAACCCGGCACAGGGTGAAGAACAGATACTCCGATCGCGAGGCTGCTTACCGCGAAAGCAGTGGAAAGCACGAAGGTTTTTCCGATTTGGTAATATCCGAAAATTAAGAAAGGCAAGTTTAAGATAAGAATAAAAATTCCCAAGGGTGTTTTCGTAAGATAGCTTAAGATAATCGATATCCCAATAATCCCGCCGTCAACAATGTTATTCGGAACTAAGAATATTTCTAAGCCCACTGAAGCAAAGGCTGCACCCAGTAACAAAAAGCTATATTTCTTTATATTGCGCCAAACACGCTTTTTTCCCATTCTCTTCCTCCTTTTCAAAATCCCAGTCTAGAAATATTTTATTATAAAATCCCTAGGCGCACAACTATACAGGTCTTAGGGCGGTCAATAAAAAAGGCTGCCCTACTTAACAGCAAGGCAACTTCAAGAATTAGCATTAAAAAGTTGGCACGATGCATGCCCTGTACAGCCGACAACCTCTTATAATACCGGTTATTTCCTAAAGGAGCTTTAGGGCAAATACTTAGTGACAGTCCTTAACAACTCTTCCGGTCGGAAAGGCTTCACCACAAAATCGAGTGCGCCCAGCTTCAGGGCCTCCCGTACCATGCTTTCCTGAGCAATGGCGCTGCACATCACTACCTTGGCCTTGGGCTCGAGCGCGAGCATCTCTTTAAGAGCGGCTAATCCGTCTAACTCAGGCATGGTAATATCTAATAATACAAGCTCAGGCTTATGCTCCCGAAACAGGCTCACAGCCACTTTGCCGTTTTCTGCTTCCAATATGTCCGTATAACCCCGGCGAGCCAGTATTTGCCGAATCATCAACCGCATAAAACTGGCATCATCCGCTACGAGAATCGTGCTCATACCCCGACGCCCCTCACTCTCACGACTTAAGCAGACGAATTTTTTATTATACCGTATCATACAAAGTTCGATATTTTCAATCGAAACCCCTATGTACTAATAAGTCAAAATACTTCCTATGCTACATCAATAGATAGATTCGCGCTTAATCCTAAATTTCCTTCCCGCTCCCTAAACTTCTATCTACATTAACTTCTATATACATTCTTGTCCGCTGACCAAGCGCAAATTCTTTATGACTAATGCCGGGAAAAGATAGCAATCCGCTCTACTCTGGTCTTTGTAATACGCACTACGACATCTTGAATCAAGTTAACTTCCTCAGGTGTGAGGCCGGGAGTGTAAACAACTACATTTACACTGTCTAAAGCCAAATTCGCGATTGCGTCTTTGAAGCCTTTAATTTTTAAGAGGTTTTCAATTTCACTCTCCTTTTCTATTTTATAACTTAGTTCGAGCCACTTTTCCTGGGCTTGCTGCCTAGTGCTCTCCTCTGAAGAATCCAAAAGTGCCGCGAGCATGTTTTTGCTTTCCTGGCGGAACTTTTCCCGCTCCAAGCGGTAGTTAACAAAATAGTTCTCACCCTTGCCTTCCGGTGGGATAATTTCACTCTGAAAAACAATATTTGATGCGGGGAAGGCATTTACAGGCAAACTGTTCTTCTGGGGAGAGCCGGGAACTGACTCTTTCTTAGCAGTAAAGGCAAAAAGAGCTGCTACCGCAAATATTGCTATGAAAGCTAAGGCCAAGAAGATAATACGCCGCCGTCCTATGATCATGATCACAGGCCTTTCGATCTTGGCCATTTATGCTCCTCCCATCGGCTGTACCGCAATCTTGGCTGCCGGAATGTTGAGCAGGGTACGGACTGCGGTGTGGATTGCTTCCCTGACTTGAGCATCGCGTGCTCCCTCAGCCACGATCAAGACTCCGGCAATTTCCGGGCGTTCCTCCATCACGATGGCCGGCTGAGAAGCTCCGTTGGGTATGACGACCTGGTTGTTTTCGTTTACTTCAGTGGTTTCCCGGGTTCCGCTCTCCTTATCTGTTTCTTTGCTCGTCCGTTTAGTGACATTTTCGTTTCTAACATATTCATTTTTTAAGCTGGTTTCGAGAGTAACAGTGACCTGTACCTGACCCACACCAGCCATCCGCGCAATGGTCGACTGAATTTTGTTTTCTAAATCTTTTTCCAGGGCATTAAGCTTGGTGGTCTGAGCTGTTTCCGGAGTGGTTTTGACTGGGGCCGCGCTAGGGATTGCACTATCCTTGCCAAAAAGAACCAACCCCCCTGAAGCTACGACCACGACAGCGGCTATAACCAGCATCATCACCTCGCGCGGAACAGGCTGATTAGCTTTCTTGTCATTCTTTCCTTCTTCCTTTTTAGCCCCTTCTTTCTTCAACTCCTGCTTATCTTTGCCCCAGATATTAATTTGATTCATAATCTTGCTCATGACGCCGTCCCTCCTTATCATTCCTCAACTATCACCTTATCCTCCGGCAGGCCCATAAAGGATGCCACCTGCTTGCGCATCTTCTGCGCCCGTTCCGAAAGCTCGCTGGGCGGCTGCCCGATCTTAACCGGTTCAATAGGCTTCACTCCACTAAGCTTAATCTTAATCAAGGAAATGCGCGGCTGATCAGTTAGATCCCTTCCGCCCTCTTCCAAGTCAACCTCTACTTGGGCTTCGCTAACTCCCTTTACAGTCATAGCTAGGGCCTGTACCTGATTGACGATAATCCTCCTGAACTGCTCCTGCACCGCATCCTGCCCAGCTCTGGCTCCCTGTCCGTCAGCCATAACCGGCAAATCCTGAGGCGCTGTCATCGTCCAAGCCGGCACCTCCATGGCCAGGGGTGTACGCAAAAGGTCCGTGATCGGTCCGAGCACAGCCGAAATCACGAACAGACCCATCACCAGCTTGACAAAACCGCGCATGGATGTGTTGGGCAACAGCATTTCCAAAAAGCCTGCCAACAGCAGGACTACCGCAATATTGCGCACCAAAGTATGCAAAGTTTCCATCATCTCTAATGACACCTACCTAACTCAACGCAGCATAACGCTCAAATTGCCGGCTCCTACAACCACAGCTACCGTCATAAAAAACATAATTGCCACCGTTGCGACCGAACCTGCAATATTAATCAGGCTCTTAGCCATGCTCTGCAGGCTGTCGGCTAAAGCCTTTTCCCCCAGGGGCTCGATGAGGGCGGCTGAAATCCGGAAAGCAAACATAATAGCCAGAATCTTTATGATCGGGCTTAGGCAGATAAAAGCAATTGCAATAATCGCCACAATTCCCAGGGCATTCTTGATCAAGAGTCCGGAAGTTACCACCAATTCCACAGCATCCTTAAAAAATTTTCCTACCACCGGAATTAGATCGGCTGAATATTTCGCTGTTCGAAGCGCAACCCCGTCCGCAACCCCGCCGGTCACTCCCTGAATCGCCATCAGTCCGATAAACAAAGTAAGGGTAAATCCGAGGCTGATTTTCCCGATAAACTCCATGAACCCGGCTAGCTTGCTCACTTTGAACTGCTCTGAGATATGATTAAACAAATGGAGCACCGCACTTAAGAAAAAAAGAGGCAAAACCACGGTTTTAACTATGGTAGCGAAGAAAGTAAGGCTTCCCATTACCAGTGGCTTGAACAGCGCCGCTGTCGTAAAGTTTCCCATCGTCAACAGCAGGGTCAACATCACGGGGAACGATGCCTGCATCAACCCCACCATTTGGTCAATAGCGTCCCTGCTCATCTTCATTGTTTCTTGGAAAGTGGCTAAAGCTATCCCAAGTAAAACCAGATAAGCCATGATCTCTGACATCTTGCCGATACTGCCCCCGAAGGCGGACTGCAATTGCTGCAGGACGGCACACAAAACAGCTAGAATAAGCAATTTTCCAATTAACGGCCCGGTATTAAGAATCTCACGCGTTAAGAAGGTGAGTAGGGCTTTGCCGAGTTTATCCGGCTGCAAGCTCAATTTTCCTTGTTTTAAATCCTGGAACATTTGACTTAAGGAAAATCCGGGCAAAGAACCCTGCACATCAGCATCTATCTTTTCTAAGAAACCCCTGACTTGCGTAAGATCCAGCTCTTTGGCAATGTCCACACTCCCCGTCGCACCCTGCTCACCGCCTGCAGCCCTTGCGTCCGGGGCTGCCGCTGTTAAGCCTGAGCCCAGAGCAGAGTCTGCCGCCAGCACCGGGGAAGTTGTCCCACTGGAAATTAAAAAAAATAAGAGCATGATCAGAAAACGTACCACTTACATCACCTCACCCTAAGAGCCGGATCAAAGATTCAAGGATGGCCGTAATAATCGGAATTGCCAAAATCAGCACCGTTACTTTGGCTGCAATCTCCACTTTGCTGGCCAGCGCTCCTTCCCCTGCGTCGCGGCAGATTTGGGCTCCAAATTCCGCCACATAAGCGATGCCCACGATCTTGAGCACAATCAGCAAATAGTAAGAACTAATGCTTGCCTGATCAGCCAGGTTTTGGAGAAGGTCTATGATAATTTTTATTTTCCCAAGAATAAGCAAAAATATTGTGACTCCGGCTAGTATGGTCAACTGAAGAGCAATTTCCGGTCGGAACTGGCGCAAGACTGCGCCGAATACTGTGACAATCAGGGCCAGGCCTACGATTTGCCAGATATCCACCATGATCCTCCTAATATAACTGGAATACGCTTTTAACCAAGCTGAACAAGTCCGAAATGGACTGGACCACAATATAGAGGGCCACGACCACTCCCAAAATCGTTACAGCCTGCGCCATTTCGCGGCGGCCTGACTCATTGAGCAGCATCACTAAAATTCCCACCAAGATACCGATCCCGGCGACTGTTAGCACAATGTTAAAACTCATACCCCATCTCCTCCTTGTCAAATTAGAATGATTACTCCGGCAAGGCCGCAGAGAAAACCGAGATAACTCCACATTTTCGCCTGCTTTTCCGCCCAAATCCCTGCTTGTTCCTGGAGCAGAGCGAGCTGCCTTTGCACAAGTTCGAGCTGTTTGTGCTGCTGCTGGCGGTCAGATTGCCCTAAACCCTTGCCGAGATCCTTAATCACTTGCCAATCCTCCAGCTTGAGTGCAAACTGTCTGGATTGTGCCCTCACAACACCCTTCCAGGCCATGGCCGCACTTTCCCCGCTCAGCAGACGGTTCTTGAGTTCGCCGAAGAATCCTTGCCAAGGTCTCTCCACTCGTTCTTCCAAAGATGCGAAGGCCTCGGGCAGCGGCGTAGCTCCCCAGACTATTTCCGTATCCAAAAGAGAAAGGGCCGTCAGGAATTCCCGCAGTTCCCGGGGTCTGCGCCTAATGCGCCCGGCAATGATTAAGCCGATTCCCCCGCAGCCCGTAATTAACCCTACACACCCGAGAATAAGCATAGGCTCCTCCTAAAACTCCAATTACTAAACAATCGGCCCTAGCCCTGCCTTAGTTCCTATCGTCTCTGATCTAGTTTCTTCATAAAGATTACGTCCTGTCAGGGTATCAATAATCCCCGCGATCGTCCCGGGCCCGTGCTGACGGTTTAAGAGCACTATCCGCGTAAAAACTTTCTCCGTAAAGAGGATTTTCAAGGTCGGCCTGTGTAAAGCTTCGTCCCAGGAAGAGGCATGAGCTGTCGCTAATATTTTCACCCCTGTGCGCAGTGCATCGGCGAGCGCAGATACATCATCCGGATGACCCAATTCATCCACTGCTATAATCTGGGGAGCCATTGAGCGCACGAGCATACTCATCCCTATCCCCTTAGGGCATCCGTCTAAAACATCTGTACGCGGTCCAAGATTATACGTGGGAATTCCCTGGCGCATCCCGGCCAATTCCCCCCGCTCATCCACAACGCCGACAGTCTGACCCCTGAGTCCCAGCTCAGGGATCCCTGTGCTAAGGAGGTAAATCAAATCCCTTAGCAAAGTGGTTTTACCCGCCCGGGGAGCAGAGAGCATAAGAGTATGACAGAAATCTCCGTCAGACTTTAACAGAAAAGGTATGACCCCCCTGGCACTGCCCCTGATTTCCCTGGCCAGGCGAAAGTTAAGCGCGGATATGTGCTTGAGGGTTTGGACTTCCTTGCCTCTTAAAATAGCTTCTCCGGCAATCCCGACCCTGTGCCCCCCCGGCAGCGTAAAAAAGCCTTGTTTCAATTCCTCCTCCGCCGCATACAATGAGCTTTGCGTCAGCCGTTCCAGGGTTAAAGCCAAGTCTTCACGACTTACTAAGTAACCTTCTTTTTGGCGGCTAGGGACTCCGAGAGCATTCAGAAAAATGTCGCGCCCGCTGCCTTGAAGCAAAAGAGGTTGTCCGACACGCACCCGGATTTCCTCAACTTCCGCCAGAGCAACCTTTCTGATCTGGGCAAAGATTATATTTAAGTTCCCTCCAAACCAGGGCGTCACCCCAGCCCATTCAAGCGTTGAGGATAGATTAGTATGCAGCAACAACCTTTGTCCCTCCTTAATAGAAAAGGTATGTGCAAGTTGTTCGTTTTAGACATGCTTTAGATGCGGGACTTGTCATTTTAAATTAGTTAGAGCCCGGTTTTATAACCAGGCTCGTTATCGAATAAATGTAAGTACTCAGTAGCCAGGAGTCAGAATGAGATAATCGGTGAAAACATTTGAGGACTTGATGGTATCGCAGAAGGCGGACTTATTCTGAGTACTGATCCATTCGGCCATGAGCTAAATTTCTAGGCCTCATGGCGTGAATGTTTCCTTAGCCGTTAAGTCATTCATTGATAGTCAGGGGCTTCGGCGATAATGTCCACAGGACACTATCGTACTGGACATTCACGTTACTGAATTCTGAATACCTGAATCTGTTATAATTCAAGTAAAATCGGCAGTATCATGGGCCGCCGTCTCGTCTTTTCCCACAGGTATTTGCTGAGAGACTCATATACAGCCCCTTTGAGGATGCCCCATTCCCAGTTGTCCTGGCGCAGCTGCGCTTCCAGAGCAGAACCCACTACCTTTTTTGCACCCTCTACCAATTCTCCCGCTCCTTTCATAAAGGTAAACCCCCGCGAAATAATATCCGGCCCGGACGAAATCTTATACGGGTTACCCTTGCTCAGAACAGCCACCACGACCACTACACCGTCCTGAGACAACTGTTGCCTGTCACGCAACACAATTTGCCCGACATCCCCGATACCCAAGCCATCGACATAGACACTTCCTGCTTCCACACTTTCCCCTAAAAACATGTCCTCAGGCCCCAGTTCTACCCGCGATCCTAGTTCCGTGATGGCAATCTCCTTGTCACTGTAGCCTAAAGAGAGGCCGAGCCGCCGGAATGCTGCCTGGTGCCGCACTTCCCCGTGATGAGGGATTAGAAAACGCGGTTTAGTGAGCCGAATCACCAGCTTGATCTCGTCCTGGCTGGCATGACCGGACACATGAACTTGCGCCAAGTCTTTACTCACAACTTCCGCTCCAATTTGGTAAAGACGGTTAATCGTGCGTCCGATCAGTTTCTCATTGCCGGGAACAGGAGTAGCAGCGATTATTACTAAATCTTGAGGAAGCACGTTCACTTGGCGGTGATTCCCGGTAGCCATCCTGGTCAAGGCGGCCATAGGCTCACCCTGACTGCCTGTGCTTAAGATCAGCACGCTTGTTGACGGTATTTTGGTGGCATCCGCACTGTCAATCAGGATATCGTCCGGCAAATGCAGATACCCCAGTTCGCGCGCCACATTCACCACCTGCTCCATACTACGCCCGACTACGCTCACCTTGCGCTTATAATGCTCGGCAGCGTCAATCGCCTGCTGAATGCGGTGAACATTGGACGCAAAGGTGGCCATAATAATTTTCCCTTGCGCCCTGCCAAACCAATCGTGCAAGGTACCTCCTACGACCTTCTCCGACATCGTAACTCCCGGACGTTCCGCATTGGTGGAATCACAAATGAGGGCCAAAACCCCTTCCTGACCCCAGGCAGCGAGTTTGCCCAAGTCCATCTCCATTCCGTCTATTGGGGTATAGTCAACTTTGAAATCCCCGGTGTAAATCACGCGTCCGACCGGTGTCAGCAGGGAATACCCCACAGCATCCGGGACAGAGTGAGTCACTCTAAATCCCTCAACTTCAAACGCTCCAACCTGCACCGGCACCCCGGGTTCAATAATATTTAGATAGGACTCAGGATAGCCGCTATTGTCCCTGAGCTTTTCCCGGGCTAAGCCAATCGTCAATTTAGTGCCATAAACCGGTATGTTCAGCTTGGGCAGAATGAAGGGCAAGCCCCCAATATGATCCTCGTGGCCGTGCGTAAGGAAAAGGGCTTTGACTTTATCCTTGCGTTTAATTAAATACGAGATATCCGGGATAACCAGGTCAATTCCCAGTAGCTCGTCATCCGGAAACTTAACCCCGCCGTCAACGACAACGATCGAGTCACCATACTCAAAAACAATCAGATTTTTCCCGATTTCACCGGTCCCACCGAGGGGAATCACACTTAATTTCATGGCAATAAAAAACCTCCTGCGCTGGCAAATACATTCAAATCTTGCCCCACAGAAGGTATTTTAATGCTTCTTAATTTAGGCGCGTTGGACATAGCTGCCGCTGCGGGTATCAATGATGAGATCGTCCCCCTCATTCACGAAGAAAGGAACTTGCACGATTGCTCCGGTTTCCAAAGTTGCAGGTTTGGACCCGCCTGAAGCCGTATCCCCTTTAATTCCCGGGTCAGTAGCCACAACTTTTAAGACCACGGTATTGGGCACATCAACGCCGATAATATTGGTACCAAAGAACAATGTTCCTAAGTTCATGTTTTCTTTCAGATACTTAATACCATCTCCGATTTGCTCAGCAGTCAGAGACATTTGCTCATAACTTTCCGTATCCATAACAATGTAAAGGTCACCGTCTTTATAAAGATACTGCATTTCCCTCCGCTCCACATGGGCTTTCGGTACTTTCTCACCGGCATTGAATTTGCGCTCGGTTACGCCTCCGGTCTTGACATTTTTAAGCTTAGTGCGGACAAATGCGGCACCTTTGCCAGGTTTAACGTGCTGGAACTCGACAATCGTAAACACATCTCCGTCAAGTTCGATGGTGACTCCGGTTTTGAATTCATTTGAAGAAATCATAAATTCCCTTTCCCCCTCTATAAAAGTTGTTATAATTAGCTTGTCCAGGTTAAAGCTTCAACTATCCGCTCTTAAGCCTAACTCCTACTCAATAATTATCAAATCTTTAGGCGAGTGCGTCAAGACCTCACACCCGTTCTCAGTCACGAGCACCATATCCTCGATTCTGACCCCGCCAAAGTCCGGAAGATAAATTCCAGGCTCAACTGTAACTACCATTCCAGGTTCAAGCACCCTTTCTTCACGCGGGCTTAAATTCGGGCCCTCATGAATGGCCAGTCCTACAGAATGGCCGAGGCCGTGCCCGAAATACTCGCCATATCCGGCATCTTCGATGATCTTACGGGCAACCCCGTCAATTTCTTTGCCGGTACGCCCTGGCCGCACGGCTTCAATTCCTGCCTTGTTGGCAGCAAGCACTAGGTCATAGATGGCGCGCTGTTTCTCATCCGGCTCTCCCAGACACAGAGTGCGGGTAATATCTGAACAATACCCCTGATAAATGGCCCCATAGTCCAAGGTCAGGAATTCTCCCCGCTGCACTCTCTTGGAACTTGCAACCCCATGCGGCATCGCCGACCGCCAGCCGGAAGCAGCGATAAAATCAAACGAAGGCCCGCTCGCTCCCGCCTGCCGCATCTTAAACTCCAAGTGCAAGGCTATCTCTTCTTCCGTTTGGCCAACAGCCACAAACTGTAGAATATCACCGAAAGCATCATCCGCGATCCGCACTGCCTGCCTGATCAGTTCAAGCTCGGAAGCGTCCTTAACAGAGCGCAAATCATTAATAAGGTCGGGACGCGACACAAGCTGGGTCTGAACCAAAGCTTGCTCAAGCTTGGTGTAATCTTCGAAGGTAAGGAAATCCCCTTCAAACCCAAACCGCTCAATATCCTGGCCGACCTCAGGCAATTCCTTAAAGAGTTCGCTCCCGATTTTTACGACTTGGAACTCAGCAGCCTGGTCGGCGGCTTGCTTAAGATAGCGAAAATCAGTTAGAAGAATAGCCTTATCCTGAGTAATGAAGAGCATTCCCGCGCTGCCGGTAAACCCGCTGAGGTAGCGCCTATTCTCCGGGCGCATAGACAAAAAAGCATCAATGTTTTCCACAGCCATCTTCGCCCGCAGTCTCGTCAAACGACTCACTTTGCTACCTCCTGGCTCTTAAGCCACCTAATGGCGTATTCCATGGCCAGCACATAACTATCGGCCCCCAAGCCGGAGATCTGCCCCCGGCAGACAGGGGCAATCAGGGAACGGGATCTGAACTCTTCACGGGCATGAATATTAGACAAGTGCACCTCAAGTGAAGGCACACTTACCCCGGCAATCGCATCCCGCAGGGCATAACTCGTGTGGGTCCAAGCTCCGGGATTAATAATCAGGAAATCCTCCTGGGTAAGCGTATGGATCCAATCGAGAAGAACTCCTTCATGGTTGGTCTGACGGCAATCTGCTTCAAAGCCCGCAGCCTGCGCCATCTCAGCCAAGCTGGCGTTAATTTGTTCTAAGGTCAGCCGCCCATAATGTTCCGGTTCCCGGCGGCCCAGCAGATTTAGATTAGGACCATTAAAAATACGGATTTTACGCACTTAACCACTTCCTTGTCACTCACCCCAAAATTTTAACACAATTCCTCTCCCTAGCATAGTCTTTTCCGGCATTAAGGAAATTTACTCACTGCGCTTATCTCGAGAAAACTTTGCTCTTTGAATTTTTCTACAGATTCCCGACTGCAGTCATGTTTACCGGAACTGCTGCCCGGGTGGAATGATCATGGTATACCCGCCATTCGTACCTTCGGTTCTCTCAGACCCCTGCTGCTTCTCAAATCTACCAAAACTGCCGGCTTTATCTGTCTCACCTGTTCGACCTACTTTTTCGGCTCTTTCAGCCTTCTCCGCCCGCTCCGCTTTATCTACTCCCTCACTCATTAGGCGCGGGGAATGAACAATATTTACATTGCTCAACATGATTTGAACCTCAGTGGGTCCGTTTGGTCCTGAGGGCTGGATTTGGCGGATTTCGGCACGCGGCATAATTAAGTGAATTTCATGCGGAATCTTGCTTTCCCCAATTCTTTTTACCTTAAACTGAACTCCCGCCACTTCCATTTCTATCTCATCGAAATGCTCCCCGGCAAATTCCTCTCCGGCACCGGTGCTCATCTCCGCATACTGCTCTTTGTTCCTTAGCTCCGCTTTAATCTCGGGCATCACCACTTTTTGCCCAACCTGCAGCATCACCGGATTAAGCTGTGCATTAGCCCTGATCCAGTCCTCGCACGTTCCTCCCAGACGCTGGGCCAAAAGAAAGAAGTTGTCCCCGGGCTGAATGATATATTCTCTGTGCATTGCAATCCCTCCTTATCCAGATTATGGGATCAGGAGAATGTCTTGTTACACGGTTATGATTGGACTAATTCTGAAAGTTCGTATGCCGCTAACCTTTTCAATAGTAAAAATCAGAGTCGAATCAGCAAAAATAAGGAACAACCAAAGTTTTTTCTGCGAAATTTAGCGGCAATAATCAGAATATCAAGAATTTTATACTGTGACTAACATTATCTGTAATGGTATACTTAAAGAAAAAGGGAAACAGGAGATAAGCTGATGATTAGTGTAGCAATCGTGGAGGATGATCTCTTCTTTCAAGAGGAGTTAGCTAAACTCCTGGCATCCGTTCCAGAAATCGATCTGGCAGGAACTTTTACCAACGGAGAAGAGTTTTTATCCTTCGTCCAGGAACACAGGCCGCAAATCCTCTTCTTAGACATTGGTTTGCCTGGAATATCGGGAATTGAGGTCGCCGATCGTGTTCGTAAGGATTTCCCTTACATGGAGATCGTTTTTATTACAGCCGACGAGAATCATGGTAGGGATGCGATTCGTTTATATGCCTCGGACTACATTAGTAAACCTCTGGATTCGAATAGATTACATGAAACATTGACTCGGATTATAAGAAAACCTCCTGTCCCGGAAAAGAAAATCGAACTAAAGTGTGAGGAAAAAATAGAGATATTGAATCAGGAAGATATCTATTTAGTGGAAGCTATTATGAAGAAAACTCTGGTCTATACAGGGACCCATATTCTTTCGTGTACGCAATCACTGAAAGAGATGGCTGCTCAATTGGATACTCTCATGTTTTTTAAAACCAATCGTTCTTACTTAGTAAATGTGAAACTTGTAGAGTCAATTAAACATAGTTCCCGTACATCGTATCAAATTTATTTCAAGGGGAAAGAATACCAGGCTTACCTGCAAAAAAAGTTATACCCGGAGTTCAGGGAAAGAGTCAAATTCTTCTCCGGCGAAGGAGTGAGTAACTATAAACCACGGACTGGTTGAGACAATTATTTTTTCCATCCCTGAAGCTATAGTTATCGTTCTTTTAGCCTCTAGCATCCTCGAACAAAAATTTACAGGGGGCCGTTTGGTTGCCATGGGAATTATTTTCGGCTCAGCCTCTCATTTGATCCGACAGGTTACAGGAAGCTATCTTCTAAATATTATAATCTCGAGTATCGTACTAATTGCTATAATAAAGCTATTCGGACCGCGCCATATCTTTGAAGCGGTGACAGCGGGTTTGATGTCTATTTCACTCTACCTGGCCATTGAGTTCCTTAATGTGAAAGCCATCCAAATGTTTACTGGTATCGATCCAATCCGTATGGAACAAGATTTTCTCCTACGAACGCTGTGGTTCTTTCCGCAAATTCTGGCGGCAGTCGCTCTGGCTCTAGCTATTAGGTATTTTCACTTTCATCAATCACATGAGTCAAATGCAAAGGATTAAGTAATGAAGAAAAATGCCTATAATACGGCCGCATTCTTTTTTACCATTCAGTCGATCTTGATGGTAATATTGGTAAACAACAATTATATGAAGAAATATTCTTTCCTCCAATTTTACCATCCCGAACTGGTGGAATTGTTCTTTGGCATAATTATTCTGTGTCTAAACTTAGTAGCATTAATTGTCGTGAGGAACCTCTATCTCAGTGGTTTGGAAGCACAGCAATTGAAAACAACCGCCCTCAAGTACACCCACATTGTTGAGCAAAACCAGATTTACCGGCAGCATCATCATGATCTTAAGAATCACCTTAACGTAGTTCTTGGTTTGTTAACACTGGGCAAGTATGATGAATTGAAGGACTATCTGAACTCTTATCTTCGCACCATCGATGGCGACTTGCTTATAATTGAAACTGGCTTAGACGAAATCGACGTCTTGCTCTCGTCTAAATATTATCTAGCGAAGAGTAAAGCGATTCAATTGAATCTAACCATCGCAGCAAATATTAATTGTAGTAGGAAGTATATTATGGATCTGGTGTCGATCCTGGGAAATCTTTTGGACAACGCCCTGGAAGCTGTTGAAGGTCTCGAGCAACCTGAGCCTTTGGTAAGTATTCATTTCCGGCAGGACCCCCTGGAATATATCTTCGAAATAGCCAATCCGCACAGTACACCAAGTCCAAGTGAACCAGAAATTTTTCTCAAGGAAGGTTTAAGTACTAAGCAAGAGGGCAGAGGGCAAGGTCTGTTTATTGTGAAAAGGTTGACAGAGAGATTAGGTGGGAGCGTTGCAATTAACGCAGGTGACGGGCAGTTTAGAGTAAAAATCGAAATTCCCAAGCATAGATTGGAGGATTGAAGTCTTTTGTTTGATCTAGAGAGCACTGCCCATCGCCTAACCGGTCATTTGCTAAAAAATACTCCGATTGAGCCTGTGCAAAAAGCCAAGGTGGAATATGGCTTATCCTTGTTGCTGGGCGTTGGAACAGAACTGGTATTGACCGTGGCGGTGTCAGCCCTTTTTGGCACCGCTCTTTATACGCTAATTATTATGTTGTCAGCTTTATCCCTGCGGCTATTTACCGGCGGAGCCCATTGTTCTAGTTTCCGCCGGTGTTTCGTTTTAACTATGGTCTATTTTATTGGATTGTCCTTTCTCGTGAAAGCCGCGTCAACCAACATGGAATTTAAGGTGCTAATGTGGATTTCAATGCTTTTTGTCCTAGTGGCCATGCCGTTCATTTGGAAACCCAAGCGTTTTACTTTGTTGATATGGATGATATGCGCCAGTCTTCCTATTATTGGATTGCTAACCGACCCCGGGACCGGCTGGCGAATTCTGACTCTCCCCGTAGCTGCAGGGTTAGCCTTTCAAGCTTTTATGTTGAGTACCCCGGGTCGAAAAATTGTTTTGCAAAGCGACAGAATAATGCAACGTCTCGGGATATAACATGAACTGTCTTTTCATTCCCAAAAATGACACTTTCATTCCGAAATCCCCAATTGTTGGGGTGGATGTAGTAAAATGTCTACAAGGGATATCCCGAAAATCTAATAAAAGAAAGGAGAGGACGAATATGAAACCCGAAAAAAGGGTTATATCTTCGTTGCTTACATCTGTGCTGGCTTTCGTTGGAACATTGGGCATCACAACCCCTACTTGCCTGGGATGGTTCTATGAGCCAAAAAAACCGGAAGGGTTGAAGTAACTTAAGAATACAAAATCTCTGGCAAGTTACGGATGGAGGAAACAACACAAAAAGTAAAAAGAAAGGGAAGTAAAAATAATTATGAAAAAAGTAAAAATTCTTACAGGTTTAAGTATAGCTACTTTATCAGTTGCACTCCTAATTGGATATTCTAATGTGGCTCTCTCTGACAGTAAATATTCAGAAACTGAATACGCGGACCAAAAAAGAGTTATTAATACTTTTGATTTAAACACTAAAGATTACAAACCTCTGTCTATAAGAGAGGTATACGATAATAATATTGCAACAGAATCTTCTGAAATAAGGGGGAAAATAGCATATGCTATTCATATCTTAACTCAGGATGAGGACCTAAAAGTAGGAGACTCGAAACCCACAATTTTTCTCGAAGGAAATGATAAAGTTTCTATAGGTATCAAACATCCTGATGGAACTATCACTCTTACGCAATTTGATATATCTAAAGAAAAACCAGAAAAAATCGCAAAACGAATTAAGGAGGCTAAGAAATGAATAGAAAAATAACTAAAACTCTTGTTATAACCGTAACTTTGATATTAAGTTTAACAGCAGTTGCTTATGGGTTTTCATATGATAAGTATTCCGTAATAAACACCAATATTTTTACAGTGACAGGTACATCGGTTACAACTAGCAGTGAAAATGCTGACCTTATTACAGATACTTTACTATACCGAGATGGTACTATCGTAGCCACCAATTCTGCTGACCAATGGTATGGTACTTATCAACAAATATCAGCAAATGCAAGCAATCAAATTTATCTTCAAGATTGGGAATCTGTTGGATGGCATTATGTAAAATATGGCGGAGAACTTTATAGTGCAACCAGTTACGCATATAAATCATATTAAATATAATCTTTTAATCAAGTGAGCAAATGCTGCACAAATCTGTGCAGCGTTTTTCCTCAAACTCGAGTTAGCCCTTGAATCGGCTCGTGGAAGGTCTCCGAAGTTTGTCTTCAGAGACCTTCCTTTTCCTCCCAAAAATGGTCTGGTACTTCCCGGAATTTGTCTTATGAATCGACGTTGAGGGTGGAATCGCTCTCTTGAATATTTAGGGCTTGCTAGCCAAACCCAGATTTTTTGTCAACCGACTAAAATCTCTTTTGTCAGAAGAACCAACGGGAAACAAACTTTACTGGGAGTCTGCTCCTTTGTATAGCTGGGAATTCGGATCTTCCCCGGATAAATCAAAATATATTCTGTTGACCGGGAAAAGAAATACACTTGAGATTCATGAGACGAAGACTGATAGGTACAAGCTATCGTTTACATACCCGGTCCGTATTTTGGAGGCAGGCTGGTTGGATAATGAAAACGTCTTTTTGGCCACAAGATATAGCCTTTTCATAGTGAATATTGTTAATGGCGAGCAAGTCCAGGTAACAGCAGACAGCTCTGAGGTTTTCGCTAAAGCAACCCCGAATATCGAAGAACCATATATTTCCTGGGCAAAAAACGTTAAAAAGATAGGTGACAAGCTTTATTATAACGGTGTCCGTGATCTTCCGCATTTAAGATCCAGTATTATATATCGCGGCGACAAATCCGGAGAACAAGAGTTACTAGAAAACGCAATCCTACGGATACCGGTAGATAATCAGCATTTCGTCTACTTTAAGCAAGCAGAAGATGGATATGATGGCACATATTTATATAATATAGAAACGGGGAGGTCCTCACTTATTACTTCGGAAGACTTACTAACTAAGTCAGACGGCGTATATGCTATTTCAAATTCTAGAGACGTTAGGAACTTATCCCATTTGCCAATATGTTTTGGAAATTTACGATTAATGACCTTAGAAACCTCAGTGATTGAATAACTGCAAATGATTAAATGGTGTTTCTCAATGAGTAGAGTTAATAGTTTACTGGATAGGGATGAATTGGATAACACAGCCGACACCAGGATATTGGAATCAATAAATACCCGCAAGGCATTACTTTTTCCGTTCATTCCACATTTCCTCCCGAACCACTTCTAGTTCATTCAGAAGATCTTGTTCGGTAATGCCCTTTTCCTGTGCCTCTTTACTTAGGGTATCTTGTAGCTCACGTAAAGCAATTAAGCTGGCCTTAGTGATCACAACTTTGCCGTTGTCTTCCAGGAAAGCAACTCGATCACCCTCGTTTAAGTTTAATAATTCTCGAATGCTTTTCGGAATTGTTACCTGTCCTTTAGAGCTGATTCTTGATACTTCCACAGCGCAACCACCTTTCTACGTCCTTACTTCTTTACTTTCTTTACTTTAAGTATACTTTAGCAAACGAACCAGTGCAATTCCTAAGTTCCGAAAATTATTTTGGTAATGGCACCTCGTAAAAAATCTGCAGGAGTAAATTTCCGCCGCCTTCATTAAGGGTAAGTTCCTGGACATGGATCGCATAGGAATCGTGTTTCTCCAGCTCGCTGACAGCGGCAAGAATCAGGGGCCAGGATCCCTTTAAGCGGAAGCGGAATAAAGCTCCCTCCAGTGTCTCAGAATTCTGAGCACTGTTTTGTTTTTGCGTGGTAGTTTGGCTTTTGCCGCTCACACTCTCCATGTTTATGCTTGTTGCATCCACGCCTTGGGCCCGAAAAGTTTCTTGGCAAAGCCCAACAATATTCGGCAAATCCTCGATCCGGGGAAGAAGCAGCGAATCCAGTGAAGATTTACCGGAGACAACTTTCTCCCAAGATAGTCTTTCTTGCTCTAAGGACTCAATATTTTGAAGAACAGGCCTTAATCCCAGCAAAGACAAAGAAAACAGGGCTATTCCCGTAATCATAGCCCCCACCAGCATTAACCGCAAAATATTGTCTCCGGAATTTGTTTCCGCCTCTTTATTACTTCGAAGATAGAGAAGTACTGAGCGTAAATTCAATGTTTTCCCCCTCCTGACGGTAAGAGGTGAGGAGAGGCTGACGCCAGCCCATATCCTTCAGCCCTTTCATAATATCTTCCACTTCCCCGGGAGCTGAGGCTCTCCCTTTTAAGTTCAGCCCTCCCTGCCTGTACTCCAGGCTCGTAAAAGCTATCCTGGGAGAGAAACTTGTTTGAATTTTAGCCAGGCCGTCTCCCACTTGCACAGGATGAAACAAAACATTCTGCCAGTCTTGGGCCAGGGATGCACGCTTTTCTTGCTCCAGCTGAATACTTTGCCCTTCCTGCCGCAATATTCCCACTTCTTTGGCCATGGCTAATTCTTGTCTGTGCAAAGGTATCAGGGAAAATACCAGCAAGATCAGAGACAAAATCCCCGCTGCCAAAGCAGTACGCCAAAACTTAAACTTTCTCTTTTTTTGCTCATACTCATGCCAAAGATTAAGTTTATTGCCCTTCATGCTACAAGCTACAGCATAACTAAGAAGTGTAAGCGTAGGGCCTACTGCTTCGTTTGTCTTAGTGGCCTCCATGCTATTGGTTTGAGCATCAGCAAAAGAAGAAAAAGCAGAAGCTTCTTCCCAAAGTGGGGCCAGTCCTTCTTGCACCAAGCGCACTGCCAGCAGCCGCGCCTCCCCCCCGTTGGCGATAATCTTTGTAAGCGCGCTCCGGTTCTGTTGAAGGGCATAATACATAAGAACCCGGCGCACGAGAGAGGCCTGTTCAGAAATGTCGGAATCCGTGGTAAATGTCCGTACAACCTCCGGAATCTTCCCGTTAAATACCACTAACTGGATTTGCCCCTGTTCCACTTCCACATAGATAACCTGTTCGTCACTTCCGCTTTTGAGCATGTGCCCAAGATGCACTAAGGCAAGCCCCACACCCTGCACCCGCAAACCTGCGTTAAGCAGCGGAGCGGTATATGATTCCACTATGGAGTGACGGGCTGCTCCGATCAGAATGTGCCACCTGTTTTCCTGTGGGCTTTCCTCCAATGTCTGAAAGTCGTAGAGCTTGTCCCCTGCCGGAAAAGGCACTTCTTCTTCTACAAGATGGCGAATCGCCTCTTGCCTATATCTTACAGCAATCCATGGTAACGAGAAATGCCGGATAAATCCGAATTGTGTAGGCAGGGAGAGAAAAGCAGGAAGTTCTGATACCCTATGTCCCAGCTTGCCCAAATGTTCTCTTAAAGTTGAAGCAAGCTCCGCGGGCCGCTGAATGACCCCTTGTGTCACCACTCCTTGCTCCAGCGAAATCCGGTCATAAATGACTTCGTTCCTATTTAATATGCCGTTAAAAACATCTCCAGCATCTCCGAAGTTCCGTCCCATAGGAAAGCGGAGCAGGCGAACTTCTTTATCCGTAATTTCAACGACTAACCCTTCTTTGTTCACCACAACGCTCCTTTCTCAGGACGAAAAGATCAAAGACCAATAGAGGGCAATAATACCCTGACCCCAAAGGAGGCAAACCACTGCACCTAAAGCCAAAAACGGCCCGAATGGAATCTGCTGCCTGAATTCCAACCGGCGCAGCAAGAAGAGAACCCCACCGATAAGCGAACCGGAAAAGCTAGCCAAGAAAACAGCCAGAACGATCAGTGGGAAGCCCAAGAAGGCACCTAAGGCGGCAACCAACTTTACATCCCCCAGCCCCATCCCTTGCGGATAAATTAAAGCGATCAACCAGAACAAAGCTCCTGCGCCCAAGGCACTGGCCAGGCTTTCCCATCCCGATGGGCCTCCCGGAACAAGAAATGCCGCCACCAATCCAATTCCCAAGAGCGGCAAAACCAACACATCCGGTAGGGTCAATGTATCGATATCGATGAATGTTAAAGCAATAAGAATAGAAATAAAGACTAGGTTAATGCCCAAACGCCAGTTCAGCAACCCCTCATTCTGCCATGTTGCCGCAAAGAATAACGCGGCAGTCGAAAATTCCACTGCGGGATAACGCCAGGAAATAGGGGAGCGGCAGCTTCCACAGCGGCCTTTAAGCATAAGATAACTAAACACAGGCACTAACTCCCAAGGTTTAAGAAAATGCCCACAGGCAGGACAATGGGAAGGAGGAACTGCCACTGATTCTCCGCGCGGCAACCTATAAATAACTACATTTAAGAAACTGCCGATCAGTAGTCCGAATATGCCACAAACGATACTATAATAAAGCAATCTTAGATCCCCCCTAATTGGTGTCTGGCGAAAAAGTCCCGATCAAGGGGCTTTTCACCACGATCTAATAGGCCGATGTCCAGAGCACTTGGGACAGGTCTGAATTATAGGTGCAAACCTCTGCTCCTGAACCATCAGGTGTAAGGTAAATCACAATAAGGTTAGAGGGTGTAGTATCCGGCCAGCTTGCCGGAATCTGCTTCACTCCGAAGCCCTTGTCCTCATCGGCCGCTCGCTGCTGGGTCGTGGACTTGTCCAACTTACTTATATATTTAGGTACAAAATTAGCATTCTCAATTGCGCCATTATTTACAGCATCATTCATTTCATCTATTGTAGGGTAAACACCGTTTTCCACCTGGTAGCGGTCCAAAGCCAGCTTAACCTCGTGCCCGGTTGCAATATCAGCATTTACGCGCGCTGTTTCCGCGGCGGACGTAAGTTTGGGGATGGCCACAGCAGCTAAAACAGCCAAAATTACGACCACTGCCATTACTTCAACCAAAGTAAAGCCTTTGTCCGGCGAGTTCCTCAGTTCCTGTGAGTTTGCCAGTCCATGAGAATTTGCCGCTTCCCGTAAGTCAAGCATCCGTCCGACCTCCTCTCACTCGTTTGATCCCTGTAATTTACTATCTTGCTTTCTTAATAATGACTTATCTTCGTATTAGTGTATCAACTTAGTGGATCAACTTGTCCTTAATCAACCGCTTGGTGGTATTAACAGCCTGGCTGCTAATTTTAGTTTAAACGAACAGTTGTCTCAAACACAGGGAGCAGTACCCCGACTGCGGTCATCCCAATCACAAAAGCCAAGAAGCTGATCAAAGCCGGTTCCAACATGCGCACCAGCCGTTCCAGCTTAGTTTCCAGTTCACCACGCAAGATCTTAGCCAGCTGCTTGAACATATAATCAAGCCTGCCGCTTTCTTCTCCGACAACGATCATCTCAGCAGCGGCAACCGGAAAAAGTCGGCTGGCCCTGATAAACGGTGCGAGCGACTTGCCTTCATGCACTCCCTGACTAAGGTCATTAATCAGAAGCTGCATCTCGAGGCTGCGCACACTGGCAGCAGCCAGACGCAGGGAATCAAGCAAGGATATGCCCGCATCCAAAAGCCCTCCGAGAATACGGCTGAATTGCACTAAGTCAGCCTCACGGTAAAGAGTGCCAAAGAACGGAACAAGGGCCAATGTTTTTTCGAGACGAAGTTTCCAACTGCGGCTATAATTAAATCTGCGGGCCATAAGCACGAGAGCGAAGACACCGGCGAGCAGCCACAAAAACACCGGAATCTGTTTTCCTAATCCAAAAATGACTCTAGTCAAAAAAGGAAGCTCCGCATCCATCCCGGCAAACAATTGCTCATACATGGGGAGTACCCACCAGCTCAAGATATGGATAACAGCCAAGCTCCCCGCCAGCAAAAGCAGGGGATAGGCCAGCGCACCCTGAACTTTGCGCCAAAACAAGTATTCCTGCTCCAATTCCGCTGCCGCTTCATGCAGAAACTCCGCCAGACGTCCAGTGCGTTCCCCGGCCTTCACCATAGCCGTTAGATAAACTGTGGGCGCAGGAGTCAGAAATTGGAGTGCCTCAGACAAGTCACTTCCTGATTCGATCTTGGCGGCAATTGTTTGCCACTGGTCCTGCTTATGCTTATCCTTTTCCTCAAGGGAGAGGATGTGCAAAGCACGCAATAAGGGGATACCCGCTTCTAATAACACCGCCAGCCTGCGCGTGAGACTGACCCATACATATTTTGACTCTCTTAAAAGCCAAAGGGTTTCCAGAATCTGCTGGCGAGGAGTGATACTCAGAGGGTAATAACCCTGTTTCCTCAACCAAGCACGGATTTCCTCCACCCCGCTTAAACTTGAGACACCGCCTCGCAGCCGTCCGCTTTCATCGACGGCCTTCCAGTCATAGGACAAGGGTTTCATCGCCGCATTCCCTCGGGGTTAAGCATTTTCTCCTGCGCCACCTCCGGGCTTACTAATCCCTGACGTACCAAATCCTGCAACGCTTTGTCCATTGTTTGCATGCCTAACTTGCCGCCGGTTTGCAGGACTGTAGGAATCTGATGGGTTTTTCCCTCCCTGATTAAATTGCGGACGGCCGCAGTTGCCAGCAAAACTTCAATGGCAGCTACCCGGCCCTTGCCGGATGCTTTAGGCAAAAGCTGCTGGGACATAACTCCCTGGAGCACTGCTGCTAATTGCACCCGGATTTGCTGCTGTTGATGGGGTGGGAAAACATCGATGATCCTGTCTACGGACTGGGTCGCATCATTTGTATGTAAGGTGCTAAACACCAAGTGCCCGGTTTCCGCGGCACTGATGGCCGTACTGATAGTCTCCAGGTCGCGCATCTCTCCCACTAAGATAACATCCGGATCTTGGCGTAAAACCGCCCGCAATGCATTGGCGAAAGAATGCGTGTCACTACCTAGCTCCCTTTGATTAACCAAACTTTTCTGATGGGTATGTAAATATTCGATTGGATCTTCAACTGTCATAATATGACAAGCTCTATTCGTGTTAATGTAATTAATCATAGAAGCGAGCGTGGTCGACTTGCCGCTCCCAGTCGGCCCTGTCACCAGCACCAAACCCTTGTGCAAACGCGCAAAGTCCAGGCTCACCGGCGGCAGTCCCAGAGACACGGGCGCAGGAATAGTAAAGGGAATGAGCCTGATAACCATGCCAAATGACCCGCGCTGGCGGAAGGCATTCATGCGATAACGCCCAAGTCCGGACACACTGTAAGAAAAGTCAAGCTCTCCTATTTCCTCAAATCTTTTTAACTGCTCATCGTTCATCACCGAGCGCACGATCTCAGCCATTACGGCTTGAGTCAGTTTTTCATAAGGAAGGGGCACTAAAGATCCATCGATGCGAAAAACCGGCGGGCTCTCAACGGTAAGGTGAATGTCTGAACACTTTTTCTCAGATGCCTCCTGTAAAATACCTTGTAATGACAACATCTCTTTCTGCCTCCTTAATTCCCCTCGACGCCCAAAGCCAGAGCCTCTTCCAATGAAGTCAGACCGGCAGCCGCTTTCAACAATCCGTCTTCACGCAAAATAACCATCCCTGCTTTTACTGCTGCCCGTTCAAGGGCACGGGAGCTGTGTTTAGCCAAAACTAACTCCTTAATATCTTGATTATATAGTAAAAGTTCGTGTACCCCAATCCTTCCCTGAAAACCTGTGTTCCTGCACTGCGGGCACCCGCCTGGTCTGTAGAGAACGTCAAATTCATTCCTAAGCCCCAGTGCTTTCTTCTCCGTTTCCTCAAGCACATACTCCTCTTTACAATGCTCACACAGCTTACGCACCAGGCGCTGAGCTACAACTGCACTGATTGCACTCGCCAAGAAATAAGGTTCTATGCCCATCTCGATTAACCTTGTGATAGCTTCCCCAGCCGTATTGGTATGGAGAGTGGACAAGACCAAATGTCCGGTTAAGGCCGCGCCAATGGCGATACGCGCAGTTTCTTTATCCCGTATATGATAACAATGTATATAGAGTCAGACTTCCATGCTGATACGCAGCACCACTGATGAATGTAACAGGCAAGCTACCTTGCGGAGCGAACCGTAGAGCAGAGGAGCGTCGTGAGCGCAATCGACGAAGCGTGAAGCCGCACCACGGGACTAGTCCATGGATGGACTGATGCCGCGGGTGCCACTGATTCAAATACCAGTAATAGCTCCAATACATCGGCAGCTCAATCCACCCCGCTAAGCGGCAATCTCAAGGTGCATTTTATCGACGTTGGCCAGGCGGACAGCATCCTCATCCAATCGCCTTCCGGCACCGCAGTTTTGGTCGACGCCGGCAACAATGCTGATGGTACTGAGGTGGTCAATTACCTCAAGGCTCAGGGCGTCAAAGAACTTGCCGCCGTCGTGGCCACCCATCCGCATGAGGATCATATCGGCGGGATGGATACGGTGATTAAGAGTTTCCCGGTTAAACAAGTTTACATGCCAAACGCGACCTCTAACACAAAAACATTCGAGGACATGATTGCGGCCATTAATGCAAGCGGCGCAAAGCGGATCCAGACGAAAGCCGGTGTAGTTCTCGATGTACCCGGAATATCCGAAGTATTCTTGGCACCTAACAGTTCTAGCTACAGTGATACAAATAACTACAGTGCGGTACTCAAGATAACCTACGGCAGCACATCATTTCTTTTGACCGGTGACGCTGCTTTTGACTCAGAAAATGAGATGCTGAGAAGTGGCAACAGCTTAAAAGCAACACTCCTTAAAGTTGGGCACCATGGAAGTAATACCTCCACCGGTGACTCGTTTCTTAAGGCCGTATCTCCGAAATACGCCGTTATCTCAGTCGGCGCTGGGAACAAATACGGCCACCCAGCCCAGGCAACACTGGATAAGTTAGCATCTGCAGGGGTTACGGTATATCGTACTGACCAGGCCGGGACCATTGTCGCTACGAGTGATGGTAGTACGATTACGATTGATAAAAACGCATCTCCGATCAAACCGCAAGCTCCTCCGTCCCCTAGTCCGAGTCCTACACCGGCTCCAACTCCTGCCCCATCTGCCCCGGTTTCTTCGTCCGGATCTGTCAGCATTGCGAGCGTGGACCTGAGCGCCGAGGTTGTCACGATCTCCAATAGCAGCGGATCTGCAGTGGATCTAACCGGGTGGAAATTAGTCAGCGTAGAAGGCAATCAGACCTATAACTTCCCAGCCGGGACTTCAATACCAGCTGGAGGAACTCTCAAGGTGGTTAGCGGTAACAAAGCCCAGGCAGGACCAGGAATACTAGTCTGGACCAAGTCGTATATATGGAACAATGACGGAGACCCAGCGGCGCTGTACAACGCCCGGGGGGAAGTGGTCTCCAGGAAATAGGAGAGGTGATACATTTATGAGCGGCGCTGCAATGGCCGCCCTGCTGCTTTATGGCCTGGGCCTTTTGCTCTTTTACTTTATCGTCAAAGTGGCCGTCCGTAATGGAGTTCGCGAAGCTACCGAAAAGACGCAGCAATCCATTGAAGAGATCCGCGACCTAGTGCAGGCTAGTGCCAAAGCCCAATACGAAAAGCCCCGGGAGTGATCCCGGGGTTGTTTTTAACCTGCATATCCGGATATACAAATCTACCAAACTCTAATTCTTTCGCCAGGATAGATAAGATGAGGCCGGCGGCGAAGATGAGGATTTATGCGTAAAAGATGGTGGACACGTCTTCCGTGACGTCTAGCTATTTTATGCAGGCTATCTCCATGCCGAACAATGTGATGCATTTTGCAGTCTCTCCTTCTAGTTTTATAGTATCCCTTTTATTTCCAATCTCACTTTATTATTATGATCGGACAAAATTTTGCTGTGCAAGTCTATATGAATTTTTGCCCGAAACAAAAAAGGCTATGATCCCAGCCACCACAAAAGTTTTTTCTATAAAACTTAAGCGAATTCGCTTGACATTATGAGCGAATTCGCTTATTATTATCTCAAGAGATATCAGTTCCCCGCCGGAGCCGAAAGGAGAATGAAAATGTACTACAGATACACGAAACGAGACAATCCGATGTCAGACTGGGGGCACGCAATGTTTTGCAACGACCAGGAGCGCGTCGAAAATTACGGCGAATATGGATGGGCGTTTGACGAGAATAACGGCGTCAATATCGCAGACATTAGGGATGCAATCATAGAGGCATGGGAGCTAGACAGAGAGCAAGGATTTACCGGAGACTTTGGCAACCAAGTGTTTGAGGGCAGCGCGTACTATGACATGACAGGCGAGGAAGTCGCCGACAGCTTTGACCCCGAGGACATAGTCGATAGTGCTGAGGCTTATGATGATACCCTAGTTGTCTGGCTCTGGGAACGCATTTTGTCCGAGCGCGGGATCGATGCAGTGATTACCGGTAATGGAGCAGTTGTCTTTGATGAGTCCCTTATATCCCGGATCTAAGCGAAAGAGAAGGGCCGGGAGCAATCCCGGCTCCTATTAGGAGGCGCGAATTATGAGTGACATATGGCAAGGCACAGGACCATGGCGGGGCTGGCGGCTTACTCCCGACCACGCCCAAAGCAGCTACGATCAACCCGTCTTAGTTAGCCCACAAGGGCAAGTATTTGGGCCAGCTGATATTATAACAATAGACGATGTAATAACCGTCCCGGAGGCGGCGGAAGAATGGGGCAATGTCACAGAGCCCACGCTTAAGCGCCAACTGGCCGGAGGACGATTTGCGGGAAATGAAGCCCGTAAGGCCAGAGGGAGTTGGTTAGTGACGCGTCAAGGTATGCAGCGTGTCTTCGGTAACTCCGGGAGTGATGACGATGCTGACGGCAAAGACTTGTAAACAGTGTGGCAAAACCTTCTCCGGCGGTCCACGCGCCTGGTACTGTCCGGCATGCCGGGAAGAAAGGCGTGCTAAGCATGATAAGGATTATAAACGCCGTAAACGTACTGGTGCTCACCGTCCTCTTGGCAGCATAGATCAGTGTGTCATCTGTGGCCAGGATTATACCGTGAATGCCGGACAACAGCGATACTGCCCTAGATGCGCTGTAGGGGCAGTAAAGGCAATCGATAGGAGTCAGGGATTAAGTTACTATCATGTTAACAAGGATGCCATTAATCCAGCTCGAAATCTCAAGCGTCGCAAAGGATTAAGACAGTGTCCCATATGTAAAACGCAATTTGATACCCGTAGTAAAAGGATCTGTTGCAGTGATGAGTGTCGCAGAGCGTATATAAACGCTAACTGGCGTGCAAGATATCATCTTCGCAAGGCAAATAAATAGCCCCGCCTGATGAGCGCACCAGCGCCTACGGACCGGCTGGGAACTGGTCGAAACCGATGATCCGGCGTTATGCCGGGGAGGTCGCGGGAACCCGCATCGAGCTGGCTTTGCAAAGTCGGCCTTTACATATATCTGATCTTTGAAAAATAAAAACCCCGGCGCGGTAACCGGGGCATGAGAGCATTGCTAATCTTCAGTTATAAACTGCTTAGCAAAATCAAATATCGGTAAGATAAGTTTTAGGAACTCCCCCTCCGGGAAAACCTTGTAGCTAAACACTGATCCATCTTTAGTCAGAAGAAGTCTAAAAGGCTCTTGGTCAGGGTCGTCATTAGGATAATCTACTCGCATTGCTGATATAAGACCATTAGTTTCATAACGATCCCAATCCTCACTGGTAGCCACGTCACTACCTCCTATATAAGCGACGTCTACATTTAACAGCTGTATGCGACTAAACCAACCACCTTTTATTTGCGGACCCTCTGCTTGTTGGTCATATGAATCTTTCATTCTTAGGAGGTCTATACCTACTGGCTTTGCTCGCAACTGACTCTCATTGGCGTCTATTGGCATCCATGCCCGTAAGCGTTTGAATGCTGCATTAAAAACTTGTTTAGAAGAATAGGCACTAATTAGCCATTGTCGCCCATCGTCCACAAAAGCTGGAAATGCATTTTCACTCGCAATGTGTATTAGGTCATCAATCCTTCCTTGTTCTTTTGAATACCCAACTCCTTCAAAATCGTGCCCTAAATCGTGTGTGATTTGTAGTTTGGTTAAGGTTCCGTACTCACTATGCCCCAGCAATTCAACTTTTGTTCTTAAGGTAATATTGGTCTGTGAGTTAGCTGTTGTAGGCATAGTCTCGATTGGTAAATTAACAGGATAGCGCTCAATGTGAAATAGTTTTGCTGAAATTGGCAAAACATTACCCCCTTCTCCTTAAATTGACAATTTGAAAAGAAGGTTCTTCACGCTTATAACTAAATCCTGCCTGTTAGAAGAATATACGTATATTCTTTTTTCGCTAGCGTGCACAGAGCATCGGCCTGGTTTTTTTTGCAGATTAAATTTATCAACTTCTTGACCCTCTATTCCTTTTATAAAGAGTCTCTTAAAATAATCGTGATCTTGCTCTCCCGATTTTATTTCAAGTGCGAATTTTTTATGTCGGATATCTTGAAGCGATTCCTCTAAACCAGAGAAAACGCTTGTTATAAACTCATCCAGCACATCTTTAGTTTTTCGATATCTAACAAGCGTTTTACCCTTAACTGTTAAATGCATCGCAGTGTTATTTTCAAAATCTTCTATGCTATCTCCTTGAGATTTAATAAATTCAAGATTTACCCCTATAGGATCAAAGGTAATAATACTTTCCATACCATTTTTGCGAGAAAAATACTGAATATCTTGCTTATTATTTTTAAGATTCTTATTTTGACTGATTGCCGTTGTAATTAAATTTCTCAAAAATCTTTCATTAATAATTCTCAGAGAAGCCGATGGGACTAAAAAATCAGCAGTATAATTCCAAGAAAATTGAATGTTAGTAAACCAAAAATACATAAAAAGTAACAACCTTTTTAATGGTTCAAGATTTTGAATTAGTGTCTGAAGAATCGCTATGAAAACTGTTACCGTTGCCACATCATAACCATTAACAGGGACAACGACGGCTAGTCTGTACACCAAAATAACACAATACAGAAGTAACAATAAAACCCACCAGTACTTCTTCAACCGCTTAAAGGCCATGTTACTTCACCTCACATAAAATATTTGCTTATATATTCTATATTTAATTCACTTTACCTGCTCACACAATTGAACAAAATAATTCTTTTATTAAGCAAAAAACCCTCCCCCGCCTAAGCGAGAGAGGGCTCTACTAAGTTACATACTTATACTATTTTCCCCGGGCGGTTCTTCTCCCCGGTCTCCAGCCGCCTGAGAACTCGCCCCGGGCACAATAACTGGCGGGTTCACCTCATAAACTTGTGGCTTACTTATAATTGGCTCAAATGTATTAAGAGTGGCGGTAAGTTGTTGCGTGCTGGGCTGACTCAAATCATGCATCCCTGCTGCAGTTATTGCTATAAGAAACGCATTAAGCACGGCCAAGCCGATGGCCTCTACCGTGAAATTGCCGCCGACATACAGCACGAACAACTGAATGGCTGCTGCGATAAATACGGAAAGCAGGCGCACCCACCAGTCACTCAGGTGCTGGCGAATCGGTTCCTTGAAGAATTGCACCAGCAAGTAGGTTGCGGCCACCAGGCCGGCAAAGGAGCCCAAATACGAGGTCGTAAATAAATCACTAGGCATAAACTTTTCCCTCCTTATAATGTTTGAGCATACTGTGCCGCCAGGATCGCCGTCTCAGGTGCCCCAGCTCCGCAGCAATTTGTGACATTCGGGTGGTCCTTGACTTCAGGCCCGCCGATAATCACCAGATGCTTTGCCGACTTCGCTTCCGGATGAACTGCAGACTGGCCATTTCGGCAGAACATCGCACATCCGCCAAGCTTATCCGAAACGATCCTTGCGCTTGAAAAATCACGGTCCGTAAAATAAACCACCGCATGATCTAACACGTCTTCACCCCCTCCCCTAATACGGGTTATCTCCGCATCAATCGCCGCAAGCAGTTGCTCCCACGTGCGCCCATATCGGGCCAGGTACCCGATCGGGTCAGTGTGATCTGTTTCACCGTACATGGCCGATATGCCGCGGTGCGAAAATACGTTGTCCTTGGTATTCCAGCCGTACCGCACACAGGCGTCAGCCACGAGCCAAACGGTCCGCTGCCAGACCTGCTCAAACTTAGCCTGGTCTGTGCCCTTGGGTTCGCACATTTCCACTGAAAGAAACCGGCTGTTGGCCGTCTTGCCCGCGTGCCAGGCTTGCTCGTTTTCCGGGATACACCGGATAATTGTCTCCCAGTCCACGAAATAATGGGCAGATGCTCCTCTGTCCCCGGAGTTGAAGTAATCATGCTCATTCTGCGCTGTAGCTCCAGGAGTTGCGGTACTGTGAATCACAAAGCCCTGGGGATAGAGAGACGTGCCAGGGCGGTTGTACCGTATGAGTTGTTCTTGAACTGGATAACTCACTTAGAAGACTCCTTTCACTTAAAAATTGCCCGCGCGGCAATACCGGCGGCAATAAAGGTGCTTGCAACTGTCCGCCAGAGCCACGTGTTGCTTTCTTCAAGCTTATTAATGCGGTGGGTGTTTGATTTTGCCCGGGCATCGGTTTCGGTTGCTTTAGTATCGATAGTATCAACTTTTTCCCTTAACCCGTTATAGGAGTCAAGCTTGCCGTTTATCCTTGAAACGTCAGACTTGACTTCAAGTAAAATTTTAATTATTTCATTGTCTTCCAACTCCCACCGCTCCTTTCAGACATAAAATTATTATTCTGGTATCCCCTTTTCGAATACCACCCGCACCTGCCCGTCGGGCTCCTTCACACAGAAATGCCCATGGGCAAATACCCCCTCTTTCCGCATCTCATGATTCGCGGTGTTTGGTATCCACCGGCGGCAAGTATAACAAAAGAGAGAGTACGGTCCTCCCTCCCTGGGGCGAACGTCGGAGTAGGTCTTATCTTGTACCGTTCGAGCTCACCTCTTTCGTAGCATAAAAATAACGCCCTGAAGGCGTTATTGAA